>NZ_MCAS01000035.1 GCF_003610895.1 Paraburkholderia fungorum
GAGATCAGTGTTGTGCCAGAAACAACACAACCCCCGAATCTCCCTCTGGTGAGCATCACCAGAAACTACTTCTTCCAGATTGGTTGTGCTGTCCCCCAAAGACAGCACGACAACAAGTCATGCCTGATGACCATAGCGAGTCGGTCCCACCCCTTCCCATCCCGAACAGGACCGTGAAACGACTCCACGCCGATGATAGTGCGGATTCCCGTGTGAAAGTAGGTAATCGTCAGGCTCCCTAGCAGCACCAGAAACCCCACCCCGAAAAGGTGGGGTTTCTGCGTTTACGGGCCAGAAACAGCACAGGACTTTGCCATCGTGCGATCGCACGGGACTCTCGACTCTCGTAAATCCCCGTCAGCTCAGCACCAGCCCGGACTTCCTCGATCCGGCGCAGCTACGCCCGCTGCAGACGCGGCAGGGCAGAACGTCTTCGTAACAAGTCAGCTCATGCCCACATCCGCGGCATGCGGGCACGACTCTCCACTACCATCTTTTCCTAGGCCGTAACCTCTCAGCTCCAGCTACGCGCCCCCGGTGACCGACGCATTAGCAGCGCGCCGCGTATTGAGGCGCGCGGAAATGCAGCGGGGGGCCATAACCTATCGACCACCCCTCAAGCGCCTTACTTCCCCTGTGCCAAGAATCGTTGCGCCAGCCGAACCCAGAACGTCGAACCAACTGGCAATAGCTCGTCGTTGAAGTCATAGCTCGCGTTATGCAACATGCAAGGCCCAGCGCCGTGTCCGGAGTCCCGGTGACCACCGTCGCCATTACCGAGAAACGCGTAACAGCCAGGTTTTGCCAGCAGCATGAACGAAAAATCCTCGGCGCCCATGGTCGGCTCGACCGCATCATCGACGTTTTCGTCGCCAACAATTTCCTTCATGACCATCGCAGCGAAACGGGTCTCTTCGCTACTGTTAATGGTCGGCGGATAGTTGCGGTGAAAGTGGATATCGACTGAGCAATCGTAAGCCTCGGCCGTGCTCTCAGCGATCTTGCGCATGCGCGTTTCAATCAGATCGAGCGTTTCGGTGGTAAAAGTCCGCACAGTGCCTGCGATCCACGCATCGTCGGGGACCACATTGAGAGCGTCACCGGCATGGATCTGAGTGATCGAAAGTACCGCGGTATCGAGCGGCTTCTTGTTTCGCGTGATGATGCCCTGCAGTCCGTTCGCAATCTGCACCGCCGTGAAAACCGGGTCACGCCCGTTGTGAGGCAGCGCGGCATGCGAACCCACACCCTTGATTTCAATACGGAACTCGTTGCTGGACGCCATGATCGGACCTTCGGTCACGCCGAAGTGGCCTGCCGGCATGCCTGGCCAGTTGTGGATTCCGAAAACGGCGTCGACCGGAAATCTGGTGAACAGACCGTCATCGATCATCGCCTGTGCGCCAGCACCCCCTTCTTCCGCAGGCTGAAAGATAAATACGATCGTGCCATCAAAATCGCCGTGCTTGACCAGATGACGCGCCGCGCCGAGCAGCATCGCGGTATGCCCGTCATGGCCGCACGCGTGCATTTTGCCGTCGTTCTGCGAGCGATGGCCGAAGGTATTGAGCTCCTGGATCGGCAGCGCATCCATGTCAGCGCGCAGTCCAATCGAGCGTGTGCCGTTGCCGCGTTTCAGGATGCCGACTACGCCTGTTTTACCCAATCCGCGATGAGTTTCAATGCCCCAGGATTCAAGTGTCCTGGCAACCAGATCCGCGGTTGCTGTTTCTTCGTAACGAAGCTCGGGGTGTGCATGGATCGCTCGTCGGAGGGTCTGGATTTCGCCGTGGGCGGCCTGGATTTCTGGGATCAGTTTCATGGGAGTGCGCTTGTGCTTTGCTTTGCGTGGAATCGCTCGGGGCTATACCGCCCGGGCACGTTGATACCTGATTCTACGCCGAAGGCATTTTTGGCGGCACTAGGCGGGTCAACGGGCAATGGACGTAATAAAATCCGGGGTCGTCTTACCGCTTACTGCTCTCCTGGACGGACCGCCGATGAATGCTCCTACTGAATTCGCCCGCGCGGTGTGCCCGCACGATTGCCCTGACACCTGTGCGATGCGGGTGATCGTCGACGACGGACGAGCGGTCAAAGTCGTCGGGGACCCCGACCATCCTCCCACTCAAGGCGCGCTGTGTACGAAAGTCAGTCGCTATGCCGAGCGAGTGCACCATCCGCATCGGTTGACGACGCCGATGAAGCGCGTCGGTCGCAAAGGCGAAGGCCGTTTCGAGCCGATCAGTTGGGATGAAGCGTTCGAGCTGGCCGCGGCACGCCTGTCGGAGATCGCGAGCCGAACGCCTGAAGCCATTGTGCCGTACAGCTATGCCGGCACGATGGGCCTGGTTCAGGGGGACAGCATTGCGCAACGGTTCTTTCACAAACTCGGCGCATCGCAACTGGACCGCACGATTTGCGCGGCAGCCGGTGCGGCGGGGTTGAAATACACCTACGGTGCCAGCCTCGGTATGCTTACCGAGTTTTTCGCCGAGAGCGAGGTCATCCTGATCTGGGGTTCAAACCCCATCGCCTCGAACCTGCATTTCTGGACGCGCGCTCAGGAAGCCAAGCGTCGCGGAGCACGGCTGATCGCGATCGACCCGTACCGGTCGCTGACGGCGGAAAAATGCCATCAGCACATCGCCCTGAAGCCAGGAACCGACGGTGCTTTAGCACTTGGCATGATCAACGTATTAATCACGGAAAACCTGCTCGATCAGGCCTACATCGCGGCTCATACGCTCGGTTTTGACGAGCTCAAATCGCGCGCCCTCGGCTATCCGCCCTCGCGCGCCGCGCAGATTTGCGATGTGGACGAACAAGTGATCGTCGACCTTGCGCGCCTTTATGGCAGCACGAGGAAAGCCGCGATCCGGATGAACTATGGTCTGCAGCGAGTGCGTGGCGGCGGTAACGCCGTGCGCGCAATCGCCTGTTTGCCTTCGCTGACAGGCGCGTGGCGCGAGCGGGCGGGTGGCGTCCTGTTGTCATCGGGTGGCTGGGCGCCGGTGGATTCACATGCGTTGCAGCGCCCCGATCTGATGCCGGGCTGGCCCGCCAAGGCGCCGCGTGTCGTTAATATGAACGCAATCGGCGACGCATTGCTGCACCCAGGCGACGCGACCTTCGGCCCGAAAGTCGAAGCGATCGTCGTCTATAACTCGAATCCGGTGGCGGTCGCGCCGGACTCGGAACGCGTCGCCGCCGGTTTTGCTCGCGAAGACCTGTTCACGATCGTGCTCGAGCATTTTCAGACCGACACCGCGGACTATGCCGATCTGCTTCTCCCTGCCACGACACAGCTCGAGCACCTCGATGTGCACAAGTCGTACGGGCATACGCACGTGATGGTTAACCTGCCCGCGATCGCGCCGGTCGGCGACGCCCGCCCGAACACGGAGATCTTTCGCGGCCTCGCGCGCCACATGGGCCTGCAGGAGCCGGCGCTTTACGAGAGCGACGACGCCATCGGGCAGTTGGCGTTCCGCTGGAAAGACCAAACGCTCGAAGGCGTCACTTGGGAGTCGCTGAAGAAAAGCGGCTGGGCAGCGCTGAATCTGCCTGACGCGCCTTTCGCCGAGGGTGGTTTTCGCACGCCGTCGGGCAAATGCGAATTCTTCAGCGAGCGCCTCGCGCAGCAGGGGCTCGATCCGCTGCCGGACTATCTGCCGCCTTACGAATCCGCCGACGGTGCGCCTGCGCTTGCTGCCCGTTATCCGCTTGCAATGATCTCACCGCCTGCCCGAAATTTCCTGAACAGCACCTTCGTGAACATCGAAAGCCTGCGTTCGACGGAAGGTGAGCCGCATCTGGACATCCACCCGGCCGACGCGCAGCAGCGCGGCATCACGGACGGTGATCAGGTGCGCATATTCAACGATCGCGGCGCGATGCAGGCGCGCGCTCGTGTCACCGAGAAGACACGTGAAGGGCTCGTGGTCGGCTTGTCGATCTGGTGGAAGAAGCTCGCGCCCGACGGCCGCAACGCCAACCAGGTCACCAGCCAGGCACTCACAGACCTGGGTGGATCGGCCACGTTCTACGACTGTCTCGTCGAAGTCGAACGTGTCTGAAAACACACCCAAAAATCAAACAGCTGTGGCCTGCAATGGGTTGGAGGCTGCAGTCTAACCCAGCCGCTTTTCGCGAATAGCACAGGGATGCCCATGCTACGATGCGTTTTTAGCACGACCATTCGAAAATAAAGGAGGAGACGCTGCATGGACAAAATCTGGCTGAAATCTTATCCACCCGGCGTTCCCGCAGAGATTGACCCGACTCGCTATTCGTCCGTCGCCGAACTGCTCGAAGAAGCTTTCCGCGAGCACCGTGCCAAACCGGCGTTCGTGTGCATGGGCAAGCAGATCACCTACGGCGAACTCGACGCGCTCTCCCGCAAACTGGCCGCGTGGTTTCAGTCGAAGGGTCTTGCCCGCGGTGCACGCATCGCGATCATGATGCCAAACGTGCTGCAATACCCTGTCGCGATCGCCGCGATCTTGCGCGCGGGCTACGTGGTGGTGAATGTGAATCCGCTCTACACCCCGCGGGAGCTCGAACATCAGCTCAAGGACAGCGGCGCGGAAGCGATCATTCTGCTCGAAAACTTTGCCGTGACGCTGCAGGCGATCGTGCGTAATACGTCGGTCAAGCACATTGTCGTAGCCGCTATGGGCGATCTGATGGGCGTGAAGGGCACACTCGTGAACTTCGTTGTGCGCCGGGTGAAGAAGATGGTGCCGGCGTGGAGTCTCCCAGGCCACGTCAAATTCAACACCGCGATCGCCGAGGGCGGCCGCAAGGATTTCAAGACGGTTCAACAAGGCCCGGACGACGTCGCATTTCTACAGTACACGGGGGGCACGACCGGTGTTGCCAAGGGCGCGACGCTCCTGCATCGAAACCTGATCGCCAATGTGCTGCAGTCGGAAATCTGGCTCGATCCGGTTCGCGCCAATCGCACGGACATCGATCAGTTCATCACCGTGGTTGCGTTGCCGCTTTATCACGTCTTCGCGTTGACGGTTTGCGGACTGCTAACGATCCGTACCGGCGGCCTCGGCGTGCTGATCCCGAATCCGCGCGACATCCCGGGCATGATCAAGGCGCTGGAAGGCTATCCGATTACCACGATTCCGGCCGTCAACACGTTGTACAACGCCATGCTCAACAGCCCGGACTTCCATAAGCTCGATTTTTCGAAGCTGATCGCAGCCAATGGCGGCGGCATGGCGGTGCAGGAAGCCGTGGCGAAGCGCTGGTTCGAGCTGACGCATACGCCGATCATCGAGGGCTACGGTCTGTCGGAGACTTCGCCGTGCGTTACCTGCAATCCGGTGACCGTTACGGAATATAGCGGCACGATCGGTTTGCCGCTGCCGTCGACCGAAATCTCGATTCGCGACGACGAAGGCAATGAGGTGCCACTCGGCCAGCCGGGCGAAATCTGCATTCGTGGCCCGCAGGTGATGGCGGGCTACTGGAACCGTCCGGACGAAACCGCAAAGGTTATGACGCCAGATGGCTTCTTTAAGTCAGGTGATGTCGGCCTGATGAACGAAAATGGCTTCGTCAAGATCGTCGACCGGAAGAAGGACATGATTCTGGTCTCGGGTTTCAATGTCTATCCGAATGAAATCGAAGACGTTGTCGCCAAGATGCCGGGCGTATTTGAAGTCGCGGCGGTTGGCGTGCCGGATCAGCATTCAGGCGAAGCGGTGAAGCTGTTCATCGTGAAGAAGGACCAGGCCCTTACTGATGCGGACATCTTCGCTTACTGCAAAACGCAGTTGACTGGTTACAAGCGGCCGAAGGTCGTTGAATTCCGGACTGAACTGCCCAAGAGCAATGTCGGCAAGATTCTGCGGCGCGAGTTGCGCGATGGCCGGGCCTAAGGGCGGTAAGTGCACTAATCGTGTGGCGCACATCGGCCTGAATAGAGCCGGTACGAATTAACCCGGCGAAAGGAAGAAAGAGAAAGGCCCGACAGATGAAAACCTGCCGGGCCTTTCTCTTTGAGCCAGCGTGTTCCGTGCAAAAACCAGCCAGAACAATGCGCGGCGCGGTCATAAAAAAAGGCGCCCGAAGGCGCCTTTGAGGCAGACTGCTTTTTTACGACTTATTAGAACTTGTGGCGGATGCCGACGCGAGCCGCGAGTTGGTTCTGGTTCGACGAACCCGACAGGCCGTTGATGCCAGCCGTTGCGTCGGTCGTGCCCGTGCCCGATGCGTTCAGCACTTGGCCCAGAGCGTGTTGGTACACACCAATCACGTAGACGTCGGTACGCTTGGACAGGAAGTAGTCCACGCCCAGCGAACCTTGGTGGTACTGAGCCGTCGACGCACCCTGGATGCTCGCGCCGCGCGTGTAGTCATACGCTGCGCCAACCAGCAACGCCGGGGTCAACTGATACTTGAAGTTGAGTTCCGCGTTGTTGAACGTAGCCGATTGACCACGGACAGCTGCTTGCGAGAACGTCGTGCCCAGGTTTGCGAAACGGATGTTCGAGTACGTCAGGCCAACCGTTGCTGCGCCGAACGTGTATGCGCCACCAGCACCGATCACCTGGTACGTGTTAGCCGACGTGTAAGCGCCATAGACCGGCGATGCGACTGCCGTGCCAGCCGTCGAAGCCGTGCCGCCGTTGTTGAACAGGCCGCCCGATGCTGCCGGGGTGCGCGCGTTCAAGTAGCCGACGCCCAAGACCAACGGACCGTTGTTGTAGCCAGCGCCCAACGACCAGATCTGGTTCGACGTGACGTTGCCTGCGATGCCGCCGAAGCTGTACGTGCCGCCGAACGTCAGGCCGTTGTAGTTGATGCTCGTGTACTTGACCGTGTTGTTGGTGCGGTACGCGTTGTTGAAGTTGTCGATGTCGCCCGGGTGAGCAGCGATGTAGCCGCCCCACTGGTCGCCCGCTTCCAGCGGACCAACGTAGTCAACCACGGAGTCGTATTGACGACCCAGCGTGACCGTACCGAACTGGCTCGACAGGCCGACGTAAGCTTGACGACCGAACATGAGGCCGCCTTGACCCAGCTTGCCGGTGTTCACGTCAAAACCGTTTTCCAACACGAAGATTGCCTTCAGACCGCCGCCCAGATCTTCCGTGCCGCGCAGGCCGAAACGCGAGCCTTGCATAACGCCGCTGGACAGGTTGTACAGGTGCTTGCCGGCCGAGTTGGTGTTGATGTTGAAGCCTTCGTCAATGATACCGTACAGGGTCACGCTGCTCTGAGCATGTGCGACGCCTGCGAATGCGCCCAGTGCTGCGAGAGCGAGAAGCGACTTTTTCATCGAATGATCTCCAAGGATTACGAATCTTTTGTACAAGGCGAATATTTGTCTAGCGTTGAGGCCTTGCTTGTCCAACTTCGCGAGAAGTTGCACGTAATGTAACAAAAGGCATACATGGCACAAAGAAAAAGGAGATGGCCAGGACGGCTCCTGTTTCGTTTACGCAACATGGTCTAAAATCATAAATTGGCCGTCTGAATCGTCTGGATTCAGGGTCTTCGTGAAGCCGGTTTTGCCCCGCAAAGCCTTGTCGCGCGGACCCGTCAGCACGGCGGGGCGGTTGTCGAATCAGGGAGTGCTGAATGTTTCTGGACGAGTTGATTAGCGAGTTTGATCGGGGTTTACGCTCAATGACTGGCGTGTCGCGGATGAGTCGTCCGTTGCCAGTTCCGCAAGAATCGACGGCGGAGCCGGTCGAGCTTTCGCCGGCGGAGCGCGCGCACTCGGCCGGCTTGATGCGCGTGAACCACGTCGGTGAGGTGTGCGCCCAGGCGCTTTATCAGGCACAGAAACTCGCCACCCGCTCACCGTCCTTGCGAGCCGTGTTTAATCACGCTGCCATAGAGGAGGAGGACCATCTGGCGTGGACCGCTAAACGCCTCGAGGCGCTCGATTCGCGTCCAAGTCTGCTGAACCCGCTCTGGTATACCGGCGCATTGGCAATCGGCCTCGCAGCAGGTCGCCTGGGCGATCGGGTGAGTCTCGGCTTCATGGCTGAAACCGAACGCCAGGTCGAACAGCATCTTGATAGCCATCTGGATCAATTACCCGCGGCCGACCGCGAGTCGCGCGCGATCGTCGAACAGATGCGTGTGGACGAGGCCGAGCATGGCAAGTCCGCTATGGATGCCGGCGGCATCGAGCTACCGTTTCCTGCGCGTGCACTGATGCGTGCGGTGTCGAAAGTCATGACACGCACCGCCTACTACATCTAGATTCGAGACCTCTGCTCACGCATTGCCTGAGAGTGGGACGGCGCCTTGTGCGCCGTCCGTCCGAATTACCCGGAACGCCAGCAAACACCTCCAGATCCCGCTTCACGATCTCTTACATTCCGCGCCTTTCCCTCGCACTTTTCACGTATCACCTTCACAAGATTCACTAGCTCATTCATTTATAACGGTTTTCCGTTTTATGTCTGACATGAAAGAGTCGCGCTAAGTCCTTGTTCTAACAAACAAAATTCGCTCGAAAAGCGCGTATCTCCCTTGACCCCTGTTTAGCGTTCCTCTAAAGTGGGAGACAGTGTGAGAAAGTGTATTTTTGTGTGATCTCACTGGCAGTTTGGGGTAGATTTTCACGAATCGGGCAGCCGGCGGAGAAACACCGTTAGCAACCAGGTTGCAAGGGGCAGGAGTAAAGCGCTAAAGCGCTAACTCTGGTCGACCGCAGTGGACTGCATGGGGCCCGAGTAAGCGCTAAAGCGCCAACTCGGGCCGACAGGGGAGAGCGAAGTGTTCCAAGGGGCGTCGGCGCTGACGCTCGATGCGAAAGGGCGGATGTCGATTCCCTCTCGCTATCGGGATGCGCTGCAAACACAGGCAGAGGGCCGGGTGACGATCACCAAGCACCCGGACGGCTGCCTGTTGCTCTTTCCGCGCCCGGAATGGGAAATCTTCCGCGACAAAGTCGACAAGCTGCCCATGAACGCGGCCTGGTGGAAGCGCATTTTTCTCGGTAATGCCATGGACGTCGATATGGACGGCGCGGGCCGCGTGCTGGTATCGCCCGAATTGCGCGCGGCCGGCTCGCTGGAAAAAGAACTGACCTTGCTCGGCATGGGTCGGCACTTTGAATTGTGGGACGCACAAATTTACGCAGCAAAGGAACAGGCAGCGATCGCCGAGGGCATGCCCGAAGCGTTAAAGAATTTCACGTTCTGATCGCGGACTACATATATGGCACCTGCGATGGGAAACGAATTGCAGCATCGCACGGTGCTGCTGGAAGAGGCGGTCGAAGCGTTGATCACGCGCGCGGACGGCGTTTATGTGGACGGTACGTTCGGGCGCGGCGGACATAGCCGCCTGGTGCTGGAGAAGCTGGGTGAGTCGGGGCGCCTGATTGCGTTCGACAAAGACCCGCTCGCCATCGCCACGGCGCAGCAGATTGCCGATCCGCGCTTTGGCATCGTGCACGAGAGTTTTGCTTCGCTGAACGAGGCGATTGCGGAGCGCGGAGTAGGGCGGGTGTCGGGTGTTTTGCTGGATCTGGGCGTCTCGTCGCCGCAAGTCGACGATCCGGAGCGGGGTTTCAGTTTCCGCGCCGATGGCCCGCTCGACATGCGGATGGACCCGACGCGCGGCGAGTCTGCGGCTGACTGGCTGGCGCGGGCCACGGTGCAGGAACTGACGGAGGTGATACGAGATTATGGGGAAGAACGGTTTGCTTTTCAGATTGCAAAGGCGCTTGTTGCTCGCCGGGCAGAGTCCGACCGTCTTGGGCCTCTCGTCAGCACGGGCGAGCTTGCCCAAATCGTGGCTAACGTCGTCAAGACCCGTGAGAAGGGCAAGGATCCGGCAACCCGCACCTTTCAAGCTATACGGATTCACATCAATCAAGAGCTTGCGGAGTTGCAAGTCGTTTTAGAAGCAGCGTTGTCGCTGTTGGAGCAAGGGGGGCGGCTGGTGGTCATCAGCTTTCATTCGCTCGAGGACCGGATCGTCAAGCGATTCATGCAGGCGCACGCCAGTACGCCTGCGGTGGACCGCCGCCTGCCGATCCGTGCAGTCGATCTGCCGAGTCCCCCGCTCAAAATCGTCGGCCGCGTGTTCGCAAGCGACGCTGAAGTCGCCGCGAACCCGCGCGCCCGTTCTGCCGTGATGCGTGTGGCGGAGCGGATCGCACCATGAGCCGCCTCAATATCTTCCTGCTGATGATCGTGATGGGCTGCGCTTTGTCTGTCGTCAACGCAACCAATCAGCAGCGTCAGATCTTTATCCAGCTGCAGCGCGCGCAATCGCAGGAGCGCCAACTGCAGCAGGATTACTCACAGCTTCAATATCAGCAGAGCGCGTTGTCGAAGACGTCGCGCATCGAGCAGATCGCCACTGATTCCCTGAAGATGCAATCGGTTACGACCGGACGCACCCAGTACCTGACGCTCGACCCGGGCGCGGCCAAGGCTGAGGATGCACCGATTCCGACGTCCGGTCCGGCTTCGGCGCCGGCTGCGGCCCGCCGCGGAGGCGTGCGATGAAAAAATCGTCGACTCGCAAAAGCGTCGCCTTTTCGGCGAACCCGATTCTGTCGGTGCGCCTGCCCATGTGGCGCTCGAAACTCGTCGTGTTCATGCTGTTCATGGCGTTTGTCGCGCTGACCGCGCGCGCCTTCTGGATCCAGGGGCCGGGCAACGCGTTCTATCAGAAGCAGGGTGAGATCCGCTATCAGCGCCGGCTCGAACTGCCGGCCACGCGCGGCAAGATTCTCGACCGAAACGGCCTCGTGCTCGCCACGAGTCTGCCGGTGCGCGCGATCTGGGCGATTCCCGATTCGGTGCCGGATGACCTCGGCGCCGACAAGCTGAACCAGCTCGGCAAGCTGCTCGGCATGACGAACAAGGAGTTGCGCGCCAAGCTGTCGGAGGACAAGAACTTCGTCTACGTGAGGCGCCAGGTGCCGGTCGACGTCGCCGAGAAAGTCACCGCGCTGGACATCCCCGGCATTTACGCACGCGACGAGTACAAGCGCTTCTACCCGGAAGGCGAGATCACGGCTCACCTGATCGGCTTCACCAATGTGGAAGACGAAGGCCAGGAGGGCGTCGAACTCGGCGACCAGAAGCTGCTCGCCGGCATGGCGGGCAGCCGCCGTGTGATCAAAGACCGCATGGGCCACATCATCGAGGATGTGGACGAACAGGTCGTGCCGCATAACGGGCAGGACGTCGATCTTTCGATCGACAGCAAGATTCAGTACATCGCTTATACGAACCTGAAAGCGGCCGTCGAGAAATTCAAGGCGAAGGCCGGCGCGGCGATGGTGATCGACGTGCGGACCGGCGAAGTGCTCGCGTTGGTGAATTATCCGACCTACAACCCGAACGACCGTTCGCACCTCACGGGCGACCAGTTACGCAACCGCATTCTCACGGACACGTTCGAGCCGGGCTCGATCATGAAGCCGTTCACGGTGTCGCTCGCACTCGACCTGCACCGCGTGACGCCGACTACACTGGTTGATACAGGCGGCGGTCGTTTTGTGCTCGACGGTGCGCCGATTACCGACGACAGCGCGTTCGGCGTGCTGACGGTGGGCGGCGTGATCCAGAAGTCGAGCAACATCGGCGCGACGAAGATCGCCATGCAGCTTAAGCCCGAAGAGATGTGGAATATGTATACCAGCATCGGTCTCGGCCAGGCGCCGAAGGTCGGCTTCCCGGGCGCGGCGGCGGGCCGTCTGCGTCCGTGGAAGAGCTGGCGCCGCATCGAGCAGGCGACCATGTCGTACGGCTACGGTCTGTCGGTGTCGCTGTTCCAGTTGGGCCGTGCGTACACCGCGATCGCGCACGACGGCGAGATTATGCCGGTGTCGATTTTCCGCACGCCTGGCGATCAACCGGCCACGGGACCGCAAATTTTCGCACCCACCACGGCTCGAGAAGTGCGCGCGATGCTCGAAACCGTGACGGCGCCGGGCGGCACGTCGCCGGATGCGGCCGTGCCGGGCTATCGCGTCGGCGGCAAGAGCGGCACCGCGTACAAGCACGGCGCTCACGGTTACGACCATTCCAAGTATCGCGCCTCGTTCGTCGGCATGGCGCCGATGCCGAATCCGCGCATCGTCGTCGCCGTGTCGGTCGACGAACCGACGGCGGGTAGCCACTTCGGCGGTCAGGTGTCCGGTCCGGTGTTCTCGGCGATCGTCGGCGATACGCTGCGTTCGCTGAACGTGCCGCCGGATATGCCGGTCAAGCAGATGGTCGTGTCGGACGATTCGGCGCCTGTCGCGCCGAGCGCACCGGCGTCGCCCGCCGTGGTCAAGAAACTCGCCACCAGCGGCGGCGCGAAGAAGATGACGATCGCCGCCAATGCGAAAACCCATCCCGGAGTTGTGCGATGAGCGCGCTGCGCAAGAAGCATCCAGCGCACCGGCAGATCGCCGAGGCACTCACCTGGCTGCGCGCGCGCGTGCAGCCAGGCGCGCATCTGCACGCCGACACGCGCACGGTCGCGGCTGGCGACGCGTTTTTCGCCTATGCGGTCGACGGTGCGGACAATCGCCCGTTCATCGACGGTGCGATCGAGCGTGGCGCAGCCGCCGTGCTGGTCCAGCCGGAAGGCTTTAGCGGCGCGATCGATCCGTCCACCACGCTGGCCGTGCCGGCGTTGAATGAACTTGCCGGTTCGATTGCGAGCGCCTGGTACAACGATCCGAGCGACGGCATGCTGGCGGTCGGTATCACTGGCACCAACGGCAAGACGTCGTGCAGCCAATGGATTTCGGCGGCGCTCACCGCGCTCGGCAAGCGTTGCGCGATCATCGGCACGCTCGGCACGGGCCTGCCGGGGCAACTCGTGCACACCGGCTTTACGACGCCTGACGCGCCGCAACTGCAACGCAGTCTCGCGCAGCTGCGCGACGCAGGTGCTGAAGCGGTGGCGATGGAAGTCTCGTCGCACGCGTTGCATCAAGGCCGCGTGAACGGCACGGCCTTCGACATCGCCGTGTTCACGAATCTCACGCAAGACCACCTCGACTATCACGGCACGTTCGAAGCCTACGAAGCCGCCAAGGCGCGGCTATTCGCATGGCCGGAATTGCGCGCCGCGGTGATCAACCGTGACGATGCCGCCGGCCGCCGTCTGCTCGTGAGCACGAAGGGCCATGCCCGCACGATCGCCTACGGTCTCGACGAAACGCTCAAAGACGCGCCGCAAGCCGACGCGTTGCTGCTCGCATCGAATGTGCGCGCTACCGCGACCGGCACTGCGTTTCATCTGGTCACATCAGACTGGGGCAATGCTGAAGTCGAAGTGCAAACGCTCGGCGCATTCAACGTCAGCAATCTGCTCGGCGTACTCGGCGCGTTGCTTGCCGCCGAGGTGCCTTTCGAAGCCGCGCTTGCCGAACTGGCGAAGCTCGAGCCGGTCAATGGCCGCATGCAACGTCTCGGCGGCCGCTTGCAGAACGACGAGCCGCTCGTCGTGATCGATTACGCGCACACGCCGGATGCGCTGGAAAAGACCCTGGAAGCGCTGCGTCCAATGGCAGCCGCGCGCGGTGGCGAACTGATCTGCATGTTCGGCTGCGGCGGCGACCGTGACGCGACCAAACGTCCTCTGATGGGCGCGATCGCCGAGAAACTGGCAGACGGTGTCGTTGTGACCAGCGACAACCCGCGCAGCGAAGATCCGCAATCGATCATCGAGCAGATCGCCGCGGGCATGAAAGAGGCGGCGAAGGCGCGTCGCATCGAGGACCGCGCAAGCGCGATCCTGCAAGCGATCCGCGGCGCCGCGCGCGAAGACGTCATTGTGCTGGCCGGCAAGGGGCACGAAGCAACACAGGAAATCATGGGTAAGAAACGCGCTTTCTCCGATCAGGATCACGCTCGCCTTGCGCTTGCCGCACGGGCGACGCATGTACGCGGAGGTGGCGAATGACCGGGGGGCGTACTGCGATGTTCTCGCTGCGTGAAGCCGCCGCGCTGATTCCCGGTGCAATCGTGCTGGGCGACGATAACGTAAGCTTCGAACGCGTCTCGACCGACAGCCGCAGTGCCGGCCCGGGCGACCTGTTCGTGGCGATCAAGGGTGAGCGTTTCGACGCGCACGATTTCCTCCCGGAAGTCGCATCGCGCAACGTGACGGCGGCGCTGCTGACGCGCACACCTGACAACTGGCATGTGCCCGCATTGCGGGTAGCCGATACGCGTGTCGCGCTCGGCGCACTTGCACGCGGCTGGCGGCGCAATTTCAGCATGCCGCTCGTCGCTGTGACGGGCAGCAATGGCAAGACAACGGTCAAGGAAATGATCGCGTCGATCTTCGCCGCGGCGGTCGGCGCCGACGCACGCCTCGCGACCGCCGGCAACTTCAACAACGATATCGGCTTGCCGCTGACGCTGTTTCGTCTGCACGCCGCGCATCAACTGGCGGTCGTCGAACTCGGCATGAACCATCCGGGCGAGACCTCGCTGCTCGCAAAAATTGCGGAGCCGACGGTCGCGGTGGTGAACAACGCGCAGCGCGAGCATCAGGAATTCATGGCGACGGTCGAAGCCGTGGCGCTCGAACATGCCAGCGTGATTCACGCGCTGACGCCGGAAGGCGTCGCAGTATTCCCCGCCGCCGACGCTTACGCGAGCATCTGGCGCGTCGCCGCAACCGGCAACCGCATCGTCGATTTCGCCTTGAATAACGCCGGGCGCGCGACTGAAGCCGCGGTAACGGGCACGTTCGAAGGCAACGTGTTGAGCATCGACACGCCGGAAGGCCACATCGAGGTCACGCTGCAAGTGCTCGGCGACCACAACGCGCACAACGCGTTGGCCGCGACGTCGGCCGCGCTTGCCGCAGGCGTGCCGCTCGAGGCGATCAGGCGCGGCCTCGAATCGTTCGGCGCCGTGAAAGGCCGTTTGCAGGTGAAGCGCGCGGCGCTCGGCACACTCGCCGGTGCAACCGTGATCGACGACACCTACAACGCGAATCCCGATTCGATGCGCGCGGCCATCGACGTGCTCGCGTCGCGCGAATCGCCGCGCGTGCTGGTGATGGGCGACATGGGTGAAGTTGGCGACAACGGCCCGGCGTTTCACCGCGAAATCGGTGCCTACGCAAAGGAACGCGGTATCGACGCGCTATACGCCATGGGCGACGCCTCGCGCGACGCCTGCAGCGCGTATGGCGCGGGCGCGCATCACGCGACCGACATCGGCACGCTGGTCGCGCAATTGCAGCAAGCCGGTTTCGGCTCCGCTGCAACGCTTCTCGTGAAAGGCTCGCGCTTCATGCAAATGGAGCGCGTGGTGGACGCCGTAACGAGTCCACAACCCAACGCAGCGGGCAATGCGCCCGCCGCACATTGAACTAGAAGGACCGAAGCATGCTACTGGCGCTGGCGCAATGGCTGCAGAATGACGCAAGCTTCTTGCGCGTGTTCAGTTATCTGACATTCCGTGCGGTGATGGCCACCATCACCGCGCTGCTGATCGGGCTCGTCTGCGGCCCGGCGGTGATCCGCAAGCTGACCGCGATGAAGGTCGGTCAGGCCGTTCGTAAAGACGGTCCGCAAAGCCACCTCGTCAAATCCGGTACGCCGACCATGGGTGGCGTACTGATTCTGCTTGGCATTGCGGTGTCGACGTTATTGTGGGCCGATCTGACCAACCGCTTCATCTGGATCGTGATGCTGGTCACGTTCGGTTTCGGCGTGATCGGCTGGGTCGACGATTACCGCAAGGTGGTCTACAAAGACCCGCGCGGGATGTCGTCGCGTGAAAAGTATTTCTGGCAGTCGGTGATCGGGCTGTTCGCGGCGGTGTATCTCGCCTTCAGCGTGTCCGAAGCGAGCAACGTGCGCGTGTTCGACCTGTTCATGGCGTGGGTGCGCAGCGGCTTGTCGATGGGCTTGCCGGCGCGCGCCGACCTGATGCTGCCGTTCGTCAAATCGATCAGCTATCCGCTCGGCGTATGGGGCTTCATCGTCCTGACGTATCTGGTGATCGTCGGCGCGAGTAACGCGGTGAATCTCACGGACGGTCTCGACGGTCTTGTCATCATGCCGGTCGTGCTGGTCGGCGCATCGCTCGGCGTGTTCGCCTATGTGATGGGTAGCTCGGTCTATTCGAAGTATCTGCTGTTCCCGCATATTGCCGGTGCGGGAGAATTGCTGATCTTCTGTTCGGCAATGGGCGGGGCAGGGCTCGCGTTCCTCTGGTTCAACACGCACCCGGCGCAGATGTTCATGGGCGACGTCGGCGCACTGGCGCTTGGCGGCGCGCTCGGCACGGTCGCGGTGATCGTGCGTCAGGAAATCGTGCTTTTCATCATGGGCGGCATTTTTGTCGCAGAAACGCTTTCCGTGATGTTGCAGGTGACATGGTTCAAGTTCACCAAGCGCCGCTTTGGCGAAGGGCGGCGTCTCTTCAAGATGGCGCCGCTGCATCACCACTTTGAATTGTCGGGCTGGAAGGAAACGCAGGTGGTCGTGCGCTTCTGGATCATCACGTTGATGCTGTGTCTGTTCGGTTTGTCCACGCTCAAGTTGCGTTAAGTCGTATTTAGGGGAAGCAGGCGATGTTTGGCGAGAAGTTTCGGGATCGGCAAAAGCCGATGGTGCTCGTGCTGGGACTCGGTGAATCCGGTCTCGCGATGGCGCGCTGGTGCGCGCGGCACGGCTGTCGGCTGCGTGTGGCCGATACGCGCGAAGTACCGCCGAACCTGTCCGCGATGCAAGCGCATGGCGTCGATGCGGAGTTCGTCGGCGGCCCGTTCTCGCTTTCGTTGCTCGAAGGCGTCGAAATCGTGGCGATCAGCCCGGGTTTGTCGCCGCTTGCCGCCGATCTGCTGCCGCTGATCTCGGCGGCGCGTGAGCAGGACATCCCCGTATGGGGCGAACTCGAATTCTTCGCGCAGGCATTGAAGACACTTGGCGAAAGCGGTTATGCGCCCAAGGTGATCGCGATTACCGGCACCAACGGCAAGACCACGACGACGAGCCTCACTGGCTTGCTGTGCGAACGCGCCGGCAAGAAGGTCGCGGTGGCGGGCAACATTAGTCCCGCCGCGCTGGACAAACTCAGCGAAGCGATCGACAACACGGCGTTGCCCGACGTGTGGGTGCTGGAACTGTCGAGCTTCCAGCTGGAAACCGCGCACACGTTTTCCCCAGACGCAGCGGTCGTGCTGAACATCACACAGGATCACCTGGATTGGCATGGTGGCCTTGATGCGTACGCCGCAGCGAAGGGCCGCATCTTTGGTACACACACCGTGCGCGTGCTGAACCGCGACGACTCGCGGGTGATGGCGCTGACGCCTTCGGCCGATAGCGATGCCGCGATGATCACCTTCGGCGTCACCGAACCGAAGAACGACGGCGACTATGGCCTGTTGCGCGACAACGGCATGATCTGGCTGGTCGAAGCGCATGATCGCGACGTGAGCGACGAACCTGCGCCGACGCGCCGTCGCAAGAACGAAGTGGCGGCGCCGAAGAACATCGCGCTCAAACGCCTGATGCCGGCGGACGCGCTGCGCATTCGCGGCCTGCACAACGCCGCCAACGCATTGGCCGCGTATGCCTTGGCCCGTGCGATCGGTCTGCCTGGCGCGCCGCTTCTGCACGGTTTGCGTGAATACCATGGCGAGCCGCATCGCGTGGAATTGATCGCGTCGATCGAAGGTGTCGATTACGTCGACGACAGCAAGGGCACCAATGTCGGTGCGACGGTTGCCGCACTCGACGGTCTCGCGCAACGCGCGGTGCTGATCGCCGGCGGTGACGGCAAGGGGCAGGACTTCGAACCCCTCGCCGCACCGGTGATGCGCTGGTGCCGCGCTGTGATGCTGATCGGCCGGGACGCACCGCAGATTCGCGCCGCGCTGGAAGATACCGGCATTGCAATGACCGACCACGCTACGCTCGAAGAAGCGACACGGGCCGCCACTGCGTTGGCGCAGCCAGGGGATGCGGTGCTGCTGTCGCCCGCCTGCGCAAGCTTCGACATGTTCAAGGGCTACGCACATCGCGCGGCCGTGTTCCGCGACACGGTGGAAGACATCGCGGCTGAACGGGGGACGATGATATGAGCTGGTCGGAACGCTTCGGTTCGCGCCTCGCCGGCTCACGTGCCGGTAGTGACGATACGGGTAGCGCGCCTCGCACCTCGGGTCGCAGCGGTCTTGCGAGCGCCGTGAACGGCGTGCGTCCGCTGCGCTCGCGCATGCTCGACTACGATCACTCGTTGCTGTGGGTGGTGGTCGCCTTGCTTGGGCTGGGTGTCGTGATGGTGTATTCGGCTTCGATCGCGATGCCCGATTCGCCGAAGTACGCGTCGTACCGCGACTATGCATTCCTCGTGCGTCAGATCATTTTTGTGGTGATGGGCTCGGTGATCGGTGTCGTGTCGTTCCGCATCCCGATTTCGACGTGGGATAAATACGCGCCGAAGCTCTTCCTGATTTCGCTGGCGGCGCTCGTGATCGTGCTGATCCCGCACGTCGGCAAGGGTGTGAACGGCGCGCGCCGCTGGATTCCGCTCGGCATCACGAACATGCAACCGTCGGAAATCATGAAGCTGGCCGTGACGATTTACGCGGCGAACTACACGGTGCGCAAGCAGGAGTACATGCACAGCTTCGCCAAGGGCTTTCTGCCGATGGCGGTGGCGGTGGGTCTCGTCGGTGCGTTGCTGCTTCTCGAGCCGGACATGGGTGCGTTCATGGTGATCGCCGCGATCGCGATGGGCGTGCTGTTCCTCGGCGGCGTGAACGGCAAACTGTTCGGCGGCCTGGTGGCTACCGCGGTCGGCACGTTCAGCTTGCTGGTGTGGGCGTCGCCGTGGCGGCGTGAGCGGATCTTCGCTTACCTCGATCCGTGGGACGACCGTTACGCGCAGGGCAAGGCTTACCAATTGACGCACTCGCTGATCGCGTTCGGGCGCGGCGAATGGTTTGGCGTGGGGCTCGGCGGAAGTGTCGAGAAACTCAACTATTTGCCGGAAGCGCATACCGACTTCATCCTGGCGGTGATCGGTGAGGAACTCGGTTTTGTCGGCGTGCTTGTCGTGATCTTGATGTTCTACTGGATCGTGCGCCGCTCGTTCGAGATCGGCCGTCAGGCGCTGGCCCTCGACCGCACCTTTGCGGGGCTGGTCGCGAAGGGTATCGGCATCTGGTTCGGCGCCCAGACCTTCATCAACATGGGTGTGAACCTCGGGCTGCTGCCGACCAAGGGTTTGACGTTGCCGCTCGTGAGCTATGGCGGCTCGGGCATTTTGCTGAACTGCGTGGCGGTGGCGGTGTTGATGCGCGTGGATTATGAAAATCGTGTGCTGATGCGTGGGGGGAAGGTATGACCCCCATGCAGCAGCACACGATTTCGGCGAAGGCTAACTTCGTGCGCAAAGCGCGCGAAGTTAAGCGCAGCGGCCGGAGCCAAAACGAATTCCCGTTCATGCTCATGCGTGGGGGCAAAGTATGACCGCTCTCCCGCAACGCACGCTGATGGTGATGGCCGGTGGCACCGGGGGACATGTGTTCCCGGGGCTCGCGGTCGCGCACCTGATGCAGGCGTGGGGCTGGAAGGTCGTCTGGCTCGGCAATCCCGCCGGCATGGAAGCTACCCTGGTGCCGAAACACGGCATCCCGATGGAGTACGTGCGCTTTGGCGGACTGCGTGGCAAGGGTCTGAAGACCAAGCTGATGTTGCCGCTCAATCTGCTGCGCGCCTGCTCGCAAAGTCTGAGCGTGTTGCGGCGCGTGAAGCCCGACGTCGTGCTTGGCATGGGCGGCTACATCACATTCCCGGCGGGTTTGATGACCGCGATGAGTGGCCGTCCGCTGGTGCTGCATGAACAGAATTCGATTGCGGGTCTCGCCAACAAGGTGCTCGCAAAAGTCGCCAAACGCGTGCTGGTTGCGTTTCCGAATGCGCTGCCGCACGGCGAATGGACCGGAAACCCGATTCGTGCGGAACTTGCGCGCGCAATTGCACCCAAAGCACGCTACGCAGCGCGCAGCGGTCCGCTGAATGTGCTGGTGGTGGGCGGCAGTCTGGGCGCGGCGGCGTTGAATGAAGTGGTGCCGCGCGCGGTTGCGCTGCTGGCGCCGAATGAGCGTCCGCGCATCGTGCATCAGGCGGGCGCCAAGCATATTGAAGCGCTGCGTGAGAACTACGCGGCGGCGGGCCTGCAAGCAGGCGCCGATGTAGAGCTCGTGCCTTTCATCGACGACATGACGAGCGCGTACGCGAACGCGGATCTGGTGATCTGCCGTTCGGGCGCGATGACCGTGTCGGAGATTGCAGCAGTTGGGGTGGCGGCGTTCTTCGTGCCGTTCCCGTTTGCAGTAGACGATCACCAAACCACTAATGCAGCGTTCCTCGCCGATAACGGCGCGGCGCTGGTCGTGCAGCAACGCGATCTGTCGGCGCAGCAACTCGCCGACTGGTTGCGCAGCCAGACGCGAGAGACCCTCGCGGAGATGGCGGAGCGTTCGCGCTCGCTCGCGAAACCCGACGCCACGGAACAGGTCGCAAAGATTTGCGCGACTGTGGCGGGTTCGATTTCGGGCGCGAGCCCAGAAGGAAAGCAATGAAACACATCGTCAAACATATTCACTTTGTCGGCATCGGCGGTGTCGGCATGAGCGGTATCGCGGAGGTGCTGGTCAATCTCGGCTATCAGGTGAGCGGCTCGGATCTGACGAGCAACGCAATCACCGATCGCCTGGCCGCACTCGGCGCACGGATCGCGATCGGTCACGCGGCGGAGAACATCGAAGGCGCGAATGCGGTGGTGGTTTCCACCGCGGTGCGCAGCGACAACCCGGAAGTGCTGGCCGCGCGTCATCGCCGCATCCCGATCGTGCCGCGCGCCGTGATGCTCGCGGAACTGATGCGCCTGAAGCAGGGCATCGCGATTGCCGGCACGCACGGCAAGACCACGACCACCTCGCTGGTGGCAAGCGTGCTCGCGGCGGGCGGCCTCGATCCGACGTTCGTCATCGGCGGGCGCCTGATCAGCGCGGGCGCGAATGCGCGTCTGGGAACGGGCGACTTCATCGTCGCCGAGGCGGACGAGTCGGATGCGTCGTTCCTGAATCTGTTCCCGGTGATCGAAGTCATCACGAACATCGATGCCGATCACATGGACACCTACGGGCACGATTTCGCCCGGCTCAAGCAGGCGTTCATCGAATTCACGCATCGTTTGCCGTTCTATGGAATCGCGGTGTTGTGCGTCGACGATCCGAACGTGAAGGAAATCCTGCCGTTCGTGTCCAAGCCGATCATCCGCTACGGCTTCGCGCCGGATGCTCAGGTTCGCGCGGTCAACGTCGAAGCACGTGGCGGCAAGATGCATTTCACGGCAATGCGCGAAGACGCGGCGCCGATCGACATCGTTTTGAACCTGCCAGGCGAGCACAACGTGCAGAACGCGCTGGCCGCCATCGCGATTGCGACTGAACTTGAAGTGAAAGATGCCGATATCCAGCGAGCGCTGGCGGATTTCAACGGCGTGGGCCGACGCTTCCAGCGCTACGGCGAAGTGCCGGTCGTGTCGGAAGGAAAAGCCGCCGGCGCGTACACGCTGGTCGACGATTACGGTCATCACCCCGTCGAAATGGCGGCAACGGTGGCGGCCGCACGTGGCGCGTTTCCGGGGCGGCGTCTGGTGCTGGCCTTCCAGCCGCACCGTTTCACGCGCACGCGCGATTGTTTCGAAGATTTTGTGAAGGTGTTGTCGACCGTCGACGCGCTCGTGCTGACCGAAGTCTATTCGGCCGGTGAAGCGCCGATCGTCGCCGCGGACGGCCGCGCTCTGGCGCGTGCGCTGCGCGTGGCGGGCAAGGTCGAACCGGTGTTTGTCGAGTCGGTGGACGAAGTGCCGGACGCGCTCTCAGCAGTGGTGCGCGACGGCGATGTGGTGATCACGATGGGCGCGGGTTCGATCGGCGGTGTGCCGGGTCGCCTCGCACAAGAGACGAAGGTGTGAGATGAGCAGCATCGATCCAAAACAATTCGGCAAAGTGGCAGTGCTGCTCGGTGGGAATTCCGCCGAGCGCGAGGTGTCGCTCAATTCCGGCCGCCTCGTGCTGCAAGGTCTGCGCGACGCCGGTGTCGACGCGCATCCGTTCGACCCGGCCGAGCGTCCGCTCGCTGCGTTGAAGGAAGAAGGCTTTGTACGCGTGTTCAACGCGCTGCATGGCGGCTACGGCGAGAACGGCCAGATCCAGGGCGCGCTGGATTTTTACGGCATTCGCTACACGGGTAGCGGCGTGCTCGGCTCGGCGCTGGGTCTGGACAAGTTCCGCACGAAACTCGTGTGGCAGCAACTCGGCATTCCGACGCCGCCGTTCGAGGCAGTGCTGCGCGGCGACGACTACGAAGCACGCGCGAAAGACATCGTCGCGAAGCTCGGCTTGCCGCTCTTCGTGAAGCCGGCCAGCGAAGGTTCGAGCGTTGCGGTGATCAAGGTGAAAAGCGCCGACGCATTGCCGGCGGCGCTGCTCGAAGCGGTCAGGTACGACAGGATCGTCGTGGTGGAACAGAGCATCGAAGGTGGCGGCGAATACACCGCATGCATTGCCGGCGATCTGGATCTGCCGGTGATTCGCATCGTGCCGGCCGGCGAGTTTTACGACTACCACGCGAAGTACATCGCCAACGACACGCAGTACCTGATTCCGTGCGGTCTGGCGGCTGACGAAGAAGCACGCCTGAAAGTGCTGGCGCGCCGCGCGTTCGACGTGCTCGGCTGTGCCGATTGGGGCCGCGCCGATTTCATGCTCGACGCTGAAGGCAACCCGTATTTCCTGGAAGTGAACACGGCGCCTGGTATGACCGATCACTCGCTGCCGCCGAAAGCGGCGCGCGCGGTGGGTATCAGCTACCAGGAACTGGTGGTCGGCGTATTGGCGCTGACGCTCAAGGACTAACAAAGGACTGACCGGGGCGACCCGAAAGCAACACCATGTGGAACAACGTTCGCCAGCTCAATCTCGCCGCCAACGCATTGCATGCGGTGCTGGTGCTCGTGCTGCTGGCGGCTGGCGGTTACTGGCTGATCCAGCGTCCGAATTTCGCGCTGCGCGAGATCCAGATCGACGGCGACACCGAGCACATCAATTCGCCGACG
The DNA here is from genome assembly GCF_003610895.1 of Paraburkholderia fungorum. Lineage (GTDB taxonomy): Bacteria > Pseudomonadota > Gammaproteobacteria > Burkholderiales > Burkholderiaceae > Paraburkholderia > Paraburkholderia fungorum_B. Next base: position 23,109 of record NZ_MCAS01000035.1, read on the forward strand.
GTGCGTGCCGGGGTAGTAGGGCGCTTGAAAGGCAACTTTTTTACGGTGGATCTCGACGTCGCGCGGCAGGCGTTCGAGCAGATGCCATGGGTGCGTCACGCGAGTGTGCGGCGAGTCTGGCCGAATGCGCTGGCTGTCACGCTTGAAGAGTACAAACCGCTTGGTACGTGGGGCAGCGATCAGCTGGTGAGTGTGGACGGCGAGTTGTTCACCGCGAACCAGGGCGAGCTCGAAGAAGAGTTGCCCGCGTTCGACGGCCCGGACGGTACGGCAAAAGAGGTCGTTGCGCGTTATAGCGACTTCAAGAAGTGGTTTGCGCCCCTAGGCGCGACGCCCGAAGAAGTCACGCTGTCGCCGCGTTATGCGTGGACGGTGAAGCTGTCGAACGGAATGCAAGTGGAGCTTGGGCGCGAACGTAATCAGGACACGCTGCTTGATCGAAGCCGCCGCCTGACCGCGGCGTGGAACGCGGTGACGCAACGTTGGGGAAAGGACATCGAGTATGCAGACTTGCGCTATCCGAACGGTTTCGCGATTCGTGCCGCTGGCATGCGCTTTATCAGCGAACCCGACAAGGGCAAGAAGTAAACGGACATCACACGCAATGAGCACGCTATGAGTAAAGACTATAAAGATCTGCTGGTCGCCCTCGACATTGGGACGTCGAAGGTAGTGGCTATCGTCGCCGAATTGAAGGGCGAGGGCCACTACGAGGTGATCGGCCTCGGCCAGAGCGAATCGAAGGGGCTCAAGAAGGGCGTGGTGGTGAACATCGAAGCCACCGTGCAGTCCATTCAGCGCGCGCTCGAGGAAGCCGAGCTGATGGCCGACTGCAAGATCACGAACGTATTTACCGGGATCGCCGGCAGCCATATCCGCAGCTTCAATTCGAGCGGCATGGTGGCGATCAAGGAGAAGGAAGTCACGCAGACGGACGTCGCGCGCGTGATCGAGACGGCCAAGGCGATCAACATCCCGACCGATCAGCAGGTGCTGCACATCCTGACGCAGGAATTCATCATCGACGGCCAGGAAGATGTGCGCGAGCCGATCGGCATGAGCGGCATCCGGCTGGAAGTGAAGGTGCATATCGTCACCGGAGCGGTGAGCGCGGCGCAGAACATCGTCAAGTGCGTGCGCCGTTGCGGGCTCGAAGTGAACGATCTGATCCTGCAGCCGCTCGCTTCGTCGCTGGCGGTGCTGACGGAAGACGAAAAGGAACTCGGCGTAGTGCTGGTCGATATCGGCGGCGGCACGACGGATATTGCGATTTTCAGCGAAGGCGCGATTCGCCACACGGCGGTGATTCCGATCGCCGGTGACCAGATCACGAGCGACATCGCGATGGCCTTGCGCACGCCGACGCCGGACGCGGAAGACATCAAGGTCGACTACGGCATTGCGAAGCAGGCTCTCGCCGATCCGGACGAAATGATCGAAGTGCCGGGTCTCGGCGAGCGCGGACCGCGCACGCTGTCGCGCCAGGCTCTCGCGGCGGTGGTCGAGCCGCGTGTCGAAGAACTGTTTTCGCTCGTGCAGCAAGTGGTGCGCGAGTCGGGTTACGAAGAACTGCTGAGCTCCGGCGTGGTGCTGACCGGCGGCGCGTCGATGATGCTCGGCATGGTCGAACTCGGCGAGGACATTTTCCTGAAGCCGGTGCGCATTGGCGTGCCGGAATACGCAGGCGGTCTTGCCGACGTCGTGCGTAACCCGCGTTATTCGACGGCGATGGGCCTGCTCGTCGAAGGACGCTCGCAACGGATGCGCGGCCGCAAGGTCGCGGTGCAGTCGGGGTCGATGGGCCAGGTCTTCACGCGAATGAAAGACTGGTTCCTCGGCAACTTCTAAAGATTTCGCGTTTCAGAAACAGATTTCGAAATACGCGCTGGTGCCGGCGGCTGGCGCGCGACAGGAGGTTGCCCGATCTCCTGCCGAATAACGGCCGAGTGGCTGCAAATTTTTTATCTTGACGGAGGCAACATGGAATTCCAGATGCTGGAAACCGAAACGAACGGCACCATCATCAAGGTGATCGGAGTAGGTGGCGCTGGCGGCAATGCCGTTCAGCACATGATCAACAAAGGCGTGCAAGGCGTCGACTTCATCGTGATGAACACGGACGCGCAGGCTCTGTCGCGTTCGCGCGCGTCCGCGGTGATCCAGCTCGGCAACACGGGTCTGGGCGCTGGCGCCAAGCCGGAAATGGGCCGCGCGGCAGCAGAAGAAGCACGTGAGCGCATCGCCGACGCACTGCGTGGCGCGCATATGGTGTTCATCACCGCCGGTATGGGCGGCGGCACGGGCACGGGCGCAGCACCCGTGGTTGCGCAGATCGCCAAGGAAATGGGTATCTTGACTGTTGGCGTGGTCAGCAAGCCGTTCGAATTCGAAGGCGGCAAGCGCATGCGCGTCGCAGAAGCGGGTTCGCAGCAACTGGAGGATCACGTCGACTCGCTGATCGTCGTTCTGAACGACAAGCTGTTCGAGGTGATGGGCGATGACGCCGAGATGGACAAGTGCTTCCAGTGCGCGGACGACGTTCTCAACAACGCAGTGGCCGGCATCGCGGAAATCATCAACGTCGACGGTCTGGTGAACGTCGACTTCGAAGACGTGAAGACGGTGATGGGCGAGCAGGGCAAGGCGATGATGGGCACGGCGACGGTCGCCGGCGTCGATCGCGCACGTCTGGCTGCCGAGCAGGCTGTGGCCAGCCCGCTGCTGGAAGGGGTGGATCTGTCGGGCGCGCGTGGCGTGCTGGTCAACATCACGTCGAGCCGTTCGCTGCGTCTGTCGGAAACGCGCGAAGTGATGAACACCATCAAGAGCTATGCTGCAGAAGACGCGACCGTGATCTTCGGTGCGGTGTACGACGATGCAATGGGCGACGCGCTGCGCGTGACGGTCGTGGCAACGGGTCTGGGCCGTGCGGCGAAGAAGCAGCAATCGGCACCGATGACGCTGCTGCGCACCGGCACGGACAACCAGCCGATCGGCGGGATGCAACACGCTGCTTACGCACCGTCGTCCTCGCATGCCAGCACGGCCGATTACGGCGCGCTCGATACGCCGGCTGTGTGGCGCACGTCGCGCGATACGGCAGCCTCGCACGTGCAGGCGCTGCAGGAAAAGGGCGTCGATACGTACGACATTCCGGCGTTCCTGCGCAAGCAGGCGGACTGAGCGCACGAGCAGGCTTTCGTTGCCGCGCTGCGGGTTGTCAAGCAGTGCAGCGCAGGCGGACGAATGCACGAGCGTGGCGAGTGAACGGCGAACCAGCCGCGTATCGTCTGATTCGCGGCAAGGACAAGTGCCCTCTTCGGATTCGCGAAGCGGATGGGGTAACTGTCGCCGGATGGCGGGGCCTGTATTGGGGCGCCCGCTGAATTCACTGCGACACGATAACGTGCGAGCGTGCTTCGCATCGATGCAAAGGACTGAGCATGATTCAAACAGGTGAGAAGCTGCCCGACGCAACGCTCTTCGAGTTCGTCGAAGACACGCGGGCGGGCTGCACGCTGGGGCCTAACAGCTTCGACGTGCGCGAGCAGACGGCGGGTAAGCGCGTGGTGATCTTCGGGTTGCCGGGCGCATTCACGCCGACCTGTTCGGCCAAACATGTACCGGGTTACGTCGAGCATGCCGAGCAGTTGCGCGCTCTTGGCGTCGACGAGATCTGGTGCGTGTCCGTCAACGACGCGTTCGTAATGGGCGCGTGGGGACGCGATCAGCACGCCTCGGGCAAGGTGCGCATGATGGCGGATGGCAGTGCGGCTTTCACGCGGGCGCTCGGTCTTGAGCAGGATTTGTCGGCGCGCGGCATGGGAATCCGTTCCCAGCGCTACGCAATGGTTGTCGACGACGGCGTGGTCAAGACGTTGAACGTCGAGGCTGCCGGCAAATTCGAAGTCAGCGATGCAGAGAGTATCCTCGCTACGTTGAGCTAGTTGCGATGGCGTTTCATGCCTTCGCCTTGAGTCTGCGCGGTTAGCGCGTTGTATCAGGGCAACGGCGCATAAGACGCTTTTGTGACAGGCCGTTACGCGGGCCGATGACCGGAAACGCCTCCGTTCCGGACATCGGCCCGTCACGCTTTCCCTGACGGGCACCTATTGGGTAATGCAGCGAAACAGATTGATACGTTCCGCGAAACGACGCTCCTTAGGGTATTGGAGTATACTTCGCGCTATGGAATAAAAAGTCCCGATTGGGATTTTCAATCGAATAGAAGATCACCATGTTGAAGCAGCGCACTATCAAATCAATCGTCAAGACAGTCGGCATCGGCCTGCACTCCGGCCGCAAGGTCGACCTGACGCTCCGTCCGGCGGCGCCGGATACTGGCATCGTGTTTTCGCGCGTGGATTTGCCCACGCCGGTGGACATTCCTGCGTCGGCGATGTCGATTGGCGATACGCGCCTCGCTTCCGTGTTGCAGAAAGACGGCGCGCGCGTGTCGACCGTCGAGCATTTGATGTCCGCATGCGCGGGCCTCGGCATCGACAATCTTTATGTCGACGTCACTGCCGAAGAAATTCCGATCATGGACGGCAGTGCGGGTTCGTTCGTGTTTCTGATTCAGTCGGCCGGTATTGAAGAGCAGAACGCGCCGAAGAAATTCATCAAGGTCACCCAGCCGGTCGAAATTCGTGACGGCGATAAATTCGCGCGCCTCGATCCGTATTTCGGTTTCAAGCTCAAATTCACCATCGATTTCCGTCACCCGGCAGTGGATAAAACCGGCCAGGCACTGGAAGTGGATTTTGCCAATACGTCGTATGTGCGGGAAATTGCCCGTGCGCGTACGTTCGGCTTTGCGCATGAAGTGGAGATGATGCGCGAGCTCGGTTTGGCGCGCGGCGGCAGTATGGATAACGCCATCGTGCTGGACGAATACCGCATTCTGAATAATGACGGACTGCGTTACGACGACGAATTCGTGAAGCACAAGATGCTCGACGCGATCGGCGACCTTTACGTCATTGGCCATCCGTTGCTGGCTTCGTACACGGCGTACAAGTCGGGCCACGGCTTGAACAATGCGCTGCTGCGCGAACTGCTGGCGCACGAGGATTCGTACGAAATCGTCACATTCGAGGACACGCAAAAGGCGCCGCGCGGCTTTGCGTACGAAACGCAGACGGCGTTTGCGTAATCTACGTAGTGGCTTCGGATGAAATTTCCGAAGCGAATGGATGAAAAATAAGCGGCCCTTGTGGGCCGCTTATTTTTTGTTCAGCGATTTCGCCGATGCCGCGCTGCCATTTTCGCCAAAGCTTCCTGCAGTGGCGAAGGCGCGAGCGATTCGGATAGCGCGTGCAGCGCGTCCGCGCCAGCCGGAGTCATGCGCGCCTGTTTGACCGGTGGCGGGTCTTTCAGCGGCTGCGGCCGTACGCGAATTCGCAGCGCATTGACCGGCCAGCCGCGCTGCTGCAACTCCGACAGCAGCCGCGGCTCGATCTGACGCAGGCGGGCAGCCAGCGCGTTGTGCGCGGCAAACAGGGCCAGTACGCCTTCCTTGATGAAGCTCGGCTCGACGCTGGTGGCCAGATAATCCGGCAGCAGCTCGCGTAAATCCTTTTCCAGCGCCGCAATCTGCTCGACGCCCGCGCGCAGGGCCGCGAACGCATCAGTGCGTTTGAGCACTTCAGCGACGGGTTGCGGGCGGCGCGCTTTGAACTGCTGGGGCGGCGGCCTTGAAAAGGAAGGAAAACGGCTCATGTTTGATTGTGACAGCGTGTTCGCACCCGATGTGCGTTCACGCGGCGATTGTACCGCGCGGGATGCACGCGGACCCGCCTCAATGCTTGCTGTCGGAGGTCGCTGCGGCGGGCTTCCAGTGCCTTGCCGCCGTCGCACTGCTGACACAGGCGCGGGCGGGGGCGCGTGCTAAAATGCCCGATTCGAATTCACTCTTGGACTAAGCCGCCGAGGCCCTTCCGACCCCGGAGCGCACGTGCACGAACCGCACGCCGCGAACCAGCCGAAGCCGCGACGCAGACACCGATCCGATGACCACCGGTTTTCTACAGAAGATTTTTGGCAGCCGTAACCAGCGGCTAGTCAAGCAATATCAAAAGACCGTCACGGCGATCAATGCGCTCGAGCCGCAGATCGAGCAATTGACGGACGACGAACTGCGCGCGAAAACGGGTGAATTCCGCCAGCGCGTCGCGAGTGGCGAGTCGCTCGACAAGCTCCTGCCGGAGGCCTTCGCGGTGTGCCGCGAGGCCAGCAAGCGGGTGCTGAAGATGCGCCACTTCGACGTACAGTTGATCGGCGGCATGGTCCTGCATTACGGCAAGATCGGCGAAATGCGCACTGGCGAAGGCAAGACGCTCGTCGCCACGCTGCCGGTGTACCTGAATGCACTGTCCGGCCGCGGCGTGCACGTCGTCACGGTCAACGACTACCTTGCCCAGCGCGACGCCGAATGGATGGCGCGTCTGTACAACTTCCTGGGCCTGTCGGTCGGCATCAACCTGTCGCAGATGGACCATGGCGCGAAGCAGGAAGCGTACGCCGCTGACATCACTTACGGCACCAACAACGAATTCGGCTTCGATTACCTGCGCGACAACATGGTCTACGAGACCGACGCGCGCGTGCAGCGAGCCCTGAATTTCGCGGTGGTCGACGAGGTCGACTCGATCCTGATCGACGAAGCCCGTACGCCGCTGATCATCTCCGGCCAGGCCGAAGATCACACCGAACTCTACGTGCGCATGAATGCGCTGCCGCCGCTGCTCGAACGCCAGATCGGCGAAGAGAAAGCGGACGGCACCGGCGTCGAAAAGCCGGGCGACTACACGCTGGACGAGAAAGGCCGTCAGGTCTTCCTGACGGAATCGGGCCACGAAAAGGCCGAGCGTCTGCTCGCCGAGTGGGGCCTGATCGGCGAGGGCGAAAGCCTGTACGCGCCGCAAAACATCACGCTGATGCACCACGTGTACGCCGCACTGCGCGCTCACACGCTGTTCTTCAAGGATCAGCACTATGTGGTGCAGAACGGCGAAGTCGTGATCGTCGACGAATTCACCGGCCGCCTGATGTCGGGCCGCCGCTGGTCGGACGGCTTGCACCAGGCCGTTGAGGCGAAGGAACACGTCAAGATCCAGAGCGAGAACCAGACGCTCGCGTCGATCACGTTCCAGAACTACTTCCGTATGTACGCGAAGCTGTCCGGCATGACCGGCACGGCCGACACCGAAGCATACGAATTCAACGAGATCTACGGTCTCGAAACGGTCGTGATCCCGACCAACCGTCCGCCGAAGCGGATCGACAAGCAGGATCAGATCTACAAGACCGCCAAAGAGCGTTATGACGCGGTGATCCGCGACATTCGCGATTGCTATGAGCGTGGTCAGCCGGTGCTGGTCGGCACGACGTCGATCGAAAACTCGGAGCTGCTGTCGCATCTGCTGAAGCAGGCGGGCTTGCCGCACGAAGTGCTGAACGCCAAGCAGCACGCGCGTGAAGCCGAGATCGTTGCTGAAGCGGGCCGTCCGAAGCGCGTCACGATCGCCACCAACATGGCCGGTCGCGGTACCGACATCGTGCTCGGCGGCAACGCTGAAAAGCAGGCGTCCTTCCTCGAACAGGATGAAACGCTTTCTGACGCAGACAAGCAAACCCGCATCCAGAAGCTGCACGACGAATGGCAGGCGCTGCACGATCAGGTGAAGGCCGCGGGCGGTCTGCATATCATCGGCACCGAACGTCACGAATCGCGCCGGATCGACAACCAGTTGCGCGGCCGTGCCGGCCGTCAGGGCGACCCGGGTTCGTCGCGCTTCTATCTGTCGCTGGAAGATCCGCTGCTGCGCATTTTCGCGGGCGATCGCGTGCGCGCCATCATGGACCGCCTGAAGATGCCGGAAGGCGAGGCGATCGAGGCGGGCATCGTGTCGCGTTCGATCGAATCGGCACAGCGCAAGGTTGAAGCACGCAACTTCGACGTTCGCAAGCAATTGCTCGAATACGACGATGTCTCGAACGATCAGCGCAAAGTGATCTATCAGCAGCGCAATGAATTGCTCGAAGCGAACGACATCACCGAAACCATCGGCGCGATGCGTCATGGCGTGATCGCGGACATCGTTCACCAGTTCGTGCCGGCCGGCAGCATCGAAGAGCAGTGGGAAGTGCCTGAGCTGGAGGAAGTGCTGCGTAACGAATGGCAGCTCGACCTCGCGATCCAGGAAATGATCAACGAGTCGAATTCGATCAGCGCGGACGAGATCCTCGAAGCGGTGGAAGCCGCCGCGGACGAAGCGTATGAATCGAAGGTCGAACAGGTCGGCCGCGAATCGTTCAGCGCGTTCGAACGCTCGATCATGCTGCAAACGCTGGACCGCAGCTGGCGCGAACATCTGGCCGCGCTCGATCATCTGCGCCAGGGTATCCACCTGCGCGGTTATGCGCAGAAGAATCCGAAGCAGGAATACAAGCGCGAGGCGTTTGAACTGTTCGCCGCGATGCTCGACGCTGTGAAGCTCGAAGTCACGCGTGTGGTGATGAACGTGCAGATCCAGTCGCCGGAACAGCTGGAACAGGCCGCCGAGCAGTACGAAGAGCAGGGCAGCCACCTTGAAAACGTCGAGTTCCGTCATGCGGAATTCGCCGAGGCGGCAGCCGCCGCGCCTGCGGCTGCGGAAGCAGCCACCGCTGCGATGATCGGCGAGGCGATGAGCCATGGCTCGTCGCACGCCGTGGCGTCGGACGTAAGCGCGGACAGCGTGCCGAAGGTGGGCCGCAACGACCCGTGCCCGTGCGGCAGCGGCAAGAAGTACAAGCAGTGTCACGGTAGGATTGCATAATGGCGAAGGCGGCGCGCTTCAAGCGCGCCGCTTCGTTTTACACAGTGCTTTGCAGGTGATTTCGCGGTGATTCGGCAACGCGCTCGAATCATCAGTTTCCGTTTCCATCGATGCCGGCGTCCGCCGGCATTTTCTTCGACAGGTCGCGACCATGGCTGTCAATTTCCCTTCGATCGATCCCGCTCAACTCCACCCTGTCGCCGGCGTTACGCTGGGCTGGGCGGAGGCGAATATCCGCAAGCCGAACCGCAAAGACGTGCTGGTCATTTCCGTTGGCGACGGCGCGACAGTGGGCGGCGTGTTCACACAAAACCGATTTTGCGCCGCGCCCGTCACGGTGTGCCGTGAGAATCTGGAGCGCGTGCGTGCGGGCGGCAAGCCGATTCGCGCGCTGGTGATCAACACCGGCAACGCGAACGCGGGCACGGGCGAGCCGGGCCTTGTTGCAGCACGCGAAACCTGCGCCGAACTGGCGCGTCTCGCCGACATCACACCGGAACAGGTTCTGCCGTTTTCGACGGGCGTGATTCTGGAACCGCTGCCGGTCGATCGTCTGAAGGCGGGTCTGCCGGCTGCGCTGGCGAACCGCAAGGAAGCCAACTGGTACGACGCCGCCCAGGCGATCATGACCACGGACACGTTGCCGAAGGCCGTCTCGCGCCAGGTCACGGTCGAAGGGCACACCGTCACGCTCACCGGCATCAGCAAGGGCGCCGGCATGATCAAGCCGAACATGGCGACCATGCTCGGTTTCCTCGCCTTCGACGCCGCCGTCGCGCAACCGGTGCTCGACGCATTGGTCAAGCACGTGGCAGACCGCTCGTTTAACTGCATCACGATCGACGGCGATACGTCGACCAACGATTCCTTCATTCTGATCGCCTCGGGCAAATCGAGCTTGCCGGCGATCACGTCCACCGATTCGCCCGCTTATGCAGCGCTGCGCGACGCGGTGACCGAAGTCGCCCAGGCCCTCGCACAACTGATCGTGCGCGACGGCGAAGGTGCGACCAAGTTCATGACCGTGCATGTCGAAGGCGGCTCGAGCGTCGGCGAATGCCGCCAGATCGCTTATGCGATCGGCCACTCGCCGCTCGTGAAGACGGCTTTCTATGCATCGGATCCGAATCTCGGCCGCATTCTCGCGGCCATCGGCTATGCCGGCGTGGACGATCTCGACGTCGGCAAAATCGATCTGTATCTGGACGACGTGCTGGTCGCCACTGCCGGCGGCCGCAATCCGGCCTATCGCGAAGAAGACGGCCAGCGCGTCATGAAAAAGAGCGAGATCGGCATTCGCGTCGTACTCGGCCGCGGCAATGCGCAAGCCACGATCTGGACTTGCGATCTGTCGCACGACTACGTGAGCATCAACGCCGACTATCGTTCGTAACCTGGTTCATTGCGCGGCGCTTTGGCTGCCGCTTTGGCCGCTTACCTCATAGCCATGGATAAACTCGAACAGTTTCTGACCCGGGCCGAAGCCGTGCTCGTCCGCCTCGAAGCGATGCTTCCGCCTGCCCAACCGGAAATCGACTGGTCGGCGGCGGTCGCCTTTCGCTGGCGCAAACGGCAGGGGCGCGGTTATCTGCAGCCGGTCCCGGCCATCTCGTCGATCACGCTCGACGACCTGCAAAACATCGACCGCCAGAAGGGGTTGATCGAGCAGAACACGCGTCAGTTCGTGCACAAGCAGCCGGCCAACAATGTGCTGCTGACGGGCGCGCGCGGTACCGGCAAGTCGTCGCTCATCAAGGCTTGCCTGAATGCCTATGCGAAAGACGGTCTGCGCCTGATCGAAGTGGATAAAGACGATTTGCACGATCTGGGCGACATCGTCGATCAGATTTCGCAACGGCCGGAGCGGTTCGTGGTGTTCTGCGACGATTTGTCGTTCGAAGACGGCGAGTCGGGCTACAAGGCGCTGAAGGTCGCGCTCGACGGTTCGATCGCCGCGCAGTCGGACAACGTGCTGATCTACGCAACCTCCAACCGCCGCCACCTGTTGCCCGAATACATGAGCGACAACGAGACGTACAAGCACACGTCCGACGGCGAGATTCATCCGGGTGAACTGGTCGAAGAGAAGATCTCGCTGTCCGAGCGCTTCGGGCTGTGGGTCAGCTTCTATCCGTTCAAACAGGACGACTACCTGTCGATCATCGGCCACTGGCTGCGCCATTTCGGCTGCGACGACGCGGAAGTCGAGGCCGCGCGGGGCGACGCGCTGGTTTGGGCACTGGAGCGCGGATCGCGCTCGGGGCGTGTCGCGTGGCAATTCGCGCGCGACTGGTCCGGCCGGAAGGCCCCGGCATGAGCGACGCGCCGAACAACGCGGCTGGCCGCCCGGTGACCGAAGTGGCCGTGGGCGTGCTGGTTCAGCCCGACGGGCACTATCTGCTGGCGCAGCGCCCGGCAGGCAAGCCGTACGAAGGGTACTGGGAGTTTCCTGGCGGCAAGCTGGAGGCGGGCGAGTCGGTCGAGGCCGCACTAGCCCGTGAGTTGCACGAGGAACTGGGTATCGACGTCAAGGCGAGCCATCTTTGGCGCACGCTCGAACACGACTACCCGCATGCCTACGTGCGGCTGTTCTTTTGCAAGGTGACAGAGTGGGCCGGCGATCCGCACGGCCGCGAGGGCCAGGCCTTTGTCTGGCAGACGCTGCCGGCGACAGTTTCGCCGTTGTTACCGGCGGCGATTCCCGTACTGGAATGGCTCGCGGCTGAGCAAAATTAGAAAGACAGTGCCCGGTTGCCGGCGGCGCTGCGTGAGCGGCGTCGCCTCGCCCGGTTGCAACACGCTCTGCTGGAGGCCTTAATGCGGGTTGTAGTCCCCGCCAGGCGATTCATCCGACGATGCTTCTTTATCTGTGCCGCCAATCTTGTACTTCTCAGCGGCCCATGCGCCGAGGTCGATCTGCTTGCAGCGATCGGAGCAGAACGGGCGGAAGCGGCTTTCAGGGGTCCAGCGGACATCCTTCCCGCAAGTGGGGCATTTGACGACGGTAGGCATACGGTCAGGCAGTCGATCGGAAACTGAACAAGTAATGAATATAGGGGCATTTTTTGCCCCTTCAAAGGCGTAGCCCGCGGTTCGGTTCTAAAGGGCGAACGTTACAGGCTGCACAGCGTGAGCTGGAAGGGTACGTCGACATCCACCGCGCGCGGACGCAGATCGCCGTCCTGCACGGTAAATCGCACCCAAAGCATGTATTTGTTAGCGCTAGCCTCGGGAATTACGCGCAGTTCAGGTGCCACGCGGACTTGCATCAGCTGGTATGAACGGCCGGACAGCATCTGCTGATAGCTGCCCTGCATAGCCATGACCTTCGACGCCTGACCCGATTCGCGCGCGAGACGCAGCACGATGGTTGCCGCATCGCGCAAGGGAAGCAGCGGCGTGACCCATTTGGCGATGTCCTGACGGCGTTGATCGGGATGAATCTGCTGCCAGGCATAATACGAAGGCAAATCGAACTTGCAGGTGCCGCCCGGAATGATCGCGCGGCTGCGGATGCTGGCGAGCCACTCGTTGTCTGCCAGATGCTGGCCGGTCTTGCCCTGCATCTGTGAAAGCCCCGCCAAAGTCTGCTCGATCTCCCCTAGCACTGCCTCCAGTGCGTTCTGTTCGATGCCAGGATTGCCGCGGAACGGCGCCAGGGTTTGCCGCTGGCGCTCAAGCTCCTTCATCAGATCGGACTTCAGATCCGCGCGACCCGCCACCTCTGAGATTTCGAACAACGTTGTCAGCGCGACGTGATGTTCCCGGGCGTCTTCCTGAGTCAGAAAGAACGTGAAGCGCTCGAACAGATCTTCGAGGCGCAATAGCGTCCGGATTCGCTCGTTGAAGGGATACTCGTAAAGGATCAAGCGGGCTCGCCTCGGGCGTGGTCGGTGACAGGAATGCAGAACATTCTAATGCCGTGAGACTACCCTAGCAATCACGCACTTTTTCAGCGCGCTCTCGCAATTTTTTTCACGTGTTTCGAGCGGTTTTCGGCGTGCTTCGGTTCGCGTGTCACTGAAAAATTCAACAGACCTTTGCGCGCAGCACACCACGGCCCGCCTATTTTCATGCGCTCGCCAGCGACAGATAGACGCCATGCTGCGTGTCAACGTGTGCCTTGAGTGCGTCGAGCGGCACGTTGTCATTGTCGATCACATCATCGGCTGCGGCGAGACGGGCTTCGCGCGTCGCCTGGCGGGCGATGATCGCCAGAACCTGTTCACGGGTGAAGCCGTTGCGGCTCATCACGCGCGAGATTTGCGTGTCGACGCTGCAATCGACCGTCAACACGCGATTCACGCGCTTTTTCCAGCTCCCCGATTCCACTAGCAGCGGTACCACCACGATCACGTACGGCCCTTGCGCCTCGCGTTGTTCGTGCTCGGTCTCTGCGCGAATCAACGGATGCGTGATGTCCTCGAGGCGTTTGCGCGCGCCCTCGTCGGCGAATACCAGCGTGCGCATGCGGGCGCGGTCGAGCGAGCCGTCTGCGGCAACGAACGAATCGCCGAACTCCGCGGCGATCTGCGGCATTGCGATGCCGTGCGGTGCCGTGATGCGGTGCGCGATCAGGTCGGTGTCGACAAGCGGTACGCCGTGTGCGGCAAACAGGTTGGCCACGGTCGATTTGCCGCTACCGATGCCGCCGGTCAATCCCACAGCAAACATGCTTCAGCCTCCTAACGCCAGGTAAAGCGGTGTGCCGAGAAACAGCGTAACTGCACCGCCTGCTGCAAGAAACGGCCCGAACGGCAGCGGCTCTTCGAAGCGCATGCGGCCACGCCATGTTGCCGCGAGACCGACTACTGCGCCAGTCACCGCCGCGATCAGCACGATCTGCGGCAGCGCCGCCCAGCCGAGCCATGCACCGAGCGCAGCCAGCAGTTTGAAATCACCATAACCCATGCCTTCAATGCCGCGTACCAGCCGGAACAGCCAATGCACGGCCCACAGCACCAGGTAGCCGAAGATCGCGCCCAGCACGGCGTCGTGCAGGCTCGCGAACATGCCGTTGAAGTTCACGATCAGACCGGCCCACAGGAGCGGCAGCGTCATCGAGTCGGGCAGTAAATGCGTGTCGATGTCGATCGCACTCATCGCCAGCAGCGCGGCGCATAGTCCGAAGGCGGCAAGTGCTGTGCCGGTCGGCCCATACAGCATGAGCGCCCCTGCTGCGAAGGCGGCGGTGGCGATTTCGAGCAACGGGTAGCGCAGACTGATGCGTGTCTTGCAGGCGGAGCAGCGCCCGCGCAACAGCAGGTAGCTCAGCAGCGGCAGGTTCTCCCACGCGCTGAGCACGTGGCCGCAATGAGGGCATGCGCTGCGCGGTGCCCACAGGTTGTAGCGGGTGGGTAAGCCGTCGCTTTCAAGCGGCTGTTCGGTGGCCTCGCTGACCTCCTCGCGCCACGCGCGCTCCAGCATGATCGGCACCCGGTGCACCACCACGTTCAGGAAGCTGCCGATCACCAGACCGAACACGATCGCGAATGCGATTCGCAGGCCGCCGGGCAAGCTGCCGAACGCGAGCTCGAGACCGGTTGTGAACTGGCCGGACAGCAGACCCGAAAGCAGGCTGGAAGAGGTATCTGACACGAGTGGGGTAGTGAACTGCATATAAAAAGGGTGGGATTCGGCTGCGATGCTACACCACGTTGCCAAGTTGAATAATGGGAAGATACATCGCGATCACGAGGCCGCCGACCAGCGTACCCAGCACGATGATGACAAGCGGCTCGCACAGGCTCGAGAGCGTGCCGATCTTTTCGTCTACCTGACGATCTGCAAGCGACGCGACGTCGATCAGCATCGTGTCGAGCGCTCCGGACTCCTCGGCAACCGCAACAGGCTGCACGACCTCCGGTGGAAAGCAGCGCGCCGCGCGCATTGCCGCGGCAAGCCGCTCGCCACGCCGCAGCCGGGCGGCAATTTCCACGGTGGCGCTATCGAAGAAAGCGTTGCCGGTGGCGTGAGTGAGTGAACCGAATGCGTCCGCGAGTGGTGTACCGGCCGACAACAAGGTGCCGAGCGCGCGGCTCCAGCGCGCCGCGCACAAGGTACGCAGCAATGGACCGGCGACCGGGATTATCAGCGATGCGCGCGCGAACCAGAGGCGCGCTGCTTCGGAACGTCGTAGCAGAAATGTCACAGCCGACCCTGCTGCGAAGATCATGCCGACCAGAGGAACACTCCAGCGCGCGGCGCCTGCGGACAAAGCCAGCACGAACTGCGTCGGTACGGGCAGCTTCGCGCCGAAACCGTCGAAGATCTGCTTGAAGGTGGGAACAACCCAGATCAGTAAGGCTGCGGTAATCGCCATGGCGAGCAGCAGGATGGCCCCAGGATAGGTCAGCGCCGCGCGCACTCTGGAACGCTGCGCGGCGGCGCGTTCACGGTCGTCGGCGAGCCGGGCGAGGATTGTCGGCAAGGCGCCAGCGGCTTCACCGACCTCGACGAGCTGACAATACAACGCGTTGAACTGCGCCGGATGTCGCCGCAAAGCCGCCGAAAAACGCAGGCCGCCGGTGATATCACGCGCCAGCGCGCCGACGATTCGCGGCATGCCTTGCCGGCGCGAGCTTTGTGCTTGCGCCAGCAGTTCCAGCGAGGGAGCGAGCGGCAGCCCGGCGCGCAGCAGACTGGCGAGCTGGCGGGTGAATATCGTCACGTCGGTGGCGCGGGTTCTGGGGCGTGGTGCCGGCCCGCGGGCCGCCAGTTCGAGGATGAACAGATTGTCGCGCTTGAGCATCGCTCGCGCGGCGCTAGCATCCGGCGCAACGAGCGCCCCGCTTTTTTTAAGGCCGTTGGCGTCGACACCGCGCCATCTGAAGCGCAAATCAGCTGCGGACTGAGTGGAGGCGGCGGTGCTCATGAGACCTCGGTGGCGGCCAGCGCTTCAGAAAGGCTCGTCGTGCCGTCGCGCACACGTGCCAAGGCTGCGTCGCGCAAGGTGGCAACCCGTTCGGCCTGGGCGAGGCGGGACAACTCATGGGTGCTTGCGCGTGCAACGATCAACTCGCGCATTGCATCGGAGACAGGCATCACCTGGTGAACGCCGACGCGGCCGCGGTAGCCGATGCCGTGGCAAGCCGCGCATCCGGCGGCGCCGAATGGTTGCCAGTCGTCGAGGTGATCGTCTGCGAAGCCCGCTGCTCGCAGCGCCGCCGTTGATTGCGGCGCGGGTGCGCGGCACGCCACGCACAATCGCCGCACCAGCCGCTGTGCCGTCACCATCTTGAGTGCGGCGGCCAGGTTGTACGGTTCGACGCCGATGTCGATCAGGCGCGCGACGGCAGCAGGCGCGTCGTTCGTATGCAAGGTGGACAGCACGAGGTGTCCGGTTTGCGCTGCCTTCACGGCGACGTCGGCGGTTTCGTTGTCGCGAATTTCGCCAACCATGATCACATCGGGGTCCTGACGGAGAAACGCACGCAGCGCCAGCGCGAATGTCAGGCCGGCCTTTTCGCGCACACTCACCTGATTGATCCCGGCCAATTGAATTTCCGCCGGATCCTCAACCGAGCACAGATTGCGCGCCTCGTCGTTGAGCATGTGCAGGAAGCAGTACAGCGACAACGTCTTGCCGCTGCCGGTGGGCCCCGTCACGAGCACGAGGCCGTGCGGCGCACGGATCGCGGCATCGACTGCTGCGCGTTGTTGTGGATCGAGGCCGAGTGAGTCCAGCGAAAGATCGGCAGGCAACGCGTCGAGCCGGCGCAGTACCAGCTTTTCGCCGAACAGGGTAGGCAGCGAGTTGACGCGGTAGTCTTCGACGCGGCCCGGTGAGGTGGCAATGCGCAGCCGGCCATCTTGCGGCACGCGTCGTTCGGCGATATCCATGCGTGCCAGCACTTTCACGCGTGTGATGAAGGCGTCGCGTAAATGCGCGGGGGGCTGGGGGATTTCATGCAGCACGCCGTCGATGCGCAAACGCATGCGCCAGCCATGCTCGGCCGGCTCGATATGCAGGTCTGATGCGTTGCGGCGGGTTGCTTCCTGCAACGTGTCGGTCAGCAGGCGTACGGCGGGTGCGTTGTCGGAATCGGCGAGATCCGGGTTGAGATTGGCGCCGACTGCGGCGCTGGCCGCAAAGCTCTTTTGCCTGGGTTTGACGGCGCTTTCACGATCGACGGCGATGGGCCGCAACGACGCCGTGCGTTGAAAAGACTCTTGCATGAGGGACCGGTGACGAGCCGCCTGTAGAACATGACGACTCCATCATCCGGTAAGGCCGCTCGCGGCACTATTCGGCCAATCGGCTAATGGCGCGCAGCGCTGCCCTATGCAATGCTACGGCGTGCAGGGCTTAACCGCGCACAGCCTTGACGGTTTTCGCGCCCGTGCGACTGGGTGGTTTGAATAGCTTGACGGTGCGAATTGCCTGATCGTCGCTGCGCATCACCTCGAGTTTCACGTCGCCGATCTGTACGCACACGTCGCCGTCGGGAATGTCTTCGAGTATCTCGAGAATCAGTCCGTTGAGCGTTTTCGGTCCATCGGTCGGCAGCGTGAGATGCAGCCAGCGGTTCAGTTCGCGCAACGGCATGCTGCCGGCAACGATGCATTCGCCGCTCTCGTTCCAGCCGCCACGCGAATTGGCGCTACGCGGAATCGAGGTGGTGAATTCGCCGATCAGCTCTTCGATGATGTCTTCCGGCGTGACCAGCCCTTGTAACTCACCGTACTCATTTACGACCAGCGCCGTACGGTGACGGCTCTCCTGGAAGTACTGCAGTTGCTGGAACACTGGCGTTCCGCTCGGCACGAAGTACGGCTCGGCCAGCAATTCGCGCAACGTCTCGCGTTCCAGTTCCTGGTTATGCAGCGCGGCCAGTGTCTTGCGCACGTGAAGCACGCCGAGCACGCGGTCGATGTCGCCCTGATAGACGATCAGTTTGTTGTGGTAGCAGGTTTCCAGCTGATGCAGGATCTGTTCGAACGGCGCGTCGAAGTCGAGCGCTTCGATGCGGCGCCGCGGGATCATCACGTCGTCGACGGAGATGTTCTCGAGATCGAACAGATTCAACAGAATGCTGCGGTGCTTGGTCGGCATGAAGCTGCCTGATTCCAGCACAATGGTGCGCAGTTCTTCGGTGGAAAGCCGCTGATCGTGCGCGCCTTTGGTGTTGATATGCAGGACGCGCAGGATCGTGTTCGCGAACAGATTGACGAACCAGACGAGCGGCTTGCCGATTCGCATCATGGGTGCGATCAGCAGGCTGGCCGGCAGCGCAATCTTCTCGGGGAACGTCGCGCCCACAATTTTCGGCGTGATTTCCGCGAATACGATGATCAGAAACGCGACGATACCCGTCGCGATCGACAGCACCACATTGTTACGGCCAAAGGTATGCAACGCGATCGAGGTGGTGAGCACCGGGATGATCGTGTTGAAGAGATTGTTGCCGATCAGCACCACGCTCAACAGCTGGTCGGTGTGCGCCAACAGACCTTGAGTGGTCTTCGCGCCGAGCGCGTTCTGATTGGCAAGGTGTTTCAGGCGATGGCGGTTGATCGCCATCATCGCCGTTTCGGAAATCGAAAAGAAGCTGGAGCAGATAAGTAGCAGAAAGACGGCGCCGATCTGCGCCCATAAGGGAAGTTGTTCCACGCGTTGTGAAGGGTAGGGGACGGGATGGAGAGAATATAGCAGAGGGGGCTACGCGAACCGGTTGTGTGGAGGGCTCTGGGATGCCCAAAGCCCATCACCCGCGACGGCAAAGCACTTATCGGTCACTAAAAATTGCGACCCAAAAACAAAAAACCGCCAAGCAAGCTGGGCGGTTTTTCGAGCCTTGAACTAACAAGGAAAATCTGGTCGGGGTGAGAGGATTCGAACCTCCGGCCTCTACGTCCCGAACGTAGCGCTCTACCAGGCTAAGCTACACCCCGATTTGTACTGCTGCACTCGATTCAGACTAACTCGGCGTTTCAGTCCCGTTCAAGACTGTCTCGCCGTCGAGTAAGAACATAATTCTAGCAGGCTATCTTTGAAAATGGAATCGGGAAACGAAGAAATTGCTGCAGCTGCGGCCATCGCTTCCTGCTTCGCGCATTCAAGCGTGTGGTCGAGCGCGCCGGAGCGCGTGATCGCCTCGAAAATGGTGTCGAAACGGTCCGTCCCGCCCTGTTCGATGGCTTCCCGTGCGAGCGCCGACTGTTCCGGCGAACCGCGTTCGATCAGATAGATCAGCGGGAGCGTGGGTTTGCCTTCGCGCAGATCGTCGCCGGCGTTCTTGCCCATTGATTCAGCCGTGCCCGTGTAGTCGAGCCAGTCGTCCATGATCTGGAACGCGGTGCCGATGCGGCGGCCGAACTCCGCCGCGGCGGCTTCGGTCTTCGCGTCCGAACCGGCCAGTACCGCACCGAGCTGGGCGGCGGCTTCGAACAGCTTGGCGGTCTTGTAGCGGATCACCTGCATGTAGCGCGCTTCGTCCACGTCGGCGTCATGCATGTTCAGCAACTGGAGCACTTCGCCCTCGGAGATGATGTTGGTCGCCTCCGACAGGATTTCCATTACACGCATCTTGCCCACGCCGACCATCATCTGGAACGAGCGCGAGTACAGGAAATCGCCGACCAGCACGCTCGCGGCGTTGCCGAACAGCGCGTTGGCGGTCTGGCGGCCGCGCCGCAGATCGGATTCGTCGACCACGTCGTCGTGCAGCAGCGTGGCCGTGTGGATGAATTCCACGACGGCGGCCAGTTCGTGCCGATGCCCGGTGGTCTCGCCCAGTGCCCCTGCCACCAGCAGCAGCAGGGCGGGCCGCAGCCGCTTGCCCCCGGCGCTGATGATGTACTCGGAGATCTGATTGATCAGCATCACGTCGGACGCCAGACGGTGCCGTATGACGCGATTGACCTGCTGCATGTCTTCGGCGATCGGAGCGAGCAGGCTGGCGGCGTTTGAGGAGGGGGTGGCGGTCGACGACATGATGGCTGAATTGGGTAGTGCCGCGAATTATAAGGCGAATCGCGACAGTTCCGGGTCGCAGGCTGCGACGCGAGGCGGCGCGGGCCGTGGCAGGGCCGCTACCGGGGTCGGATGACACCGCGCCGGGCGCTGCGCGCCGCGACTCTCAATGAGTTTTGACCGAGCAGCTAACTCTATGTATAATCACGGGTTTCCGCGCGCGGTGCGTGGGAAAAATGAACACAGAGTGAGGTTCTCAATGTACGCGGTCATAAAAACCGGTGGCAAGCAGTATAAAGTTGCCGTCGGCGAAAAACTTAAAGTAGAACAGATACCGGCAGACATTGACGCTGAAATCACGCTCGACCAGGTTCTCGCAGTGGGCGAAGGCGAATCGATTAAGTTCGGTACGCCGCTGGTCAGTGGGGCTTCCGTCAAGGCTACCGTCGTGTCGCAAGGTCGTCACGCAAAAGTGACCATCTTCAAGATGCGTCGCCGGAAGCACTACCAGAAGCATGGCGGCCACCGCCAGAACTATACCGAACTGCGCATCGACGCGATCAACGCGTAAGCGCAACGGTTAAGGAGCAAATCAAATGGCACACAAAAAGGCAGGCGGATCATCCCGCAACGGCCGCGACTCTGAATCGAAGCGTCTCGGCGTCAAGGTCTACGGCGGTCAAGCCATCAACGCTGGCGGCATCATCGTGCGTCAACGTGGCACGCGTATGCACCCGGGCGAAAACGTCGGTATCGGCAAGGATCACACCTTGTTCGCGCTGACGGACGGCCACGTCAATTTCTCGACGAAGGGCGCAGCGAAGAAGCACATGGTCAACGTCGTCCCGGCAGCAGTCTGAGCTTACTCAGGCACGGGCTTCAGGACCGGAAAAAGGCCCCGCGAAGTTAGCGGGGCTTTTTTTATTGCAGCGCTTTTTGTCCGAAGAATTGGCGGACTGAACGGCCACATCGGCGTACCTGGCCGATCGGCCGATTGCCCACCGCACGGCGGGCGCGGCAAAATAGCATCATCTGAAAGCATCAACCCAGCAGCACCATCTAGCAGTACACCACGGGACGGAGTTACGCATGAAGTTCATTGACGAAGCGAGGATTGAAGTCATCGCCGGCGACGGAGGGGATGGCAGCGCGTCGATGCGCCGCGAGAAATTCGTTCCGTTCGGCGGCCCGGATGGCGGCGACGGCGGCCGGGGCGGCAGCGTGATTGCGGTCGCAGACCGCAACATCAACACGCTGATCGACTATCGCTACGCGAAAAAACATTTGGCGCGCAACGGCGAAAACGGCCGTGGCGCGGATTGCTACGGCAAGGGCGGCGACGATATCACGCTGCGCATGCCGGTCGGCACGACTATTACCGATATGGAAACCGGCGAGCTGATCGCCGACCTCACCGAGCACAACCAGAGCGTGCAGATCGCGCAAGGCGGCGCGGGCGGTCTCGGTAACCTGCATTTCAAATCCAGTACGAACCGCGCGCCGCGCCAGAAAACCGACGGCAAGCCTGGCGAGCGCCGCATGGTGCGCCTCGAACTGAAGGTGCTGGCCGACGTCGGTCTGCTCGGCATGCCGAACGCCGGCAAGTCGACCTTCATCTCGTCGGTGTCGAACGCGCGGCCGAAGATTGCGGACTATCCGTTCACCACGCTCGCACCGAACCTCGGCGTGGTGCGTGTCGGGCCGAGCCGCAGCTTCGTGATTGCCGACATTCCCGGTCTGATCGAAGGCGCGGCGGAAGGCGCCGGTCTCGGCCACCAGTTCCTGCGCCACTTGCAGCGTACTGGCCTCCTGCTGCATATCGTCGACCTCGCACCGTTCGACGAGTCCGTCGACCCGGTCGCGGAAGCCAAGGCAATTGTCAACGAGCTGCGCAAGTACGACGAATTGCTCTACGAGAAGCCGCGGTGGCTCGTGCTCAACAAGCTCGACATGGTGCCCGAAGACGAGCGCGAAGCGCGGGTGTCGGCATTCCTCGAAGGCTTCGGCTGGGACGGTCCGGTGTTCGAAATCTCGGCGCTGACCGGCCAGGGTTGCGAAGGTCTTGTTTATGCGGTGTATGACCACATCGCCGCGCATTCGGACGCGCAGCGCGCGGCTGAAGCCGAAGATCTCGCCGCCGACGTACGTTTCCGCGAGAAACCGGAAGCACCGGCTGCCGCTGCGGACGAGTCCGACATCGACCCGCAGTCGTAACAAACCTGAGCAAGCCTGAGCACCGGCGCCTGCAAAGGCCGCCGGCACACAGGCATCACGCGTTATCCTGGGAGACCGCGCACAATGCGTTCAGTCATCGCAGATTCACGGCGATTGGTAGTGAAAGTCGGCTCGAGCCTTGTCACCAACGACGGGCGCGGCCTCGATCATGCTGCGATCGGCCGCTGGGCCGCCCAGATTGCCGCTTTGCGCGCGCAAGGCAAGGAAGTCGTGCTGGTCAGTTCGGGTGCTATTGCCGAAGGCATGCAGCGGCTCGGCTGGACCAAACGGCCTCGTGAAATTGACGAGCTGCAGGCGGCCGCTGCTGTCGGTCAAATGGGCCTCGCGCAAGTTTACGAAAGCCGCTTTGCCGAGCATTCGATCCAGACCGCGCAAATTCTGCTAACCCATGCCGATCTGGCCGATCGCGAACGCTATCTGAATGCGCGTTCCACGTTGCTGACGCTGCTGCGTCTGGGCGTTGTGCCGATCATCAATGAGAACGATACGGTCGTCACTGACGAAATCAAGTTCGGCGACAACGACACGTTGGGCGCATTGGTCGCGAATCTGATCGAAGGCGATGCGCTTGTTATCCTCACCGATCAGCAAGGGCTTTTTACCGCTGATCCGCGCAAGGATCCGGGTGCGACACTCGTTCAGCAGGCCGATGCCGGCGCGCCTGAGCTCGAAGCAATGGCCGGTGGCGCGGGTTCGAGCCTGGGCCGCGGCGGTATGCTGACCAAGATTCTTGCCGCCAAACGCGCGGCGCACAGCGGCGCCAATACGGTGATCGCGAGCGGGCGTGAAGCCGACGTGTTGTCACGCCTTGCCTCGGGTGAAGCGATCGGCACGCAGTTGATCGCGCGCACCGCACGCATGGCGGCGCGCAAGCAATGGATGGCCGATCACCTCCAGGTGCGCGGCCACGTGGTGATCGACGACGGCGCGGTCGAAAAGCTGACCGAAGGCGGCAAGAGCTTGCTGCCGATCGGCATCGTGGGTGTGCAGGGTGCGTTTGCGCGTGGCGAAGTAATCGCCTGCCTGAGCGCGGCCGGGCGTGAAGTCGCGCGCGGCCTGACCAACTACAGCAGCGCGGAAACCAAGCTGATCCAGCGGCGTCCGAGCGGCGAAATTGAATCGGTGCTCGGCTATATGCTGGAGCCTGAGGTGATCCACCGCGACAATCTTGTGCTGGTCTGACTGCTCGGCGCAACCTGCGCGATAGACAAAAAAAGCCGTTCCAGCGTGAGCTGGAACGGCTTTTTTACATCCGAGGCTCGAAGCGGCTTTCAGACAATCTAAAGCACGCTCACGAAAAAACTGCCTTAGTGGATCAGCGAGGTCTGCGTGCGCTTGTAGCGGATGTTCTCGACAATCTGCTTCGCGCTGGCCGTGGGTATCTTGTTCGCGCAGAAATAATCCTGATACAGCGTTGCCTGATAGGCGTTCAGCGCGCCATTCTCGATGCGCCTGAAGTCGTTGGCGACGGTTTGATCCCAGCCGTCGTGATCGGCGTTCAGTCCCGCATATTGGCGCCATTCATACGTGTCGCAGCGAATCCCTTCGTAGTTCACGTTGCGCGCGCCGCTCGGGCTCGTGACGACGACGGTGTAGCGCACCACGCCGTCGGTGCCGACGCTGAGTGA
The DNA here is from genome assembly GCF_003610895.1 of Paraburkholderia fungorum. Lineage (GTDB taxonomy): Bacteria > Pseudomonadota > Gammaproteobacteria > Burkholderiales > Burkholderiaceae > Paraburkholderia > Paraburkholderia fungorum_B. The sequence continues at coordinate 46,709 of NZ_MCAS01000035.1, forward strand.
ATTCTTGTCGATTGCGAACTGCAGCGGCGTGTTGCCGGAGACTTCAAAAGGCAGCAGATTCGAGTCTTGTGGCAGTGGCGGCAAGGTGTCGACCTTGTTTTCAACCCAGTTGGTCGGCCGGTCCAGCAGATAGGCAAACGCGCTGTCGTCTTTATTGGTGGGTTTGCCGGCGCTCGAACATCCAGCCAGCAGGGCGCCGGTGGCGACGCACGCCACGACGAGAGCAAGTGCTTTCAATATGGTTTCCTCGAAAGACGGGCGCGGCCTGTTGAGCCGCACCCGTGGAGGCGGCGTGGACGGCCGCACAGAGTTGTTAATTGCGTACGCCTGGGCGGAACAGCGAGCCGGCGGCGGTTTCGCGATCGGACTCGTCTTCGTGTTCCGACGCGGAGCCAACCTCGGCCACCGACCCGGAACCCGGACCGCAATCAGACGCGATCGTCGTGTGAATCGACGTTTCGATGCTGAGGGTGGTCACCGAGGTGGTGACCGTCATCATCGTCGAATCCGGCGGACTTTCCATTGACGGCGCTATCCGGGGATAGCGAGGCCCATGGTGCCCGCCAGGTTTTTCCGCACGCGGCGCAGCCCGGCGCATGAAACGGGATAGCTCCGTCAGCGCCAACTGATACACATCCCGCTTGAACTCGATCACACAGTCGAGTGGCACCCAGTACTCGTTCCAGCGCCACGCATCGAACTCGGGGTGGTCGGTGGCGCGCAAGCATATGTCGCAATCGCGTCCAACCATCCGGAGCAAAAACCAGATTTGCTTCTGGCCGCGGTAATGACCGCGTACTTCGCGCTTGATGAACTTGTCAGGCACCTCGTAACGCAACCAGTCGCGCGTGCGACCGATCACCTTGACGTGCTCAGGAAGCAGCCCGGTTTCTTCGTGTAACTCCCGATACATCGCTTGCACGGGGGTCTCTCCGTACTTGATGCCCCCTTGCGGAAACTGCCAGGAATGTTCACGGAGCCGTTTGCCCCAAAACACCTCGTTGTGCGCGTTCAAGAGGATGATGCCGACGTTCGGGCGAAAGCCTTCACGATCCAGCATACAACCACCTTCGAATCCTTTAAAATTGCTTTGATTATAAACAGATAACGGACCCGACGCACCGATTCGCACCAGATTGGAACGATTCGCCGCAAAAGGCCCGCGTTTGCGGTAGCCTGTCTGTCTTTCCGTGCCTTATCCCTTGCTGCAAAGGCTTTGCGCGGCGGCTTCAACGCTGCGCTCGGGCCGGTTTTGCCGGGGTTTTGCCTGGTATACGCAGACCGTTGGCCGGGTGTTCGGCGAGTCCGTGCCGGCTTCAAGCCGGGTCTGTGTCGATTTCCCCACCGTTTTCACCTTTCGGGCGGTCCTTCCGGAGCCGCCGCTTTTGGAAAATCTGAATGAAAGCTTCCCGTTTCTTTATCGGCACGCTGAAAGAAGCGCCTGCCGACGCCGAGATCGTCAGCCACAAGCTCATGGTGCGCGCCGGCATGATCCGCCGCGTCGCCGGCGGCATCTATAGCTACCTGCCGGTTGGCCTGCGTTCGATCCGCAAGGTGGAAGCCATCGTGCGCGAAGAAATGAACCGGGCCGGCGCGATCGAACTGCTGATGCCCGCAGTGCAGCCGGCTGAACTCTGGCAGGAATCGGGCCGTTGGGAAAAATACGGCCCTGAGCTGCTGCGCTTCAAGGATCGCAAGCAATCCGATTTCGTGATCGGACCGACTCATGAGGAAGTGATCACGGACATTGCGCGCAATCAGATCAAGAGCTACCGCCAGTTGCCGGTGAACTTCTATCAGGTCCAGACGAAGTTCCGCGACGAGATCCGTCCGCGTTTCGGCGTGATGCGCGGCCGCGAGTTCATCATGAAAGACGCGTACTCGTTCGACAAGGACGCGGAAGGCCTGCGCGAGTCGTATCGCAAGATGTACGACGCGTACGTGCGCATCTTCACGCGTCTTGGTCTGGATTTCCGCGCGGTGGCAGCGGACAACGGCTCGATCGGCGGCAGCGGTTCGCATGAGTTCCACGTGATCGCCGACACGGGTGAAGACGCGATCGCGTATTGCCCGACCTCGGATTTCGCCGCGAACGTCGAAGCGGCCGAAGCATTGCCGCTGCACGCGCAACGTGCCGCGCCGGCCGAGGAGATGAAGAAGACCGCGACACCGGGCAAGGCGAAGTGCGAAGCCGTGGCTGAACTGCTGAACATCCCGCTCGAGCGCACGATCAAGTCGATCGTCCTCGCCACGGAAAACGAAGGTGCCGAGCCGACCATCTGGCTGCTGATGCTGCGCGGCGACCACGATCTGAACGAGATCAAGGCGAGCAAGCTGCCGGGACTCGCCGATTTCCGCATGGCGACCGAAGCCGAGATCGTCGAAACATTCGGCACGCCGCCGGGCTACCTCGGCCCGCTCAATACGAAGAAGCCGGTCAAGGTCGTCGCGGACCGCACGGTGGCGAACATGAGCGACTTTGTGGTCGGCTCGAACGAGGTGGACTACCACACCACCGGCGTGAACTGGGGCCGCGATCTGCCGGAGCCGGTCGTCGCCGATATTCGCAACGTGAAGAAGGGCGACCCGTCGCCGGACGGCAAGGGCGTGCTCGACATCTGCCGTGGCATTGAAGTGGGCCACGTGTTTCAGCTCGGCACGAAGTACTCGGATGCCATGAACGCCACCTGCCTCGACGAAACCGGCAAGCCGCGTCCGATGGAAATGGGCTGCTACGGCATTGGCGTCACGCGTATTCTGGGCGCGGCGATCGAGCAGAATTTCGACGACAAGGGCATCATCTGGCCGGAGTCGATCGCACCGTTCGAGGTGGTGCTGTGCCCGATGGGCTATGACCGAAGCGATGCCGTGCGTGAGCAGGCCGACAAGCTGTACGCCGAGTTGCTCGAAGCAGGTGTCGACGTGATCCTCGACGATCGCGGTGAACGCCCTGGCGTGATGTTCGCCGACTGGGAACTGATCGGCGTGCCGCATCGTCTGGTGATCGGCGATCGGGGTCTCAAGGACGGCAAGCTCGAGTATCAAGGCCGCCGCGACGCTGAAGCGACGCTGCTGCCGGTCGAGGACGCCGCTCAAACGGTGATCGGCAAGGTTCGCGCCGCGTTGGCGCGCTAAGCGGAGCCGAGGTGGAATACACCTTTCTGTCCGCGACAGTCCTGCTGATTCTGATCACCGATCCGCTCGGCAACATTCCGCTCTTCATCAGTTGTCTGCGCGGGGTGGCGCCGAAGCGGCGCACGATCGTCATCCTCCGTGAGGTGGCGATCGCCTTCGCGATCCTGCTGGTGTTCATGGTGGTCGGCGACCGTTTCTTGCGCATGATGAGTCTGACCGACCAGTCGCTGCGTATCGGCGGTGGAATCGTGCTGTTCCTGATCGCGCTCAGAATGGTGTTTCCGCATCCGGACGGTCCGTTCGGCGGCGACACGCGGGGCGGCGAGCCGCTCATCGTGCCGCTCGCCATTCCCGCGCTGGCGGGTCCGTCGGCGCTTGCGACGGTGATGCTGCTGACATCGCAGGCGCCGGGCAAGATGTTCGAGTGGATCGGTGCGCTGACTGTCACGATGATCGTCTGCGCGATCGTGCTGATGCTGGCGGAGCGGATTCAGGCCTGGCTCGGCGAGCGCGCGATGATGGCCTTTGAGCGCTTGATGGGGTTGGTGCTCGTGGCGATCTCAGTGGAGATGATGCTCGGCGGTATCCGTTCTTTTGTGCATCAGCTTTGAGTCGGCGCAGAGAGTGCGAGGCGGGTAGAGCCACCCTTTGCATCGTCTTCGGCAAATAAGAAAGCGGCCTGTTGGCCGCTTTTTTTATCGAGCCGCGTCGTCAAAAAACGCCGCCGCTATTATGTCGCTCAAGCACGCCGCTCAAGCGCCCTCAGTCAACGCCCGGATAGTCGGCAGATTGCGCCAGTAACCCTTGGCGTCCATCCCGCAACCGAACACGTAGCGGTCCGGTACTTCGAATCCACAGTAGTCCGGGCGCAGCGGCTTCGCCTTCGGAATGATCTTCTCGCACAGCACCGCGCTCAGGAAGCGCTTCGCGCCCATCGCGAGGATGCGGTCGCGGATCGCGGCCATGGTTTCGCCTTCGTCGAGGATGTCGTCGAGCACCAGCACGACGCGATCCTTCACCGACTCGGCCGGCGCCACGCGCCACTGCATCTCATTGCCACCCTTGGTGGTATTGCGATAGCGGGTCAGGTGGATGTAGTCGAACTCGAGCGGGAAATCGAGGTGCGGCAGCAGCATGCCGGTGAACACCGCCGCGCCGCCCATTACCGACAGCACGAGCGGGAAGTCCTCGCTCATCTCGTTGCGGATGGCCGTGGCCATGCCGCTGATCGACGCGTTGACGTCGTCGGCCGAAACGATTTCTTCGGAGTGGCTAAAAATGTGGAGAGCTTCTTCGCGGTTCATGACGTCAGACGGGCGGTAACTGTATACATAGTGTGAGTGGGAATACCCCGAAGGAAATCCCCTGGGGGACGGCGGCATGCGGTACAGAATAAACCCGCATAAATCCGGAGTCAGCCGCGCGTGCCACGGTTCCTGCACGAAAGCACGCGCGCCGCCGTCTTGCTAAAGCTTAGCGCATGCCGGGCATCATGCCCTTCATGCCGCGCATCATCTTTTGCAGATTACCGCCCTTCAGCTTTTTCATCATCGTGCGCATCTGGTCGTACTGATTCAGCATGCGGTTGACTTCCTGCACCTGCACGCCAGCACCAGCGGCGATACGGCGCTTGCGGGTGGCCTTGATCAGGTCGGGCTTTGCGCGCTCCAGCGGCGTCATGGAATTGATGATGCCTTCCATGCGGCGCATCTGCTTTTCGGCCTGGCCCATGTCGGCGCCGGCGGCGGCTTGCTGGAACTGGGCCGGCAGTTTGTCCATCAGCGAGGACAGCCCGCCCATGCCCTTCATCTGGGTCAGCTGCGCGCGGAAATCGTTGAGGTCGAAGTCGCCGCCTTTCTTGACCTTGTCGGCGAGCTTCTGCGCAGCCTGTACGTCCACGCCTTTCTGTGCTTCCTCGACGAGGGCGAGAATGTCGCCCATGCCGAGAATCCGGTTCGCCATGCGATCCGGGTAGAAGACTTCGAGGCCGTCGAGCTTTTCGGCGACACCGACGAACTTGATCGGCTTGCCCGTCACGTGACGCACGGAGAGCGCCGCGCCACCGCGCGAGTCGCCGTCGAGCTTCGTGAGGACCACGCCGGTGAGCGGCAATGCGTCGCTAAAGGCCTTCGCGGTGTTGACGGCATCCTGACCGAGCATCGCGTCGACCACGAACAGCGTTTCCGCCGGCTTCAACGTGCTGTGCAGCGCGGTGATTTCCGCCATCATCGCTTCGTCGATACCCAGACGGCCGGCCGTGTCGACCAGCAGCACGTCGTGGTAGTGGCGCTTGGCCCAATCCACCGCGGCGATCGCGATGTCGACCGGTTTCTGATCCGGTTCCGACGGGAAGAAGTCCGCGCCGACCTGCTCGGTCACCATCTTCAACTGCGCGATGGCAGCCGGACGGTAAACGTCGCATGAAACGGTCAGGACCTTCTTCTTGTATTTTTCGCGCAGGAGCTTGGCGAGCTTGCCGACCGTGGTCGTCTTACCGGCGCCTTGCAGACCCGCCATCAGGATGACGGCCGGCGGCGTGACGGCGAGGTTCAGTTCGACCGCCTTGCCTTCGTAGTCGCCGCCGATCACCGCGGTCAGCTCGCGCTGCACCACGCCGACGAGTGCCTGACCCGGCGACAGGCTGCTGATGACTTCCTCGCCGAGCGCCTTTTCCTTCACCTTGGCGATGAATTCGCGCACGACGGGCAGCGCCACGTCCGCCTCGAGAAGTGCCAGGCGCACTTCGCGCAGCATTTCCTGGGTGTTCGCCTCGGTGAGCCGGGCTTCGCCGCGCAGCGTCTTGACGACGCGCGCCATCCGTTGAGTCAGATTGTCGAGCATGGGGAGCGATGAACAGTGCGGCCGGAGCAGGGCGCGATGCGGGAGACGTCGCGGAGCAGGGGCCTAGTGTAAACTTCGAATATGGATATTGTACTGTATGCCCTCACTGCGCTCCTCTACGGCGGTCTCGCCGTGGCCGGCTGGCGCTCGCACCGGCACGCCGCCTTGCGCCCCATGCTCGAGAGCGTGCCGGCGGTGCCCGTCACCGCGGGCAGGTCGGTCCCATTGTCTTCCTCGGCCGCCTCGGGCATGAGCAGCTCGGGCCGCGCGCTGCTATTTGTTGCCCTGCTAGCCCACGGCGTGCTGCTGCACACCACCATCTTTCCTCAGAACGCGATGGTTTTCGGTTTCGCGTTCGCGCTGTCGGCGATGTTCTGGCTCGGCGCCGGCATCTACTGGATCGAGAGTTTTTTCTTCCCGCTCGACGGCCTGCGCCTGCTGGTGTTGCCGCTCGCCTGTGTGGCTTCCTTATTGCCGCTGGCGTTCAATGGCGTGCGTGTGCTGCCGTATTCGGCCGCGCCCATGTTCAAGCTGCACTTCCTGATCGCCAATATCGCGTACGGTTTGTTCGCGATAGCGGCGTTGCACGCGATTCTGATGCTGCTGGTCGAGCGCCGTCTGCACGCAATGCGCGGCGGCATGTCGCAACGCAATGCGGCTGCGGGCAACGGCTGGCTGTCGAGCTGGCTCGACACGCTGCCGCCGCTGCTGACGCTGGAAAAGTTGCTGTTCCGCCTGATCGGCGCCGGTTTCGTCCTGCTCACGCTGACGCTGCTCTCGGGCATCATATTTAGCGAGCAACTGGTCGACCGCGCATTGCGGCTCGACCACAAAACCGTGTTCGCGATTCTTTCCTGGGTGATGTTCGGCGCGCTGCTGACCGCGCGCAAGGTGTCCGGCTGGCGCGGCCGTGCGGCATTGCGCTGGGTGCTGGCGTCGTTCGTCGCGCTGCTGCTGGCGTACGTCGGCAGCCGTTTCGTATTCGAGGTGCTGCTGCACCGTGCTGTAGTGTGAGTGTCCTGCCATGCGACAAATTTTTCTGCTGATCCTGTTGTTTATCGTTGGCCAGTGGCTGGTGAAGGCGCTGCGTCGTCATGACGCGCAAGCGTCTCAGCGCACGGGCGGTGCCGGTGCGAATAGCGCTGCGGGGGCCAACGGCCAGAGTGGCCGGAGCGGCCCGAACGGCGGCGCGCGTGGGCCAGCCTCCGCGCAAGCGCAGCCGCAGCTTGCCGAGCCGATGATCCGCTGCGCCGAATGCGGCGTGCACGCGCCGAAGAGCGACTCGGTCGTCGTTGCCGGGCAGGCGTTCTGCAGCGCCGCGCACGCGCAACGTCATGGCGCGCATCCCACGGGCCGCGACGCGCGATGAACCTCGCGTTCACCGTCGAGGCCGACGGTTGGGTCGACGCCGCGCGCAAACTGCCATCGCCGAATTTCGAAGCGCGGCCCGCAGGGGCCGTGCCCACATTGATCGTCGTGCACAACATCAGCCTGCCGCCTGACGAGTTCGGCGGCACGGCGATTGCCGAGCTGTTCCAGAACACGCTCGACTGCGATGCCCACCCGTACTACGACACGCATCTGCGCGGCGTGCGGGTGTCGGCGCACTTCGTGATCCATCGCGACGGCTCGCTCGAACAGTTTGTGTCCTGCAACGAGCGCGCATGGCACGCAGGCCCATCGAATTTTTTCGGCCGCGAGCGCTGCAATGATTTCTCGATCGGCATCGAGCTGGAAGGCAGCGACACGACTGCTTTCGAAGCGGCGCAATACCGCACGCTCGGCGCGCTTGTGACGGCGCTCAAGGCTCGCTATCCGGTCGAGGGACTGGCCGGTCACTCGGACATTGCCCCCGGCCGCAAAACCGATCCAGGACCCCATTTCGAGTGGCAGCGGCTGCAACGCGACACCGCGCTGGCCGATCAGTACTTCCCCTATCTCAAGTTTCCCCAAACGCCGTAACGGCCCTTCGCGCGACTTTGCGCGAAGCAAGGAGAGCAAGGCGCAGCCTCGCTCTCCGGGGAGGCGGCTTCCCGCCGCGCTATGCAAAAGTCAAGACTTCGAAAGCAAATAAAACGATTTGACCTGTCTTGAAACTACACTATACTTGGTGCCAGAAATTCAGTTTTGCACTATATCTTGTGTCCGGTGTGTATAACTCTGTGCATAACTGAGTGCATAAGTTATGCGGCGCCCCGCTCCCGAGCACGGCGCCGCAAGCATTCCAGGCAGTGACAAAACAATTCCTGCGGCGCGGCTGATAGAGAGTCGGCAGCGTCCAGAAAAATTCAGGAAAAGGGCACAGCAAGTGATCGCGACACACAGCGTGAAGACCGTTATCAATTCGAATCAGGCTTCATCGCTGTCGCATCCCGCCACCCGGCTCAGCCGGCCTTTCTTCTGCACCCCATCGTTTGCGCACGCGGCGGCGCAGCGTTCGTTTTAATCCGCGGCTTCCTCCGCAACATTTCCAAGACCAGGAGCTTTGCACATGCAAACCACCGACAACGTGACGACCCGGTACGAGGGTTCATCGACTGGCCAGAACTTTGGCCAGGCACAAGGCGCGCAAGCGCTCGCGCCGCAAGCGACCTACGCCGACTACAAGGTGATCCGCCGCAACGGCAGCGTGGTGTCGTTCGAACCGTCGAAAATCGCCATCGCCGTGACGAAGGCATTCCTGGCCGTCAACGGTGGTCAAGGCGCAGCCTCCGCGCGTGTGCGCGAGCTGGTCGAGCAACTCACGCAGAACGTGGTGCGCGCGCTCGTGCGCAGCCGCCCGAACGGCGGCACCTTCCATATTGAAGACATTCAGGATCAGGTCGAACTCGCGCTGATGCGCGGCGGCGAACACAACGTCGCGCGTGCCTACGTGCTGTATCGCGAGAAGCGCACCCAGGCGCGCGGCCATGACGACCAGATCGTCGCCAGCACTCCGGGTCTGAATGTCACGGACAACGGCGTGACGCGTCCGCTCGACATGGCTGCGCTGCGCGGCATCATCGAACTGGCTTGCTCGAACCTGGGCGACGTCGTGAATGCCGATCCGATCATCGCGGAAACGGTGAAGAATCTGTACGACGGCGTGCCGATGGCCCAAGTCTACGACTCGGCGATTCTGGCTGCCCGCACGATGATCGAAAAGGACCCGGCATACAGCCAGGTCACCGCACGCATCCTGCTGCACACGATCCGCCGCGAGATCCTCGAAGAGGAAGTCACGCAAACGGAAATGGCCGACCGCTATGCCGAGTACTTCCCGCAGTTCATCAAGCGCGGCATCGGCGCCGGCCTGCTCGACGACAAGCTCCAGCAGTTCGACCTGAAGCGCCTCGGCGCCGCGCTCGACAACAGCCGCGACCTGCAGTTCGGCTACCTCGGTCTGCAAACGCTGTATGACCGCTACTTCCTGCATCACGACGGCGTGCGCATCGAAATGCCGCAGGCATTCTTTATGCGTGTCGCAATGGGCCTGTCGCTGAACGAGATCGACCGCGAAGCGCGCGCTATCGAGTTCTACAACATCCTGTCGAGCTTCGACTTCATGTCGTCCACGCCGACGCTGTTCAATTCGGGCACGCATCGCTCGCAACTGTCGTCGTGCTACCTGACGACGGTGGACGACGACCTCGACGGCATCTACGAAGCGCTGAAGGAAAACGCGCTGCTGTCGAAATTCGCCGGCGGTCTGGGCAACGACTGGACGCGCGTGCGCGCACTCGGTTCGCACATCAAGGGCACTAACGGCAAGTCGCAAGGCGTGGTGCCGTTCCTGAAAGTCGTCAACGACACGGCGGTGGCGGTCAACCAGGGCGGCAAGCGCAAGGGCGCGGTTTGCGCGTACCTGGAAACGTGGCACCTGGACATCGAAGAATTCCTCGAGCTGCGTAAGAACACCGGCGACGACCGTCGCCGCACGCACGACATGAACACGGCGAACTGGATTCCCGACCTGTTCATGAAGCGCGTGATGGAAGGCGGTGACTGGACGCTGTTCTCGCCGTCCACCTGCCCGGATCTGCATGACCTGTTCGGCGCAGAATTCGAAACGGCTTACACAGCTTACGAAGAGAAGGTTGCGCGCGGCGAGATCAAGCTGTTCAAGAAGCTTCCGGCAGCGCAACTGTGGCGCAAGATGCTGGGCATGCTGTTCGAAACCGGCCACCCGTGGATCACGTTCAAGGATCCGTGCAATGTGCGCTCGCCGCAACAGCACGTCGGCGTCGTTCACTCGTCGAACCTGTGCACGGAAATCACGCTGAACACGAGCGACGCCGAAATCGCCGTCTGCAACCTGGGCTCCGTGAACCTCGTCGCTCACCTGAAGGAACAGGCCGACGGCACCCTGGCGCTCGACCACGACAAGCTGAAGCGCACGGTCAGCGTGGCAATGCGCATGCTCGACAACGTGATCGACATCAATTACTACGCGGTTGCCAAGGCGCGTAACTCGAACCTGAAGCACCGTCCGGTCGGCATGGGCATCATGGGCTTCCAGGACTGCCTGCACCTGCTGCGCACGCCGTACGCGTCGCAAGAGGCGGTTGCGTTCGCCGATACGTCGATGGAAGCGGTTTGCTACTACGCTTACTACGCGTCGACCGAACTGGCGCAGGAACGCGGCCGTTACTCCAGCTACCGCGGCTCGCTGTGGGATCGCGGCATCCTCCCGCAAGACTCGGTGAAGCTGCTGGAGCAGGCGCGCGGCGGTTACGTCGAAGTCGATTCGAGCGAGTCGATGGACTGGACCGAACTGCGTTCGCGCATCGCCACCTACGGCATGCGCAACTCGAACTGCATCGCGATCGCGCCGACGGCGACGATCTCGAACATCATCGGCGTGTCGGCCTGTATCGAACCGACCTTCCAGAACCTGTATGTGAAGTCGAACCTGTCGGGCGAGTTCACGGTGGTCAACGACTACCTGGTGCGTGACCTGAAGGAACGCGGTCTGTGGGACGAAGTGATGGTCGCCGACCTGAAGTACTTCGACGGCACGCTGTCGCGCATCGACCGCATCCCGGCCGACCTGCGCGCGATCTACGCGACCGCATTCGAACTCGATCCGGTGTGGCTGGTCGAGGCGGCTTCGCGCCGTCAGAAGTGGATCGACCAGGCACAGTCGCTGAACATTTACATGGGTGGCGCGTCGGGCAAGAAGCTCGACGAAATCTACAAGCTCGCATGGGTGCGTGGCCTGAAGACGACCTACTACCTCCGCACGATGGCGGCGACGCACGTCGAGAAGTCGACGGTGGCGCACGGCGCGCTGAACGCGGTGAGCTCGGGCGGCAGCGAAGGATCGGGCGGCGCGGGCGGTGTCGGCGGTGGCGCAGCAGGTGGTTTTGGCGCGAGCGGCGGTGCGGCTTCGGGCGGCATCCAGGTAGCGGCGGCGCCGGCAGCGGCAGTCGAAGCAGCGCCGGAAGCGGATGGTCCGGTGTGCATGATGCGTCCGGGCGATGCGGGTTTCGACGAGTGCGAGGCTTGCCAATAAACGTCTCGCAACTGCGAGGCGAGCACGAAGCAAGTGGCGCGATCGCTGCGTGGTTGAGTGGGTCGTAGGTAAAGACCCGCATGCAGCGATCGGCAAGCAGGACGAAGCCGTGAAGAAGTGAAGTAGATGAGCGGCGCGGCGAAACAGAATCGACGTTGTGCCGCTCGTCGAACAGCATCGAAGCAGGGCAAGCGGCTGAAGCCGCGAAGCGGTAAGCAGGTAGTCGATGAAGCAGTCAGCAGTCGGCAGCACAGACGAAGCGCTCGATATGAAGCGCTCAGCAAACGCTCCGGTCGAAGGTCGAACGACACGGCCGGCCAGATGCATCGCCCGACATTGCATTGAACTTCACCTCGCCAGCACTGACGAACAGGCAATCGCGAGGCAGCAGGAAGCAATCGCAAAACCCTGCAGACGCACTCCGCAATACAGATAGATAGAGCAGCGAAACGTCGCTTCGACACGTTGCTCTTCGAGCTCGCGAAGCACCTCGACGACACGCGTTCAACACGCTTCACATGAGGCGACACACACAGTCTGTTGAACAAAGTGTTGTATGAACGTAGCAACGCGAATCGAAAACAGGATTTTTCATCAGCGAACTCTTTTATCGCTCGTGAAAAGATGGTACAAACCGTTCTAAATTGATGGTGACATTTATGCTCAACTGGGATGACGAGATCACTGCCGTAACTCCCTCGAGCGCTACGCAACAGAATGTGTTGCGCAACGCTGCGGGATCGGCTGTCGGTTCGCAAGTCGGAACGCGTTCCGCTCCCCACGCTCCCTCGGCTCAAGACATCTTCGCGAACGACATCGCTGTCGCTCCCGTCGCTCATGTGACCAACGCTACTGCTGGAACGGCCGCCGTTTCCGAAGCACGGGTCAATGTCGCCGACAAGCGCATCATCAACGGCCAGACCGACGTCAATCAGTTGGTGCCGTTCAAATACAAGTGGGCCTGGGAAAAGTATCTGGCTGGTTGCGCCAACCACTGGATGCCGCAAGAAGTGAACATGTCGCGCGACATCGCCCTCTGGAAAGACCCGAACGGTCTGACCGAAGACGAGCGCCGTGTCGTCAAGCGCAACCTGGGTTTCTTCGTGACGGCCGACTCGCTGGCCGCCAACAACATCGTGCTGGGCACCTACCGCCATATCACGGCGCCCGAATGCCGCCAGTTCCTGCTGCGCCAGGCGTTCGAAGAGGCGATCCACACGCACGCTTACCAGTACATCGTCGAATCGCTGGGCCTCGACGAGGGCGAAATCTTCAACGCGTATCACGAGGTTCCCTCGATCCGCGCGAAAGACGAATTCCTGATTCCGTACATCAACGTGCTGACCGATCCGGGCTTCAAGACCGGCACGCTCGAGACCGACCAGACGCTGCTGCGCTCGCTGATCGTGTTCGCCTGTGTGATGGAAGGCCTGTTCTTCTACGTCGGCTTTACGCAAATCCTGGCGCTGGGCCGTCAGAACAAGATGACCGGCGCGGCGGAACAGTACCAATACATCCTGCGCGACGAGTCGATGCACTGCAACTTCGGCATCGACCTGATCAACCAGATCAAACTCGAAAACCCGCAACTCTGGACGGCTGAGTTCCGCGCGGAAATCCGCGAGATCTTCCAGCAAGCGGTCGAACTTGAATATCGTTACGCAGAAGATACGATGCCGCGCGGGGTGCTCGGCCTCAATGCGTCGATGTTCAAGAGCTATCTGCGCTTCATCTGCAACCGCCGTTGCCAGCAGATCGGTCTCGATCCGCTGTACCCGAACGAGGAAAACCCGTTCCCGTGGATGAGCGAGATGATCGACCTGAAGAAGGAACGCAACTTCTTCGAGACGCGAGTGATCGAATATCAGACTGGCGGCGCGCTGACCTGGGAGTGATCCGGGTTCGTGTCGCAGATGCATTCATTTTGGGGATGCCGGCAGGCTTCGGCCGCGGCAATTTAGTTAGGAGCAGAACCGCCTGATGCAAATCGTGCCCGGTGCGCCGCGTGCCTTCGCGGCCCACAAACATGGCTGGCACTTTGCGAACCCTTCAGTGGGATGGGCAAACTTCCCCCCGGAAAAAGCCGCTGGCGTTGCCGCCAGCGGCCCGATCAAGCAATTGCCGGCGTTGAGATCCAGCGCCGACCAGATCTGGCGCGCGGTGCCCAAGGGCACGGCGCGCCTTACCGCATTCATTAGCGTAAGCGCGCAGCACCTGCGTACGCCGATGAATAGCCCGCTTCGTAGCGCGCGCCCTGAGAAGCGTCCGCGGGAAGCGGGTTTTGACGAAGGGTGTAGTTTGAACTGACTCTCATCTGAAAACCTGAAGGAGAAAATGATGGCAACTATCAAGAAAGCCGCAGCTAAGAAACCCGCAGCCAAGAAGGCAGCACCGGCCAAGAAGGCTGCTCCGGCGAAAAAAGTCGCTGCAAAGAAAGTCGCAGTGAAGAAGGTTGCAGCGAAGAAGGCAGCACCGGCGAAGAAGGTTGCAGCGAAGAAAGCTGCTCCGGCCAAGAAGGTTGCTGCAAAGAAAGTCGCAGTGAAGAAGGTTGCAGCGAAGAAGGCAGCGCCGGCCAAGAAGGCAGCACCGGCGAAGAAAGCTGCAGTGAAGAAGGTTGCAGCGAAGAAGGCAGCACCGGCGAAGAAGGCCGCGGCAAAGAAGGCAGCACCGGCTAAGAAGGCCGCTGCCAAGAAGGCTGCGCCTGCGAAAAAGGCTGCTGCCAAGAAAGCTGCGCCTGCGAAGAAGGCTGCTGCTAAAAAGGCTGCGCCTGCCAAGAAGGCTGCCGCGAAGAAGGCCGCTGCTCCTGCCAAGAAGGCTGCGCCTGCGAAGAAGGCTGTCGCCAAGAAGGCGGCTCCTGCACCCGCTGCGACTTCTGTCTCGAGCGCACCGGCAGCGACGGTGAAGACCGCGCTGAACCCGGCAGCGGCATGGCCGTTCCCGACGGGCAGCCGTCCGTAATCTGGTCAATAAGTTTTGACCAGGCGGTAGAAGTACTTCGACACGCCGTACCTGTGTCGATGATCGAGTAGCGCTTACGTAGCCGTATGACCGAGCGCTACTCGGTCAGGGTCCCGTTGCCGGGTTTCTGGCGACGGGATTTTTTTTGCCCGAGCGAACGCGCCGGTTGTACGAAACGCTGCAAAACCGACGGACGAAAAAAAACGCATGCACCGCCACCATGTTGCATGGGACCGGAGTAAGTGCTTTGCATGGGACCAGAGTAGCGCGCTGAAGCGCGAACTCTGGTCGACAGCTAAAGCGCTAACTCCGGTCGACAGGGGAGGGCATGCGTTTGAGGTCGTCGCGGCAGCGCGTGAAGCGCGACCGCACGAGAGGGGAAACTTAGTGAGTGACGCGCGTGACGCCGCCGCTGGAGAGCAGCCGGACGCGGTCGCCGGCGCGGAAGATTTCGCCGGTGGCGCTTTGCGTGATTGCGCGCATATCGCCGTTGTCGAGTCGCACGGTGATCTCGAGGCCGTCGTGCACCGCGACGCCGTTCTCGACCGCATTGCCCGCCACTGCGCCGGCGAGGCCGCCGATAATGCCGGTCACGATCGAGCCACGGCCGCCGCCGATCGCGCTGCCTGCCACCGCACCCAAGGCGCCGCCGCCGATCGCGCCCAAGCCGCTCGGCTGGCCGTTATTCGAACTGATCTTCACTGCGCGCACGCTGTCGACCGTGCCCATGCGCACCGTTTCTTCGCGCTGTGCCTGCGACGCCGTGTAGACGTCTGCAGAGCTGCTGTTGTACGCACACCCCGACATGGCCAGCGAACCGGCGATCAAAGCGGCCACTACCAGGCGACTCGTTGTTCTCATTCCCTAACTCCAATAGCTTGCGGTATTACGGCAGGTCGTATTCGAACGCCTGCTTGAACCGTTCGTTGATCTCCGCCCGGCTGGGCGCGTAGTTCTGCGGGCCCTGGTGTTCGATCTTCAGTGCACCCATCAGGCTTGCCAGACGCCCCGTGGTCGCCCAGCCAAGCTTGTGCTCGATGCCGTACAACAAGCCGCCGCGGAACGCGTCGCCGCAACCCGTAGGATCGAGCACCTGCTGTGCCTTCACCGCCGGAATCTCTTCGATGCCGCCGGCGTGATGAATCCGCGCGCCCTGCTCGCCGAGCGTGATAATCAGCGCCTCGACCTTGCCGGCGATCTCTTCGATCGACCAACCCGTTTTGTTGCTCACCAGTTTGGCTTCGTAATCGTTGACAGCTACGTAAGTAGCAAGTTCAATCATGCGGCGCAGCGACTCGCCGTCGAACAGCGGCAAACCCTGGCCCGGATCGAAGATAAACGGCACGCCGGCTGCTGCCAGATGCTCGGAGTGCTGGACCATGGCGTCGTAACCGTCCGGCCCGACGATGCCGAGCGTGATGCCCTTCGCCTGGTCGGCGCGGCTCAGATGCGCTTGCATCATTGCGCCCGGATGGAATGCGGCGATCTGATTGTTTTCCAGATCGGTGGTGATCATCGCCTGGGCCGAGTAGGTATCCGGCACCACGAGCACGTTCTCCGTCGACAGGCCGAGTTGCGCGAAGCGGTCCATGTAGCGCTGCGCGTCAATCGCGCCAAGCGCGCCCATGATGCGCGCGTCGCCACCCAGCAGATGCAGCGAGTAGCCAATGTTGCCCGCGCAGCCGCCGAATTCGCGGCGCATCGTCGGCACGAGGAAACTCACGTTGAGGATGTGGACCTGCTCCGGCAGGATGTGCTCCCGAAAGCGGCCTTCGAAGGTCATGATGTTGTCGTAGGCGAGCGAACCGCAAATCAGCGTGGCCAAGGCGAGCGTTCCTGTAAAAGTCGAAATGGAAAATGGGCGCGACGATGCGACAGCGCCGCGCATGAAGCGCGGCGCCGGGGTTCGTGCGCGAAGGTTTTACTTCAGCGCGGCAAGTGCGGCGTCGTAGTTCGGTTCGTCCTTGATTTCGCCCACCAGCTGGGCGTGCACGACCTTGTCGTTCTCGTCGACGACCACCACGGCGCGTGCCGTCAGACCCGTCAGCGGGCCGCTCGTTACATCGACGCCATAGGCTTGCGCGAACTCGTGGCCGCGGAACGTGGACGCCGTCACGACGTTCTCGATACCTTCGGTCGTGCAGAAGCGCGATGCGGCGAACGGCAGATCGCCCGACACGACGATCACGGCCGTGTTGCTCAGCTTTGCTGCGGCTTCGTTGAACTTGCGGGTCGACGTGGCGCAGGTCGGCGTGTCGAGGCTCGGCACGATATTCAGTACTTTGCGCTTGCCGGCGAAGTCAGCCAGCGACACCGGCTTCAGATCCTTGCCCACGAGCGAGAAGGCGGGGGCATTCTGTCCCACGGTCGGGAACGTGCCGGCTACTTCGATCGGGTTGCCACCCAGCGTAACTTGACTCATGTTGATGTGCTCCGAAAATTCGTCAGTCATGACGGTGAATACGCCCGGTCAGTGCCGGGCGCGCGAGGTTGCGTTACGGATAAAAAATCTGCACGCGGAAATTGGAAGCGACCGCATTGCCCGTGTCGAGGTGAACGATCATGGTCTGGGTCGTGTGTGCCGGCAGGCCGGCTGCGATCGGCGTGCCGGGTGCGACGTAGTCTTGCGGCCACAGCACGCGGCGCACGGCGACATTGTTCTGGTCGTCGAGCAGCGTGAGCTCGATGGCCGGGTAGGCGAGCGCAATACCGAAGCGGTTGCGCAGCGGCATCTTCAGTTCAAGCCTGTGCGGCCCGTCGATCTGACGCAGATCGGACGGCTCGACCAGCAAACCGTCGATGTCGTGCGGCGGCGTGAGTTGACAGCCGAGTTGCGCGCAGGCTTTGACATAGAGCGTTTGCGTGCGTGGGAAGTAGACCTGAACGGTTTCGCGCTGCCACCAGGCGAGTTGCGCGAGCAGGGCGATGGCCAGCACCGATGCGACCACCGAGCCGAAGATGATCCAGCCGAGGCGGCGTGGTTCAGGCGGGCGCGTCTCACGCACCACCGGGAAGGGATCGACGCCGTCGTCATTCACCGGCTGAACCGAGAAGGGTTCGCCGCTCGAGCCAAAGGTGGCCGGGCCGGGGGCGCCTGAACCTGAGCCGAGGCCACTTGCACCGGCAGCATCGAGGCCGGCGGCTGCACCTAAGCCGGCCGCGCCTAAGCCGGCCGCACCTAAGCCGGCCGCGCCGAAATGCAGTTCGTTGTCGGGAATGCCATGCAAGCCAGACGGCTCGTTCAGAACCGGTTCGTCAGCGTCGCCAGGATGTCCTGAGGGACGCTCGGTCTTGTGCCAGACGCGCGGCGCCGCCTCAACAGGCGGATCGACCGGAGGGGTGAAAGGCTCACGCCGGTCATCAGCGGGTGTTTCTTCCGCATAATAAGCGGCAGCTTCGCTCGGCGAGTGCGCGAGAACGGGCTCGTTGTCAGCAGGAAGCGCCGTGGTGAAAGCGCTCGCCGGGAGTTCCGGCTCGGTAGCCTGACGTGGCGTAACCGCGACACCGGCGCCGGTGGAGACCGGCGTATGCGGCAGATTATGAGCGTTGTGAAGCAGGCGATTGTCGATTGAGGCGTCGGGCACCGGTGCCCACGGATCCCATGCTTCGGCGCTGAAATCGGGGCCCTTCGGCCGCACGCCGGACAACGCCTCGATCGCTGCCGCCGCCGCGACCGGCCTGGCGGTGGAGAAGTCGCCGTTCTCGTTCAGCTCGAACAGGCTGCTCGATGCGTCGAATGCTTCATTGCAATGCCCGCAACGCACGAGACCGCGGCGCAGCGCGAGCTGCGCCGGTTGCAGGCGGAAGACGGTTTCGCAGAAGGGGCAACGCGTTGCCAGGAGCATATTGAGCCGGTAAGCCGAAAGGCTGTTGGTTGGGCAATACGCCTTATTCTAATGGCTTTCGCGGCGGGTTCCCGTTAGACATACCCAACCTTCGTGTTCGCGCCATATGCCGATGTCGATCCACCGCGCGTAGACCTGCGCCACTTCGTCCGCCTGGCGCGCCAGGATGCCTGACAGCGCGATCCGGCCGCCGGGCTTGACCTTCGACGACAGCATCGAGGCCATCAGCTTGAGCGGGTTGGACAAGATATTGGCGACGACGATATCGAACTCGCCGGTGGGGCATTCGTCAGGCAAACCGTACGTGACTTCAGCCCGGTTGCGCTCGCTGTTGTGACGCGCGGATTCGACCGCTTGCGGGTCGATATCGATGCCGTACACCGGGTTGGCTCCGCATTTCTTCGCGAGGATCGCGAGGATGCCGGAGCCGCAGCCGTAGTCCAGCACGGATTGGTCCGTTTTTACCGATTGCTCCAGCCACTCCATACACAGACGCGTCGTGGGATGGCTGCCGGTGCCGAATGCGAGGCCCGGATCGAGTTCCAGCACGAGAGCGTCAGGGTCCGGTGCATCGTGCCATGAAGGCACGACCCAGATGCGCTCGCCAATCGGAATCGGATCGAATTGCGATTGCGTGAGCCGCACCCAATCCTGGTCTTCGACCTCGCGCACGCTAAACGAGGGGGCGGTTTCCAGCCCTATCTCGTTGGCCGCGGCCGTGAGCAGCACCGCCGGTTCGTGGTCGGGGGAGAGCAGGGCGATCACCCGCGAACGCTGCCACGCCGTGCGATCCGGCGTGAGACCGGGTTCGCCGAACAGCGGCTGCTCGTCAGGCGTGTCGGCGTCCGCATCTTCAACCGACACGGACAGCGCGCCCAACTCGAGCAGCGCGTCGGAGAACTCCTCCGCGTGCTCGCGTGCCAACTCGGCGATCAGTTCCCGGTAGCTCATGACTTACGCTTCTTCCGGCGCGGCCTGCTGCTTCGCGGCCAACCGGTTTTCGAGGTAGTGAATGCTGGTGCCGCCTTCGACGAACTTCGCGTCCAGCATCAGCTCGCGATGCAACGGGATGTTGGTCTGGATGCCCTCGACCACCATTTCCGACAACGCGATACGCATCCGCTTGATTGCCTGCTCGCGCGTCGCGCCGTAGGCAATCAGCTTGCCGATCATCGAATCATAGTTCGGCGGCACGAAATAGCCATTGTAGGCATGCGAATCGACGCGGATGCCGGGGCCGCCCGGCATATGCCACGACGTCAAACGACCCGGCGACGGCGTGAACTTGAACGGATCTTCCGCGTTGATCCGGCATTCGATCGCATGACCCTTGAACACGATGTCGCGCTGACGGAAGGCGAGCTTCTCGCCCGCTGCGATGCGGATCTGTTCCTGCACGATGTCGACGCCGGTGATCAGCTCGGTCACCGGATGCTCGACCTGCACGCGCGTGTTCATTTCAATGAAATAGAACTCGCCGTTTTCGTACAGGAATTCGAACGTGCCCGCGCCGAGGTAACCCATTTTCTTGCAGGCGTCCGCGCAACGATCGCCGATACGGTCGATCAGGCGGCGCGCGATGCCCGGCGCCGGCGCTTCTTCGATCACTTTCTGGTGACGGCGTTGCATCGAGCAATCGCGCTCGCCCAGCCAGACCGCGTTCTTGAACGAGTCGGAGAGGATCTGGATTTCGATGTGCCGCGGGTTCTCCAGGAATTTCTCCATGTAGACCTGCGGGTTGCCGAATGCGCGGCCGGCTTCCTCGCGCGTCATGTTGACCGCGTTGACGAGTGCCGCTTCCGTGTGGACCACGCGCATACCGCGGCCACCGCCGCCGCCGGCGGCTTTGATGATGACCGGATAGCCGACCTGGCGGGCAATCTTCACGATCTCTTTCGGATCGTCCGGCAATGCGCCTTCCGAACCCGGCACGCACGGCACGCCGGTCTTGATCATGGTCTGCTTCGCCGTGACCTTGTCGCCCATCATCCGGATGGTTTCCGGGCGCGGGCCGATGAAGGTGAAGCCCGACTGTTCGACGCGCTCGGCGAAGTCGGCGTTTTCCGACAGGAAGCCGTAGCCGGGGTGGATCGCTTCGGCGTCCGTGACTTCTGCCGCGCTGATCAGCGCCGGCATGTTCAGGTAGCTCAGATTCGACGGGGCCGGGCCGATACAGACCGCCTCGTCGGCGAGCTTCACGTACTTGGCTTCCTTGTCGGCTTCCGAATAGACGACGACGGTCTTGACGCCGAGTTCGCGGCAGGCGCGCTGGATACGAAGCGCGATCTCGCCACGATTGGCAATGAGAATTTTTTCAAACATAGCGGGTTTTCGACTCATCAATAGGCGCCCGGTTGATCACAACACGGACCGCCTCAGAGGATCGGCCGCGCGCCCCGGGAGGGCAGGCACGCGGGCGGCAAGCGCAAAAAAAGCGCGAAGCGTGCCGCGTTAGCCGACCACGAACAACGGTTGGCCGTACTCGACCGCCTGGCCGTTGTCGACGAGGATTTCTTTCACCACGCCGGACTTGTCCGACTCGATTTCGTTGAGCAGCTTCATCGCTTCGATGATGCAGATCGTCTGGCCTTCCTTGACCGTGTCACCCACCTGGACGAACGGCTCGGCGCCCGGCGACGGCGCGCGGTAGAAGGTGCCGACCATCGGCGAGGTCACCACGTGGCCTTGCGGCGCGGCGGCGGCCGGCGTAGCCGGGGCACCCGCTGCAGCGGCCGGTGCTTCGCCAGCCGGCGTCGGCATCGGCTGGGCATATTGCGGGGCATACGAAGCGGACGGTTGCACGTAAACCGGCGGCGCATTCTTGACGATGCGGACCTTGCCTTCGCCCTCGGTCACTTCGAGTTCGGAAATACCGGACTCCGAGACGAGGTCGATCAGAGTTTTCAGTTTACGTAGATCCATCAGGAAGCCCCTTTCAATGCGTGAAGTGCCGGCGCGTACGCAGCCGGCGCAAATTAGACGTGTTTGGAATCAGCCGCGCGACGAGCCGGCGGACAGCCGGTCGAGCGCGAATTCGAGCGCGTACAGATACCCCTTCCAGCCGAGGCCGCAAATCACGCCCTCCGCCTGGTCGGAGAAATACGAGTGATGCCGGAACGGTTCGCGGCGATGTACGTTCGACAGATGAATCTCGACGAACGGGATGCCGACCCCCGCCAGTGCGTCCCGAATGGCCACGCTGGTGTGCGTGTACGCGGCGGGATTGATCAGTATGAAATCGGTTTGTTCAGTCCGTGCGGATTGGATGCGATCGACGAGAGCGCCTTCATGATTGCTCTGGAACGACGCGAGTTCGACGCCGGCGTCCGCTGCGCGGTCCGCCAGCGCCTGATCGATCTGCGGCAACGTAACCCGGCCGTATACCTCAGGTTCCCGGGTGCCGAGAAGATTGAGGTTGGGGCCGTGCAGTACCAGCAGTCGCGTCATGGTCGCTTCTTTTTCCGTGGAATTGGGCGCACTTTAGCGCTGATTAGAGAAACTTGTCTAGTTTCCCGCGCGTTCGAAACGATCGGGGCGACCTTTCGCCGCCTCTCCGGGTGCCCATCTTCTCTCAAGTTCGAGCGATTTGCGCGTAATTTCGCGCCTTTTGCCCCTATCTGATCGTCAAAAGAATGTGAAATTTAGAGCGCGTCGAGGGTCTCTTTCAGCGCTTGCGGGTCGATTTGCCCTAATTTTGTCGAGCGGATATTGCCTTTCGCGTCGATGACGACCGTGAAGGGCAGGCCACCCGCGTTGTTGCCAAACGCGCGCGCGAGGTCGGCGCCGCCAAACCCGGTCACGTAGACAGGGTAGGCGACCTTCACTTTTTGCAGGAACGCCTGGACATTTTTCTCCGAATCGACGCCAAGTCCGACGAACTGGATTCCTTTCTTCGCATATTCGCGTTGAAGTTGCGACAGAGCGGGCATCTCTTCGACGCACGGCCCGCACCACGACGCCCAGAAGTTGACGACGATTGGGTGGCCTTTAAGCAAACTTAGCGTTTGCGGCTTGCCGTCGACGTTCGTGACGGGCGCGACCCAAAGTTGTTCGACCGCGCTTTGCGTGGAACCGGGTTGCGCCGCGTGGGCGACTTCCGGGGAGCCGTTTAGCCAATGATTGGCCAGCACGCCGCCACCCGCCGCGGCGATCGCGACCAGCGCGCCTGCCAGAATCCGTCTCGTATTCATTCCAGGTCTGTCTAATTAGTTGAAGAAGTGACGCTGCTGCTGTCGAGCAGCGCCTGAACCGCCTGCAGATTCGCCCGGGCTGTGCGGCCGCGCGCGTCGGCCCGGACCGCGCCGCGCAAGTCGTCTGTTTCGTACAGGGCGACATGGATGCCGGCCGGTTCCGCATCGCGGCCTTCATTCATGGGGCGCCAGAGGAAGCTCAGCGTCTCGACATAGCCGCGGCCGGCAAAATGCCGCGTCTCCGACACGTCGTACTGGATGTTGGCGTTCAGAAAGTAGATCGCGACTTCCTTCGGGTTGTCGCAAAACACCTGAAGGTGAATATCCGAGTGTTCGCCCGCTGTGCCGCCGAGTACTGCGCCGGTCAGATACGGATTGAACGGCGCGAGCCGCTCCATCCAGTCGATCGCAATGCGCCGCAGCCGCCGCAACAATGCCGGCTGGCTGTCTCCCTGAAAGAGGGACTGATATTCGCGGATTTCTTCTTCGATCTGGTCGTTATCCGGCAGCCATTCGCCGGCAACACGGCTCTCGCCGACCACCTGCCGTGCCGCTTTACGCTTGGCCGTTGCGTAGTCCAGACCGTCTTCAGCGATCATCCGGGCAGCGGCGATGGCGATTTCCTCGCGCACGCGCTGCGGATCGAAATGTGATTTGCGAACCATCTCTCAATCATACTAGAGATTGATGACAGCCTTTTCCGGGCGGTTCGCGCCGGGGGCCTGCCACGGGCGATGCGGGCGGCCGCCCTGGCGGCCCCGTTCGTAGGGCGATTCAGAGCCGTCGGTTACAATAGCGTCCTTTGCAGACGGTCGTTTCGGCCGCTTTCCTGCGCTCCCATCCCTTGCAAAATACGCCCGCGCGGCACGACAGGCTTATGCACATCCACATCCTCGGCATCTGCGGCACGTTCATGGGCGGACTCGCGGTCCTCGCGCGCGGCGCGGGCCATACCGTGACGGGCTGCGACGCCGGTGTTTATCCGCCGATGAGCACGCAACTCGAGGCACAAGGCATTCGTCTGATCGAAGGTTATGGCGCCGAGCAGCTGGACGGGCTCAACGCCGACCTGTTCGTGATCGGCAACGTGGTTACGCGCGGCAACCCGCTGATGGAGGCCATCCTGGATCGTGGCCTGCCGTACGTCTCCGGTCCGCAGTGGCTCGGCGAACATGTGCTGAACGGCAAGTGGGTGCTGGCGGTAGCCGGCACGCACGGCAAAACCACCACCAGCTCGATGCTGACGTGGCTGCTCGAAGACGCGGGTCTCAATCCGGGCTTCCTGATCGGTGGCGTGCCGCTGAATTTCGGCGTGTCGGCGCGGCTGACCGATTCGAGCTTCTTCGTGATCGAAGCCGATGAGTACGACACCGCTTTCTTCGACAAGCGCTCCAAGTTCGTTCACTACCGGCCGAAAACCGCGATCCTGAACAACCTCGAGTTCGATCACGCCGACATTTTCCCGGATCTGGCGGCGATCGAAACGCAGTTTCATCATTTGATCCGCACGGTGCCGGGCATCGGCCGCATCGTCACGAACGGTCGTGAAGACGCGCTTGAGCGCGTGCTCACGCGCGGCTGCTGGAGCGAAGTCGAGCGCTTCGGCGTGCAAGGCGGCTGGGAAGTGTTGCCGGCAGAAGACGGCGAGCCGGTCGACGAGCGTTTCGCCGTTTATCACAACAGCGCACGTGTCGGTGTCGTCGAGTGGCAGGTGCAGGGCGAGCACAACCGCATGAACGCGCTTGCCGCGATCGCCGCCGCACGCCATGTCGGCGTGCCGCCGGCACAAGCCGCGCAGTCGCTCGCGAGTTTTCGCAATGTGAAGCGCCGCATGGAAGTGCGCGGCAGCGTCGACGGCGTGACCGTGTACGACGATTTCGCCCATCACCCCACGGCGATCGAGACGACAGTGGCTGGACTGCGCGCCCGCGTCGGCCACGAAAACACGCGCATTCTGGCCGTGCTGGAGCCGCGCTCGAACACCATGAAGCTCGGCGTGATGAAAGCGCAATTGCCGGCCAGTCTCGCGGGCGCCGACCTGGTGTTCGGTTACGGCGCGCCGTCCGGCCGCGACGCACTCGGCTGGAATCTCGCCGAAGCGCTCGCGCCGCTCGGCGGCAAAGCGCAGGCTTTCGACAATCTCGACGCGCTGGTCAAAGCGGTGGTTCACGCCGCGCGTCCCGGCGACCAGATTCTGGTGATGAGCAACGGCGGCTTCGGCGGCGTGCATCAGAAGCTGCTCGACGCACTTTCCACACGAGGCGCGTCGTGATCCTCTATCTGCACGGCTTTCGCTCGTCGCCCAATTCGTTCAAGGCGCGCGTGCTGGCGGCGCGCCTGGTCGAACTCGGTCGCAGCGACGAATGGTGCTGCCCGATGCTGCCGGTCTCGCCATTGGAGACCGTGGCCCTCGCCGAATCGCTGGTGGCGGCCGCGGAGCCGAAGAACGTCACCGTGATCGGCAGTTCGCTGGGCGGCTACTTTGCCACCTATCTTGCCGAGAAGCACGGCTGGCCGGCGGTGCTGCTGAACCCCGCGGTCGTGCCGCAGCGCGACCTGAGCGCCTATCTCGGCGAGCAGCCGTTGTGGCATGGCGGTGGCAGCATTACGGTCGAACCGCATCATCTGGACGAACTGCGCGCGCTCGGCGTCGCGTCGATCACGCGTCCCGAACGCTATTATTTGATGGCCGCCACCGGCGACGAAGTGCTCGATTACCGCGAAATGCTTGCGCACTATCCGGGCGCGCGCACTACGCTGATCGAAGGGAGCGACCACGCGATCAGCGAATTCGCGCAATACGTCGACGAGGTGCTGGCCTTTTGCGGCGCCGAGGACATCGAGCCGCCGGCGCCGCGCGAAGTGGCCTGACAGTGCCGACGTTTCCGCAGCAAGGCCGCTGCGGAAACACCAGATTCATGCCGCCGGCGCGCGCGTATCGCGCCGCGGATCCACTACCACGAACACGTTGCCGTGCCGCGCACGCAGTGACCGAAAGCTGAACCCAATCGGGCGCGCCGGCGGATGCAAGTCAGAACGAGAGTATTGAGTGAACGTTTTCTTCGAGGAATCGGGCAGTTTCAAGGCGGGCAGCGTGCTGTCGCGCCAGGGCGATGCTTTTCAGGTCGAGTTGCCGGGCGGCCGGCGCACCAAGGTGCGCGCGAAAGACGTGCTGATCGAATTCGAAAAACCGACGGCCGGCGAGCTGATGCAGCAGGCTGACGCCGCCGCGCAGGACATCGATCTGGACTTCCTGTGGGAATGCGCGCCAGAGGACGAATTTCCGTTTGCCACACTGGGCGCCGAGTACTTTGGCGGTTCGTTCGGCGCCATCGAACGGGCGGCGCTGGTGCTGCGCATGCACGGCGCACCGGTGTACTTCCGCCGCAAGGGCCGCGGCATGTATCAACGCGCCCCGCAGGAACAGCTCAAGATGGCGCTCGCCGGGCTGGAGCGCAAGCGCCAGCAGGCGCTGGTGCAGGCCGGCTACGAAGACGAACTGAAGGCAGGCCGTCTGCCGGAAGGCTTCAGCGGCAGCAAGGCGCTGGCTTTACTCACCCGGCCGGACAAGAACACGATCGAATACAAGGCGCTCGAAGGCGCGGCAGCGGCGCGCGGCATCTCGCAGGCGCGGCTGATGCTCGAATGCGGCGGCATTGCGTCGGCCCGCGCGTTGCACGAGGCGAAATTCCTCTCCGAGTTTTTCCCGCACGGCACCGGTTTTCCGCCGGTGACGGTCGGCACGTTGCCGGAGGATCTGCCGGCGGCCGAAGTCGAGGCGTTCTCCATCGACGACATCACCACCACGGAAATCGACGATGCCTTCTCCGTCGAGCATCTGGCCGACGGCCGCGTGCGGATTGGTGTGCACATCGCCGCGCCGGCGCTCGGCATTGCGCGTGGCGACGATATCGATGCCATCGCGCGTACGCGTTTGTCGACCGTTTACATGCCGGGCGACAAGATCACGATGCTGCCCGATAGCGTCGTCGAGGCTTTTACGCTGGCCGAAGGAGGCTTGCGGCCGGCCTTGTCGCTGTATGTGATCATCAACCGCGAGACCCAGGAAATCGTGGCAAGCGAAACACGCGCCGAGCGTGTGTTCGTGAAGAACAATTTGCGCCACAACACGCTGGACGAGCTGGTCACCGAAGAGGCGCTTGCCGCCGGCACGGGCGATTACCCGCACAAGGAAGACATCGCCGTGCTGTGGCCGTTCGCGCAGGCGCTGTTCGAAAAGCGTCAGACCGCGCGCGCCGGTTACGGCCTGCGGCGTGAAGTGCAGCGCAACACCGATTTCAATTTCTACGTTGAAGGCGAGCACATCACGATCACGCCGCGCCGGCGCGGGTCGCCACTCGATACGATCGTCGCCGAGCTCGCGATTCTCGCCAACTCTTCGTGGGGTGCGTTCCTGCACGACCACGGCGTGCCCGGTATCTACCGCACGCAACGCGCGTTCGGCGCGCCCACGGGTCCGAAGCGCACCCGCATGCAGACCAATGCCGCGCCGCACGAAGGCCTGGGCGTCACGCAATACGCGTGGAGCACGTCGCCGCTGCGCCGCTACGTCGACCTCGTGAATCAGTGGCAGTTGCTGGCCTGCGTGCAGCACGGCGTCACGGCAAAACTGGCTGCGCCGTTCAAGCCTAAAGACGCCGATCTGTTTGCCGTCGTGCAAGGATTCGACGACACCTACACCGCGTATGCCGATCACCAGCGCCGCATGGAGTACTTCTGGTGCCTGCGCTGGCTGAAGCAGGAGAATCGCAAGCAGGTGGTGGCGTCGGTGGTGAAGGGCGATCTCGTGCGTCTCGAAGAGATTCCGCTGCTGCTGCACGTGCCGGGTCTCGGTGTGCACGCACGCGGCACGCGCTTGCAGATGGAAGTGATGTCGATCGACGAACTGACCGTCGAAGCGTCCGTGCGCCTGCTGCATGTGCTCGACGCGCCGACCGTGACGAGCGGTAGCGAAGCGGAAGAAGCCGACGAGGGCGAAGACGGCGAAGAGGAAATCATCGACGTGGCTGGGGAAAGTGCCGAAGGCGAAGCCGAGGCTCAGGCGGAAGCCGACCTCGACGGCGGCGCGGCGGCACCGGGCGATGCCGAAGACGGCACTGGCGCTGACGCCGGCTCCGGTGATGCGGCAGCCGATCAGCAGCATGTTGCGGAGCCTGGACGATGAGCGCCAGCGATTCACGTGAGCGCTACGCCGTGATCGGCAACCCGGTCGGCCACAGCAAGTCGCCGTTCATTCATGGCCGTTTTGCCGTGCAGACCGGCGAGCCGGTCGAGTACGGCCACCTGCTGGCACCGGTCGATGCTTTCGTGCCGCACGTGCGCGCTTTTATCGAAGCGGGCGGCCGCGGCCTGAACGTGACGGTGCCGTTCAAGCTCGACGCGCATGCCTTCGCTGACACCCTGTCACCGCGCGCGGCGGCAGCGGGCGCGGTGAACACGCTGCGGTTCGACGCGAGCGGAGTCTACGGCGACAACACGGACGGCTTCGGCCTTGTGCGAGACATCGAGGTGAATCTCGGTGTGCAGCTAAAGGGCGCGCGGATTTTGCTGCTTGGCGCGGGTGGCGCTGCGCGGGGCGTCGTGCTGCCGATGCTGGATCGTGCGCCGCACACGCTGACGATCGTCAACCGCACGGCGGCGAAGGCCGACGCGCTCGTCGACCAGTTCGCGCAAGCCGCGCGCGACGCCGCTTGTCGTCTGAGCGGTGGCAGCGCGCGAGCGATCGAAGCAGGTGCCTACGACGTGATCGTCAACGCGACGGCGGGCAGTCTGGATGCGTCGTTGCCTGAGTGTGACGACCGTGCGTTCGGCAGCGGCACGCTCGCTTACGACATGATGTACGGCGCGCATCCGACGGTGTTCATGGAGCACGCGCGGAAGCTGGGTGCGCGCGGCGCCGATGGCCTCGGCATGCTGGTCGAGCAGGCCGCCGAATCGTTTTATGTATGGCGCGGCGTGCGGCCCGACGGCGCACCGGTGCTGGCCGAATTGCGAGCGCTGTTGGCAGCGCCGTCGCACACCTAGACGGCTTTCTTCCTTCGGGAACAGAACGACTATTCCCCCCATTCGAGGACTCCAGGCACGATGACAGCAACGCGGCGCGCGAGCCGGCCGGGTCCGGCGCGATGGGTGTTTTATCTGGGTGCCGTCGTGGCGATTGCGTGGCTGGCGACGCAGGCGTTTTATTTCACTCAGATCGCGGTGTGGAACTACGTGAATCCCCAGTCGACGGCTTTCATGCGTTCGGATGCGTGGCGGTTGTCGCAGGATCGGCCCGACTTGTCGGTACAGCATACGTGGGTGCCGTACGAGCAGATATCGCACAATCTGAAGCGCGCGATTATTGCCTCTGAAGATGCGAACTTCGTCAATAACAATGGCTATGAGACGGATGCCATTTTGCAGGCGTGGGAGCGGAATAAGGCCAAGGGCAAGATTGTTCGCGGTGGTTCGACGATTACCCAGCAACTGGCGCGGAATCTGTTTTTATCGCGGGAGAAGAGTTATATCCGCAAGGGTCAGGAGTTGATCATCACGTGGATGCTCGAGACCTTGATGGACAAGCAGCGGATCTTCGAGATTTATCTCAACTCTGTTGAGTGGGGAAATGGGGTTTATGGTGCTGAGGCGGCCGCGCATTATTACTACAAGACTTCGGCTGCCAAACTGACTGCTGGGCAGTCGGCGCGGTTGGCGGTGATGTTGCCGCAGCCTAAGTATTTTGATGAGCACAGAGGGTCGGGGTATCTGGCGCAGAGGTCGCGGGTTATTGCGCGGCGGATGGGGGATGCGGAGTTGCCCGATTGATGGTTTTTTTTGCCTGCGCGGCGCTTTGGTTGTGGTTTTGTGGTGTTGGCTTTTTCTTGATCTGTTTGTTTGCTCCGCGCGGTTTGTCTGTGCTTTTATGGTTTTGGCCTTTCCTTGATTTGTTATTGGTCTATTAGCGTTGCCCCTGTGCGGGGCGGCACTTACTTTCTTTGCCGCCGCAAAGAAAGATAAGCAAAGAAAGCGGCGGCGGATTCAACCGGTCGTTGCAACACCTCTGTTCCAATAGGGAAATGGAGAGTGGAGCACGATGGGACGACAAAGAAGACCGTGGTTGAACACCGCACAGAAGGCGGAAATCTGGAAGCTGTGGCGCGAGGGCGAGTCGCTGAGTGAAATCGCGCGGATGCTCGAGCGCCAGCCGAGTGCCGTTTATCACGTTGTGAACAGGAACGGCGGATTTTCCCCGCCCGTGCGCACACGATCTGCACGGGCACTGACGCTGGCCGAACGCGAGGAGATATCGCGGGGCCTTGTCGCAGGCGGTACGATGGGCGAGATTGCGTTGCAACTGGGGCGCTCGAAATCGACCATCAGCCGGGAGATTTCGCGTAATGGCGGCAGCCACCGATATCGGGCGCACGAGGCCGATGTGAACGCCTGGGAGCGTGCACGGCGGCCCAAGGTGTGTGCGTTGTCAGGCAATGCGCGGCTGCGCCGGCTGGTGGCGGCCAGACTCAAATTAAAATGGGCCCCTGTACAGATAGCGGGATGGCTCAGGCGCGAGTTCCGGGTCAACAAGGACATGCAGATATCACACGAGACGATCTACCGGAGCCTGTTCATCCAGGCACGCGGGGTCCTTAAAAAGGAACTCGTCGAGCATCTTCGTACCAATCGTACGATGCGTCAGGCGAAGAGCGCCTCGGCAAGCGGGCAGAACAGGGGCAGGATAATCGGGGCCGTGTCGATCAGCGAAAGACCGGCCGAAGTGGAAGACCGCGCGGTGCCCGGGCATTGGGAAGGCGATCTGCTGGC
>NZ_MCAS01000036.1 GCF_003610895.1 Paraburkholderia fungorum
GCGAGAAAGCGCTCGAACTCGCGGTTCTCGCTCTCCGGCACCTGGATGCCGACCAGAATCGAACTGTAGTCCGCGCCCTGGTTGCGGTAGTGGAACAGGCTGATATTCCAGTTCGGCGCCATCGACGAGAGGAACTTCATCAGCGCGCCCGGCCGCTCTGGAAACTCGAAGCGGAACAGGCGTTCGTCATGCGCCAGCGGCGAGCGGCCGCCCACCATGTAGCGGATGTGCTGCTTCGACAGTTCGTCGAAGGTCAGATCGACGGTGGCAAAGCCGTGCGCTTCAAAGGCGCCCGCGATCTGCGCCGATTCGCTGCGATTCCTGATCTGCACGCCGACGAAGATATGCGCTGAATTCGCGTCCGCAATCCGGTAGTTGAACTCGGTGACGCTGCGCGTGCCCACCAGTTCGCAGAAGCGGCGGAAGCTGCCGCGCTCCTCGGGAATCGTCACGGCGAACACCGCCTCACGCGCTTCACCGACTTCGGCGCGCTCGGCCACGAAACGCATGCGGTCGAAGTTCATGTTCGCGCCGGACGTGATCGCAATCAACGTCTGGCCTTCGAGACCTTCGCGCTCGGCATACTGTTTGGCGCCCGCCACGGCCAGCGCGCCGGCCGGCTCCAGCACGCTGCGGGTGTCCTGGAAGACGTCCTTGATCGCCGCGCATAGCGCGTCGGTGTTCACGAGCAGCACGTCGTCGAGATAATCGCTGCACAGGCGGAAGGTTTCCTCGCCCACCAGCTTGACCGCGGTGCCGTCCGAGAACAGCCCGACCTCGTTCAGGGTGACGCGTTCACCCGCCTTCAGCGAGGCGGCCATCGCGCACGAGTCATCGGTCTGCACGCCAATCACCCTGATCTCCGGGCGCACCGATTTCACATACGCCGCCACGCCTGCCGCGAGACCACCGCCGCCGATCGGCACGAAGATCGCATGGATCGGACCCTGATGCTGGCTGAGAATCTCCATCGCGACCGTGCCCTGGCCGGCGATCACGTACGGATCGTCGAACGGGTGCACGAACGTCAGGCCGCGTTCTTCCTGCAGCTTCACGGCATGTCCGTACGCGTCGCTATAGGACTCGCCAAACTGCACGACCTCGACCGTCGCCCCGCCATGCGCGCGCACCGCATCGACCTTCACCTGCGGTGTAGTCACCGGCACGACGATGATCGCCTTCACGCCCATGCGGGCCGCCGAGAGCGCCACGCCCTGCGCGTGATTGCCTGCCGAGGCGGTAATCACGCCCCGCTCCAGCGCGTCCGCCGGGATATGCGCCATCTTGTTGTACGCGCCGCGCACCTTGAACGAGAACACCGGCTGGTTGTCCTCGCGCTTCAGATAGACCGGATTGGACAGCCGCGCCGACAGGTTCGGCGCACGTTCGAGCTCGGTCTCGCGGGCCACGTCGTAGACGCGCGCGGTCAGGATTTTCTTCAGGTAGTCGTGGGAAGCCATGCGGGTGGCGCGGTGCGCTTTGTGAGACGGGAAAGGGTCAATGATAGCGCCAACGGTGCGCGCTCTGGCCTTCATCAAGCCCGTGGCGTGCGCCGGAGCGTTGTCAGCAAGGGGCCGCCCGACCGTTCGGTCGGAGAATCCCTGGCGTGCGCTTGTGGCGCTGCTCCGTCCAAAAACGCGCAAAACCCCGCCACCGTTCCGATTTCGGGCGTCAACGCGCGGCGGGATCATAAGGTAGAATTCCATTTTGGAATAAGGATCGGAAGATGCACTGGCAGCCTCGGATCGCCCATTTGATGCCCGTCCCGCGTGAGTCTTGCCCCGCGGCGGAGCGTCACGTCCGCCACGCGCGATCGTGTAGCTGTCTCTGAGCGCCGTGAAGCGACCGATGTGGGTAAGCCGTCGGTTGCGCTTCGCTCCCCTAGAAGATTTCCAGCATTGCGCCCCACGCGCACCGTCCGCCGACGCCTCACCCGTGAGCGCGCCCGGTTGACCCACCGAGTCGTCCGAACATGAACGCACCTCAAGTTTTCGATCCGCACGGGGCCGCCAACGCGGTGGCCGCCGATCCCGAAGCGCGTCTGCGCGAAATTCCCTACAACTACACGTCGTTCTCCGACCGTGAAATCGTTATCCGTCTGCTCGGCGACGAAGCCTGGGCGGCTTTGGCCGAACTGCGCGCGGAACGCCGCACCGGCCGCTCGGCGCGGATGCTGTACGAAGTGCTCGGCGACATCTGGGTCGTGCGCCGCAATCCTTACCTGCAAGACGACCTGCTCGACAATCCGAAGCGCCGCGCCCTGCTGATCGAGGCGCTGCACCATCGTCTGAGCGAGATCGAAAAGCGCCGGCGTGCCGATCTGGTCGAGCATGGCGACGAAGCGGGCATCGATCGGGCGGCGCGCGTTGAAACGCTGGTGGCGGCTGCACGCCGTGCCGTCGACGATTTCGAGAGCGAGTTCCAGAAGACCTTCGATCTGCGCCGTCGCGCGAACAAGGTGCTGGGCAAGGTCACCGAGAAAGACAACATCAAGTTCGACGGTCTGTCCCGCGTCTCGCACGTGACGGATGCGACGGACTGGCGCGTCGAGTACCCATTCGTCGTGCTGACGCCGGATACCGAGGCCGAGATCGCCGGCATGATCAAGGCGTGTTTCGAACTCGGTTTGACCGTGATCCCGCGCGGAGGCGGCACGGGCTACACGGGCGGCGCGGTGCCGCTTACGCCGTTTTCGGCCGTCATCAATACGGAGAAGCTCGAACAGCTGGGTGCGGTTGAATTGACCGAACTGCCGGGTGTCGATCGCAAGGTTCCGACGATTTTCTCCGGCGCCGGCGTCGTGACGCGTCGCGTGACCGAAGCCGCCGAACAGGCCGGCTATGTGTTCGCGGTGGACCCGACCTCGCTGGACGCGTCCTGCGTCGGCGGCAACGTCGCGATGAACGCGGGCGGCAAGAAAGCGGTGCTGTGGGGCACGGCGCTCGACAACCTCGCCTGGTGGCGCATGGTCGACCCGGAAGGGAACTGGCTCGAAGTCACACGCCTGGACCACAACCTCGGCAAGATTCACGACATTGAAGTCGCGCGTTTCGAGCTGAAATGGTTCGACGGCAGCCACGCGCCGGGCGAAAAATTGCTGCGCACACAGGCGCTCGACATCAAGGGCCGCGTATTCCGTAAGGAAGGTCTGGGCAAGGACGTGACCGACAAATTCCTGGCCGGTCTGCCGGGCGTGCAGAAGGAAGGTTGCGACGGCCTGATCACGTCGGCGCGCTGGGTGTTGCACAAGATGCCGGCGCACACGCGCACGGTTTGTCTCGAGTTCTTCGGTCAGGCCCGCGAAGCGATTCCGAGCATTGTCGAGATCAAGGACTATCTGTTCGAAACGTCGAAACAGGGCGGCGCGATTCTCGCCGGCCTCGAGCATCTGGACGAGCGCTACCTGCGCGCGGTCGGCTACGCGACCAAGAGCAAGCGCAACGCGTTTCCGAAGATGGTGCTGATCGGCGACATCGTCGGCGACGATGCGGATGCGGTGGCGCAAGCGACTTCGGAAGTCGTGCGCATGGCCAACGGCAAGAGCGGCGAAGGTTTCGTCGCCGTCAACGCCGAGGCGCGCAAGCGTTTCTGGCTCGATCGCAGCCGTACCGCGGCGATTGCCAAGCACACCAACGCGTTCAAGATCAACGAAGACGTGGTGATCCCGCTCGACCGCATGGGCGAATACACCGACGGCATCGAACGCATCAATATCGAACTGTCGATCAAGAACAAGCTGCAACTGGTCGACGCGCTCGAAACGTTCTTCAAGGGCGGCAAGCTGCCGCTCGGCAAGAGCGACGACGCCAACGAAATTCCGAGCGCGGAGTTGCTCGAAGATCGCGTGCAACAGGCGCTCGATCTGCTGAAGAAAGTGCGTACGCGCTGGGAATTCCTGCGCGACAAGCTCGATCTGTCCTTGCGCGAGGCACAGCATTATCTGGTTGGCCTTGGCTACGAAGCGCTGGCCGAGAAATTTGCCGATCGCGCCGACGCGCAGCCTGACGCCACCGTGTTCCACATCACGCAGGACCGCACGATTCGCGTGTCCTGGAAGCAGGAAATCCGGGCCGAATTGCGGCAGATCTTCAACGGCGGCGAGTTCAAGCCGATCCTCGAAGAAGCTCAGGCGATTCACAAGAAGGTGCTGCGCGGCCGCGTGTTCGTCGCGCTGCACATGCACGCGGGCGACGGCAACGTCCACACCAACCTGCCGGTCAACTCCGACAACTACGAGATGCTGCAGGACGCCCACACGGCGGTCGCGCGCATCATGAAGCTGGCGCGTTCGCTCGACGGCGTGATTTCCGGCGAGCACGGCATCGGCATTACCAAGCTCGAGTTCCTGACCGACGAAGAGATCGCCGAATTCCGCGCGTACAAGCAGCGCGTCGATCCGCATGGCCGCTTCAACGCGGGCAAGCTGCTCGAAGGCGCCGACCTGCGCAACGCCTACACGCCGAGCTTCGGCCTGATGGGCTACGAATCGCTGATCATGCAGCAGTCCGACATCGGCGCGATTTCCGAGTCGATCAAAGACTGTTTGCGCTGCGGCAAGTGCAAGCCGGTGTGCGCGACCCACGTGCCGCGCGCGAACCTGCTGTATAGCCCGCGCAACAAGATTCTCGCGACCTCCTTGCTGGTCGAGGCGTTCCTGTACGAAGAGCAGACCCGCCGCGGTGTGTCGATCAAGCACTGGGACGAGTTCAACGACGTCGCCGATCACTGCACCGTCTGTCACAAATGCGTAACGCCATGCCCGGTGAAGATCGACTTTGGCGACGTGACGATGAACATGCGCAACCTGCTGCGCAAGATGGGCAAGAAGAAGTTCAACGCGGGCAACGCGGCCGGCATGTTCTTCCTGAACGCGACCAACCCGCAGACCATCAACCTCGCGCGCACCGCGATGATGGGCATCGGCTACAAGGCGCAGCGCCTCGGCAACGACGTGCTGAAGAAGTTCGCGAAGAAGCAGGCTGCGCACCCGCCGGCAACCGTCGGCAAGCCGCCGGTCACGCAGCAGGTGATCCACTTCATGAACAAGAAGATGCCGGGCAACCTGCCGAAGAAGACCGCCCGCGCGCTGCTGGATATCGAGGACAACAAGATCGTCCCGATCATCCGCAATCCGAAGACGACCACGGCCGACACGGAAGCGGTGTTCTACTTCCCGGGCTGCGGCTCCGAGCGGCTGTTCTCGCAAGTGGGGCTGGCGACGCAGGCCATGCTGTGGGAGGCGGGCGTACAAACCGTGCTGCCGCCGGGTTACCTGTGCTGCGGCTATCCGCAGCGCGGTTCGGGCCAGTTCGACAAGGCCGAACAGATCGTCACGGACAACCGCGTGCTGTTCCACCGCGTTGCCAATACGCTGAATTACCTCGACATCAAGACGGTGGTGGTGTCGTGCGGCACGTGTTACGACCAGCTGGCCGGCTACGAATTCGAGAAGATCTTCCCGGGCTGCCGGATCATCGACATCCACGAGTTCCTGCTGGAGAAGGGCATCAAGCTCGAAGGCGTGAACGGCGTGCGCTACATGTACCACGACCCGTGCCACTCGCCGATCAAGACGATGGACCCGGTCAAGCTCGTCAATCAGCTGATGGGTTCGGAGAACGACGGCTACAAGATCGAGAAGAACGATCGTTGCTGTGGCGAATCCGGCACACTCGCGGTGACGCGCCCGGACATTTCGACGCAAGTCCGCTTCCGCAAGGAAGAGGAAATGCGCAAGGGCGCGGCGAAGCTGCGGGGTATTCCTTTGGTGGCTGAGCCAGGCGCGAATGGGATCACTGCGGCCAATGCGCCGGCCGGCGCGGCGGGTGCGCCGAACGGCGCCACCGACGTCAAGATCCTGACGAGCTGCCCGTCCTGCCTGCAAGGCCTGTCGCGCTACAACGAGGACGCGGGCACCGAGGCGGACTACATCGTCGTCGAAATGGCCCGTCACGTGCTCGGTGAAGACTGGATGTCGGACTACGTCCAGCGGGCGAACAATGGCGGAATCGAGCGCGTGCTGGTTTAATGGCACGACTGACGATTCTTGCCTGAGGACGACGATGGACTGCGTTTTTTGCCGTGAAGATGGCGGTGATGTGCTGTGGCAGGACGATACGCTGCGTGTCGTCCTCGCCGACGAACACGATTACCCGGGTTTTTGCCGGGTGATCTGGAACGCGCACATCGCCGAGTTTTCCGATCTCGCCGAAACCGACCGGGATCGCGTGATGCGGGCCGTGTACGCGGTCGAGCGTGCGATCCGGCGCATTCTTCAGCCGGTGAAGGTCAACCTGGCGAGCCTCGGCAACCAGGTGCCGCACGTGCATTGGCACGTGATTCCGCGTTTTTCGAACGACGCTCACTTCCCGTTGCCGATCTGGGCGCCGCGCCAACGCACGGTGTCCGAGGCCATGCTGTCGTCGCGCCGCGCGCAAGCCACCTTGCTGCGCGAGGCGGTGCGACAGGAAATCGAACAAGCTCTAGCCTGAGCGCGTCCGGATCCGCCGCTTCGCGCGAGGCGCGCCGGGGAGGTTGATTCCCCAATCCCCCAAGGGGACTTCCCGCGGGGCGGGAGACCTCCTGCGGAGCCGAAAGCCTGGCGCGGCCCGGCGTTTTCTTATGATGAGGTCAACATGAGTGGACTCACTCCCGACACCCCGGTGCCCACCGGCGTGGTCGTGCATTCCAGATCGCGCGTACTCGAATTGCAATACGCAAACGGCGAGACGTACCGCCTGCCGTTCGAACTGCTGCGCGTGTATTCGCCGTCAGCGGAGGTGATGGGCCACGGGCCGGGGCAGGAGACGCTGCAAACCGGCAAGCGCGACGTCACGATCAAGATGATCGAAGGCGTCGGCAACTATGCGATACAGCCGACTTTCTCCGACGGGCACGCCACCGGCATCTATTCCTGGGACCTGTTGTACGACATGGCCGTTCGTCAGGATGAACTCTGGCGCGACTATCTCGCCAAACTGACAGCGGCCGGCGTTGACCGCGATGCGCCCATGGCGCCGGCCGGTGCTGCGCACGGACACTGTCACTGATACGATTCGCCCTGATCGCCGCACTGATGCGGCGCAACATATTTCAGAATACGCGAAAGGACGAGCGCGATGAGCAAAACCCACTTCGGCTTTCAATCGGTCGACGAACAGGAAAAAGCGCAGAAGGTGGCGGGCGTGTTCCACTCGGTCGCCTCCAACTACGACTTGATGAACGACCTGATGTCGGGCGGGTTGCACCGGGCGTGGAAGATGTTCACGATCGCCCAGGCCAACGTCCGGCCGGGCTTCAAGGTGCTCGACATCGCGGGGGGCACGGGTGATCTGTCGAAGGCATTTGCCAGACAGGCGGGCGAAACCGGCGAAGTATGGCACACCGACATCAACGAATCGATGCTGCGCGTGGGCCGCGACCGCTTGCTGGATAAGGGCGTGATCACGCCGGCGCTGCTCTGCGACGCCGAAAAAATCCCTTTTCCCGACAATTACTTCGACGTGGTGACGGTGGCTTTTGGCCTGCGCAACATGACTCACAAGGACGTGGCGTTGGCCGAAATGCGGCGCGTGCTGAAGCCGGCAGGCCGTCTGCTGGTGCTGGAGTTCTCGAAAGTGTGGGATCCGCTTAAAAAGGTCTACGACGTCTATTCGTTCAAGGTGCTGCCATGGCTTGGCGACCGTTTTGCGAAGGACGCTGAGAGCTACCGCTACCTGGCGGAATCGATCCGGATGCATCCGGACCAGGAAACTTTAAAAACAATGATGGAACAAGCGGGCCTGGACGGCGTCAAATATTACAATTTGTCAGCTGGCGTGGTAGCTTTACATGTGGGGACCAAATACTAGGGTCCCTAACCCATCGATTTTTAAAGGAAAGTACGAAAATGTCCGATTCAGGTGTGTTATCTCCCCGTAAGGTTAAGCGGTCGTTGGTGAGAAGAATCGGACTGATCGCGATGGTCGGTCTGATCATGGCCGGCTCTCTCGCCTCGCTCGATGCGGAAGCTCGCCGCATGGGCGGTGGCCGTAGTATTGGCCGTCAGTCGAACACGGTTCAGCAGCAGTCGACCCCGTCGCAGCCTTCCCAAAGCAACCAGGCCATGCAGCAGCGCGCACAGCCGGCCCCGGCGCCCGCGCCGACGCCGGCCGCCGCGCCTAACCGCTCGCGCTGGCTTGGGCCGATCGCCGGTCTCGCGGCCGGCCTCGGTATCGCGGCGCTGTTGTCGCACTTCGGCCTGGGCGGCGCGTTCGCGGGCGCCATGGCCAACATCATCGTGATCGCGGTCCTCGCGATGATCGGCATCTGGCTGGTCCGCCGTTTCATGGGCCGCAAGCGCGATACGACCCAACCGGCCTACGCGGGCGGCTCGCCGTCGCTGAATGCGGGTGGCACCGGCTATACGCAGGAACCGCGTTACACCGCGCCGCCTGCCGGCTCGTA
The DNA here is from genome assembly GCF_003610895.1 of Paraburkholderia fungorum. Taxonomy (GTDB): domain Bacteria; phylum Pseudomonadota; class Gammaproteobacteria; order Burkholderiales; family Burkholderiaceae; genus Paraburkholderia; species Paraburkholderia fungorum_B. Next base: position 8,446 of record NZ_MCAS01000036.1, read on the forward strand.
CCTCGAACCGCAAGGCAACCCGCTGAACGCGGCGTCCGTCAACGCTGCCCCGGTCGTGCCGGCAGGCTTCGATTCGGAAGCGTTCCTGCGTAACGCCAAGGTGTACTTCGTGCGCCTGCAAGCCGCGTGGGACGTGGGCAATACGGAAGACATCCGCGAATTCACCACGCCGGAAATGTTCGCCGAAGTGAAGGTCGACCTTTCGTCGCGCGGTGCCGAGTCCAATCAGACGGACGTCGTGCAGCTGAACGCGGAGTTGCTGGGTGTTGAAGAACGCGCGACCGAATACCTCGCCAGCGTGCGCTTCTCCGGCTTGATCCGCGAATCGGCGGGCGCGGCGGCTGAGCCGTTCGTCGAAGTCTGGAACCTGACGAAGTCGAACCGTGCGGGTGAAGGCTGGCTGCTGGCGGGCATTCAGCAGGTGGTGCAGCACTGAGGCTGCCACGAAACAGGGCCGAGGCGACGCTGCGCGCCTTGACTTCGCACACAGCATTGGCCGTTCGGCATAGCAGGCCGCGAAGCGAACGGACGTTACAATAGGAACCCGCGCGGGCACCTCGCCCGCGCGGGTTTTTTCTTGCCACTCTCAATGACCCTCGCCGCCAAGCCTTTCGCTGCTGCCGTCAATCACCTGCTCGCCCGCGAATCGTGGGCCCGAGAGCGCCTCGCCCCGTACGCGGGCAAGACCGCGAGACTGTCCTGTCCACCGGTCACGCTGATGCTGCTGGTGCAACCAGACGGCTATCTGGGTGCGCTCGACGAAACCGATGCGCAGCAGTTCGACGTGACCATCTCGGTGCCGTCCGATGCGCTGCCGGCCTTCGTGCAAGGCGGCCAGGCGGCCGTGATGAAGCATGTGAAGATCGAAGGCGACGCCGAGTTTGCGACCGTGATCGCCAAGCTTGCCGAGCATCTGCGCTGGGAGCCGGAAGAGGATCTGGCGAAGCTGATCGGCGACGGTCCGGCGTGGCGGGTCGCGTCGGTCGTGCGTACGGTCGGTGAACACGCGCGGCGTACCGGGCGCAATCTGCTCGACACCGCCGCCGAATACCTGCTCGACGAGAATCCCCAACTGGTGCGCCGCGTCGCGCTGGAAGACTTCAACGTCGAATTGGCCCGCGCCCGCGATGCTTTGGCGCGCGTGGAAAAGCGCATCGAGCGTCTCGAACAGAAGGTCGAAGCCCACGGCGCCCATGCGCCGGGCGGCGCCGCCACGTCGCGCGGCACGCGCTAGTCACTGGGCACCACTATGCGTTTTCTGCGTTTCCTCAAGATTTTCTTCACGGTCATTCGCTTCGGTCTCGACGAGATGATGCTCAGCCGCGTCAATGACCGGCGTGTGCGTCTGTTGCTGCGTATCACCACCATCGGCCGCAAGTTCGACGCGCCGCCGGGCGTGCGCTTGCGGCTTGCGCTCGAAAGCCTCGGGCCGATCTTCGTCAAATTCGGCCAGGTGCTGTCCACGCGGCGCGATCTGCTGCCGGTCGATATCGCCAATGAACTGGCCAAGCTGCAGGATCAGGTCCCGCCGTTCGATTCGGCGGTGGCGATAGGGCTGGTCGAGAAGTCGCTCGGCGCCCCGGTCGACGTTCTGTTCGACGATTTCGAGCGGGTGCCGGTAGCGAGCGCGTCGATCGCGCAGGTTCACTTTGCGAAGGTGAAAGCGGGGCAGCACGCGGGCAAGGCGGTCGCCGTGAAGGTGCTGCGGCCGAATATGCTGCCGGTGATCGACTCCGACCTGGCCTTGCTGCGCGATATCGCGGTATGGGCCGAACGCCTTTGGGCTGATGGCAAGCGCCTCAAGCCGCGCGAGGTGGTGGCCGAATTCGACAAGTATCTGCACGACGAACTCGATCTGATGCGCGAAGCGGCGAACGGCAGCCAGCTGCGCCGCAACTTCGCCGGGCTCGATCTGCTGCTGGTGCCGGAGATGTACTGGGAATTCTGCACGCCTACGGTGCTGGTGATGGAACGCATGGTTGGCGTGCCGATCAGCCAGGTGGAGACGCTGCGCGCGGCGGGCGTGGATATTCCGAAGCTGGCGCGCGAAGGCGTGGAGATCTTCTTCACGCAGGTGTTCCGCGATGGTTTTTTCCACGCCGACATGCACCCGGGCAACATTCAGGTAAGCCTCGATCCGGCGCATTTCGGCCGCTATATCGCGCTCGACTTCGGCATTATCGGTGCGCTGTCGGACTTCGATAAAAATTACCTCGCGCAGAATTTCCTCGCGTTCTTCAAGCGTGACTACCACCGCGTCGCCACGCTGCATCTGGAGTCCGGCTGGGTGCCGCCCACCACCCGGGTCGAAGAACTGGAAAGCGCGATCCGCGCAGTGTGCGAGCCCTATTTCGACCGCGCGTTGAAGGATATTTCGCTCGGCCAGGTGTTGATGCGCCTGTTCTCGACCTCGCGCCGTTTCAACGTGGAAATCCAGCCGCAACTGGTGTTGCTGCAGAAAACCATGCTGAACGTAGAAGGGCTCGGGCGCTCGCTCGATCCTGAACTGGATTTGTGGAAGACGGCCAAGCCCTATCTCGAACGCTGGATGAATGAACAGATCGGCCTGCGCGGCTGGTACGAGCGGCTGAAGATCGAGGCGCCGCAGTGGAGCAAGACGTTGCCGCAGTTGCCGCGCCTGATTCACCACGTGTTGGCTGAGCGCCACGACAACACGCGCGGCGCGAACGACGAGATGATTCGCCAGATTCTGTTAGAACAGAAACGCACCAACCGGTTGCTGCAAGGGCTGCTGCTGTTCGGCGTGGCGGTCGGTGTCGGCGCGGTGGCGGCGCGGGCGTTTCTGGCGTTCGCCTACGGCGCGTAATCCTGACCCACATTAGGTATCCCATGAGCGACCCGACCCAACCTTCCCCGCCCGACTTTACAAGCCGCGACCCCAATTCGCCGGAGTTCTGGAACGAGCGCTTCGAGCGCCACTACACGCCGTGGGATCAGGCGGGCGTGCCGTCGGCGTTCCAGTCTTTCGCGAGCCGGCACAGCGGCGCCGCCGTGTTGATTCCCGGCTGCGGCAGTGCTCATGAGGCGCTCTGGCTGGCCACGCAGGGCAACCCGGTGCGGGCGATCGATTTCTCTTCAGCCGCCGTCGTGGCGGCGCGCGGGCAATTGGGTGCGCAGCATGCGCAACTGGTCGAGCAGGCTGATTTTTTTACCTATGAACCGTCATTCACGCCGGCATGGATCTACGAGCGTGCGTTCCTCTGCGCGCTGCCGGTGGCGCGCCGTGCAGATTATGCGCAACGGATGGCCGAGTTGTTGCCTGCGGGCGCGTTGCTGGCAGGTTTCTATTTTATCGGCGCGACGCCGAAAGGTCCGCCGTTCGGCATCGAGCGCGCTGAACTCGACGCGTTGCTCATGCCGCACTTCGATCTGATCGAAGATGAAGCCGTGAACGACTCAATTGCTGTTTTTGCCGGCCGCGAACGCTGGATGACATGGCGCCGTCGTGGTTGAGTGCGCCTTCGCCGCGCTTGGCGCGTGCTCGAGGCGCACTTGATTCGATAGCGGCTGCCCCCATATAGGTGGGCGGCGGCTGCGTCCGGCGTTTCGCCCCGAAATTCACGGGCGTCTAGCCATATACGGCTATAATTCAAAGCTTTGCAAGCGTTTACAAGATTTCAGTAGGGAAAGTTCATGCCGATCTACGCTTATCGTTGCGAGTCATGCGGCTTCGGGAAGGACGTGCTTCAGAAGATGAGCGACCCCCAGTTGACGCAGTGCCCCGAGTGCGGAAAAGACACCTTCCGTAAGCAGGTGACTGCAGCCGGTTTCCAGTTGAAGGGCTCCGGCTGGTATGTAACCGATTTCCGCGGCGGTAATGGCGGCACGAGCGCGCCCGCCAAGCCGGACGCGAATGGCAGCTCGAATGCGAATTCGGGCGAAAACGCCGCAGCCGGCAATGACGGCGCAGCGAAATCCGACACGGCTTCGGCCAACGGCACGGCCGCCGCCGCTTCATCGGGCGCAGCCGCAACGCCTGCTGCGCCCGCTGCCGCACCCGCCTCATCGGCGAGTTCGAGCGGTTCCAGCAGCGCCTAGTGGGACTGCCGTCCTCAGGGGCGGCATACACGCCGCGCGCCGAATATCGGCTTGCGCGGCTTTCTGGCGGTACACATGACGACGAAAAAAACGACGCTCAAATCGGTGTTTCTGACTGGCCTGCTGGTGCTGGTGCCTCTGGCTATCACACTGTGGGTGCTCGGCCTGATCATCGGCACGATGGACCAGACGCTGTTGCTGCTGCCGAGCGCCTGGCAGCCGGAGCGCCTGTTCGGTTTCCGTTTGCCGGGCCTCGGCGCGGTGCTGACGCTGGCGTTTATCTTTGTCGTCGGGCTGTTGACGCAAAACTTCATCGGCCAGAAGCTCGTGAAGTGGTGGGAAGTCGTGGTCGCTCACATTCCGGTGGTCGGCCCGATCTACACCAGCGTGAAGCAGGTGTCGGACACCTTGTTGTCGAGCAGCGGCAATGCGTTTCGCAAGGCGCTCCTGATCGAGTACCCGCGCCGCGGTTCCTATACGATTGCGTTTCTGACCGGCATTCCGGGCGGCGACGTGGTCAACCACCTGAAAGAAGATCACGTCAGCGTGTATGTGCCGACTACGCCGAACCCAACGTCCGGCTTCTTCCTGATGGTGCCGAGGAGCGAAGTGATCGAACTGGACATGACGGTCGACGCCGCGCTCAAGTACATCGTCTCGATGGGCGTCGTGGCGCCGTCCGCGCCGCCGGCGCCGGTGCGCCGCACGACAGTCGAGCCTCCGCTGTAATGCCGGTGCGCAGCGTTTCAAGCCATGTTTGATTGCTGCGCGCCTGTTCAACTAATGCAAAACGAAAGACAAACATCATGTCGATGAGATCTGAATACTGTGGTCTGGTGACCGAAGAACTGCTGGGTCAATCTGTCTCGCTGTGCGGCTGGGTAAGCCGCCGCCGCGACCATGGCGGCGTCATCTTCATCGACCTGCGCGATCGCGAAGGCCTCGTTCAGGTCGTCTGCGATCCGGATCGCGCGGAGATGTTCAAGACTGCCGAAGGCGTGCGCAACGAGTTCTGCCTGCAGATCAAGGGCGTGGTGCGCGCTCGCCCGGAAGGCACGACGAACGCGTCGCTCAAGAGCGGCAAGATCGAGGTGCTGTGCCACGAACTTATCGTGCTGAACCCGTCGATCACGCCGCCGTTCCAGCTCGACGACGACAACCTGTCGGAAACCACGCGCCTCACGCATCGCGTGCTCGACCTGCGCCGCCCGCAGATGCAGCACAACCTGCGTCTGCGGTACCGCGTCGCGATCGAAGTGCGCAAGTACCTCGACTCGCTGGGCTTCATCGACATCGAAACGCCGATGCTCACCAAGAGCACGCCGGAAGGCGCGCGCGATTACCTCGTGCCGTCGCGTACCAACCCGGGCCAGTTCTTCGCGTTGCCGCAATCGCCGCAACTGTTCAAGCAGTTGCTGATGGTCGCTAACTTCGATCGCTACTACCAGATCGTCAAGTGCTTCCGCGACGAAGACCTGCGCGCCGACCGTCAGCCGGAATTCACGCAGATCGACTGCGAAACCTCGTTCCTGTCGGAACAGGAAATCCGCGATCTGTTCGAAGCCATGATCCGTCACGTGTTCAAGGAAACGATCGGCGTCGAACTGGCCGAGAAATTCCCGGTCATGGAGTACTCGGAAGCCATGCGCCGCTTCGGTTCGGACAAGCCGGACCTGCGCGTCAAGCTCGAATTCACCGACCTGACGGATGCGGTTAAAGACGTCGACTTCAAGGTATTCAGCACGCCGGCCAACACGAAAGACGGCCGCGTCGCGGCGATCCGCGTGCCGAAGGGCGGCGAGCTTTCGCGTGGCGATATCGACAGCTACACGGAATTCGTGCGCATCTACGGCGCGAAGGGCCTGGCATGGATCAAGGTCAACGAAGTGGCGAAGGGCCGTGACGGTCTGCAAAGCCCGATCGTCAAGAACCTGCACGACGAAGCAGTCAAGGCGATCATCGAGCGTACCGGCGCGCAAGACGGCGACATCATTTTCTTTGCGGCGGATCGCGCGAAGGTGGTGAACGACAGCCTGGGCGCGCTGCGTCTGAAGATCGGCCATTCGGAGTTCGGCAAGGCCAACGGTCTGGTGGAATCGGGCTGGAAGCCGCTGTGGGTGATCGACTTCCCGATGTTCGAGTACGATGAGGAAGACAACCGCTACGTCGCTGCGCATCACCCGTTCACGAGCCCGAAAGACGAGCACCTCGAGTATCTGGAAACGGATCCGGCGCGCTGCCTCGCCAAGGCCTACGACATGGTCCTGAACGGCTGGGAAATCGGTGGCGGTTCGGTGCGTATCCACCGTGAAGAAGTGCAGAGCAAAGTGTTCCGTGCGCTGAAGATCGGTGCGGAAGAAGCGCAGGCCAAGTTCGGCTTCCTGCTCGACGCGCTGCAATATGGCGCGCCGCCGCACGGCGGTATCGCATTCGGTCTGGACCGCATCATCACGATGATGGCAGGTGCCGATTCGATTCGCGACGTGATCGCGTTCCCGAAGACGCAACGCGCGCAGTGTCTGCTCACGCAGGCGCCAAGCGAAGTGGACGAGCGCCAGCTGCGCGAACTGCACATCCGTCTGCGTCAGCCGGAACCGAAGGTCTAAGCTGGATCAGACCGAAGCTGTCTGAAAACGACAGTAGAAAGCAAACGAAAAGGCGCGCGATGCGCCTTTTTCGTTTTTTGCGTTACAGTCGATGCAACCGGTCTCGAGCGCCTACCGGACCGCGCGTCGAACCACTCATCGGACCACTTACCGACATGTACCGCGCAAGCGTTGCGCCCAGTTTTTACGCCATGCCGAAACCGCCGAAGATCCCGCAATCCGTACTCGTCGTCATTCATACGCCAGCACTCGACGTGCTGTTGATCCGGCGCGCCGATCACGCGGATTTCTGGCAATCGGTGACCGGTTCGAAAGACCAGGTCGACGAACCTTTCGTCGAGACGGCGGTTCGCGAAGTGGCTGAGGAAACCGGCATCGTGGTCGGCAGCAAGCTGGTGCCGGAGAGCGCGCTGTTCGACTGGCAGTACTCGATCGAGTATGAGATCTATCCTCAGTTCCGGCATCGCTATGCCGAGGGCGTGATTCACAACACCGAGCACTGGTTCAGCCTGGAAGTGCCCGAGCAGGTCGAAGTGGCGCTCGCGCCTCGCGAGCACACCGCGTTTCTGTGGTTGCCGTATGAAGAGGCGGCGTCGCGCTGCTTTTCGTCATCGAATGCCGACGCGATCCTGCAATTGCCGAAGCGGCTTGCCGGGCGTCGCAAGGATCAGCCCGAGGAGCGTGCCCGGTGAGCGTCGGCGGCGCGCGCCGTTTCGCGCGACTCCGGCAATCGCTGCTCGGCCGCCGCTATTGGCAACGCTACCGATTTACCAGCGGCAACAACGTCAAGCTGCTGCGCTCCGGCGAGGAGTTCTTCGCCGCGCTGATCGAACGTATCGATGCGGCGCAGAGCGACGTGGTTCTCGAAACCTATATCTTCTGCAACGACAGCGCGGGTGAGGCCGTTAGTGCGGCTTTGCTGCGGGCAGCTTCGCGCGGCGTGACGGTGCGCGTGATCACGGACGGAATCGGCACCGCGCGCTTGCCGATGTTCAACGAATGGCCGCTCGCCGGCATCGACCATCGCATCTACAACCCGCATCTGTTCGGCCGCTTCGGCTTCTCGCGCACGCACCGCAAGATCGCGGCGGTGGACGATCAGTTCGGCTATTGCGGCGGCATCAATATCGTCGACGATTACGAGAACAACGGTGAGACGCTGCCTTACCGGCGCTGGGATTTCGCGGTGGAATTGCAGGGCCCCGTAGTCGCCGATATCCGCCAGGCGTTCGAGGTGCAATGGCGGCGGATTCGCCTTGGACATCGGCCGCCGGAGTCTCTCGACGCCGATCTCGCGCCGAAGACCATGGCGTCGCTCGGCACGCTGCGCCGCCGGCGCCGCAATCGCAACGAGGCGCTCTGGGCTGGCGGGCAACCCTGTGTGGCCTTCGTTGCGCGCGACAACCTGATCAACCGCCGTGCCATCGAAAAGGCGTATCTGACCGCGATTGGCCAGGCGCGCAGCGAAGTGCTACTGGCTAACCCGTACTTCATGCCGGGCCGCAAGCTGCGGCGTGCGCTGGTATTCGCGGCGCGGCGCGGCGTGGACGTCAAGCTCATTATCGGGCGCAAGGAGTTCAAGGCGCTCGATTACGCCGTGCCGTTCCTGTATCGCGCGCTGCTCAAGGCCGGCGTGCAGATCGCCGAGTACGAGAAAACCATGCTGCACGGCAAGGTCGCGGTGGTGGATTCGAACTGGGGCACAGTCGGCTCCTCGAACCTCGACGCGTTGAGCCTGATGCTCAACAACGAAGCCAACGTGGTGCTGGTCAACGATCCCTCGATCGACGCGCTGCGCGTTGCGATCCTCGCCGCGTTCAAGGAGTCGCGCCGGATCGACGAGGCGCGCTACGAGGCCCGTCCGGCCAGCGAGCGGCTGCTCAACTGGCTGGCCTACACGGCTTACCGGGCGGCGATGAAGCTGTTGACGGTGGGGGGCTATGACTAGCACGCCCACCTCTCTCACATAAGCGCAAGGGCGCGGTGTCAATGAATGGAAATAAGAGAAGGCAAACGCCTCTAAAAAATCTCCTTCGTCTGATTGACGGATGCCGCAGAATTGAAGCCAGGTTAGAAACCGGTTTCTAATAAAGTCCTTGTTTCGCGGACGGTCGCACACAATAATAGTACGGCCGTTCGATTTTCTTTCGGTCACATTAGAACGGTAAAAAGCTATGCGAAAAGGCGAACAAACACGAGTCGCGATTCTCGAAGCAGCACTTGATCTGGCAAGCCGCGACGGACTGGAAGGTCTGACGATTGGGCTGCTGGCCGAGCGCATGCAGATGAGCAAAAGCGGTGTGTTCGCGCATTTCGGGTCACGCGAGGATTTGCAGGTTGAAGTCGTGCGCGAATATCACCGTCGTTTCGAAGACGAGGTGTTTTTCCCGAGCCTGCGTGAGCCTCGTGGATTGCCGCGCTTGCGCGCGATGATCTCCCGCTGGATTGAGAAGCGCATTCAGGAAGTCACCACTGGGTGCATCTACATCAGCGGCGCGGTCGAGTACGACGACCGCGGGGACAACCCGGTGCGCGAGCAACTGGTGTCGAGCGTGACGATCTGGCGTGCGGCGCTTACTCGTGCAATTTCGCAGGCGATGGAAGAAGGGCATCTGCGCGCCGATACCGATCCGCAACTGATGCTGTTCGAACTGTACAGCTTCACGCTCGGCCTGCATCACGACGCACGCTTCCTGCACTTGCCGGATGCTGTGCGTCTCACGTGGGCCGCGCTGGAAAAATTGATTGTTTCGTATCAGAGCGAAAGCCGTTAGCAAGACCGCCGAAATCAAACAGATTAAGCGGCGCTGAAAGTCCGTCTCGTCGGATGAGCTAATAGCCTGGCTCCTTGTCAAACTTTGGAGAGAGTCATGGGACAGTACGCCGCGCCGCTGCGCGACATGCAATTCGTTTTGCACGAGCTGCTTAACGTCGAAGGCGAGATCAAGCAGATGCCGAAGCACGCGGATCTCGATGCGGACACGATCAACGCCGTGCTCGAAGAGGCCGGCAAGTTCTGTTCCGAAGTACTGTTCCCGCTCAATCACAGCGGCGACCAGGAAGGCTGCACGTACGTCGGCGACGGCGTCGTGACCACGCCGAAGGGCTTCAAGGAAGCCTACAAGCAATATGTGGAAGCCGGCTGGCCGGCACTCGGCTGCGATCCGGAGTACGGTGGCCAGGGCCTGCCCGCATTCGTCAACAACGCGCTGTACGAAATGCTGAACTCGGCAAATCAGGCGTGGACGATGTACCCGGGCCTGTCGCACGGCGCGTACGAATGTCTGCACGCGCATGGCACGCCGGAATTGCAGCAACGCTATCTGCCGAAGCTGGTCGCGGGCGTCTGGACCGGCACGATGTGTCTGACCGAGCCGCATTGCGGCACCGACCTCGGCATTCTGCGCACCAAGGCAGAACCGAACAGCGACGGTTCGTACGCGATCAGCGGCACGAAGATTTTCATCTCCAGCGGCGAACACGATCTCTCGGAGAACATCGTTCACCTGGTGCTGGCGCGTCTGCCGGGCGCACCGAACGGCACCAAGGGCATCTCGCTTTTCATCGTGCCGAAGTTCATCCCGAACGAAGCGGGCGAACCGGGCGAGCGCAACGGCGTGAAGTGCGGTTCCATCGAACACAAGATGGGCATTCACGGCAACGCAACCGCTGTGATCAATCTGGACAACGCGAAGGGCTGGCTGGTCGGTGAGCCGAACAAGGGCTTGAACGCGATGTTCGTGATGATGAACGCCGCGCGTCTGGGCGTCGGCATGCAAAGCCTGGGTCTGACCGAAATCGGCTATCAGAACTCGCTCACGTACGCGAAAGAGCGTCTGCAAATGCGCTCGCTGACGGGCCCGAAAGCGCCGGAAAAAGCCGCTGATCCGATCATCGTCCACCCGGACGTGCGTCGCATGCTGCTCACGCAGAAGGCCTACGCTGAAGGCGCGCGCGCGTTCTCGTACTGGTCCGCGCTGCACATCGACAAGGAACTGTCGCACGCCGACGAATCGGTGCGTAAAGACGCGGCGGATCTGGTCGCGCTGCTCACGCCGATCCTGAAGGCGTTCCTCTCGGACAACGCGTTCGAGAGCACCAATCACGCCATGCAGATTTACGGCGGCCACGGCTTTATCGCCGAGTGGGGCATGGAGCAATACGTGCGCGATGCGCGTATCAACATGATCTACGAAGGCACCAACGCGATTCAGGCGCTCGACCTGCTCGGCCGCAAGATTCTCGGCGACATGGGTGCGAAGATGAAGAAGTTCGGCAAGCTGGTGTCGGATTTCGTCGAAGCTGAAGGCGTGAAGCCGGAAATGCAGGAGTTCATCAACCCGCTCGCCGACATCGGCGAAAAGGTGCAGAAGCTGACGATGGAAATCGGCATGAAAGCCATGCAGAACCCGGACGAGGTTGGCGCCGCTGCCGTGCCGTATCTGCGCACCGTCGGCCACCTGGTGTTCTCGTACTTCTGGGCGCGCATGGCGCGTATCGCGCTGGACAACGAAGCATCGGGCGATCCGTTCTACAAGGCGAAGCTGGCTACCGCACGCTTCTATTTCGCGAAGCTGCTGCCGGAAACGGCGATGACGATCCGTCAGGCACGCGCCGGTTCGAAGTCGATGATGGACGTCGAAGAGTCGCTGTTCTAAGGCACCTACCTTACGGCAAGCGCCACGCCCTCAAGAGGCGTGGCGTCTTCCACCGCCACAAGCCACACATCGCGAACGTAAGAGACACATTCGCGACACCGCATAACTCCCCGGAGGAACGACGTGAGCAATCTGATCATTCGCAAGGTAGCCGTGCTCGGCGCCGGCGTGATGGGCGCGCAGATCGCCGCGCACCTGATCAACGCCAAGGTGCCCGTGCTGCTGTTCGACCTTCCTGCAAAAGAAGGCCCGAAGAACGCGATTGCCCTGAAGGCGATCGAGAATCTGAAGAAGCTGTCGCCCGCGCCGTTCGGCGTGAAGGACGACGCGCAATACATCCAGCCGGCGAATTACGACGACGACATCGAAAAGCTCGCCGAGTGCGACCTCGTGATCGAAGCGATCGCCGAACGCATGGACTGGAAGCACGACCTGTACAAGAAGGTGTCGCCGCACATCGCACCGAATGCGATCTTCGCGACCAACACGTCGGGTCTGTCGATCACCGAACTGTCGAACGGTTTCTCGGATGAGCTGAAGGCGCGCTTCTGCGGCGTGCACTTCTTCAATCCGCCGCGCTACATGCACCTGGTCGAACTGATTCCGACTGCCACGACGCGTCCGGAAATCCTCGACCAACTCGAATCGTTCCTGACGAGCGTGGTCGGCAAGGGCGTCGTGCGCGCGAAAGACACGCCGAACTTCATCGCCAACCGCGTCGGTATTTTCTCGATCCTGGCAGTTATCACCGAAGCTGCGAAGTTCGGCCTGCGTTTCGACGAAGTGGACGATCTGACGGGCTCGCGTCTGGGTCGCGCGAAGTCGGCAACGTTCCGCACGGCTGACGTGGTCGGTCTCGACACGATGGCGCACGTCATCAAGACGATGCAGGACACGTTGAAGGACGACCCGTTCTTTCCGGTTTACGAAACGCCGCCCGTGCTGGCTGAACTCGTGAAGAAGGGCGCGCTCGGTCAGAAGACCGGCGGCGGCTTCTACAAGAAAGAAGGCAAGGCCATCAAGGTGCTCGACCCGAAAACGGGCACATACGTCGACGGCGGCGCGAAAGCCGACGAACTGGTTGGCCGCATTCTGAAGCGCCCGCCGGCAGAGCGTCTGAAGCTCTTGCGCGAATCGGAGCATCCGCAAGCGCAATTCCTGTGGTCGATTTTCCGCGACGTGTATCACTACATCGGCGTGCATCTGGAATCGATCGCCGACAACGCGCGCGACGTCGATCTGGCGATTCGCTGGGGCTTCGGCTGGAACGAAGGCCCGTTCGAAGGCTGGCAGACGGCCGGCTGGAAGCAGGTCGCCGAATGGGTGCAGGAAGACATCGCGGCGGGCAAGGCGCTCTCGAACGTGCCGCTGCCGTCGTGGGTGCTGGAAGGCCCGGTTGCCGAGAAGGGCGGCGTGCATACGAACGAAGGTTCGTGGTCGCCGGCTTCGAAGACGTTTGTGCCGCGTTCCTCGCTGTCGGTCTACGACAAGCAGGTGTTCCGTGCACCGCTGGTCGGCGAAACGTCGGCTGATCCGAAGACCTACGGCAAGACGCTGTTCGAAACCGACGCCGTGCGCGCATGGGTCGACGATCGTGCAGGCGAGAACGACGTCCTGATCGTCTCGTTCAAGAGCAAGATGAACACGATCGGACCGTCGGTGATCGACGGTCTGACGCAGGCGATCGAACTGGCCGAGAAGGACTACAAGGGTCTGGTCGTGTGGCAGCCGACGTCGCTGAAACTCGGCACGCCGGGCGGCCCGTTCTCCGCAGGTGCGAACCTCGAAGAAGCCATGCCTGCGTTCATGATGGGCGGCGCAAAGGGCATTGAGCCGTTCGTGAAGAAATTCCAGCAAGGCATGCTGCGCGTGAAGTACGCGAGCGTGCCGGTCATCTCGGCGGTGTCGGGCATTGCGCTCGGCGGCGGCTGCGAGCTGGCGCTGCATAGCGCGAAGCGTGTCGCACACATCGAGAGCTATATCGGCCTGGTGGAAGTCGGCGTGGGTCTCGTGCCCGCGGGCGGCGGTCTGAAGGAAGCGGCGCTGCGCGCGGCGGAAGCCGCGACTGCAGCCGGCGCGACCAACGACCTGCTCAAGTTCGTGCAGAAGTCATTCGAAAACGCGGCGATGGCGAAGGTCTCGGCCTCGGCACTCGACGCCCGAGCCATGGGCTACCTGAAACCGTCCGACACGATCGTCTTCAACGTGTTCGAACTGCTCGACATTGCGAAGAAAGAAGCGCGCGCGCTGTCCGCCGCGGGTTACCGTCCGCCGCTGCGTGTCACGCAAGTGCCGGTGGCGGGCCGCTCGGCGATTGCGACCATCAAGGCATCGCTCGTCAACATGCGCGACGGCCGTTTCATCAGCGAGCACGATTTCCTGATCGCGAGCCGCATCGCGGAAGCGGTGTGTGGCGGTGACGTGGAAGCCGGCAGTCTCGTCGACGAAGAATGGCTGCTCAAACTCGAGCGTCAGGCGTTCGTCGATCTGCTCGGTACGCAAAAGACGCAGGAACGGATCATGGGCATGCTGCAAACCGGCAAGCCGGTGCGCAACTAAGCGACGAACGAAAACGGAGCTTTAAATGACAAAGCAATTGCAAGACGCATACATCGTCGCCGCGAGCCGCACGCCGATCGGCAAGGCGCCGCGCGGGATGTTCAAGAACACGCGCCCGGACGAACTGCTGGTGCACGCGATCAAGTCGGCCGTGGCGCAAGTGCCCGGCCTCGACACCAAGGTGATCGAAGACGCGATCATCGGCTGCGCGATTCCGGAAGCGGAACAAGGGCTGAACGTCGCGCGCATGGGCGCACTGCTGGCCGGCCTGCCGAACACGGTGGGCGGCGTCACGGTGAACCGTTTCTGTGCTTCGGGCCTGACCGCGCTCGCCATGGCGGCTGACCGGATTCGCGTCGGCGAATCGGACGCGATGATCGCGGGCGGCTGCGAATCGATGAGCATGGTGCCGATGATGGGCAACAAGCCGTCGATGTCGCCGCATATCTTCGACCGTAACGAAGACATCGGCATCGCCTACGGCATGGGTCTGACGGCGGAGAAGGTCGCCGAGCGCTGGAAGATCAGCCGCGAAGCACAAGACGCGTTCTCGGTCGAGTCGCATCGCCGTGCCATCGCCGCGCAGCAGGCCGGCGAGTTCAACGACGAAATCGCGGCGTACACGATTACCGAGCGTTTCCCCGACCTCGCTACCGGCGAAGTGCGTATCAAGACGCGTGAAGTCGCGCTCGACGAAGGCCCGCGTGCGGAAACGTCGCTGGAAGGTCTGGCGAAACTGCGCGCGGTGTTCGCGAACAAGGGTTCGGTGACGGCGGGCAACAGCTCGCAGACATCGGACGGCGCGGGCGCGTTGATCGTCGTGTCGGAAAAGATGCTGAAGGAATTCAACCTGACGCCGCTCGCCCGTTTCGTCAGCTTCGCCGTGCGCGGCGTGCCGCCGGAAATCATGGGTATCGGCCCGAAGGAAGCGATTCCGGCCGCGTTGAAGGCCGCCGGTCTGAAGATCGAGGACATGGACTGGATCGAGCTGAACGAGGCGTTCGCCGCGCAATCGCTGGCGGTGATTCAGGACCTCGGCCTCGATCCGTCGAAGATCAACCCGCTTGGCGGCGCGATCGCACTCGGCCACCCGCTGGGCGCGACGGGCGCAATCCGTGCGTCGACGGTTGTGCACGGCCTGCGCCGCCGCAACTTCAAGTACGGCATGGTGACGATGTGCGTGGGCACCGGCATGGGTGCGGCGGGCATCATCGAACGTCTGTAAGCGTGTTTGCCCAGGTCCTGACAGTGATCCTTGCAGCGCCCCCCTAAGGACCGCGGAAACGGTTCGCAGGCCAACCGGCTTGCGAACCGTTTTTTCCATTCAGCAGCAAAGAGGAATACGAGGAGATGACAATGGATATTCTGGTCGAGCGCGCCGACGGCGTGCTGACGATTGCCTTCAACCGCCCCGACAAGAAAAACGCGATCACGGCCGCGATGTATCAGACGATGGCCGACGCACTGGTCGAAGCGCAGGGCGATGCATCGGTCCGGGCGATTCTGATTCGTGGCAGCGTCGGCATCTTCAGCGCCGGCAACGATCTCGAAGACTTCATGAAGACGCCCCCCGGTAGCGAAAATTCGCCGGTGTTCCAGTTCCTGCGCGCCATCAGTTCGGCGGAAAAGCCGGTGGTGGTGTCGGTAGCGGGGCCGGCAGTCGGCATCGGCACGACGCTGCTGCTGCACTGCGATCTGGTGTATGCGGCGAATACGGCGAGCTTTTCGCTGCCGTTCACGCAGCTCGGGCTGTGTCCGGAAGCGGCGTCGAGTTTGCTGTTGCAACGCGTGGCCGGTTATCAGGCCGCGGCGGAAAAACTGCTGCTCGGCGAAGCATTCGACGCCGCGGAAGCGCAGCGCATGGGCTTCGTGAATCGCGTGTTGCCGGTGGCTGAGGTCGATG
Organism: Paraburkholderia fungorum; assembly: GCF_003610895.1. Classification (GTDB taxonomy): domain Bacteria; phylum Pseudomonadota; class Gammaproteobacteria; order Burkholderiales; family Burkholderiaceae; genus Paraburkholderia; species Paraburkholderia fungorum_B. The sequence continues at coordinate 24,231 of NZ_MCAS01000036.1, forward strand.
CGTTCGCCGCCGCGCAAGCGGCGAAGCTGGCGGCGCTGCCGGCTTCGTCGCTGCGGGTGACGAAGAGTCTGATGAAGCGCGCGAGCCAGCAGGAGCTGCAAACGCAGATGGCCGAGGAGGCGGTGCACTTCGGCAAGATGCTGCTCGCGCCGGAAGCGCGTGAGGCGTTCAAGGCGTTCTTCGAGAAGCGCAAGCCGAACTTCCGGCAGTTCGATTGAGCCAGTTGCGGTGCGGGTGGGTTCAGACACCTGAAAATAATTCAGGCGTCTGGAACGCTCAGGGTTGCGCCGGCTGCAAGGTGTCGTAATCGACGTAGCTGGTTTCCCGGCAGAAGCTGACAAGCCGCACGCCCGCTTTGCGGGCAATCGCAATCGCCAGCGACGACGGAGCCGAAATCGTCGCGACCATCGGCACGTCGACACGCGCTGCCTTGCGCACCAGCTCGTAGCTGGCACGGCTCGACAGAAACACAAAACCTTCACGGGTGTCCGCGCGATCGAGCACCAACTGGCCGATCAGCTTGTCGAGCGCGTTGTGACGGCCGACGTCTTCGAACGCGTAGCGGATCGCGCCTGCCGCGTCGCACCATGCGGCGGCGTGCAGGCCGCCGGTCAGACGCGTCAGCGCCTGGTGTTCGGGCAATTCGCGCGCGGCACGAGCGATCGCATCCGGCGCAAGCCGTTGCAGAAAGCCTGTGTCAGGCACGCGTTCCGGTTTCAGATCCAGCAGATCGATGCTTTCGATGCCGCATACGCCGCAGCCGGTGCGCCCGGCGAGCGCGCGGCGCTTTTCCTTCAGCGCGACGAAAGCCTGTTGCACGACCTTCAATTGCACTTCGGCGTGCGGCAATTCGTCGTCGTCGTGCAGTTCGACCTCGATATCCTGAATGTCGCTGCCGCGTTCCACGATCCCTTCCGAAATCGCAAAACCGACCGCGAACGCTTCCAGATCGCGTGGCGTGCACATCATCACCGCATGCGAGATGCCGTTGAAGACGAGCGCCACCGGCCACTCCTGACCGACGTGATCGGTGACGGTTTCGACCGCCGCGCCGCGATGCCGGTGCACCTCGCGCTCCACGGCGCCGGGCTGTCCGGCTGTTTCCAGTTCGTTCAAGCGATTTCACTCCTTTCATGCCGCGCGCGTTTGAGCCGCGTGCAGCCTTGCCCGGCGGCGCGAAGCGGCGCCAGACCACACCGCTATCGCGCGAATAAGGTTCTAAAATACCTCAAGCTGGGCTTGCGTGTTGCCCGCCACCAAAGGGGAATACTGTCATGGCACTCAACGAAGCACCGCTTCTGTTCAACTTCGAAGTTGCGTCTTCGGAGAATTTCACCTTCATTCCGATGTCGGTGCGTTTCAATCTCGATCGCTTCGGGTTGCGCATCACGCTTGAGCAGTGGCAGTTGTTGCCGCTCGAAGACCGCAAGCTGCTGGCACGGTTTCCGGTCGAGGAAGACACGGAAATCGAGCCGAATTTCGACCATGCGCTGTTCGAAATGCTGCGCACGCACGCGAATGTCGAGCCGGAGTGGTTCACACCCGAGGCAGCGCCTGTCTGGCGCCGTACCGATGCCGTACCCGAGGGTGTCGCGCATCAGGCAGGACTTGCCGGTATGGCCGTGCCGGGCGTTGCTCAGTGGGCCGAACTCGAGCCGTTCAAGCGCTATGTACTGGCTAAATTGTCGCGTAAGCCGGAAAGCAACCACGACTTCGTTCCCGCGATGAAGGAATTTGGCGCGGCCGGCTAGGTACGGCCGGTTAGGTGCGGCCGGCTAGGTACGGCCGGTTAGGCGCGGCCGGCTAGCTGCTGCCGGCCAGGCAAATTATTTCGCCTCCACCCCTCAATCTGTTCCGAGCCCTGCCGTTATCCATGGGTTGGCGCGTAAAAAGATTCGACTCGCTGTGATCCGACACAGCGAAAGCGGCCCCGCGCTCCCGCCCTCAGAACGATTGACGTTCGGAACCCATGACTCCTTTTTTATCGAAACGGCTGCTGATCAATCTGGCGGTCGTCGCCGCGGCGGTCGGCGCGAACGCGTTCGTCGCCTATACGCAGATTTGCGGCCAGCGCGACGCCGACGCGCGCATGCTGCGTTCGACGAACGTGCGCCAGAATCTCGACGCCTACCATACCGCGCTGGACAGCGGGCTGGCGGCGCTCGGCCGTTTCGAAGCCTCGGGTGAGGCTGCGCCTGTCACCGAGGCTGCCGCCATGGCGAGTTCGCTGGCCAACGTGGAGCGCGAGCTGCGCAAAGAACTCGCCGGTGAACCGGCCCTGCTCGATACGCTTGCCAAACTCAGCACGGACAGCCACGCGCTGCAGCACGATATCGACGATGCGCTGTTGAAGAGCGCCCACGCTACGCCAAACGAGTCGCGCGCGTGGGCGGCGTCGACCTATACGCATCTCGGGCTGGGGCTCGGCCGTGTGGAATCCAGCCTGTCCGCGCTGCGCAAGCAGGAAAACGACCTGTTGCAGGCGTCGCTCGCGGCGTCCGCGAACGAAACCCAGCGCGCCATGTTCCTGCTGATCGTGACGATGCTGGCCGGCAGCGCGCTCCTGATCTTCACGTTCGGCGCGCGCGAAAGCCGCGCTCGCGAAAAACTGCGCACCGTCCGCGCGCTTAGCCGCAACGACGAACGTTTTCGCGGCCTGTTCGATGATCATCCTGTGCCGATGTACATTTTCGATCGCGAGACGCTGCGCTTTCTCGCCGTCAACGCGGCCGCGATCCAGCAATACGGCTACACGGAAAGCGAATTTCTCGGTATGACGATTCGCGCGATCCGGCCGCAGGCCGAAATCTCGCGCCTCGAATCGCACCTGCAGCGCAGCGACGTCCTGCATCACGGCCGCACGATGGCGGGTGTCTGGCATCACCGGCGCAAGGACGGGTCGATGATCAGCGCCGACATTTCGTATCACGCGCTCAACTTCGTGGGCCGTGCCGCTTTCTTCGTGCTGGCCGACGACGTCACCGACCAGATCAATGCCGAAGCCGAGGCGCAGCGTTCGAACCAGATGCTCGAAACGGTGATCGACAACATTCCGCAGCGGATTTTCTGGAAGGATCAGGAGTCGCGCTATCTCGGCTGCAACATGGCGTTCGCGCGCGACGCGGGGCTCTCTTACCCCGAGCAGGTGGTCGGCAAGAGCGACAACGACATGCCATGGCGCGCCTTTGCCAGTCTGCTGAGCGAGCACGATAAGGAGGTGGTGACCACCGGCGTGCCGAAAATGAATTTCGAGGTCGACCTGGTGATCGACGGCGTGCATCGCACCACGGTCACTAGCAAGCTGCCGTTCACCGACGGCGACGGGCGAGTGATCGGCGTGCTCGGCTCTTACACGGACATTACCGAACGCAAGCGCGCCGATCTGGCCTTGCGTTTGCAAAGCCGCGCGCTCGATGCCAGCGTCAACGCGATTCTGATTACCGCGCCGTCGCCGTCGGGCAATCTGATCGAATACGTGAACCCCGCGTTCATGCGCATCACCGGTTACGATCCCGCCGAAGTGATCGGCCACGATTGCCGCGTGCTGCAGCGCGACGATCGCGACCAGGAGGGCGTGGCCTTGATCCGCCAGGCGCTTGCCGCGAACCGCGAGGTGAGCGCCGTGGTGCGCAACTATCGCAAGGACGGCGCGCTATTCTGGAATCAGCTGTTTATTGCGCCCGTACCGAACGCGGAAGGCGTGATCACGCATCACATCGGCGTGATCAACGACGTGACCGATCTGATCCGCTATCAGGAACAGCTCGAATACCAGGCCAACTACGACAGTCTGACGCGGCTGCCGAATCGCAACCTGCTGCGCGATCGCCTGCAGCATGCGTTGATCGTCGCGCATCGGCATCACAAGGGTGTCGCGGTCGTGTTCATCGATCTGGACGGCTTCAAGAACGTCAACGACAGCCTCGGCCATAGCGTCGGCGACCGCCTGTTGAGCGTGGTGGCGGAGCGGCTCGCGCGTTGCACGCGCACGAGCGACACGGTCGCACGGCATGGCGGCGACGAGTTCGTGATCGTGATGACCGACACCGTCGACGAGCAGTCTCTGATCGCGTGGATGGAGCGGGTGCGCGCGTCGATTTCCGAGCCGGTGTGGCTCGACGGCACCGAGTTGTACGTGGGTTGCAGCATGGGCGCGAGCCTCTTTCCGCAGGACGGCGAAGACGCGGAAACGCTGATGAAAAAGGCCGACCTCGCGATGTATCGCGCGAAGGACATGGGGCGCAATACGTTCCAGTTCTATCAGCCGGAGATGAATGCGAGCGCCGGCGCGCGCCTGAATCTCGAACGGCGTTTGCGCCGCGCCTTGCGCGACAACGAGTTCCTGCTGCACTACCAGCCGCAGGTGGATATCGGGAGCGGGCAGATCGTCGGCACCGAGGCGCTGGTGCGCTGGCACGATCCGGAAGTCGGCCTGGTGCTGCCCTCACTGTTCATTCCGGTCGCGGAAGAGAGCGGCCTGATCGGACCGCTGTCGGAATGGGTGTTGCGCGAAGCGTGCCGCCAGAACAAGGCATGGCAAGACGAGGGCTTACCGCCGGCACGGGTGTCGGTGAATCTGTCGGCGCGTGTTTTTCAGCAGCGCGATATCGCCAAGCTCGTCATGCAGGTGCTGGCCGAAACGGGGCTCGAGCCGCAGTACCTCGAACTCGAACTCACGGAGAGCACCATCATGCGCAATGCCGAAGAGGCGGTGTCGATGCTCAACGAACTGCACGCGCTCGGCATCGGTCTTGCCATCGACGACTTCGGCACCGGCTATTCGAGCCTCAGTTATCTGAAGCGCTTCCCGGTGGACCGTTTGAAGATCGACCGCTCGTTCGTGTCGGATATCGGTGTATCGGGCGACGACGAAACGATCACCTCGGCGATCATCGCCCTCGCGCATTCGCTGAAATTGCAGGTGATTGCGGAAGGGGTGGAGACGTTGGCGCAACTCGACTTCCTCAAAGAGCGCGCGTGCGACGAAATGCAGGGCTTCTATTTTGCGAAGCCCTTGTCGACGGATGCAATTTCCGCGCTATTCCAGGGTGGCGCCACGCACGAGCCCGTGGCCGTGTAATTTGCTCACGCGCTACGCGAGACCTGTTCAGCGTGACGGCTCGTTGTCCGCAAGAATCCGCGCGGCCATGAAATCGATGAACACTCGCAGGCGGGGCGGCACGCTCCGTCCGGCCGGCCAGACGATGCTCAGATCGATCACCCGCTCAACGTAGTCGTCGAGCACGGTGCAAAGCACACCGTCTTTCAGCGCCTGCCGCACCGAAAAATCCGGCATGCAGGCGATTCCCAAGCCGCGCATTGCGAAGCACACGCGCGTTTCGACGTTGTTGCAAACCATCGAGATCGGCAAGCGCACCTCGCGCTCACCCGCTTCGCGCCGCAGCGGCCAGACTTCCAGCTTGCCGTTCGTCGGATAGCGGTAATGCAGACAAACATGATCCGCCAGATCGGCAGGCTTTTGCGGCGTGCCGTGCCGGGCAAAATAGGCCGGTGCCCCGACCAGCGCTACGCCGAACGAACCAATTTGCCGCGCGGCGAGGCGTGAATCCGCCAAGGCGCCGGTGCGCACAACCACGTCGAAACCTTCGTCGATTACGTCGACCACGCGGTCGCTGAAATCCAGATCCAGTTCGATCTCCGGATACGCCACCATGAAATCGGCGAGCACCGGCAGCACCAGCGAACCGACCATCGGCAGACTCACGCGCAAGCGGCCGCGCGGCGAGCCGGCGCTTTGCGACATTTCCAGTTGCGCCGCTTCGATCTCGGCGAGGATGCGCCGGCTGCGTTCGAGAAATTGCATGCCGTCGGTGGTGAGCGTGATGCTGCGCGTGCTGCGATGAAAAAGCCGCACGCCGAGCCGTTCTTCGAGACGCGCGATGCGCTTGCCGACCGCCGACGCCGACACGCCGAGCAGCCGCCCGGCGGTGACGAAGCTGCGTGTTTCGGCCACCTGCACGAATACCAGGAACCCGCTCAGACTTTCCACCGTTGCCTCCGATTCCGGACATAAATGTCCGCAGACCGAGGAACTCTATCCCAGTTTTTCTCCGGTTGCCGGATTCGTATGATGGCTGTATCCCCCTTTGTTGGAGCCGCCATGTCCGAATTATCCGAGCCGTCCCGGTCTTCTCGCCGTGCGGCACCGCGTGCCGCGCACTCGACGTCATCGGCACCGTCTGCGCAAACCGCCGACCGCTTGCCGCTGTCTGGTTTGCTCGCGCTCGCCACAGCCGGTTTTATCACCGTCCTCACCGAGGCGTTGCCCGCCGGTCTGCTGCGCGAAATGAGCGGTGACTTCGGGGTGTCGGCGGCGCTGATCGGGCAGCTCGTCACCGTGTACGCGGCGGGGTCGCTGCTGGCGGCGATTCCACTCGCAATCGCGACGCGCGGCTGGCGCCGTCGTCCGCTGCTGCTGATGGCGATCGCGGGTTTCATCGTCGTCAATACGGTGACGACACTGTCGACGAACTACACGCTCACACTGGTCGCGCGATTCTTTGCCGGCGTGTCGGCCGGTCTGTTGTGGGCGCTGCTCGCCGGTTACGCGGCGCGCATGGCGCCGGCGCATCTGCAAGGGCGGGCCATTGCCGTGGCGATGACGGGTGTGCCGCTGGCCTTGTCGCTGGGCATTCCGCTTGGAACGCTGATGGGCGCTTCGATCGGCTGGCGTTATACCTTTGGCGCGATGAGCGTGCTGACGGCCGTGCTGCTCGGCTGGGTACGCTGGCAGGTGCCTGATTTCGCCGGTCAGCCGGCCGGACAGCGCACGACCTTGAGCGGCGTGCTCGCCTCGCGCGGCCTCAAGGCGGTACTCGCGGTGATGTTCGCTTATGTGCTCGCGCACAACATCCTTTACACCTATATCTCGCCGTTCCTCGCGCTCGCGCATTTGCAGCAGCGTGTGGATGCCGTGTTACTCGTGTTCGGCGTGATGGCGCTCGTGAGCATCGCGATCGTCGGCGTGCTGGTGGACCGGCATCTGCGCCGGCTGACGCTGATCAGCGTCGCGCTGTTCGCCGTGGCGGTCGTGGCGCTCGGTCTGGCGAGCGAGTTGCCGACGGTCGTCTATCTCGGCGTGGCGGCGTGGGGGCTCGCGTTCGGCGGCGCCGCCACGCTCTTTCAAACGGCGTCGGCGCGGGCTGCGGGCGAGGGCGCCGACGTCGCGCAATCGATGATCGTGACGACCTGGAATCTCGCGATCGCGGGCGGTGGGGCGTTCGGCGGCATTGCGATCGACCGGTACGGCGCGGTCTCGTTGCCGTGGGTGGCCGCGGTGCTGTTGATCGGCACGCTGCTGTGTATCGGTACCAATGCGGGCGTCAAGGCGCTGCGCGGCAGTCGTACGCGCCGGGCGGCGGCCACGACCGCCGACGCGCGTCTCGATCTGTGCAGCCGCCAATGAAAGTGTGAACCGGTGGCTGGGTCGCTGTGCGTGGCGTGCTGTTCCTGCACGGTTGCAGGAACAGCACGCGATGTACCGCACCATCATTGGCTGATCGATATCCGGTCTGCCCGGCGGATAACTCAGACGGCAGGCGTGTCGAGGAAAACCGGCAGTTGTTCCGCCACCTCGGAAAATGCCTGCAAGTGGGGATGCGCTGCCTTGGTGACGATCTCCGGCAAGTACATCTGCGTGAAGTTCCACGCGACGGCCACCGTCACGTCTACTGCACCGAAATGGTACGGTTCGACCGGCAGCGGTGCCGACGCGAGTTCCTCTTCGAGTTCGCGGTAAGCCGCATGCAACTGCTCGGTCACCCGCTCGACCCACGGTTCATGCTGCTTCTCCGCCGGACGCAGATTGCGCTCATAGACGATCTGCACGGTCTTTTCAGAAGCGGCCAGCGCGAGGCCCGTCAGGCGCGCCGCGCGCAGACAGTGTTCCGGTTGTGTCGGGAAGATTCGTTGATCTGGCGCGGCGAGCGTGGTGACGTACTGCAAGATCACGGTCGAATCCATCACGCTCTGGCCGTTGTCGAGGATCAGCGTCGGCGCTTTCACGACCGGGTTGATCTTCGCGAACGCGTCATACGTGCTGAACACGGAAATCGCCTGATGCTCGAAGTCGAGCTTCAGCAACTTCAGGCAGATGGCGACGCGCCGCACGTAGGGCGAATCCAGCATTCCGATCAGTTTCATCTCAATCCCGTTAGAAGATCTATATGGCGGCCCCGTGCGGGCGGTATGTGGCTATTTGCTTGTCAGGCGGCGCTTATGGAGCACAAGGCTCATAGCCTAACTGTCTTTTCATGGCAAAAAAAGCGACATTATTCGACGGTTTACGTCAGAATTTCTTACATGAAGCCCATTCCACCGCTCACCGCCTTACGCTGCTTCGAAGCCGTCGCCCGGCTCGGCGGCGTCACGCCGGCCGCGCGGGAGCTGCACGTCACGCATTCGGCGGTCAGTCAGCAGATCAAGGTGCTGGAAGAGTCGATGGGCGTCGCGCTGTTCGTGCGCGAAGCACGTGGCTTGCGGCTCACCGACGACGGCCGGCTCTACGCGCTCGAAATACGCTCGGCGCTGCGCGACATCACCCAGGCAACCCGCCGCGCGCAGGCGCGCCCGCACGAAAGCGAACTGGTGATCGCGACCTTGCCGTCGTTCGCGCAGCATTGGCTCATGCCGCGTCTTGCGAGCTTCCGCGAGGCCCATCCGTACTATCGCGTGCGCCTGCTGACGAACCTGCAGATCGAGGATTTCCGCCAGGGCACGAGTGACATCGGGATTCGCATGGGGCAGGGACATTGGCCCGACGTCGCGCAACAAAAGCTATTCGACGACGACATGCTGGTGGTCGCGGCGCCGCATTTCGCGCTCGGGCCGCAGGGCCGTTTTCCACGCACGGCCGAGGACGTGCTCGCATGTCCGCTGATATCGAGCCCTGACGCACCATGGAGCGACTGGTGCCAGGCCGCGCAGGTGGGCGAACCGGCCGCCGAAGCGGCGGTGTTGTCGGCGAACGATTCGAACATCGTGATCGGTGCCGTGTTGCTTGGACAGGGCGTCGCGCTCGAACGGCGCAGCCTCGTCGCGCATGCGCTCGCGCGGGGCGAACTGGTGCAGATCACGGACATTTGCGTGCCGTATCGCTATCCGTACTGGCTGGTCTGGCAGCAACGCGAGATTCTGAACGCAAAACAGGCGCATTTCGCCCAGTGGATCGATGCCCAGGTCAGCGCCTATTTGCGCAGTGGTGCCTGAAGCGGTGCGTGAGATTGCGCGCCGATTGGTCCCCACGCGGCGCCACTCGCGGGGGATTACCGGTTTGCGCTCGGGTGACAGTCGTATATATTCGGGATTCCCGTTTCAGACTTCGGGAACCACGAAGCATCGATTCACGTGGCGTTGCGCCCGCCTTTCGCTGCTCGCACTCCGTCAAGGGCGTTTCGCCGTCGAATATCTTCCAATACGACTGGAGAGAACAATGACTTCTTCACCTGCAAAGAAATGGGCTGTGCTGCTGGCATCGGTTGTACTGAGCGTGGCTTCGGTTGCACCGGCGTTCGCGCAAACCGACGCAAGCGCGCCGGCGGCCGATGCCACCAATGCCGCCAAGCCGTCGGCTGCCTCCAAGGCGGCCGCCAGGGCGCAACGCAAGGCCGCCCGCAAGGAAGCACGCGCGAAGAAAAACGCAGAGTTGAAGCAATTGGAGAGCAACGGGTACAACCCGTCGCGCAACGATCCGAACTATCCGACGAATTTGCAGAACGCGCAGAAGAAGGCGGCGGCGGGCGCGGCGGCGAGCCAGTAAGCGGCTGCGGACCGGATGGAGGTTACGGTCTTGCCGTGTTCGCGCTGGAGATCTGTGTGAATGCTGGCGGGTCAATGAGGCTTGAAAGTGCGGCCTGAAACCGCGGCCTGACAGGCACGGCATATGAAGCTCAACGAGGCGCCCAGGCGCCTCGTTTTCGTTCAATGGCCGAGGCTCACTCCAGCACCGGCAGCGCGCGCGGGCGCCGGTCGCTATCGGTTGCGACGTAGGTCAGGGTTGCTTCGGTGACCTTCACGACGTCTTCGGTCAGGCTCATACGCTGTGCGTAGACCTCGACCGCCACGGTGACCGATGTATTGCCGGTCTTGACGATGTCCGCATAAAAGCTCAACAGATCGCCGACGAACACCGGCTGCTTGAAGACGAACGAGTTGACCGCGATGGTCGCCACCCGGCCGTTGGCGCGGCGGCTTGCCGGGATCGAACCGGCGATATCCACTTGCGCCATGATCCAGCCGCCGAACACGTCGCCATGGACATTCGCGTCCGACGGCTGCGGCACGACGCGCAGCGCGCAATGCTTTTGCGGAAGTTGAAGGAGGTTAGTCATCGGGGCACCCTTGAATTTCGTAATGGCTCGGTCGGCTCGACAGGCAGGCGGGGGATTTCACGACAACTGCACTGCACAGTACAGCCGGCCGCCGCACAGCCCATGAAAAGCGGCGCCAGCCAGCTTCTGCGACAATAGAGAGATCAGGAATTGTACGGGAAAGCGCCCAGCCGGGTCGCGCGACATCAAGCAGAGTGCCGGGTTTGCGCGCTGCCGGTCGGCGCGCCGCTGCGAACTCCGTCGTTTCCATACTCTCCCCAGCCGATCCCATGCGCCGTACGCCCTCGTCCGAACCTTCCCCGATCTCGACCCAGCCGCGCAATGACTGGCAGACGATCCTCTCGCTGCTGCCTTACCTCGCCACCTATAAATGGCGGGTCGGCTTCGCGCTGAGCTGCCTGATCGGCGCGAAGGTCGCCAACCTCGGCGTGCCGATCGTGATGAAACGGATCATCGACGGCCTCTCCTCGGTGAAGCATCTGACCGCCCTCGGCCGTGCGCACGATTCGCCTGGCATTGTGCTGCTGGGCGGCGTTGGTCTGATGGTGGTCGCCTATGCCGTGGTGCGGCTGTCCACCTCGTTGTTTACCGAGCTGCGCGAGATCCTGTTTGCGAAGGTGACCGAAAGCGCGGTGCGGCAGCTTGCGCTGAAAGTGTTCCGCCATTTGCATGCGCTGTCGCTGCGCTTTCATCTCGATCGGCAGACGGGTGGCATGTCGCGCGATATCGAACGCGGCACGCGCGGCATCACACAGCTGATTTCGTATTCGCTCTACAGCATCCTGCCCACGCTTGTCGAAGTCGGTCTCGTGCTCGGCTTTTTTCTCATCAAGTACGAGGCGTATTACGCGATCGTCACGTTTATCGCGCTCGCCGCGTACATCGTATTCACCGTGAAAGTCACCGAATGGCGCACGCATTTTCGCCGCACGATGAACGATCTCGATTCGAAGGCGAATTCGCGTGCGATCGATTCGCTGCTCAACTACGAGACGGTGAAGTACTTCGGCAACGAAGAGTGGGAAGCGCAGCGTTACGACGAAAACCTCAAACGCTATCGCACGGCCGCGATCAAATCGCAGCGCTCGTTGTCGGCGCTGAACTTCGGGCAGCAGGCGATCATCGGCACGGGTCTTGTGTTCATCCTGTGGCGCGCGACCGAAGGCGTGATGGCCGGGCGCCTCACGCTCGGCGATCTGGTGCTGATCAACACCTTCATGCTGCAGCTCTATATACCGCTGAATTTTCTGGGCGTCGTGTATCGGGAATTGAAGCAGAGCCTCACCGATATGGACCGCATGTTCACGCTGCTTGGCGCGACTCGGGAGGTGCCGGACGTGCCGGAGGCGCCGGCGTTGCGGGTGGCCGGAGCGCAGGTGCGCTTCGAACACGTGAACTTCTCGTATGAGCCGGCGCGGCAGATTCTGCACGACGTGAGTTTCACGATTCCGGCGGGCAGCACCACGGCGGTGGTCGGCCATAGCGGCTCGGGCAAATCGACGCTCGCGCGGCTGATGTTCCGTTTCTACGATCTGGATCGCGCAACGGGCGGTGCGATCACCATCGACGGGCAGGATATTCGCGACGTCACGCAGGATTCGCTGCGCGCTTCGATCGGTATCGTGCCGCAGGATACGGTGCTGTTCAACGATTCGATCTACTACAACATTGCTTATGGCCGTCCGTCGGCCACGCGCGAGGAAGTGATCGCGGCGGCGCGCGCGGCGCATATTCACGACTTTATCGAAGGACTGCCGAAGGGCTACGAGACGCCGGTCGGCGAGCGCGGTCTGAAGTTGTCCGGCGGGGAAAAGCAGCGCGTCGCGATTGCGCGGACCATCCTCAAGAATCCGCCCATCCTGCTGTTCGACGAAGCAACTTCAGCCCTCGACTCACGCTCGGAGCGCGCGATCCAACATGAGCTCGATCAGATCGCCCGCGAGCGCACGACGCTGATCATCGCGCACCGGTTGTCGACGGTGGTGCACGCGCAGCAGATCATCGTGATGGACAAGGGGCGCATTGTCGAGCGCGGCACGCATGCTGAATTGCTGAGTGCGAACGGGTTGTTCGCGCAGATGTGGGCGTTGCAGCAGCAGCGTGCCGGTGAGACGCCGGAGTCGGCGGAAACAGTCGGGGAGGGGGAAAGCGGACGGTGAGCAGGCGGCGGCGTGCGCCGCGTTTGCCTGCTTTATTTAGCGTGCGCTCAGGTGCTGATCCAACGCTTCCAGCTGCGCCGGTGTGCCGACGTTTTCCCACAAGCCCTCATACAACTCCCCGCTCGCGAGACCGCGCGCAATCGTCTCGCGGTAGTACGGCGTGAGCGCGCGCCGCGTGCCGCGCGGCAGATCGCGAAACATGCGCGTGTCGTACAGACCGATGCTGCCGAACGTCAGGTGTGGTTGCGCGTCGAGCGACAGCAAGCCGTCGACCAGCGCAAAATCGCCCTGCGGATGAAACGCCGGATTGGGCACCATCACCAGATGCATGCCCGGCTCGGGCAGCGCCTTTAGTGCGCCGGCATGCGCATTCAACGTGGCGTAGTCGAAATCGGCGTACACGTCGCCGGCGATTGCGGCGAACACCTCGCTCGCGCCGTCGTCCTCCAGCAGCGGCAGCGCCTGCGCGATACCGCCCGCCGTCTCCAGCGCTTCATGCTCGGCCGAGTAGCGCAGTTGCACGCCCCAGCGCGAACCGTCACCGAGCGCGGCTTCGATCCGCTCGCCGAGCCACGCGTGGTTGATCACAATGGTTCGGAAGCCGGCGCGCGCGAGGCGCTCGATCTGCCACACGATCAACGGCTTGCCGCCCACTTCGAGCAAAGGCTTGGGGCACGCGTCGGTCAACGGACGCATGCGCTCGCCGCGCCCGGCGGCGAAAATCATGGCTTTCTTCAGAGACATCGTCATCGGTCAGAACGTGTAGCCGACTTCATTCGCGCGGCCTTCGAGATCGTCGAGCAGCTTCGCGAACGGACGCAGCGGTGCATAGCGTTCGGCAACCTTGCGGGCATAACCGATGAAACGCGGCAGATCTTTCATGTAGTGCGGTTTGCCGTCGCGATAGTTGATCCGGCAGAACAGTCCCAGCACCTTGATGTGCCGTTGCAGCCCCATCCATTCGAGCTGACGGTAGAACTCGCCGAAATCCGGATCGACCGGCAGGCCGGCCTTTTTTGCGCGCTCCCAGTAGTACACGAAGCAATCCAGCTCGAATTCTTCGTCCCAGCCGAGGAAGGCGTCGCGCAGCAACGAGGCGACGTCGTAGGTGATCGGGCCATACACCGCGTCCTGGAAATCCAGCACGCCGGGATTCACGGGGTTGGGCGCGGCGGCGATCATCAGATTGCGCGGCATGAAATCGCGCAACATGAACACCTGCGGCTGCGCCCGCGCGCTCGCGATCAACAGCGCGAAGGTGCGATCGAGGACCCCGCGGGTCTTTTCGTCGACCTCACGGCTCAGATGGCGGCCGAGGAACCACTCCGGCATCAATTCCATCTCGCGGCGCAGGAAGGCTTCGTCGAACGGCGGCAGCACGCCTTCACGCGAGGTGAGCTGCCAGCGGATCAGCGCGTCGAGCGCGTCGCGCATCAGCGAGCGGGCACGGCGGGGGTCATCCGCGCTTTGTGCCTCGGTCAGCGCGCCGAGGTACGAATCGGTGCCCAGATCGGTGACCAGCATGAAGCCGGCGTCGAAGTCGACCTCCAGCACGCGCGGCACATGCACGTTGGCGGCCTCGAGCAACTGCGCGACCTGCACAAATTCGCGGCACTTTTCGGGCGGCGGGGCGTCGACGGCGATCAGGGTGCCGGCGCTTTCGCCTTGCGCCGCCTTACCGGCAAGCCGGAAATAGCGGCGAAAACTGGCGTCGGAAGAAGCCGGGGCCAGCGTGTCGAGTTCGAGCGCATAGCTTGCCGCGTGGGCTTTCAGCCAGGCCTCGAGCAGTTCGAGGCGGGTATCTGTGGAGTCTTTGGAATGGGGCAGCGTCATGAAAACCGGCGGCAAATTCAGAGGGGCAACGTCTTGCCATATAATACCCCACGACTTTTTTGACGCGACTCACGCCGGCTTTCGCGTGTTCCGCTTTACCGCCCGCCTCATCGTTCGACAGATTGTAAATATTGATGTGCAGCCGACTGTCACGGTCGGGGTGTGCAGGCGGTGGATCGTGACTGCAGAAGCTGACGGACGGGCCGATTCGCCAAACGATACATGCCGCCTAGACAGCTTTCCCAAACGACTCCCTCTTGTGCCGTAGTGCCGCGCAAAAGGCGGCTCGTAGCGGCGTTGATCGCCGTTCCGGGCCTGATGCCCGCGCTCGCGCACGCCCAGCTGGTGGGGGAAGCCGCGCAGCCGCAGCCTATCGACGCGCCATGGGGCATGCAACTCGCCCCGCAGCTTGAAGAACATTCGTTGCAGGCCGGCCAGAAGCCGGCCACTTTCGTGCTCGGCGACACGACGAGCGGCACCACCGATCAGGACCTGGCCGCCAAAGGCTCGGCCGAGGTGCGGCGTAACACCTTCGTGATCAAGGCCGACGCGCTGCACTACGATCAGGACACGGACATGGCCGATGCCTATGGCCGGGTTCACCTGAACAACAACGGCGCTGTCTTCGCCGGTCCGGAAGCGCATATGCGGGTGGACTCGAGCGAAGGCTACATGTCGGCGCCGAAGTACCACTTCAACGTGACGGGCGGCTCGGGCAGCGCGGAGCGCGTCGACCTGCTCGACAGCGAGCGCTCGGTGTTCACGAAGGGTACCTACACGGCTTGCTCGTGCACGGACAACCCGGCCTGGTATCTCAAGGGCACCGAGTTCGATTTCGATACCGGCGCGGACGAAGGCGTCGTGTACAACAGCGTGCTGTTTTTCCAGGGCGTACCGATCTTCGCTTCGCCGTGGATGTCGTTCCCGTTGTCGGGTGAGCGGCGCAGCGGCATTCTGCCGCCCACGTTCTCACTGAGTTCGTCGAACGGCTTCGAACTGTCGTTGCCGTACTACTTCAACATCGCGCCGAATCGCGATCTGACGCTCACGCCGCGTCTGATCTCGAAGCGCGGCGTGCAGTTGCAGGCGAACTTCCGTTATCTGTCGCCCACGTATTCGGGCTCGATCACCGGCGAATACCTGCCGGACGACCACCTGACCCACACCAACCGCTACGCGCTGTATATCCAGCACAACCAGAACTTCGGCAACGGGTTCGGCGGTTACATCTACTACAACAAGGTCTCGGACAATACGTATCCGGAAGACCTGTCGTCGTCGGTCAGTCAGTTCATGAACGGCACCCAGCTCCTGTATCAACAGGAAGCAGGGTTGACCTATAACAATGGCCCGTGGTCGGTCCTCGCGCGCGAACAGCACTGGCAGACGCTGACGCCTTCCATCGCGCCGTACGGCCGCGAGCCGCAGTTGAACGTGAAGTACGCGAAGTACAACGTCGGCGGTTTCGACTACGGCGCGGAAGCCGACTACACGAACTTCCGCATCACCACCGCGGACCTGACCCAGGGCCAGCGGGTGATGTTCAACCCGTACCTGTCGTATTCGGCGGTCGGGCCCGGTTACTTCGTGACGCCGAAGGTGCAGTTGCACCTCGCGTCGTACAACCTGAACAACATCAGCAGCGACGTGCCGGTCGGCACGCCGAAGAATTTCACCGAATCGATCCCGACGTTCAGCTTCGACACCGGGCTGATTTTCGACCGTTCGGTGCGGCTCTTCGGCCAGGATTACATCCAGACGCTGGAACCGCGGATTTACTACGTCTACACGCCGTACCGCAACCAGGCGTTCGCGCCGCTGTTCGATACGGCCGAGTCCGACTTCGGGCTCGCGGAAATCTTCACGCCGAACACGTTCGTCGGCAACGACCGGATCGCCGACGCGAACCGTCTGACCGCGGCCATCACCACGCGCTTCATCAACCCGGCAACGGGTGACGAACGCGCGCGCTTCGTGATCGCGCAGCAGTATTACTTCCAGGATCAGCGCGTCACGCTGACGCCGAACCAGACCAGCGCGCAGGCCACGCATTCGGACCTGATCCTGGGGGCGTCGCTCAAGCTCGGCGCCGGTTTCGCTTCGGAAACGGCGTTCCAATATAATGCCGACAACAACCAGTTGGTGAAGACGAGCGTCGGCTTCGGCTTCAGCCCGGCCTCCGGCAAGGTGATCAACGTCGCATATCGCTATACGCGCGCGAACACCACGCTGGACAACACGCCGATCAATCAGGTGCTGATCTCGGGGCAGTGGCCGCTGTCGCACCACGTGTACGGGGTGGGCCGTTTCAATTACGACCTGGGTGGGCATCGGATTGTCGACGGCCTGATCGGACTGCAATACGACGCCGACTGCTGGACGCTCGGTGCCGGGATCCAGCGCTATGCGAACGGTCTGAATACGTCGGGGCAGAATCAGTCGAGCACGCGGTTTCTCGCGCAGCTGACGCTCAAAGGCTTGTCGACCGTCGACAACGGGCTGATTCCGGCGTTCCGCGCCGGCGTGGCGGGCTACACCCCGTTGCCGCCGCCGCCGCCGCCGGAAGCGCGTTTCACCAATTACGAATGACGCTCGCCCGATCATTTATTGCATGCGAAAAGACGGGCCAGGCGCGCCCGACATCATTGGAGTATCTGTGGCAATCATGAAAAAGCTTCGCTTGGCAACACTTGCGGCCGGTCTTGTCGCCGCAGCGTCGTTCCTGTCGGCTGTGCCCGTTCAGGCGCAGGCACTGTCGTCCGGCAATAGCGGCCAGACGGTCGACACCATCGCCGCAGTGGTCAACAACGGTGTCATCACACGGCGCGAGCTCGACGATCGCATCGGCCTGATCACCCGCCGGCTGAACCAGCAGAACGCGCCGGTGCCTCCGATGGACCAGTTGCGCCAGCAGGTGCTCAACCAGATGGTGCTGGAGCGCATCCAGCTGCAGAAGGCCAAGGAAGACAACATCAATATCGACGACGCCGCCGTGCAGAAAACGCTCGAGCGGCTCGCGCAGGCGAACAACATGTCGCTCGACATGTATCGCTCGCGTATCGAGGCGCAAGGCGTGCCTTGGGCCACCTTCACCAAAGACGCGCGCACCGAGCTCACGCTCTCGCGTCTGCGTGAGAAGGAAGTGGACAGCAAGGTCACGGTGTCGGACGCCGAGGTCGCGAACTACATCGCCAGCCAGCGCGGCCCGAACGCCGGCCTCGCGAGCGATCTGCACCTTCAGCACATCTTCGTGAAGGCGCCGCTGAATGCCTCGGAAACCGACATCGAAACCGCGCAGAAAAAGGCTCAGGCGCTGTTGGCCGAAGCCAGGGGCGGCGCCAACTTCGAAAAGCTGGCGAAGTCGAATTCGCAGGCAGCGGATGCGTCGAAAGGCGGCGACACGGGTTTCGTGACGCCGTCCAAGCTGCCGCCTGAGTTCGTCAAGGCCGCTTCGGCGCTGCGCCCGGGCGAGGTCAATCCGGATCTGATCCGCACCAACGACGGTTTCGAAATCGTGCGCCTGGTCGATCGCCGTGCCGGCCAGGGCACCAGCTCCGATGCGCCGAAGCTCGTGCAAACGCACGTTCGCCACATTCTGCTGCGCGTCGGCGACGGTATGTCCGAGCCGCAAGCGCGTCAGAAGCTGCTCGAAATCAAGAACGAGATCGCCGCGGGCGGCGACTTCGCGAAGTTCGCCCATACCTACTCGCAAGACGGTTCGTCGTCGCAAGGCGGCGACCTCGGCTGGATCAGCCCGGGCGAGACGGTGCCGGAGTTCGAGCGCGCCATGAACAGTTTGCAGGACGGTCAGATCAGCGACCCGGTGCGCAGCGAATACGGTTACCACCTGATTCAGGTGCTGGGCCGCCGCGAATCGGAAGGCTCGGTTTCGCAGCAGATGGATCTGGCGCGTCAGGCGATCGGTCAGCGCAAGGCGGAACAGGCCTACGCCGACTGGCTGCGCGAACTGCGCGACACCGCCTACGTGGAAGTGAAGCCGTCTGTGGCGAGCATGCAATAAACACCATGACAACCGCCGCGCAGCCTACCAGCCTTCCGTTGCAGATCGCGATCACGACCGGCGAGCCCGCCGGCGTCGGCCCCGAGCTGACCGCGCAGGCGCTGGCGGGGGCGGCGGCGCATTGGCCTCACGCACAGTTCACCGTGCTGGGCGATGCGGACTTGCTGGCGGACCGCGCGCGCGCGGTGGGTGTCGATTGGGCCGCGCTGCTGGCTGACGGCAAGCGCGTGCGGGTGCAGCATCGGCCGCTCGGCACGCCTGCGCTGGCTGGCAAGCTGAACGCCGCCAATGGCCGCTACGTGCTCGATCTGCTCGACAGGGCGATCGACGGCGCCGTGGCCGGCACGTTCGACGCGATCGTTACCGCGCCGCTGCAAAAAAGCACCATCAACGACGCTGGCGTGCCGTTCACCGGCCACACGGAATATCTGGCCGAACGCACGCATACGCCGCGCGTGGTGATGATGCTGGCCGGCACCGGCAAGCGCCCGTTGCGCGTTGCGCTCGCTACCACGCACCTGCCGCTCAAAGACGTCTCCGCCGCGCTGACGGTCGAAGGTATCGTCGAGACCTTGCGCATCATCGATCACGATTTGCGCCACCACTTTGGCTTGCCCGCGCCGCGTATTCTCGTGACGGGTTTGAACCCGCACGCAGGCGAAAACGGCTATCTGGGCCGCGAGGAAATCGAGGTGATTTCTCCGGCACTGAAGCTGGCGAACGCGCAAGGCATCGACGCGCCCGGCCCCTACCCGGCGGACACCTTGTTCCAGCCGCGTTATCTGGAGCAAGCCGACTGCGTACTGGCCATGTTCCACGACCAGGGGCTGCCGGTGTTGAAATATGCGACCTTCGGCGAGGGCATCAACATCACGCTCGGCCTGCCGATCATTCGTACCTCGGTCGATCACGGCACCGCACTCGATCTGGCCGGTACCGGCCGTGCCGACGCGGGCAGTCTGATCGCCGCGATCGATACGGCGGTTTCGATGGCGCAGCACCGCCGCGCGGGCTGATCCAGCAGCCGCGCAGAAGGGGCGTACGCACGTCTCGCCGTTTGCTGTTCGCGCGCTCGTTGCGGCTGGTCCAGGTTCGTTCCCGGCTTGTGCCCGGCTTGTGCCCGATTTGTTGCCGGGTCGTTCCCGGTACTCCTATTCTTAAGCAGTTCTCTTTCAAAGCGTTTCTTCGATGTCCACCAGCAGACAGCAGCAGGGCCGGCACCAGGGCCATATCGCGCGCAAGCGTTTCGGGCAGAATTTTCTGGTCGACATGGGCGTGATCGATTCGATCGTCGACGTGATCCGGCCGCAGCGCGGCGAGCGCATGGTCGAGATCGGGCCGGGGCTTGGTGCGCTGACCGAGCCGTTGATCGAGCGCCTGGCGACGCCCGAAGCGCCGTTGCACGCGGTTGAACTGGATCGGGATCTGATTGGCCGTCTCAAGACAAAATTCGGCGACCTGCTTGAGTTGCATGCGGGCGACGCGCTCGCCTTCGACTTCGGCACGCTGGCAGCACCCGGTGAGAAGGCGTCGCTGCGCATTGTCGGCAATCTGCCGTACAACATTTCGAGCCCCTTGCTGTTTCATCTGACCGCGTTCGCGGATCGCGTGATCGATCAGCATTTCATGCTGCAGAACGAAGTGGTCGACCGCATGGTGGCGGAGCCGGGCACCAAGGCGTTCAGCCGCCTCTCGGTGATGCTGCAATACCGCTACGTGATCGACAAGCAACTCGATGTGCCGCCTGAAGCGTTCAATCCGCCGCCGAAAGTCGATTCGGCGATCGTACGGATGATCCCGTACGAACTGCATGAGCTGCCTGCCGTGGACGCGCGCGTGCTCGGTGAAGTGGTGACCGCGGCCTTCTCGCAGCGGCGCAAGATGCTGCGCAACACGTTGGCCGCGTTTCGCGATTCGGTGGATTTCGAGGCGCTAGGTTTCGATCTGCAACGCCGCGCCGAAGATGTGCCGGTGGCCGAATATGTGCGTGTGGCGCAGATCGTCGAGACTTCGCCGACGCGCGGCGCCGCCGCGGAAACCGGGACCGACGACGCTTAAGTCGCGTTGCACGGTCTTGAAAGAAGCGCGCTGCGCCCTGCAGCGCGTGCGAAACACGCCACGCTTTAAGCCGCAGCCCGCTGCTTTGCCGGTGCGTTGACCAGCGCAATGCCGATCAGCACCAGCGCCGCGGCCATCAGAAAGCGCGAACTGAACGACTCGCCGAGCAGCAGCACGCCGAAGGTCACGCCGAACAATGGCGTCAGGAACGAGAACACCGACAGGCGCGACGCGATGTAACGCGTCAACAGCCAGAACCACACCAGATAGCTGACGAACGCCACGATCACCGCCTGATACGCGAGGCTCATCACTGCCAGCGGCGTGACGGCGTCTACCCGTGCCTCGCCGAGTCCTGCGGCGAGCACGAGCAGCACGACAGCCGACACCGCCAATTGATAAAACAGCGTCTTGCTGGCGCTCGAGTGGGCGAGACGCGTGGCGCGCACCACCACGGTGGTCGCGGCCCAGGCGGCGCCGGCCAGCACGCCGAGCGCGTCGCCGACGAGGCTCTTCAGGGGCGAGTCCTGAGCCGTGTGGCCGTGCAGGAAGCCGTCCGCAAACGCCAGCCCCATGCCCGCGAACGCCACCAGGATGCCGAGCCATTGAATGCGGCGCATCCGCTCGCCGTCGGCGAACCAGTGCAGCCCGAGTGCCGTGAAACACGGCGCGGTGTAGAGAAAGACCGCCATGCGCGAGGCGCTGGTCAGCGTCAGGCCGAGAAAAATGCACACGAATTCCCCGGCGAACAGCATGCCCGCGAGTAGGCCCGCGCCTAGCGTGCCGTCGTCGCGAAACAGCGGGGTGCCGCGCGAGCGCGCCCAGCCCCAGACCAGCAGCGCCGCGATCGCCGAGCGCAGACCCGCCTGGAATACCGGCGGCAGGGCTGCGTTGGTGGTCTTGATTGCGACTTGCTGGAATCCCCAGATGGCGCACAAGCCAATCATCAGCAGAATGGCGAAGCTATCCGGGGTGCGGCGCGTAGGCAGGGCGGTGGCGCTCATGGGTCTCGTGGGGTGGCGGTTATAGGTCATACGATATCAAATCCGCCCGCGCCGCCATGCGATGACCCCACCGCCTACGCGTGCTTCTTACAAGCTGCAAGCGTTTCGATGACAGAACAACACTTATGTCAGTCTATTTTCTTACAGCCCTGATTTCGCGCTAAGGTTCATCCACGCGCATTTCGTCAGCTTATTCAAACAGTCTGTGTTAGCCGTCATGCACGGTTCTGCAATGGAACCGGCTGCGGACCTGCCGATTTGCGTGGCCTTGAGCGAGCAGCGTGCCGGACCTTTGCAGCAAGGGTGACGGCGGCGAATACCCGTGAGTACCTGTAATGCCTGGCAGGACCTGGTAGAACCTGGTGCAAGCGGGAACCTGTACGAGGAGACGAAATGAAGAACATAAGCAGGTGGGCGATGGCGGCCATGCCCGCGGCCTTGGCGTGTCAAATGGCGCAGGCCCAATCGAGTGTGACGCTTTACGGCGTGATCGACGAGAGCGTGCGATATCTGACCCATGCGAACCAGGCCGGTGATTCGTCGGTTGCGCTCGGCAATGGCGGCATGACGGAGAGCCGCTGGGGTATCAGGGGCACCGAGGATCTGGGTGGCGGCTGGTCGACGTTCTTCAAACTCGAAAACCGCTTCTACATGAATACCGGCCAAAGCGATCCCACCTTGCCGTTCTTCAATGAAGCACAAGTGGGTGTGCGTTCGGATTCCTATGGTCAGGTGATCTTCGGCCGTCAGTACAACGTGATGATCGAGGGCGTGACCATCGGCGGCTACGGCAGCAATCTCTGGATTCCATACGATTTCAGCTTCCAGCCTGAAGTGACGATGACCGGCGGTATCTGGACCAGCAACCAGGTGCAGTACCAGGCCAAATATAACGGCTTCCATCTTGCCGCAGGCTACGCATTCGGCGGCAATGCGGGCAACTCATACGGCAGCCAGGTCGGCGCGGCGCTCGCTTACGCGCCGGGTGGCCCTTTCACCTTCGGCGGCGCGTATCAGGAGTCGAAAGATTCGGTCAACGGCGCCGCCGCGAAAGCGTGGACCTTTGGCGGGTCGTACACGTGGAACATGACCCGCTTCTCCGCCGGCTATATCGTCAATCAGAATGACGCCGGCTTTTCGAATTTTGCCAATGGGCCGTTCACCGCACCCGCGTTGGCCGCGCTCAAGTACACCGACTTTTCGCGGCGCCGCATGATCATGGGTGGCATCACGCAGCAGGTCGGCCGTGCGTGGCACTTCGCGGCGAACGTCTGGCGCACCCTGCAGGACGGCAAAACCGCCGCGCAGGACGGCTCGGCATGGCAGTATCAACTGGTCGCCGACTACAACCTTTCCTTGCGCACCGATATCTATCTGGAAGGCGACTACTCGCTGTATCGGGGTGGCCTGATCGGCGCGCAATTGCAAGGCGTCAATGGTGTCGGGCTCGCACAGAAGGGGAGCCAGATCGGCCTGATGGCCGGCATGCGGCATCAGTTCTGAGCGCCGGCTCAACGCGGCGTGCCTTCCATGCGCAGCTTCGAGCGTTGCGGATCGATTAACGCGAAACCCGCTGTGCCGACGATCAGCAGCAACGCGCCGGTTACTGCAAAGCCGATCTCGTAACCGCGCGCGTCGCCTGCCGCGCCGAGCAGCTTGCCCATCGCGACCGGTCCGATCAGTCCTGCGGTAGTGACGATCGAATTGGTGATCGCGAGCAGGGCCCCGCGCCGTGCCGCCGGCGCGACTTCGGCAACCAGCATCGGACCGAAGGTGAACGTCTGGATTGCCAGCGCACTGGCAAGCCCCATCAAGGCGACTTTGACGAACGGCGGGGCACCGAACAGCAATGAGCCGTACGCGAACCCGCTCACCACGCAGGCCGCGCTGATCAGCTTGCCGCGTGCCACCCTGGAGGACACACCGCGCTTGAGCATGCGATGCGAAGCCATCGCGAGCGCGATGCCGAGCGGGATCTGCGCCGCGACTTGCAGCGCGAATAGCCAGCCGGCCTGGGTCGCGCCAAAGCCGAGGCCGAGCCGGAAATACGCCGGTACCCAGGTAAAGCCGATCGCAATCACCGCATAGCCGACAAAGCATTGCAGCATCACGCCGATGACAGTGCGGTCGCTCAGCATGCGCCGAAAGCGCGGTGACGCCGTGCGCGGACCCGCCGCCACGAGCACCAACGCAGGTGTCGAGTTGTGCTGACGATTGCCTGTCTTGCCCAGGCACAGCCACAAGACCGTCCAGGCGACGCCAACCGCACCGAGCGTGAGAAACGTTGTATGCCAGTGCCACCGCTGCGAAATATAGGTGAGCACCGGCCCCGCGATGATGACGCCCGCCGTCGCCCCTTGTTGCACGATGACGGTGGGGAGATTGCGCTCGTGGTCGTCGAACCAGGTGTAGACCACATGCAGCGCGAGCGGCGAGGCCGGTCCTTCGCCCGCCCCCAGCAGCACGCGGCACAGCAGCAACACGGCAAAGCTGGTCGGCCATGCGAGCGGCAACTGCGCTATCGCCCAGATCAGCGCGAGCGCGGCGAGCAGCCATTTCATATTGACGCGGTCGGCGAACAGGCCGACGGCGATACCCGAAATCGAGAACAACACAAAAAACGCGCTGCCGACGAGGCCGAATTGAGCATGCGTCAGTTGCATGTCATGCATCATTGGGATCGCGACCAGACCGAGCACGGCTTTGTCGGCGAAATTGATCAGCATGAACAGGAACAGCGAGGCGACGATTATCCAGCGGCGGCCCTGTGCGGCCTCGTGCGCGTGGGTGGGCTGGACCGGCGCTGTGTCGCCGGTAAGCGCCGTGCAGCGTTTCGTGCTGCTGAGGATGGTGGGCAAGGCGTGTCTCCGTTTCTTGCGCGGGGCGCTGGGTTTTCGCCCATTTGAGGTGGTATAAGTGAATTGTTCAAGTGCATTCTCGTTATCGGGAGCTTGCAAATCATGCATGAGGTCAATTCCCGCCGCCTTGGCCATCTGATCGCGCTGGCCGAGGAAGGCAGTTTTGCGCGCGCGGCTGAGCGCGTTCATTTGAGCCAGCCTGCGTTGAGCCGCAGCATCCAGGCGCTGGAAGAAGAAGTCGGCATGAAGCTGTTCGACCGTGCCGCGCGCGGCGTTGCGATGACGGCGGCCGGGCGGCTGCTGGTCGAACGCGCGCGGCGTGTGCTGTTCGAAACGCGCTGTCTGTTTCGCGACGTCGAACTGCTGAAGGCGCATGAACTCGGCGAGGTGCGTATTGGCCTCGGACCCTATGCGGCTGTCATTCTGCTGCCGGACCTGCTGGTGGAATTCGCGCGGCGCTTTCCGAAGATCAAGGTGTCGATCGAACTCGGCGAAGGCGATGGGCTGCTTGCGAAGCTGCGTGCCGAGCAGATCGATTTTCTCGTCACCGACCGCCGGGTGCCGCCCGTCACGCCCGATGTCACGTTGCAGCGCCTGCCGCGTCACGAGGGCGGCTGGTTCGCGCGGCCGGACCATCCCCTGTTTGCACGCGACACCGTGCCGCTAGCGGCGTTGCGCGAGTTCCCGCTCGTCTCGGTGAGCTTGCCCGCGTTCATGAAGGACGCCCTGCATCGCCTGCTCAAATATCGCGCTCACGAGCAGATTCCGTTGCAGATCGAATGCAATGACGTGGCGGTGCTCAAGGACGTCGTCGCCCAGACCGATGCCGTGCTGTTCGCCACGGCGTCTGCCGTGCGGCGCGATCTGGAAATGCGGCGGCTCGCGCGCATCCCGCTCATCAATCCTCCGCGTCTCGCACTTGAATTCGCGCTGGTCTATCTGGCCGAGCGCACGCCTTCGCCCGCTGCGTATTCCGCGCTGGGACTTGCTGAGCAGGTGATGGAGGACGCCAACCGCGCCGCGCAGGGTCTGCTGCACCCAGGCGCCGTGATGACGTAGCGGGCGGGTGAACGGCCGGCCGCGCGCTCGCATGATTGCTCCGTGATTACCCTGGATGCGGTTGACACAGTGGCCTCAATCACGGACGATCCGGAATCAAGATTCCGGTTTTCCGTGAGTCCTCCTTTTTATCAAAGCAGCGAACCGAGGCTGAACAACGCATGACGACGACTTCACCGCGCGGCCGCGAAACTCCGTCCAGCACTATCGCGGCGCCGCGTCAGACGCGCAGTCAGCAAGGGCTCGTTCGCATGCTGCAAGCCGGGCGTGAACTGATTGAAGCGAGCGGCAATCTCGACGATCTGTCGATCAACGACATCGTCGAGCGTGCGGGTACGTCGATCGGCGCGTTCTATCGGCGCTTCGATAACAAAGACGCCTTCTTCGATGTCGTGCAGGATGCGGCGATGGAAGAAGGGCTCGCGCATGTACGCGAAACCGTCGAGCGTGACCCGGCCTGGCGTTCGAACGATGCGGGCACGCTTGCCGATGCGGTCATTTCGTTTTACATCGCAACGTTCCGGCGCAATCGCGGGCTCTATCACGCGTCATTGCTGCGGGCGTCACAGCGCAAAGCGAGTTGGGACGTCGTGAAATCGGCCAATCACGATGTTCTGGCCATGATCGTGCCGCGTCTCGTCAGCGCGCTGGCGCAGTCGCGCGGCATCAAGGCCGATCACGACACGGCCCAGGCGCTCGAATTCGAGGTGCGCGCCACCTTGCAGATGATCCTCGGCATGCTGGTCAACAGCGTGCTGAACGACCCCGGCCCTTTGTCGCTGTCCAGCCGGCAATTGCGCCCCTGGCTGCAGATTCGGCTGCGGCGCTGCCTCGGGCTGGCGGACGGCTGATTTTTTTTGCCTAAAAATCGGAATCCAAATTCCGGTTACAAACAACAGAAACCTATCCCGATGCCGCGCGCTTTCCGTTACGCGCCGTCGAACATTCAAGGAGACACCGCATGAGTTCATGTTGCCCGGAACGGGTCCGCAACCCTGCCTTCGACGCGCCGCATATCGGCGAACCGCTCGATGTCGCGTTCGACGCCGGCGTGAATCTCGCGTTCGCCGTCGCCGCACCGACTGTGCCGCCGCGCCTCACCGAACACTCGCGGCGCATGGCGCAGCGCATCTATCGCGTTGCCGGGCGCGTGTATTGCGCGGTCGGCTATGCGATCGCGAACATCATCTTCGTGGTGGGCGACGACGGCATCGTGGTCATCGATGCAACCGAGGCGGTGTCCGCCGCCAAACGCATCTATGAGGACTTCTGCGCGATCGATCCGCGCCACGCCGGACTGCCGGTCAAGGCGGTGGTCTACACGCACAACCACACGGATCACACCGGCGGTGTGCGTGCTTTCGTCGACGAAGCCGCGCTCGAGGCGGGCAGCGTCGAGATCATCGCGCACCGCTCTCTGATGGACACGGTAATCAACAACGCGAACCTCGTGGCGCCGATTCTCGCCACGCGTTCGGCCTACAGCTTCGGCACGCTGCTGCCGGCCGGCGCGACCGGCAAGGTCAATGCGGGTATCGGGCCGGTGCTGATCGCGGAGCCGGCGAGCTTCTTCGCGCCGACCCGCGTGTTCGACGACCGGCTCGATATCGTGCTGGCGGGCGTGCGCTTCGAGTTTCGCTACGCGCCTTCCGAAGCCGACGACGAAATCGTCATGTGGCTGCCCGAACTCGGTGTGCTGCTGTCGGCGGAAGTCATCCAGGGCGAATGCCTCGCAAACGTGCATACGCTGCGCGGCACGCGTTACCGCGATCCGGTGCGCTGGTATCAGACGATCGACATGATGCGCGGTTTCAATGCGTCTCACATGGTGCCGGCGCATGGCCGGCCGGTATCGGGCGCGCAGTATGTCGCCGAAGTGCTGTGCGTCTATCGCGACGCCATCCAGTTCATCCACGACCAGACCATTCGCCACATGAACTTCGGTCTGAGTCCGGACGAACTCGCCGAGGCGATTCCCGCGCTGCCGCCTCATCTCGCGGAGCATGCGTGGCTCGGCGAGTACTACGGCACGGTCAAGCACTCGGTGCGTCAGGTGTACAGCGGTCAGCTAGGCTGGTTCGATGGCGATCCGGCGTCGCTCGATCCGCTGCCACGCGCCGAACGTGCGCAGCGCATGGTGAAGATGATGGGCGGTGTGGAGCCGGTGCGCGCTGCAGCGCGCATCGCTTTGGGCGACGGCGACTGGCGCTGGGCCGCGGAACTGGCCACGCTGCTGGTGCGGCTCGATACAAGCGACACCGACGCCCGCAACATTAAAGCGAGCGCGTTGCGCGAACTGGGCTACCGCACGGTGAACACCAACTGGCGCAACTGGTATCTGAGCGCGGCACGCGAACTCGAACATGCCTACGACGAACTGCCGTTCGCCGGCAGTTCGAGTCTCGCCTCGGTGGATGTCTTGCGCGCCCAGCCGTTGCGCAACGTGTTCCAGCGCTTCAGCGTGAACGTCGATCCGCAACGTTGCGCCGATGTGCAGATGACGCTCGCGTTCCGCGTGACGGATCGCAATGAAACGCATGCGCTCGAGCTGCGGCGTGGCGTATTGCAGATTCACGAGCGCACCCCCGCGGTGATCGACGTTCAGCTCGCGCTGGAAACCGGCACCTTGTACGGCATGCTGCGCGACATGGCGACGCAGTTGCCGATGGGGCTCGAGAACGGCACAGTAAAGCTCGAGCGCGGCACGACCGGGCAGCTGCGTGGCTTCTTCGATTGCTTCGACCGGCCGGCACGGCGGATGCCCGCCCTGGCTACGCGATAGAGGCGGGATAGACCCAGGAAAGACGCCGCGCGGTGCACGTCAGCGCGCAGACGCAGCGGCACATCGTGCATTGGCGCATCGCGATGCGAAACTCAGGGAAGAGACATGGAAAGAATCTGGTTGAAGTCCTATCCGCCGGGCGTCCCGGCAGAGATCGACGCTACGCAGTTCAGCTCTGTTGGCGACTTGCTGGAGCGGAGTTTCGTGGCGCACGCGGCCGAGCGCGCGTTCGTCTGCCTGGGGCGCGCGCTGACCTACGGCGAGCTCGATGCGAAGTCGCGTCATCTCGCGGCCTGGTTTCAATGGCTGGGTCTTGCGCGCGGTGCGCGTATCGCCGTGATGCTGCCGAACGTGTTGCAGTATCCGGTGGTCATGGCGGCCATCCTGCGGGCCGGCTACGTGGTGGTGAACGTCAATCCGCTGTACACGCCGCGTGAACTGGAACATCAGTTGAACGACAGCGGCGCGGAAGCGATCGTGCTGCTCGACCCCTTCACGAAGACGCTCGAGGCCGTGCAGGCGCATACGTCGATCAGGCATGTCGTACTGACATCGATCGGCGAAATGCTCGGCGCGGGGAGTCCCGCGATTGCGGACAATGTGCCGCCAACGTCATGTATCGCGCTGGACGATGCGATCGCGCGTGGCGCGCACACCGGCTTCACACCTGTCACGCTCACTCAAGGCGACGTCGCGGTGCTCCAGTACACCGGCGGCACCACCGGCGTTTCGAAGGGCGCCACCTTGCTGCACGGCAATCTGATCGCCAACGTCCTGCAATCGGAGCTGTGGCGCGAACCGGTTTATCGTGAGCGCAGCGATATCAAGCAGTACATCACAGTCGTCGCGCTGCCGCTCTATCACATCTTCGGGCTGACGATCTGCGGCTTGCTGACGATGCGTTGCGGCGGTCTGGGCATCCTGATTCCGAATCCGCGCGATCTGCCGGGGATGATCAAAGCGCTGCAGGGCTTCGCGATCAACTCGTTCCCCGGCGTGAACACGATGTATAACGCGCTGCTGAACGAACCCGATTTCAAAACGCTCGACTTCTCGAAGCTGGTGCAATCGAACGGCGGCGGCATGGCGGTGCAACAAGCCGTCGCGCAACGCTGGCAGGCGCTGACCGGCGTGCCGATCGTCGAAGGTTATGGGCTTTCGGAAACCTCGCCGTGCGCCACCACCAATCTGCCCACGGCCACCGCGTTCACCGGGACGGTCGGCTTGCCGTTGCCGTCCACGGACATCTCGATTCGCGATGACGCCGGCCACGAAGTGCCGCTCGGCGAGCGCGGCGAAATCTGCATTCGCGGGCCGCAGGTCATGGCCGGCTACTGGAATCGTCCCGATGAAACCGCGAAGGTGATGACGCCGGATCGCTTCTTCAAATCCGGCGATATCGGTGTGATGACGGAACAGGGTTTCGTGAAAATCGTCGATCGCAAGAAAGACATGATTCTGGTGTCGGGTTTCAACGTCTATCCGAACGAGATCGAGGACGTGGTGGCGAAGCACCCGGGCGTGTTCGAGGTGGTGGCGGTTGGCGTGCCGGACGCGGAGGCGGGAGAAGTAGTGAAGCTTTACGTGGTCAAGAAAGACCCGGCGCTCACCGAAGCGGATCTTCTCGTCTTCTGCAAGGAACAGCTAACGGGTTACAAGCGCCCCAAGATCATCGAGTTCCGCAGCGAACTGCCGAAGACCAATGTCGGCAAGATTTTGCGGCGCGTATTGCGCGACGAGCTGACCGAGATGAAGGGCGCGAGTTGAAAACGGGCGTGGCGCGCTTTTTACCGCACCGCCTGTCACGTTTCTTGCCACGCGTTTGCTGTGCGTTCGCGCCATGCCATGACGTTTGGCGCGCCGCTGCAGCGCGGCGTGATTCGGGGTACATTCTCGTTCTCGACATCACGCACTAGGGAGTACACGATGCGCCTGCTTCACACCATGCTCCGGGTCGGCGACCTGGACCGCTCGATCGCGTTTTATACCGGGCTGCTCGGCATGAAATTGCTGCGCAGGGACGATTACCCGGAAGGCAAATTCACGCTGGCGTTTGTCGGCTATGAAGACGAACGCAACGGCACCGTCCTCGAATTGACGCACAACTGGGATACGCCGTCGTATGACCTCGGCAGCGGCTTCGGGCACCTCGCGGTCGAAGTCGAAGACGCGTACGCGGCATGCGACAAGATCAAGGCTCAAGGCGGCAAGGTCGTGCGCGAAGCCGGCCCGATGAAACACGGCACGACCGTGATCGCTTTCGTCGAAGATCCGGACGGCTACAAAATCGAGTTCATCCAGAAGAAAAAGTGACGTAAGCGGCAGGGCGAGGACAAGCAATGAATAAAAGTAATCCCTATTTCGAAGAACTTGCCGAGATCCACGTCGAAATTCAGGCGTTGTTCGACGGCTCCGCCGATCACGGCGCGCTGGAGCGCATCATGGCGCGCTTCGCGCCGCAATTCACACTGGTCATGCCGTCTGGTCTCGCCCTCGACCACGCGGGTCTGCGGGCGATTTTCACGAAGCTGAACGGCGCGCGTCCCGGCTCGCAGATCACGATCCGCGATATGGAGATCGTGTCCGAGTATGCGTCGGGCGCAGTGGTGAAATATCGTGAGTACCAGCGCGACAGCGCGGGCAATGCGAACGTGCGGCGCTCAACAGCGGTGCTGGAACTCGACGCGCATGGCAAGGTGATGTGGCGTCACCTGCAGGAAACTTTCTGCACGGAGTAAGTGGCGGGTTTCAGAAGGCCGGCGCTTCGGGTTGAGGCGCCGGCCTGGTGACTGCAAGACTTGACGGCTTCAAGGCCTGATGGTCGAGTCGAAGAGGCTGAAGACCGAAGCCTCGTAGAGTCGCAGAAGACCCGAAGGCGCTAAAGCGTCGGCAGCAATTCCGGCGGATGCGACTTCAGCGTCTGCCGCGCTTCGCGGAATTCCGGAAAAATCGACTCGACCGTCTGCCAGAAGCGCGGACTGTGATTCATCTCACGCAGATGCGCAAGTTCGTGCGCAACGACGTAATCGATGATCGACAGCGGGAAGTGAATCAGCCGCCAGTTCAGGCGGATTTTGCCGTCGCTCGAACAGCTGCCCCAACGCGTGGCCGCGGAAGAGAGCGCGTACGCGCGATAGTTCACGCCCAGCTTCTCCGCATAGATCGCGAGGCGCTCGCCGAACAGACGTTTTGCTTCGCCTTGCAGCCAGCCTTGCACGCGATCCTTGATCTGCTGCGGGTCTGCCTGCAGCGGCAGCGGCACCTGCAATTCGCCTTCATCCGCATTGAACGCAAGCGTGCCTTGCGGCGAACCGAGCCTCACACGCACCGGGTGGCCGAGGTACGGCACTTGCGCGCCATCTTTCCAGTCGACCTTGGGCAGCGCGCGCTGTTCGACACGCGTTTGCCATTCGATCAACTTCGTGAAAATCCAGCGCTGCTTTTCGGTGATCGCGGTCTCGATATCGGCGAGCGTGACCCAACGTGGTGCGGTAATCATCAGCCCGGTGCTGTCGATCGCAAAGCCGATCGAGCGGCGTGCCGAGCGCTTGAGCACATAGTGCAGCGTGCGTGAGCCGATGGTGAGGCTGCGCAGCTTGGTGCCATCCGGCGCGAGCGGCACGGCCGGCTGCTGCCCGCTCTGCGAGCCGGCCAGGGGAGCGGACGGTGTTGGGGACGACGAGGTCGACCCCGGCTCGGCGAAGAGCGGGAGATCGAGCTGCCGGTTATCGAGCGCCGCAGCGGGCTGCGACGTAGGAGACTTCTGCATCGGATTCGGCTTCGCGCAAATGCGCCTTCGAGGGCGCGGGCGCGTCAGATTGGTGCGGCGGCGGAGGTGCTATCCGCCGCGCGGTACGCAGTAGGATCGATGCGACGCATTTCAGCTTCGATCCACTGTTCGACGCGCGTGTTCACTTCATCGGGCGTGAGCCCCGTCGTCTCGATCGGCTTGCCGATCGACACTGTGACTATACCCGCATATTTGAGAAACGAGTTGCGCGGCCACACGCGCCCGGCGTTGTGCGCGATCGGCACGACCGGCGCGCCGGTGGCAATCGCGAAACGCGCGCCGCCGGTTTTGTACTTGCCTTGCTTGCCGGTCGGCGTGCGCGTGCCTTCCGGAAACATGATCACCCAGGCGCCTTCCGCCATGCGCTGCTTGCCTTGCTTGATGACCGATTCGAACGCGTACTTGCCTTCCTTGCGGTCAATGTGAACCATCTTCAGCATGCCCAGCGCCCAGCCGAAAAACGGCACATACAGCAGTTCGCGCTTGAACACGTAGCACAGCGGCCGCGGCATCAGCGCCGGGAAAGCCAGTGTTTCCCATGCCGATTGATGCTTGGACAGCAGCACGGCCGGACCGTCGGGCAGATTCTCGAAACCCTCGATCCTGTAGCGGATGCCATTCAGCCAGCGTACCGTGTGCAGCGTGGCCTTGCACCAGCCGGCCGCCATCCAGTAGCGGTTGTCGGCGCGCATGAACGGAAACGCGATGAAGCACGCGGTTGCGTACGGCACCGTGAAGAGCACGAAGTAGATCAGCAGCAGCAGGGAACGAATGAAGCGCATCGGCGTGGTCTGTGAGGGTTGGTGACGCGCGTGGCGCGTGTCACTCTTGAGCGTCGGAAAGGAAGTCGAGTGCGAACGCGCGCAGGTCGTCGTGCACCCGCGTACCTTCGGGCAGGCCGCCGGCCTGGAGCGTTTTGCGGCCCTTGCCGGTCAGCACCAGATGAGTCGGATGTCCGAGCGACGCACCCGCTTGCAGGTCGCGCATCGCGTCGCCGACCACCGGCGTATGCGCCGGATCGACTTCGAAACGCTCGGCGATCATCTTCAGCATGCCGGGCTTCGGCTTGCGGCATTCGCAGTGATCTTGCGCCGTATGCGGGCAGAAGAACACCGCGTCGATGCGCCCGCCGACTGCTGCCGCCATGCGATGCATTTTCAGATGCATCGCGTTGAGCGCGTTCATGTCGAAGAGACCGCGGCCAATGCCAGACTGGTTGGTCGCAACCGCGATGCGATAACCGGCCTGGTTCAGCCGCGCGATCGCTTCGAGCGAACCGGGCAGGGCGACCCATTCGTCCGGCGACTTGATGAATGCGTCGGAATCGACGTTGATCACGCCGTCGCGGTCGAGGATCACCACTTTTTTGGTCGGCATGGCGGCGGGCTCAGGCGGCGAGTCGGGAAATGTCAGCGACGCAATTCATCTGCTGATGCAGCGCGCCGAGCAAAGCCAGACGGTTGGCCCGCAACGCCGGATCTTCGGCGTTGACCATCACGTCGTTGAAGAACGTGTCGACCGGTTCGCGCAACGCGGCGAGCGCGGTCAGCGCGCCCGTGTAGTCGCGCACGGCGAGTTGCGATTGCACGCGCGGCGCGACCTGCTCAAGCTGCGCATGCAAGGCTTTTTCCGCCGCTTCGGTCAGCAGCGTGACCTGTACGCCGCCGGTCGTGCCGCTTTCCGACTTCTTCAGGATGTTCGAAATCCGCTTGTTGGCCGCCGCGAGCGATGCCGCTTCCGGCAACGCCGCGAATTCGCGCACCGCATCCAGGCGCGCCACGATGTCGTCGAGGCGCGTTGGGTTCAGTGCGAGCACCGCGTCGATTTCGCCCGGCGCGTAGCCGCGCTCGCGCAGCAAACCGCGCAGACGGTCCATGCTGAATTCGTAAATCGCCTGCGTCGAATCGGCGACGCCCGGCACGGCGGCAAATTGCGCGTAAGCGGTGTGCAGCAGTTCGATCAGATCGACCGGCAATTGCTTCTCGACCAGAATCCGCAGCACGCCCAGCGCATGACGGCGCAGCGCGAACGGGTCTTTCTCGCCGGTCGGTTGCAGGCCGATGCCCCAGATGCCGACCAGCGTTTCGAGCTTGTCGGCGAGCGCGACGACGGTGCCGGTTGCCGTGGCCGGCAACGCATCGCCGGAGAAGCGCGGCTGATAGTGTTCCGAGCACGCCAGCGCGACTTCTTCCGGCTCGCCGTCGTGGCGCGCATAGTACGTGCCCATCGTGCCTTGCAGCTCGGGGAATTCGCCGACCATGTCGGTGATCAGGTCGGCCTTGGAGAGGCGTGCGGCCCGCTTCGCGAGCGCGGCATCCGCGCCGATCAGCCCGGCAATCGCGCCGGCCAGCGCTTCGACGCGCTCGACGCGTTGCAGCGCCGAACCCAGCTTGTTGTGATACACGACGTTGGCGAGCAGCGGCACGCGCTCGGCGAGCGGCTTCTTCTTGTCCTGCTCGAAGAAGAACTTCGCATCGGCCAGACGCGGACGCACCACGCGCTCGTTGCCTTCGACGATATCGCCCGGTGTTTTCGTCTCGATGTTCGACACGATCAGGAAGCGCGAGCGCAGCTTGCCGTTCGCATCCGTCAACGCGAAGTACTTCTGGTTCGTCTGCATGGTCAGGATCAGGCATTCCTGCGGTACCTGCAGGAATTCGTCCTCGAAACGGCAGGCGTAGACCACCGGCCATTCGACCAGCGAGTTCACTTCATCGAGCAGCGATTCGGGCATCACGACCTGATCGCCGTCGGCTTGTGCGAGCAGATGCGTGCGGATGGTTTCCTTGCGGTCGGCGAAATTCGCCACCACACGGCCCTTGTGCATCAGCGTCTCGGCATACGCATCCGCGTGCTGGATCTGCACGAGGCCCTCGGACAGGAAACGGTGGCCGAGCGTGGTGTCGTCGGCATCGACGCCCAGTGCCGTGACCGGCACGACTTCGTCGCCATGCAAGGTGGTCAGGCGATGCGCCGGACGCACGAACTGCACACTGGTGCCGTCCGGGCGCTGATAGGTCATCGGCTTCGGGATCGGCAGCTTGCCGAGCGTTTCGTCGAGCGCGGTCTGCAGGCCTTCGGCGAGCGTGGCGCCCGGCGCGGCGTAGCGCAGGAAGAAGGCTTCGGCCTTGCCGTCCTGCGCGCGCTCCAGGTCGTTCACCGAAAAATCGGGGAAGCCGAGCGCGGCCAGTTTCTTGGCGAGCGGCGCGGTGGGTTGGCCGTCTTTATCGAGCGCGACCGACACCGGCAGCACTTTTTCGCGCACATGTTTTTCCGGCGCGACCGAACGCACGTTCCTGATGGTGACGGCGAGGCGGCGCGGCGTGGCGTAACGTTCGAACGACCGTTCGCCTTCGACCAGGTCGCGCGCCGCGAGGCGCTGCGCAATGCCTTCGGCGAACGCGTCGCCGAGGCGCGCGAGCGCTTTCGGCGGCAGTTCTTCGGTCAGAAGCTCGACGAGCAGGGTAGCTTGATGGGGTTGAGTCATTTCTTGATGGTCTCGTCAGTCCGGATCGATCTTGCGTTCGATTTTCAGCGGCGGTGCCCACGCGGGCTTCGCGGCATCCTGTTCGTCGGTGGTCAGACCGGGCACGCCGTGCACCGGATTGCCGAGCATCGGGAAACCGAGTTTTTCGCGCGATTCGTAGTATGCCTGGGCGACCAGACGCGACAGCGCGCGAATCCGGCCGATATACGCCGCGCGTTCCGTGACGGAGATCGCGCCACGGGCGTCCAGCAGGTTGAACGTGTGGCCGGCCTTCAACACCAGTTCATAAGCGGGCAGTGCGATCTGTGCGTCGATCATGCGCTTGGCTTCTGCTTCGTAGCTGTTGAAGAAGGTGAACAGCAGATCGACGTTCGCATGCTCGAAGTTGTAGGTCGACTGTTCGACTTCGTTCTGGTGGTACACGTCGCCATAAGTCAGGCGGCGAAGTTCCGGGCCGTTCGGGCCTTGCTCTTCCCACTCGGTCCAGACCAGGTCGTAAACGTTTTCGACCTTCTGCAGGTACATCGCGAGACGTTCGAGGCCATAGGTGATTTCGCCGAGCACCGGCTTGCAATCCAGGCCGCCGACCTGCTGGAAGTAGGTGAACTGGGTCACTTCCATGCCGTTCAGCCACACTTCCCATCCAAGGCCCCACGCGCCGAGCGTGGGGTTTTCCCAGTCGTCCTCGACGAAGCGCACGTCGTTCTGCTTCAGGTCGAAGCCGAGGGCTTCCAATGAACCGAGATACAGGTCGAGGATGTTTTCCGGCGCCGGCTTGAGCACCACCTGGTACTGGTAGTAATGCTGCAGGCGGTTCGGGTTCTCGCCGTAGCGGCCGTCTTTCGGGCGGCGCGACGGCTGCACATAGGCGGCTCGCCACGGTTCCGGGCCGATTGCGCGCAGGAAAGTATGGACGTGGGACGTGCCCGCGCCGACTTCCATGTCGATCGGCTGGAGCAACGCGCAACCCTGCTTGTCCCAGTAGGACTGCAGTGTCAGGATGATTTGCTGAAACGTGAGCATGAAGTGCCTTTCGGGCATGGGGCCGCGCCGTAAGCGCCGAAGCGCGCCGGGTGGCCGTGGAGCGAAGTGCTAAACCGTAGATTTTAACGGAAAGGGAGGGGGGTGTCCGTTTTGCGGGGTCGGAGGGGAACCGGCGTGTTCTCCAAACAAAAAAAGGCCGCGTCAGGCGGCCGATTGTCGTTCGTCTTCGCGCAAGGTGTTGCGTGGGCTAGGTGAGCACGCCCATCAACGCATGCGCGGCAGAATCCGAATCCGTCACCTCCACAAATCCCGCCATCTCCATCTCCAGTTCACGCGGCAGCGCGAGCATATTGGACGACACCAGGCGGCCGTAAATGTTCTCCGCGCGCCCAAATACATTGCCCGGATTGAATAAAGGCGGCAAATGCCACCACATCCGGTACTCCTTCGACCACAACCACTCGATCAACGCCTGCGACTGATCGAGCCGGTCGTTCTCGACATAAATCACCGGCCGCGAGCGGGCGATGGTGTCCGTCGCGCCCAACAGCGCGTTCAACTCAAACCCTTCCACATCGAGCTTCAGCAAACCAACCGTATGCGAGCGCAAGACATCGTCCAGCCGGACGCACGGAACCGGAATCGTATTCGCCGCAGCCTCGGTCTGCATCGACACCGAGCCAAAGTTGCCCGGTGCATCGTAGTCGGGCCGTTCAAAATGCAATGTGCTCGCACTCGCCCCGCATGCGTACGGCCACGCCAGCACGTTACGCACACCATTGGCCGCCAGATTCGCGCAGAGGTTCTGAAAGATCACCGGCTGCGGCTCGAATGCAACCAGCACCTGGCGGCGTGCTTCGGCCTCGCGTGCCAGCATGATCGTATGCACGCCGATATTCGCGCCGACCTCGACAACGATCCCCGGCTGCACCAGTAACTGCCGCAACACAGCAGATTCAAGCTCGCAGCATTCACCGTACTCGATGAGTGCCCGGCCCAGATAGAAGTCGTTGGGATTGGCAAGCATCCAGCCGTGGCGGGTCTGGACGAGTTGCGTATGAGCGCCAAGCGTAAGCGGAGCAGGAGGGGATGTGAGCATGGACATTAAGCGGGTGCAGAAAATCCCGCCAATGTACGGCCCGGTGCAGCGCTTGTATATAAGACGGCTTCCTAAGGATTCTTATTTTTCTGCAAGAAATCGTCGTCAAAATTTAAGACTCAGGCGGCGATCGGCACATGCCCCATCGCCGCCATCGCCACCACAGCCGGCTTATGTAGCGGCCAGCTCAACTTTCGGTGCAAACGAGTCGCTTTGCGCCATGGGCCAATATTTCTCGTACAGCGTGTAGCGATAGTTGCCGTTCAGCAGATCGTTCGGATCGAGGTACTTCAGCAACTCGGACATCAACTGCACCTCATGCGACGAGACGCGCCGCACAATGTGATGCGCGCGCAATTCCGCCGGATGCTTGAGCCCCGCGGCCTGAATGATTTCCTTCAGCGCATGCAAGGTGTTGTGATGGAAGTTGAACACGCGATCGGCTTTGTCCGGCACCACCAGCGCGCGTTGACGCACCGGGTCCTGCGTGGCGACGCCCGTCGGGCAGCGGCCGGTGTGGCAGGTCTGCGCCTGGATGCAACCGACCGCGAACATGAAGCCACGCGCCGCATTGACCCAATCCGCGCCGATCGCCAGCGTCTTCGTAATGTCGAATGCGGTGATCATCTTGCCGCTCGCGCCAATGCGGATGCGCTGACGCAAGCCGATGCCGACCAGCGTGTTGTGCACCAGCAGCAGCCCTTCCTGCAACGGCACGCCGACGTGATCGGTGAATTCGAGAGGCGCCGCCCCCGTGCCGCCCTCCGCACCGTCGACCACGATGAAGTCCGGCAGAATGCCCGTTTCCAGCATCGCCTTCGCAATGCCG
Organism: Paraburkholderia fungorum; assembly: GCF_003610895.1. Classification (GTDB taxonomy): domain Bacteria; phylum Pseudomonadota; class Gammaproteobacteria; order Burkholderiales; family Burkholderiaceae; genus Paraburkholderia; species Paraburkholderia fungorum_B. The sequence continues at coordinate 62,543 of NZ_MCAS01000036.1, forward strand.
AAGAATTCCCACGGATGCCCGATGCACAGCTTGAACCCGGTGGGCTTGCCACCGGACAGCGTGCGCAACCGGTCGACGAATTCGAGCAGGCCGCGCGGCGATGAGAATTCGGAGTGGGTGGCCGGCGAGATGCAATCGCGGCCCATCGGCACGCCGCGCGTTTCCGCGATCTCGGGTGTGATCTTGGCGGCCGGCAGCACGCCGCCGTGACCGGGCTTCGCGCCTTGTGAGAGCTTCACTTCGATCATCTTCACTTGCGGCTCGGCGGCCTGCTTCGCGAACTTCTCCGCGCTGAAGGTGCCGTCGTCGTTGCGGCAGCCGAAGTAGCCCGAGGCGATTTCCCAGATGATGTCGCCGCCATGCTCTCGGTGGTATTTCGACATCGAGCCTTCGCCTGTATCGTGCGCGAAGTTGCCTTTCTTCGCGCCGAGGTTCAGCGCCATGATCGCGTTTGCCGACAGCGAACCGAAGCTCATCGCGGAGACATTGAAGATCGACATCGAATAAGGTTGCGCGCGGTCGGGCCCGACGACGATACGGAAGTCGTGGCTGGCGATCGTGGTCGGCGCGAGCGAGTGGCTGATCCATTCGTGCGCGACGGCTTTGACGTCGAGTTCGGTGCCATACGGGCGGCTGTCCACGTCGTTCTTGGCACGCTGGTAGACGATGCTGCGTTGCGCGCGAGAGAACGGTTTTTCGTCGGTGTCGTCCTCGACGAAATACTGGCGGATTTCAGGGCGAATGAATTCGAACAGGAAGCGGAAGTGGCCCCACAGCGGATAGTTGCGCAGAATCGCGTGGCGCTCCTGCGTCAGGTCGAACAGACCGAGCGCGACGAGCGCCACCGGCACGATGATCCAGAACCACGAAATGTGATGCGTCGCGGCGAGCGCCGCACAGGCTGCGAGCAGAATGACCGCGCACCACATCGCCAGATAACGTCGAGAAAGCATGGGGACTCCAGTGCAGTGAGGATCGTCGCGGCGGGATCGTCGACGCTGTCGGCGCAAACGGAATCCGCCGCGAAGGGAAGCGAACGACTGCTTGTTATGGTGAAGCTAACTCAAGCGCACGGCTCAACGGGCGCTCAGCAACGCTGCCTGTTGTGGCTGGCGCACCGTTGGTTGCCCGGTCACCGCGTGTTCGATGATGCCACCGCCGAGGCACACGTCGCCATCGTAGAGCACCGCAGATTGCCCCGGTGTGACAGCCCATTGGGCGGCGTCGAAATTCAGCTCGAAGAGCCCTTCGCCCACACCGGCCGCACTGAAGGTGCACGGTGCATCCGCTTGCCGGTAGCGGGTTTTCGCACCGCAGGCAAAACCTTCGGTGGGCGGAACGCCTGCGACCCAGCTCGTATTGCCCGCGCTCAACGTATGACTCAGCAGCCAGGGATGCTCATGGCCTTGCGCGACATACAGCGTGTTCGACGCAATGTCTTTGCCGGCGACGAACCACGGCTCGCCGCTGCCGTCCTTGCTGCCGCCAAGGCCGATGCCCTTGCGCTGTCCGAACGTGTAGAACGCGAGGCCGATGTGTTCGCCGATCACTTTGCCTTCGGTGGTTTTCATCGGACCGGGTTTGGTCGGCAGATAGCGGTTCAGGAAGTCGCGGAACGGCCGCTCGCCAATAAAGCAGATGCCGGTCGAATCTTTCTTCTTCGCATTCGGCAGCGCGATCTGTTCGGCGATCTCGCGCACCTTGGTTTTCGGAATCTCGCCGAGCGGGAATAGCGTCTTCGACAACTGCGCCTGGTTCAGCCGATGCAGGAAATACGACTGGTCCTTCGTATGATCGAAGGCCCTCAGCAGTTCGAAGCGGCCGTTGTTCTCACGCACGCGTGCATAGTGGCCGGTTGCGATGGTTTCCGCACCGAGCGACATGGCGTGATCGAGGAAGGCTTTGAACTTGATTTCGGCGTTGCACAGCACGTCAGGATTCGGCGTGCGGCCGGCCGAGTATTCGCGCAGGAATTCGGCGAACACGCGGTCCTTGTACTCGGCGGCGAAGTTGACCGCTTCGACATCGATACCGATCAGGTCCGCGACCGAAACCACGTCGATCCAGTCCTGCCGCGTCGAGCAGTACTCGCTGTCGTCGTCGTCTTCCCAGTTCTTCATGAACAGGCCGACCACGTCGTAGCCCTGTTCCTTCAGCAGCCACGCGGTAACCGACGAATCGACGCCGCCCGACATGCCTACTACGACTTTCTGCTTGCTCATAAGGTGCTCACTGGGTACTGCGCGACTTCATTGATCGTGGGTTGACCGGGTTGCCTGCTCGCCTGCCTGGCCGCTCGTGACGGCTTACGCCGGGCGATGCCAGCTTACGTCTATTTATGCCTGCTCATGCCTGTTTGCGTCCGACCGAATGCGTGTGCACGAAGTCGAGCGGGAAACGCCGCCCCGCGAGGTAATCGTCGATACATTGCATCACGAGCGGGGTGCGGTGCCGTTCAGGGCAGTCGCGCAATTCGTCGGCGCTCATCCACAGCGTGCGGACAATGTCGGGATCGAGCGCGCGCGCTGCATCCACTTCGCCGCTCGTGCCGCAATAGGTGAAGCGCAGATACGTTACGCCCTCACTGCCGGGCCGCTCGAAATGCGTCATATACATGCCGACCAGCGCCTCGGGCGTGAACGGATGCGCGGTTTCCTCGAGCGTTTCGCGGATAACCGCTTCCACCAGCGTTTCGCCGGCCTCCAGGTGGCCGGCGGGCTGATTCAGGCGCAGGCCGTCGGCGGTATGTTCCTCGACGACGAGAAAACGCCCACCACGCTCGACGATGGCCGCAACGGTGACGTGCGGCAGCCAGGTTTCCGGTTTCATGGGTGCGCATTTTACCGTTTATGGGCCTGGGCTGCCGGGAAGCGGGCGACCGGCTGCGGGCGACCGGCAGCGGGCGACCGGCGGTTAAGGCCCAAGCGGTTCAGGCGGCGCGAGCGGCGGCCCGTCGCCTGCATCCAGCAAGGCGCCCGCCAGATCAGGACCCCCGGATTGTCCCCGATTTCGGCGCACCCCCAGGTTTCGGTTAAAGTGACGCCGTTAGCCGTTGCACTTGCAAGCCGGCGTGCCTCGTCGGCAGCTCTGTCGTAAAACAGGAAGTCGAGGAGGAACAAAGATGCACATCGGAGTGCCAGCCGAGACGCGCGCGCACGAAACCCGCGTCGCCGCGACGCCCGAAACGGTCAAGAAGTATGTGACCCAGGGCCATCGGGTCACGATCCAGAGCGGCGCCGGCACCGGCGCAAGCTTTCCTGACGATGCCTTTACAGCTGCCGGCGCGGAAATCGTCGATGCGGCTACTGCTTTTGGGGCGGATCTCGTCCTTAAGGTCCAGTCGCCGACCGATGCCGAGTTGCCGCTGCTCAAGCGCGGCGCGACGCTGGTCGGCATGCTCGATCCGTTTAATACCGAAAACTCATCAAAGCTGGCGGCCGCAGGCGTGACCGCGTTCGCTTTAGAGGCTGCGCCAAGAACCACGCGCGCGCAGAGCCTCGATGTTTTGAGCTCGCAGGCCAACATTGCCGGATACAAGGCGGTGCTGCTGGCGGCCACGCTCTATCCGCGCTTCATGCCGATGCTGATGACCGCCGCGGGCACCGTGAAAGCGGCCCGCGTGCTGATTCTCGGCGCAGGCGTGGCGGGTCTGCAGGCGATCGCGACGGCCAAGCGCCTCGGCGCGGTGATCGAAGCCTCCGACGTGCGTCCGGCGGTCAAGGAGCAGATCGAATCGCTCGGCGCCAAATTCCTCGACGTGCCATACGAAACTGACGAAGAGCGCGAAGCCGCGCAGGGCGTCGGCGGCTATGCACGGCCGATGCCGCCTTCGTGGCTGACCCGCCAGTCTGCATTGGTCCACGAGCGGGCGAAGCAGGCGGACGTGGTGATCTCGACTGCCCTGATCCCGGGCCGCGCTGCCCCGACCTTGATTTCAGTGGAAACCGTTCAGGCCATGAAACCCGGCTCCGTGCTGGTGGACCTGGCGGCGGGCCGCGGCGCCGAATATGAAGGCCGGCGCGGCGGTAACTGCCCGCTGACCGAAACGGATCAGGTCGTCGTGAAGCATGGCGTGACGATCGTCGGCTATACGAATCTGGCTTCGATGGTGCCCGCCGACGCGTCGTCGCTCTACGCACGCAACCTGCTCGACTTCCTCAAGCTGATCATCACCAAGGAAGGCGCCCTGAACATCGATCTCGCAGACGACATCGTCGCGGCCACGCTGCTGGCCCGCGACGGCGAAGTCACGCGCAAGTCCTAACGGAGAACGGCGATGGAAGTCATCAACCACACCGTCATCAATCTGATCATCTTCGTGCTGGCGATCTACGTCGGCTACCACGTCGTCTGGAATGTCACCCCTGCGCTGCACACGCCGCTAATGGCCGTGACCAACGCGATTTCGGCGATCGTGATCGTCGGCGCGATGCTCGCAGCAGGCCTCACCGTGGGCGACACCGGCAAGTTCTTCGGCACGCTGGCCGTCGCGCTCGCGGCGGTGAACGTGTTTGGCGGATTCCTCGTGACGAGACGAATGCTGGAGATGTTCAGGAAGAAAGAGCCGAAGAAGCTCCCCGCAGCGGCTAAGGAGAACGCGTAATGAGTCTGAACGTCGTCACGCTGCTTTATCTGGTCGCGTCGGTCTGTTTCATCCAGGCGCTCAAGGGGCTGTCGAATCCGAAGACGGCGCGTACCGGCAATACCTTCGGCATGGTCGGGATGGCGATTGCGATCCTCACCACCATCGCGCTGATCGTCAAACAGGCGAACGCGCTCGGCTCGAATCTCGGGCTGGGGCTCGGCTTGCTGCTGGTCGCGCTGGTGATCGGCGGCGCGATCGGCGCGTTTGTCGCCGCGCGCGTCGAGATGACCAAGATGCCGGAACTGGTCGCGGCGATGCACTCGCTGATCGGTCTCGCGGCGGTGTGTATCGCCTATGCGGTGGTATCGGAGCCGTCCGCGTTCGGCCTCGTCGATCCGGAGAATGCGATTCCGGGCTTCCTGCCGTATGGCAATCGCGTCGAGCTGTTCATCGGCACGTTTGTCGGCGCGATTACGTTCTCCGGTTCGGTGATCGCCTTCGGCAAGCTGTCGGGCAAGTACAAGTTCCGCCTGTTCCAGGGCGCGCCGGTCGTCTATGCGGGGCAGCACCTGATCAACCTGTTCCTCGCGATCGGGATGCTCGGCTTCGGCGTGATCTTCTTTCTCACGCAATCGTGGCTGCCGTTCATCATCATGACGATCATCGCGTTCGTGCTCGGCGTGCTGATCATCATTCCGATCGGCGGCGCGGATATGCCGGTGGTCGTGTCGATGCTCAACTCGTATTCGGGCTGGGCGGCGGCGGGCATCGGCTTCTCGCTGAACAATCCGATGCTGATCATCGCGGGTTCGCTGGTGGGCTCGTCGGGGGCGATCCTGTCGTACATCATGTGCCGCGCGATGAACCGTTCGTTCTTCAACGTGATTCTCGGCGGCTTCGGTAACGAGGCGGGCGCGGCGGTGGCAGGTGGCGCGGCGGAGCAGCGTCCGGTGAAATCCGGTTCGGCCGACGACGCCTCGTTCATGCTCGGCAATGCTGAAACCGTGGTGATCGTGCCGGGTTACGGTCTCGCGGTGGCGCGCGCGCAGCATGCGTTGAAGGAGTTGACCGACAAGCTGGTCGAGAAGGGCATCGAGGTGAAGTATGCAATTCACCCGGTGGCCGGCCGGATGCCGGGCCACATGAACGTGCTGCTCGCGGAAGCGGAAGTGCCGTACGACATGGTCTACGAAATGGACGACATCAATGGCGAGTTCGGTCAGGTCGACGTGGTGCTGGTGCTCGGCGCGAACGACGTGGTGAATCCGGCCGCGAAGAACGATCCGAAGTCGCCGATCGCGGGTATGCCGATTATCGAGGCATACAAGGCGCGCACGGTGATCGTGAACAAGCGCTCGATGGCCGCCGGTTACGCGGGCCTCGACAATGACCTGTTCTACATGGACAAGACGATGATGGTGTTCGGTGACGCGAAGAAGGTGATTGAGGATATGGTGAAGGCGGTGGAATAACGAACCGGCCACGGTGCTACGCGGCCTGCCTCGCGGCGGGCCGCAGAATCGTATCTACACGATGATATCTGCGGTATCTGCGTCTTCACCGCGGCTTCGCGTTTACATGCCGCAGCCAGTCCGCTAACCGTCGGCCTTCCTGATCGGGATACGTTTCGAGCACCTGAAGATCGCTGATCCTCTCCAGCCCGAAATTGCGGAAATCGCCGCGCAATTCACACCACGCGCCGAGTGTCCAGCGCGCGCCCCAATAAGCCAGCGCCAGCGGCCACACGCGCCGCTCGGTCGCCGCGCTATTCGCATCGGTATAGGCAAAGCTCACGACCTGACGTGCATCGACCGCCCGATGCAGCACGTCCACCTTCGCTGAAAAATCCGCCTTGATGTGAAACGACGGCGCGAAGATCGCCAGGCGTTCGAGTGTTGCGCGCTTGTCGACCGGCATGGCCGAGGCGATCTTCGCCAACGCACCGCGTGCGCCGCTCGCGAAGCCCGCGCCGCCCCACGATTCGAGCATGCGCGCGCCCGCTGCGAGCGCGGCGAGTTCGTCGGCGGTGAAGGTAAGGGGCGGCAGGCTCGCCGCGCGGCTCAAGCGGTAGCCGATGCCTGCTTCACCTTCGATTGGCACGCCTGACAGTTGCAGATCGCGCACGTCGCGATAGACCGTGCGCAGCGAGATATTCAGCCAGTCGGCGAGTTGTTGCGCGGTGGTCAGACGCCGTCCGCGTAACAGTTCGGCGATCTGGAACAGGCGGTCGGCGCGGCGCGTCATCGTGGGCGTCTTGTAGAAAAGGACGGGAACAGTCCCCCGATGATAGCGCCGCATGGCGTGCTCCGGTCCGCATTGCGCGCGGCGTCTCGCGATGGCTTGCGATGTCTGTTAACCGCCGCGCCGCGTGCTCAACCGTTGGTCAGCGAATGCAGGCCGAGACGATTACCTTCCGTATCGGTGAAAAACGCGATATAGCCGATGTCCTGCGGCAGCTTGATCACCGGGCCATCGGTCTTGCCGCCGGCCTTTTCGATGCGGGCGAGAGTGGCGTCGACGCTCGGTTGGGCGCTCAGATAGACGAGCACGCCGTCACCGGTCGGCGTCATCGACGGGCTATGGACGATCGCGCCGCCAGTGGCCGGTTCCTCGTAGCCGAAGATGGCGATCGGCTGGCCGCCGATTTCCTCCTGACGCAGTTTGACGTCGAGCGCGGTTTCGTAAAAACGCACAGCGCGATCGAAATCGACGGACGGAATTTCGAACCATGCAACAACTTTGGATGATGCGGACATGACACTCTCCTGTGGATGGCGGTAAGCCGTGCAAAGCGCCGGATGGCGTGAGAAGGAGTGTGCGTGGGGGCTGCTGACAGCGTAGTGTCAGTAGGGTGTCGCGAAGTAGGTGGAAAAGACGTGGTGGTCGATCAGCGGGCAGCCACGAAGAGATGGCTGGCGAGCGACGCCGCGCGAACGAAGGAACGGGGACGCTGGTGTGACAGCAGGTGGAACCTGAGGCGGGCGAGCCGTTTGGTACCGGCGAAAAAAACCGCGGACCAGGCCGCGGTTTTTCGATGTCGCTCTGCTCCGGCTTACGCTGCCGGTGTGTCGTTGTTCTGCGGCCGTTGCCGGACGCTGCCTGCAATCAGATCGAAGCGGAACAGCCGGCATTCGAGCGCGCCGTTGAAGAGCGGCGTTTTGGTCGATTCGCGCAGACGCATCTGCCCCGGCAGCTTGCGATCCGAAGTCAGAATAAACGCATGCCAGCCGGTGAAGCGCTGCTTCAGCGCGTCGCCGAGCGACTGGAAAAACTCGCTATCCGGCGCTTCTTCCTGAGCGCGGCGGAAGCTGTCGTCTTCTCGGCCTTCACGCGTGGCACGGCCTTCGCGGATTTCGCCACGTGCGTTGCGGCCGCGCACTTCGATCCGCTCGCCATATGGAGGATTCGCAACAAGGATGCCGGGCTCAGCCGACGGCGCCGCCATGCCGCGCGCGTCAACCTGCTTGAGCGCAATTGACGGCAGACCGGCGCGCTGGAAGTTCGCCCGTGCTTTATCGAGCATGTCGCCGGAAATATCGCTGCCGAAAATCTGCAGGTCGGAGCGCGAGCTGCGGGCGGCGTGCTTCGCGTCGAGCGCGGCGGCCTTCAGGGGTTGCCAGGTCTTGGCTTCGAATTGCTTGAGCTTCTCGAAGCCGAAGCGGCGCTCCGCGCCCGGCGCGATATTCAGTGCCACTTGCGCAGCTTCCGCGAGGAAGGTGCCGCTGCCGCACATCGGGTCGTACAGCGGCGTGCCGGCGGTCCAGCCGGTCAGGCGCAGGATGCCCGCCGCGAGATTCTCGCGCAGCGGTGCTGCGCCCTTGTCGAGGCGCCAGCCGCGCTTGAAGAGCGGGTCGCCGGAGGTATCGAGGTAGAGCGTGCAATCGGTGGCGGTAAGGAACGCGAACACGCGCACGTCGGGCATGGCGGTGTCGATGCTCGGACGCGCACCGCTGACTTCGCGCAGACGGTCGCAGATCGCGTCCTTGACACGCAGCGTGGTGAATTCGAGGCTGCGCAGCGGTGATTTGATCGCGGTGACGTCCACGCGCAGCGTCTCGTTCGCGGAGAACCACTGTTCCCAGCGCTGTTCGAGCGCGAGCGCGTAAATGTCCTGTTCGCTGCGATACGGCCGATGCGCGATTTTCAGCAACACGCGGCTCGCGAGGCGCGAGTGCAGGTTGGCGGCCATGCCGGCGGCCCAGCCGCCGCGGAAATGCACGCCGCCGGGCACTTGCGCGCCGGCCGTGAACGGCGCGCCGTTCAGGTGCTTTGCGGCAATTTCGGCGAGCTCGGTGGCGAGCGAGGCTTCAAGGCCGCGCGGACAGGGAAGGAAGAAATCGAAGGACATTGAGGTTGCCGGAAGGCGTTAGATAAGGCGCTATTGTACGCGGTCGGGGGCGCGGCCCATCTACGATCCCGGGGCGGGACCGGTCAGGGCGGCGGCGGCAGGCGCCGTGGGCCGCCGTAGGCCGGCTCCCGCTGCCCCTTGGCGGCGAGTATCGAGCGCCGCCCGCACCACCGCCCCCGTACCACCGCCCCCGTACCATCATGCCCACAGCCCGGCAGAACGCGGAAGCAAGGTGGCCGGCGCGCCGCAGGCTTCACTTGCCTTCAGGCGCCGTTCTGGACGGCCATACCAGTTCGAGTGGATGTCTGAACACCCGCTGCCAGATCGCGCCACGCAGCGAGCGCACCGCACTGCGGCGCAGGTCACGCGATTTCACCGCCATGTAGAAGGCGAGCGCGAAACTCACGGCCACGTTGAGGATCGCCATACTGCCGACGCCTGCGACCGCCCACCACAACTCCGGCAGCTCCAGCGCGCCCTTGCCGAGCACGCCGAGCGCCACGCCGATCGATCCGGCGCTGAGCGTCACGTGACGCACCTCGAAAGCAAAGGCGAAGGCTGTCAGGATCGCCGGGACGAGCCCGAGCATCAGGCCAAGCGTGATATTGCCCACCACGCCCGCCACATTCGAGCGGCAAAATGCGGCGAGCCGCGCAGCGCCGGCCACGCCAAGCGTCATGCGCAGACGCCGGTTGTAGGCAAGCGCATCCGCCACGCGATGCAGGACGAACCAGTTGTCCGCCCAACCCGACAGCAAGCTCGACGACCACAGCAGCACGCCGGTCAAGGCGGCATAGAACGGCGTCGGCCCGAGCAAGGAGAACGAGTGCAGCGTGGCGTGCGCTTTCTCCGGTGAAATGATGTTGGCGTTGAAGAGCGTGTGCCACAGCAATTGCACGCCGAAGCACACGGGAAACACGAGCAGCACGTTGCCGAGCACCGCCGCGGCCTGTGTGCGCATCAGCGCGGTCACCGAACTCACGAAGCTGTTGACGCCTGCCGGTGTGCCGACGCCGTCCAACTCACGGGCAAGGGTGGGCGCGGTCATTGCCGGTTGCTTGGTGGCGAGCGAGAAGTGCAGGAAGTGCATCAGCAGGAAGCTGGCCGAGTAGTTGATGCCGGCGAGCAGGCCTTCGAACATCGATTGCAGATGCGCGCCGGTAATGGCGAATTTCACGCAGACCGTGACGACGGTCACGAGCCCGCCGCCGGCCGCCATGCGCAGCATCTTCAGATATTCGGCACGATCGCGTGCGATGTAGTGTTCGCCGGTGTCGGCGCTGTATTCGACGACCTTGCGCGCCAGCAAGGAAAAATTGCTGCGCACGAGATGGGCGACGCTCTGGCTTGCGCGATTCGCCTCCACCAGTTCGGCGGCGAGGCGTGCGCTAGCGTGCGGATCGTCCTGCGTCATCCAGGCGTTCAGCAGATGTTCCGCGCGCACGATACGCATACGCATCCGTTCGACCTGGAACACGATGTCGACACTGACGCCGTTGCGGTAGAGGTGGGCGAAGACGTTGTCGGTGGCGCTGCGGCATTCGTCGAGCAGCAGGCGCAGATAGTTGACCTCATGCAGCAGCTTGTCTTGCGGGCCGCCTGCGCCGACTGCCTGATGGGCTGCTTCGACAGCAAGCATGGCGCGCGTGAGCCGGTAGAACGGCTGCTTTTCCATGGCGACGCGTACATCGCCGGTGTCGCGAGCGTCGACTTCGCCCAGACGGCTGCGGACGGTTTGCGACAGACCCGTCGAACTGATCTGGCAGGTGAGGTTGTGCAATGCGGCCAGCAGGTCGAGCGAGAAAGGGGTGATGTCACCTTGTTCGCTGTCGTCCTGTTCATAGTTGAAGAGGGCGTGGATGCGGGTGAGCAGATCGGTTGGCAGACTGGCGATCCATTCGGCGTCGCGTTCCTGGCTGAACATCAGTGTGACGATCGCGCTCAGGTCGCGCCGGTTTGGTGCGGGCGGGATCAGAGAGGTTTCGAGGCGCTCGAAGAGTGCGCCGAAGAAGCCGGAGTGAACGGGCATGCCTGCGTCGCAGAGAAGCGAGAGGCCGTCGCTTTCGCGAAGGAGCGCGCGGAGAATGCCGGCGACATTGGCCTTCCAGGCCGGGTTGCGGTCCAGCACGTGGAGGAGATAGCGGATTCTTGTGTGTGCTGGAGTTGAGCGTGATGTGTTGCTGTCGACGGTGTTGTCGAGTTGTTCGGGTTGGACTGCGCGGCCGCGGTGGATCCAGTGGGCGAGTTCGATCAGCCATTCACTGCGGTCCGGGTAAGGGGCGGTTTGGTCTGCGATTGCCAGCAGCGCGTCCAGTTGATGGCCGCCGTCGCGGGAGGCGCGCCATTTTTTTATGAATCTTTTGATCGAGTTGAACATTTGCGGTTTTTTTGCCCTGCGGGCGGGTGTTGCGCTGCGGCGCCTGGGGTTTGGTTTTTGGGTTCGGCTTTTGGGTTCGGTTAGCTGGAAGGATAGGGTATGTGGTTTGGGGGCTGGTTAATGTTTTGCACTATTTTGCTTTTTTTTGTTTGCCTGCGCGGCGCTTGCTGGTTGTGGTGTTGGGCTTTTCTTGAATTGTTAGTGGTCTGTTCTGTCTGTGGTTTTGTGGCGTTGGCCTTTCCTTGATTTCTTATTGGTCTATTAGCGTTGCCCCTGTGCGGGGCGGCACTTACTTTCTTTGCCGCCGCAAAGAAAGATAAGCAAAGAAAGCGGCGGCGGATTCAACCGGTCATTGCAACACCCAACGTTTCTGCCAGTTTTTCAGCAGGGTTCATAAATTGCAAGGTCTGACGGGGTCGACCATTCAGTTGCGCAGCGACCTTGTTCAGGTCTGCCTGCGAATAGCCGTCCACTGGCTTGCCTTTGGGGAAATACTGACGCAGCAGCCCATTCGTGTTCTCGTTGCTGCCGCGTTGCCATGGACTTCGCGGGTCGCAGAAATACACCTGCACGTCCGTGGCAATCGTGAAGTTCCGATGGCTCGCCATCTCGGTACCCCGGTCCCATGTCAGTGAGCCACGCAGTTGTTTCGGCAGTTTATTCACCTGTTTTATCAGCGCGGACACCACACTTGCCGTGTCCTTGCCTGCCACCTTGACCAGCATCACATAACGCGAGTGCCGCTCCACCAGTGTGGCTATGTAGGTGTTGTTCGAGCCCGCCAGCAGATCGCCTTCCCAATGCCCGGGCACCGCGCGGTCTTCCACTTCGGCCGGTCTTTCG
>NZ_MCAS01000037.1 GCF_003610895.1 Paraburkholderia fungorum
GCGTAAGCGGCTCGTCGGTGGTATCGACGTTCACGCGCAGCGCAACGGGCAGGTCGTTGAATTTATCGACTCTGCCGTGTGCGTCTTTCGGGTACCACTTCGCCGGATTCGTGTCGCGCTGCACGTAGAAACGCAGCGCGTCCTTCAGCGTATGGAAGCGGCCATTGTGGAAAAACACCTGCCGCGTTGCTGTATTACGCAGCGACACTGACTTGAAAAGTCCGCAGTTGCTCGTGTCGCTCGACTGGTCGGTGCGCAGCGGCCCGCATAGACCCATATCGAAGTACTTCGGGTCTGCATTCGCACGCAGTTCCGGATTGCGCGGCACACCGAGCGCCTGAAAGTTGAAGTCGGTGAAAAGCGGATGCGAGCCGTCGACACCCACCTGGTCGATGTGACAGGAGGCGCAATTGCCACCCGCCGGGTCATCGAACAGTTTCTTGCCTCTCAACTCTTGTGCCGTCAGTTGGACCTTGCCGTCGAGGTAGTAATCGAACTTGCTGGTGTAAGGATGGAAGCTCGGGTCTTCAAGCTCGAAACGCTCGATGGCGTACATCGCCTGGGCGAACGCTTTCGTACGGTCGGCGAAAATGTTCTGACCGAACACTTCCCTGAAACGTGCGGCATATGGCGCCTGCTCCAGCTTCGCAAGCACGGCCGCCGGATCCTTGTTCGCCATCTCGTCCGGGTTGAACAGCGGGAAGCTCGCCTGATCGTGCAGGCGGTTAAAGCGCCCGTCCCAGCCGAAGCCGCCAACCGGCGCGTTGTCCGTCTCGCTCAGCCGCTCGGACAGGCTCGCTGCCTGCGCGTGACTCCACATCGGCGTGCGGTTCAGCACGTAGCGCAGGCTTGGCACGGCGCGCGTGCCTTGGCGGTGCATGTCGGGCCCACCGAATTGCGCGGCGAGCCCGTTAGGCGGCCCGTACGCGTGCGACGGGCTATGACAGCTCGCGCACGACATCTTGCCCGACGCCGACAACGACGCATCGAAGAACATCAGCTTGCCGAGCGCCGCGGCATCGCTGTAGGCCGGCTTCGCGCCGGCCGCCGCCGGCGCAGGCGCGGCTGTTCCCGCGCACGGCAAGCTCGCTGCACCAATCAGCGCTGCGAGCGCCGCCAGCCGCGTGGCTGTGCGTCCGGTAAATCGCGTTGCAAAAAACGGCATCTGATCGCTTACAGGTTCGTGAAGATGTCGTTGCCGAACCCGACCAGACCGGCCTGCCCCGCGTAGCCCAGATGTCCCAGCTGGAAGATGTCTTCAATGCTCTTGAGCATCGAGTAGTGGTTGTACTGCACCGTCGACACCGTACCCGGCTTGATGAACTTCGAGATCATCACCGCGCCGGTCTGATCGCCGCCGAAGCTCTGCTTGGTCAGATTGATCGTCAAACCCTTGTACGCCAGCGACGAAGTCTGCGGGAACGCCGGCAGATTCGGACCCGGCTGCTGGCTGCAGCAGGTTGAGCCGGCGAAGATCAGGTCCTCACCGGATGCCGATTGCGTCACGGTGGCGTAACTGCTTTCGTCGAAGTTGATGATCAGCAGACCGTCCTTCTGAAAGGCCGGCGAGGCGGTGATAATCGGCACCCACTTCTGCAGGAACGTGTTCGCGCTCGTCAGTCCGCCCGGTTGGCCGTTCACGCACGGCGAATCATGGCCGTCGTCGCACAGGTTCGGCGTAATCAGGTTGAAGTTGGCGGTGGTCGAGATCGACTGCAGATCGGTCGTAAGCTGGTTCAGGTTCACGACGCTCTGGCCGCAGCCCGGCGAATCGATGATCGAATGGAAGTACATGAACGGGTTGTGACGCGTCGCGTATTGATCGCCCAGCGGAACGGCCGCGCTCGGCGCTTCGGCCGATTGGGTCAGGTCGGTCGTGTTGAGCGTCGGGTGCCCGCACGTCGCCGCTTCACGTGTCGGGTCGTTGCCCATGTCGCCTTCATAGCCCTTCCAGGTGTAGCCCGCGGCCGTCAACTGATCGGGCAAGGTCTTGACGCTGGCCGGGTACACGCAGCCCGAGCCGATCGCCTGGCCGTCCGGCGTCATACCGGTGAGCTTGTAGTCCTGATAGGTGATGCAGTCATTGTCCGTTTCCGGCGTTGGCGCCTGACCGCTAATCATCGAGATGTAGTTGTCGAGACTCACGTGGCCCGTGCCGTAGTACTGCTGGACCATCGCGCCTTGCGAAGCCAGTGTCTGCGACAGATACGGCGCCTTGCTGTTAGCGCCGAACGTGGTCGCATAGTTTTCGTTTTCGAGCGTGATGACGAAGACGTGCTGAATCTGCGGCTGTCCGGTCGGCTTGAGCGACGAGGATGACGAGCCGCACGCGGCCACGATCAGACCAATTAAGGCCGCGCAAACGACCATGAAGAAAGCACGCAACCCACTGCGCTGTGACATGTTTTTGCCCTTGGGGATTAGAGTTTTATTCGCGGGCAAACTCTAGGCAGCACGTATGACGTCTACGTGAATCACGCCTCATACCTGCAGTATGTCGGTCATTCAACGCCGCATATGAGGCGAGCGCTTACTGCGCGTACCGGCGGTGCAAGGCTGCCGCCACTTCGGCGAAATGGGCGCGCAACTCGGGCGGCGCCAGCACCTCGGCCTCGGTGCCGAAGCGCAGTAGTTCCGCGCAGGCCTGCCTGATCGAGCCGACCGGCAACGTAACCATGCGCCAACCGTCGGCCGGATCCGGTTCGCTGATTTTCGCGGCAGCGCGGGCGAACGGTGAGGTAAAGACTTCGAGCATCTGCATGCCCCACGGCGACAGGCGCAACGTTGCCTCGCTCGCATGCATCTCCTCAGACAGCCGCTGCGTGCTGTCTTGCCAGAAAGCGGTCAGATCGAAAGCGGGTGGCCGCTCGAAAGTCTCGTCCAGTCTGCTCAACTCGAGAATGCGCGAAATTCGGTAGATACGGTTGTCCGTGCCGACACGCCCAACCACGTACCAGGCGCCGCTTTTCAGCACGATGCCGAGCGGTTCGATCCGGCGAGATTTTTCGGCCTTCCAGCTCTGATACCGAATCTGCAGCGGATGCTGATCCCACACCGCGCCGGCAATCAACGGCAGGTTCGCGGGCTGATCCGCATCGGCGAACCAGGCCGGGGCGTCGAGATGGAAACGCGAGCGCATGCGCTCCGCCGTCGAGCGCAATTCGACCGGCAACGCGGCCAGCAGCTTGGTTTGCGCGCCGGCCATCACGGCCCCGAGACCGAGCGCCTGCACGGGGCCTGGCAAGCCCGCGAGGAACAGCGCCTCGGCTTCCTGCGACGACAGGCCATTCAGACGCGTTCGGTACCCGTCTAGCAGACGGTAACCGCCTTCCGCGCCACGTTCGCTCTGAACGGGAACGCCCGCGGCACTCAGGGCGTCGATATCGCGATAGATGGTGCGCAGCGAGACCGCGCATTCATCAGCGAGCGATTGCGCGCTCACTCGTCCGCGTGCCTGCAAGGTCATCAGAATGGAAAGAAGGCGGCTGGCTCTCATGCCGACAAGTTTAGTCATACCTGACACAAACTGACAGGTATGGGCGCATAGCATGAGGCCATCCGGCGCCAGATGAGCGCTGGCCTTTCCTGTCAGACACTCACTCAGAGGGATCCCACCATGACCACCGACCGCTCGATCACGCTGTTCCACTCACCGCAATGCCGCTCGGTCAGCGCACTCACACTGCTCGAGGAGCTCGGCGCCCCATATCAGTTGAAGGTGCTGAACATGAAGGCCGGCGAGCAGCGCAAGGCGCCGTATCTCGCGATCAATCCGCTCGGCAAGGTGCCGGCGATCCTTCACGGCGACGCGCTGATTACCGAACAGGTCGCCATCTATATCTATCTGGCCGACCTGTTTCCCGAGGCGGGCCTCGCGCCCGCACTCGACGATCCGTCACGCGGGCCGTATCTGCGTTGGCTGGTCTACTACGCGGCATGCTACGAGCCGGCGCTGGTCGACAGGGCGATGAAGCGCGAACCGGCGCCGCCCTCCACCTCGCCGTACGGCGATTTCGATTCGATGCTCGGGACCGTGACAAGCCAGTTGCAGGCGTCGCCCTATCTGCTCGGAGACAGGATCTCGGCCGCGGATATCTTGTGGGGCATCGCGCTGCATTGGGGAATGATGTTCAAGCTGGTGCCTGAGACGCCGGTCCTGCTCGAGTACGTCAAGCGCATCTGCTCGCGGCCGAGCTTCGTGAAAGTGGATGAGGGGGATGTCGCACTAGCGGCCGAACATGAGGCCGCGCTCAAGGCCGCTGGATGATGCCGGCCGCCGGACCTGCCGTGGCGCTCCAGCCTGCGCAACGCAGGCGATGGCCGGCTGGCTGAACGGGGATCCGGTTCGATGCGCCGGGATTTGAGACAATGGGGACCGCCCGGGAATATCTTCCCGGGACAACCGGGCGCACCTCGACCTTTCGGCAGGTACCGGCCCATTGAACAAGAGATGTTTTCAGGTATGAGCAAGACCGCATTCATTCCCAGTGTTCCGGCGAAGTCCGAGGACGAGTTTGAAGTGTCGGCGACGTCGAAACTGGCCGGCTACCGGCGCTTTTTCGGCGTGCTGAAAGTGGTTCGAACCACCGACGGCCGTGTGCTGTTCCCGTTCGACGGCGCGCCGGAACTCGGACCCTACGCGACCAGGCTGGAAGCCCTCGCGGCGGCGCAGGTATATGGCGAACACATCGTGACCAGCGACCTGGCGCGTCCGGAGTTGTGAACGCGCAAGCGTGATCGGCTTCGGGTTGTCTCGCCTGGTCAGGTGGATCGGTCAGGTTGGTCACCCGTATTTGTCGTTTTGCGGTGCTCACTTCGGGAGCAACGAATGACTCGTCTGCGCAAAATGGGCCCATCAGCCCTGGTTGTCTGGTGTGCGGCTGCCCTGACGACAGCCGCTTTCTGTCAGTCCGGCCTCGCACAGGACACCAGCGCCTATGCCAGCCAAACGGCGCTCGGAAAAGCCGAGGTCGTGCACGCCCAGGTCCGTGTCGTAGCGATCCACCCCGCCACCAACAGCGTCACGCTGCGTGGTCCGTACGGCCATCTGGCGGATGTCGACGTCAATCCGCAACTGGCCGATGTCAAAAAACTACGGGTCGGCGACAGGTTGAACGTGGCATACCAGCAGGCGCTGCTGCTTCACGTCGACAAGGTGACGACCCGCGGTGTTCGCGAACGCATCGAGACAACGGTGGCGATGCCGGCTTCAGCGGGGTATGCGTCGTCGGCACACCGCGTGCAGATTGTCGCGACCGTGTTGAAGATCGATCGCAAGAGCCGGATGGTGACGCTGCGCGGACCGAAGCATCAGCAGGTACTGCGGGCGGCAGCGAGCATTCCGCTCAATGAGTTGAAGGTCGGCGACAGCGTGCGGGCGGAGTTCGTTTCGGCCGCCGCGGTGGAGGTGGTGAGGCAATGAGCGAGTGAGGTGTGCTGTCGAGGCCGTCACGGGAACCATCGCGCTATTGCCGATGTGCATTCAGGCTTGAGTCAGGTACGGTTTCTCAGCGACGCGGAGAAAGCCGGCCTTGAGAGCAGGCGCAGGAGCGCGTTCTCGAAAAGCGCAAACATACTCATGCAGGCACAATGACAAACTGCGGCCAGGTTTTTGAAGTCCGCTCACCAATGATAGGAGTTCAAACCATCAACGGGATGCAGTTCATCGATGTCTCCCGGCTTTATCGCCCTAACGCAAACTGCCGATTCGTCAACGGTCAATACGCCGGCCGCCAGACTATTGGATGCTTGCCGCTCTGACAGACTTCATCCACACGCCCTCCAAATGGACCTCTGGATTCAACCTTGTGCACAGTGTGCCGATCTCTACGGGAAGTCGGCGACAGAGCTTCCGCACCCTCACCTCAAGCTCAGCGGTGTCGGCGCGGTGAAGGACGCTCGAATAGAAGAGCATTACACCTGTGTCCGGTGCCGTGCGGCGTTTGCGCGAATACTTGCCGGACCACCGACGCGGCAAATCTGGTTGCTACTGAATGCCGGCCAGCATTAACCCAGCGCTCGCTCGAACCCGCCACAACGTGTGACTGCACCCCTGCTGTTCAACGGTGAAAGCCCGCAGGCCCATTTTGTGCTCACCTCTGCAAACGTCGCGACTGTCCTCTTTTCACGAGGGGTGAAGCAATCGGTGAGCGCGTGTGTTTCGAGACGTTTTCTCACGCGATAACTTGCGCCGACCTCGTGACAGAAGTCGCGCCGGCGAGAAAAAAGGGAACTCGGCGGCGGGAAATCCTCAAACCTAACCAGGCTATCGCTGATGCAATAGCAGCAATTACTTTCCAGGAGGACGGGTGCATCTGAGACGACATGTGGTCTTGTTGCTGGCAATGGCCGCGTTGGGTTCGACCGCTGCATGGGCGAGTGATATTCAATGTGCGACCACGCGGCAACCGGCGGAGCGCGTGATATGCGACCACGCCATCCTGAACAACGAATACGACGACATCGCCGCGCAACAGCAGGCTCTCCTGAGCGGCGGCAAACTCTCGCCCGGACAACTGGCCCAGTGGCGGCAATCGCGTAACGCCTGCAGCGACGTCCACTGTATCGACACCGTATTCGCGCAGTGGAAAGCGATGGCCAGGTCGGTCGAAACACGTTCCTACGCTGCAGCGGCTCCGGTTATCGCCCCGGCTACCGCCATGGCCCCTGTCGGACCTGCTTCGGAAGCAGTCGTTCTTCCCGCATCCCAGGCGTTAGCGACATCGGAAGCCTCTCTTGTGCGCCAGGGGAGCGCCGCCGGCGTGGCGCTTCCGAAACCGGTGGAACCTCAAGCTTCTTCGCCAACGGTCGCGTCTGCTCCCTCGGCCGCGAGTGAATCGCGTGGCACAACCGGCATGACCAGCATGAGCGGGGGCCTGATGGCGGCTCTGATCGTCGCGGTTGGATTCGGTGCTTTCTTTCAGCGCCGCAGGAGAAACGGCGGAAGCACCGTGAAACCATCAGCTAATGTTCGCGACAAGGACAAACGCTGAGTCGACCGCACGGAAGGGCACGCCGAAGATGCGCTGAGGCGGCCAACCGATTCAGCCGCCACGATCCGAGGCGTGTCTATTGTGGCTCGGCCGCGTACGCTTCGATGCCCTTTCGTCGGCCAGGAGCAAAGTACCAAAATGCTCCGACGCTCTGAACGACGATGAGAGCCGCCCAGACCATTTGATGCGCGACGACCGGGTAACGCCCCTGGTCTGCGGTCCAGTGCCCAAGCGCTGCGCCAATCGCGATTTGCGCCGCAAAGATTCCGACGAAGATGACCAACGTGAACGTCGTATTCACGCGACCCAGCAGACGCGCTGGAAAATGCTCGGCCAATACCGCATAGGTGAGAATGCCGGTGCCGCCCAAGGCCCCGTAAGCCGCCCACAAAAGCGGCTCGGGAAGCGGAACGCGCGCGGCGAGCAGCGCCTGAACGATGACGAACAGCGCCATGGTGACGCCCGAGAAGGTCTGCACACGAACGCCACGCCGCTCGAATGCCCGGGCAAGTGCGCCGAAGCAGATGTTGCCAACGATGAAAGCGCCCCCGAGCACCGAAATGAGCGCGCCCACCCGTGCCGTGCCGCTCGCGGCGCCGGCAGGCGCGACGTCGCGCAGAAACGCGCCGACCCACAGCGACTGCATTGAATAAAACACGGCCTGAGTGAGCGCGGAAAACGTCGCGACTTTCCAGAAGGCGTGGCTGCGAAGAATATGGAGCGTGCCCTTCAACTGGTCCAGCACGCTCGCCTGAGTGGCGTTCTGGCCGGCGGCGGGTGCGCCAACCCAGATGACTGCGGCGACACAAGCGGTCAATGCGGCGAGCCCGAGGCTCACCGTTCGCCACGGTGCGAACGTCAACAGGAAGGTCAGCGGTGCGCCGACTGCCACGCCGCCGAGGCCTCCAACCGCCATCACAAGACCATTGACGAGCGTGAGTTGAGCAACGGGGAAATGTTGCGCCGTGGCCTTGAATGCACCGCCAAGACACACAGAGGCGCCCACGCCGATGAGCAGGCGCCCGACCATCATGCCGGTCATGCTATGGGACAGCGCGAAAATCAAGGCCCCCGCTGCTGCGAACAACAGAACAGACGCAGTGACCCGGCGTGCGCCGTAATGATCGAGCAGGACGCCTGCGGGAATTTGCGCGCCTGCAAAGCCGAGGAAGTAGACGCTCGTCAGTGTTCCGAGGTCGGTCCCTGTGAGCCCCATCTCGTGGGATAAAAACGGGGCAAAGCCGAGATTGACGCCTCGAAAAAGGTAGGAAATGAAGTAGCCGAGCGCGAACACGGCGAAAACGCGCAACCTGGTGGCGGTCATGATGCAGTCAAAACCCGGAGACAAACGCTGGGTTACCGATTATTCGCGATCACAGTGCGTCGAGCCAGCGAGAGATTTGCGACGCAATTGTGAGTAGAATTTGACGTCATGCCACGCGATATCCCACCTCTGCAGGCGCTACGAGCGCTTGAAGCCGCTGCCCGACGCCGCAGCTTCAGCCGCGCTGCGGAAGAATTACATTTGACGCACAGCGCGATCAGCCATCATCTGCGCGCGCTCGAAACCGAACTGGGTGTCGAGTTGTTCAAGCGCGTGGGCACGCAAATGATCCCCACGGCCGCCGGTGCGCAGCTAGCCGACCGCGTTCGCCGCAGCCTGGACGATTTGCGGGATGCGCTTCAGGCCACCCGCCCCGGCGTCAACAGCGTGACGCGACTCGAGCTAAGCGTCATGTCCGACTTCGCTTCGGTCTGGCTGATTCCACGGCTGGGTGACTTCTATGAGCGTTATCCGAACGTCGACCTGTCGCTGCACATGCATGCGGACGTGTCCCCGCCCGACCCCTATCCTTTCGACATCGGGATTTGGCATCGGCGTGTCGAAGAGCCGGGGTTCCAGATTCGCAAGCTTCTGGATGATCAGGTGGTCGCCGTATGCAGCCCGGCGTTGCTAGCCCGGTACCCGGACTTCCGCCTGGAGCAGCTTGTCGACATGCCGCTGCTGCGTTTCTCACGCCGAGGCTGGCGCGACTTTTTCGAAGCCGCGGGGATTCAGGGTTCGGAACCGGTGCGCGGCCCCATTTTCGACGACCCGGGCCTGCTCCTGCACGCAACCGTCGCCGGTCAGGGCGTCGCGACGGCTCGTCTTCAGATGGCTCGGGATTTCATCGAACGCGGCGAACTGGTCCGCTTGGGACAGGTGCAGATTCCGGCGTCGCTCGACTACTTCTTCACCTGGCGCGACGGGCATCCTAGAGAAGACGCCATTAGCCAGTTCTACCGCTGGGTGAAATCCAGGTTGGCGAAGTGAGGGTCACGACCTTGGTTCGGGCCAGGGCCAGCCTTTCTTTTCGATGCGCGCATCTGCATCCGGGAGCGGCACGGCCGTGACCGGCGACGCTTGCGGAGCCGTCTCATCTTTGCCGTCGTGCAACGAACCGGCGCGAGCGCCTTTTCTGACTGTCGGCAGCCCCACTCCAAACCACGTCACCTTTTTCTGCAATTGCGCGGCGTAGGCTGCCCAGCCTTTCGGGTTGCCGGCAAAGAGTTCGCGCTGAACCGTCGACGCCAGTCCCTCCCGGTTGAGCTCCGCCTCAAGCAACTCTCCTGGCCACCCGAAGAACGCGCTCGCAACGCGCGAGGTAAATTCGGCCACTGTCATTTCTGGCGCCAGCGTCCGGAGGAACTCGAAGCGCTGCAAGGAAGCTTCGTGTTGCACGAGGTGCGCTATCGGTGCGGCAGGTTTGTCCACCGTGACCAGGGAATTCAAGGCATTGAGCACATCGCCGAGATGAAGCAGCAGTTCTCGTCTATCAAACCGGTCGTCCATTGCAGTAGGTCCGTTCATTTCTTCCTTGGCTGGAGAGGCTCCGTTGTGCGAGGGGGCGCCCTTCGCCCACCTGCCTCACGTTCGACGCATCCCTATTGGGTAGTTCGACAAAGGAAGACCCACAAGAAGCCCATCCAGGAACACTAGTGGCAGCTTCTAACAGTTGTACTTAAAGGCGCTAATTGTCCTTAAAGGTTCGAAAAATTCTTATAAATCAACGGCCCGCTCGACCATCAACCTTGCTGCCGCGAACGCGCCCGTGTTGTACCTGGGAAAGTCCGTTCAGTTAGCGCAGTTCTAACAGTTATGCTTAAGCTTGAACTCGTCAGGCCGGACTCTGGTCTGCCTCGTTGGGGTCGCCCATAAAATCGTCGAACGAGAGGTGTGAAAACTTGGCAGCAGCCTGAGAAATCTTCCGCTTCGAAACCGGATTGATGACATCAATCGGAGCCGCCATCGGATGCTCCAGAAAGTGTTGCTTCACGACCTTCCGAAGGTCGGGGAACTTCTTCACCGATTCTTCGATGTCGTGCTTAAGCACGACCTTGATGTTGTACCGGCTCGGGTCCACGTTTGCCTGTGCGTCCGCGATTCTTCTTTGAGATTCCGGCGAAAGCTCGCCAGTGAGCCACAGTTCGAAAGTGAGCGTGAGATTCTGGAACTCGGGATTGTCGAGCGTTTGTCTTCGGACGCTCGGGATGCGCTTGGTCAGCCAGGCCTCAATTTCTTCATCCGGCAATCGATTGCCGGGTATCAGCCCTTTGCATTCAATGAATCGAATCTCCTGGCCTGGCACGCCTACCCTGACGTCTACTTCCGCAACGTCCTTGCCACCCTTACGATAAATAATGTTCATGGCGATGCTGGCGTTGGCCACCGTCCTCCGCATCACGTCTGCGACGATGAACTCAAACAGCGCCCCACGGAGCGTGCCAGCGGCGCCCCCGACCTTTCCAAGCTTGTCGAACAGCTGAGAGAATTTTTCTGGGTCGATTGCTTCTGTCGCTGCTTGCACGAGCGTGCCGCTCAATTCCATCAGTGCTCGGGCTACGTCCGTACCGAACAACGACTCTGTGGTCGCGGGAATAATTCCTTCGCGCCGGATAGCTTCGAGGGCTTCGCGGGTATAGCGGTGGGCGACGAAGAACTGCAGGGTGCGAACGTTGCGCACCTGGCGTAGCGTTTTGCATTTGTATATGAAGGGCTGGAGGTCGTTCAACCCGACCTCATCCTTCAAGAGCACGTCCAGAACCATAAAACCGGGTTTTGGGCGGCCGGCGCTCCAAGTCGCAAGCGCACTGACATATGACGGCGCCGTCAGGTCCCACTGAAAAACCGAGACGGTAGGTGCGGCGCCCACTTGGCAGTTTCGCAACTTGAAGCTCCCGTAGCTGCCGAGCCCCAGCTTCGCCGCCCACTCCTGAACGGACTCGAGCAGCACGGTTTCCGCTATAAGTCGAGCGCGTATCCCAGGGAGCAGTTCATCAAGCGACGTGTCCTTCTTGGCGAATGCGAAGCACTCGCCCAAGCCTGGCACTTCTATGGTCTGGAACAACTTGGTGTCCACAAGGTCCTGCCAGACACGTTCGAACGAGATTTGCCGGTCGCCGGACGAGATGCCTGCCGCCGATGCTAGATGTGCCAGCGGAAGTAGGCCGCCGCGCGCACCAAGGGCTCGAATCACTCGCGCGTAGGCCCCGTTACCTTCTTGAAGCGCTTCGGCTAATCGCGTCCAGAATTTAGTGCTCCCGTATTGCGCAGCGGTATACAGAAACTTGGCACGGCGGGCGAATGGCAGCTTCAGCTCGCGCACTGACTTGCTTCGCCGTTCGACTTTCTTTCGAGCTGCTGCGGGCGTAATGCCCAACCATGTTTCAAGACCGACAGCAAGCTGGCTGCTTAACTGCGGCCCCTCTTTAGCCAGCAGTTCAAGGATTTCATCACTCATTGCTTATTTCCTGTCACAGAGCGCAATTTATAACCATAAGGCGGAGTGACTGCGGCTCGCAAATTTTTGTTTGAGCCGTCAAAAATATTGTTTAAAAACAATTGCTTGACAGATGTTCTCAGATTTCTGTCGTCAGAATTCGTGCGGAACGCGGTCACAGTATGCCTAGCAACTCGTCGATTGCCTCCATACCGCTCCGCCCCCGAGGTGAGCGCTGGGACGCTCGCTGGAGGCGGGGCTGGACGCCTACGCGCCGAGGCGTTGCGATGCGGCGCGCAAATGTGCGGCCAAGATTGCGTCGTATTCATCGTCGAAGTCAGCATCGATAACGACCGTGCCATCTTCGGTGAGGAACACCTCCGACTTTACCGCCTCGTACCGCTCCTGTGCCTCATCGACATTTGCTGTCACGCCCTCCGCTCTTGCAAAGCGCTTCCTATCCTGACGAATCTTGGCGTTCTTGCGAGCTCCGCGAATGGTCTCGGCTTCGAGAACGGTATCCACCGTCTGGTTAGAGCGCCGGTGGTGGTCACTTAACTTCTTCTGCTCCTTGTTGGTGAGCACGTTGATTTGGTGGCGATGCCTGCCTTTCTCAACTTCATCCTCTGTCATAAGTGCAGCGTCATCCAAGTTTCGAAGCTCAAGAGCTTTCCAGGTAACCCTTTCGAGCATCAACTCATCTTGCTCCACAAGTCTCAACTCGCCGCGGTTACCGCGATTGTCCCGCCACTGAAGCGTCGTCGCATGAACTCCGACACGCTTGTACTCAATTTTCAACTTCTCTGACTTGCCAACCCGGGTGGCCATAAAGTCATCGTAGTAGTTGTCAAGCTCATCAGACCTCCATCGCATCGAAAGGTAAGCAACCTTTCCGCCGCGAACCGTACCGTCACGCCAGGGGATGAACTTCTCCCAAGCCTCGCGCTCAGTAAGTTCGACCTTTTGGTCGCCGATGCGCGCGGTCTGGTGGTACGTCCAGAGAGCGGTAGGATTGATACGGTGGCAGCCGTTCATGCGCATGGTCTCGCTCCGCAGATTGCGTTTCTTTGCAAAGCGATTGACGTGCTGGATGGCCAGCAGGACCAACTCCTCCAATTGCTCCACCGTGATGGGGGTTTCATTTCTTGCGCGGTCGCGAAGGTCCTTCGAGAGAATATCGCGTTGTCGAGTGTAGGCACCGCGCGCTTCCGCCATAAGCCGTAACATGATGCCGTTCAGGCTCTCACCGGTTCCCTTTTTCTCGCCTGCTGCAGGGGGCGCCAGGTACATGATGAGATGCATCTCCTTACACGCCGTGTCGATAACGTCGTCGCTCGCACCTGCGCCATTGTCGACAAAGACGCCATCGATAGACCCATGCGGCAAGTCCTCGACGTCGTGGAGACCGAGTTCCCGGGCACGCGGGGCTTTGTCAATATAGATGGATGCTATGCATCGGCGAAAGGATTCATTGTCCTCGCCACTCATCGCGATTTCATACCCGACCACAGCTCCAGTCCGCCGAGAGACAGCGAAGATGATGGTCACGAAGATTGGTTCAATCTTATCAGCGACGAGCGCCGCGACAGGAACCTTGGCAACAAAGCCATCAACGTCAACAATTTCGAGACTCATGTCCAGGGTCAGGTGCGTCGCCTGCCCGGACTTTGAGGATAGATATTTCCGCGACAGCCGGCGACCAAGTTGTCTGCGTTTGGCGTCCGTCGCCGCAAGGATGTATCTGTTGACGTGGTAGAGGAACTGCTTCCAGCTGGGAATCAGGCGCTCGGGATACTTCTCATACTGGTCGCTCACCATCGCGCTGTACGTGTTCGTGAGCGTCATCTTTTCGCCGATGAAGTATTTTTCGATAGCTGCGACAAATTTGACGAAGTCTGCTGGACGCACATGGGTTTTGCGCATCATTCGCGGATGCCCCAGGTACTTAGTTTTGTCGTCGGCGATTTTCTCCAACCGCGTGCTCGGGCCGGGACGCCGGGTGTTTACTGCTATGCGCTGTTGGCCTGCTCCGCCTCTACGGTCGGTTCGTTTAATCAGTGCGCGCGGTACGCCACCGTAAGCGCAGTGTCTGTAGAAATATTCGAGGATTGTGGACTGGTAACCTGGAGGCTGCCCCATGTTCTGCCAGACGTGACGCAGCGCCTCCCTCCTGGCGTTCGGGTCGCTCAAGATGTACGGATTGAACATGTCCTTTGGTGCACCGTTGTAGTCGACCGTAACATCCGAATAGGCCTTGACGATAGACTTCCTACGGTCAAGGCCAAACAAGCTCGCATCGGAGACAGGAATAGACTCCTTTTGGATTTCGTCCGGCGTGAAAATGTCTGAAATGGAGTAGACATCGTTCAGTGGGTCTTCATCACCGTCGAGAATCCATCGCTCCCAATGACCACCTCCGTATAGTGTGCCGCTTCCGCTTCCCGCGACCAGACGGAGAACATAGAGGTGGCGATTGTTTGCGTCCCACGTTACTGCCCGATAAAAGGCCCCCCCGTTATCACGTCTGCGGGCAAACAATTTCATTGGAACCAGCCCGGAGGGCCATGCTCGCCGATGGTAGCTTTCAATGATGCGTGCTGCGAACGCTTCGTCCGTAATGATGCGAGGCGGAGGAACGGGCGAGCTTTCCTTCGCCGCGGGAGGCATGATATGCGAGCGCATGAGCTTCTCCTTGAAGCACGGCCGTCTGAAGCGCCGGCCTGAATGAAAACGTTTAAGCGAGCGGAATCGGGAGTCGCGTGTCGACGCGCTTCGAGTGGTCCAACGTTACGAATCCGTGCGACACAGCCGATACGAAAAGATGAACCACTGTGTTCATGCTGACGCCCATGCTCTCCGCGCGACGCTCCAGTACAGCTTCGAGGGTTCCGCGAACGCTATGAGTCATCAGGTTGTCTGCAAACCGTTTGGAGCGCTCATAAAGATGGCGCACCTTTTCGCTCTTTGCCATTGACCACAGCGCGGCGTAGTTCGCGAGCTCGCGGCTCGGAATTGCGTTGGAGCGCAGCATCTCCCACGTCCAGTCCCGGCCAGCGCAGAGCGTGCGCTCCTTTATTATTCGGTCCTCATCCTTCTTCTTAAGAATGTGGCGAGCGTGCTTAACGCTCACGACGTGGTAGCGCTGTGTGCGCAGATTCGGATGCCAATAAGTGAGCACCAAATCAAACGTGAGCAAGTCCGAGCGATTCATCTTTTTACCCGCGGCCTGCGCTCGTAGATATGCCTCTTCGGTGTAGTACGGATACTGCTCACGAATGTCGACCACGTACGGATGGAACATCAACGCGAGCTGAATTGTGAACTCACCCATCGAAAGGGCTTGTAGAAGCCGATTTTCTTTGAGGCTTGGTAACACTCCGCGCGTTGCAAGTGATGGCTTCCGTGCTTCCAGTATCGATTCGTACCGCTCCCCAGTCTCCCAGTTGTATTCATCGAAGGGCTCGACCACAAGGCCAGGAGGTGTAGCGAAGGGACGTGGCAAATCAAGAATCGCGAATTTGGTCTGCTCGATTAGCTTTACGTGCTCTGAAGAGCAATCAGAGCTAG
Source organism: Paraburkholderia fungorum (assembly GCF_003610895.1). GTDB lineage: Bacteria > Pseudomonadota > Gammaproteobacteria > Burkholderiales > Burkholderiaceae > Paraburkholderia > Paraburkholderia fungorum_B. Next base: position 15,320 of record NZ_MCAS01000037.1, read on the forward strand.
TCTGCGCAGTCTCAGGCTTCGGTATGATGGTCGCAGCCTCACGAATGTAAGGCTGACGATGGTAGCCCGTCGCACGGGGCTTGCGGGCCGGCTCTTTGTAAGCGTCGAGCACAAAATCGAACTCAGGCTGTTTATCTGAAAGATTTCGCATAACTGGCGCCCATCATTCGAATGCCTGTGCCGCCTTAGGCACATCTTGTTGTGCGTCGCTACACAATAGAAAGTCAACCAAGGGCGCAACCGGACTCTGGTTCGGCTGCCGTCGGTTTTCTCGCGGACGCCGCTTTGCCGTATCGGTCCTTTCGAGTGCACGCACTTTTTCTGTCCCTTTCGTAGATACGGGGCGGCCCACTCTGGTGCACCAGTCATCATGACTCTCGGAGTGGTTCGTCAACGCTTCGTCGGTCAGCGGGAAGAGATGACGGTACTGGGTCTTTTTGGAAAGGATAGTGCCAGCCAGAAGTCTCTTCGTCGAAACTTGCCTTCCGCATCCACTTCGCGCGAATTTCAGGGCGAGACTTACTACCCGCTCCGATAGTAGTTTGTCAATCACCTTGTTTCTGTCGGAGTCAAAGGTGATTTCTGGCACGCTTTCTCCGGCGGCCCTGAGCGATTTGACTGTTGGCGCGTATTGTCCGGGGCATGCCAGCTCCTTCCGAATCCCCCTATGGTTGAGATGCGGCATGTTTTCGCGAATGGCGATGTATTTGAGTTGTGCTCTCGCTGCCAACGACTCGCGATTTCTTTCGACAAAGCTACGGGTCTTGCGCGATGTGTATGTGAGAAGTTCCAGTTCAAGCCGCTGTCCTCCCGGCTTCCGCTTCAACGGCCTGAATTGAATGTCGTCTGCATTCATTTCCTCGATAGCGTTTTCGACGTTAGTCCAACCGTCGAAAAGAGCCATCAGCAGCGCGGAACTTTGCAACGGATTTAAGTAAACGAGTTTCCCCGTGAGATGGTCATTCGACAGGCCCTCGGTAGACAGAACGCCGCACCGTTCAAGAAGTCTCTTTGTCGAATGATTGGAAAGGTAGGCATGGGCGAGCTTCGTCTGCCTCACGTCAAACTCAATAAGCCCCAACTCTCGAGTACGACGTCGGACCACTTCGCCAATCGAATCACGATTCAAGCCAGGCATGTAGTCGGGGCAGAGCAACAGCTTAGTAACTCGATGAAGCTCTATCTCATGCTCCTCCTGGGACGACGACATCCCCGATACTTCATCAAGTGGCTTGAGTCCGCAGCCACAATGCTTCCCGGGCCATACGAGTTTGTTGTGGTTTTGTGTGACCGCGCATTCTTCGCATCCGACCTCCAATGGGCGCCTGTGTTCTGAGCAAAACAGCAGTCCCGGCACCATGTTGGCCCGGTTCCAGTATGGTGTACCGCAGAGGGCAATGTTCGACTTTGCGCATTCAGGGCACAGGGTAGGAAGCACTCGAAACCTGCCACCGTTTGGACCATTCATGCCTAGAGGCGCCATGATTCCGGGCGCGTACTCATGTTGAGTGTGTTTGATAATCACGTCGGTTTGCTCTGGGGTAGTCGTCCTCAGTTGCAGAGGCAGGAAGGTGTGGTGCCCGCGAAGGTCCTCAAACGTGCCGATGACATCTTTGAAGGGCTCGATGTAGCGGTCAAGACCGCTCGGCGCGTACCAAGTTCGGGTCACCACATCGTGATGGGCATTCGCACTGGTTCTCGAAAAATACTTTGTTAGTAGTTCACCCTCTTCAATCGGGAAGTAGGCGCTGGGGAGTTTAAAATCTGTCATCGATTGCTGGGCAAGCGGCCCGTTAGCGTTTGGTGTGCGCGCGGACGGTTTCCGGGCGAAGATTGGCGATGCGCGCGATAGAGCTATCGGCTTGAGCGCAGGCACCCGGAGCGACCGTGTTCAATGCATGCGTCACCCTGCGGGTAACGAAAATGCGCTTCCTTCCAGGAAGCTGAGCATGGGGGCCGGCCCCGCCTAGCCGCTCAGAGATTTGAGCAAAAGCGTGGTCACGCATTCCGAAGGCGAGCCGGCTCTGATACGAAGATGGAAGCGGCGGCCTGCCATGTTTCGATGCGCGATAATCCTCCGGCGTCGATGAAATGAACGTCTCGACCGCGGTCGGCGGCGCCTTCAACCGTCTCCCGCCATGCCAACGAATCTTCGATACCTCGTTGAGCTTGAGCCACGCCCGGTCATTGCGATACAACCAAGCCCAGGCCGCCGACGAGAGGCGACGAATCGATGAGCGCGAAGTGCCTTTGTGCTGCGCGCACGTGGAGAGCCACTGAGACCGGTGCTCCTCGACCTCCCTCTGCTCCTTCGCAGTCTGTGGTGCGAGCGGTCGAGTACGTCGTGCACGCAAGGGAAGCGTGTCGGCCTCGGTCCCGAACATCGCAAGCAGAACAACCATGGTCGGATGGATGGGGCGACCGCGTGCTGCATTGCGGATAGCAGACTCAACGTAGTCTCCTTCTTCTGTGATGTGAGTAAGGCGCGGGTCTTCGAATCCAGAAGAAAAGAAGCGTTGAAAGTCGCTCCGCAGGCTGGCTAGACTCCAACGGTTAGACTCGTTGAGGTAGCGGCGCTCGGTGAGAAGTCGTGCAATTTCCGACCAAGCCGTTTGCCTGTTGAATGAGCGAGTCGCTAGGTCAGTCGCCCACCGCGCGTATCTCACCGAGTTCTGGTGCGCGGCCTCAGACACGGGATGTATGAGTAGCGCTTCAAGTCGGCTTCCCGCACCGCCACACCTAAGCAACGCGTCATGGTGAATGCATCGCGTGACGTAGTCGATGCAGTGAGTCGTATGGTTCGCCGAACGACCAAGAAGCCGCTGGTCCAATCGCGCGCATTCTGGGCACTCTAGCTCGGTACGGTTGCCGCATTGACAAAGCGCATCGAGCGAGGGACATGGAGTGCGGACCCGGCCGTCGGTAAGCGCACGCATTAGGGCCTCACGCGACAGTGCCGTCATGCCAATGGCGTGCCATTCGGCAAGGCTGTTGGCAACCAGGACAACGGCCGGTGGGCCGTAGTAGTTCTCGGTTATTGCGCAGAACCGACTGGCCCTGCATGGCAGCGAGTTCGCGATAGGGGCTGAGTGCCGACAGAACGACGCGTAGGCGAGCTTCGCGTCTCGGGAATCGGTCGTTTGAGCAACCATTTTGAGTATGGAACAGGCGCTCTCGGCTTCGGCCGCGGCGAAGAATGTGTACGTGCTCACGCGTCCGTCTCCTCGGGCTTCCTGGCAGGCGGGCTGCCAGACTGTGCGAGTTCACGGTTCACATCCGTCATCAGTCTATTGATGAGAGCCGCTGCGGTCATGACGGAGCCGCTCTGAGAAGAGTCATTGTCGCTGTCAAGCGCAAGAATTGACTGCACGACCGTCGGGAGTTCGAGCCAATCGCTGAACCACCTGATACGACCGAGAGTGAACGTACCGGAGCGCCGCGCGCGACGTACCGCCTCGAGCATCGGTTGCTGCAACAGGAGCGCCTGATGAGCGTATGCGAAGAACTGTGCCTTCGACAGCTCGACCTTGCCGCCAGTTGCCCACGTTCCGGCAACGAAGGCTCCGACCTTTAACGCAAGCTCAACCCGGCCGAGACTCACGGCATGGAGCGCAGCGGAGAACCACGGCGACTGCGTTGCGCCTGCAGCACGGAAGTATTTCAGCCAGACTGTGCTGGATGTATGCGCCCACTTGGTAGAGTTAAGTGAGAATGGTTCGATGCAGTAGACGCCGCGAGATGTCAGCGCGGCTTCAGCGTCGCCTTGCTCGAGAAGGTTAATTGCGGCCCCGGGTGTTGCGACGATGACGAACGGGATACCCGTCGCCGCTGCAATCTGTCCCAGCATCGACCACATGCCGGCGGCTGTCCGAGCTTTAGACATGTGATTCGACACAGGGCCGACGATGACCATTCCGACATTCAGCGATAGAAGCAGCGACTGCACCGCCGTGCCGACTTCATCTTCTCGTATGGCCTTCAACGCGTGGCTTACGTCAAAGATGGGTGAGACCTGCTTCACGAGCGTACGGCCAAACTTAGCGGGGTTGCCGTCCGGTGGAAAGGGAACGGCGATAGTGTCCATTCGAGCGAACCGAATGCCTTTGGGTCGCCCCTCAAGCGGAACCTCGAAGAGCATGTTCTCTGTTTGAAAGACACGCTGACATGCGTTGATAAGTGCATGCTGGCCGATGCCGTTTGGGACGACGACCAGATGGACTTTAGTCGACACCTTGGGGAGGGCCACGTCCGAGGCAAGCACCGAGTGCCCATGCGTGTCTCGCCGATGGTTGATGAATCGGTGTGCCGCAATTACCTTGGAGCGATACGCTGGATTGGAAAGGTCACGCTCGACGGCGCTCGCCCTTACCGACTGCGCAACGTCCATGAAGAGACGGCGATGAACGTTCGACGGTATCAGAATGCGGTTGTCGGGCTCGATTCCACTGTCGCGCGAGAGGTCGGGAAGGAATTGAACGGCAGCGGCCGCCTCTGCACTTGTCGCAAGCGCCGGCGCGCGCGACAGCGCCGGATTTTCGCCTGGCTGCGCAAAGTACGTGAACAGCTGCAGGGGCGCCTCAACGCTCTCGGTTGAGGTCACGATTTCGGTGCTCATACGAGCCCCCCATCGACGCCGAACCAGCCTTGGATGGACAACAGCGAAGGAGCACACTCAAAACCGCAGTGGCCTATGTTCGCGTCAAACACGTTGGCGCGTTCAGCGAAGCAGGTCTGATGAGACAACCGACGACGCAGGCTATCAAGGCTCAACGCATCGGGGGTGCAAGGCTCACCGCGCGACAAGTAAGCGCGGCCGGCGCCACGACTGAGGGGCGTGTTCATACGGGTCTCACACAAAATTAGGGGCGAGTTTTCTCCCCCCTGAGCCTGCAAAAGTGAGCAGGCAGGGGTTGACAACACGAACCCAATGTGAGAGATTACGCGCGCGTAATGTTGCGGCGGGGCTCTGTTGGGTCCGCCGGAAGCGGGGCGAAGAGACTCGAACTCTCTTCGCCCCGTTTTTATTTGTAACGTTGAATCAGCGTTACGACCTCCAAAATCCTGAAATGGTGGCGCCCCATTTCCTTTCCTGCGAAAGGTAGCTGGCGCCGGTGGCGCCTTGCCCGGGACCGTCAGTTGACAAATCGGCTATTAAACGGTAAATTAGCCGCACATTGTACCGTCAGAGACCTCGCACAGCAACATTTGTGCGAGATTGCGCACGCCTGTAGCGTTTAGACGCCATAACTGACTCCCCCGGTTGTTCTGTTTTTCTTCCCCTCGTTCGTACCAGCGCCCGCTGTTGCCGATACCGAACATCTTCTTGGTCTTCAGGTCAGTTCGCTCGCTCGTTTTCTCGTTCTTGTTGAAGAGCCAGGGCACAGTACAATCGTCCACAGACACCTTTCTTTTTCCGCCACTCGCCGTATTGATGTTGCTCAATACGAAGTGAGATTTGGCGACTTTTACTTCAGTTTAGTTTAGTCCGGCATCGCACGATTGCAAGGAGCCTTGTGAGCCACGTCGACACCTGTTGGGCGGATATGGCCGCGCGAATAGTGCGCGTCATTCTGGCGCGAAAGGGGATGGGATATGCCGAACTCGCAACGGCGCTACAGGCCGTCGATGTCAGTGAGAGCGAGCGGTCACTGGCGCTTCGCGTGACGCGTGGTCGGGTGAAGCTGTCTATGTTGCTTCAGATTCTGCATGTCACGCACTCCGTGATACCCCAACTTTGGCTCGATGCTTTTTCCCGGTCCGATAGCTGGCAGGCCCGTGCCACAGCGGTTCTCGAAGCTGAACTATCTCGACATCCCACCGTGTCGGTCGATGACCTCGCACAGCGCATGGTGCAACTCGGCGCCAGTCTGAGCGAGAAGACGCTGGCCTCGCACATCGACCAAGGCAACATCTCCCTGCCTGAATTCCTCCAAAGCATTCTCGCGCTCGGCAGCTCGAGCCTTGACCTCTACATTGATTACCGCGACCTGATTGCGGTCGGTCGCTCCGCCGCTACTGAACGCTCGTAGGAGCGTCTCACAACCATTTTCTTGCCATCGCGATTTTCTTTCCTAAAATAAAAACGGACGCATTTGAATCTCTTTTTTTGCCATCCTTGGTCGCCTGCCGGCCGGACAAGTTCGTGTCGAGCGGTCTGGCTAAGTTGAGGTCGCAGAGGTTGCCGCGCTGGGTCATATGCGTATCAGTCGGGGTGGAGTTGAGTTTCGGGCACTTGCGCGCGGAGACTGTCATTGTCGACGTCAGCACGCGGCCAGTTTGTCGGACGTCGACTGCAACCGGTGTGACGATTCCACAGTCAGTACGCTCTCTGGGGTTTCGATGCGAGTCACCGTCTGTTCTGAAGGTGCCCAGCGGATGGCCGAAATATCTCCGAGCGTTGGTGCGCCGAAGTCTGTATAGCGCGCACAAACCTACGTCTCAACCGGTGTGTTCGTGGAGGGAAAGACATGACAACGCCAGCGGAACGCACGAAAGCTGTGGTCGATGCACGGAATTTTCTGCAACTGCTTAGCAATGCAGAAGAGGTCACGATTCGCGGTCTGGTGCAATCAGTCGCGATTGGTCTGCTGAGGCACTACCCATTGGATGTCGAGCTGGACGCGTCAGCGAGCGCACTTCCGGAAATCTGGGCCCGCCCCACTGCAGAACGACTCGGCGAACTTACAGCACGCGCTCGCGTCGCTCCGTTGTTCGCGGCAAGGACTGACGAATAGCTGTTCGAGCGAGGTTAACCATGCCGCCCCGTCAAAGCAACCCGACAAGTGACTCGCCGTCTGAGGATTCCCACGTATTAGAGCTTCTGCGAAGCGCCGCGGTCGCCGTGACCCTGTTCGACCCAATTGGAGCTCGAGCGCTTCTTAAAATTCCAGACGCCGAACTCGGGAGACGGTTCAAACGTGCGCTTGTGAGAGTTGCGGGGCTAGCCACAGTGTTGAACGTAGAACAACGTTCGATTCGTGAAGAAAGTGCGCAACGGCGGATAGAGCGTGGTGCGAATCAAGGAGAATCGACGCCGGCACGCCTAGTTGCCAACGCAAGATTAGTACACTTCTCTCATTTCTGTGCCGTCATCGGATTCACCCCTCAACGGGTCAATAAAGAAGTCGCTGCTCAGCGCATCTTCAGTGTCGACATCGACGATGAAGCGTATTTCCCCGCATTCTTCCTGGTTGAGCAAATTCGACGAAAGGACCTAGCGAAGGTTGTGCGAAAGCTCGGTGATTTGACAGGCTGGGACAAGTGGGGCTTCTTCACAATGCCCAATAGCTCGCTGGATGACCTGACGCCGTTGCAAGCGCTCTTCTATGGCGACGGTAAGGAAGTGTTGCGCGTCGCTGCGAAATTCGCCAAGCAATGAGGAATGTGTCGTCGGCAATTGGCCGCGACACCTTAACCCCGACAGAGGTAATGGAAGCAATCTGGCAGTTCGCTCTCAAGTATCTGGCATTTCTGGTCGTGCCGGCATGCGGCTTCGTACTCAGCTTGGTTATCCTGCGCATCAAAAGGCGGTACGTGAAGGAAGGCGTTTTGTTTTGGCGCTCGTCTTCCGGGGAGCACGTTCACCATCCCTCAGAAACAGGAAGTGGCGAGATGAGCACGAACAACGGCATTGACCTCGATATTGCGCTTCGCAAGTTCCACGAATTAGGCTTGGAGGACGGCGATTTAGGATATGCCTACTGGTATGAAGTCGGGCAGCTCCTGAAACGAGCGGCTGGCATGCAAGCGCAAATCGACGCTCTCAGCAAAGAGCTGGAGAAATTGCGCGCCGCGCGACCGTCGGCGAATTAAAGCCAACGCGACGCTAGGCGGTCAGGGGCTCGCACAGTTGAAATCGGGCGAGTTCGGATGGTTGTTTTACAGGAAGGTTAGCCACAATGTCGAGGAACACGAAAATCTCGCGGCCAACGGAAGCCGATGATTTTATGTCCACAGCCGACGCGGCCAAACTGCTATTCGTTTCTCGTCCACATGTCGTGAAGCTGCTTGAACAAGGAAAACTGAAGCTACACCACACGACTCGGAACAACCGGTTCCTGACGAAGGCCTCAGTGCTGGCTTATCAGGCGTACCTGGATGCTGCGGCGAAAGCCTACCAAGCTTCGGCAGTTGAGAACGAATAAGCTGAATCTAATAGAGCGTAGCGGTGTCCGAATCGCAAGATGAAAATCTTCACGTGGGCGGGCGATAAATATGGAGGCCGTACGATAGTCCATTCAGGCAACTACCGCCGCGATGGAGTGGCGCCAGACGCGAGGCGGCTTCCATGAAGGAGGGAATTGATGCGGAAGAGCGATTGTTCAGGAAATCGGACAAGCCTTCTGAGGACATGAGTTGCATGTGGCACTACAAGAAATCCCCGAGCCACAATGACTTTGCCTCTGCAGATGCGGCAGGGAAATGGTGCATCTTTGTAAGCTGCGCCGAAGTGGACGAGGAATGGAGAAAAATTCGAGGCGCTATCGAGAATGACCAGCTAATGTGTGCCAAGGTGTCCACCGCCCTGCGCAGCATGAGCCGCGATGGCCACGTCATCTGCGTCTACACGCCTGACTGGGCTGATATTCAGGACCTCATGCGCACCCGCGAAGTGTTGCGGTCACTGGGCTTCGTGAAGGAACTCGGCTACAAGCGTGACGTTGATACTCGAAGCGGGAAATACGGCCTCGGTGAGTGGCACTTGCGCGCGTAGCCAGCCGTCGCAACCCAATTGAGGAGCATAGGTGTCCCATTCGCAAGAGGAAAATCTGGAGAAAGCTGCTGGCTGGCTACGAGAAGCCGACGGGCTGCTCATCACTGCGGGCGCCGGGATGGGCGTCGATTCGGGCCTTCCTGACTTCCGTGGCCGAGAAGGCTTCTGGCGCGCCTATCCAGCGCTCCGGCAGCAAGGCCTCTCGTTCGAGGACATGGCAAATCCAGCCAGGTTTGCGGAGCATCCGGAGCTTGTATGGGGTTTTTACGGACACCGCCTGAAGCTTTACCGTGAGACCGTCCCGCACGAGGGCTTCGCGATTTTGCGGAGATGGGCGGACCGCATGCCGCGTGGTGCATTCGTGTTCACGAGCAATGTTGACGGGCAGTTCCAAAAGGCGCGGTTTCCCGAAGACCGGGTCCACGAATGCCATGGGTCTATCCACGCACTTCAATGCCTAAATGTCTGCTCGAACGATACGTGGCCGGCCGAAAAATTTCACCCGCTCGTGAATGGGAAGACATCTAAGTTGGTGAGCCCGATGCCGCGTTGTCCACGTTGCGGCGCTCTCGCGCGTCCAAACATCCTGATGTTCGGAGACTGGGCGTGGATTGATGTGCCATACGAAAAGCAACGGGAGCGCCTGGAGGCCTGGATTGCAACCGTTCCACGGCTGGTTGTCGTGGAACTCGGCGCAGGCAAAACATTGCCCACAGTGCGGCGCTTCAGCGAGCGAAACGCGCATCAACGGCTCATTCGAATAAATGTTCGGGAGCCGGACGCAAACCCGTTGCATGGTGTTGGATTCGGTAAGGGAGCCGCTGAAACCCTCAAACAACTCGATGCACTCTTGTAGGTTGCGCCCAAGAAGACCGAGGCTGGGCACAGCCGTTAGTAAGCGATGTTCACACGATTCTAGCCCATGGCAAGAACCTCTTCGTTGTCGATGGGCAGACGAGCTTCTCTCGCGGTAGCAATAGCTCCATAGGCGTCGACAAAGCTACCGACGTGAACGCTGAGAGCCCTTCGGTCCGCCGTCAGCGCATACCGTTGCACCGGTTGAATGGAAAGGACAATAACGAGGAGAACGACGACGACGTGACGCATGAGCAACCTCCGTTGCTTAGTTGAGTTGTCGTCTGTTTATGAATTTGATTTTATCCGCGCAGCCATAGCCCCTCTCCGGATATGCCGTGTGTGTCCAGATGGAAGCCCCTTTTGAGTCGGTGCCATAATCTCAGCGTGGGTAGACTGCTTAAGGTCGAGATGCCATGACGAGTTTTCTGGACGTCGCCATCCATAAAGCGCTGCCGCTGCACGTGCCGGCAATCGGGTTCGTGCTATCTCTGGCTGTGATTCGTATTAAGCGGCGCTATGTCCAATCTTCTAGCGATATGGCTGCCCAGGAGATTTGATATGAACATCAATGAGGCTGCCAGGTATCTCTTCGTAAGCCTCCCTCATGTGAGACGCCTGCTTGAACGTGGTGACATAACTGGCACGCTCACTGAGCAAGGGGGCTATGTCATCGATGATGCATCGGTCGAGAAATATGCAAAGGAAAGGAAGAGCGCTGCCAGCGCGTATTTCGACTCGCAAACCGAAGACAGCGACCCTCTCGGACTATGAGCCTGAACTCGCTATCCCACGCCAACGAGGGACCTCTCGAGGTCCTCCATGCCACGCACCGTGAATAATTCACTAGCGCGAGCGGCTGGACAAGTATCTATTGCCTGAGACGCTGGAGATTGACTCCAGCCGTCTTCAGCACAGCATCAATTGCAGTCAATTCCTGGCCAAAATCGCGCGCTCACTCTTTTCCATTGCAGCGCCGGGAGGGCTCACCGGCAACGACCGCCGCATGACTCTCGATTCCAACCACCGTTTCGCGCGAAACACGCGCTATGTCTGGCAATAACTCCGTAAGCTCCTACGGCACATGGTGCTCCGGGAACTCAACGGGTTATTGGTGCGGACAACCTGCTCAAACGAGCTCGCCCCCGACAATCTGCTCAGTATCTGCTCAAATTTGAGCAGATACTGAGCAGATTGAGCCCGGCAGCTATCCTTGACGCCATCCAACGCTTGGCCCAAGCGGACCAGCTGGAGGTGTCCTCTACCGACATCATCGGCACCTGCTCGTAAATCAATACATCGAGCTCGCCGCAAAAAACGATAAGTGGAAGGAGTTCACACAAGGTGTTCATTGGGCAACTTATCTAGGCATTGAGGTGCGGTGGTTGCGGGACAAATCAGCAACGAAGAAAAACCTCGAATTCGTGTTCGAGATTTTGAAGAGAGCCGAATATTTAGCCTAGAACGGCTTCTGATTTACCAATCCCGTCATGGCGGGTGAGGACGCATGGTGCGGGTTCGTCCTGTTGCGTGAACTTGAGGATGAGCGGGCGAAGACCCGTCCGCCCTGTGTCCGCCGGGCAAGCTCGTCATCCCGCTCATTCCTGAGGACCGTGCGGCGCTACCGGGCATCACCATCGCAAGGACCGGTCATCGTCTTGCGTATTGGGAAACCCATCTTGCGTGAGAGCGCAGCAGCTGCGCTACAGGCATTCCGCTTTTTTCGCAAGCAATATTACATGTAAGTTTAAGACAAGGGTAAGCACCTTTCGGATATTGGGGTAATTACCATGGCTGTTAGGTCTAGTCTGGATTCGATGTTACATGTAATATCGTCTCTCATAGCCTGCCTGATTTGGTTCCCGTTTCCAAACGCCTCTATCGCTATTCCTTTCCTGACGCCATGGCCCATCCAATCATTCGCTCCATCGAAGTCGTTGTTTCCCAGTTCAAACTGCCCGACTTGGGCGTCGACAAAGCAGGATATAGCCTGGTCTGGGAGCCGGGTGGCTCCAAGTCGGTAAAGACTTTCGCTGTGCGCGTTGACTGCGGCGACGGTCTGGTCGGCGAATATGTCGGCGGCGATGCAGTCGGACTCGCACAGATGAGCAAGTTCGCAGACACGCTCATCGGCAAGAATCCACTGGAGCGCGAGCTTATTTATAACGACTTGAAGCGCTGCCTGAGGAAGTTCGACAAGATGGGCATCGGCATGATTGACCTACCGCTCTGGGACCTGGCGGGCAAGCTCTACGGCGCTTCTGTGTCGGAGTTGTTGGGTGGATGGCGCAAGAGCCTCCCTGCTTACGCGTCGACGATGTCGGGTGACCGCAATGGCGGTCTCGACAGTCCCGAGGCGTTTGCGGATTTCGCTGTCGAGTGCAAGGAGCTCGGCTACAAGGGCTACAAGCTCCATGTCTGGGATGACTATTCGGTGAAGGAACTGGTTCAGGCAATCGGCGCAGTTCGGCGAGCAGTTGGCGATGAGATGCATCTAATGCTTGACCCGGCTTGCAAACTCGAGACGTTCGTGGAGGCGCTGGAAGTTGGTCGCGCCTGCGACGAAGCTAACTACCTCTGGTACGAAGACCCATACCGTGACACCGGTATTTCGTCGTTCTCACACAAGATGCTTCGTGAAAAGCTCAAGACGCCTCTCTGCCAGACCGAGCATATCCGCGGTGTTGAAGAGCACACGAACTTCATCATCGCAGGTGGTACTGACATCGTTCGAACGGATGCCGAATACGACGGAGGCATTACTGGCGCCATGAAAATCGCGCACGTCGCGGAAGGTTTTGGTCTCGATGTCGAAATTCACGGTCCGGGCCCGATGCATCGCCAGTTGATGTCGGCTCTCCGAAATTCCAACTACTACGAGATGTCTTTGGTCCACCCGAAGACGTCGCAGATTGGCCGCTGCCAGGAGATTTATGCTTGCGGCTATCGGGACAGCCTGACTTCGATTGACGCTGAAGGCAATGTGTCGCTGCCGGAAGGTCCTGGCATGGGCGTCAAGTACGACTGGGACTTCATCCGTGCGCACCAGATTGACGGAAAGGTCTTCAAGTAATCAACCGTTCGTGAGTCTGCGGTAGTGGCCAGTCGTCGCGGTCTATGCAATCACGACGCAGCCCTGCTATCGCCGGTTCTTCCAGTGTCAAAGGTGGTAAGTGTGCGTGCCGAGCTTGTCGTCTGAGCGCTTGCCCAGACGACGGGGGCAAGGGCCGTAACTAGCCCTGAAATCGGTGCTTGCCCGAAGTCGGTAGCGGCTTCGGGCATTTTTTTGAGCGCGCATTCGACATGAACCAAAGTCTTTCCGCTCTCAAGGCCAGCATCTCCAGAACACTTCGTCGCCCTGATGAGCACGCTATGTTGTTGTGGGCTGTAGTCGCCGGGGTCGCGGGCGCGTATGCCACTGCAGCTTTTCGCGAAGGCATCGACCTGCTGCAGAGATATTTTTGGGGCGAGCCTGGCGACTTCGTCAAGACGGCTCGGCACATGCCCTGGGCCGCCCGCGTTGCCCTGCCAACGGTCGGTGGGCTGGTTGCCGGCTTCTGCCTCGTGTTTGCACACCGCAGCTCTTTAAAGTCTGGTGCCGACTACATGGAGGCAGTCACGGTTGGTGACGGCGTTGTGCCCGTATTGCAGAGTTTATGGCGTAGTATCTCCTCACTGTTCACCATTGCCAGTGGCGGCTCGATTGGCCGCGAAGGTTCGATGGTTCAACTGGCGGCCCTATGCTCGTCCATCATCGGACGTTGGGCGCGCTTCGACCCAGCACGCTTGCGCATGCTTGTCGCGTGTGGCGCGGCCGCGGGAATTACCTCGGCATACAGTTCGCCGATTGCGGGTGCCTTTTTCGTCACTGAACTGGTTCTCGGCTCTATGGCGATGGAGTCGTTCGGCCCGATTCTGATTTCGTCGGTCGTGGCGAATATCACGATGCGCGAATTCGCGGGCTACCAGCCGCCGTATCAGATGCCGGTGTTTCCGGCCATCACTGGCGTGGCAGTGTTGCCTTTCACCGTGTTGGGGCTGCTTTGCGGCGTAATGGCGCCGCGCTTTCTCCAGTTGCTAGCCGCATCGAAGACGGGCTTTGGCAAAGTGCGGTTGCCCTTACCGCTGAAGCTCGGGCTTGGCGGTCTCATCGTTGGCATCGTTTCTGTCTGGGCGCCGGAAGTCTGGGGCAACGGATACGAAGTGGTCAACTCCCTGCTGCACGAACCCTGGACGTGGACGACACTCCTCATCGTGCTCGTTCTCAAGGTCATTGCGACACTGGCCACGGCCGGCACCGGAGCAATCGGAGGCGTCTTCACGCCGACACTTTTCGTTGGAGCGGTGGTCGGGTGCATTTTTGGAATCGGAGTTCACGGAATCTGGCCTCAGATGACAACAGAGCCTTTCGCTTACGCAATTGTAGGGATGGGGGCATTTCTTGCCGCAGCCACAAACGCTCCGCTTATGGCCATTCTCATGATTTTCGAGATGACATCGTCGTACCAGGTTGTATTGCCGCTCATATTATCGTGCGTCATCGCATACTTTATCGCGCGCAACGCCGAGCACACGTCAATGTACGAGGTCACCGTAAGGCGAAATCTTGCGCAAAAGGACCGTATGCGCGTGGCCGCCACCAGGATGCGGGACCTGTTAAAGCCCGCCGAGACAATCGTCGCCCCCAACACGAGTGTTGAAGAACTGACGCGCATGTTTCTCGAGCATCCGGTGAAGTACCTGTATGTGGTGGACAACCAGAAACGCTTTTGCGGCGTTGTGCCACTCGATAGCGTCGCAGCCGACCTCGCTTCGCTGCGGAGTCCGCGACATATGAAGGCAGTCGACTATCTGCTTCCGGATTTTCACGTACTTACTCCGGACATGACGCTCGGAGAGGCCCTGCGACTGTTCCTGACCTTTCCAGGTGAACGCCTCCCTGTGGTGGACAAGCAGTCAGAATCGCCCACGATTTTAGGGGTGGTGCATAAGACGGCGCTTCTCGATACGTATGTGCGTATAACGCCGACTACACATTAAGTGTCGTGTGACTTTCGGGGCGCGATGTTGCCGTCAGCTAGGCAGCAACGCGATGCCGTCAACAGCTTACGAAAATGGGATGCGGGTCAGGCCCGACCGCAGTCAGTTTCCCGCACACCTCGCGCTCGCAAGTAGATTGCACCATTCACGAAGCGACGATGGAACGCTCGATAACTTTACATGTAGAATGTACAAGTGGCGGGTCACTTAAATGTGCGCTTGCAGGGTCGTCCACTAAGGCATTGCGGCGAAAGCCTGGCAGATTCCAGCGCGGCATCTGCCCCAGATGCGATGGCTTGTTGCCATCGTCAGACTTCAACGTTCGTTACAGCATCGAGTCGATGGCACCCACTACCAAGCAATACGCGGTTCAGAAGCTACATGTTGAGCCTGGGGCGCGAATTGCGGACGCAGTTTTCGCAACGCTCAGACGGGCCATCGTTCGCCACGAAATTGCTGCGGGCGTCCATCTTAGCGTGCCATCGCTCGCGTTGCAGCTAGGAACCAGCAGAAGTCCGGTTCACGAGGCAATCAAGCGTCTGGTACAGGAAGGTCTGGCGAAGGAGGAGTTGAGGCGCGGGGCGTTTGTGACTTCCTTTAGTCCCTCGACACTCATTCCGCTTTATGAAGTTCGATGCGCGCTTGAAGCGCTGGCGGCCGCGCTCGCGGCAGAACGAGCATCTGACGACACCATCAGGCAGTTGACCACAATTCTCGACGCCGAGGCGCAAGCTATCGAAAACGATGAGTTGGAGAGGCATATCGATATTGACATGGAGTTTCATCGTGTCGTATTGATGGCCGCGGCTAATCCGACTCTCGAGGAGATGCTGGCGCAAGTCTACGAACGAATCAGCACCGCAATGATTGCTCGAGTCGTTCCGACCGGACCCCAGCAGGCGTTGGCTGACCATCGCGAGTTGCTGCAAGCTATTGCGGCTCGAGATAGTGCCGCTGCGGGCGCAGCGGCTAGTGCCCACGTGATGCGCGTCAGCTCACAGCTCTCAGCAAAGCGCGCGACCACGTTTCTCGGACTGGATACCTCCCAGTCAGCGAAAAAGGACAAGAAGAGAGTTGCGCAGTAAGTACCGCTCTCACTGCGCACTGTTTTAACGTCAGACCTGTTCAGTGGTTCTTACGCCGCGCTAACTGTCACGGGCCGACGTACAGACCGCCGTTGACCTCGATTGCGGTGCCGGTAATGTAGTCAGCGTAGTCAGACGCAAGGAACACCACGCTGCCCGCAACGTCCCGAGGTTGGCCGAAACGACCAAGCGGAATCCTCGACATCAGGAACCGATTCGTCTCCTCGGATACGTCGTGAATCATCGGTGTGTCAATGCGGCCAGGGTTCACCGCGTTCACGGTGATGCCAAACTCAGCGACGTCTTTCGCAACTCCGATTGTCAGCCCGAGGACGGCGGACTTGCTGGTCACATAGTGCAGCGGTGCGACGCCTCCACCGTTCCGGGCGACGACCGAGGCGATGTTGATGATTCTTCCGTAGCGGCGCTCAATCATTTTCGGCAGCGCCAGCCTGCACATGTTGAATGGCGCCTCCACGTTGACCGACTGGACCTCACGCCAATGGTCCATTGGAATTGTCCAGGGCTTCCACGGCTTTCCGTCCGAATCGTATTTCGGAGACCAGCCAACAGCATTCACCAGCACTTCAGGAGCGTCTTCGGCGCTAAGTACCGGGCCAAGCCTTACTTCCACGGCATGATGGTCCACCATGTCCAGCTGAATGCACTCTACATTCAAAAATTCTCGCGCGAGTTCCAATCCCGGTTCGATGTTGCGGTCCACCAGTATTACCCGCTTGTCCAGTTCGGCAAAAAGCCTTGCGATGCCAAGCCCAATACCGCCGCAACCTCCGGTGATAATTACGCTCCTGCCTCTGATTTCCATCGTGTCTCCTTAAGCTTCCAGTTCCGGAAGCGCGGCAAATCGGTCGAGCCGGTTGCCAGCTAACGCGTCAAAAAGGTCGTGCAAAGTTGGTGCTGATGATGGGCATGCCTGAGGCGTCCCACCCGGCCTTAATAAACTGCCTCGAACATGTTCAGGCTCTTTTCCCAAATCCAGTCTGATGCTTTCCGGTCGAAACACCATCTTTCCGGAAAACTCCAGCCATGCAACGCATCCAGCGTCTCGACAGTTACCAGTCCGTTGGTCTTCGCGGCCTCGGCTGACAAAATAGCCTGATGCTCAGGCGGGCAGGAAGGGTCGTCTCTAGCGCACGCGACGTGCACTGGAACGAGGCATTGCTGTATGAGTAGATGCGAAGAGCCATCCGGATGCATGTTGTTGTTCACCATGCGCCCGCCGTGAACTGAAAGAGCTGCCCGGACGTAACCAGGAAACGCGGCCGCTGCCGCCACGGCATGTCGACCACCCATGCAGAAACCGATGACGCCCCAGCGCTCAACGGTTCTCCCCAGACCGCCCTTCGCCGCAAAGTCAAATAATGCGAGGGTGTCTCGTCGGACCAGTTCAAGCGTGGTCGCATCGTTGGCTGCGACCTGTTCGGGCTGAAGGTTCTGACCTTTAATATTTGTGGGCAGGAACGTTGGGCTACCGAGTCGATAGAACAGATGGGGAAGCACCGCAACATAGCCGCGTGTCGCATACCGTCTGGCGGTGGCGTAGAGCTCCTCGCGCGGCCCGAAACCATCCATGTAAATCAGGACCGCGGTCGCCTTGTTCGGAACGCTAGGCATGGCGACGTATGTTGGCATGTTGCCGTCGGCAGCAGGCACCAGGATTTGGTTTTCAATCATGAGCAGAATTCCCTTGTTGCTTCGCGTTCTGCACGTGCGTCGCGGGTCAGCCAAGCCGGTGCATCCTGCAGCGCCACTGGCCGAAGGAAGCGCTCCATGGCCGAGTAGCCGACTGATGTCGTCATCGGCGCCGTACTGGCCGGGAACGGGCCGCCGTGTTGTTGAGCCGTGGTTACGGCTACTCCCGTCGGCACACCCGAAAACAGCACCCGACCGGCCACCTTCATAGCCGTTCGCACAAGTTCCTGAACGTCAGCCCCTGGCAATTGCTCGCCGGGTGGTACGCCCCACAGGGTAACCGTTAATGAGCCGCCGATGGCGCGCAAGACTTCAAGCGTCTCTGCGGGCAAAGATACTCGGACCACAAGTGCTGCGCAGCCGAACACTTCTCCATGCAGGCGGTCGTCGCAGATGAAGTCAGCTGCCGAAACTTGCGCAAGGAATGTACATGGTTCGGGCACGCTGGACGGCGTCTCACCGGTTAACACTTCCAGCCGGTCGTGCCCTCTCCACACGGCGACGCCGCGCTCGAAGGCGGCACGGATACCAGCCGACAACATCGCATGCGGACGCAAGGCTTTCGCTGCCGTGGCCAGCGCGTTGACAAAAGCGTCACCTGCCGCGCTTTGTTCCACCACTATCACACCCGGGCTGGTGCAGAACTGCCCGGCGCCCAGTCCGATGGAGGCGGCCAGTGCCTGGGCCGCATCCTCCTGTTGGAACGCGCCGGGCAATACCACAACCGGATTCACAGAGCCGAGTTCGCCGTAAAACGGAATGGGTTTCTTCCGCTCAGCGGCGATTTTTGCGAGCGCGGTGCCGCCGGCAAAGGAGCCCGTAAACGCTGCGGCCGCAATCGCGGGAGCCCCCATCAACCGAACACCTGTGTCGAAGCCGGCGCCCTCGATAAACTGGAATACGCCGGGGGGCAGTCCACAGTTCGCCACGACCTGCTGCGCGAGCTTTGCAGTCATCTGCGATAGAGCCGGATGTGCCGGGTGCGCCTTGACGATAACCGGGCAGCCTGCAGCCAGGGCCGACGCAGTGTCGCCTCCAAGCACGGAAAAGGCGAAAGGGAAATTGCTTGCAGCAAAGACTGCCACCGGTCCGAGCGGAACGCGCACGCGGCGCAGGTGCGGTCGGCCCGCCGGAGGCGGCCCGGCGACGGCTGGGTCGTCTACTACCACGTCAGCCGCACCAGCCTCCAGAAACTCGGCGAATCCACGAAGCTGAAAGCAGGTACGGACAAGCTCACCCTTCAGACGTGTCACACCCAAGGCGCTCTCACCGTCGGCCAGGAGTACGAGGGTTCCGTGTTCCCCTTCAAGCGCGTCGGCGAGCGCACGCAGAAGCACTGCGCGTTTCGCGGCCGGCAGGGAGCCGAAGAAATCGGCGGCTTCAGCGGCAGCTGCGACTGCGGCGTCAATGGCTGCGGGACTGGACGGTGACCAGGGTTTGCCTACTGGCCGGCCGTTGCGGGCGTCAAACGATTGAAGCATGTCGAGTTTCCTGCTGGTAGATTCTTCAGTCCTCACTCGAGGATGACCTTGTGACGCGTATTCACCCGCAAGCGATGTCTCAAATCAGTGGGGCCCGTCGACCACTCCTGACAGTGGGGGCGCATTCGCCCAACAGACTCTGCTCCTGGCGATTGCGCAATGGTGTCCGGGAGCAGACTTCTCACTCTGAGGCAAAGAACTTGTCGCTTCCGGGCTTGCTGTCGTGCTGGAAACAGGTATTACACTTCGTCCCAGTTCGTCACCGCGTCCGTCTGGACCATAGCGAGCAGTTCGTCTTCCTGCGCGGCGATACGAGTCGCAACTTCGACGATTTCTTCCGCGCGTGCGCCAGGGATACAGATAACGCCGCTCTCATCGGCAACGATGTAATCTTCGCGGGAGATGGCGACACCGGAGATGTGAATCGTTTCGCTGATTGAGCCGAACGTGAAATCGTTGCGGCTTCGCTTGGGGCAAACGCCCACAGCCCAGACCGGATAGCCAATTTCACGAATTTCCTCCACATCGCGGCAAGTGCCCCACATGATGGTCCCGCGCACTCCGCGACGCTGAGCAAGTCGGGATGCCAGACCACCCCAGGCAGAGGCATAGTTTGCGCCGCCGAGGTCCATGAGAACGATGTCGCCGTCCGCCATGGTTTTCAGAACTGCCTCGAGCGGCTTTCCCACACCACCGCCGAACCGGTACGCGCCGGGGTCGTTTTTCTTTTCGAGCAGCTTCACAGGCAGCGCGCGCCCAACGACACGGCCTTGTCCCTGGCGCTGGGCGTACAGTCCCGGAAGCACGCCGGAAATACCGAGTTCATCGAGGGTGTCGGAAAGGACGGAAGTCTGAAAAACAGAAAGCTGGTGCAGAAGCTTGGACATGGGATTCTCCTCTGAGATAGCACTGTGTTTGCTGATACGAAGCCGCGGCCTGCGGCCAGAACCTGGTTGCGTTACTGGTTCGGGAAAACTTCCGGGTTCACGTTGGGTGGGGGAGAGAAGCGGAACGTGCCGCCTTTCACGATTGCGTCCCTGCCGCCGAATTGCTCGATGCGCCTCTGCTGGTCGGCGCGGGCTTGAGCGTCGACTTCTTCCGGGTTGACCATGCTGCGCAGTGCAGCCTCACACTCGGCACGGATGGCAGAGTGCTCGGTTGATGCGCCGAGGTCATCGAGTTCTTCGGGGTCTTTATCCAGGTCGAACAGCATTGCTGGCAGCCCGACGTAGTAGACGAACTTGAACTGACGCACACGAACCATGTAGGTGGCAGCTATCGCCGCAGCGGCGTGGTATTCGACGAGAATCGTTCTGTCCACCTTGTGTCCATTGGCAACGGGGAACAGCGAGACGCCGTCTACGGGAGGCTGTTGCTTTAGCGTCCGGGGACACTGGCTCGAATCGAGCAGGGTTGGGTACAGGTCCGCCAGCGTGACTGGCTCGTCGCAGACATGACCCTTTGGTATGCCCTCTCCGGCAACAATCAGGGGAACACCAGCAGACTCCTCGTACATCGTGGACTTGGCCCACATACCCCGGGCCCCAAGATTGTCGCCATGGTCTGAGCTATAGATGACTCGCGTATCCGATTCCAGGCTGGTGTCTTTTAGCGCTTTCAGAATCTTCCCGATGTTGTCGTCGAGAAAGCTCACGAGGCCGTAATAGGCCGCGAGTGCACGGCGTACCATCGCTTCGTCCTTGAAACCCATGTCGTGCACCATGCACTCTCGCATCGCGTTCAGGAAAGGATGAGACGGTCGGTCCGTCTTCGCGTAGAGCTTCGGCAACTCAATGTCCAGGTCCTTGTAGAGGTCGAAGAACTCCTGGGGAGCAACAAGCGGGAAGTGAGGTGCAACGAAGCCCACATAGAGAATCCAAGGCTTGCCTGATTCGATACGTGCGGGATTTTTCAACCAGTCCACGGCTGCTTCAGTGATAGAGCGGTCGTATTTGGTGTATTCCGACTCCCCGGGTCCAGCCTCGGGTCCCATGAGCAGGGCTCCCTTTCGAGGCGCCATGTCGTCGCGGATTAGACCGAGGAGGTCACCAACACCATCAACGATGTGTAGCGGGAGAATCTCTTCTGAAAAGCCGTTTCGGGCAGCTTCCCCCCGGGTGTAGTGAAGCTTGCCGATTGATACCACCTCATGACCGTTGGCAATGAGTTCGTGCCCCCAACTTGCCGGCTCACCGTCATAGGCAATTGCGTTATCCCAGCACCGGATATGGTTGACATACCGGCCAGTGGCGAAGCTCGCTCGAGCCGGAACGCAGATGGGGGACGGTGAGTATGAGGACGTAAAGCGCGTTCCTGATACGGCCAGCTGGTCAAGATTCGGGGTGCGAACCACGGGATGCCCGTAGCAACCAGTTACCTTCCGGCTGTGCTCGTCGGACAGAATAACGATAGTGTTCTGTGGTTTTGTAGCCAACTGCTCCTCCTTTGAATCTCCGTTTCAGACGCGGTGACCTCGCGCCTTCATCGAGGGACGATTCGGGAGGTTCTGGGCGTTTCTGAGTGCGTCACAGGCAATTCTGTTGGTCTTTAACGATTACGAATAGTGAATTATTTTGAGGATGTGATAACCGTTAGTGAGGTATCAAAGACACGTTATCTCCTCGAATTTCAGTTTATGAAGTCGGTGCGCACATGGCAGCTCACCCCATGGATGGCGTCGTTGCCGCGCTGGGTATGCGAAGTACGGGGAAGTGTGGCTTTTAGCCGAGCAACGTGAGATGGCTGGCCCGCACGGCTTCAGAGACGGTATCACCCTGATGCTTGAAATGCAGTTCGAAGAGCGGCCGCCAATGAATGAAGGTCGTTAAAACGACCTTCAGATTCAATGTGAAACGTGGCTTCGTTCGCAGAAGCAACTTGGCCGTGACGTCTACGTTGCGCTTGACGGGCGGTCTGAGGGACAGTCACTAGGACGAACTTCGTGTCCTTGCGTTTCTGCCCGGTGCCAGCTGTCGTGCACTGCCCGCACGAGGGCGATGTCCGAGTAGGGCCGCCCGAAGCCTTTCAACGACGGCAGGCTCGGCAGCAGCATATTTTGGAACAATGAACGAGATTTCCGGAAGCGGTACAGGGGGCCCCACCGGCAGGATTTTCAGGCCGTAGAGGGCCGAATCCTGTTGGGCCTGGTTCCAACGCAGCACGCCTAACAGGCCCGGGTCAAGGCTCACTACCTCCAGGATAGTCTTGTGATTTATTGATTCCAGACTCGGTGTCGGAGGCGCCAGTCCCCTCTGCAGATAGACAGAAATGAGTTGCTGGCGCGTCAACCCGTCAAGCTCGGACACCGCCCATCGCTCGCCTATCAAGTCGCGCCAGTCGAGCGCCTTCTTCATAGCCAAGGGGTGCTTGCGGCTTACGACCACGCACAAATGGTCCTTGGCGATGGTCTCCAGAGTAAGCTGGGTAGCCTCTGGCTCGGCGAGCCAGTCTGGAGGTAGAGATGTGACTGCACAGTCGAGGTCGCCAGCGAGAAGGTCGGCGACCAATTGTCGGGGACGAGCCTGGCGGATTCTGACGAGTAGTCCTGGGAAATCCCTTTGTAGTTCAACGATGGCCGGCTGGAGCTCGTGAGTCATCGACGATGAACCTATCCTCAGCAGTCCGCTCGCGCCGGCCTCCAACGCCTTGAACTGCTCATCCGCAGCACGCAAGTGCTGAATCATATGGCCTGCCTGTCGAATCAGGATGAGGCCATGCGCTGTTGGCTGCATCCCCCGCCGGCTTCTAATGAAGAGTTCCATGCCGCAAGTCTCTTCAATTTCCCGCACCATTTTGCTGATAGCAGGCTGAGACAAATGAAGCGTTTCTGCAACCGCTCGAACGGTTGAATTCGTGCGAAAGCTGTCCAACAGTTCGATGTGCCGGAGTCTCAGGCGCCGCAGCGACAGTTCCGTCATTCCCATTAACCCTACCACTTGCCTCCCTGCGATACGTAAGCACCTTGTCGATGCTAGATGTTAATGCCGAAGACAATCGCTTGCTTCGTGCTTTGGAGCGGTTTTCCTGTTCGTAGCGCTAAGCAGACGAACGTCGCGGCCTCGTCCCAAGAACTGACAGACCTTTCCTGTGAGCTCTGCATAGGCATTCATCGCTTATTTTTCTACATGTAGTCAAGTGATAGCCAGGCTGAGATACGCAGCGAGTAGGGGAAACTTCTAGTATTTAGACTCAACTCTACATGTAAAATGAATCACTCCAATCGTACAGGAGCAGTGAAATTTGGCCGTAACCAGAGCTTGAGAACCAGGGGCGACAGGTCCCCTTCTGCGTTGCAATCTCCGCACTTGACTGGCGCAAATTGCAAATCTGTGCGACGAGTCGGTCGGGACTGACCCAACGAAACTTCCAGAGGGGACCTTGACCTGCCGAACGCAACAAGCAAATAAGAGCATCCTGATGATAAGCGTAGGATTCCTAGGCGGATTCTGATGCTGTTAGACGCTATGTCTCCTTCAGGCGTCGCCCAGAATATCTTCATCCATTCTATCCATTGCATAGGCAAGGCATGCGAACTGAAGCGATAACATTCTCCGAGCGGCGGGGCGAGAGACGGTCTCGAGCCGTCTACATATTCGGGGCGCTGGGCGGCATCCTGCACGGGTATGACATGGGAATCATTGCCGGCGCAATGTTCTTCGTCAAATCTGAAATGGGACTCAGCCCGCAAGGCGTCGGGGTAGTGGTGGGCTCGTTGCTCGCAGGCGCAATCGTCGGAACATTCTGCACGGGCCGGCTTGCAGAGGCCATCGGGCAACGTTGGATGCTAATTTGGGCTGGAGTGCTATTTTTCGTCACGTCCTTCTTCGCCGCACTGGCTTGGGACCCTACCTCGCTTGTCGTGGCTCGACTGCTAATGGGGGTAGCAGTGGGCGTGTCAGTTACGCAGGTTCCTTCGTATCTGGCGGAAATCGCTCCAAAGTCGAAACGGGGAGGCCTTACTTCCCTTAATCAATTGGCGACCTCCACTGGTATCTTCGCTGCGTATCTCGCGGGGTATCTGCTCGCGCCAATTGAAGGCTGGCGTTGGATGCTCGGGCTCGCGGCCATTCCTTCAGCGATGCTGGCAATCGGGTTACTCTTCCAACCAGACTCGCCTCGGTGGCTAGTCAGGCGTGGCCGTCTCAAAGAGGCACTGGAGGCGCTTCAAATCAACCATTCCCCTGAAGATGCCGAGAAGGTGTTCGCGGAAATAGAACAGATGCATCGCGGCGAGACGTCGAAGAAAGACAAGATTCGACTCGTGGACCTTCTGAAGATGAAGTCGGTTCGGCCAATCGTAATCACAGTGATGTGTCTTGGAGCGCTACAGCCGGGAACCGGGATAAACGCAATCGTCTACTACGTGCCGACTATCCTTAAAGAAACGGGGTTTAGTCAAAATCTGGCGTTGCTCAATAGCGTGGTTTTGGCCGTGATGTCAATCGCGATGACGTTCTACGCAGGTCGCGTCGTCGACCGGGTAGGTCGCCGCCCGCTCATGATTGGGGGCGCCAGCGTGATGGGGGCCAGCATGGCGGTGCTTGGACTGTTGGCTTATATGCCGAAGACGGCGGTTTCCGGTTACATCGCATTGGGTGCGCTAGCAGTATTTAAAGCTGCGTTCTCATTTAGCTGGGGGCCTATCGGATGGGTCCTGGTTACCGAAATCCTCCCGTCCAATATCCGGTCGCAAGGTCTGGCCATGACAGGAACAATCAACTTCCTTACGAACATGGTGATTGTTTCGATGTTCCCTGTGTTGCTGCATGCAAACGTGGCAGTGGCCTTCGGTGTGTTTACTTGTACGGGTCTGCTCGCGGCGACGTTTGTAGCGTTACGCATTCGCGAAACGACCGGTCGCAGCCTGGAAGCGATTGAGAAAGACCTTTAAAGCCCCTCCTGAACTGCCTCCGGAAGGCGGTCCAGCGAGCTGATTTCACCTCCCTCTTGCGTGAAGCGGCGGTTGCCTTGAGGCAACCGCCGAGGGTATTTATCGTTCGTCAATCTTCCGTTAGACGCCTCCTGAATATGAAGCGTGGATAACAACATGAAACTGAAAAATAGTCGGATTTTTAAAGCGGGCGCGCTGGGCTTATCCGCGTTGGCAATCTCACAAGCCAGTGTGGCACAGTCAAGCGTATCGCTCTACGGAATGGTCGACGACGGGCTATTCTGGCTTAGTAATGTTGGCGGCAAGCAGAAGCTCTTTTCCTATGCGGGAGGCGCTAATCGCTTTGGTATGACGGGCTCTGAAGATATTGGCGGAGGTGCCAACGTGTTCTTCCGGCTGGAAAATGCCTTCAATATCAACAACGGCAATCTTCAGCCAGCCGGTCAGGGGCAGAGCCTGATATTTGGCCGGTTGGCATACGTCGGTATGCGTTCAAGCAACGCTGGTTCTGTTGCGCTTGGCAGGCAGCAGGATGTGGTCACAGACTACCTCGAGCCGCTGACAGCTTCCTACCGACTTTGGGCAGCGGGATATGGAGCCCACTTCGGCGACGTCGACAACTTCGGTATCGACACCCGCTACAACAGTTCAGTCAAATATGAGACACCTACGATAGCGGGCTGGACTGGTGAAGCAGCATATAGCGTCGGGGGAGTTGCAGGCCAATTTGCGCAAAACTCAGGATGGAGCTTGGGCGCGCGCTACGTTAACGGTCCGTGGCACGCCGCGCTGGGCTACACCACACTCAGAAATCCTTTGGCCGCGGCATATGGTACGAGTACTACCGGACCGGTAGTCACACCGAGTCCATACGCAAACCTCTACAACGCAAGCCGATTGGAATTCGGGGGCGCCGGTATCAACTATGTGTGGAACACCGTTGATTCCATTGGCTTTGTCTATACAAGGTCGGTACTTGTGGACAGCGCACTCGCGAAGGGGAATGCCGTGTACGACAACTTCGAAGTCAACGCGACCTACTTCCTACGCCCGGACATTTACACCGGACTGGGTTACACCTACACCCTCGGCAGTTACACGACTTTGGGAAAGCATCCCGTCTATCACCAAATCAATTCTGGAATTGGCTATCTTTTATCGAGGAGAACGATTTTGTACATGGACATCGTGTATCAGAGAGCAGCACGAGACGCTCCTGTCGCGCAAATCTCACTCTTCGCAGCGTCGAGCAGTCGGAACCAGTTGGGTGTGGGCTGGCATCTGAAGCACTTCTTCTAAATTTGAGTGACGGACCGTGCATGCGGGTTTAGTCCATTTTTTCTATCAGGTATTAACGATGACATATCTGAATCATTGCCGTTCTGGAAACAAGATTCGACGTTTTTCAACAATGCTGTATTCGATGTTCTGTCTCGTGGCCGCGACTCTGCTCATGCAGCCGTGGCAGTGTAGCGTGGCCGCCGACAAACCAACTGACACGACGCCTCGACTCGCGCTTCTTGTGCCCGTTCACCCGAAAGACTATTCGTTGATTTTCAACGATATGAAGGACCGCAAGACCGAAAAGTTCGGACCGTTTAGCTACGAGACAGGGACCATTTACGGAGTGCCAGTTGTCGTCAACGTTGCACCAATGGACGGAACACTGATGCGTAGCCTTGCAGCGCAGGATATGGTCTATCGCTATAACATTCGGGCGTTTCTGTACCCCGGGACTTCGGGCGCACATCTGGGCCCTGACGAGATGCGTGCAGGCGATGTGGTGCTCGGCGCTGATAATGTCGACTTCAATAACTACTTCTATTCCAAGTCCGGTGATGTCGTCGCTCACGAATTCAGCCATGAAGAGAATGGTGAATTCCGTTACGACCGGCTATACCTGGACCCGCAACTGCTGGCCAAGCTCGCGTGTTCGGCGAATCGTGTCGCGAGCCAGACGAATCTTCCTCAGTGGCTGAATCCGAAATATAAGCGGGTACATCCGGATGTCTTCTACTATGGCATCCAGGGGACAACCACGGTCTGGCTTGCAAACATCGAGTTGATGGACAAGCTTCATGCAGCGTTCGGTGAAATGGATGAGGATGGCGACTGGTATTCGATGCTCGTCGCGACAATGCACGGCATCCCGTTTATTGAAGTTAGCACGATTACCGACAGCATCAAGGAATTTCCTGAGACTGAGCGGGGCATTCCGCCTAAGCCAGACGATGCACCCATCAAGGCAAATCAGGTCGGCCAGAACGTTAGCAACAAAATTATCCTCGACTTGATTGCTCACGAAGGAGGCAGCATTCTGGCGGGCAACTTCAAGACTCCGACCACCAACCCATACGAAATGCACCTCTTCAAAACTCCCAAACAGCCTGCATCGCTACTGCAGCAAGGCGGTTGCGAAAAATAACGCTCAATGTTGGGCAGAAGCGACCAGCGCCGCTCAGGTTTCGTTGAAATTTCTGGCGTCTTGCCCGTGTGATAGCGCGACAAATGGAGCCACTTCAGCGAGGGGTTGTGCGACTCCGCTACTTTTGACTTGCCCAATTGAATCATTTGTCATGCCCCAAGGGAGGCGATGCATCTGCTATCAGTGCGGTGGTGCCACGGGCGCGAAAAACTTCGTCGCCAATTTTCACCTGGTTCCCGTCTGAGTGATTACCTAGCATGACAGCTCCTTTCTCTATTCGGGAACTCAACATGAAGACACAGACGAACCAGCAGGCCAACCACCGCGCCGACGCGCTCAACAACAACAAGGGAACGAGCGGAACGAATCCCACCAATGCAAAGGCGAATGGAAATCGAGGAAAACAGTTGAACCCGAACCAGAAGAGCAAATAATCTCCAAGCTCCCCGCCTCAGCGGGGCTCCTGTTTTCTAACACTGGTCCGCATCATGAAGATTGTCGGCTTCCCCACCCAAGGTGAGGTATTGCAGTTCGTTTTCGACGCGTGCGGGGTTCTGCCCAGGAAGCACGAGCGAGGCGAGAGCTTTGACGAAGTCAGAAAGAAATCCACCCAGACGACACTGAGACGCTTAGCCAACGAAGTCGGTCAACTCGACCCGAATCTCGGCAAGCTTCTCGTGACATTCAGCCATCTCATGGGTGGCGTGTTGCCACCGCGCGAGTTTTGGGCGTTTGGCGATGTCTTTTTTGACCTGTTTGACACCTATCGACACGCCCTGAAGACCGAAGGCACTTACCTCACAAAGTCCGAGACGGCCAAATGGTTTCTGCTGGAGAGGGCCGCCCCAAGGTTGGCGATTTCCCTCGCCAAGCACCTCCAACGGCATAACGTCGCGGCGGATGGCCTCCTGGTCCCAGAAGACGCTTTCTGGTATTTGCCTAAGCGCGACGGCAATAGCTGGCAGTGGCCCCTCGAACGCGTCATGCGCTGGGCCTACGAACTCGCCGGAACTTCAATCCAGCGGTTCCATTGTCCGGACGACACCGATTTAGCGCTTCTGGGTAAGAATCTCGACAGCGCGAAAAATTGGCTCGCAGGTCGCAATCTTCCATCCTGGTCGTCACTGCTCAAGAACTTCGACGAGTCGTTCGAGGCGCTCGACAGGTGTCTCGCAAAGCAAGGGTTGCCACCGCTTCCTGAAACGCAGAAAACAAGCATCCGGACGGCGCTATTTCTGTCGCGGACCGCGACTTACATCTCGATGCTCGTGTTGAAGCACTTCGGAGACGAGACACTCCAGGAAACTGGCCGCTGCTATCGCCTGGTTTCCGAGAGCATTGTGGATGACACGCAAAGAGTCAGCGAGTTCGTGCAGCAACTCATCGCTCGCGAGCAACTCTCAGCAAACGAGTGGGATACGGTCTGGTTCGATGTCGTCACCGACTATTGGAACAAGTTCGTCGCGCGCCAAGACCTCTTGAGCCAGGCGGTGGCGAGCGGCCGAATCACCGTCGACGAAGCCATCGACGCGACTCGGACCTTCGGACGACTCGCTGCGCTCCAGTTTGAACACCCGGAGAATTTTGCTCCCCTGCACTCCATCCCGGATGGATTCGGAGAACTCCTGCTGGATGGGCTCGCCTTAAGAAAGGCCCGCGACCTCAGCCTTTCAGGTATCGAAGCCTATCGTATCCGCCTTGAGAATCACGGGCTAACGGAAACACTTCCGTGGATGGTTCCCTGGCAACGAAGTACCTACTACTATCGCGAACGCGAATACTCAGAAGCCTACGAGTTCATTCGAGAAGCGTACGAACGCGCCCGGTACTGTGCCGGAGCACATCAGTATCTGCTCGTAAATCAATACATCGAGCTCGCTGCGAAGAACGATAATTGGAAGGAGTTCACACAAGGTGTTCATTGGGCCACTTATCTAGGCATTGAGGTGCGGTGGTTGCGGGACAAATCAGCAACGAAGGAAAACCTCGAATTCGTGTTCGAGATTTTGAAGAGAGCCGAATATTCAGCCTAGAACGGCTTCTGATTTACCAATCCCGTCATGGCGAGCACGGGCGCATGGTGCGGGTTCGTCCTGCCAAGCGAACTTGAGGGTGACCGGGCGAAGACCCGTCCGGCCTGTATCCGCCGGGCAAGCTCGTCATCCCGCCCATCCCTGAAGACAGTACGTTGGTCGCTCCTCGCGCCTGCCGTGGCGGCAACGCAGGCTTTTCCATGGTCTTGCCGGCAGCGAGTTTCGCCAAGTGCCCCACTGGCGGAACCGGAATGTCCGGGCTTAGGCAAATCTTCCGCAGCCCGACATCCAAGATGCCGTATCTTTTCGACACCTCGCGGACGGGTTCCGCGCCACGCCACTACCGCGAATAGGCAATCGCTCAAACCATTGGCACTGAACCTTTGGCATGGCCTCCGCTAGAACGGAACGTCTGCATCAGTCAGGAAGTCATTTTTCTTCGCTGGCGGCTTGTATTTGCAGGCCGGGAAATTGGAGCATGCGCGGAAAGGCCCATATCGGCCATCACACGTAATAAGCCGGCCGGCGTTGCACACCGGACACTTTTGGTCCGTCACGTCGTCTTCCTCTGTAGACGCCACAGTAACGGCTCCCTCGGAGACCAGTTCCTGCAGAAACGAGGAGCGGTGACCAGCGACCGTAAACATTGCGACCGAACGACGGGCGCGAGTCAACGCTACATAGAACAGACGTCGTTCCTCCGCGAAGGAGTATGGGTCGGTACCGGGCATCGCCAGAGCCAGGACTGGGTCATCCTCTCGCGTATTGGGAAACCCGCGGTCGACCATGCCCGGCAATATGACGTAGTCTGCTTCGGCTCCCTTCGAGCTGTGAATTGTGATAAACGACAATACGATTTCCCTTCCGTAGCGCGCCTGCCAGTTCGACGGGACCGCGGATTTGTCCGCGTTGTAACGGCCGAGAACAAAGACGGTGATTTTTCCGTCGTGCGCACGTGGGACGCTTCTGTCCAGGATACCTCGATGCAGGTTCGCCAGATAATCGTCGATGGCCTTCTGGACTTGGAACCGCGTCTTGACCTGAAAGGCCTGCAGCACGGCGCCGGTAGCAGGCGTCGATGACCGAACGTTCTTTTTGATTTGCTGCGGGTTCTTCGTCACAAACCGGCTCGATATATCGCAGAGCATCTGTGGGCATCGGAACGTCTGCTCGAGTCGGAGCACCTGTGACTTGCTAAACCACGCTGCAAAGCCTGTCATCACTGCGACGTCGGCACCGGCAAAGCGGTTGATGGACTGCCAGTCGTCACCTACAGCAAAGAAATACGTGCGCTCAGGACGGAGCGGTGCTGTGGGAACATTCGTTCCCCCCGTTCCAAGAATCGCTCCGATTGTCAGCCGGAGCGGGCCAAGCCGGGCATTCGCAAGAGCACGGCACAGACGAGCCCGGGCGCGCGACGCGTCCTGGAACTCGTCTGCCATGACGAGCCCATACGGTGAAATGTATCGACCGCTTTCAACATGCTCAGCCGCCTGATTCAGCATGTCCTCGAAGTCAATACCGTCTTCCTCCACAAGGGCAGCGTTCCAGGCTTCCAGTATCGGCTCGACAAGGTCCAGAAACATCCGGTGCCGGTGTTTGAACGCGTCTTTTGGCATGCCGTCCAGCCGTTTGCGCATTTCGTCGACCGATAGGCAGTTGCTCTTTGTATGCACGATAAAGGACCGGACGAGCCTGACCAGCATTGCACTATCCATTGGGGGTTGCCCGTGTTTCGGGACGGGACGCTCCGGGTTCGGGTCGAGGACAATTCCATGTGAAGTGAGAGCGTGCTCGAGGTGCCGGACAATTGCACCGGTGCGGATTTGTTGAGATGTCGTCTCGATGAGTTGGGTGCCGCGACGCTGGTGTTCTTCGCGCTTCCAGACTACGCCGGACAGGTAATTCTCGAAATGCGATGGCGGCTCGCCGTTGGCGTCCAGAGCAAAGTGCTCATGGTAGAGGCCGATGGCCGGATAGTAGAAGTCTGGCTTGTACTGGCGATGTTCGGCCGTTCTCGTGTTGTACTCGTAAGGTTTTTCGTAGACGTACGTGACGCCCTGATAGAACAGCCAGTTCGCGATGAAACACTCTTCCTGACTGCGCACAAACTTTCCGTCGATGGTCTTAATCTTCGCGTTGGCATCCGAATCGACGGCGTCCGGGTTACCCTGCTCACCGAACTTCGGAAGGTCCCGGCCAAACACAATACGGAAGAGGTCCCAGTTCGTGCGGAATGTGGGTGAGCCGTCTTTGAGCCTGTCGACAATCTCCGTTAGTTTGCGCAGACCGGGTTGTGCGTCGATGGCCCAGTCAGGCACATCCGGCTTCTGACCTGTGGCTTTGCCGATGATAGCGAGCCCTAGCGCGTGGAATGTCCGCGCCTCCACCACGACATTTTCCATACCCAGCCGGTCGAACGATTTGCCAGCGCGCTCCTGAAGCTCGTCGGCAGCTTTCTTGTTAAAGGCCAGCAGGAGAATCTGGTCGGGGCGAACAATGCCACGACGGATTGCGTATGCCGCTTTTGCAACCATGGTAGATGTCTTTCCCGACCCGGCTGAGGCAACAACCAGCACACGGTCGTCGAAACAGATGACCGCGCGGGCCTGCTCCTCGGTCAGTGGCTTGTTCTCGACCTGGTCCAATAGGTCCTTGCAGGCGGCCAACTCTCGCCGCGTGTGTTCTTCATTTTTCTGAGCCCAATAGGCTGGCCAGTCACGTCGCCAGCTTTTGAGCACTGATTCGACATAGTTCGCGTCGCCAGGGAGTCTGGCGCGAACTGAAGGGTCTCTGAACAGCTCCCAGAGTTTCTCATCGGAGAGTTCGAGGCGCGGCCTCCGGGACTCGAATGCCGCCTGCCAGCTCTGGGGTATCCAGCGTCTGTCCTTCTCACATTGGGCAAGGTGAGCGCCGCCCTGCTGCAGCCAGGTCAGTATCTGACCGTACGCGAGGTTGAACAGATAGGGACGCTCGCACGCAGCAATTGCCTCTTCGAGCTCCCTCGCCTGTTCATTCGGCAGCCCATCAATGCGGATTTCGTCTGGCTGGCCAGCCCTGAAGGTGATGTCTGCCCAAAACACCCCCTGCTTGATAAGTGGTCGGTTCTTGCCATCAAGGCTGAGCCTGATTTTTACCTTGCCACCGACGAAGAGAACCAGACCGCCATCCACCAGGCGCAGAATCCAATTCCTCGATTTCGTGAATATCTGGCCGTAGTGGGAGGGCACCCACTGCTTTTCGCTATCCGCGTTGGTCATTGTAATTAGCCGGCACTCGCGATGCCGAAAATTCGGCAGGCGACAGCAGCATTTTTGCAAAAGCAGTAGAGTAGCGGGTTTGTATGGCAAACGAAAGCCGTCGAGCCCACGAAGCCCTAGCGGTTCCGGTGGCGCTGCAATACGGCCGAAGGCTCCCCAGGCGAAAGACAAAAGCGAACCCGTCTGCCGCAATCCGCCTCGGCGCCGTGGCAGACGGGCTGGCGTCAGCATTTTCAGTCTGACGCCTACTGCTCACGGTAAGGCAGCGAATATGCGGCCGACGAAGCGTGGTTACTCGAACATTGCGTGCTTGGAGCGAACGATTTAGGGCAATAGCGTTGCCACAGGCAAAGTAGCTGCGAACAACGCCCCTTTCGTATAACCTTCTGGGCTCGAAAAACGAGAACCTGGCAATCGACCAGGACACTAAGAAAGTAAGCGACACGGGGAAAAAATGGGATTCTTTCGAGCGGGGTTTCTTTCGACCTTTTGCATTGCTCTGGCTGCGTGTGCTGCCGCGCCGACGTCAGAAGAGATGGCTTCGGCGGACTACGGCACTTATCCAGATAACTATCAAGATGTCATTCACGACTACATGGAGAACGTCCTGAAGGACCCGGATAGCGCGCGATATGACTATCTGAACTCACCGCAGTCCGGATGGCGGAGGACGTCCAATGGTTTAAAGTTCGGCTACGTTGTCTGCGTCAATATCAATGCGCGGAACAGCTATGGTGGTTACACCGGAGCGCAGCCGTCGTATTTCATGTTACGCGACGGAACAGTCGTGTCTACCGTCCACGGAGACGGACAATACATGGACTCGCTTGTCGCTGGTTTGTGCAAGGATTTCATCGGGCGTTACCGCAGTCCCATGGCGAAGAACTATTCGCCGGCTGAGCTGGAATTGTACAAAAAATATAAGAACATGCCCGTGCAATGAGCTTGATGCCTCCTCTCGTTGGCGTGTGACCGCGTTGCCTTATGCGCCGATACTCGTCAACTCGGGTTGTTACTCGAACATTGTGCGCTTACAACGAACAGGTTGTGGCATCAAAAATCTCCGGGCAAAGTGAAGCCACCAAACCACGGAGACCACCACCATGCCACGCCGCGCAAATCCCTCAGCAATCGCCAAGCGGCTTCACTACATCATCGATAGCGTGACCGACAGCGAAAGGCGCGATGACTGCTACATCCGCACCTATCTCGGGCACCTCGAGAGCTTCGCGGCGGTCACGCGCGAACGTGCCTGGACCGCAGAGAAAGTCAAAGAGCACGTCGCCATCGTCTACACGTGGATTAAGCGCCGTGAGCATCATTACGTGGTCGATATGCAAGTCGCGGAGAAGTTTGCAGCCGCCCTCAACAGCGGGAGCAATGAACACTTGTTGCTCAACCTCGCGTGGCGCCTAGTGAATAACTCCATGATGGCCGGCTCGAAATTCCTGCACTTCTATAGGCCAGAGCGGTTTCCGATTACTGACAGCTGGCTCCGCGATTGGGTGTCAGGCACACCTAGCCAAGGGTACGGACTCGACTTCTACCGCGAATGGCTCTGCGGCGTACATCTCGTTGACGAGGAACACGCCGAAAGCGCTTTGGCGTGGGCGCGCGCCACGTTCGGCTACGAGGTGACGCGCACCCGGGCCATCGAAGCGATGGCGTTCTACTACGTGAAGAACCTGAGCGAGTCCGACCGTCATGCGCTTTGGGATTTCCTGAGCGGCACATTCCCGGCCAAGGACGAAGCTGCCTGATTGCGCCATAGATAAGCCGAGTAGGGACCCACGCCCAACGCACTTTCCATCTGCTCGAGCGTCACAACACTGAACGGTACGAAGGGCAACAAGGAAGTCTGGCAAATCGAGCGTACGTCGAGTAGATTTTCAGCTGCAAAACTGCAAAAACCCGGCGTACAGATGAAGCGAACAGAGCATCAGTAGCGATGCGGCGGGGGCGGCCGACGGTGCGGAGGCGGCCGATGATGATGGCGCCTGGGCGGCGGTAGCGGTCTGCATCTGCGAACAAGATGTCCGTGTACCCAAACTCGCCGACACTCCATACGCGGACGCGCATTGGCTTCAGTAGGTAGGGTGAAAACCGTGGTTGCGACCAGCAACGTGGCCAGTATGCTCTTGTACATAATTCTCCAAAAAACAATCGAGGATTGCGGCGACATTGAGCGGACAACTGTTCTGCTGCACCTACGCAGACTGGCAGTCGCTGCAAACAGTTCCCGTGCAGGCGACTGGTGTAGGCCGTCGGAAGCAGTCCTCAAACAGCTACTGACGGCAGCAGTTCCCGTGCAGGCGACTGGTGTAGGCCGTCGGAAGCAGTCCTCAAACAGCTACTGACGGCAGCAGTTCCCGTCGCCGCGGCAGCAACGCTATCGGGAAGGTGCCACCCACGTCTCTGTACAAAGCGTCGGCGAAATCCGTAACGCGCTCGCGACCGTAGTGGACCCACACGAACGCCCCCTTCGCTTCAATGTCGGCGTTCTTTGCGGCCCGTAGGCATACAATATTCGCCGAATGCTCACTTCCTGATGAGAACGCGATGGCGGACAACAGTAGGGCGAAGGTCGTTCAGGGCAGAAAATTTGCAGACCAGTTCGATGCACCCTGTAATTACGTTAGGCAGGCGACCGGCGCCCGGTGCGCTGCCGTCGTCATCATCGATGGCGATGCGGGCTCAGGGTACTCCGTTGTAGGGCCACTTGATACGCAGGTTTTGCTGCCCGACATTCTTGAGCAGATGGCGAGAGCGTTACGCATGCAACTTGCGAAGAATCTTCAATAAACGGTATGGGCGAGAAGACTTACGTTCAGCTTCTGGGCGAGCTGGCGACGCTTAATGAGCAGATTGAGAAAGCACGGGCCGTGGAGCGCAGGACGGCCATTCAGGATATTCGCGCACTAATGCGGGAATACGGCATCGTTCCGAGCGAGCTGGTCGGCCGGAAGCGCGGGAGACCTCAAGTGCCACCGCGCTACATGGACCCTGAGACTAGGCAAACATGGAACGGCTGGGGAAAGCGGCCCGCATGGTTGGACGGCAAAGATGTCAGAGCCTTTCGCATCAAGACCAAGCAATCGGCCACACCATTGGACAGTTCGGAGCTGGACACGGCGGCGTAGGTCACCGCTCGTACAGGGCATGAACGGAGTCCACTGATGAGCGGTTTCAACAGAAAATCGGCTGTAGAGCGTTACGAAGCTAGTCGTGTTATCGATGAAGGGTGTGGCCGCGCAATGGCAGCGCTTCTCGACATAATTGAGGCCGCTGGCACCATCGGCGCCAAGGTTGAACTGCATGCTGGGCGCGATGCACCGCAGCGACTGCACGCCGCTGCGTTTGAAGAAGCTTCAACTCAGGCGCAATCCGGTTTAGCGAGGTGGTTGAGCAGTATTTCCACCGACGCGCCGGAAACTCTTGGACCTCGGGCCGCTTGAGTTAGACACGGAGCGGGCATCGCGCGTGTCCTTGCTAATAGCCTCGAACTGCGCTGCGAAGTCGGGATGCCGCTCGTTCAGCCAGCAAGACACATGCTCATTGTTCACAAGCGTTGCCACATACGCAGCTGATACCGCGAGATGCAGGTGCTCTATACCGTATCTCTCATCGGTTTGAGCCACCGTGTCCTGAAGCGTGGCCAGTTCGCGTTCGAGTTTGGCGAGCTGTGTCATCACCTCGTTTTCCGACTTTCTTCGGGTACCGGAACTCTGTTCAAGTTGCTCTGGCGGTGTCGCAGCCACGATGGCGCGTGCGAAAGCTGAAGTGAAATTTCCCTGCCCGCACATAAGCTCCACCGCCTGTAACTGCCGTAACGGCTTCATTCGTTTCAGGGCATTGAAGGTCGTCGCCGGACAGGCTTTGTCTGCGAGCAGGGTCGCGGCCTCGCCGGATATTCCGTCCAGCAGTTCCGCCCGGCGCTTCACAGTGTTGATGTCGATGCCCAGTACCGTGGCAATCCGCTCCCGTGCAACGCCACGTTCGATTGCTTTGGCAATCATGCGTGCGTCCTGCGCCGATGTCAGCCGGCCTATATGCTTGTTGTACGTGTACGCCTCGTCATCAGTCGCGACAAGACACAAGACCTCTGTGGAATTGAGGCGACGAACAGCTTCCACTCGTAAACGACCATCGAGAATCCGGAACCTGCCTTCGTCATCTGCAATGCGCGCCACAAATACTGGTTCGACAAGACCAACGGCGGCGATGGAAGCCAGAATCTGCAGGAACTTCCTGCTCGATATGACATTGTGCGGCAGGGGCCGTGATGAAACCAACGCATCCAGTTGAAGCATTATCGGCTGGCGCTCAAATGCGGCCCTGAGGGGCTGCCCTGTTAACTGGACCATGGTTGTGCCTCCGCCCTTATACGCTGGTCGAGCACGCGAGGAAGTGTTGCGAGCCCCTCCCGTTCAAGAAGGCCGATGAAACCTTCTTCGCGCATCAGCTGACGCAGGGCATGAACAATGAACAGCAACTGCGCGTGGGTAACCTCGACTTTCTTTGCAAGCACTCTTTGCCGGTCACTTTCCCGCATATACAGACGACGTAGCTGCTCGGGAGCCAGTTCACGGGGCCGCGGAGCGCTGGGGCCCTTAAAAACAGGTAGCAACTTGCCTCCTGACCGGCCGCGGCGTTCAAGCAGCTTACGGACTACCGTAAGCTGTCGCCCTTTCAAAGTACCATCTTCGTAAGCATCAACCAGTGCAGATTGCACCTCTGTGTCATCGGCCCGAGCGATTTGCATGGCGATAGCTATGGGGATGCTTCCGGCCTCGACGGCTGTTATAAGCCGCTCTTCCCCGCGGTCGAGGAGAAACATCAGGCTTTCCAGATAAGCAACAGACAAGCCTACTTTCTCTGCAATGAGGCTGTCCGTGTACCCGGCTGTCCTGAGGCTCTGAATGTCCCTGAGTAACTCCATTGTGGAATGATTTCGCCTCGCGATATTTTCGACGAGGCTCATGACGAGACACTCGTCCTCGGCACTGTCGACAACATGTGCGGGGATGGTGTCATGACCGAGAGCCTGCACCGCTTCGAGTCGTCCCTGGCCGCAGACCAGGTCAAACACAGCCGTATCGTCGGAGCCCGCCCGACGGCTTACGGTTATCGGTTTCTTTAGTCCCACCGCCGCAATGCTATCGATAAGTGCCTGCTTCTGACGCCTGCTGCGGGTCCGGGGATTGAGCACTCGAATCTGATGAATCTTGACATCTGCGATTGGAATGAGGGGATTGGCTTCCATCGAATGCCTCCATGCGATTCCGCGCCGTCAGTTCAAGCAGAATCCTCTCGTCCGGGAACCGGAACATGTCGAAAGGTTCGCTACTGCCGTTGCGGATGGACAGCGAGAAATCGTAACCGGGCACCAGACTGCCCCGCGGGAAAATATAAAAATCGATTGGAGTTTCAAACGCGGAGTCCAACCTCAGTACGACGAGAAGGTCAGGCGACGCGTAGGTTGGCCAGCGAACTCGCCAGCGTGGGCCACGGCGGTCGTAATGAAGAATCGGACGAACGGTGAATCTGATGACCAGTTCATCGTCTACCCGAATGGTAGTTTCGTCCGCGGAAATTTCCACGCGATGGCCGAGAACCGTCAGGGCCGCGGTAATCTTTCCAATGCATTCCCGCTGGGCCGCTCGTGCAGCCCGATAGACTTCAGCGCCGCCCAACTGATGGCGTGGCTCGTATCCGACTAGTGCGTACGCGTTCTTGATGCAGCCGAATCGTACGGAATAAGTCTTTCCTGCTGGCAGTGTCTGGACCTTGTCGATTTCCTTGGCGCTTACTACATCAGCGGAGCGTACGAAGTTGCTCAGTCTTTTCAGAATCTCGTCGTCACTGAGGTTCTGTGTCCGATTCGTCCGGATTCTCTCAGCAGCGTCGAACACCGCGCGGTCCACGAGTGGGGGAAATGCACCTTCTGAACGAGCCCACTCGGAAGGGGGATTCCTATGCCAGTTCGCATTGAGTTTCTTGGATGTCCTGGCGTAGACATTGGTCCCCGCATACTTTTCACCGCTCAGAATTCCGGTGATGTTCTGTGGATTCCACGGACGACCGTAAGCATTGCAGATTCCGAATGTGTTTAGCCGGTCCGCAATACGCCTGCACCCCACGCCCTGACAAACGTACCAATCGTAGATGCGGCGAACAAGCGCCACTTCGTGCTCGTCACCGGGCATCACGATAACTCTGTCTGTCTGGATGCTTTTGTGCTCCCGATGGTGCAGAGGACCTTTGACATTCCCATCGGAGTCGACCAGTACGCGTTGCAGGCCATATCCCGGAGCCGCACCTTGCCAGAAACCTCGCTCAGCAAGTTTGTATTGGCCCATGAAAACCTTGCGGGACAACTCACGACTGTATTCTCCGGCCATCGCGCGCTTGAGCGTTTTCATCAAGGTAGCCACAGCGCCGCCGTCGTACGAGAAGATTTCTGCGCAATACACAACCTGTACGCCGGCCTGCCGGCACAGGTATTCGTAGTGTGCACTCTCATCGGTGTCCTGAAAGCGGCCCCAACGGCTGACGTCGTACACAAGCACCAGGCTGAAGGCATGAGTAGGAGCCTGTGCATCCTGAAGTAGCTGAAGCAGAGCAGGCCTGCCTTTAAGTGTCACACCGCTTTTTCCTGAATCCTCGTAGGTGGCGATGATGGATATTCCCTGTATTGCGGCGAACTCAGCGATGGCCAGCTTCTGGTTCTCGGTTGAGTACTGCTGGTAGTCCGTAGACATCCGCACATACTGCGCCGCGAGCCTGCCAGCAAGGGAGGTTAATAGTCCATCCGCTTGCGGCATTCCCGTCTCCCGTCTTGCGTGGTAATTAGTGATAGGCCTGTGGTGGCCCAAGTCAAGGAAGATAAATGCCGGTGCTCCAACGTTGAGTTAGGGTCTCAACCGCAAGACCCACCAGTGCCCCATGAGAACGCTAAAAGAAAATTCGCGTGCCGGTCATGCCCCAATGCGCCTGTCGCGTATGTGGTTACAGACATGAAGTTGCACCTGGCTGGAAGGTTGGTAGCCTGCGACAGGAGAAAAGAACGAGAACGTGATTTCATAATTCTGCACGTCAAACCCATGACATGCAGGTTGCGTTCCTTTGGCCGCACTGGTCGGCACCGGGCGAACAAGACTCGTTGTTCTTTGCCGCTGCACGAACCAGTCACCACCGGGGCGGCTGCCGCTGGCCATGACCGCTGTATCATCACCATGAGTCCACTGATTGCGTTAAAGCGTGACGAATCCCCTTAACCTTGACCTACGGGCGCGAGCCGAACTACTGGCCTATCTCGTTTCGTCGCACCTACTGGCGAAGCAACTGACGGGTGACTGGCTTTCGCATGGCCACGTCGTGGAGTCCACAATCTTGTGGTTAAACACTAACGGTGGTGGCGCTGACGTTATGCAGCGAGTCATGCTGTCGAGTCGCGCCCTGGAACTGGCCCGACAACTAGAGACGGCACCATTGCCCGTCTTTTCGCGGCAGATGGTTACCACGCTGTTTTGTGAGAACTTGAGGTTGGACTTCCGTTCGGAAACAGCGCGGAACATCTACCAGCACTGCTTGACCTACCTTGTTGGTACGCGGTGGTCTTAACGGGTCTGGATGCCTGCCGGTGGACGTCTACCTGATTTGCCTTTGCGCGATATTGCGGGGCTAGCAGCTGGGGAGTAAGGAAGCCGCATTGGGCGCCCTGCCTCGATTGCAAAGTCTGCCGTCTTCGCCAGGCGGTCGAGCACAATGGCGAACTCCTGGTGGTGCGAGTAGAGCCAGGCTGTAACCACTTCGTTCCGCATCCAGCCTCGCACGTAACTGGCTGCAAGTGCCAGGTGAAACAGGTCGTCGTAGTAGTGGGAGCGCAGCTCTGCCGCTTCGAGTTGTATCTGAACGAGCCCCTGTTCCATCCTGGCCAGTCGGCCTGCGCAATCCGGGTGTGACTGTCGGCCCCGCGCATCATCGGCCCTCTCACTTGATGGCGTCGCCGCCAGTAGGGCTCGAGCGAAATCTCCGCTGAGGTTGTCTACTGCGACCATCGTCCGGGCAGTTGCAACCTGGCGCGCCGGCGTCATCCTTGCGAGCGCTGCAACTGTCCGTTTCGGAAGCGTTTGCCTGACGACCAGGGCGAACGCTTCGGCACAAATCTCTGGCGGTCTCTCACACTCGGCTTGGGCCGCGTTTGTGCGGTGTATGAACCTAGCAGGTCGGGCTTGCGTCATCAGCGTCGCTCCATGAGCCTTTGACGAAGGAGCTTCGGCATCGAGGTAAACCCCTCGTCGCGTAACAGCGCAACGAAGGCCGGGTCCGACAGCAGCTCCAGCAGGACCTTTGTCGTCAGAGCTATCTCGCCGTGCGTGGCCTGCATATGTCTGATGACAGTCCGCTGCCGCGCACGTTCCAGCTTGAGAACGTCTTTGGCCTTTTCCTCTGGTGTCGTTTTTCTGCCGGCACGACGACGTTCAAGTTGGAGCTCTGCTGGCTTTGATTCACCGTTCTCCCCGTGCGGGTTTGGATTAATTCCAGAGGAGGTGGTGCCTGGTCGAAGTGGGCGCATCAAGAGAATCTCCCACAGGATGTCGTGCTCACCAATACTTCAAGGGGGACGCTCTCAACGAGGTCAAGCAAGGGTGTCAGATTCGGATGCACATAGGCTTTGAAATGTGCCTGGCCGTGCCGGTGGACTACCGTGTATGCCCCGGGAGCGAGACTTCCACGCGGGAAGATGTGGAAGTCGAGCAGTTCCGAACTCGCGCGCTCTATTCGGCCGTATATAAGAAAATCTATAGGGAAGCAATCAGGCCAGCGCGCGACCCAGTAAGGCATGTGACCGCCAATAAGCCAAGGGCTGCGAACAGCAAGCTTCAATCTCAACGAGCCGTCGATACACATCGCATCCGTGTGCTTTTCATATCGCACCTCGTGGCCCAGACTTTGCAAAACATCGATGGTTACATCAGCGACCCGCTTTTCCATGCGGCGCTCGACAGAGCGGTTTTCCGAGCGGGCGGGGTCCAGATTCGGCGCATAGCCTATTGCCCTGTATGCATCGTTCAGGCTTCCAAACTCATGCATTACCTGCTCGACGGACGGCGCGCTACGGTAATGCCTTAGCATCGCCTGGCTGAGTTTGCCGGCTCGTTTGATGACTTTGCGCAGACCGTCGGCAATCTCGTCTCTCGTGGGCCTACGCCGGGCTCGTTCCATTTTCTGCTGAACGGCGGTGAAGACGCGTTTGTCGACCACAGCCTCGAACGCGCCTGGAACGCGAATCCAGTCCTGCTCTGGAACCCGCTTCCATGGGCTGGCCAATTTTGAAGTGGTCCGGCTGTAGACGTTGGTGCCAATGTACGCTTCGTTGCGGAGGATGCTCAGGATGTTTTGGCCTTGCCACGGTCGCCCGAAGCCATTAGCAATCCCGAAGTCATTGAGACGCCGCGCTATTGCGGTCGCGGAAATTGGCTGCGTTGCGTACCACTCGAAGACTTTTCTAACTAACGCTGCTTCGCCTCCGGGCGCTGGCGCGATGATGACACGGTCAGTTTGAACACTCTTGTATTCGTACCTGTCGAGGGAGTGCCGAATGTGACGGTCTGAGTCGAGAAGGACGCGGTGTAATCCGTAGCCGGGAGGACCGCCCGTATGAAAACCGCGCTCAACATTGAGGCAGTGCCCCAGGAAAACCTTGCGGGACATCTCGCGACTGAACT
Organism: Paraburkholderia fungorum; assembly: GCF_003610895.1. Lineage (GTDB taxonomy): Bacteria > Pseudomonadota > Gammaproteobacteria > Burkholderiales > Burkholderiaceae > Paraburkholderia > Paraburkholderia fungorum_B. Next base: position 57,546 of record NZ_MCAS01000037.1, read on the forward strand.
CTGCGGCCATCGCCCGCTTCAGCGCCTTTAGAACCGACGTCGCCGGGCTTGCGTCGTTCTCGAAAGGTTCGGCAACATATACAACATCGACCCCCGCACGCCGGCAGGAATATTCATAGAATGCGGCTTCGTCAACGTCCTGAAATCTTCCCCACCGGCTGACGTCGTACACTAGCACCGTGGTGAATTTGCGCTTCGGGCTACCAACGTCCAATAGCAACTGAATGAGCGCCGGACGCTCTCGCAATGTCAAGCCACTTATGCCGGCGTCTTCGTACACACTGACAATGCGGATGTGATGGGCAAGCGCATAGGCTGCAATAGCCTGTCTCTGGAACACGGGGGAATATTCCTGATGGTCCGTCGACATGCGGATGTACTGCGCGGCACGGACAGGCACAGATGGACTTGCTCGTCGACTCCGTCCGGAAGGCATTTGACATGTCCGGTTGCAGCACAGGTCAGTGATAGTGTTTTTGCGGAGGAAGTCAAGGAGAGTCGTGTCGCGGAGTCACGAGACCGAAGCTGCAGGGAAGCAGTTGTGCCGGCAGCAAGTCGTTAGACCGAACCTATGTTGCGCGCGAGCGTGAGGATGGGGAAGTTGGCTTTTCGCAGCTCTGCGAATCATCGCCGCGAACATCGTTCGGCACAGGTCGAGCAGGTGTTGTCAGGTTACACAGTCTGGACGGACACGTCCGTCGCAGGTCGCAGACTTGTTTTAGACGTGTTATCAATCAGTAGCGAGTGGTCTACTTCTGCACCAGGAATCTAGGTTGAAACAATGAAAACGACTGGTTCATACCCCGAAGAACAAACACATACTGGGACGTTCCACCTCGAAGAAAGTGGGGAGAGTCACGAGGGCGTTCTGTCATTTGGCGGTGGCCACTGGGCACGCTTGAACTTCAAGAACGGGGCTCCGCGCATTCTGTCCGAGGGCGAACGAATTGAGCAAATCATCTTGCACACAGAGACTGGGCAGAGTTACACGCTCTGTAAATGCCAATTGTCTGGGTCTGTACTATACGCAGATTATGTATTCGAGGCTGACATAGGCACGCCGGAATTCGACCAGATTACGGTCCGATTTCATGAAATCTCGGAGTGGTTCTTACGTTGGCAACGCATCAACGGGAGCGTCGGTGACCAGCTCACTTGGACGAATATCTCAAAACCGATTTCAGTATCAGTGGTGACGGACGACGAGCGCTTCACTCTAACGAGCGCATATCGGGGAAGCATTCGGACATCAGGCGAGAAACGTGAGATTCACGAGCACGTCGACTTCAGCTTCGCGACGGGAGGCAAAAAGTTTTGTCTCCAAGACCTGAAAAGTAAGACGCATGAGCTTTCTTGTCTTCTTTCCATTCTTGTCGCGTACCCGACGACTATCAGCCATGTTCGCATCCCATATGGGGATGGACATCAATGCAAGGTGCATTTTGTGACATCCGCGCGTCCTGAAAGGAACTTAGAGGACTCTGGATTCTGGACGAATTTCTTCATCCAGAAGTCACAACTCGATGACCGTTGGCAAACCATTTTTGACCATTATTACCGGTCGCAATATCGGAAAGTCTGTTGGGTTCGCGTGGCTGGAATGCAGCAGTATGAGGGCTTCTGGGAGTATGAGGCGCTCGGGTATGTCACTCTTCTCGACAAATACGTTTCAATTCGTTCGAAAGGCGCTACGAAGCCTGCCCCAGTGCCTCCTGCTGCGACGAAACTCGCGGAATTCCGGCTCTTGGCAGGTAAGTCTATGCCCTCGGTCGACGAGGTCCAACTCGACAAGCTGGTCGAACTAGCCAGCCGTGCTTTCGCCAGTACACCATTCGCCTTCGCCGAGAAGTACGAGCTCGCCATAAAGGAAACAGACTCCGACGTCGTGAAAATCATTGCACTGTCAGCCACCGATTTTCATCAAATCAAGAAAATTCGTGACGCAATCGCCCACGGCGACGACCCCGGGTTGAAAGAGGGAGACTATACAAAGGTTAGCGACATCGTTGCGAAAATCAAACTGCTTCTGACTTATTGGGCTCTACTGGACTTTGGCCTGACTACGACGGACTTCCTTCAATACCTAAAGCCACACACAGTAGGCTGCGTTTAGCCGCACGACTAGACGACGTTCATTTGGCACGCGTCACCGGGACCGCAAAGTTCTTCGAAGTCACCCGAGAAAATCTGGATGAACTTAAGCAAACGAAAAGCGGTCGCGTATTCGGCTGCTTTATACGCGAAGACGACGGTTGGTGTAGATATTCTGAGCAGTACACAAAGACGTATAAGGCTTGGCAGGAAGCGCCAGGCCGCACCGTGCGGGTTGAAAGCGCGCAAGCGATTTTCGGGATTGACGACGATGGGGCGAGAGTTGTCGCGCATGCATACTTTGAAAACGAGGGGGACCTGCTGGAGATTCACCACATGTGGCTGATAGACCGCGCAGCGATTGTCGAGTAGCGGATGGCTCATAGGCGCTTCATAGTCCGGCCAACTCTTCGCAGGCACGCAACGGGTGAAACAGGGCTGAGCGGGTGTCCAGTAGTAAAATCGTCGAATGATAATGAGAACCTCGCGGACATAGACGCTGAAGAGAGCAACAGACCCGCGGGCTTATAGGGCTTTATGAAGTGAACAAGAAACTTGCCGGTATATCCATGGCCGTAGCGGTGCTCGCCGCATGCAGCAGCGTTGGACCGGGGTTCGCCAACCATCCCGCTGACTGTGCGATAGGTATCGCATGGGCGGACTGCTTGCCGGGGACAAGGGGATATGCGAACGGGGGCGGTAACCTGCACCGCAAAGAAGCGGCAGACTCCGCGAAGGCTCAAAACGACGCAATATCTGCGCAGTTCGAGGCCGTGCACAAGCAGTGTGAAGCCGATATGGCCGTGCATGACTTGGACCCTCTGCGCGACAAAATCCAATTTGAGCGCAAGTTCGACTCCCCGCCGCCGTTCCAGTATGCGTCGCTCGACTCGTTTCCCACTGCAGCTGACCGCCCTTTGATTGCGAAATGAGCGACGCTCCGTGACGCCTGCATGGAGCGCGAGCGTGCTGTCAATCCGATGGCACCGAATGCAACCCCGCTCGATGAGTCGTTCATCAAACAGGAGATGGCTTTCGGCCTCGAGGCCGAAGCGAAAGTCAGTGAGCTTGTGGTCAGCCTCTATCAGCAGAAGCTCACATATGGGGAATTCGCGCAGCGCCGGTATGCGATTGGCAAAGAGGCAGTCACTGCGGGTCGGCAGTATCAGGAGGCACGAATGTTACAGGACCAGGCGCGTCAGTTACAGGCTCAGCAGCTTGCCAACCAGCAGTTCGCCAACAGCATCAATGCTTGGGCGAACTATATGCAGGCGGTAAACGCTCGGCAACCACAGACAGTTCATTTGACGAGCCCGAGCGTCCACTGTACGTCGACGAGTTTGGGTAACACAGTCAATACGAACTGCAACTAGACGGCTCTCTTTGCGTGCACCTTCGCTAGCTGAGAGACAAACTATGCCCAAACGTTCCGATACCCTTAATACAACCATCCTCGCGCTGGAGTTGCTACGACGCGTTCCGAGAAATCGGAAAATTACGGCCTCGGAACTCCATGAACAGCTTCTGCACGCCGGGCATGACCGGGACCTGCGAACCATCCAACGCCAGTTGGAGGTGCTCTGCGAGCATTTCGACATTGAATGCGATGACCGGAGCAAGCCTTACGGATATTGTTGGAAGGCCCAATCGGGCGGCCTGTCCCTGCCCGTGCTCAGTGAGCAGGAATCGTTGTTACTGCTGTTGGCAGAAGAGCATCTGAATCATCTGCTGCCCGCTGGCGTCATGAAATCCATGGATGGTTTTTTCGAGCAGGCCAGAAGGAACTTCGGCCCCGCCGCTGCAGAAAAACCCAGTCAGCAATGGTTGAAGAAGGTTCGCGTCGTCAGCCCGACGCAGCCAACCCTGCCGCCAAAAATCGCAGACGGCGTGTTCGATGCCGTAAGCAATGCGCTCTACGCCAATCTCTGGCTCGAGGTTGAGTATCGGAATGCAGCGGGCAAGTCGAGGTCCGCTGAAGTGATGCCACTTGGCCTGGCGCAACAAAGCGTCCGGCTTTACCTCGTGTGTCGCTACAAGGGGTACGCTGACGAACGCATTTTGGCTTTGCATCGCATCATCGCGGCCAACGTCACCACACGCACTTTCGAACGGCCGACTGAGTTCAACCTGGAGCAGTACGAGGCTGACGGCAAGTTTGGGTTCGGCAGCGGGAAGCGAGTTCGTTTGAGTTTCTGCATCGACCCGGAGACCGGCCTTCAACTGCTTGAGTCGCCCCTGACGACTGACCAAACAGTCGTTGCCTTTGCCGACAGGCTGGAAGTGACCGCCGTCGTCGTGGAGACGGTGCAGCTGCATCGCTGGCTACTTGGCTTTGGCAACAAAGTCTGGGGTGTCGCGCTCGAGGACGTTGGCGGAGATGATGCCGAAGGGGGGGAGCCGGACGCGCTGCGACACATTTTGTCGTAGCGCTGACTATTATGCCCCGTGGGTAGTCACTGCTGAATCGCAGTGAGCAGTTCCAAGTCCCGATAACAGGGGAGGCTATGGGTAAGCTGATTGTTTTCCTGATTCTTGGATTCATGGCGTATGCAGTGCTGAAGCAGCTGTTAAGGGTTGTGCACTTCTTCGAGCCGAGCCAGCAACAGCAGACGCGCTCGCCTGAGCCGGGAACGGTGAGCGTGGCAACACCGGATGTCGTGCCGGCAAAGGTAGAAGGTGGTCTGGACTGGGCCGAAGAAATTAAGCGCACATACGACCTTTTTAAAACTGGTGCCCTCACAGAAGAAGAGTTTGAGCAGGTAAAGGTTCAATTGCTCGCAAGGGTGGGCGCTGAGGACTAAGGCAGAGGCGTAGGGAGGGCCTCAAGTAGTCTGTGCAATTGTCGATATTCAGTACATATTCTCGAGGTAGAAAAGCTGATGACACAAGACTGGAAACGCCTTGAAGCTTGGCTGCTTGTGAACGAAGCAAAGACATTAGCCGAGTTAAATCCGCCCGCCACGACTACGGAAATAGAGGAGATGAAGCGAAAGCTCGGCTACGGATTGCCGTCGGGCTACCTTGAGTGCCTCAAAGTACATGCAGGGCAACAAGGAAAAGCGAAGTGGTTGTTCGATGGAAAGGAGTTTCTGTCCGTCCGAAACGTCGTGCTCAGTTGGGAGGCATGGAACGATTTGGTGGAGGGTGGCGACTTTGACGATATGAAGGCTAAGCCGAATGAGGGAATTCAGCCGGTCTGGTGGTCGCGGTCGTGGATTCCCTTTGCTACTAACGGAGGCGGGGACTTCCTGTGTCTCGACATGGCGCCCGCTTCAGCCGGGCGACTCGGGCAAGTTATCGAAGTTTTCCACGATTTTCCAGATAGAAAGCTGGTCGCACCTGATTTCGATAGTTGGTTCACGAAATTCGTTGACAGCAAATTAGGCTAAGGCGGGGCGCGTAAATGGAACAAAGTATTTTGGAGCTTCGTGAGCAACGTCTGCAAAAGCTCTTTGCTGACTGCCAACGTGAGGTTCTCTCTCAAATTATTGGACCGTTTGGCCTGTCGACAGCGATGTTCGAGGACAAGAACGGTGGCAACGTCACGACGCTGCGTAATTTCGAGCGAACTGACGATGATTTTGTTGCGACCGAGTCGGACAAGGCGCTTCACGCAAACTCGCGTAGAGAGTACAACGTGGATGTTCGGTCTGAATATGAAATCAAGACCGACGGAGCTGCAAAGGCCGCAGGCGGAAGAACTTGGGAGCAGAAGCGTACCGAAAAAATTGCACGCGGCAAGGATGAATACAGCGGACAAGCGGTCTCGGCCGATGGGACCATTGAACTGAGGGATGGTCGCGTCGTTCGCGCCGAGCTGGACCATGTGGGTTCCGTTGGCGAGTTCCACAGTAATAAAAAGGCACATCTCGGTCTCGGAGATGTGAATCGAGACGAGCAAACTGGTGAACTGAAAGTAGACCCTAGTCGTATGAGGGCGGCGGTCAACGATGACAAGAACCTCGCCCTGACGAATCAGCCACTGAACGGCTCCAAAAGTGACCACGACTTAGAAGAGTGGGCCGCTCGTGAAAGAGCTGATGGTACGACCAATGCCGAGAAGTTTGAGATTGACGAAAAGTTGATGACCGAGAAGTCTCAGACGGCCAAAAAACATTTGGATAGCACCGTGGACCGAGCGGTATTAAAGAAGCAGACCGCTGAGATTCTTCACACCGGAGGAAGTCAGGCGCTGAAAATGGGCCTTCGGCAAGCAATGGGTGTGCTTCTGACTGAACTGGTCAACGGTCTGTTCAACGAAATCAAAACTCTCATCAAGCATGGCATCGAGGCAGGAAAATCACTCTTTGAAGAGATTCGTGACCGGCTGTTCAAGGCGATTCAATCGGTGGCAAAGAAAATCCCCGATGCTGCAGCACAGCTGTTCCACGGCGGCGTCAGTGGTTTCATGAGCAACTTGCTGACTTTTGTGCTCAACAGTTTCTTGTCGACGGGCAAGCGCTTCGTTACCGCCATCCGAGAAGGATTGATTGGCTTGTTTCGCGCTTTCAAGATGATTCTGTTTCCTCCCAAGCACCTCACCGGTGACGAAGCGTTGCAAGAGGGCCTAAAGATTCTGACTGCTGTCGTCATTAGTTCTGTGGGCATCGTTCTGGCCGAGTCGGTCGCGACGTTCATGGCAAGTGTGCCGTTCCTTAAGGTTATCGCGGACGTCGTGGCACCTGCTGTTATGGGGATTCTCACCGGTTTGATGACGGCTTTCTTGTCTTATCAGATTGATTGTATGTTCGACCGGTATCGGCATTCACTGAACGAGAAGCTTCTCGATGAAATCATCGCCGACGCGAAACACCAAGGAACGTTTGCCAACGAATTGACCACGCTGGCGGAAAATTCATTCAGTAATGTCGAGAGCTTTGCCGAGTCTGTGAGCATCTATCAAAACATTGGTGACACACTGGGCGCAGCAGGAAGGACCAGTGCGAATTCACTTGCTATTCTTGGGCACTCTATTGCCGAGACACGTGAACAGATTCGAAAAAGTACGAATATGATTGCTTTCGTCAACGAGAGCCAGACCTCAATCGACGAATTTTTTAAGACCAACTAGCCTCAGAAAAATGAATCAGAGTACGCACGAACAGCAGGTTGTCCAAGCTTTCTCGGCTATATCCATTCCCGAGCAGATTTTCCGGGATAGCAACATCCGGGAATTGATTGATGGCATGGTTGCTGAGACAAAGTCGGTCAAGGATGAAAGCGGCCGGCTGGCGCGGCTTCGTCAGGAAAAGAAGGACGGAAACTTCTTTTCCAACATGTGGAACGACCGAGATGAGAAGGTTGCAGGCGCTCAGCTCGACCTCAACCAGGCTATGGGCCGGTTGACGCAAAGGTCCGCACAACTTCTTGTTGTAAATACCGCCATTTCAAAGGTACTGAGTGACCAGCAGACAGTCCTGCTAAAACAACAGAGTCTGTTGGAAGAACAAGCAAATCAGTTGAAGCTGCAGAACGAAAAAATCCTTGAGCAACAGGTCCAGCTTGCAGAGACACAAAAGGGGTTAAATGCCGCCAACCAGGGGTTGATGGAGGCAAAGGGTGTCACGACAGAACAGGCTGTCAAGCTGATTGGATGCGTCACTAGGGTTGAGCAGGCAGAGAGCAAGATTGACGCAGCCAATGAGGCACTGCGTTCTGCTCTCAAAAATGATGTGCAGGGCGTGGTGGCGCAATGCGACGAGCTTGTTAGTGGGGTGCTCGTCGAGCTTCGTTCATCTCAACAGGATTTTGAGCAACGCCAAAACGAAACCACACATACATGGAGCACCCGGGTTCAGGACGCCTTGGGGCAACTGGCGACTAACTCGGAAGCCTTTCGTTCAGATGTGACTGCCGAGTTGCAAACGCACATTCAGGCAACGTCGACCGCATTGGCGGCTCACGATGTGGTCGCCACACAGGCAGCATTGGTGGCAAGTCAGGTAGAAACAAAACAGAACGTACTGGAAACTGCCGTTGCGAGTTTACGTGCCCAGCAAGCAAAGACTGCTCAGCAGAACCGGATTGCGTTTGCCATCGTGGCCTGCGTGGCGGCTCTCTCCTTGGGTTGGCAGGTGGTGCACCACTTTTTTGCCGCATAAGGTGATGTGCTGCGTACAGAGCGTGTTACCCAGGCCGTCGTGCGCGGGCCAGCCGACGACACGCTCAACAGAATCGCCACCGAGCCGGTCGTGAAGCTGCGCTGCTTGGTAACGGTCGATTGGTCGAAGCGGGAACACGACCGCGAGAGATGTTGCGTACGAGGTCACGTAGCCATACGACGAGTATGAAACAGCGATTACATGGCGCTTACGACGGCCGAACTGTCGCCAGTCGCGTGCCAACGAACGGGTCCCGACTCCAGTCAATTTCCGGACTTCTGCGGCTACCCAACGTTGATGATTTCCCAACGGCAAAGTGCGACAGTGACTGCCCAGCGCTCGTGGCTTGCCTCAGCCAATGGGGCATATCGCCCTTGCCATCCCAGGTGTCGCCGAAAGCACTGCGGTATCGTGCCGATTTTTGACGCGCTCTTTCTTCAGAAATTGCCGCCGCGACGTCGCCCACCTTGATGCCAACCTTAGCCATCTTGCGGCGTAGGTACGCAATCATACTTTGGCGCTTTTGCTCATCCATTTCGGTTTCCCCTTCGAAATTGCAGCCTCGTAGCCGTCTCGCGTCGTCTCGCCGACGCGCCCTGCCACCAGATGATTCGGACATTCGAAGTATCCTGTCGAGAAAGGCTGCAGTCGATGTGCGATTCCAGAAAACACTGTTGCAGCCAGATTGACAAGACCGGCTGGCTCGTCCGTTTCAGCGCGGAATGCCTCGGCTGCGCTAGACTGGTTTGAGCAACCGGAAGGAGACGTGGATGATACGCAAGACGCTCAATGCCTCGCAGCTTTAGCGGGAGGTCAATCGGCGAATCCATCGCCTGCAGGAAATCGTCGAGGATGGCGTGAAGATTCGTGTGCCGCGGCCGCAGGTGCAAGAGGCTGACAAGACAGGCTGCAACTGGACCATGACCCATTTTGGCAACGCTGTCGGCTTCGAGCGTGACATCGAGGGTGTGCTCAAGGCCATGCGTGCCGAATACAACCTCAATACCGAAGCGAAAGACACCGGCAACCCGTTTGGAGACTAACCCCGAAAGACAGCGATTCTTTGTTCGTCTTTGATGGCGTGGGCACTGATGCTCCGCTTACACGCCCCTATGCCACCGGAGCTAAAAATGATGGACAACATCGAGTTAGCAGGTAGCCCGGAACACGTTCCGGAATCGCTGCGCTCGCTTGCCGTATATCCGGAGAGGTCGCTTGATAAGGTCACAAGCATTCTGATGATGCGGCACACCGCTGACGCTTGCACTTTGTATCTGGGCGACCCAGAGGGTTCGCGGGAAGACCTGAAGCAGATTGGTACGATTACAATCCCAGCGGCAAACGGAATCCTTGAATCGACTTCGTCGGGAGCGAACACGGTGCAGGTTGACGGTCAGGTCTATCGTTTCGTCCGAAGCTTCACGCAGGTTGGCGATTTGGCGGCTGTCGTCTTTTCAACAAAGTAGGCCCCACGGCTCATTCCGCTGCCAACGGTTCAGCGACTCAGCCACATTGACCAAAAAGCCGTGGTCGAATCAGGCATCGGCAGACAGATATAAATGGATATTTTTTACTACTGGCAAAAACTTGAGCGAAATCTCAAGAACGGTGAAGTCGGCTACTTTGGCTCCAACAATTCGAAAATCGTGCAACTTGTGGAGCGATTGCCAAAGCGCATCTGGGTATTCAAAACCCCTAAGGGAATGAAAGGGTCTATCCAGTTGGTCGGCTCGTTGCTCATCAGCGATGAGCCCCGCGTTGCGGTAAATACGGAATACCGATACGTCATTTACTATGACCCGTTCTCTCCTGAATCCGTGATTTACACGGACTCCAATACCCAGGAGCGCATCCAGGAAGTCTCTAGCTTCTTCCAGTATCGATTTCACTCCGCGTTCAATGCCAACTTCAACGGTGATGCTGGCGTGCAGGCTATGGAATCGAATGTAGTTCGCGGGCTTGAATCGCTGGTTACCGATTGGGGCACATGCCAGATACTTGAGCGCGTTAAGGACCGCACGAAGGTCCAACCCATCAATCCGTTCGCGCACCGTTCAACGTGACATCACAAACGTAGCCACCGCGCAGCCCGCTATAGAGAACATTCCGACCGATTAGTCGACACTCAAACCACTCGGTAGGGGACGCCACGACGTCGAGGGCGGCTCTTCCGCAGCGGACTACCAGCAGTCTTCCATCGCACAAATAATGCTCTAGCCTTCTTCCGCTCGGCCGTGGCATATTGCGGCCACAAACATATGGAGGTCACCTGATGGCAACAACTTTGGAAGCAGTCCAGGCGAAGATGAAGAAACTGCAGGCCCAAGCGGATGCGCTGATTGCAAAGCAATCGTCGGGCGTCATCGAAAAGATTCGCGAGTTGATGGCAAAGCACGGCCTGACCACTGCCGACATTGACGCGCACTCTGACGGCAAGCGGAGCGCCGCGAAGACAGTTGTTGTTAAGACCACAAGCAAAGGCAGTGTTGCTGCGGCCAAGTATCGCGACCCGAAGAGCGGTGCAACCTGGACCGGACACGGCCGGGCACCAGGTTGGATTGCCGCCGCGAAGAACCGAGACAAATACTTGGTTGAGGGAAGTACGGCGACAACGAAACCGGGTTTTGTCAACAAAACGGAGACTGCTGGCAACTATGTCCGCGGTCCGCAGCCAGCGATGTATCAGGACCCCAAATCTGGCGCCACATGGAGCGGTCGTGGGCGCGCTCCGGCGTGGTTGGCTGGCGCCAAAGACCGAAGCAAATTCCTGATTGCAGGGGGCGCTGAAGCAACTGCTGCGACGAACGCAGGTGTTGTGAGCAAGGCGAAGGCTGCGGTGAAGAAGGCCTCCAAGGCAGTTGGTGCGACCTCTACCAAGGGTCAGCCGAAAGGTCCGCAGCCGGCCAAGTATCGGTAAGCGGCTCACGCATGCCGTTCGTCCACGCGCGTGCACGTGAGGCATGATGGTGATCCGGACTTGCACTGTCAGATAGCGGGTGTCGGCGGACTGGCTGGCGGCTGCAGCTTGTCGGCCACGTGCCACGGTAGAAGCTCGTCGATGCGATTGATTTTGTGATCTGCGATGTGAGTTAGCACGTGGTCCAGATAGGCGCGCGGATCGATGTCGTTCAGTGCGCAGGTGCCGATTAGCGCGTACATCGCGGCTGCCCGTTCACCACCGCTGTCGGAGCCGGCGAATAAAAAGTTTTTCCGGCCCAGGCTTACACAACGCAACGCGTTTTCCGCGATGTTATTGTCGATCTCGAGCGTACCGTCTTCGCAATATAGCGTCAGGGCGCGCCACTGGTTAAGCGAGTAGTTGATCGCCTTGGCAGTGTCGGACTTCGACGACAACGTTTCGAGCTTGGCCTTGAGCCACGCTTCATAGATTTGAAGCAGTGGCCTGGCTTTCTCCTGCCGTATTCGTAGCCGTTCGGCCGCAGGCTTGCCGCGAATGGAGGCCTCGATGTCGTATAGCGCGCCAATGTATTCAAGTGCCTTTTGCGTCGTGTCGGACGGCGTGCGCACGTGGATGTCGTAGAACTTTCTCCTCGCGTGAGCATGACATGCCGCTTCAAGTACGGAGCCACCCAGGAACAGCTCATCGAAGCCCGCGTAAGCGTCCGCCTGCAGGGTCCCCCTGAAGCCGGCGAGATGAGTCTGAGGGTGGATGCCTTGCCTGTTCGGCGAGTATGCGAACCATACCGCAGCGGGTTGCGTCGACCCCGAGCGACGATCGTCGCGCACATAGACCCATAGCCGACCGGTGCGGGTCTTCCTGTTGCCCGGCGAGAGCACCGGGATTGGCGTGTCGTCCGCATGCAGCTTGGCGGCCGACACCGTATAGCGGCGCAGCGCCTCAATCAGCGGCGCGCACAACGCTTCGCATTGGCCGACCCAGCGACCCATGCTGGCCCGGTCGAGTGTCACGCCGTCGCGCGCCGCGATCGCCGATTGCCGATATAACGGCTGATGGTCTGCGTATTTCGAAACGAGGATGTCCGCCAGCAAGCTTGGATGGGCGATGCTCCGCTCGATCGGAAGGCCGGGCATCGGCGGCTGCCTGATGGTGCTGCAGCATGAGCAAACGAATTTGCGCCGGATCGTGCGAACGACTTTGAACGCCGCTGCGACCCGGGCGAGTTGCTCGGACACGTCCTCGCCGAGCACCTGCATCTGTTGACCGCAGTGCGGGCAACTCGATTCGGGCTCAAGCACATGATCCTCGCGCGAGAGGTGCGCAGGTAGCGCTTGTCTCGAAGCCGCTTCGTCCGTCGTTGCATTGGAGGAGGAAGCGTTTGCGCCTCGAGCTTGCGCACGCTCCACGTCTGCAACGCCCCGGCCGGCGGCCAGATCCTCGAGTTGGGTCTCGAGGGTCTCGATCTGCCGCTGCAACTGTTCGGACTTGCGGCCGAACTGCATGCGCCGAAGTTTGTCGATCTGCGCCTTAAGCTGCTCGATCTCGACATCGCGTTCAGCAAGCAGACTACGGGCCTCGACCAGCAAGGCCTTCAACAATTCGACATCGTCTGGAAGATCGGCGCCGTTCGACATACGCCGTAGTTTACGGGTCTGCCGCGCGGTTTACAACATCGATAACGCGGCGGTGCGACGGGGTTGTCGCCAATCGATGCCCTCGAGAAGCATCGACAGTTGTGCTGAACTCAGATGGACCTTCCCGCCGTCGGCCTGGGGCCAGATAAAACGGCCCCGCTCAAGCCGCTTCGCGAGAAGCCAGATTCCGTCCTCCGTTGCCCAGAGGATTTTTACGAGGTCGCCTCGGCGGCCCCGGAAGATGAAGACGTTGCCGCCCAGTGGATTCTCTTCAAGCGCCGTTTGTACCTTTGCGGCCAGCCCCTGGAACCCACACCGCATGTCGGTCACGCCCGCAGCGATCCAGATGCGCGTACCAACCGGCAGAGAGATCATGATCGCAGACTGCCCAGCACGGTACGCAGCATGTCAGCGTCGACCAGGCCGTCTACCTTAACCACCGCACGGCCGATGCGGATCTCGATCGTACCCCCAGGAGACGCCGGCTTCATCTCTGGCGCTTGCGGAACGCCCGAAGATGACGCAACGACCTGCGTCGGCGCGTCACTCAGCAGTACGACCGGGAGGAGGCTGGTAGACGGAGCTTGCTGCTCGGCAAGATATCGCCGCCGCCAGGTGTACAGCATGTTCGCGTTGATGCCATTCTCGCGGGCCAGTCTCGCGACCGAGACGCCCGGCTCGCACGCTGCCGCCGCCAGCCGGTCCCGAAGCTCTCGTGGGTAATTCGGACGGCCTGCTCGACTACCCGGCTTCTTCTCTGGAGACTCTGACAAAGTGGTGTCCATCAAATCGAAAATGATGGACATCACTTTGCTGTGTATCGCAGTAACCGCCTAGGACGGCCGGGACGAGCCCCTTAC
>NZ_MCAS01000038.1 GCF_003610895.1 Paraburkholderia fungorum
ATCGTGCCGGTGGCAGACCGTCTGCCGCTGAATGGATGCGCCTGTAGTTATAAAAGTCGTCGATGTAGGCCCCGATGTCGCGTTCCGCATATGCGTGGTCGGGGTACCCTTTATCGTCGATCCATTCGCTTTTGAGACTTCTAAAGAAGCGCTCCACCGGCGCGTTATCCCAGCAGTTCCCCTTTCTGCTCATGCTCTGGATGATGCCGTTTGCCTTCAGCTCGTTCACGAAGTGCGCGCTGGTGTACTGGCATCCCTGATCCGAGTGGAACATCAGGCCCGGTGGCGGCCGTCGATGCTCGCGCGCCTGCTGCAAAGCCCTGATAACCAGTACCGTATCGGGCAGTTGCGCAAACGCCCAGCCGACGATACGGCGTGAATACAGATCCATCACGATGGCCAGATAGGACCAGCCCTGAAGCGTTCTCACGTACGTAATATCGCCCGCCCATACCTGATTGATCGACGACGGCTCGAACCGACGCTCAAGCAGGTTGGGAGCCACCAGCGCTTCACCGTCAGTCTTGCGATAACGGTGCGTTCGTCGTCGCGCCACCGCCAGTTGTGCCTCGCGCATCAGCGATCGGGCACGGTAACGCCCGATCGCGTGGCCTCGCTGCTGCAAGGCCTGAGCCATTCTGCGACTGCCATAGCTGGCGCGGCTTTCGCCGTGAATTTCGCGCACCGCCTTGAGCAGCGCGGGCGCAGCAGCAACTCTGGCGGGCCGTGTGGAAACGGCGTAATAGCTGCTTCGAGGCACCTTCAGCAGCTCGCACATCACGCTCACCGGCCAGGCCTTCTTCAGCGAATGGATCACTTCGATGAGCGATCCATTTCCTTGACGAAGAAGGCCGTGGACTTTTTTAGGATCTCGCGCTCCCTTTCGAGCTCGATCACCCGCGCCTCCAGTTCCCGGATGCGTCGCTGGTCGGCCTTGACCTGAATCTCAGTGCGCGGCGGCTCAGCCTGTTCGGCCCGCCACTGCGCAACCCATCGCCGCAAGGCCGTGTCTCCTACGCCCAGCGCCTCACAGGCCTTGGAGAATGAATAGCCCTGGGCAACCACCAGTTGCACCGCTTCAGCCTTGAATTCGTCAGTTATGTTCCGTCTGCTCATCTCTCACCTCAGTTGGAGAATTATCCCCTTTAGAGGTGTCCAGGACCATTGGACCACTACACACTTACTTTCTTTGCCGCCGCAAAGAAAGATAAGCAAAGAAAGCGGCTCACACCGCCAGCTCATAAGCGGGTCCCCCGCACAGCCACGGTAGTGGTGCATCTGGAATCTGTGTTCTCGCACATTCGGCGCTAGTGACAAGGGAGTCATACTTCCGGCGGCGCTGCGCGCGCCGACGCGCAGTTCAAACACCGCCCGCCAAGCGTTCGCGCTCACGGTTTATCCAGGACCCTGACTCGTTGTTCATCATCGCGCGGGCACGACCGCCGCCGCGCAACGAATGCGCCGCATCGGCATTTCATTTGAAGTGGGATTCGCCAATAAGAGCGGGAGCATCTCGCCGAGGCGAAGCCGATGGCCCCCGCNCGCCGCGCAACGAATGCGCCGCATCGGCATTTCATTTGAAGTGGGATTCGCCAATAAGAGCGGGAGCATCTCGCCGAGGCGAAGCCGATGGCCCCCGCGACGCGAAGCGAAGCCCCTGGTTTCCCATGCAGACCCGTCCGCGACGCACGCAGTGCGGAGTGGGAGCGAATGAGCCCTGTGTCGCTAACGCGGAGTGTGCGAGAACACAGATTCCAGATGCACCACTACCGTGGCTGTGCGGGGGACCCGCTTATGAGCTGGCGGTGTGAGCCGCTTTCTTTGCTTATCTTTCTTTGCGGCGGCAAAGAAAGTAAGTGCCGCCCCGCACAGGGGCAACGCTAATAGACCAATAACAATTCAAGGAAAGGCCAAAGCAGTCAGAACAAGGAAAGGCCAACACCATAAAGAGCACATCCAAACCAGACCACAAACAAAGCAACGAAAGACCAAAGAGACCAGAGCAAGAAAAGACCAAACGCCGTAGGCAAACAGATCAGCAAAGTACCGAGCAAGCAATCCGACAGCATCACCACCGAAGGAAAAAGCTAAGCATCTCTAACGGAATGAAAAAAACCCAAAGCAAAAAACAAACAACCAACCAAACCCCATTACAATCCCCCCACCCCCAAAGGCAGCCCGCAGGGCAAAAACCAACCCGAACCCCAACTCTCATGCTGAAGATCCTGGTCAGCGCCTGCCTCGTCGGCCACCCAGTCCGCTATAACGGCAAAGCCAAAACCACCCATGATACATGGCTGGCCCACTGGCGCGACGAAGGCCGCCTCGTCACCGTTTGCCCCGAAGTGGCCGCCGGCTTCCCGACCCCACGGCCGCCGGCCGAAATACAACTGCGCCGCACCGGCGCCGACGTCCTGGCTCACCACGCCACCATTAACGACAACACCGGCGCGGACGTCACCGCGCTCTTCATCGCCGGCGCCCAGCATGCGCTAAACCGCGCGAAGGCAGAAAACTGCCGCTATGCATTGCTCGCCGACGGCAGCCCCTCCTGCGGCAGCACCTTCATCTACACCGGCGCGTTCAACGGCCAAACCCATCCGGCCACCGGCGTCACTGTCGCGTTGTTGCAACAACACGGCATCCGCGTGTTCGCGGAATCGCAGATCGCCGAACTGGCCGCGGAAATCGAACGCGAATCCCACAAATGAGACGCACTGTCAATTCGGGCTGACAATTGGTGATATTGCCTCGGATATCCGAATCCGGCGGTAACGTTTGCGCAGCCTTAATCAGCGGGAAATTCAAATTGAAGAAGTGAAATGGGGAAATTGTTAATTCAGATTTGACATTTACAAAATCTGAAAATGATTGATCTGAATTTAACGTTCCCATAACTATTTGGAAAACGTTTGCGTTCCTTTAATCACCCGGCTTCGTCGGCAAAAATCGCGGCTTCAGGCTCGTAAGCCGATGCCTTGAAGGCGGGTTCAGGGAAAATCCGTTGTAGAATTGCTGGAGATACGCGCTAGAATGCGCGTCGATTCACCGTCAATGGCCAATCGTTCAAACGATGCTCGCGTGAATCCAGTGGGCAGTAATTGCATCCGATCGAATGGTTTCCTGCGCAGATGGGAATCGCCGGTAATTATCGGCTACGGGCAAGTCAGATCGGTAAATATGAGCGCGCGATATTAACGCGTGCTCCGCATTGCCTGCCGCCAATAAAACATTTGAGAGAGATGCGGGACATATGCCAATGAGGATTCTGTCGATTTTCGGCACACGGCCGGAAGCCATCAAAATGGCGCCGTTGGTCAAACAACTGGAAGCCGATGCCGGCATCGAGTCGATTGTTTGCGTCACGGGGCAGCATCAGCAGATGCTCGATCAGGTGCTCGAGCTGTTTCAGATCGAACCGCATCACAATCTCGCCCTGATGACCGGCAACCAGACACTCAACGGTCTGGCTTCACGCCTCATTGCATCGCTCGACGAGGTACTCGCGGCCGTGCAGCCCGATCGCGTGCTGGTACACGGCGATACGACCACGGCGTGCGCGGCGGCGCTGGCTTCGTTCCACCGGCGCATTCCCATCGGGCACGTCGAAGCGGGGCTGCGTACCGGCAATCTGATGCAGCCGTGGCCAGAAGAGATGAACCGCCGTGTGGTCGACGTGATGAGCGATCTGATGTTCGCGCCCACCGCGAGCTCGAAAGCGAACCTCGCGCACGAAGCGCTGCACGGCAAGATCATCGTCACCGGCAACACGGTGATCGACGCATTGAATCTCACCACCGCGCGCATCGACAATGACGCGGCATTGCGCGCCGAACTCGACGCGCGCCTGCCGTTCCTCGACGGCGCGCTGCCCGTGCTGCTCGTCACGGGCCATCGCCGTGAGAGCTTCGGCGCGGGCTTCGCGAATATCTGCGCGGCGCTCGCCGAGCTCGCGAAAACCAACACGGTGCAGATCGTCTATCCGGTCCACCTGAATCCGAATGTGCGCGGCCCGGTGCAGGAAACCCTCGGCACGGCGCGCAACGTTCATCTGATCGAGCCGCTGGACTACCTCGGTTTCGTGCGTCTGATGCAGCGCGCGTCGATCATTCTCACCGACTCGGGCGGCGTGCAGGAAGAAGCGCCCGCGCTCGGCAAGCCGGTGCTGGTGATGCGCGACGTGACCGAGCGTCCGGAAGCAGTGGCGGCCGGCACGGTGCGCCTCGTCGGCACGGAGCGCGAAGCGATCGTGCGCGCGGTGACCGGCTTGCTCGAAAACGCAGGCGAGCGCGACGATTTTGCGCAGCGCGTCAATCCGTACGGCGATGGCCATGCCTCGCAACGGATCGTCGCGGCGCTGACCGGACGCCCATTCGACGAGTTCGTGAGCGGCGGCGTCGGCGCGGCTGCTCAGGTTGCACACGCACCAGATATGCGCGCACTGTAGCGCGAAAGCTCGCGGGCGGCGCGTCGATCAGACGCGCCGGCAAAGCCTCCGGCAAGGCTGCCTGCTACATGCGGAATCGCAGTTCCAGACAATCCATGCAGCGCGAATCGGCCTCACCGTTTGCGCTCTAATTTCGAGACAAGATAACGTGACCACCCATTCGCCCATGCGCCGCCTCGCGCGCCCCCATCTGAAGGTCCTTGCCGCGCTGCTGTTGCTTGCGTCGACGGCCTATGCCCAACAGCCGGCCGACGTCGCCGGCAGCTTCGCGCAGCTCGGCAGCGGCCGGCTCGCGACGCGCACGGTGTCGCTGGCTGAACTGGGCATGCGCGATCCGGTCGTGCTGCGTGCGCCGGAGGGTCGTCAGGAACTGTATCTGCCGGTGCCGGCCGGTGTGCCATTGAGCGATGCGGCCTTGCAGATCGACGGCAGCTATCTGCGCGGCAACGGCGGGCGCACGACCATGCTGGTGTCGCTCGACGGCTCGCCGGTACTCTCGCGCAGCCCGGCGCAGGATCAGGGCGACGCTTCCGCGAATCTCGGCGTGGACGGCGCGGCGCGGCCGAGCGGTTTCGTGCGCGTGGGTCTCGACTGGTCGTCGGTGCTGAACGATAACGTGTGTAGCGATCAGACCGCGATCGGCAATGTCTGGCGCATTGCGCCGACGTCGCGGCTGACCTATCGCTACGATCCTGACGCGATCGTCGATCTGCGCAGCGCGTGGGGCGCGTTGCCGACCAAACCCGTGGTGATGCTCGGTGCGCGGAGTGTGGCCGCCCCGGCGTTCGATGCAGGCTGGCGCGTCGAAGCGCTGCTGCAACGCGAGGGCCGCACGCCGGTGACGCGGACATGGCCGACGGCGGGCGACACGGTCGATCTGAGCGATATCGAGGTGCCGGCGCCGTTGCGCGCGATTCCGGCGTTTGCCGCGCTGGCCGCGGGCGGTTCGCACAAGCTGGCGAATCCGGCGGAAGCGGGCGCCTTGATCGCGCTGACGCCGCGCGCGGCATTCGCGCCGGACGTGATCGTCGCCGACGACACGCTGCGCAACACGCTGAAGACAACGCTCGATGCGTTGCGCGAACAGGTTGTGAGCGCGGCGCCCGGCGCTGCCGACGCGTTCGACGCATGGCGCGCCCGCGCGATCGATCCGATTGCGAAGCCGCTCGTTTCGGGCGAAGTGCGCCTTGCCCACCTCGGCGGTCAAACCGCGATCGTGGTCGGCGACAACGACGGTGTCGCGATCCTCGCGCGCACGTGGCGTCCGATCGACGTGACGAGCCGTCTCGTCGTGCATCAGATCGATACCGCGCCGAACACGCGTGGCGACGAAATCGCGCTGTCCCTGCTGGGCGGCCAGCCGCGCACGCTCGACGTGCAAGGCCGCGCCACCTGGGACGCGAATTTCGATCTGGGCACGGTGTCGGGCAACGGCAAACTGCCGGGCAGCGTGGTCCTCGACGTGGCCGCGTCGCCGACGCTGAACAACACCGCGCAGACCGCCTCGATCTATTTCAACGACGTGCTGATCGGCTCGCAACTGCTGAACGCCAACGGCAAGCCGCAGCGCATCACCGCGCGCGTGCCGCATTACGCGCTCGCGCCGAACAATCTGCTGCGCGTGGTGTTCCAGCGTCAGCCGGAAGGCGGCTGCCAGCCGCGCGGCCAGGGTCATCCGATCGCCGTGTTGCCGAGCAGTCATCTGACGCTCGCGAGCGCCACGATGAGCGACGATTTCACCGGCATGGTGGCGCGTTTCGCATCGGAAGCGAATGTGCTCGTGCCGGCCGCGTACCTGAACGACCCCACCCAGGCTCTGCCGCGCGTTGCGCGACTCGCGAACGCGAGCGGCATCTCGCCGACGGGTGCGACTTTCAGCGTGGCCCGTGATGGCGAAGCGGTGAACCCGAAGGGCGCCTTCCTCGCGGCCGACGTCACGCTCGCCGATGAGAAGAGCCTCGCGCGTCTGTCGAAAGACCGCCTTTCGCTGACCGACGCATCAGGCAAGATTCTCGCGGACGTGTCGGGCCTGAACCGGGTCGGCGTGATCGAAGCGGTGAAGTCGGGCAACGTCCCGGGCATTGTGTATCGCACGGTGGGCGACACGGCCGCGGTCTTGCCGGCGTCGTTGCAACTTTCGCGCGGCGACGTTGCGATCGTCGACGGCAGCGGCACGCTGCGCCAGTTCGATACGCGTCATCCGGGCGAAGTGCTCGATGCGGAAGACGCGCAAGGTCCGTGGTTCATGCAGAACTGGGTGCGCTGGGGCGTCCCGGCTGGCCTCGTCGGCTTGCTGATCGTATTGCTGCTGGGTGCCAACGTGGCGCGCCGCAGGAATAAGGACAGGTCGTGAGCATCGCGCTGATCAAATGGTATGCGGGCTACGCGGTAGCCCACTACTACCTGGGGCTCGAATACGTCGCGGCGCTGGTGGCGTTCGTCATTCTGCTCTCCAGCATCGACGATCTGTTCATCGACATCTGGTACTGGACCCGCACGATCTATCGCCACTTCACGGTGCAGCGCGCCCACAAGCCGCTCACCAGCCTGCAGTTGTACGAGCGCGACGAGCAGCCGATCGCGATCATGGTGCCCGCATGGCACGAGTACGACGTGGTCGCGGCGATGATCGAAGACATGGTGCGGGTGATGGACTACCGCAACTACGTGGTGTTCGTCGGCACCTATCAGAACGATCCGCAGACCATCGCCGAAGTCGAACGGATGCGGCGCCGCTACAAACAGCTGCGTCGCGTGGAAGTGCCGCACGACGGTCCGACCTGCAAGGCCGACTGTCTGAACTGGGTGATTCAGGCGATTTTCAAGTACGAGAGTGAAGCGGACATCGAGTTCGCGGGCGTCGTGCTGCACGATAGCGAAGACGTGCTGCATCCGCTCGAGCTGCGCTTTTTCAATTACCTGCTGCCGCGCAAGGACATGATCCAGTTGCCGGTTGCCTCGCTGGAGCGCAACTGGTTCGAACTCGTGGCCGGCACCTACATGGACGAGTTCGCCGAATGGCACGCGAAGGATCTGGTGGTGCGCGAGAGCCTGGTGGGCGCGGTGCCGTCCGCGGGGGTGGGCACGTGTTTCTCGCGGCGCGCGCTGCTCGCGCTGATCGCCGAAACCGATAATCAGCCGTTCAATACCGAAAGCCTGACCGAGGATTACGACGTCGGCGCGCGACTGGGCAAGATGGGCATGCAGTCAATTTTCGCGCGCTTTCCCGTGCAATTCGCGACGCGCCGCAAGGCATGGTTTGGCCTTGGCAAGGAGCGCGACATCACGGTGACGATGCCGCTGTGCGTGCGCGAGTTCTTCCCCGATACCTTCCGCACTGCTTACCGGCAGCGTGCGCGCTGGACGCTCGGCATTGGCTTGCAAGGCTGGAAGCAGACTGGCTGGACCGGCTCGTTTGCCAATCGCTATCTGCTGTTTCGTGACCGCAAGGGCATCGTCACCGCGTTCGTCGGCATCATCGCGTACGGGCTGGTGATTCAGTTCCTGCTGTTCGCCGGGGCCGATCTGCTTGGCTGGATGCCGGATCTGATCGCTTCGCCGTTCTCCGATTCGCCGTGGCTGCAAGCCCTGCTGTGGGCCAACGGTTGCGCGCTGCTGTTACGCGTGACGCAGCGGATCTATTTCGTGACCCGCCTGTACGGCTGGGAACACGGCGTGCTGTCCGTGCCGCGCATGGTGGTGGGCAACTTCATCAATTTCATGGCCGTATCGCGGGCGTGGAAGATGTTTCTCACGCACCTCGTAACCGGCAAGCGTCTGGCATGGGACAAGACCATGCACGACTTCCCCTCCGCTGACGGCTTCAACAATCGCCGCCAGCGTCTGGGCGAACTGCTTGTGTCCTGGCAAGCCATCGATCCGGACAAGCTCGAACTGGCGCTCGGCGAAAGCCATGCGCGTGAGGCGCCGCTTGGCCGCGTGCTGATGGCCAAGGGCTGGCTCGACGAGGAAACTCTTGCGGAAGCGATTGCCTTCCAGTCGGATCTGCCGCGTGGGCGCGTCTTGCTCGAACGCATCAAGGACGACGCCGAGCGCTTGCCGCTCGATGCGATCGTGCGCCACCGGGTCTTGCCGCAGTTTGACGCCGCGGCGGGCCACACGATTTTGCTGACCGCGAGTCCGCTTGCCGACACGGTGGTCGCGGAATTGAGCGGGATGATCAAGGGAACGGTTGTTCAGCAGATCGTCCGTGAGGGCGAGATCGCAGCGGGCCTGCGTGTGTTGCGCGGTGTCGGGAGCGCGACGCCGGCAGGCGAGGCAGAACGAGGGGGCGCGGTGGAAGGTGCTTCAGCCGGTGCCGTGGCGGGCGACGGCGTTGCTTCTGTGCCGGCACGCAGCGTGCCGCTGATCGGCGATCTGCTGATCGAGAATGGCCACGTGCGCCGCGAAGCCTTCGAAGCGGCCATGCAGGACTACCGCCCCGATCGGCACGGCCGTATCGGCGACTACATGGTGGCGCGCGGCGTGATCTCGCGTGCCGCACTCGAGAACGTAATCCAGCAACAGCGCCGCCTGCAGGGCGCTCTGGCGGCATCCGAATGAGCGAATCATTTTTCTTCAGCTTGCGTGCCGTTGCCGCCGCAACCATGACGGGCGCGTTGTGCCTGAGCAGCGCGGCAGCCTATGCGCAGAACACGGCGTCCGCGCCGCAGCCGGCGCCTGCCGGACAGAATGCGCTGCCCTTGAGCGGCGCCGCCTACCGGGTGGCGCAGGCCGCGTACGCCGACTACGAGCGCGGCGATTACGCCGGTGCGGTCGCGCGCTCGCGCGAAGCGATCCGTCAGCGCCCCGACGTTGTGTCGTTGCGAGTGCTGCTTGCCAACTCGCTCGCAGCGCTTCGCCGCTATGGCGAGGCAAGCCGCTCGCTCGGCGATGCGATCGCGCAGCTTGGCCGCGATCCGGCGCTGGTCTCGCGTCGCAAACAGATCGACGCGCTGAACGTCTCGACCCGCTCGGTGGCACGCGCGGGCCGCCAGCAGCCCAGCGACCCGGACGCGCTGACCGGCGCCGCGTTGAGCGCCGCGCAGCAAGCCTACAAGGCCTATGCGGCGAAGGATTTCACGGGTACGGTCAAGTACGCCAACGAGGCGATTTCACTGCGTCCGGACCTGCTGCGCCTGCGCCTGTTGCTGATCGACGCGGCGAGCGCGGCCGGTCAGGATACCGAAGCATGGAACGCCGATCTCGACGCAAGCAAGCGCTTTGGCGACAGCGACGAACTGCGCTTGCGGCGCAGCTTCATCGGCAACCGGCTGGCACCGAAGTCTTCCGCGGCGTCCTATGAGGCGTTCAGGAAGGGCGACTATGCGCAGGCCGCCGCGCTCGCGCGTGAGACGGTGGCCTATGCGCCGGATCAGGTCGGCTACCGGATTCAGCTGATGGACGTGCTGTTCGCCGCGAACGATCTGCCCGGCGTGCAAGCGGCGGCAAGCGACGCCATTGCCGCCGACGACACGGAAATCATGCCGCTCACGCTGCGTGGCTACGTGCTGGCCGCGCAGGGCAGGACGGCGGAGGCCGAGGCGGACTTCGCCAAGGCGCTGCAGGCCAACGATGCAACCCAGCGCAACCAGCGCGTGGCGCGCGTGATCATCGCCGATGCCTGGATCGCTGAAGGGCAGCCGCAGCGCGCGCTCGATCTGCTCGTGCCGCTCAAGATGAATGCGGACGACACCGATCCGCCGATCGCGCTGCGGCGCGCGCAGGCGCGGCGCTTGCTGGCGCAGACGCCGGCGCCCGGGGCGAATGGCGTGAACGCGACGGCGGCAACGGCCACTTCAGCTGCGTCGGCTACATCGGTTACATCGACGACGCCAGGCGCGTCACTTGTTCCCGCCACGCAGATCGACCCCGCGCGCCGTCCGGTGATCGACTGTGTGGTCGATCAGTTTGGCGCGAGCTGCGACGTGTACGCCGCCGATCGCGGTTTCGCGGCGGCGCGAGCCGCGGCCGCCGCTGCGGCCGCGAACGACAAAACCGGCGCGGTCGGCTACGCCAGTGAAGCGGTCAAAGCCGCGCCGGACGATCCGCAGCACCGGGTCGAGTTGATCAACGCGCTCAGCACGGCGGGCAACGACTCGGCGGCATCGCGCGAAGCGCAAAAGATGATCGACGCCGGCATGCTCGACGCGATGCCTGACATGACCGCCGCGTACATCGCACAACGGGCCGGCAACAACAAGGTCGCGTACCAGCGCTTCAGCATGGCCGACAAGGCCGGCACGATGCCGGCCAGCGCCTACGCCGACGCCGGCTACGCAGCCGTGAACGCATACCGCAACCGCGAAGCCGCGCAGTACTTCGAACGCGCGATCGACGCGAGCGCCAAACCGGGCGAAGACGCAACGCCGGCCACCCCGGCGCAACTGAACGAGATGCGCAGCGCGCACGCCGAGGCCACCCGCAACTGGGGCTTCGACGCGTCGCTCAACTATCGCGGCGCGGGCATGCAGCCGGGTTACGCGTCTTCGCCGACACCGGGCACGTCGAACAACTGGCAGGCCGGCGTGGAAGCCTACTGGCGTCCATTCGGCAGTCTCGGCGACCGGATGTTCGAGCTCTACGCGCGTGGCTATGAGAGTTTCGGCGTGAAGAACGGCGGTGCGAGCGGTGTGGATACCTTGCAGGCCACCGTCGGCGCGCGTGCCAAGCCGTTCTCGCAGATTGACGCGATCGTCGCCTTCGAACGGATCATTCCGATCGGCTCACAGGTCAATCCGGA
This sequence comes from Paraburkholderia fungorum, assembly GCF_003610895.1. Taxonomy (GTDB): domain Bacteria; phylum Pseudomonadota; class Gammaproteobacteria; order Burkholderiales; family Burkholderiaceae; genus Paraburkholderia; species Paraburkholderia fungorum_B. Next base: position 11,190 of record NZ_MCAS01000038.1, read on the forward strand.
CTGGCTGGCGCGGCTCGCGTATTCGGGCGGCTACGGCATCGAGCGGCGAGTCGACGTGCCGTCGTGGTGGACCGCGCAGATCTATGCCGAGACGGGGGCCTATCTGAACGCGGGGTCAGTCTACGCGACCACCAATCTCGAACTGGGCCGCACCTACCGCATGGATCGCTACAGCCCGAAGTGGACCGTGTTCCCGTATGCGGTGATCGGCGCGGACTACGACTCAAGCATCGATCACAGCATTCCGCTCGGCGCCGGGGTGGGGATTTCGACGCGCTACTGGTTTCGCGACAGCAAATACGACTCACCGCGCTCGTATGTCGATCTGTCGGTGCAGTACCGCTGGAAGATTAGCGGCGACGATCGCGCGCGCGGCGTGTTCTTCGGCGCGATCTACTCGTATTGAATCCGGACGACTCAAATGAAAAAAAATAAGCTGACTAATTCGAGGGTTGCAGTTCTCCTGGTGGCGCTGCTGTCGGCAGGCATGGCGCACGCGGCAGCGGACGACGTCGCGAGTCTGTATGGACCGCAACCGCCCGCCAACGCGTCGTATCTGCGCGTGTTGAACGCGTCGTCGCAAGCGGTGCGCGTCGCGCTCGCCGGCAGCGAAGCGCCGCAGACACTTGCGCCGGGCGCGGTCACACGCTTCAGCGTCCTCACGCCGGGCACGCCTGTGCGTGTTACGGCCGACGGCAAGGTCGTGGCCGATGCGGCGGCTGGTGGAGCAACCAGCGCGGGCGACGCTGTCACCGTCGCGCTGCGCCGTGACGCGAAGGGGTGGCATGCGGCGCGGATCGTTGGCCGCTATGAGCGCGTTGACGGTTTGAAGGCGACCTTGCGTGCGTTCAATTTCGCGTCCGGTTGCAGCGCGAAGATCGGTGTGGACGGCAACGGTCCGACGGTGTTCGCGCAGGTGGCCGCGGGCGCGCAGGACGCGCGCGCCATCAATCCGGTCAGCGCGAAGCTGGTGGGGCAGTGCGGTGCGGCGGCCAGTGCGGCGCTGCCGTTGCCGGCCCTCGCTGCCGGCGACAGCTACAGCCTGTTCGTCACCGGCGATGCCGCAAAGCCGGTGTTGAGCGGCGCGCGCGACGCGCTCGCGTGGCCGCCGGCCGCCAATTGATCGCAGCGCGTTCGCAAGCGGTTTGCCGCGCGTGCGGGGATTCATCGCGCGCGGTTCGTCTGCCGCTTCGCTTGCCGCTGCACCGGCTGTACCTGCATCACGCGCTTCATATAAATCACGGGGACCCAACACAATGACCGATTCCAGCCGTTCGTTCATCCAGGCATCTGCCCAGCCGCAACCGCTCGACCGCGCACGCCGCCGTTTGCTGCTCGCACTGGCCGCGGCGCCGCTTGGCGGCGCGCTGTCGCTGCTGCCGCGCCGCGCTGCCGCCGCGGCCTCGACCAGCGTGATCGAAGGCCGCAATCTGTGGCTCTATCCCGGCTGGGAAAGCCTCACCGACGATGCGACGCCCGCCTGTCTGAAAGCCGTCGATCTGATTCATCAGGCGACGGACAAGCTCTCGGCCCGCGGCATTCGCAGCGTGATCGCGATTGCACCGCTCAAAGCCCGTTCGTGTCCGCAAAATCTGCCGGACGGCACCGCGCTGTCCACGGGTGTCGCGGGCCGCTACGCCGCGATTCGCGCGCGGGCCGATTCGCTCGGTGTGCAGATGGTCGATGGCGACGCCGCGATCGCCGCGGTCGATCCGGCACAGGAAAAGTACATTCGTGCCGACTATCACTGGAGCGGCCATTCCGCCGAAGCGGTCGCGGCGCGCGTCGCCGAACGCCTGCTCGCGGCCGGCCCGCTGAAGGGCGCGGCCGGTGCGGGCAGCCGGCTCGGCACGTGGAACGAGGAAGTCCGCTACGGCGACCTCGCGGCCTTGCTGTCGCCGGAGCGCAAGAAAGCGGTCGGCAAGGATCACTTCATCGTGCGTACGGTGGTGGCCTCGCCGGGGCTCGTCGACAGCGGGCCGCCGGTCGTGCAGGTGGTCGGCAACAGCATGGTTCAGCCGTACCTCGGTTTTCCGCAAAAGCTCTCGAACGCAATCGATCGCCAGGTCGGTTTGACCTGGACCTTCGGCGACACCGGTCCATGGAAGACGCTGCTCAACTATCTGGAATCGCCGGAGTTCAAGGCCAATCCGCCGCAAGCGATCGTCTGGCAATTCAACGAAGGGCAGATGATGAATCTGCCGGGCGCGGCTGGCCAATGGGACGCGGCATCGGTGATGGCCGACGACGTGTTTCTCGCGCGCCTCACCAAGGCAATCGCCTGATGAGCGAGTCAGTCGGACGCACGGCGGAGCGCGAGGCCGCTCGCCCGGCGGCAGGCACGCCGGCGAGAGACAGTGATGCCGTGCATGGCCACGCGGCAGCGGCGCCTGAGTTCGCGCCGTCACTCGCGCGCGCGCATCGGCGTATTGCGTGGCTGATCGCGCTGCTGCTTGGGTTCGGTTGCGCCGGCGCGGTCGCATCGCTCGTCATGCAGTCGCGCAACGGCGCGTCGTTCGATTTGCATGGCTGGCGCGACGGCAGCCTCGGCCACAGCCTCGATCGCGCAATCGACGTGCCGTACGCGCGGTCGCTGCATCGCTGGCAGGCGGCGGCGCGCTACCGGCTGTTCGGCGACCTCGGGCACGAGGTGCGCGAAGGCTGTCCCGGCTGGCTGTTCTATGCGGACGGTCTGCGCGCACCCGTGCAGGCCGGACATGATCCCGTTGAGCGCGCCGACGGTGGCGATGCGTTGACCGATGCGCGCATCGCCACGCTGCACCGTTACGCGGACGCACTGCGCGGCGCCGGGATTCAACTGGTCGTCGTGACGGTGCCCGACAAGGCGCGCGCGGAAAGCGAGGCGCTGTGCGGCCTGCGTCAGGATGCACGGATGACACAGCGTCTGAACGTCTGGAACCGCGCGCTGAGCGCGAGCAAGGTTGCGCACGTCGAATTGCTGCCGGCGCTGCAGGCCGCGCGTCCGGCGTTTTTCCGCACCGACGTGCACTGGAATGCGCAAGGCGCGCAAGCCGCCGCCCAGGTGGTCGGCGCCGCGGTGTTGCCTTTGCTCGGCAAGCCCGGCGAGACAAAATTCACGCATGCAATAGCGCAAGCGGCGCCGCGCGTCGGCGATCTGCTGACGCTGGCGAACTTGAACGACGTGCCCAACGCCTGGCGGCCGGCGCCCGATATCGTCGCGGAGGAAACCTTGCAGGCCCAACGCAGCGGCGGCCTGCTCGACGACGGCCCGGCCGCCGACGTGCTGCTCGCAGGCAGCTCGTTCTCGCGCCGCAGCGCGTTTGCCGAACGTCTCGGCGAGCAGCTCGGCCGCGAAGTCTGGAACGTCAGCCTCGACGACGGCCAGTTCGATCGCGCGTTGCAGGCGGTCTGGCAAGCGCGCGCCACGTGGCCAAAGAGCGTGCGCGTGGTGATCTGGGAAATGTCGGAAGACGCGCTGTCGATGCCGGTGGATGCGTCGGCGTCGGCGCCTGCCGGGGCAACCGCCGCCAACGCCGCGGTGCCTGTCACCCCCATTGCCGCACCGGCCAAGCAGGACTGAGCGCGATGCTATTCAATTCATTCATCTTCCTCACACTGTTCCTGCCGCCCGCGCTGGCCGGCTATTGCCTGCTTGGCCAACGCATGCCGCGCGCCGCGGCGGCATGGCTATGCGGCGCATCGATCGTGTTCTACGGCTGGTGGAATCCGGCGTTCGTCAGTTTGCTGGTGGTATCGATCGCGTTCAACTATGCGATGAGTTGCGCGATCGTCGCGGCGCGCGCGCAGTCGGCACGGCGCCGCTGGCTGCTCGGTCTCGCGATTGCCGCCGACCTTGCGCTGCTGGTGCGCTACAAGTATCTGGCGACGCTGCTTACCGCGCTCGTGCATGCAAGCGGCGTGGCACCCGCCGATTGGCTCGCGCACGGCATGCAGGATGTGATTCTGCCGCTCGGCGTATCGTTCTTCACCTTCACGCAGATCGGCTATCTGCTCGATTGCAATGCGGGGATCGTCAAGGAGCGCGACCCGCTCGGCTACGTGCAATTCGTCACGTTCTTTCCGCATCTGATTGCGGGGCCGATCCTGCATCACAAGGAAATGATGACGCAGTTCGCGCAACCGGCCACGTACAAACTGCGCGCGGAGAATCTTTCTATCGGCGCATTCGTGTTCGCCATTGGTCTCGCGAAGAAGGTGCTGTTCGCCGATACCATCGCGCCGTTTGCCGACGCCGGATTTGCCGCACCGCACGAATTGCAGTGGCTGGCGGCGTGGGGCACTTGCCTCGCGTACGCGCTGCAGCTCTACTTCGATTTCTCCGGCTACTCGGATATGGCGATGGGCCTCGCCAAGATGTTCGGCGTGCGCTTTCCGTTGAACTTCAACTCGCCGTTCAAGGCCGCCAGCATCATCGATTTCTGGCAGCGCTGGCACATGACGCTGACGCGCTATCTCACGGCTTACCTGTACTACCCGATGGCGATGCGGATCAACCGCAGTCGTGCGCTGCGTGGCTTGCCGATCGGCCGTCTCGCGCAACGCTCGACGCGCGGTTTTCTCTCGACGGTCGCCGTGCCGACGTTCTACACGATGGCGCTGGCCGGTATCTGGCACGGTGCGGGCTTGCAGTATCTGATCTACGGCTTGCTGCACGCGGCGTATCTCACCGTGAATCACGCCTATCGCGCGTGGCGCGCGGCGAGCGGTGCGGCGGCGGGAGCAGCAGCAACCTCAGCACAGGCGATCGAAACGGCAGGCACCGCGGCGGTATTCGCAACGCGCCTCAAGGCACGTGTTCGCCATACGGGCAACGTGTTGCTGACCTTCGTGGCCGCGCTCGTCGCGTTTGCGTTTTTCCGCGCCCATGGCGTTGGCGATGCGCTCGCATTACTGCAAGGCATGGCGGGGCTGCACGGTATCGAAGCGCTCGACTGGCCCGCATGGGGCACCGCGAACATAGGCTTCGGCGAGTGGCTGCATCTGGTCGCGGGGCGCTCGACGCTCGCCTTGCAGATCGCCGCACTGCTGGCGATCGTCTGGTGCACGCCGAATTCGCATCAGTTGATGGGGCGTTTCTCGCCGGCGCTCGAACGCGCGGCCGAGGGCCTGCCCGCTGCGCTGACATGGCGGCCGTCGTTGCGCTGGACCATCGCCATGCTCGGCGTGCTCGTGTTCTGCGTCGCGCAGTTGCACGGTGAAGTGCGTTTTCTCTATTTCCAGTTCTGATTGCCGTAACGACGTTTGCACAAGGACAACACCATGACTCAAAACGAAACGCTGCACGCCGACGTAGCGGCGCTGGTCGAATCCGTCGTACTGCGCCTCGTGCGCGACGATGAACTGCTGCTCGAAACGGGGCTGGTCGATTCGGTGCTGGCCGTCGAAATCGTGATGGGCGTCGAGATGCAATTCGGCGTGCGCATTCCGCCCACCGAGATCCCCGAGCATCTGGCATCCGTGAATGCGCTTTGCGCGTTCATTGCCGCCAACCGCTAGGCCCATCATGCGATTCGATCTGAGCGCGAGCCGCTTTGTCGATACCGGGGTACGCGCCGACGCGTGGGCGGTGATCGGCGCCGATCGCGCGCTGCGCTGGCACGAGTTGGCGGAGCAGGCCCACGCATGGGCCGCATTGGCGTGCGAGCACGGCTTTGCCGCGGATGTGCCGGTGATCGTGCGCGGGCACAAGGAAGCCGGATTCTTTGTGGCGATGACGGGGGCGTTACTGCTCGGCGCACCGTTCGTGCCGGTCGACACGATTTACCCGGATGAACGGATGCGGCGCATCGCGAGCACGCTCGGCGCACGGACGTACTTCGACGCGCAGAGTGGCCGCTTCGTGGACTTGAACGGACAGAGCGAACAGGACGTGCGGGCTGAGCCGGTCGCGGCCTTGGCGGCGCCTCCCTTGCGCGAAAAAAACCTTGCGTACGTGCTGTTCACCTCGGGCACGACCGGTGAGCCGAAGGGCGTGCAGATCGGCCGCGAGAGCGTCGCCGCGCTGGTGGACTGGATGGCGGCCGACTTCGGACTCGGTGACGCACCGGTGTTCCTGAATCAGGCGCCGTTCAGCTTCGATCTGTCGATGTACGAAGTATTCGGCACGCTCGCACTCGGCGGCACCGCTGTTCTCGCTTCACGCGCGTTGACCGCACAGGGCGCGACGTTCCTCGCCAATCTTGCACGGCACGGCGTGACGACCTGGGTATCGACGCCGTCGTTCGCGCAGCAGCAATTGCTCAATCCGCAGTTCTCGCACGAGGGTTTGCCGGCGCTCGGCACCTTCTTGTTCTGCGGCGAAGTGTTGCCGGTTGCTCTCGCGCGGCAACTGCGCCAGCGGTTTCCGGCCGCACGGATCGTCAACACCTACGGGCCGACCGAAGCGACAGTGGCGACCACCTGGATCGTCGTCGACGATGCGGTGCTGGCGCATCACGCGCGCCTGCCGATTGGGCGTGCCAAGCGCGACGCCGAGGTTTTCGTCGATAACGGCGAGCTGTGCATTGCCGGCGCGCACGTGATGCGCGGCTATCTGAATCGCGAAGACCTGAACGCGGCGCGCATGTTCACCCATCACGGCGAGCGGGCGTTTCGCACCGGCGATCTGGGCGCGGTCGACGCCGACGGGCTGCTGTTTTGTCACGGACGGATCGACGACCAGATCAAGATGGGCGGTTACCGGATCGAACTGATGGAGATCGATGCGGGCTTGCGCGCGCTGCCTGGTGCGGCGAGTGCAGCCGCCGTGCCATTGCGGCGCCCGGATGGCTCTGTCGCACGGATCGTCGGGTTCGTCGCGACCGGCAGCGACGACGGCCGCCTGCCCGACGCGCTGCACGACTGGAAGGCCTTGCTTGCCGCCCGCCTGCCGTCGTATATGATCCCGTCAGAATTGCTCGCGTGCCGGAGCTTGCCGGTATCGGTCAACTTCAAGATCGACCGTGCGCAACTCGCTCAGGATTATCGTGACGTTCATCTCAAGGCACAGCGCCATCACAATGGGTAATTCACACGACGTTCAGACCCGGGCCGGCGAGCCGCTCTCGCCACGCCGGCGCACGCTGCTCGCGGCGGGCGCGTACGCGGCGCTGCTATGCGGCTGCTCGGCGCCGGGTTCGGCCGACGCCGCCGCGTTGGCGCAGGGCGTGGTCTGGCAACTCGATGAAGATCATGTCAATCCGCACGGCGACTGGAATCGTCTCGGTGTAACGGATCTGCTGGTGCAATGGACCGCGGTGGACGATATTTCGTTTCTGCCGGGCACCACGCTGCAAACGGCGCAACGTCTGCCGGACTGGACGCGGATTGGCGGCGAGCCGTGGGCGCGCAATGTGATCGTCGGCCTCGCCGGACGTTTCGACGAAACCACGGCCCGCGCGCGGGCGGCGCAGCTGGTCGAGCAATCGAAGCAACTGGCGGCCGTGCGGCCGGCGGTTCACATCGACGGTTATTACTTTCCGGTTGAAGTCGATCCGACCTGGAAGGACGCCGCCACGCTCGCGCCTTTACTCGACAAGCTGCCGCGGCCACTGTGGATCAGCGTCTACGACAATTCGAATGTCGGGGGACAGGCATTGGCGGCGTGGCTGGACGGCTGGCTGCCGAAGGATGTCGGCGTGTTTCTGCAGGATGGCTGCGGGGTTTATGCACGCGGTCCGGCCGCTGCGCGCGAGTACGCGGACGCGCTGGCCGCGCGGCTCGGCAAGGACCGTGTGCGGATCATCGCCGAGGCATTCCGTCCGGCCCAGGGCGGCGCGTTTCGCGCGGCGACGGCCGCTGAACTGTCGCCGCAATTGCTGGCCTACCGCGGCTACCGGACCTATCTGTTCGACGGGCCGCATTATGTGTCGGACCAACTCGTGCAGGACTTGCTGGGCATGCAGCAGGCGCAGAAGTAGGGCGCCTGCGTTGCCGGCGTGCAGGAAGCGCGCCGCCTGTCTGCATGTATGGAAGAAATAAACAGCCCGCAGACTGGCCCTAGCGCAACTGCGTTACCGCCAGCAACAGCACCATACTGCCAATCGCGCCATCCAGCACGCGCCACGCGCTTGCCCGGCGAAACAGCGGCGCCAGCGCGCGGGCGCCGTAACCCAGACCGATAAACCAGACCCCGCTCACCGCCATCGCGCCGAGCGCGAACGCCACCCGTGCGCCGTCGGGTTCGCGCGCGCCCGCCGTGCCGATCAGCAGGAAGGTGTCGAGATACACGTGCGGATTGAGCCACGTGAAGGCCAGGGTCATCAGAATGATCGGCATCGCGCGCTGGGTTGCCGGCGTGCCGGCCGCGCTGTTCGCATTGGCGTCCAGCACCGCGTGGCCGGGCCGCACCGCGCGGCGCAACGCATTGACGCCGAACCACGCCAGATAGGCGAGCCCGACATACAGCATCGTATGGACGAAGACCGGATAGCGCTCCACCAGCACCGACGCGCCACCCACACCGGCGCCGATCAGGATGAAGTCCGACAGCGCGCACAGCGCGACGATCTTGCCGACGTGCGAGCGCATGATGCCCTGACGCAGTACAAAGGCGTTTTGTGCGCCGATCGTCACGATCAGCGACGCGCACAGGGCGGCGCCGTGGGAAAAAGACAGCCAGTTCATAATCGGTCCAGTAGACGGGGGAAGCGAACGAGGCTAGTCTGCGGGGTTGCTGCTCATAAGAGAAGCTAATTTACTTAATGCTGATTAAGGAACGCTAATGCTCGACTATGCGTTGCTCGATGCCCTGGCCGCCGTGGTGCGGCACGGATCGTTCGACCGCGCGGCCAGCGAACTGAATGTGACGCCGTCAGCCGTCTCCCAGCGGGTCAAACTGCTGGAGGAGCGGGTGGGCAGCGTGCTCGTGAAGCGCGGCCAGCCGTGTGTCGCGACCACCTCCGGGGCGCTGCTGTGCCGCCATACCGAACGCGTGCTGTTGCTGGAAGCGGAGCTGAGCGGCCGGCTGCCGGCGCTGCCTGGCGCATTGGTGGAGGCGTGGCCGGCCTTGCGCGTGGCCGTCAACGACGACAGCGTGGGCACCTGGTTTATCGACGCGGTGGCGCAATTCTGCGTTGAACGGGAGATGCTGCTCGATCTGGTGATCGACGACCAGGACCACACCGCGCAGCGAATTCGCGATGGCAGCGTGCAAGGCGCGGTCACCACGCAAGCCGAGCCGGTGCAGGGTTGCCGCTCGACGCGGCTCGGGCGCATGCGCTATCTGGCGGTCTGCACGCCGGCGTTTCGTGCGCGCCATTTTGCCGACGGCGTCACGCGCGAGTCGCTGCGGCGCGCGCCGTGCGTCGATTTCAATCCGAAGGATCAGCTGCAGAAGCGCTTTATGCGGCGTATTACGCGGGCAGACCTCGACCCGCCTTTGCACTGGATTCCGCACGTTGCCGGTTTTTTGCGCGCCTGTGTGACGGGCCTCGGTTGGGGTATGTGCCCGGAGCGCATGATCGCGCCGCATCTGGCCAGCGGCGAGCTGGTGGATATGGCGCCTGGCAAGCATATCGACATCGATCTCTACTGGCAGAGCTGGCGCCTGTCGATCGGCTGGCTCGACGATTTCAGCGCGGTGCTGCGCAAACGGGCGACGGAGTTTCTCGATTGAACGCCACTCGGGCGGCGCGTGCTGAAACGTGCCGCCCGGGTTGGTCAAGTTGCGTTTGCCGGAGTCAATGCAGGCGGATCACCGGATGCACGCGCCGGCGCAACCAGTGGCTCGCCGAATCGAGCGCCATGCGTGCGAAGCCGGTCAGCGTCATCACATGGCGGCGATAGATCAGCTTGTAGACGGCAGTTGCGAGCCAACCGTCGACGAACATCGGCTGCGTCAGCATGCCGTTGCTCAGGCTGCCGATCGTGCCTTCGCGGCCGAAACCGACCAGGGTGCCGGCGTCGCGGTAGACGAACGCCGGCAAGGGCTCGCCCGCTATCCTGCACTTCAGCGCGCGCGCCAGAAACAGCGCCTGCTGGTGGGCGACCTGGGCGCGTGGCGCCAGAAACGCGTCCGGGTTGTCGGAAGAAGGGCAGGCCGCGCAATCGCCGAGTCCGAAGATATTCGCGTCGTTCGTGCATTGCAGCGTACGGTGCACCTGCACCTGGGCGTTGCGATTTACCGCGATGCCGTCCAGCGTGCGCAACACCGGCGGCCCTGCAATGCCGGCGGTCCAGATCGCGATGTCGCTGGCGAGCGGCGCGCCTTGATCCGTCAGCACGGCGTCGGCGCGCACTTCGGTGACGCGCGTTGCATTCAGCACGTCGACGCCGAGACTGCCGAGCATCTTCTGCGCGCGCGCTGAAATCGTTTCCGACAACGCGGGCAATACACGCTCGCTGCTTTCGATCAGACGAATCCGGAAGTCGCGCACGGGGTCGAGCGAAAACGGGCTATAGCGGTTCAGCAGACGCACCGTATCGCGTACCGCAGCGGCGAGTTCAACGCCCGTTGCACCGGCGCCGATGATATTGATCGAGACCGGCGTGTCCGCCTGAGCGGTCCGCGTGCGGCGCGCATGGTTGGCACGCAGGCAGGCGTCGAGCAGCTTGCGGCGAAACGCTTCCGCATGCGCGACCGATTCGAGCGGCAACGCGTGTTCTGCCGCGCCGGGCACGCCGAAATACTGCGTGACGCTGCCCATCGCCAGCACCAGCGTGTCGAATGCAAGCTGCCGTGACGGCAGGATTTCGCGGCCGTCCGCGTCGTGGAGTGCATTGAGCGTGATGTGCCGGTTGGTGCGATCGAGCGCGGCGAGTTCGCCCTGTTCGAATTCGAAGCCGTGCCGTTGTGCCTGCACCGCATATTGCAACTGATGCGTGGCCGGATCGAGTTGGCCCGACGCGGCTTCGTGCAGCAAGGGCTTCCAGAAATGCGTGGGCCAGCGATCCACCAGCACGATCTGCGCGTGACCGGCGCGTCCGAGGGTTTCCGAGAGCCGCGTGGCAAGCCCAAGTCCACCGACTCCGCCACCGACGATCACAACGCGGTGCGCCGTTGTCTGTGCCGTGTGCGGCGCCTGCTTCGTATGCTGCGTATGTCGCACGGACTGTGTACATTGCGCGTCAGAGGTTGCTTGCTGATCGATTGCGGCCATGATCCTTATCCTCCTGAAGTTATTCGTGCGTGATCCGCGTGTCATTCGTGCCCAGCCGGTGAAAGGCCTGGCGGGCTATATCCGGAATTCATCGTTCTGATCTGTCAGGGCCAGTATAGAATCGGCTGAAACCGCAGCACAATTTAATGTTTATACAGAACATATAGGTTTTCACTTATGTTAAAAGCCGCCACGTTCCGTCAATTGAAAGCGCTGCATACCGTCGCGAAGCTCGGCAGCGTGTCGCGCGCGGCCGAGGAGTTGAAGCTCACGCAACCGGCGGTGTCGCTTCAGGTACGTCTGCTCGAAGAGGCGGCCGGCGCACCGCTCCTGCAGCGGGTGGGCCGTGGCGTGCAGTTGACTGCGGCGGGCGAAATCCTCGCGCGCTATGCGCTGGAAATCCTCGATCTATGGAACGGCGCGGCGGACGATCTTGCCGCCTTGCATGGCGAGCAGGGCGGTACGCTGCGCATCGGCGCGATCACTACCGCCGAATATCTGATCCCGCCGTTTCTGGTGCGTTTCACCGAGTTGCGCCCGCAAGTGAAGGTGCAGTTCAAGGTCGGCAATCGCGCCGACATCATCCGCATGCTGGCCACGCACGAGATCGATCTTGCGGTGATGGGCAGTGCGCCGCGCGAATTGCGCACGGTGGCGACGGCTTTCGCGAAACATCCAATGGCGTTCGTCGCCTCGCCCGCCCATGCGTTGATGAAGAAAAAACGCCTGTCGCTGGACGATCTGCAAACCGCGAATCTGTTCGTACGCGAGCGGGGTTCCGGCACGCGCTCGACCGTCGAGAATCTGTTTCGGCTCGCCGGACACAAGCTTCATATCGACTCCGAACTCTCGAGCAACGAGGCGATCAAGCAACTGGTCGAGGCGGGTTTGGGCATTGCGTTTCTGTCGTTGCATGCGTGTTCGCTGGAGTTTCAGGCCGGCTTGCTGGCCTTGCTGCCCTTGCCCGCCAATCCGATCGAGCGGGACTGGTATGTGATGCATGTGTCCGATAAACGCCTGCCGCACGTCGCCGGGCTGTTCCGCGATTTTCTGCTCGAGCACGGCATGTCCGGCGCGGTGCCGGTACCGTTGCCGACAGTCGCCGCGGCGAAACGGCGGCGTCAGGGTCGTGAGATGGCGACGTGAAGCAGAGCCCCGCAGCAGGGACGTGAAGCAGGGACATGAAGCAGGAACGTGAAGCAGGCCCGCGCTGAGATGCGGATTCTCGCGATTCGCTTCGACGTTTGCGCGGCATCGGGCCTGAGGGACGTCCCCGCACGTGCCTTCGTCGCCTCGTAGAGCCTTATTCGACAGGGCTTTCGGGTTACATCGCCCAACATCGAAGTAAAGGTTGGGCGGCCGGTATTTTTGCCTACGCCGATTGTCTTTACAGTGACGTCCAGATATCTGAGAAAAGTGGACGCCACATCCCCCGTGGCGAGCCATCGTGATTGAGACCTGGCCGTCACAGGAGTTGGAGACAATGAGCAGCAACAGCATCACCCAAGTCGAAACATTCGGTTTTGAGCGCATTCCGGATCGCTCGCGTTATGCGCGGCCAATCGATCTGTTCCGCTTGCTGTTCGGCGGGTGCAATACTTTTTCCACGTCGGTGCTCGGCAGTTTTCCGGTGCTGCTCGGCTTGTCGTTCAAGGCGGGCGTTTATTCGATCGTGCTCGGCGTGCTGATCGGTTCGTGCATTCTTGCGCCGATGGGCCTGTTCGGTCCGCGCAACGGCACCAGCGACCCGGTTTCTTCAGGCGCGCATTTCGGCATTCATGGCCGGATCGTCGGCTCCTTTCTGGCGGTGTTGACCGCGGTTGCCTTCTTCTCGCTGGCGGTGTGGAGTTCGGGCGACGCGCTGGTGGGCGGCGCGAATCATCTGTTCGGTCTGCCGGTCAACTGGATGACGCTGAGCTTCGCATACGGTCTCTTCGCGGTGCTGGTGCTGACCGTCTGCGTCTACGGTTTTCGTTTCATGCTGTGGGTCAACAAGATCGCCGTGTGGGCGGCGAGCCTGCTGTTCGTGGTCGGCATCGTGGCGTTCGCCGGGCCGTTCAATAGCGCTTACGCCGGCAAGGTGGCGCTCGGCTCGGTGGGTTTCTGGCCGGCGTTCGTGAGCGCCGTGCTGGTTGCCATGAGCAATCCGGTCTCTTTTGCCTGCACGCTCGGCGACTGGGCCCGCTATATTCCGCAGAACACGCCGAAGAAGCGCACGATTCTCGCCGTGATGCTCGCGCAGCTGGCGACCTTCGTGCCGTTCTTCTTCGGTCTTGCCACCGCGACGATCATCGCCAGCAAGGCGCCGGAATTCATCGCATCGAATAACTACGTGGGCGGTCTGCTGGCGATTTCGCCGAACTGGTTCTTTCTGCCGGTGTGCCTGATTGCGATCATCGGCGGGATGTCGACGGGCACCACGGCGCTGTACGGCACCGGGCTCGATATGTCGAGCATGTTCCCGAAGTTTCTGAACCGCGTGCGCGCTACCTTGCTGATCGGCAGCCTCGCCATCGGCTTTATTTTTCTTGGCCGCTTCGCATTCAATCTGGTCGAAAGCGTGTCGACGTTCTCGGTGCTGATCAACGTCTGCAGTTGCCCGTGGATGGTGATCATGATCATTGGCTTCGTGACACGGCGCGGTTTCTATCTGTCCGACGATCTGCAGGTATTCAATCGCGGCGGCCGCGGCGGCCACTACTGGTTCACGCACGGCTGGAACTGGCGCGCGATGGGTGCATGGATTCCGAGCGCCGTGATCGGTTTGTGCTTCGTCAACCTGCCGGATCAGTTTGTTGGCCCGCTCGGAGAACTCGCCGGTGGTCTCGACATCAGCATGCCGGTTTCGCTGACACTGGCCTGCGGGTTGTATATCGCGTTGCTGCAGTGCTTTCCTGAGCCGGATGGCGTGTATGGGCCGCTTGGCCGGCGCTGGTTGCGCAGCGGTTCGCGGCGCAATGTGATGGTGCATCCGGTGGTTCCGGCGACTAAGCTTAAGGCAGGCGGGGCGCAAATCATGCCGCAAATGACGGTGCAAGCGAAGTCGCAGCCGGTGTCAAACGCGGTGTCACAAGTGACGTCAAAAGCAGCGTCACAAGCGGGCCGGCATGCCGCGCGACGCGAACGCGAAGAAGCGCTGGACACGCAGGACGCGGGTTGAATCGTCGGGTTCGAGGCAGGGCGCCCGGGCGTGCTCAGGCAGCATGTCAGGGAGCACGCAGGCCGCACCGGAACGATAATCATGCGGTAAATGCAATGGTATTCAAGTTGAGTAGGCAAACAAGATGAGCGAGTCAGTAAAGCGCGCGTTCGAAGGGGTAAAACTGTTTCCGTTCTGGCTGGACAATCCGCGCGCGCCGGCTGTCGAACGGGAATTGATCGGTCCGACTTGCGCGGATCTGGTGGTGGTCGGCGGTGGTTTTACCGGTTTATGGGCTGCGATTCAGGCGAAGGAAGCAGACCCGTCGCTCGACGTCGTGCTGGTCGAAGCGGGGAAGGTGGCCTACGGTGCATCGGGCCGTCCGGGCGGGATCATTTCCACCTCGGTGATGCACGGTCTGCCGAACGCGACACGGGTCTTTCCGCAAGACCTCGACGTGCTGGAAAAGCTGGGCCAGGAGAACCTCGACGGTTTCAAGGAATCCTTGACACGTTACGGGATTGAAGCGGACGTCGAATGGAATGGCGAGATGACGGTCGCGGTCGACCCGGGTCATCTCGATCATCTGAAGGGCGATTACGAGTTGCACGTGTCCCACGGACACGACGTGGTGCTGCTCGACAGCAAAGGCGCGAGAGAACAACTCGATTCGCCGCTGTTCGCGGGCGCGATGTGGTCGCGTAATCGCAGCGGCACGATTCATCCCGCCAAGCTCGCGTGGGGCCTGAAGGCGGCCGCGCTGAAACTCGGCGTGCGCTTGCATGAACACTCGCCGATCACGCGCCTGGAAGATCTCGGCGCGACGATGATCGTGCATACGCAGGCGGGCCGCATCGAAACGCCGCGCGTGCTGCTCGGTACCGGCACGGCGGATGTGGGCGTGAGCGACATCAAGCGCCGCGTGATGCAGGTGCGCGATCACATCGTCGCGACCGCGCCGTTGAGCGAGGAGCAGATGGCACGCATTGGCTGGAACAATCGCCAGGGCATTTACGATACGCGTACGCAGCTCAATTATTTTCGTCTCACCAAAGACAACCGGATTATCTTCGGCGGCCGGGTGAGCTACCACTTCGGCGGCGATCCGAATCCGGCCGCCGATCGTGACGAGAGCACCTACTACAAGCTCGCCGAAGCGTTTTATCGCACGTTCCCGCAACTGGACGACGTGCGCTTCACCCACGCATGGGGCGGCCCGATCGACTATTGCTCGCGCGGCGCCGTGTTCGCGCGCCGCTATCACGGCGGCAAGAGCGTGTTCGTCGCGGGCTATACGGGTTTTGGCGTGGCGGGCAGCCGCTTCGGTGCGAAGATGGGCCTCGACATGCTGTGGAATCGCGATACCGTGATCACGTCGCTGGATATTTCGCGCAAAGGGCCGTCGTACATTCCGCCGGAACCGCTGCGCTGGATCGCCGCGAAGATCACCTTCAACGCATTCGACGGCGCCGACGATCGCGGCGGCTGGCGGCGTCTGTGGATCAATTCGATCAAGGCGCTCGGTTTTCCAATGTAGCAGCGGCGGTGTTTATTAGTTGCCGCTGGAATAAAAAAACCGCACCTTAAGGGGGACCGCACCTTGAGGTGCGGAGGTGCGGTTCCAGTTGAAGCAACGGTGTGACGCAGTATGAATCAACCGCAGTACACGATACTGTACTTCTTGGTCGCCACCGGCATGTGCCACGTGCCCGAGAAGCCCTTGTGCAGGATGAAGGCGTCGCCGGCGGCATAGCGTTCGCTGCGGCCGTCGTCGCTGGTGATGACGACTTCGCCTTCGATCAGCACGCAGACTTCGTGGATCGGCAGGTCGGCCAGCTTCAGTGTGCCCGCGTCGCATTGCCATACGCCGGCGGACAGCATGTTGGTCGCGTCGGAGAAGGCGTTGAGGGCGTGCGGCGCCTTGGCGCCTTCGAGAATGACGTCGGCGGGATCGTGCAGGGCAGCGTTCAGGCCGGTAGCGCCAGGACCTTTGGCGTCGATGCGGGTGAAAGTGATGGTGCTCATGTGTCTCTCCAGGTTGATGTGATTCAAAGACAGGGAATTCGATGAAGAAATCGAAGCAGAACCGGAGTCTGAGCCAAAGCAGCGCAGCGATGAATTTCGATTTGAAGACATTCAGATTGAGCGGCGTCGATGTAAAGCCTTCGATACCGCTATGGGCGCGATCCGCGGTCCACGGTCTGACCTAACACACACAATTCATGTAAAGGACTAAGCCATGCAATCGCAATTCCAACACGCCCAACATGCCAGGCAGTTTTATATCGACGGCCAGTGGGTCGAGCCGCAAAACACGGCCGGCGCGGCCACGCTCGACGTGATCGATCCGTCCACGGGCAGCGCGTTCGCGCAGATTTCGCTTGGCGGCGCGGCCGATGTCGACCGCGCGGTGGCCGCGGCGAAGCGTGCATTTCCTGCCTACAGCGAGACGCCGATCGCGCAGCGAATCGATCTGCTGCAAGCGATTCTCGACGTCTACCGCAAGCGCTACGACGACATGGTGCATGCGATCAGCCGCGAGATGGGCGCACCGCTGCAATATGCGAACGACGCACAGGCATGGACGGGCGTCGCGCATCTGGAAACGATGATCCGCACGCTCGACACGTTCGAATTCGAGTACGTGAAGAGCAGCATTCTGATCCGCAAGGAAGCGGTCGGCGTGTGCGGGCTGATTACACCGTGGAACTGGCCGGCCCTGCAGATCGCCACCAAGGTCGTGCCCGCGCTCGCGGCCGGCTGCACGATGGTGCTCAAGCCCTCTGAGCTGGCGCCGCTCTCCGGCATCATCTTCGCTGAGATCCTCGACGAAGCGGGCGTGCCGGCCGGCGTGTTCAACCTCGTCAACGGCGAGGGCGCCACGGTGGGCGAGGCGATGTCACGTCATCCGGACATCGACATGATGTCGTTTACCGGTTCGACGCGGGCGGGCGTGCTGGTCGCGAAAGCCGCGGCGGATACGGTCAAGCGCGTGCATCAGGAACTGGGCGGCAAATCGGCCAACCTGATTCTCGAAGATGCCGATCTGAAGCAGGCGGTGATGCGTGGCGCACGGGCGTGTTTCGACAACAGCGGCCAGTCGTGCGATGCGCCCACCCGTATGTTCGTGCCGCGCGCTCACCTTGCCGAGGCCCTGGCGTATGCGAAGGAAGCGGCCGAAGTCCTGGTCGTCGGTCCCGCGGATGCGAAGGGGATCGATCTCGGGCCGGTCATCAGCCAGCAGCAGTTCGACAAGATCCAGCGGTTGATCGGCGTGGGCATCGAAGAGGGGGCAACGCTGGTGGCAGGCGGCCTGGGCCGTCCCGAAGGCTTGCAGGACGGCTACTTCGTGCGCCCGACGGTATTCGGCAATGTCACGCCGGACATGACGATCGCGCGCGAAGAAATCTTCGGGCCGGTGCTGTCGATTCTCGGCTACGACTCCGAAGACGAAGCGGTCGCCATGGCCAACGACAGTCTCTACGGTCTCGCGGGCTATGTGCAATCCGCGTCGATCGAGCATGCGCATGCCGTGGCGAAGCGCCTGCGTACCGGCACGATCTATCTGAACTACGCGGACTATAGTCCCGACGCGCCGTTCGGCGGCTTCAAGCAATCGGGCAATGGCCGCGAGTACGGCGAGTTCGGTCTCGAGGACTTCCTGGAGATCAAGGGCGTGGTCGGCTACGCGAGTTGAGACTGCCTTCCGATGGCCGTTCCGAACCTGTAAGCGCGGGGTGAGGGCGTCTATAATCCTCACCGGAATTCGCCATCGGATCTTCAACCCGTGAAAACAACTATCGCTATTGCGCTTGCCGCGCTTGCCCTGAGTGGCTGTATGTCCGCCGAGAAGCAGGAGGCGCAGGAGCGTGACTTCACCCGCTCAGAGAATCTGCTCGATGCCGCGCAGCGTAACGCTGCCATCGCGTGCGCGGATCAGGCGCAGTGCGACAGGGCCTGGTCGCTTACGAAAGACTACGTGGCGGCGCACTCGTCCACGTCGATCGTCCGCGCGGACACGGTGTCGATCGAGACCGACGTGCCGAGCCGCTCGGGCAAGGCAGTCTATTCGGCCACGCGCGTGGCCAAGGGCAGCGGGGCGACCATCACGCTGTATGCGCAGTGCCGCGGCATGTATGGCCAGGATCGCGCGATGGGCTCTGACTACGACGATTGCGTCAAGCAGATCGGACCGACACAGAACGGCTTCGTGCCGTATCTGCGCCAGCATCTGTCCAGTCAGTAACAGGCCAACTTCGAGGCCAACCCTTAGGCCAACTTCGAGGCCAACCCTTAGGCCAACTTCGAGACCAACCCCTAGGCCAACCTTCAGGCCGGCGTGCGATGCGTCATCATCTGTTCGAACGCGTCGACGATGCGTTGCACGTAGGGATTCTTGTGCGCGAGCAGGCCGGTCTCGCGCTCGAAGTGCGCCAGCATGGTCGCGTTTGCTTCGAACACCAGCACCTGTCCGTCTGGCAGCAAGGTGAAGTCGATTCCGCCGTAGTCGAGATCGAGCCGCCTGCCGATTGCCGCAATGGCATTCATCGCACGCTCGCCGAGCGCGGCGCGCGGATTGTCGAGGAAGCGCCGCTCTTCGTCCAGTTTCCACGCATGCTGTTCCATGTCCGCGGAGTAGTAGTGCACCATCCAGTGCGGCGAAATCGCCAGATGGTAGGCAAACGGCTCCCGGTCGACAAAGATGATCCGGTATTTGCGGTAGAAGCCGTCGGCGCTGCGGTAGTCGCGAAACGCCGTCAGATAGGAAACTCCCGCTTGTGTCGCGCACCACGCTTCGAGCGCCGTGGGGCTCTCGCATAACGTGAGTCCCTCTCCACCATGTGTAGCGGCCGGGCGCGCAAGAACCGGATAGTCGATGCCAGCCTGCGCGAGCAAGGCGTCAAGCGCTGCGCGTAAAGCTGGGGCGGCATCGCGCTGCACGCATGGCGCCGCCTGTACGTCCGGCAACCCGTCGAGCAGGCTCGCGGTGAGGTGCCGTTGAGTTCGGGCGACCGTAGCAGGCGGATTGAGCAGGGGCCGCGCGCAGCGTGAGACGAAGCGCGCGAGCCGCCCGGCGAGTGGCGCGGCGATGTCCGCATCGCCAATCGCGTTGAACACCAGATCGTAAGCCGGCAAGTGATCGTCTTCTTCGTCGGCGGCGTAATCGATCGCGTATTTGATGCGGCACCAGCGCGCGCCGGACAGCAGCGCGTCGAATGGCACATTGCCGGCAGTGCGCGCCGCGCAGAGAACCAGCACGCGGTGCTGCTCCGTGCCGTTTCCCTCGACAAAGACACGTTGAATCCGGTACGCACGCTCCCGATACTCAGCGGCTTCATGCACCTGTCCCGCGCTTGCGAGGATGGCAGCCAGATTCTGGCAGGCCACCGCGACATGCGGATCGAGTCTCAGAACGAGGCGGTACCAGTACTCTGCGACTGCGTGATCGCCTTTCATGAAGTAGCCGGTCGCGACGTCGCAGAGATTCGCGGCGCTGGCGTCGGGTGCTGCGGCGGCGTAAGCGTCCAGCGTGTGTGCGGCGATCAGATGCGCGAGCGCGCCCAGTTCGTCGCCATCGCCGTGCCGGGTTTCGGCGAGGGCGCGATGACGGGCCGGATCGAGCGGGGCGCTGTCGCCGGCATGCGCGGCTGACGGGCCCGGAGGCGCTGCTTGGCGGACGGCTTCGTGGTCGGGGCGCTGGGTCACGGTCGGTCGAGTTAGCTGCAGGGCGGCGCGCGGCTGCGCACTCGAAGCATAGCGGGCGTGTCTGCGATTCGGCTTACAGCGCGACGAGCCCGTGACACCGCCCAACCGGACCAAGCGGACCAAGCGGACCATTCTGGTCAAGCCATGCAGTCACACCCCTACAGCAGCAGTTCGATCGAATGAAACAGGCGGCGCATCTCGGGGTCTTGCGAGCGCGCGCCTTCGTCGATCACTTCGCGCAAACAGTCGAGAAAACACGTGGCCGCCGGACTCGTCGGCGCACCACGCCGCGACGTGATGCTGACGATGGTTTCATCCACGGTTTCACGCAAGGGCAGCGCCCACAGGTTCTCCTTCGCGGTGAGCACCTCGACGAGCGGCCACGGAAAAATGCTGACCATGTCCGTTCGTGCGAGCAGGCCAAGCACGACCGAGAGCGAGTGCGCGAGATGGATTGTGTGCGGCACCTTCATGCCGCGCTTGCGGAACAGATTGTCCGAGATCGACTCGCGGCTTGCCGGGTCCCAGTTCAGCACCCATTCGGCGTCTTCCAGTTCGAGCAGCGTGCGGCAACCCGCCTTTGGATGATCGCGCCGCGCGCACACCGCCGAATGCGTTGAAAACAGCGGTACGTTGTGAAATTCCGATTGCGGCGAGGCGGGCGGCGGACGGCCGATCGAGAAGTCGAGGCTGCCGTCGCGCAGGCGCGGTTGCACGACGCCCAGCAGCCCCTCGAAAAATTCCAGCTGGACTTCCGGCATGTGCTGCCTGAACCGCTGCACGGCGGGCGGCAGAAAGGTCAACGCCACCCATGGTGTAACGCCGATCGACAGTTTGCCGGCCGCCGCGCCGCGCAGCGCTTCAATCTCCGCTTCCGCGCGTTGCAACTGGCCGAGCACCAGCCGGGCATGCACGACCAGCGCACGGCCGAACTCCGTGAACGCGACGCCGCTCGCGCCACGCAGCAGTAACGGCGCCTGCAGATCGGCTTCCAGTTCGCGCATGGCCTTGGTCACGGCGGCTGGCGAAAGTTCGAGTGAGCGGGCGGCCGCCCGGATACTGCCGGTATCCGCAATGGCCGCTAAGGTGCTGAGTTGATGGAGTTTCATCTGGAAAACCCTTAGTACGGTGACAACCACTGGTTGCCACCGTAACGATTCTACGCCTGCCGCTGGGAAATCGGCGTCGTTATGCTTGGCGCACGCTTTCATAGACGGAGACGACATCGTGAACACCATGGCCATCCCGGCGGGCATCGCCGAACTCGAAGACGAAATGATCGCGCTGCGCCGCCGTATCCACGCGCAGCCCGAACTGGCTTACGAAGAGTTCGCCACCGGCGATCTGGTCGCCGAGCGCTTGCAGGAATGGGGTTACACCGTGCATCGCGGGCTGGGTCAAACCGGTGTTGTCGGCCAACTGAAAGTTGGCAGCGGCACGCGCAAACTCGGCCTGCGCGCCGACATGGACGCATTGCCGATCCACGAAACCACCGGCCTGCCTTATGCGAGCACGGTGCCCGGCAAGATGCACGCATGCGGCCACGACGGTCACACGGCTATCCTGCTGGCGGCCGCCAAGCACCTCGCGCAGGAAAAGAGTTTCGACGGCACGTTGAACGTGATTTTCCAGCCTGCCGAAGAAGGCCAGGCCGGCGCGAAAAAAATGCTCGAAGACGGCCTGTTCGACAAATTCCCGTGCGACGCCGTATTCGCGATGCACAACATGCCGGGCTTTCCGACCGGCAAGTTCGGCTTCCTGCCGGGCTCCTTCATGGCTTCGTCGGATACCGTGATCATCACGGTGACCGGCCGCGGCGGCCATGGCGCGGTGCCGCACAAGGCGATCGATCCGGTGGTGGTGTGCGCGCAGATCGTGCTGGCCTTGCAGTCGATCGTATCGCGCAACATTGCGCCGCTCGACATGGCGATCATCACGGTGGGGGCGATTCACGCCGGCGAAGCGCCGAACGTGATTCCTGAAACCGCGGAGATGCGCCTGTCCGTGCGCGCGCTGCGGCCCGAGGTTCGCGACCATTTGCAGGAGCGCATCACGGCGGTCGCCTGTGGTCAGGCGGCGGTGTATGGCGCGCGGGCGCACGTGGACTATCAGCGGCGTTATCCGGTGCTCGTCAACGACGCGGAGATGACCGGCCTCGCGCGGCAGGTCGCGCTCGACTGGCTCGGCGAAGACGGCTTGATCACCGGCATGCAGCCGTTGACCGGCAGTGAAGACTTCGCGTTCCTGCTCGAGCGTTGCCCGGGCAGCTACCTGATCATCGGCAATGGCGACGGCGAGGGCGGCTGCATGGTCCACAACCCCGGCTACGACTTCAACGACGCTTGCCTCGCTACCGGCGCGGCCTACTGGGTGCGCCTCGCGCAGACCTTCCTCGTCTGAGGCTGGCCGGCTATTTGCAAAAGCGGCCGTAGAGCCGCGCATCGGCAGGCGACACATGGAGACACAGATGGACTATCCCGCTACACCGCAAACCGCAGGTGCCGAGGCGCTCAATCTCGCCGACGCGTCGGCCCTGCAGCCCGCCAAACGCACGAGCCACGCCAAAGCGATTGCCGCGATCACGCTTGGCAACGGTCTCGAGTTTTTCGATTTCACGATTTACAGTTTCTTCGCGACGATCATCGGCAAGCTGTATTTCCCGGTGGAGGGGCAGCTTGCGCAACTGATGCTGGCGGTCGGCACCTTCGGGGTTGGTTTCATCATGCGGCCGGTGGGCGGCATCGTGCTCGGCGCGTATGCCGATCGCGCCGGACGCAAGGCCGCGATGAGTCTCACGTTGTGGCTGATGACGCTTGGCTCGGCGATCATTGCGTTCGCGCCGACGTACGCAATGATTGGCGTTGCCGCGCCCTTGCTGGTGATTCTGGCGCGCCTGATTCAGGGGTTCGCGCTGGGCGGCGAGATTGGTGCATCGACATCGTTGCTGCTCGAGTATGGCAGCGACAAGACGCGTGGCTTCTACGGAAGCTGGCAATTCGTGAGTCAGGGCTTGAATACCGTCTGCGGCTCGCTGCTGGGTGTTGCGTTGGCGGCGGCGCTGTCCACTGCCGCGCTGGAGAGCTGGGGCTGGCGCGTGCCGTTTGTGATCGGCATGGCGATGGGGCCGATTGGTATTTACATCCGGCGGCATCTGGACGAGACGTTGCCGGGCGTGGAAGACGGCGCGGCTTCGGCGGCGCAGGCACCTGATGCGCAGCCGGTTCGCAAGCTGTTTCGCGAGCATTCGCGCGTGATTACGACGGGTGTGTTGACGACGATTGGCGGCACGGCGGCGAACTACATCGTGCTGTTTTATCTGTCGACGTACGCGATTCAGATTTTGCATTTGCCGATGTCGTCGGCGCTGTGGGCCGCGTGGACTGCGGCGATCGTGACGGTGATCTGCTCGCCTTTTGCGGGGGCGTTGTCCGATCGTGTGGGGCGTAAGCGTGTGTTGTGGATTTCGCGGGTGATGCTGATTGTTGCCGTGTATCCGGCGTTCATGATGATTAATGCTTCGCCCACGGTGCCGGTTTTGCTGTCTGTTGTTGCTGTGCTGGCGGTGTTGGTCGCTTTTACGGCTGTGCCCAATATCGTCATGCTGCCCGAGTTGTTTCCTCGCGCGATTCGCGCTACCGGGATGTCGATTGTTTATTGTTTAGGTGTGTCTATTTTTGGCGGGTTTGCGCAGTTTTTTGCTACCTGGCTGATTCAGATTACTGGGAGCCATCTGGCTCCGGCGTGGTATCTGATCGGGTGTGGGGTTGTGTCGTTGTTGCCGTTGCCGTTTATGCGGGAGACTGCTGGAAGGGCTATTGATTGAGGTGGTTTTTTTTGCCTGCGCGGCGCTTTGGTTGTTTGCTTGTGGCTTTGGCCTTTCCTTGCTGTGTTAGTGGTTTATTAGTGTTGCCCCTGTGCGGGGCGGCACTTACTTTCTTTGCCGCCGCAAAGAAAGATAAGCAAAGAAAGCGGCTCACCCCGCCAGCTCATAAGTGGGTCCCCCGCACAGCCGCGGTAGTGGTGCATCTGGAATCTGTGCTCTCGCACATTCGGCGCTAGTGACAAGGGCGTCATACTTCCGGCGGCGCTGCGCGCGCCGAACGGTTCTTCATAAAACCACTTGGTGCTCGCGCGGTTTGTGAGGGTCCTTGACTCGTCGTTGCATCGCGGCCGCTGGTAAGGCTGTGGCCTTGCCATGAATGCAACGCATCGACATTTCAAGCGTTCGCTCCCACGGTCTACCCAGTTCCCTGGCTAGTCGCTGCATCGACGCGGCGGGCACAATTGCGCGCGCTTCAACGTATGCAGTGCATCGCCATTTCATTCCAAGTGGGGTTCGCCAATGAGTGCGGGAGCATCTCGCCGAGGCGAAGCCGATGGCCCCCACCGAGCTCAACCGAAGCCGAGGGTTTCCCTGGCAGACCCATCCGCGACGCACGCGGTGCGGAGTGGGAGCGAATGAGCGCTGTGTCGCTAACGCGGAGTGTGCGAGAACACGGATTCCAGATGCACCACTACCGCAACTGTGCGGGGGACCCACTTATAAGCTGGCGGTGTGAGCCGCTTTCTTTGCTTATCTTTCTTTGCGGCGGCAAAGAAAGTAAGTGCCGCCCCGCACAGGGGCAACACTAATAGACCAATAGCAAATCAAGGAAAGGCCAAAGAGTAAATGCCGCCCCGCACAGGGGCAACGCTAATAGACCACTAGCAAATCAAGGAAAGGCCAACGTCACGAAACCACAACCAAAGCGCCGCGCAGGCAAACAGATGAAGAAAAGGCCAAAACCACAAAACCACACCCAAAGCGCCGCGCAGGCAAAAAAGACACCTTATCTGACAGCCGACTTCCCATCCCCCAAAGGCGCAGCCTCCCCAGCAACCACTGCCTCCCGCGTTTCGGGCATCGCCGCCCACACCAGCAAAACAGCCATCGCGCCCGCCGCAGCAAGTCCAAAAAAGCTCACAGCATTACCAAAATGATCCGCCACAAACCCAGCAATTGTCGTACTCAAAGTAGCCCCAATCCCGGCAGCCAACCCAAACAATCCGATACACAGGTTATACCGCCCCTTCCCGCCGGCAACATCGGCGGCAATCAACGGCAGCATCACGCCGAACACCGCAGCGCTCAGGCCGTCCAGCATCTGCACCGGCACCAGCAAGTAAGGGCTGCTGATTCCAGCAAACAACAACGCCCGTATCGGCAACGCCGAAAACCCCAGCAGCAGAATCGGCCGGCGTCCCCATCGCTCGGCAGAGCGCCCAACCCATGGCGACATCATCGCCACAATCGCCTGCGGCACGATAATGCACGCGGCAATCACGAGCTGCACGTTGTCGCCCATGCCGGCCGTCACTTCGCCAGCGGCGAGGTTCAGCATCGCGGCATTCGACAGGTGGAACAGCACAATACAAGCCGCAAACAGCAGCATCCGCTTGTCACGCAACAACTCGCGCAAACTCTCGCGCCGTTCGATCTGCTCCGGCGTCGGTCCGGCTTTGGGCAGCTCGATCGTATCGGTACGCTGAATCATCGTCAGCGCAAACAACGCCGGCACGGCGAGCGCCGCGGTCAGCCAGAACACCGCACGGGGCGAATAGTATTCGCCGAAGATCCCCATCAACCCAGCCGCGACGGCACTGCCGATCGATGCCCAGCGCGCATTGCGTCCCAACCGGTCGCCCAGATTCGCGCGCCCCACGAGAGCAAACGAGATCGCGGCCAATGCCGGCGTCAGCATGCAACTGGCAAAGCCGTGGAACACCTCGGCGGCGATCACGGGGAGCACCGTCGGGCTCGTGGCCAGCAGCACCGCGCTGAGAATGATCGCGGCGATCGCCCATGCGGCCGCGCCTTTCTTGTTGCGCAACGCGTCGACAGCGGCGCCGCCCGGCACCTGGCTCACCATCGCACTAATGGTGCCGACGGACAGCGCCATGCCGATCTCGCCCTGGGTCCATTTGTGCGAGGCGAGGTACGAGGCGATGAACGGCCCGAAGCCCGTCTGCACGTTGGCGACGAAGAAATTCAGCCAATCGAGTGCACGCAGGCTGCGCGTGGTAACCAAAGTACGGCCTATCATCGGGCCGCCCTTGCGTTGGAACTCGCAGTGACATTAGCCGGTGCGGCGGAAGCCGCAGCAGCAGGGGCAGCAGGCGCAGGCGCCGGAGGGGGCGCCGGGGACACCGCGCGGACCGGTTTGCCGCTGGCGTACGGCGGCGTCGCGTTGATCTGCGCGTCGCTCAAATCGATCAGCGGATGCAGCTCCTTGTCTTTCGTGACGAAGCGCAGCGCCGACCAGTTGGCGGCAATCGTGCGCCGCTCGGTGCTGACCATGCCGTTGACGTCGAGCACGACCGCCTGGGGTTGCGCGTTGGCGTCGATCAGCACATCGATCACGCGGCCGACCTTGGCGCCGTTCGAACGCTCGACATCGGCGTCGATCAGCGGCAATTGCAAGGTGGTGGATTTCACGGCGGGAGCCGGTACGGCCCCCGCGGTGAGCGTGATCGGCGCGGCCTTCGCGGTGGGCGTGAAGTGGAACGCGCTCCACGGGAAATTGACCTTGCGGTCGCCGACGCCGAGGAAACCCTGCAGATTGACCACCATCTCGCGCGGCTTGCCGTTCGCATCCGCGATCAGATCGACCGCGCGGCCCACCACCTTGCCGTCGGGTTTCTGCACTTCGCTATCGAGCAAGGTGCGCGCGTCGCTACGCTCGATCGTGCGCAGCACGATCAGCGGCGCGGGCGCAGGGGGCGGCGGCGCAGGCGTGACGACCGGCGGCGGGGGTTCGACCTTGCGCGGCTTGATAACCGGCTTCTTCGGTTTCTTCGGCTGTTCGGGCTCGGCCGCCTCAGTCTCGACGGGTTCCGGCGCAGAGGCGGCCACAGGGGCGCTCGCGGGCTCGACGGGCATCACCGTGGCATCGACAATCGGCGCCTGCTGGGGGCCCCACAGCAGGCCGCAACCGGACAGTGCGAACAGCGCGAACACAGCAAGAATCAGAAGACGCCAGGCAGGACGCGAAAAACCGCCGCTCATCAAGAAGGACTCCATGGGCCAATGCGTACGGGCGCTGTGGAGCGCCGCTTTACGTCACGCAATTAAGTCAGGTAAGGGCCAGAGTGTAACCCGCGGCGCCGGGGCGGCCCGGTTTTGCAGGCTTTTTGACAGGTGCGGCCAGGGTCCGGCTCATGCCGCGTTGCGCGTTCATCGAGCAATTGTCGAGCGTTCATCGAGCGTTATGAACGCCGGTTTATCGCCGGTTTTCTCAATCCGGACCCCTAAAACTCTTTCACAACTTCATGACAAACCGTAGGTGTAAACGCGCGGAACGTACCCACGATTTGCCGTCCCTTAAACGATATAAGGATCGTGACATGTCGGGCATGCCATCCATGCGATGGGAGATATATTTGTGTTGCCCTACATTTCGAGACAGCAAAACAAGAACGGAGCATGCGGGTTGTCCGGACGCATCGCAAGCCGACGTTCAAACCTTGCCACACCACAATAGATCAACGCAACGAGACGAACCTGATGGCGGCCGGAAAACGGGCCGTTTCAGCACGCTGATAAAGGAGGCACTCATCATGATGGAACCCCACGCCCAACCGATTTCCGAAGTCGGCGCCGAATCATTCGACGGAAAGGGCTTTCTCGACCGCTACTTCGAAATCTCTTCACGCGGCAGTTCGCAGCGTACGGAAATCGTCGCGGGCATCACGACCTTCCTCGCGATGGTCTACTCCGTGTTCGTCGTGCCCGGCATGTTCGGTAAAGCGGGCTTCGATACCAGCGCGGTATTCGTCGCCGTGTGCCTGACTACCGCCTTCGGCTCGCTGCTGATGGGCGTATGGGCGCGTCTGCCGATCGCGATCGGTTGCGCGATTTCGCTGACTGCGTTCACCGCGTTCGGTCTCGTGCTCGGCAAAGGTCTGCATCCGAACGTCGCGCTCGGCGCGGTGTTTCTGATGGGTGTGGTCTTCACCGGTATCTCGGTGACGGGCGTACGTTCGTGGATTCTGCGCAATCTGCCCACCGGCATCGCGCACGGTACGGGTATCGGCATTGGCCTGTTCCTGCTGCTGATCGCCGCGAATGACGTGGGTCTGGTCGTCAAGAATCCGGGCGCTGGTCTGCCGGTCGCGCTCGGCAATATCACGGCGTTGCCGGCGATCATGTCGGTGGCGGGACTGGCCGCGATCTTCGGTCTGGTGCGCCGTCGCGTGCCGGGTTCGATCCTGATCGTGATCGTCGCGATCTCCGGGATCGCGCTCGTGATCGATCCGACGGTGGTGTTTCATGGCGTGTTCGCACTGCCTGCGCTGAGCGCACCGGGCCATGCTTCGCTGATCGGCGCGATGGATATCAAGGGCGCGCTGTCGATGGCGGTTCTGCCTAGCGTGCTGGCACTCGTGATGACCGCCGTGTTCGACGCAACCGGCACGATTCGCGCCGTTGCGGGCCAGGCCGGCCAGCTCGACGAAAACGGTCGCATCATCAACGGTGGCCGTGCGTTGACGGCGGATTCGCTGAGCTCGATTTTCTCGGGCCTGCTCGGTGGTGCACCGGCGGCTGCCTACATCGAATCGACGGTCGGCGTTGCAGCCGGCGCGAAGACGGGGATGGCGGCGGCTGTGGTCGGTCTGCTGTTCCTGGTGGTGATGTTCTTCTCGCCGTTGGCGAGTCTCGTGCCGTCGTATGCAACGGCACCTGCGCTGATGTACGTCGGTCTGATGATGCTCTCGAACGTGAGCAAGCTGCACATGGACGACATGGTCGACGCGATGTCGGGCCTGATGTGCGCCGTGTTCATCGTGCTGACCGCCAACATCGTGACGGGCATCATGCTCGGCTTCGCAACGCTGGTGATTGGCCGCGTGGTGAGCGGCGAGTATCGCAAGCTGAACGTGGGCACGGTTGTCATCGCTGTCGTGCTGGTCGGCTTCTATCTCGGCGGTTGGGCGATCTGATTGCTCCGCACGACGCCGCATTACGCATACGCAGTTTTGCAGTAACGCGAGAGCAGGGCGGTTTTTCCGCGCCGTTTCGCTCGAACGTGTAGTCGGTTGTTCTCCACCTTGACGCGGCGTGTTGCAGGGCTTTATCTGTGACCCGCCGCGTATCTTTTTTGTAGCGCTCCCTTCGCCTCTTTCATCTCGCGCACCGCGCGCTCAGAAAAAAGCACGCACCTGTGCTTGACATCCTCACGTGTGTTTCTATACTTAACCTCATGGTTAAGTTTAATGAAAC
Organism: Paraburkholderia fungorum; assembly: GCF_003610895.1. GTDB lineage: Bacteria > Pseudomonadota > Gammaproteobacteria > Burkholderiales > Burkholderiaceae > Paraburkholderia > Paraburkholderia fungorum_B. Next base: position 40,375 of record NZ_MCAS01000038.1, read on the forward strand.
GTTACTCGATCGCACCTTCGCCGCGCTGTCCGATCCGACGCGGCGTGCGTTGCTCGCGCGTCTGTCCGAACTGAGCGACCTGTCGGTCAGCGAACTCGCCGAGCCGTTTGCGATGTCGTTGCCCGCAGTGATGAAACACCTCGACGTATTGTCCGAGGCGGGTCTCATCACGCGCAGCAAAACCGGCCGCACCGTAGCGTGCCGCCTGTCCGCCGGACCGATGGAGGAAGCCATGGAGTGGCTCACCCGGTATCAGCGGTTCTGGTCCGGATCGCTCGATCGTCTGGCGGCTTTCGTTGAAGAGGAAACCCCATGTCCAGCAAGTCCGGCCTCACCGTCCAGCGGCACCCCGCCGACACGCCCGCCCAAGTCTTCCACGCCGGGACGGTAACGGCACGCTGTTGACGCTCATTCAAGAACAGTTCACCGGCGAAGCAACGCGCGACGTGCATCAGTCTGGCTGGTGCCATGGGCTTAATGCGCTGGAACACTGCTCCGCCTGATTTAGCTCTATCCCGAACCTGTACGACGCAGACAAGGAGACGCACATGGACCCGCAACACCGCATCGGCACTAGAGAAGAATGGCTGGCCGCCAGCAAGGCGCTATTGGTGGAAGAGAAAGCGTACATGCGGGCCGGCGATGAACTTGCCCGCAAGCGTCGCGAACTGCCGTGGGTGAAGATCGACAAGACCTATGCGTTCGAGACGCCGCAAGGCCGCAAGACGCTCGCCGATCTGTTCGGCGGCCGCAGTCAGTTGATCGTCTATCACTTCATGTTTGGCCCGGATTGGAAGGAGGGCTGCTTCGGCTGCTCGTTCCTGTCGGATCACATGAACGGCATCCTGACGCATCTCGAACATCACGATGTATCGTACGTGGCGGTTTCGCGCGGGCCGCTCGCGAAGATCGAGGCCTTCAAGGAGCGTATGGGCTGGACGTTCCCGTGGGTGTCGTCGAATGAGAGCGATTTCAATTTCGACTATCACGTGTCGTTCACGCCGGAGGAGGTCGCGAGCAAGAAGGCGTTCTACAACTTCACCGAGCAGGATGTCGGCATCGACGAACTACCCGGTCACAGTGTGTTCTACAAGGACGAGGCGGGCGACGTCTATCACACGTACTCCACCTACGGACGCGGCGGCGAACAGTTCATCAGCGCGTACGCGCATTTCGACGTCACGCCGAAAGGCCGCAACGAGAAAAAGAATATGGGCGAATGGCTCAAACATCACGATCGCTACGAAGAGAAAGTGAGCGGGTGTGCTGCATGCGGCTCGTGATGCTCGTGATGCTCGTGATGCTCGTGATGCCCGTGATGCCCATGACGCTTATGACGCTCGTGACATGTGGGCCCCGCGCCGGGAACCCGCGCTGACAGAAAATATGCGGGACGTCATGCCCCTTTGCGTCCCGCTTCATAAAACAGTGCGAACAATTCCGACTGCGAATTGATGTTGAGCTTCGTATAGATGTGCTTCTTGTGTGCGCGCACCGTTTCGAACGAGATCGCCAGTTTCTCCGCGATGGCGCGCGTTGAAAATCCGCTCAAGGTCAGCATCGCCACTTCGACTTCGCGCGCGGTGAGGGGCGAGCGGCCGCTTTCCAACGATACCTGCTCGAAGCGCGCGGCATAGGTCGGGGCGTCGGTTTGTGCCGTTGCTGCGGTCGTGGTTTGCGTCGCTGCTTGCGTCCCCGTTTGCATCCCCGTTTGCGTCGTCACTTCGCCCGAGAGTGGCTGCGGCGCGTCGAACACTTCATACGGCAGGCGCTGGCGCAGCAGCGCGATCACCCATGGCGCGCAGAGCGCGAGCACGGCCAGGTCGCGCTCGCCATAGCGATGCGTTGCGCCCAGCGAGAACGCCAGCGTATGCCTCGCGTCGATCATGTAGTTGAAATGCACCTCGTCGCCGACGATGTTTTTCCTGAAGTAACGCTGGTAGTAATCGGTCATCGAGAAGTTGTCGGGCGCGACGTCCGCAAGCGTGACGAAGCCCGATGCCGGCTTTCCGGTCGCGGCGAGATAGAACGGGTCGAGCTGATACAGCGCGGCGAGGTAGTCCTGGAACATTGAATCCACCGCGCCGTCCGGCGTAGGCGATTCGGCGCAGACGAGCGGCGCCATGCCAGTTGTGAAGCGCAGGGCGACCCAGTTGTCGAATGCGACATAACGTTCGAGCGCGCGTGTGAGGCGAGTCCAGAATTGCGCGCTGTCGAGCGCTTCGATAACCGCGCCGATCTCGCGATGAAAGGCCAGGTCGCGCCATTCAAGTTCCATGCGTGCTCCGTTGAGGGTAACCCAGCCGGGTGATTACGAACAAAAATATGTCTGGTAATAATAGGCCCAAGCTGAAAACACGGGCGGCCTGACGATAGCCGCTATTCAGCGCGAAGCAAACCGGCAGGGACCGTAACCATTTTGCATGGGACTGGAGTAAGCGCTAAAGCGCCAACTCCAGCCGACAGCTTTGCATGGGACCAGAGTAAGAGCTCTGCATGGGACTAGAGTAGGCGCTGAAGCGCCGACTCTAGTCGACAGCTAAAGCGCCAACTCTGGTCGACAGCTTTGCATGGGACCAGAGTAAGCGCTGAAGCGCCAACTCTGGTCGACACAGGAGACAGAATGCTTCAACTCGAATTAGCACAGATCCCGATCGTCGATGGCGCGACGGGCGTAGGCGGCGCAAACGTGCAACGCGTGCTGCAAACCATCGGCCAACGTGCGGCCGGCACCGATCTGATCGTGTTTCCGGAGACCACGCTGTCGGGCTTTCCGACGCGCGACACCATCGCCGACATGGCCGAACCGATCGACGGGCCGTCGCTCACCGCCGTCCGCAACGCGGCGCGCGAAGCGGGCGTCGCGGTGGCGGTGGGTCTCGCCGAACGTGACGGCAAACGCTTTTTCAACACCACGGTGCTGGTCGACGAACGCGGCGAGATCGCGCTGCGCTATCGCAAGACGCATCTGTGGGCGTCGGACGTCGGGGTATTCGAACCGGGCGACCGTTACGAAGTGTGCAGTTTCAAGGGCCTGACCGTCGGCCTGCTGATCTGCTACGACATCGAATTTCCGGAAACGGCGCGCGCCGTCGCCTCGCTCGGCGCCGATCTGTTGATCGTGACGAACGGCAATATGGACCCGTTCGGGCCGGTGCATCGCCGGGCGATCGTGGCGCGCGCGATGGAGAATCAGATGTTCGCGGCGCTCGTGAATCGCATCGGTTCAGGCGACGACGACCTCACGTTCCCCGGCGAATCGGCGTTGATCGATCCGTTCGGCGAGGTGGTATGCGACGCCGCGCACGAAGAAACGGTCCTGCGCGCCACGCTCGACCCCGCGCGTCTCGAAGGCGCGCGCGAGCACTATCGCTACCTGCATGACGCGCGCATTTTGCTCGACCTCGCGACGCTGGACGGCGAGCACGGGCAGCGTGCGCGTGTGATCCGCGCGCGCTAGCGTGCGCCAAGACACGCGCGAGAAGTGCCTGCAGGCGCACATAAGCGCAATTCAGCACCTGCCAGGCACTCACCGGGCACCCACCGGGCACTTACCAGTCACCTGAGCGCACCGCATCAGGCAAACAAGCATCGGCGCGGCATACGCGCATCCAGCAGATCTGATCGACAAGGCTCGACCGGGGCGCGTTCAACGCCGCCTCCGGCGACGCTCGCCCATTCGCAAGAGGAGACACCGCATGACCCCGACATCGCCCACCGAGCGCCCCGGCGCATCTGCCGCGCCCGAAGCCGCGCGCCTGAAGCGCACCCTCGGGCTGCCTTCAGTCCTGCTGTTCGGCCTCGCCTATATGGCGCCGCTGATCGTCTACGGCACCTATGGTGTGCTGGCGAGCGCCAGCAACGATACCGCCGCGCTCGCGTATCTGATCGCCCTGATTGCGATCGTGTTTACCGCGCTCAGTTACGGCAAGCTCGCGCGGCTTTTCCCGGTGGCGGGTTCGGCTTATACGTACACGCGCAAAACCTTTAATCCGCATCTGGGATTCATGATCGGCTGGGCCACCTTGCTCGATTATTTTTTCCTGCCGATGGTGATCTGGCTGATCGGCGCGGCGTATCTCAGCGCCGCGTTTCCGCACATCCCGGGCTGGATCTGGATTGTCGCGTTCATTGTGCTGACGAGTGCGCTGAACATCCTCGGCATTGAGCTCGCGAACCGTTTCAACATCGTGCTGATGGTCGTGCAACTCGCGATCGTCGCGTTGTTCGTCGTGCTGTGCTGCCACTATGTGACTGCCGCGGTGGGCCCCGGCGGCCTGATTTCGGCCGAGCCGTTCTTCAAGCCGCATGTGCCGCTCTCCGCGACGATGGCCGGCGCCGCGATTGCCGCCTATTCGTATCTTGGCTTCGATGCGGTGTCGACGTTGACCGAAGAAACCATCGCCCCGGAGAAGACCATGCCGCGCGCGATCGTGCTGATCGCATTGATCGGCGGCGCGATCTTCGTGATTGCCGCCTACACGGTGCAGCTTGCGCACCCGGGTGCGGTGTTCAAGGACCCGGACTCGGCCGCTTTCGAAGTCGCGCGCAAAGTGGGTGGCGATATCTTCGTCACAGTGTTTCTGGCCGGCCTGATTCTGGCGCAGTTCGCTTCGGGCATTTCGGCGCAGGCAAGCGTGGGGCGTTTGCTGTATGCGATGGGACGCGATGAAGTATTACCCAAACGCATCTTCGGTTTCGTGCATCCGAAGTTCAAGACGCCGGCACTGAATATCGCAATCGCGGGTGCAATCGGTCTGGTCGCGCTGAAGCTCGATGTGGCGACGTCGACCTCGTTCATCAACTTTGGCGCGTTTCTCGCGTTCACCGCGGTCAATCTGTGTGTGATCCGCCAGTTCTTCAACGCGAAGGGCAGTGCGAATGCAATGGGCGTAATCGGCGGCCTGCTGTTTCCGCTGGCCGGTGCGATTGCGGATATCTGGCTGCTGGTGAGCCTCGAGAAAACCGCACTGGTGCTCGGCGCGGTGTGGTTCGTGCTGGGTTTGTGCTATCTCGGCTGGATCACGCGCTGTTTCCGCCAGGCGCCGCCCGAAGTCGCGGTTTGATTTAGCCGCTCGCGCTTGCGCTCGCGGTGATCCGTCGGCGTGTCGGTCAGTCTATCGGTCAGCGGCTAAGCGCGAGTTAAAACGAATGGCGCTGCATTGCGCAGCGTCGAGTTCAGAGTGCCATGTCGAAAGCGGGCTTGAGGAACACCTCGATCGCCATCACGACAAGACTCATCGCGGCCGCTGCCAGCGTCAACGTACCGTACTCGTCGTAGCGTGCATCGTAGAGGCACGCCACGACGAACAGAATCGCCAACAGGTTGGTCAGCCAGTAGAAATTCAGCGCCAAAGTCATCGATAAAATCCGGGCTCACGCGCGACTCGTAACGTCGAATTGCGCTATAACGTGGGCCGGATTCTAGCGAGGTGAGCTTACGGATTCGCAACACCCAGGCTTACACTGCTTACGCCCTGGAGCGAGCCCTCGGCGCGACATCACATCAAACCATGTCGTGCTCGATCCAGTCGATCACCGAACTGCGTTTCGGCTGCCAGCCAAGCAGCTTGCGTGCGCGCTCACCGCGCACGCGGCTGTTCGATCCGAGTCCGTACGACGCCATTTCGTAGCCCCATTCCTGTTGTGCCGCGTCGAGCGGCCAGTCTTGCGGCTCGCCGAGTTTCATCACGTGCGCGATTGCCGCGCTCATGTCGCGAAACGCCGCTTCACCGCTTTCGACGAAGTAGAAGGTGCCCGCCGGCGTTTTCTCCAATGCGAGGCGATAGAGTTCGGCGACGTCGTCGATATGCACGTTCGACCAGATATTGCCGCCGCTGCCCACATGCCGCACCACGCCGCTCTTTTGCGCCTGACGCACGAGCCGCGGCAACTGCACGCTCGCACTGCCCGGCACGGCGCCGTGACCGTAGATCAGCGTGTTGCATAGCACCGCCGAGCGAATGTTCTGCTGGGCGGCATCGAGCACGAGTTGATCGATGGCGACGCGCGCCGCTTTATCCGCGGTGGGCTGGGGCAGGGCGTCCTCGTGATAGATGCGCGCCTCGCCGGCCTCGCCGCCCGACGCATCGCCGACGATGCTCGAGCCGCTCGTGTGCAGAAACGGTTTGCCGGAGCCGGCGAGACCGTCGATCAGCGCTTTCACCGCGCCCTCGTGGTCGCTGCTCGCGGCGTTGATGACCGCGTCGGCGGCTTGCGCTTCGGCGATCAGCAGTTCGCGCTCGTCGAGCGTGCCGATGACGGGTTCGATACCGAGGCGTTGCAACTCAGCGCTGTGCTCGGGCTTGCGGATCAGGCCGCGCACCTGATGGCCGGCGCGCACGAGATGCGCCGCGATCGAACCGCCGATAAAGCCGCTTGCGCCAGTAATGAAAATCTTCAAGACGTTCTCCTTGGTGGAAACACCGGAAACACGATGCAATACACGCAGTATCCGCCGTCTTGATTCTCGCAAAAAGCGTATTAGTCTCAAATCAATCTTGATTTTTAATCAACAATCAAGACGTTCGCCGACGGTGAGCGGCGTATTGTGCGGCGAGACATTGCGCCAGTTGGCTGTCTCGGGACGGGGCAGCGGGGGTGGGGCTCAGACCAGTACTTCGCCAGTCACATGCTGAACAAACCCCACGGCGCCTGTGAGTACGCAGGCTTTTTTGCACCCTCGGCGGGCTCGCCTATAACTCAGCAAAGACACACGAACCGGTCCAACTGCGCAGGCTGCCGCGGTGAATCTTTTTGTCCGCTTGCCGCCGCCTATTTTTGACGTGTATATACAAGTTGATCCGCGGGACGGCCGAGTCCGGCGCGTTTGCCCAGGCGTCCGAAAGCCCGGCCGATGCGGCATCCATGCCGCTCACATCCAGCCCTAATGGAAACCCCTAGGTCTGAAGCTGCAAAAACAGGTTGTATATACAAGGCGGCGACGCTAGACTTCTCTCAAATTGTATAGACAAGACAGGACAACACCATGATGATTCTGAAGCCCGGCTATCTGACCCTCCCGCAACTGCGCCAGATCGCACGCGAACACGTCGCGCTGCAACTCGATCCGGCCAGCCACGCCGCCATCGACGCCTGCGCCAAGGCCGTCGCCGATATCGCCGCCAAGGGCGAACCGGCGTATGGCATCAACACGGGTTTCGGGCGTCTCGCCAGCACGCACATCCCTCATGACCAGCTCGAACTGCTGCAACGCAATCTGGTGCTGTCGCACGCGGTCGGCGTGGGTGAGCCGATGTCGCGTCCGGTGGTGCGCCTGCTGATCGCGCTGAAGCTGTCGAGCCTCGGCCGCGGTCACTCGGGTATCCGCCGCGAAGTGATGGAAGCGCTGATCACGCTGTACAACGCCGACGTGCTGCCGGTGATTCCGGTTAAGGGTTCGGTCGGCGCATCGGGCGACCTCGCGCCGCTCGCGCATATGTCGGCGACCTTGCTCGGCGTCGGCGAAGTGCTGGCGAAGGGCGAGCGCATGCCGGCCACCGAGGGCCTCGCGCTGGTCGGCCTCAAGCCGCTCACGCTGCAGGCGAAGGAAGGTCTCGCGCTGCTGAACGGCACGCAGGCGTCGACCGCGCTCGCGCTCTACAACATGTTCGCGATCGAAGACCTGTACCGCACCGGGCTGGTGGCAGGCGCGTTGTCGGTGGACGCAGCGGCGGGTTCGGTCAAGCCGTTCGACGCGCGCATTCACGAATTGCGCGGCCATCAAGGCCAGATCGACGCGGCAACGGCCTACCGTTCGCTGCTGCAAGGCTCGGCGATCAATGTTTCGCACGCCGATTGCGACAAGGTGCAGGACCCGTACAGCCTGCGCTGCCAGCCGCAGGTGATGGGCGCGTGCCTGGACCAGATGCGTCACGCAGCCGAAGTGCTGCTGATCGAAGCGAACGCCGTTTCCGACAATCCGCTGATTTTCCCGGACACGGGCGAAGTGCTGTCGGGCGGTAATTTCCATGCCGAGCCGGTTGCCTTCGCGGCCGACAACCTCGCGCTCGCCGCCGCTGAAATCGGCGCGCTGGCTGAACGCCGTATCGCGCTGCTGATCGATGCGACGCTGTCGGGTCTGCCGCCGTTCCTCGTGCGCGACGGTGGCGTGAATTCGGGTTTCATGATTGCTCACGTGACGGCCGCGGCACTCGCCTCCGAGAACAAGACGCTCGCGCATCCGGCTTCGGTCGATTCGCTGCCCACTTCCGCGAACCAGGAAGACCACGTGTCGATGGCCACGTTCGCTGCGCGCAAGCTCGGCGACATCGCCGAGAACGTCGCGAATATCCTGTCGATCGAGTTGCTCGCGGCGGCGCAAGGCGTCGATCTGCGCGCACCGCACAAGACCAGCCCGAGCCTGCAGAAAGTGATGGACGCAGTGCGCAAGGACGTCGCGCACTACGAACTCGATCACTACTTTGCACCGGACATCGCGGCAGTCACGCGTCTCGTGCAGAACGGCACGATCGCGAAGCTGAGCCCGTTCTCGTTCGCCTCCGAACAGTAAGCACGCAGCCAGGCAGAACCAGCCAATGAACGCACCGGCCTATCAGGGCATCAAGGACTTCATCCTCGGCCGCATCCATGCGGGCGAATGGGCTGAAGGCGACCAGGTGCCCTCCGAAAACGAGCTCGCACGCGAATTCAACGTCGCGCGCATGACGGTCAACCGCGCGTTGCGCGAGTTGACCTCGGAGCAGGTTCTCACGCGGGTGCAGGGTTCGGGCACGTTCGTGGCCCGGCCCAAGTACGAATCGACGCTGGTGGCGATCCGCAGCATCTCCGACGAAATTGTCGCGCGCGGTCATCGCTATCAGGCGAAGGTGCTGCACATCGGCGCGAGCATCGCCGACGAGGCGCTTGCCGAGGAAATGCAGATGAGCGCGGGCAGTCCGGTGTTTCATTCGCGCGTGCTGCATTTCGAAAACGACGAACCGGTGCAGCTCGAAGAGCGTTGGGTCAACCCGGCGGTCGCGCCCGAGTACGCGTTGCAGGACTTCACGAACACCACGCCGAATCAGTATCTGGTGCGCGTGGCGCCGCTGCAGCGCGTCGAGTACCGCATCGAAGCGTTGGCGGCGGATGCGGATACCCGCGAGCTGCTGACCATGGATGAACTCGAACCGTGCCTCGTGTTGCATCGGCGCACGTGGTCGCAAAGCCAGGTCGCTTCGGTCGCGAATCTCTGGCATCCCGGCAGCCGCTATCGCTTCACCGGCCATTTCTGATTTCGCCGCATTTATCGACCCATTTCCCGCATTCTTCCCGAACATTTTCACGCATTCCGAGGGCCACCATGAACAACCCGAAACATATCGACCCGCGTCTGGACCCGACCCGCACGATCCGCGCACCGCGCGGCGCGGAAAAGACCTGCAAGACCTGGATCGCGGAAGCCGCGTACCGGATGATCCAGAACAATCTGGACCCGGAAGTCGCCGAGCACCCGCACGCTCTCGTCGTGTACGGCGGCATTGGCCGTGCCGCGCGTAATTGGGATTGCTTCGATCAGATTCTCACGTCGTTGAAAGACCTCGAAGAGAACGAGACGCTCCTGATTCAATCGGGCAAGCCGGTCGGCGTGTTTCGCACGCATGCGGACGCTCCGCGCGTGCTGCTGGCGAATTCGAACCTGGTGCCGCATTGGGCGACGTGGGAACATTTCCACGAACTCGATCGCAAGGGCCTGATGATGTACGGCCAGATGACGGCGGGCAGCTGGATCTATATCGGCAGTCAGGGCATCGTGCAAGGCACCTACGAGACGTTCTTCTCGGTGGCGAACCAGCATTTCAACGGCGACCCTTCGGGCCGCTGGATTCTGACGGGCGGTTTGGGCGGCATGGGCGGTGCGCAACCGCTGGCCGCGACCATGGCCGGCTTCTCGATGATCGCGGTGGAATGCGACGAGACGCGCATCGATTTCCGTCTGAAGACGCGCTACGTCGACAGGAAAGCAGCGACGCTCGACGAAGCGCTCGCCATGCTCGAGGAAGCGAAGAAAGCCGGCAAGCCGGTGTCGATTGGCCTGCTGGGCAACGCAGCGGACGTGTTCGCCGAATGCGTGACGCGCGGCATCACGCCGGATTGCGTGACCGATCAGACCAGCGCGCACGATCCGATTCACGGCTACCTGCCGCAAGGCTGGAGTGTCGAAGACTGGCGCGAGCGTCAGAAAACCGTGCCGGACAGCATCGTGCTGCCCGCCAAGCAGTCGATGGCCAAGCAGGTGCAGGCCATGTTGACGCTGCAGGAACGCGGCGCGGCCACGCTCGACTACGGCAACAACATTCGTCAGATGGCGCTGGAAATGGGCGTCGAAAACGCCTTCGATTTCCCGGGCTTCGTGCCGGCGTACATCCGTCCGTTGTTCTGCGAAGGCAAGGGCCCGTTCCGCTGGGTCGCGCTGTCGGGCGATCCGGAAGACATCTACAAGACCGATGCCAAGGTCAAGGAACTGATTCCTGACGATCCGCATCTGCACAACTGGCTCGACATGGCGCGCGAACGCATCGCGTTCCAGGGCCTGCCGGCGCGCATCTGCTGGGTCGGCGTGAAGGATCGTTACCGTCTGGGCCAGGCGTTCAACGAAATGGTCCGGAACGGCGAACTGAAGGCGCCGATCGTGATCGGCCGCGATCACCTGGATACGGGTTCGGTCGCCAGCCCGAATCGCGAAACCGAATCGATGAAAGACGGCTCGGACGCAGTCAGCGACTGGCCGCTGCTCAACGCACTGCTGAACACGGCAGGCGGCGCGTCGTGGGTCTCGCTGCATCATGGCGGCGGGGTCGGCATGGGCTTTAGCCAGCACTCGGGCGTCGTGATTGTCGCTGACGGCACGGATGCCGCGAAGGAACGCCTTGGCCGCGTGCTGTTCAACGATCCGGCGACCGGCGTGATGCGTCACGCGGATGCGGGCTATGAACTCGCGCAGGAAACGGCGCGTGAGGCCGGCCTCAATCTGCCGATGCTGGGCCGTTGATCGTGGCGCTTCACAGCACGCCTGTGGATACCACGGCAACCACGACGCTGATTCGCGGCGCCGATCTCGTGGCGGCGCCGTGGAAGAACGGCGGCGGCGTCACGCGTGAAGTGGCGGCGTTTCCGGTAAGCGCGGGGCTCGATGCATTCACGTGGCGCGTGAGCATTGCCGACGTGGCGCAAGCCGGACCGTTCTCGCGTTTTGCGGGTATCGACCGTACGTTGGCGTTGTTGTCGGGAGCGGGCATGCTGCTCGATGAAACAGACGCCGGCGCGCAGGTCGTGAAGACGCATGCGTTGACCCAGCCGCTCGACATCGCGCGGTTCGCGGGCGAAGCGCAAATCGGAGCACGTCTGGTCGACGGCGCCACGCGCGACTTCAACCTGATGGTGCGCCGTGGCGCGGCGGTGGGCGAAACCGAAGTGTGGCGCGGTGAGACGCACCGCACCTTGTCTGCCGACGTGGTGCTGTTGTTCTGCGCGAGCGGTTCGGTTTCGGTCGCGCTCGGTGACGAAGCCGAAACGCACGTGCTCGAGGCCGACGACACACTGCGTATCGACGCGCCGCGTGCGCTGTCGTGCACGGTCAAGGGCGCAGGCGCATTGCTCGCGATCAGCATCCGCTACACGTGATAAGCGCAACGATGACGACGATTCGCACGCGCGCTTGAGTTACGGCACGGGCCTCGCCCATGCCAGGCAATGGTCCGGTAGAAGCGCGCCGCGAATCACCACAGACACGCAACGAGCTGCAAAGAGCACGCGATGAAGCAAACCGTCTGGCATCACCTGAAACTTTGCCCCCAGGGCGATCCCCAAACTACGCTGCCCGATGCCGCGCTTGCCGTTGAGAACGGCAAGATCGTGTGGCTCGGCGCAGCATCCGACTTACCCGCTGGCTATGCCGGGTGGCCGCGTGAAGACCTGCACGGCGCATGGGTGACGCCGGGTCTCGTCGATTGCCATACGCATCTGGTGTACGGCGGGCAGCGTGCGGACGAATTCGCGCAGCGCCTCGCCGGTGTCAGTTACGAGGAAATCGCGCGGCAGGGCGGCGGTATCGTCTCAACGGTGCGCGCCACGCGCGCCGCCGACGAAGACTCGCTGTTCCGCCAATCGGCCGCGCGCCTCGAACCGCTGCTCGCCGAAGGCGTCACGGCGATTGAAATCAAATCCGGCTACGGCCTCGATCTCGCCAGCGAGCGCAAGATGTTGCGTGTCGCGCGTCGGTTGGGCGAGCGCTATCCGGTATCGGTGTACACGACATTTCTCGGCGCACACGCGTTGCCGCCGGAATTCGCGGGAAGAGCCGATGCGTACATCGACGAAGTCTGCAACACGATGCTGCCGACGCTCGCCGACGAAGGTCTGGTCGACGCCGTCGACGTATTTTGCGAGCGTATCGGCTTTTCGCCGGCGCAAAGCGAACGCGTGTTCCAGGCCGCGGAGCGCTACAAACTGCCGGTGAAAATGCACGCCGAGCAATTGTCGAACAGCGGCGGCACGGCCTTGGCCGCGCGATACCATGCGCTGTCCGCCGATCACCTTGAGTTTCTCGACGAAGCGGGCGTTGCCGCCATGAAAGCGTCCGGCACCGTCGCCGTGCTGCTGCCGGGCGCGTACTACTTCATCCGCGAGACGCAACTGCCGCCTCTGGACCTTCTGCGGCGCTACCAGATGCCGATCGCGATCTCCACCGACAGCAATCCCGGCACGTCGCCCACCACGTCGCTGCTGCTGATGATGAACATGGCGACCACCTTGTTCCGCATGACCGTGCCCGAAGTGCTGCAAGGCGTGACTTCGCATGCGGCACGCGCGCTCGGCAAGGCGGATCGACACGGTTCGCTCGAAGTTGGGCGCGCGGCGGACTTCGCGGTGTGGTCGGTGGAAACACTTGCCGAGCTGGCTTACTGGATTGGGCGTCCGTTGTGCGCGCAAGTCGTGCGCGCGGGTGAGACGGTTTATACGCGACGTGATTTGAGCTAGGGCCTGAGAGATGATGAAATCAAAACAATCACTATTCGCCGATCACGCGTATCTGCCCGATGGCTGGCGCCGCAATGTGCTGCTGGAATGGGACGCGAACGGCACGCTGACGTCCGTCACGCCCGATACCGCGGCGGTTCCCGACGGCGTGCAAAAAGCCGCGGGTCCCGTGTTGCCTGGCATGCCGAATCTTCACTCGCATGCGTTTCAACGCGCGATGGCCGGCCTGACCGAGTATCGTGCGAATGCGACGGATAACTTCTGGAGCTGGCGTGACCTGATGTACCGCTTCGCCGCGCGGATCACGCCGGAAGGGCTCGCTGCAGTCGCGCAGTGGCTGTACATCGAGATGTTGAAGGCGGGCTACACGTCGGTCTGCGAATTTCACTACGTGCACCATACGCCGGATGGCAGCCGCTATGCGAACCAGGCAGAACTGGCCCAGCGCGTGGTGGATGCGGCTTCGGCTAGCGGCATCGGCATGACGATGCTGCCCGTGCTGTATCAGTACAGCGGTTTCGGTTCGCGCGCGCCGCGTGACGATCAGCAGCGCTTCATCAATTCGCCGGAGAGTCTGCTCGATCTGTTGGGCACGTTGCGTGCGGCGCGTCCCGAGAGCGCGAGATTGCGTTATGGCGTGGCACCGCATTCATTGCGCGCGGTGTCGGCCGATTCTCTGCATGCCTTGCTGAACGGCATCGATAAAAACGCGCCGGTTCACATCCATATCGCCGAGCAAACCGCCGAAGTCGACGCCTGCCTCGAAACCGAAGGCGCCCGCCCGGTGCAATGGCTGCTTGATCGCTTCGACGTCGATAGCCGCTGGTGCCTCGTACACGCCACGCATGTCGATGCGAACGAAACGCTGGCGCTCGCAAGGAGCGGCGCGGTCGCCGGTTTGTGTCTGACCACCGAAGCCAATCTCGGCGACGGCATTTTTCCGGCGCACGACTATCTTGACGCGCAAGGGCGCATCGGCGTCGGTTCGGATAGTCATATCGGGGTCGACTGGCGGGCGGAATTGCGTTTGCTCGAGTACGGCCAGCGCCTCACGCGCCGGCAGCGCAACGTGCTCGCCTCGCCGCACGCTACGTACGTGGCCGACCGTTTGTTCGATGCCGCGCTGGAAGGCGGCGCGCAGGCCACGGGGCGTGCGGTCGGTGCATTGCAGGCAGGGCGCCGTGCCGACTGGCTGGTGCTCGATGCCGATCATTCGAGCATCGCCGAGCATGCACCGAACGCGTGGCTCTCGGGCGTTGTATTCTGCGAACATGGCGAGTCGCCCATTCGCGACGTCTATGCGGGTGGCGACAGGGTCGTCGAGAACCGCCGCCATCGCGACGAGGCGGGCGCTTACGCCCGCTATCGCGAGGCGCTCGCCGATCTGCTCAGATAAGTTGCCGACGCCACGCCACGCGTGCTCGCCACACGCCGCACGCCGAAACGAAATACCCGCGTGAATTGCCGCCCAATCCGAGTAAGCTGAGCCTTCGACTTTTATCGATTCCGGACTGATATGACTGCTTCGTCTACTGCAACTGCTCCGCAGGTTCTATCGCTGCATCAGGGAAGCCTGCCGTTGCTGATTTCGATCCCGCATCTGGGTACGCAAATCCCCGCCGATATCGCCGCCACCATGACCCCGGTCGCGCAGCGCACCGACGATTGCGACTGGCACCTCGACCGTCTCTATGCGTTTGCGAAGCGCATGGGCGCGTCGATCCTGGCGCCAACGTACGCGCGTTATGTGATCGACCTGAACCGCCCGCCTGACGGTGCGAACCTGTATCCGGGGCAGGACACCACCGGATTGCTGCCGGTCGATACCTTCGACAAGGAGTCCTTGTATCTGGAAGGCCATCTGCCGACCGAGGCCGAAGTCGCGCGCCGGCGCGACGCTTACTGGAAACCGTATCACGATGCGCTGGTGGGCGAGCTCGCCGCGCTGAAGGCGAAGCACGGCAAGGTGCTGCTGTGGGAAGCGCATTCGATTCGCTCGCACGTACCGCGTTTTTTCGAAGGACGTCTGCCGGATTTCAATTTCGGCACGTCGAACGGCGCTAGCGCGGTGGCGGGATTGGGCGAGGAGCTGGCCGCTGTGGTCGAGCGGCATGGCGCTTATTCCGCGATCGCCAACGGGCGCTTCAAGGGCGGGTACATCACGCGGGAGTATGGGCAGCCGTCGCAGGGCGTGCATGCGGTACAACTCGAGCTGTCGCAGATTACGTATATGGAGGAACAGATGCCGTATGCGTATGACGAAAGCCTGGCCGCGAAGATCGAACCTTTGCTGGAAGAGCTGGTGACGACGGCATTGACGCGCGTGAGCGCAGCCTGAAGGACACAGTTCGACGGCGGCGATCTGAAGGCGCTGCCGTCACGGATACTCATCTCATCTTCTCCACGCGGCTCGCCGCGCTTCGCATTGCGCGAGGCCGCGGCCGCGTCGGCTTACACCGCAAAGGTGTAACAGCATGTGTCCGTGATTGCATGCTGCGGCTTTCGCGCCGAACGTATAGAGCGTTGCAGCTTTCGTCAGCATGAAGCGCATTCAGGCGCGGCGTGAGTCCGCGTCGCTTCGAAGCACAGCGGCGAAAAAAAAAGCCCCGCGGATGGCGGGGCTTGCCGATGCGCGCCGTGTGGGCGCCGCGCAACGCTTAGTGGCAGTGACGTTCCCAGTGATGGTGGACGCGCACCTTGTGGCATACGGGGTGGTGCTCATAAGCTTGAGCAGGAGCGACCGCGCTCAGGGCGACGACGGTTGCTGCGATAGCGAGAACGATTTTCTTCATTACAGAATCCTTAAATCATGATGGTAGTGCTGACGCTGCAGCACGTTGCGTGCCGCAACGGTGCAAAAGGATGCCACATATCGCGCGCGTCGCGTGGGAACACTGACTGAATGCATGGGTCAACTCAAAACGCCGCGCTTCGTGGCGTTTTATCCCTGGGCGTCGCACGCTAGCGTGTCGTTTCGACACGTCGAGCGACACGCAATGCGCGTGCGGGCATTGCGCATCAGGCGCTGATGCGGCTACCCTTTCAGAACGATGACGTGTGGGTATGACGTCATCCATACATCGGGCAAAAGATGGAAGACCCAGCGATGGAAGATTCCGATGAATTGCTGCTCCCGGTCTGGCGAGCGAACCTGGTGCTGCTGACCCGTGAGGTCGGCGCGGCGACGCGTCTGGCGCGCATGATGACCTTTTCCGCCAGTTACCTGAAATTGATGTTGTCTGGCCAGCGCGAATTCAGCGAGGAATTCGTGCGCGGTATCGAGGCGGTGACGGGCTTGCCGGGCGGCTGGATGAACGTGTCGCATACCGAGCAGGACATCCCGGCCAACGCGCGCGAAGCGATCGACAACGAACAGCCGCTCGCGCGTTTTCGCGGCACCGCGCATCCGGTGCGCAAGAAAACCGTGCTGCGGCCGCCCGAGCCGATTTTCGGTCAGGCGAGTCCGGCCAAACGCGTCGAAGAAGAGACGCTCGATGCCGAAGCGCATCGGCGGCAGGCTCACTTCCGCAAAGTTCGCGATCTGGCGATGCAGGACGTGCGGCGCTTCGAGCGGCATTTGAGTCACGCGCCGGTGGATCTTGCGTCGATGCGATCGAAAGTGGAAGACGTGATCGCGGCCGCCGAGCTCGACGACCCGATCCAGGCCGACCTGGCTGGCCGGCTCGAGCAGATCGAAAAGCATCGGCATTTGCTGCTCAGGCACGTGGAGCGGCTGCAGGCTTTGCTCGGGCAAATCGGTGGTGGGGATTGATGCCCGCTATCTGCGGCCTCGTAACCTCGCAACTCACACCTGAAGCCTGCGCCGCGCGTGAAACTCGGCCTCGAGTGTCCACGTCACGCCGTCTTGCGCCAGCGCGACCCCGGTCCACCGGAATGAGTCCCGTGTGATATCGGTGAAGTTCCAGCGAATCGGCGTGCCGTCGGCATGTGTGCCGATCTGCACGAGATCGTTGCCCACACGCCGTCCGATCAGTTCGTCGCGCTGACCGGTCTGCGGATTGATGTAAGTCACGCGCCACGCCCGCAGCGCCGGGTCCCACACGCGCAGTGTGGTGCCGTACATGGTGTCGGCGGGCGCGAGCCCCGCCTGATGCTCGCCGCGTGGCGGCATGATCCACACGTCCTGCACGGCGCGTCCCTCGAGAACCCAGCCGAAATGAATCTCGCCGCGGCGGCGCGCCTGGCCGAGGTCGACGCGGTAGTGCACCACGTCCATATCCCAACTGCCGATCAGCCAGCCGTAGAGATCGTCGGCGGCATCGATGCCGGCGGCGCGCGCCGGAGCGCTCAAGGCGGTGTGAAAGCCGTGGTCGATGGTGTCCTCCAGCATGTTCATCGTGTGTGCTCCTGCGGGTGTCAGGTTAAAAGGCCAGCGCGGCAAGCGGCAAAACCGCGTCGCCCGCTGATGTGCTAAAACCACAATACGGACTCAGCCGAGGTGCATCTTGGGGAAAATTGCCGTCACTTTGCAGCAGGCGCTGGCGCAACGCGCCCGGGAAGGCACGCGCGGCGATACCCGCGCGCGTACGTTGGCCCAGAGCGCGAACTGGGATGTCGCGGACATGCTTTGCACCTTCGGCCCGCGCGACCAGCCATTCGAAGAACGGCACGCGGGTGTGTGCATCGCCATGGTGGTCGCCGGCTCGTTCGGCTACCGCAGCGACACGGGGCGGGCGTTGCTGACCCCCGGCGCACTGCTGCTCGGCAATACGGGCGACTGCTTCGAATGCGGGCATCGGCATGCGGCGGGCGATCGCTGCATCGCCTTCCGGTATGCGCCGGCGTACTTCGAGCGGCTTGCCGCGGACGCCGGCATCGCGAGCGGCGATCTGAACTTCAGGCGTGCGCGCATTCCGTCGCTGCCCGCGTTGTCGCCGCTGATCGCGCGGGCTTGCGCCGGTGCGCTGGATGCGGGCGGCGCGGTGTGGGACGAGCTCGCGGTTGAACTGGCCGTCTCGACGCTCAAGGCTGCGGGCGCATTGACGCGTGCGGAACCGCCTGCCAGCGCCGCGGCCTGGTCACGCGTGGGGCAAACGGTGCGCCTGATCGACGACACGCCTGGCGCGCCGCATACGCTCTCTAGCCTCGCTGCCGCGGCGGGTCTGAGCGAGTTCTATTTCCTGCGTACGTTCCAGCGCGTGACCGGTGTGACGCCGCATCAATATGTGCTGCGCGCGCGTTTGCGGGCCGCGGCGCTGCGACTTTGCGACGACAGCGCGAAGGTGGTCGATATCGCGCTCGATTGCGGCTTCAACGACCTGTCGAATTTCAATCATGCGTTTCGCGCGGAGTTCGCGTCGAGTCCGCTCGCATGGCGGGCGCGGGGCAGGGCGCATCGCGCATGACCTGGCGCGCCGCGTTCATGAAGGTGGCCGCCGCGGTAGCGCTGCTTGCGTGCGCGAGCGCTTCGCAGGCCGAGGGCGGCGACCCGAGCGGTCCGGACGTTCCCAGCACCTCCACGACCCCCAACGACGACCTTTCTCCTTCGACAATCGAGCGCGATGTCCATCTCTTCGTGATCCAGAAAGACGGCTCGGTCGAAGAGCATGACGACACGGTCCTGCGGGCCAACACGACGAGCGGCGTCGACGATATCGCGCAACGCTACGTATGGTTCAACAAGGACATCGAGCAGGTGCAATTGCTGGCAGCGGAAACGATCGATCCGGGCGGCGTTGCGCATCCGGTCGGCCCCGAGGCGATCCGCGACGTGCAGGAACCGCGCTCGGCGGGTGCGCCGAGTTTCGAAGACGGGGTGTTGCGCACGGTGATCTTTCCGGGTGTCGAACCCGGCGCGCGCGTGCACCTGGCGTTTCGCAAGACCCGCGCGAAGCCTCTGCAAGCGGGCACGTTCGCGTATCTGGTCGAACCGACTCGCGAGCCCGTCGAGATGCAGCGCCTGATCTTCGACCTGCCCGCCGACGTGCCGCTTCACGCCGATGCGCGTGGCTATGTCGCGCTGCCGCCTGTTACGGCAAACGGCCGCACCCGCTATGAGTTCGACTATCGGCACGGCCCCTATGCGCCGCTCGAGACGGGCGCGGTGGGCTATGCGAACTGGGGCGACCGCTTGATGGTATCGACGGTGCCGGATTTCGCGAACTTCGCCGCGCGCTATCGCGGCCCCGCTGTCGACGCGACGATGAACGATCCGGCGATCGTCCGGCTCGCTCAAGACCTGACCCGCGAGGCCAGTGACCCACGCGCAAAAGCACGGATACTGTACGACTGGATGCGTCTGAATATTCGCTACGTCGCGCTGTTTCTCGGCGAAACGGCGGCGATCCCGCATAGAGCGACCGACATCCTGCGCAACCGCTATGGCGACTGCAAGGATCACGTCGCCTTGTACAGTGCGCTATTGGCTGCGGTCGGCATCCGCAGCGAGGCCGTGCTGCTCAATCTCGGGCCGTACTACAGCTTGCCGTCCGTGCCAGGATATGGAGGCAGCGCGATCAATCACGCAATCGTCTGGATTCCTGATCTATCCTTGTTTGCCGATACCACGGCGGGCGGCGTGAGTTTTGGCTACCTGCCGCCAAGCGTGATGGACCGTCCCGTCCTGCTGGTCGACGAGGGCGAGCTGGCGCGCACGCCGGCCACCCAGTTGCGCCAACGCACGGCACGCCTGCAGATCGACGTCGATGAGAACGGCGCGGCGAACTACGCTTATCGCGTGGAAGATGCCGGCTATACCGCGGAGCTCGAGCGCAATCTGTTTCGACGGGCAACGCGGCAGGGAACGCAGCAGATCGCGGCCAATCGTCTGTTGCAGACCGGCCTGCACGGTACGGCGCACTTGCTCACCGGCGACGTGGCCGCCACGGATGGCCCGTTTTCCACGTCGATGCAGGGAAGGGTGCCGCACTTTGTCTGGACCGATGGGACGACCGCTGTGCCGGCCCTGACGAGCTTGTCCGGCGGCATGGCCGGGCAGGTGCAGGCGTGGCTGGCGGAGCCGTCAAGGACGCAGCCTTGGGCGTGTATCGGGGGCTCGTTCGACGAGACGCTGGAGCTGACGCTGCCGCGGTTCGTCCATGTAACGGATGTGCCGCCGGATGCCGCGCTGAAGGATCGCTTCTTCGAATTTTCTTCCCGCTATGTGTTCGATCCTGCCACGCGGGTCTTGCAGGTCAGGCGTCACCTTCAGGCCGCGTTTGGGCATCAGATGTGCTCGGCCGATGAGTTTGCCGCGGTGAAGGACGATCTCGTGCGGATCGAGCGGGATCTCGATGCCGAGGTGGTGGTGAAGGTGGTCAGATAGGCGTGGGTGAAGTCCCGTGGGTGAGGTCCATACAGCAGGGGTATCGGCCGAGGCGGTAAAAGAGGACCGCCTCGGCCGTACGAACAACCACGCCTTGACGGGCAAAAGGCGCGGCGTGAAAGACGACGCTTAACTCCCGCTCTTGGTCACGATCGGAACCCAGGCGCCATTCTTGACCTGGTACAGCGTGGAGGCGCCGCTCTTCAATGCTCCCGTGCTGTCGAAAGAAATCTTGCCTGTTACGCCGTCGTAGTCGATCGCCTTGAGAACCGGTCGATAGGCCGCCGGAGAGGTGGATTTGGCCTGCTGCATCGCCTTGATCGCGGCCCATGCGCCGTCATAGCCAAACGGCGCGTACGACAGGATATCCACCCCGAAGCGCTTCTTGAATTTCGCGGAAAAATCCTTGCCGCCCGGCAATTGAGCCAACGGCCGGCCGTATTCCCACGCCATCGCGCCTTCGGACGGATCGCCGGCGAGCTTGATGAAGTCTTCGTCCATCACGCCGCCGCCGCCCACCAGCTGCGCGTTCACACCCAATTGCTTCATCCGCTTCGCGAAACCGGCTGCCTGGGTATCCAGTCCGCCGAAGAAGATCAGGTCCGCATTGGCCGCCTTGATCTTGGTGATCTGCGTGCTGAAATCCACCGCGTGATTGTCGGTGTATTCGCGCGTCACGATGTTGCCGCCGTGCGCCTTCACCGCCTTTTCGAACTCGTCGGCCTCGCCCTGGCCGAACGCGGTGCGATCGTCGATGATTGCAATGCGTTTGGCCTTCGTCACCTCGACGGCATAGACTCCCGCGTTGCCGGCGTTCTGCGCATCGGTGGAAATCACCATGAAGGTATTGGCGAAGCCGCGCCCGGTAATGATCGGATTGGTCGCGGCCGGATCGATCACCGGAATGCCGGCTTGCTCGTAGACCTGCGAGGCGGGAATCGTCGTGCCCGAGTTGAAGTGGCCGACGACGGCCGATACGCCCGCGTCGACCAGCTTCTGCGCGGCCTGCACGCCGATGCGCGGATCGGCCTGATCGTCCTCGGAGACGAGCTGGAATTGCGCGACCTTGTCGCCGATCTTGATCTTCTGCGCGTTGGCTTCTTCGATTGCAAGCCGGACGCCGTTCTCCAGGTCCTTGCCGTAGCCGGCGTTGGCGCCAGTCAGCGGCGCGGCGAAGCCGATCTTCACCGGCAGGTCGTCGGCAAAACTGGCCAGCGGCGCGATCGCAAAGGTAGCGCCAACAATCAGGGCAAGCGGTTTCAGCGTATTGCGAAGACTCATGGTCTCTCTCTCCATCGACAGTTTCAGGTGTGAAAGCGGCAAGTCGGTCACGCTGGATCGACACGCCGTGGCATTCACTTGCCGGTCAATCTGGCGCGAATATAGAAAGCCAATTTGCGACCGTCTTGGCAGTTCGCGGCGCTTTGAATGAGCATTTCGGCATAGGCCAAGCAGCGCTTAGGCTGGCGGCCGGTCAGCGACGGCACGCGGGTGCGGATTGCGGCATATGCTTAAGAACGGGGAGGGTCGGTGTTTGCTGAAGGCGCGAAGGCGTGGCGGGCCGGAGAAGTCACGCGGGAAACCGGTGCGAGCGCACCCCGGCTTGACTGCTGTGGCGCAGTGGCACGGTGGCGGAAACAGACTTCCGCGCGCCACGGCAAGCGTTCCAGCGTAACGCCGTGGCCGTATCGACCGGCGCCGGAGAAATGCGGGAGGCGGCCAGGTCGCCAGATGCGACGGGCCGCGGGTTAAAACAATGCGCTTAGTGCTCGCCTTGCTGGCGCAGCAACTCTTCACGCAGACGCAGCAGGGGAGCCTTGGTCTCTTCGTCGGCCCAGGTGTCGAGATCGTCGATCGCGCGCTGGCAGCCGTCGAGCACCAGGTCGAGATCCACCGGCACGCCGTTGTTCAACGCGAATTCGATGGTCTCGGCGAACTGTTGGCACTCGTCCTCGCCGTACGAAATGTCGAGATTGTCGGCGATGACTTCGGCGATGTTGCTGCGCGCCTTGTCGTCGGGCGTCACCATGTCGACGATGCCGCGCGCCACCGCCGGCGAATAGTAAAGCGCGATGTCGAGCCACTGTGCGGGATCGAAGTCGGCCTGGTCGAACTGGCTCTCGAAGAACTCGATCGCTTCCTGCTCGTGTGCTTCGTCCGCGTCGACGCTCATGCACAACTGCTCAAAAAATTCTTCCCGCTCGCTGCGGATATAACCGTCCATCGATGCCTCGTCTGCTGAATGCCGGATGCCCGGACGCTGGCTGCCCGTATGCCGGACGCCGGCTGCCCGGATGCCTGAAAAAATGCGTTGTAGGCGGCTGGCGGCCTGAACCTACGCGGCACGCATTATAGGACGCTCAATTGACAAATGCAGGTTGCGTGGCGGGAGCGGGGTCGGGGAGCCACCGGCGCGAGGTGCGAGTTGGTGTGTCGAGGGCAAGCGCGCGCGAGGCGTGCTGCACCGTTTCAGGCCGTCTCCGCGACCCAGGCGTCGAACCATTCACGCGGTTGCGCGATTTCGCTCTGCGCGGCCACCAGTTCCAGTTCATAGCGCCCGGCCTGCCAGGTCGCCTTGACTACCGCGTTGACCGCGGCCAGCGTGTGCTCGAAGGCCGCGCGGATCGAATCCCCCAGCAGCGTGCGCGCGACAAACACCGCGCTCGTCAGATCGCCGACGCCCACCGGCTGCCGCGCGAACGGGTAGAGCGGCCGCTGGCCCATCCATGCCTCGCGCTCGGTGACGACCAGCATGTTGAAACGGTCGGCGGGACTGTTGCGATCGAGCAGATGTTTGACCAGCATGAGCTTGGGTCCGCGGGCGATGACCTCGCGGCAGGCGGTCACGGCTTCTTCGAGCGTCTCGATCTCGCGGCCCACGAGGCGCTGCAACTCGGTATGGTTCGGCGCCATGGCGTCGGCGACCGTTGGCATGGTGCGGACCAGAAATTCCTGGATGCCCGGTTCGACCTTGCAGCCGCTGGCGGCGCCCATCACCGGATCGCAGAAGTACCACGCGCGCGGATTGGCGGCCTTCACGGCCTTGACGATCTCGACCACCGATTGCGCCTGCTCGGGCGTGCCCAGATAGCCCGACAGCACAGCGTCGCAGCGCGGCAGCACGCCGATCGCGCCGATCCCTTCGACGAGTTCTTCCATCTGCGATGCCTCGATCGCGCTGCCGGTCCAATGACCGTACTGCGTGTGATTCGAGAACTGCACCGTATTGAGCGGCCAGACATTGACGCCGAGGCGGCGCATTGGAAACACGGCCGCGCTGTTGCCGGCGTGCCCGAATACGACATGTGACTGGATGCTCAGAACGTTTTTCGTCATGGTGTGGCCCGCGCAAGCAGGGATGCGCGATCAATGAGAACGGACGGACAGCCGCGGTGACGAACCGGTCTTGGCCGGACACCTGAAGCGGCGTGACTCTTTTACTCTTTTAGATAGTGCAAGAAAAATGCGCGATCTGCACAGAGAGAAAACAATACATGAGTTTGTCACGCGCGAGTTGATCCGTCCCCGTGTTGTTGCGCCGAACCATCAAACGGGGGGATCAGGCGAGTTCGCGATACAGCGCCAGATAGCGCTCGGCGGAGGCGCCCCAGCCGAAATCCTGACGCATCGCGCGACGTTGCGTGGCTTTCCACTCGGTGCGGCGGTCGTAGAGCGCAAACGCACGGCGAATAGCCGCTGCAAGGCCCTTCGGCTCGAATCGTTCGAACACGAAACCGGTGGCGAGATCGTCGGCGAGATTTTCGAGCGACGCGTCGACCACCGTGTCCGCCAGCCCACCGACGCAATGCACGAGCGGCAGCGACCCGTAAGCCAGCGCATACAGCTGCGTCAGCCCGCAGGGCTCGAAGCGCGACGGCACCGCGATCACGTCGCTGCCCGCGACGATCGTATGCGCGAGGGTTTCGTCGAAACCCAGTTCGACCGCCACCGATTCCGGATGCGTATGCGCGGCCCGTTTCAAACCGTTTTCGAGTGCCGGGTCGCCGGTGCCGAACACCACCAGCTGGCCGCCGCGTTTGACAATCTCCGGCACGCTTTCGAGCAGCAGGTCGAGGCCTTTCTGTTCGGTGAGCCGGCTCACCACGCCGAATAGCAGCGCATCGCTTTTCTGCGCGAGGCCGAAGCGCTTTTGCAGCGCTTCCTTGCAGGCCAGCTTGCCGGCCAGACGGGTAGCCGTGTAGTGATCGTCGAGCAGCGCGTCGGTGGCGGGATTCCATACCGAGTAGTCGACGCCGTTCAGGATGCCGCTCAGATCGTGCGAGCGATGGCGCAGCAGGGCGTCGAGCCCGCCGCCCTGGGCGAGGGTCTGGATTTCTCGGGCATAGGTCGGGCTGACGGTGGTGATGCGGTCGCTGTAGTAGAGGCCGGCCTTCAGAAACGACAGCTGCCCATAGAATTCCACGCCGTGCATGCTGAAGAAGTCGTCCGGCAGCGCCAGCTGGCCGAACTGATGCGCCGGAAAAACCCCCTGATACGCGAGGTTGTGCACCGTGAAGACGCTGCGCGCGAACGAGCGGCCGTGCTCCCGCTCAGCCGCCTTCAGATAGGCGGGCGCGAGTCCGGCGTGCCAGTCGTGCGCGTGGACGATCTGCGGCGCCCACGCCGGGTCGAGGTACTGGGCCAGTTGGGCGGCAACCCAGCCGAGCAGGGCGAAGCGTTGCGCATTGTCGCCGTACGGTACGTGTTCGTCGTTCAGATAGGGGTTGCCGGGCCGGTCGTACAGCGTGCCGGCGCGGATCACGTAGACGCTCAGGCCGTTCGACGGCAGCGTGCCCCGCTCGAGCGTGACACCCGGCGAGTCGAAACGGCGGCCCAGCTGCGCCACCGGCCGCAAGTCGGTCAAACCGGCGATCACCGCGGGAAAGCCGGGCAGCAGCACACGCACATCGGCGCCGCGCTCGATCAAGGCGGGCGGCAATGCGCCCGCGACGTCGGCGAGACCGCCCGTTTTGAGGAGGGGATACAGCTCGCTTGCGACGTGCAGGGCGCGAATCGTCATAGGCTCAGTCTCGTTCCTGTTGGGGCGGGTTTGCCGTCAGGTCGGCGTAAGCGGTGCTACGCAAGGGCGGCAACGACCGCCCGTTCGTTTTGCCGGCGGGGCGAAGATGACGTCCCCGTCACTTGCGGGCCGACTGCAGCGCCTCGTGCGTCACCAGGACGACACCGTCCTCGGTGCGATAGAAGCGTTCGGCGTCGGCCGTGGGATCTTCGCCGATTACCGTGCCGTCCGGAATGGCGCAGCCGCGGTCAATCACCACTTTCTGCAACCGGCAGCTCGCGCCGACGGTGACCTGTGGCAACAAGACTGCCTCATTGATGTTACAGAACGAGCTCACTTTCACATTCGACGACAGCACCGAGCGCGAAATCTGCGAGCCTGAGATCACGCAGCCGCCACACACGATCAGATTGTTGCCGGTGCCTTGCAAGCCTTTCATGTCGCGTACGAACTTGGCGGGCGGCAACTGCTCCTGATACGTCCAGATCGGCCAGTTGCGGTCGTACAGGTCGAGCGTCGGGATGGTGGAGGCGAGGTCGAGATTGGCGGCCCAGTAGGCGTCGATCGTGCCGACGTCGCGCCAGTACGGCTCCACGGTCGGGTCCGACGACACGCACGACATGCTGAACGGATGCGCGATCGCCGAGCCTTGCGTGACCACGCGCGGCAGGATGTCCTTGCCGAAGTCGTGTTCGGTCTCGACGCTCGAGATGTTCTCTTCGAGCAGCGAGTACAGGTAATCGGCGCTGAACACGTAGATGCCCATGCTGGCGAGCGCCGAGTCCGGACGACCCGGCATGGCGGGCGGATCGGCGGGTTTCTCGACGAAGCCGGTCACGCGGCGGTTTTCATCCACGGCCATGACGCCGAACGCCACGGCGTCCATGCGCGGCACCTCAATGCAGCCGACGGTGCAATCCGCGCCGCTTTCCGCGTGGTCGGCAATCATGCGCGTGTAGTCCATCTTGTAGATATGGTCGCCCGCCAGCACCACCACGTATTTCGGCCGGATCGAGCGGATGATGTCGAGATTCTGGAACACGGCGTCGGCGGTGCCGCGGTACCAGTGGGCGCCTTCCACGCGCTGCTGCGCCGGCCACAGATCGATGAACTCGCCGAATTCGCCGCGCAGGAAGCCCCAGCCGCGCTGCAGGTGGCGCAATAACGAGTGTGCCTTGTACTGCGTGACGACCGCGATGCGGCGAATGCCGGAATTCAGGCAATTGGAGAGCGCGAAGTCGATGATCCGGTATTTGCCGCCGAAGTGCACCGCCGGTTTGACGCGCTTGTTGGTGAGCGGCCCGAGCCGCGTACCCCGTCCACCTGCAAGGACAATGGCGAGGGTGGTGCGTTGCAGATCGTTCAGCCGTGCCGGAGTTTCCATGTCTGTCTCCTTTGTCCCATGCAACCTGGTTGCTGATTTGTATGCCCGGGATGGTCTTTCGCTCTCGCTCCGCGCCATTGATTCGTGCTGCCAGGCGGCTCTGTTTTCGCGGGCCTGTTTGCTAGTTCTAGCACCGATTTGCCGCGAGTGAATAGTGTTGATTGTGCGAACGTCACTCGCGCGGCCGCCTTGCGAACGATCAACCCTTGCACGGACCGCATCCGTGCGCCACGACACATAGAACGCAAAGTGCCTCTCCGCAATATGCGTGCCACACCGCGCCAGGCATCGTGGGCTTGCGCGCGCGGCAGCAAAGTCCGGCGGCGCGTCGTAGAATCGTCCGCTCTGAACGGGGCGCGGGCCTTGCCTTGCCGGCGCGCGTGGCCCGCACGCCTTTCACGCTCCCTCACGCCGATTTCCCTTTGCAAGAAAACACTCGATGAATCTTCGCCGCCAGTCTCTGTTTGCCGTCCTGAGCGCCTGCGTGCTGGCTGCCGCGCCTCATGTTTTCGCCGCCGCACCGGCCAGCGCGGCTGCCGCAGGCAGTGCGGTCAGTGCGAGTGATCTGGCTCCCGAGCCCGGTTCAGCGTCTGCCGGCGCGGCTGCGGCTGCAGCCGTCGACAACAGCGGTCCGGCGTACGGCCCCGAGTTGCAGGGCTTCGACTATCCGGCGCCGGTCGGACAATACGACTTCACCTCGCAAGGCGTGGCGCTGCACATGGCGTACATGGACATCAGGCCGGCGCATGCGAATGGCCGTACGGCCGTGTTGCTGCATGGCAAGAATTTTTGCGCGGCGACGTGGGACACAACTATTCGTCGTTTGAGCGACGCCGGCTACCGGGTGATCGCGCCGGATCAGATCGGTTTTTGTAAATCCAGCAAGCCGGAGCACTATCAGTACAGCTTTCAGCAACTGGCGCGCAACACGCATGCGCTGCTCGAATCGCTCGGCGTGACGGATGCGACCATCATTGGCCACTCGACGGGCGGCATGCTCGCGATACGCTATGCACTGATGTATCCGCATGAGACCGAGCAACTGGTGCTGGTCAATCCGATCGGCCTTGAGGACTGGAAAGCGAAGGGTGTCCCGTCCTTATCGGTCGACCAGTGGTACGAGCGCGAGCTGAAGACAACGGCCGACGGCATTCGCCGTTACGAACAGGCTACGTATTACGCCGGCCAGTGGCGCGCGGACTACGAGCCGTGGGTCCAGATGCTGGCGGGGATGTACCGCGGTCCCGGCAAGCAGATCGTCGCGTGGAATTCCGCCTTGCTGTACGACATGATCTACACGCAGCCCGTGGTGTACGAGCTTGGCCACCTGAGCATGCCGACGCTTTTGCTGATCGGCCAGAAGGACACGACCGCGATCGGCAAGGACGCGGCGCCGCCCGAGGTGCGCGCGAAGATTGGCCATTACCCCGAACTGGGCAAGGCTGCCGCGAAGGCGATTCCGCACGCGACGCTGGTGGAATTCGCCGATCTGGGGCACGCGCCGCAGATGCAGGATCCGCAGGCGTTTCATCAGGCGCTGTTGGGCGGGCTGGCAGCGGTATCGGCTAAACGGTGAATTTGAACCCGAATGGCCTCACCGGGCGCAGTGACGATTGCGGCAGGGTTGCCTGACTTTCGTGTACCTGGTGCAGCCAGCCGGTTGACAGGAAGAAGGGCGGTCCTTTGCTGAGGCGCCGCCCTTTTTGCGAGTGTCCGGTGCTGCGAGGCGCCGGTGTGTTTATTCGTTGCCGGGAAAGCTACTTGCCCGCGCTCAATTCTTCGCGCACTTGCGCAGCGATCTCGAACGAGCGCAAGCGCGCCTTGTGATCGTAAATCTGCGCGGTCAGCATCAACTCGTCTGCGCCGGTCTGATCGATAACGGACAGCAGTCCTTCGCGTACCGTATCGCGATCGCCGATCACGGAGCAGGCGAGCGAATGCGCGACGCTGTTCAACTCCATCTCCGAAGCTTCGACCCGCTCGACTGGCGGTTGCAACTGACCGGGCGTGCCCCGCCGCAGGTTGATGAATTGCTGCTGCAGCGAAGTGAACAGACGCCGGGCTTCGTCGTTGCTATCGGCGGCGAACAGATTGACGCCGACCATGGCGTAGGGCTTATCGAGCGCTGCCGACGGGCGGAATTGTTCGCGATAGACCTTGAGCGCCGTGAACATGTGATCGGGCGCGAAGTGCGACGCGAACGCGAACGGCAGACCGAGTGCCGCGGCCAGTTGCGCGCTGTAGAGCGACGAGCCGAGCAGCCACAGCGGCACATGCAGCCCGGCGCCGGGGACTGCGCGAATGCGCTGGCCTGGCACCGGGTCGGCGAAATAGCGTTGCAACTCGACGACGTCATCGGGGAAAGACTCCGCGCTATTTTGCAGATCGCGGCGCAGCGCGCGGGCGGTGCTTTGATCGGTGCCGGGCGCGCGGCCGAGGCCCAGGTCGATCCGGTCCGGATAGAGGGAGGCGAGCGTGCCGAACTGTTCCGCGATGACGAGCGGCGCGTGGTTCGGCAGCATGACCCCGCCGGAGCCGACACGGATGGTTTTCGTGCCACCGGCGACGTGGCCGATCACGACGGAGGTGGCTGCGCTGGCGATGCCGGACATGTTGTGGTGTTCCGCGAGCCAGAAGCGGCGGTAGTGCCAGTTTTCCGCGTGCTGGGCGAGATCGAGGGTGTTTCTGAACGCGTCCGCGGGGGTGGCGCCGACGGTGACCGGCGATAGGTCGAGGACTGAGAAGGGGATCATTTTCTGTTCATTTGGTGTTTTGGGCGCTTTCGCGCGATGGGGCATTTTGGCAAAGGTTTTGGTTTTGTGCAGATGAGGGGGTTATGTCCATGTCTTTAGAAGGGTTTGATTTTGCCTGTCCAGGCATGGGGGGGCCTGCGCGGCGCTTGTTTGTCTGTTTGTCTGTGGCATTGGTCTTTCCTTGTTCTGATTTCTTTGGCCTTTCCTTGTTTTGTTAGTGGTCTATTAGCGTTGCCCCTGTGCGGGGCGGCACTTACTTTCTTTGCCGCCGCAAAGAAAGATAAGCAAAGAAAGCGGCTCACCCCGCCAGCCCATAAGCGGGTCCCCTGGCTTGGAGGGGGCAGTGGTGCATCTGGAATCTGTGTTCCCGCACATTCGGCGCTCGTGACAAGGGCGTCATACTTCCGGCGGCGCTGCGCGCGCCGAAGCGCGGTTCGAGAACCAGCGCGTTTTTCGACACATCGCCGAGGCAAAGCCGATGGCCCCCGCGACGCGAAACGACCCCCCTGGTTTCCCATGCAGACCCGTCCGCGACGCACGCAGTGCGGAGTGGGAGCGGATG
>NZ_MCAS01000039.1 GCF_003610895.1 Paraburkholderia fungorum
GCAGAGGAATCAAATGAGCAGCACTGACGCAGCGATTGTCGACGCACGGCCGGCAATCGGATTTTTCGAGCGTTACCTGACGGTCTGGGTTGCGCTCTGCATCGTGGGCGGCATCCTGGTCGGGCAGGTATTTCCCCAGCTCTTCCAGGCAATTGGCCGCATGGAAGTGGCTCAGGTGAATCTTCCGGTCGGCGTGCTGATCTGGGTGATGATCATCCCGATGCTGGTCAAGATAGATTTTTCCGCGATGACCCAGGTTAAGAGCCAATGGCGCGGCATTGGCGTCACGCTATTCGTGAACTGGTTCGTCAAGCCATTCTCGATGGCATTGCTCGGCTGGATTTTCATCCGCCATGTGTTCGCGCCGTGGCTTCCCACCGGCCAGCTCGACAGCTATATCGCCGGCTTGATCCTGCTGGCCGCAGCCCCCTGCACGGCGATGGTGTTCGTGTGGTCGCAACTCTGCAAAGGCGATCCGTACTTCACGTTATCGCAAGTGGCGCTCAACGACTCCATCATGATCGTTGCCTTTGCACCGCTCGTCGCGCTGCTGCTCGGCCTGTCGGCGATTACGGTGCCGTGGGATACGTTGATCATTTCAGTTGTCCTGTACATCGTCATCCCCGTCATCCTCGCCCAGTTGTTGCGACGACATCTGCTGACCAGAGGCGAAACGTATTTCCGACAAGCGGTCGCGCACCTTGGTCCGTATTCGATCAGCGCATTGCTCGCGACACTGGTGCTGCTGTTTGCGTTTCAGGGGCAGGCGATCGTCAAGGAACCGCTGGTTATCGCCATGCTCGCGGTGCCGATCCTGATACAGGTGTTTTTCAATTCTGGCCTCGCGTACCTCCTGAATCGGCGTCTCGGCGTCGCGCACTGTGTTGCCGGCCCTTCCAGTCTGATCGGCGCCAGTAACTTCTTTGAGCTGGCGGTCGCCACGGCAATCAGTCTGTTCGGCTTCCATTCCGGAGCAGCCCTGGCAACGGTGGTAGGCGTGCTGATCGAAGTGCCGGTCATGCTGTTCGTCGTTGGCATGGTCAACCGTTCCCAGCACTGGTACGAAGCGAATCACAGCACCAAGGGACAACCGTTATGAACGTCACGATCTATCACAACCCCGATTGCGGCACGTCGCGCAACACGCTGGCCATGATCCGCAATGCCGGGATTGAGCCGGAAGTCATCGAGTATCTGAAGAACCCGCCTGATCGCGCTACGCTGAAGAGTCTGATCGAACGCGCGGGCCTCACCGTGCGCGCCACGCTGCGCGAAAAGGGCACGCCGTATGCCGAACTCGGCCTCGCGGAAACATCTTTAAGCGATGAGCAGTTGCTCGACGCGATGATGGAACATCCGATCCTGATTAACCGCCCGTTTGTCGCCACACCGCTTGGTGTGCGCCTGTGCCGGCCCTCGGAGCTGGTGCTCGACATCCTGCCTGCTGCACAGAAAGGCTCATTCACGAAAGAAGATGGCGAGCAGGTGGTCGATAGCGAAGGAAAAAGGCTTCTCTAATGACGCAAAACATTCCGAACATCAGCGCCCCGCATCTGGACACCCCTGATCTGCAGAAGCTGGACGCACGCGCGGCTTCGCAACACGCTCCGAGAATCCTGTTGCTGTTCGGCTCGTTGCGTGCGACCTCATACAGCCGGCTTCTCTCGCTCGAAGCCGAACGCATCTTGCGTCACTTCGGTGCGGAAACACGGGTCTTCGATCCGCACGGCCTGCCGCTGGTGGACAGCGTGCCGGCCGATCATCCGAAGGTGGTCGAACTGCGCAAGCTCTCGGAATGGTCGGAGGGGCACGTATGGTGCAGCCCGGAACGTCACGGAACCCTGACGGCGGTCTTCAAGAACCAGATCGACTGGCTGCCGCTTGAAAGCGGCGGCGTCCGCCCCACGCAAGGCCGCACGCTTGCGGTGATGCAGGTGTGCGGCGGTTCGCAATCGTTCAACGCCGTGAACGCACTGCGCATTCTCGGCCGGTGGATGCGTATGGTGACGATCCCCAATCAGTCATCAGTGGCAAAGGCCTGGCGGGAGTTCGACGCGAACGGCCGGATGAAACCCTCGGCATATTACGACCGCGTCGTCGACGTGATGGAAGAACTGTACAAGTTCACGCTGCTTGTGCGTGACCGCTCGGACTACCTGACCGATCGCTACAGTGAACGGAAAGAAGCGCATCCGGAGCTTGCAACGACTCTGGCGGCCGCTGCCATGAACCATGAAGCCGTGACCGCCAATGCAGACACTGACGACAGCGAAACGGAGTGATAGCGACGGCGGCCGCGGCGCTATAGCGACATGGGCGCTTGCAGTTGCGCAGCTCGTCTCGTGGGGTTCGATCTATTACGCGTTCTCCCTTTTCGTCGTGCCGATGGAAGGTGCGATGGGATGGAGCCGCACGGCGACAAACGCGGCCCTCTCGATCGGTCTGCTGATTTCAGGGTTAGCGGCATATCCCATCGGAACATGGATTGATCACGGCCACGGCCGGCGCGTCATGGTCTGCGGGACATTGCTGGCCGCTGCGATGTTGGTGTTGTGGTCGCAGGCACATAGCCTCGCAACATTGTTTGTCGTCTGGATCGGCCTCGGTGTCGCAATGGCTGCGACGCTTTACGATCCGGTTTTCGCAGTGATCACACGGGATTTCCCAGGCACCTTTCGCACAAAAATCACGCTGATTACGCTGGTAGCCGGCTTTGCCAGCACAGTGTTTATCCCACTGACTCAGACTCTCGTCGACTTGTTCCAATGGCGAGGAGCGCTGCTCGCTCTGGCGGGGTTCAACGTGGCGATCTGCCTGCCCATTCACGTTTTCGCAATCCGCCGTGATTCGCCGCGCGAAGACGATCCGGCTTACAGGGCCGCGCTAAAGGTGACCAATGCAGCCGCTGCCAGGCGGGCTATACGGACACCGACGTTCTGGGCACTTGCTGTGTGTTTCACAGCCTACTATGCAACATTTGCGGCACTCACCTTCCACCTGGTACCGCTCATGATGGAGCGGCGGGTGTCGCCAGCCCT
Source organism: Paraburkholderia fungorum (assembly GCF_003610895.1). Lineage (GTDB taxonomy): Bacteria > Pseudomonadota > Gammaproteobacteria > Burkholderiales > Burkholderiaceae > Paraburkholderia > Paraburkholderia fungorum_B. Next base: position 3,039 of record NZ_MCAS01000039.1, read on the forward strand.
GATCCTGACAACGATGGCCGTCATTGGGCCGGCACAGGTGCTCGCGCGTGTATTGTGGTTCACGCTCGGCCGCAATCTCCGTCCGTCGATTGTCGGCGTCGTCATTACAACGGCGTTTCCTGCGTCGGTTGTTGTTCTCATGTGCGCAGGCACGTCGCCCGCGTTGTTGATCCTGTTCGCAGTCGTCTACGGTGGCGCAAACGGGATGATGACCATTCTGCGCGGGACGATCGTGCAGGATGTGATGTGGACGGAGGGTTATGGCGCCGTGAGCGGATTGCTCTCGATGCCCTCGAACATTGCCAAAGGCATTGCACCGATTTCGGCCGCCGCGATCTGGACGGTCAGAAGCAACTATGTACCTGTCGAATGGACCGTGCTGTTGGTGTCGCTAATGTCGGCGGCGGCATTTGTCATGGCGATGCGGTTCACCCGTGACCGAAAAGTTAGTGGGCAGATCATCGCCGGTTAGCGCAGCCATCAGGCTTCTCACGAATTGCCAGCGAGGTCATGGGTATTGGCCGGAATGTCTCAATACGGGGCAACGCAGCCACTTGCATATTTAGCGCTAGTGGCAATGCTGTCGACGATGCGTAAGCAAACGGTTATCGAATTGACTCGTGGCTCCCTGACGGCGGTGACAGACCCAGTTCAATGCGGTTTAACGCAATGGCAATAGACGAAATGCTGGACGCGGCCTGCCGGCGTGACGTGTGCTTCTTCATCGTGTTCCACCAGTTCGAATGCCGGGCCGAATTCACCGTGTAGGGAATCTGCGTCGTACTGGACTACTGGAAGACCGCTGCACTCGGCGGGCCCGTCGGGGGCAAAGGTGGCAACGATCACGTGGCCGCCTGGCTTGACCGCCCGCATTACCTGATCGACATACGCGCGGCGGTCGGCCTCCTCTGTGAGGAAGTGGAATACCGCACGGTCATGCCAGACATCGTAGAACTGCTCCGGCAATGGCGCCGCAGTGACATCAGCCTCAATCCATTGCACAGGCCCGGATTTTTTCTGTCCAAGCCGTCGACGTGCCACGGCCAGCGCTTCGCCGGAGAGATCCAGCACGGAAAGATTGCGGTAGTCGAGAGCGACCAGATCGTCGATCAACGTTGACGCACCGCCGCCGACATCGATGATCGCTGCATCCAGCCCGATGCCGATTCGTTGAATCAGACCCAGCGACAGCGTCGAGTGCGGCTGATACCAACTGACTTCAGTCGACGATTTCGCCGTGTAGATGTGTTCCCAATGAGTTTTCGATTGCATCGCCTTTGCCCGGGAGTTTGGTGCGCTTGCGTTTAACGCCTGCATGTCCTGTATTTTGCACCCAACTTTGAGCGGGTGTTTCTTTGTGATGCGTGCGGCTTGTCTGCGCGCGAGCCGGGACTGCGTAACAGTCGGCTGATGCTCGAAAAAGGGGAGTTTTAGTGTGCTACAGATTTGCTACAGCACGGTAGCGGGGCCTTGTCTGGCGGGCTTCTGGCTTATCATTCCACCCCCTGAACTACGGGGAGATGGATATTGGCAATGGGTGGACCGAAGCCTTGCTGCTATTGGCTTTAGCCTTTACCCGTGGGCGTTTCCGGTATTTCCGCTTCTTCCTAAATGAAGCGCCGTGACAGCCTGCGAGTCCTGTTTTGTGTCCGCCTCTACTGCAATTTTGCTACTTGATCATCCTGTAGCAATGAGGAAGTGATCTGCTACTTCCGCAGTTTTCCCGAGACGGAGAAAATCATGGCCTCAAGCCTGCCCGTGGGCAGTTGCTGGCGTGCCCAAGTACGCCAGCGAGCGCAAGAGTATAGCAAAAACGTTCAAAACGAAAGGCGCTGCGAAGGCTTGAGCAGAGAGGAGGGAGGTCGAAATCGACAGGGCACAGAACGCCGCCGACGCCGTAGCAATCACGGCCGGCGGGTTCGTGACGAAGCAACGGCGTTCGAGCGCTACTTATGCATCGCGCAGGCCGAGCACAGCGAGCGCCGCAGTGCGGGTTTCGTCACCGGTATAAAGCAGAACTACAACGTCGTCCCGTTTCGCGTGGGTAAACGGCTCAGTCATGTGGTCTGCGATTTTTTGCACATTGTCGATCGCGACAGTCAGCACGCTTTGGCTTCGACGGGCAGCTACCTTACCTAAGGAGAGCGTCTCAATTGCTGCGTGTAGATGGATGAAAATCCTCTTGCCGTCGACGAAGGAAACGACTTTTCCTTTGTGAATACCTCGCCCCCATTTGCTTTTAATTCTCATGGTCTCTCAGGCCTTTTTCATATTTTTAGAAAGGAACGGTAAATGCCGCGTGCAGGCAGCGCCGGTTTCTTGACGGGCAGTGCGATCCACGGGATCTAGTCGTTCAGTCTCTATTATTTCAGCCGCTTTTAAGCGTGCTTGACCGCCCGTCTCAAGCTAGCCGTCGTTCCCGGTTTTGCCGCGCAAACGGATGATCGCGCCAATACCGGTTTCGGCCGAGGACGTGCCGAAAAGAATCGCCACGCAAAGAGCTATTGAAGAGCTATTGGTTAAGCGACGTAGAGATTCGAATGACGGTATGAATGCTTATCCGAATGGCCTTGGCCGGCCGATTGTCGTCGGATAAATACGTGTGAGCCGCAACGGCGTGGCAGCCGGTTGATGCGCTAAAAAGGAAAATCTCGTGTGCTGCAGATCTGCTATAGCAAGGGAAGGGCGCCCCCTGTGGCAAGCCTTGCGCCGGTCATTCCGCTCCCACCAAGCAAAACGGCCCAGCAGGCATCACCCACTGGGCCGTCCAGACCGTCCGGCGTACTACCGCGCTACATCAGCCAGCGTGCCCCGGTTCAGTCGAGCCAACTCAGAATTCCACTACCGCAAACTCCGCCTTGCTTACATCGCACAGCGGGCAGCGCCAGTCGTCGGCAATCGCCGCGAAGCGCGTGCCCGGGGCGATACCTTCTTCGGGAAGGCCCTCTTCCTCGTTGTAGATCCAGCCGCAAATCAGGCAGACCCAGCTCTTATATTCAGTCACTTCAATTACTTCGCTCACGACGTACTCTTCTCTCATTCAATGCAGGATCCGCCCAGTCTGCCCCTTTTTTGGGCACGGCGGCGACCCGCAATATTACCGGAATTTGTCAAATGGACCGCCGATTACCTATGCGGCATCGCCGCAAAGCGCCTGAGACATGACCGGACCTGTGTGACGGACCTCGTCATACACAGCGTGTATGCTTCGATCCGCAGCTCATTTTTTGGACAGGCGCGGCTGGCGCCTCGCATGCATTGCGACGATCGGTCCCAGGTCGCGGAAATCGCAAACCGGAGCCGCAAGCGACGCCTGCATGGCCCGTGCATGACTTTCGTTACCCAAAAAGGAGAAAAAGGATGTTAAAAAACAAATGGTTGGCCGGTGCGGCACTGGCCGGATTGCTCGCCGTATCAGGTGTGGCGCAGGCCGCGAGCGTGTCTTTCGTGCAGCCGGCTGACGGCGCGACTGTCAGCAATCCGGTGCATGTGGTGTTCGCGGTCGAGGGCATGACGATCGCGCCCGCCGGCACGATGACGGAAGGCACGGGCCATCATCACTTGCTGATCGATGGCAAACCGCTTCCCAAGGGCGATGTGATTCCCGCCAGCGACAAATCCCTTCACTTCGGCAAGGGCCAGACCGAAACCGACGTGACGCTGCCGCCGGGCGACCATACGCTGACGCTGCAATTCGGCGACGGCATGCACCGCTCGTACGGTCCGGAGCTGAGCAAGACCATCACCGTGCACGTTAAGTAAGCGTATCGCACGGACGAACGGCCGGACAGGCGTGTGCAAGCACCCTCCGGTCGCGCTTTTCCCCTCAATGCCCGCCTGGGACCCGTATGGAATCCGCTTTTCAAGCTGGCCATTCGGTCTATCTCTTCCGGCATACCGGCACCCGCCCGCGCGCCCGGTACAATGAGCAGTTCCGACTCATCGCTGTCTTCTCCAATTCTCCATGTCGCTTTACACCATTACCGGGGCCCAACTGGCGTTCGGTCACGTCGCGTTGCTCGATCACGCGGATTTCTCCCTCGAAGCGGGCGAACGCGTTGGGCTGATCGGCCGTAACGGCGCGGGCAAGTCGTCGCTGCTCAAGATCGTTGCCGATCTGACCAAGCCGGACGACGGCCTCGTCACGCGCCAGCAGGGTCTGACTTCGGTCTATGTGCCACAAGAGCCCGAGTTCGATACGGACGACACGGTGTTCGAAGCGGTTGCCGCCGGTTTGACTCATGCCCGCGCGCTGCTCGACGAATACGACGTGGTCGCCAACCAGCTTGCCGACGAGCCGGAAGGTCCGGAGCACGACGCGTTGATGTCGCGCATGAACACGCTGCAATCGGCGCTCGACCATTCGGACGCCTGGAACTGGAGCACGCGCGTGGCCACCACGCTGCAGCAGATCGGTCTGAACGGCGAGGCGCGGGTCGGTTCGCTGTCCGGCGGCATGCAAAAGCGCGTTGCGCTGGCGCGCGCGCTGGTTGTGCAGCCGGACGTGCTGCTGCTCGACGAGCCGACCAACCACCTCGATTTCGACGGCATCCGCTGGCTGGAGGAACTGCTGGTCTCGCTGCGCGCGGGGCTGCTCTTCATTACCCACGATCGCGCGTTTCTTGACCGTGTCGCCACGCGCATCGTCGAACTGGATCGCGGGCGTTTGCTGTCGTATCCAGGCAATTTCAGCGCCTACCAGACGAGGAAAGCGCAGCAGCTTGAAGTCGAGCAGGTGGAAGCGGCCAAGTTCGACAAGCTGCTGGCACAGGAAGAAGTGTGGATTCGCAAGGGCGTGGAAGCGCGCCGTACGCGTAGCGTCGGCCGGATCGCGCGGCTCGTGCAGATGCGCAATGAGCGCGCCGAGCGCCGCAACGTGCAGGGCAACGTCAAGCTCGACGTGGGCCAAGGGGAGAAGTCCGGCAAGATCGTCGCCGAACTGACTGACGTCACCAAGCGCTATGGTTCGCGCACGGTGGTCGATAACTTCACGGCCACGGTGATGCGCGGTGACAAGATCGGCTTTGTCGGTCCGAACGGTGCGGGCAAGACTACGCTGCTGAAGATGATCCTCGGCGAGTTGCCGCCTGACGAAGGCACGGTGCGTATCGGCACCAATCTGCAGGTCGCGTACTTCGACCAGATGCGTGCGCAACTGGATCTGGAAAAGAGTCTCGCCGATACGATCAGCCCGGGCAGCGAGTGGGTCGAAGTCAACGGCCAGAAGAAGCACGTGATGAGCTATCTGGGCGACTTCCTGTTCGCGCCGGAACGCGCGCGTTCGCCGGTCAAGTCGCTCTCGGGCGGCGAGCGCAATCGCCTGCTGCTGGCGCGTCTGTTCGCGCGCCCTGCCAACGTGCTGGTGCTCGACGAACCGACCAACGACCTCGACATCCCGACGCTCGAATTGCTCGAAGAATTGCTGACCGAGTATGACGGCACCGTGCTGCTGGTCAGCCACGATCGCGCGTTCCTGGATAACGTCGCGACCTCGGTGATCGCATCGGAAGGCGCGGGCAAATGGCGCGAATATGTCGGCGGCTTTACCGACTGGCAGATTCAGCGCGACCGCTCGCAGCAGATGGCGCAGGAAGCACAGAAAGAAGCGGCCAGGGAAGTGGCGGCGAAAGACAGCGGTGCAAGCGGCGCGGCCCGCAATACGCAGCGTTCCGCCAAGCTGTCGTTCAAGGATCAGCGCGAACTTGAGGCCCTGCCGGCGAAAATTGCCGCGCTCGAAGCCGAGCAGAAAACCATCGGCGCTCAACTGGAAGACGGTTCGGTCTTCGCTAAAGACGCTCAGGAAGGCACACGTCTGACTGAGCGCTACGCCGCGATCGACGAGGAACTGCTGATCGCGCTGGAACGCTGGGACGAGCTGGAAAACAAGCGCAAGTGACACGCGGGGGCGGCGCGATTCGCGGTTGCGCGGGCGTCACGCCGGGTTCAAGGGGCACGGCTGTGCCGCGGTCTCATCGCGGTCCCATACCAGGCCGCACCCGAGCGCCGCTCCTTGTCCAAACGGCCAATCCTGCACGCCGTGAATTGCCGCCTGTATTGAAATCAGTAAAATACCCCGCGAACAGGCTTCCCCCGGCGTTCGCACCGGCTGGCCGTTGCCGCGCTGTAGCACCGGCGCTGAGCCGCCGTCGAGCGCGCCCATGGGAAGCCAGGCGACTAAACAGCTTGCCCGCACTGCGGGCACCCACCTAACCCCGTTGTTTCGTTTCGCTTTTTTTGAAAACTCAACGCATTGTCCACGGACCTGTCCACAGGACCTGTGGACAACGATGAACCGACGCACCCGAGTCAACCATGTCTACGAAAAAGCCAAACGCCGCGTATAGCGAAGCGTCGATCAAGGTGTTGAAGGGCCTGGAGCCGGTCAAGCAACGGCCCGGGATGTACACCCGCACCGAAAATCCGCTGCACATCATTCAGGAAGTTATCGACAACGCCTCGGACGAGGCCCTTGGCGGCTACGGCCGGCAAATCACGGTCACGCTGCACGCGGACCATTCGGTCTCGGTCGAGGACGACGGCCGTGGCATTCCATTCGGCATGCATCCGGAAGAAGGCGTGCCGGTCGTCGAAATCGTTTTCACCCGCCTGCACGCGGGCGGCAAATTCGATAAAGCCGCCGGCGGCGCGTACACGTTCTCGGGCGGCCTGCACGGCGTCGGCGTGTCGGTCACCAACGCGCTGTCCACTCGCCTCGACGTCACCGTGTGGCGCGACGGCAAAATCGCCGACTTGAGCTTTGCCAACGGCGACGTCGCGAAGCAGCTTGAAGTACGCGCCGCGACCAAAGGCGACAAGAAGTCCGGCACACGCGTCACCGCGTGGGCCAATCCGAAGTACTTCGATTCGCCGAACCTGCCGCTCGGCGAATTGCAACGTCTGCTGCGCTCGAAAGCGGTGCTGTTGCCGGGCGTCGAAGTCACGCTCATCAACGAGAAAACCGGCGAAACGCAAACCTGGAAATACGAAGACGGTTTGCGCGGCTATCTGCTCGAAGGCATGAACGGCAGCGATCTGCTGATTCCGCTGTTCGAAGGCGAGCGCTATGTCGAAAACTCGCGCGCCAGCGAAGAGACGTTTGCCGAAGGCGAGGGCGCGACATGGGTTGTCGCGTGGAGCGAGGAAGGCACGCTCATGCGCGAATCGTACGTCAACCTGATTCCGACGCCCGCGGGCGGTACCCACGAATCCGGTTTGCGCGACGGTCTGTTCCAGGCGGTGAAGAGTTTTGTCGAGTTGCACAATCTGCAGCCGAAGGGCGTGAAGCTGCTGGCGGAAGACGTGTTCGCGCGCGTGTCGTTCGTGTTGTCGGCGAAGGTGCTCGATCCGCAATTCCAAGGGCAGATCAAGGAGCGCCTGAATAGCCGCGATGCGGTGAAGCTGGTGTCGTCGTTCTCGCGGCCGGCTCTGGAACTGTGGCTGAATCAGCACGTCGAGCATGGCAAGAAGCTCGCTGACCTCGTGATCAAGCAGGCGCAGGCGCGTACGCGTGCCGGTCAGAAGGTCGAGAAGCGCAAGAGCTCGGGCGTGGCCGTGCTGCCGGGCAAGCTGACCGATTGCGAATCGACTGAAATCGGCCGCAACGAACTGTTCCTCGTCGAGGGCGATTCGGCGGGCGGCTCGGCGAAGATGGGGCGCGACAAGGAATACCAGGCGATCCTGCCGCTGCGCGGCAAGGTGCTGAACACGTGGGAAACCGAGCGCGACCGCCTGTTTGCCAACAACGAAGTGCACGACATTTCGGTGGCGATCGGTGTCGATCCGCATAGCCCGGACGACAAGATCGATCTGTCGAATCTGCGCTACGGCAAGATCTGCATCTTGTCGGACGCTGATGTCGACGGCTCGCACATTCAGGTTCTCCTGCTCACGCTGTTCTTCAAGCATTTCCCGCAGCTGATCGAGCGCGGGCATGTGTGTGTGGCGCGTCCGCCGCTGTTCCGGGTCGATGCACCCGCACGCGGCAAGAAGCCGGCACAGAAGCTCTACGCGCTCGACGAAGGCGAACTCGAAGCGATCCTGGACAAGCTGCGCAAGGACGGTGTGCGCGAGACGCAATGGTCCATCAGCCGCTTTAAAGGCCTCGGCGAAATGAGCGCGGAGCAGTTGTGGGACACCACGATGAACCCCGACACGCGGCGCCTGACGCCGGTGGCGCTCGGCGATCTCGACTACGACGCCACGGTGGCGCGTATGACGATGCTGATGGGCAAGGGCGAAGCGGCGTCGCGGCGCAGCTGGCTGGAAGAAAAAGGCAACGAAGTCGAAGCGGATATCTGAGCGTCTCTGAAGCGCTCACGATTCGCACGAAAACTTCACGCCAAACACGGATACGGAATCTAGATGGACGACGATAACACTCTCGACCTTTTCACCGAGCCGCCGCCTCCGGAAGGCGACTTTCTGACGCTCGGCAACTATGCGGAACGCCAGTATCTCGACTACGCGGTGAGCGTGGTCAAGGGGCGCGCGCTGCCTGACGTGTGCGACGGCCAGAAGCCGGTGCAGCGCCGCATCCTGTTCGCCATGAACGACATGGGCCTTGGCGACAACGCCAAGCCCGTCAAGTCGGCGCGCGTGGTCGGCGACGTGCTGGGTAAGTACCATCCGCACGGCGACCAGTCGGCGTATGACGCACTGGTGCGCCTCGCGCAAGACTTCTCGATGCGCTATCCGCTGATTGACGGCCAGGGCAACTTCGGTTCGCGCGACGGCGACGGCGCAGCGGCAATGCGGTACACCGAAGCGCGCCTGACGCCGATCGCGAAGCTCCTGCTCGATGAGATCGACCAGGGCACGGTCGACTTCATGAAGAACTACGACGGCGAGTTCGAAGAGCCGAGGCTGCTGCCCGCGCGCTTGCCGTTCGTGCTGTTGAACGGCGCGTCTGGCATTGCAGTGGGTCTCGCCACGGAAATCCCGTCGCACAATCTGCGCGAGGTCGCAGCGGCCGCGGTAGCGATGATCCGTAATCCGAAGATCGAGCACGCCGAGTTGATGCAGCATGTCGTCGGGCCGGACTTCCCGGGCGGCGGCCAGATCATTTCGAGCGACGCCGAGATTTCCGCGGCCTACGAAAGCGGCCGCGGCAGCCTGAAGGTGCGCGCTCGCTGGAAGATCGAAGAGCTCGCGCGCGGCCAGTGGCAGCTCGTGATCACCGAACTGCCGCCGAACACGGCCGCGCAGAAGGTACTCGAAGAAATCGAAGAGCAGACCAACCCGAAGATCAAGCTCGGCAAGAAGGCGCTCACACCTGAGCAGTTGCAGACCAAGCAGACCATGCTCGCGCTGCTCGACGCGGTGCGGGACGAGTCAGGCCGGGACTCGCCGGTGCGTCTCGTGTTCGAGCCGAAGTCGAGCCGTATTGACCAGACAGAGTTCGTCAATTCGCTGCTCGCCCATACGAGCCTCGAATCGAACGCGTCGCTCAATATGGTGATGGTGGGCGGAGACGGCCGGCCGCGTCAGAAGGGCTTGAGCGAAATCATCCACGAGTGGATCGCGTTCCGTTTTGCGACGGTCACGCGCCGCACGCGTCACCGCTTGAGCAAGGTCGACGACCGGATTCATATCCTCGAAGGCCGGATGATCGTCTTTTTGAATATCGACGAAGTCATCCGCATCATCCGCGAATCGGATGAACCGAAGGCCGCGCTGATGGCGGCATTCGGCCTGTCCGATCGTCAGACCGAAGACATTCTCGAAATCCGCCTGCGTCAGTTGGCGCGGCTCGAGAAGATCAAGATCGAGAAGGAACTGGCCGAACTGCGCGACGAGAAGGCCAAGCTCGAGGAACTGCTCGGCAGCGAATCGGCGATGAAGCGCCTGCTCATCAAGGAAATCGAAGGCGACGCGAAACAATACGGCGACGAGCGCCGCACGCTGATCCAGCAGGAAAAGCGCGCAACGTTCGAAGCGCGCGTGGTCGACGAGCCGGTGACGGTGGTGGTGTCGCAGAAGGGCTGGGTCCGTGCGCTGAAGGGCCACGGCCTGGATGTGGCCGGTTTCACGTTCAAGGCCGGCGACGGACTTTACGCGGCATTCCAGTGCCGCACGCCGGACACGCTGGTCGCGTGGGGCAGCAACGGCCGGGTCTATTCGGTGGCGGTTGCGATGCTGCCGGGCGGGCGAGGTGACGGCGTGCCGGTCACGTCGCTGATCGAACTCGAGTCGGGTAGCCACCTGATGCATTACTATGCGGCTTCCGCGGATCAGGCATTGCTGCTCGCATCGAGTAACGGTTTCGGTTTTGTCGCCAAGGTCGGCGACATGGTGAGCCGCGTGAAGGCTGGCAAGTCGTTCATGACCATCGACACAGGCGCCACGCCGCTCGCGCCAATGCCGATGCTGCCGGATGCGACGCACATTGCGTGTCTGTCTTCAGGTGGACGCCTGCTGGTGTTCGGCCTCGATGAGATGAAGACGCTCTCGGGCGGCGGACGCGGCGTCACGCTGATGGCGCTCGACGACAACGAAGCGCTGGTGCAGGCGCTGTCCATCAACAAGGCGGGCGTGGTGTTGATCGGCACGCGCCGCGGTGGCCGTGTCGACGAAGAGAAACTGAGTGGCGCCACACTCACGCCGCACGTCGGCAAGCGGGCGCGCAAGGGGCGCGCGCCGGAGAGCAAGATGAAGCTCGACGGGATGCGTCCGGTGCTCGCTGCGTGAAAAGAAATAGAAGTCGATAAGAGAGCAGGGTAGGACAAAGCATGAATACGGCGTGCGCTTCGAAGCAGGAGCAGCCACATCGCGCGTTTCAAAGCGCACGCCGCGTAGCAAAAAATCCGGGGTGCAGCACCGTCGCGGTATCGGGCGTGTTGCAATAAAAACTACAAAGAATGTTAAGACGCTGCCGGCGCAAGGAACTGCACGCATAGCGCGCGGTCGAACGCGCTCAATAGCCGCTGCTAATATTATTCGCAATAAGCGGTGTGGCGTCGTCGGGAGAGGAAAACAACATGAACAAAGCTATCGAACTCGCGCTGTTTCTGCATCTGCTCGCGGTCGCGGTGTGGGTGGGCGGAATGATATTCGCGCATTTCTGCCTGCGCCCGGCCATTGCCGATCTTTCGCCGCAACTGCGCTTGCCTTTGTGGGAATCGGTGTTCGGTCGATTCTTCAACTGGGTCGCTGCGGCAGTGCTGGTGATTCTCCTGACCGGCGGTTTCCTGCTGATGCAATTCGGTGGTGGTCATGCCACGTGGCCCCTGCATGCCATGGCTGGCCTCGGCATTGTGATGATGCTGATCTTCGGTCACATCCGCTTCGCCGTGTTCCCTCGCATTCGCCGTGCTGTCCAGGCGCAGAAGTGGCCGGACGGCGCGCAGGCAGTCGGCACGATCCGGCGTCTGGTACTGATCAATATCGTGCTCGGCGTGGTGACGATCGGCGTAGCGGTGCTATCGCGCGGGTTCTGACACCCGGCTTCTGACGGAAGAGCGAGGCTTGCGCTGTGAAGTACGGCTTTGCAGCGCACCCGCGAGTAACGGCGCGAAAGCTTGTGAATGAAGGCGGGCTATCGGGTGTGGAGCATGCGCCGCTTACTGCAGCGCGCCGTAGGCAAGCCACAGTCCACACACGACCGCGACCGTTCCGTACACCACATACACCGGCACCTTGAGCTTTGCGAAGCACATGCCGGAGAACAGGGCCGTCACCAGATACACGGGTTTGAACGGCACATGGCCTGCAATGCGCAGCACGGCCACTGCCAGAAACGCGGTGGTGACCGCACGCAAGATCCGCATGCCGTGCTCGAAACGCGGATTGGCCTTCAACTGATGCAGATGCCGCTGCGCGAGCACCACGAGGCAACCCGACGGCACAAAAAGCGCGAGCGTGGCAATCAGCGCGCCCACCCAGCCATCCACCAGATAGCCGAAGAACGGCACCACATTCAGTAGCGGCCCGGGCGACAGCGGGGATAGCGAAAATGCCAGGGTGAAGTCGTTATCCGACACACCGATCGCCGGCGTGACAAACAGTGTTTTGAGTACTGGCAACGCCGAGAACCCGCCGCCGAATAGCGTCATGCCCGCACCGGCCAGCCGCGGCCATAGCAGCGCCAGTTCATAGCGATGCGGCAACGGCAGCGCGAACATCACCAGCAGCACGCACAATGCGGCCAGTATTTGCCAGTCGCCTCGCCCTATCGACAACTCGATACGGGTATTGCGAGCCGGGCTGACCAGCCAGCCGGTGCCGAAAGCGGCGCCGAGCATCACCACGTAGGCCGCGGGACTGCGCGCATAGAAGAGCCCCACGCACCCGAGCACCGCCGCGATCCATTCGAGCTTGCCGCGCACCAGCGCACGGGTCTGCTTGTACCAGGTGATCGCGATCAGCGTGGCCAGCACCACGCTGAAGTGATTGAGCAAGGTTTGAGAGGCTGCGGCGCGCACGAGCGGCGTGCGATAGAAGATCGCGAACAGCGTCATCAGCATGAAAAAAGGCAGCACGCTGGCGACACCGGCCACCCAGGCGCCGGCGCGTCCGCGCAACGCATGGCCGAGTTGCACGGCGACGTTGCAGCCCACCGGCCCGGGTACCATCCAGGCCAGCGCGATCAGATCGGAAAAGGCCACGCGCGAGAGCCGCCCTTCGCGCTCCACGTAATGGTTTTCGAGTTGCGCCATCAGCGCGAGGCCGCCCCACGACAGCGCCGACAGGCCGCACACGACCCGGAACAGCGTCCATAGCGGTTCTCGTTCCCCTCGTCTGGCTGCGTCCTGGTTCGTGATCGTCTGCATGGTGCCGCGGGCGCCGGCACACGGGCGGCCCGCCCTCTGGGATCATCGTTGTGTGTGTTGGCGCGACCAGCTCCCGGCATCGCGCCGTCACGCATTACAGCGTGAATGTAGCTGGTTTTGCGATGCTGCGGTTGGATAACGCGGGGGCCGCCGCCAGTACGTCCATGGGCCGCCTGCGCAACGCGTCGGGATTGGCAGGCAGCGCTTTCGCCGCAGCGCGCTCAGCTATCGGCGCTTGTGCTGGACAGACTGTTGGTACTGTCCGTTTCATGCGCGGATGGATGACCCTTCATGCCGCATACGCCGAAGCGTTCGAGCAGCGCCGGAATCGCGTCGACCGGCACCGGGCGTGAGAACAGGAAGCCCTGCGCCTCGATATGGCCGAGCGCGGCGAGCCACGCAATCTGCTCTTCAGTCTCGGTGCCTTCGACCACCACCGTGAGTCCGAGCGAACGCGCCAGATTGACGATCGCGGTGACCATCACGCACACGCTGCGGTCGCCGGGAATCGCCTGGACGAACGAACGGTCCACCTTCAGCGTGTCGACCGAGAAGCGGTTCAGATAGGAGAGCGACGAATAACCGGTGCCGAAGTCGTCGAGCGCGATGCGCACGCCGAGGCGTTTCAACGCGAAGATCTTCTCCGAGACGAGTTCGGGATATTCCATCATCGCCGTCTCGGTGATCTCGAGTTCGAGGCGGCGCGCGGAGATGCCGCTTTCCTCGATTGCGTGCGAGACGGTTTCGTATAGATCGCCGCGCCAGAATTGCACCGCGGAGATGTTCACCGCGAGCGACAGCGTGTCGTAGCCCTGCTGCTGCCATACCGCCAGTTGACGGCAGGCGGTCTCGATCACGAAGTCGCCGATCGGCACGATCAGGCCGGTCGATTCGGCGACCGGAATGAATTCGTTGGCCGGAATCAAGCCGTGCTGCGGATGGTTCCAGCGCACCAGCGCTTCAAAACCGGTGATGCAGCGGCGCGTCAGATCGATCTTTGGCTGATAGGAGAGAAACAGCTGGCCTTCGGCGAGCGCGACGCGCAACTGCTGTTCCCATTTCATCAAATGGTCTGCACGGTGCGACAGCTGCGGCGAATAGAACTGGTAGCAGTTCTTGCCCGCGTCTTTGGCGCTGTACATCGCGAGGTCGGCTTTTTTCAGCAGGTCGATTTCGCTTTCGTTGGCGACCGAGTAGAGCGCGATGCCAATGCTCGCATGCAGGACGAACGAACTGCCGCGCACTTCGAAAGGCTTGGCGAAGGCTTCGGCCGCTGCTTCGGCGAGTGTGACCGCGTGCTTCTCGACGTCGTCGCCCTTGATCACCACGACGAACTCGTCGCCGCCGATGCGGCTCAACGCGCCGCCGTCGCCGACCGCGGTGGCGAGGCGCGAGGCCGTCATTTGCAGCACGATGTCACCGGCGTTATGGCCCAGCGTGTCGTTGACGGTCTTGAAGTTGTCGAGGTCGATGAAGAGAATTGCCAGGCGGCCGAGATTGGAAGGCTGCGCCACGTCGTGCCTTAGCGTTTGCAGCGTCGCATAGCGATTGCGCAAACCGGTCAGCAGATCGTACTCGACCAGATGCGTCATCTCGCGTTCACGCCCGAGCAGCTTGCCGATCAAACCGGTGGCGACCGCGAAGAAGCTCAACATCGCGAGCGAGATGAAGCCCGCCATCAGCAGATAGACGTTGCGCGTGTGGTTGTAGTCGGCGAATTCTTCGGCTTGCGAGAGTCCCACCAGCACGCCGAGCGGATAGCCGTCGATATGCCGGTACGAGACGATGCGCGTGACGTTATCGATCGAATCGACGTAAGTGCCCGACACATGCTCAGAGGTCGGGTACGAGCCGCTTGCCGAGAATGAGCCATTGGTGCTGTCGGCGCTGCCCGTGCGGCGCGCCAATACCGTGCCGTTGTCCGAGATCACCGCGATCACGCCTTCGCGGCCAATGGCGGCGTTGTTGTAGAAGTCGCTGGTGAAATAGCTCGGGTCCTCGGAGACCACCACGACCCCTGCGAACGAGCCGTCGGGATGATTCAGGCGGCGCGTCATCTGCAAGGTCCAGTGACCGGACACGCGGCCGAGCACTGGCTTGCTGATATACAACTGGTCGTCGTTTTCGTGTTCGTGGACCTTGAAGTGTTCGCGGTCCGACAGATCGATGTGCTTGGGATTGAGTTCGGCCGTGTTGGCGATCAGTGTGCCGTGCTCGTCGATCAGCGAGACCTGCACCAGTGTTTCGCTTTGCACCACGCCTTTTTCGACCGTGCTGGCCAGATCGAAATGATTCGGTGTTTTCTCGAACTCGTATTTGACGAAGCGGGTGATCTGGTCGACCTGGTGAATCGCCTTGACCGTGTGCTGCTCCAGCGCCGCGGAGAGAATTGCGGCAGAGGCCATGGCCTCGCGATTCGTCGCTTCTTTCTCAACCGACAGACGCGCGAAGATCACGGTCCAAAGCAGGATCAGCACCAGCACGCCGAGCGCGGGAATCGCGAGCAAGGCTCGGCGGCGCGATACGGCAGGATCGCGGCGGGGTTTGGCTTCGCGCTGGTCGGAGAAGCGGAACTGGCTCATCGGGTCGCCCGTTCCCTGGTGCCGGCCAGTTGCAACTGCGCGAGCGTCGACTGCGCTAATTTCATGGGTGGCTGCATGGTGACCAAGGTGCCGGAGCTGCGGCGCAGGGGAAGGGAGCGAGACGTCGTGCCTGACCATCCGGAGGTCATCGGATACGTCTCGATATTACTTAATGCCACTGGATTAAGGAAGCGTCGGCGCATCGGGTATACGCGGGCGCGGCAGGCCGTCCTGGCTGCCTGAATTCGCAGCCGGCGCGGCCAGCCTTGGGGCTTCAGCCTGGCCGTCGTTTTCGAATATCTCATCGGGATCCGGAATTCAGGTGTGCCAGGCCTCTCGTTATGCATGGCGCATTAATCGCGTAAACGGTGTGGCGTTTTGTGGTCAGGCGTGGTCGAAAACGGCGGGACCATGCGTGTTCGTCATCTGCACGATGCCGGCGAGTGCGGCGGGATCGGGTTCGAGCGCGAGGCGCTCGCGCGCCGAATTGACGTGCGCCACGAGCCATGGCGCACCACTGTCGAGCGCGCTGGGCGTTGCGCTGACATGGCTGGCGTCGCTACGTAAAGCCGTAGAGAGCGCCGTGTATCGATCCTGGGAAAGCGCCGTGATGCGCGCGGGCGGGCGGCGCAGCGAAATTGCATCGAGCGCATCGCCGTTGAATACGGCAGCAAGCGGATTGCCTTTGAACGGCACCGACGTGAACACGTCGACTTGTTTAAAACGAACGGCGTTGGCGGTCATCGGGCGCAATCCGGCGAATCCAGCAGATTGATCGGGTTCGGGGATTCTACCTGGTGACAAAGGAACGATCTACCTTGCGAAAAATGCAAAACGCGCCGCAGGTGGCAGACACCTTGCGACGCGTTCAGGAGATTCAGGACGACTCGCCGGGTCAACCCGCGGCCGAACCTGTTGGCATGCGTTATTCGACTTCGGCGATCATCTCGATCTCGACGCATGCGCCGAGCGGAATCTGCGCCACGCCGAATGCCGAGCGCGCATGCTTGCCGCGCTCGCCGAACACGTCCGCGATCAGCTCGGACGCGCCATTGGTCACCAGATGCTGCTCGGTGAATTCGAGCGTGGAGTTGACGAGGCTCATCAGCTTCACAATGCGCGTGACGCGGTTCAGATCGCCCACATGCGTATGCAGCGTGGCGAGCAGGTCGATCGCGATGGAGCGTGCGGCAGCCTTGCCTTCTTCGGTGGTGAGCGTGGCGCCGAGCTTGCCGGTCCACAC
Organism: Paraburkholderia fungorum; assembly: GCF_003610895.1. Lineage (GTDB taxonomy): Bacteria > Pseudomonadota > Gammaproteobacteria > Burkholderiales > Burkholderiaceae > Paraburkholderia > Paraburkholderia fungorum_B. The sequence goes on from NZ_MCAS01000039.1 coordinate 19,631, forward strand.
CTTGCCGTCCTTCTTGGCGATGTGGCCGGACAGGTACACCGTGTTGCCGCTTTGCGCGCTCATCACATAGGCGGCTGCCGGAGCGCCCGCGCTCGGCAGTTCGATGCCCAGTTCCTTAAGCTTGTCGTACACATTCGTTTGAGCCATGGTGAGTCCCTGGTCGAGAGTGGAATTCGGTAACCCGGCACGGCGGCCGGGGGCGTTCAAACCTTCGCGCGGATCAGCGCCGCAAGACGCGACACACCTTCGTCGATCTTCGCCGGCGGCACCGTGACGAACGACAGGCGCAACGTATTATGCTGGGCTTCGCTCGCGAAGAACGGACCGCCCGGCACGAACGCCACATTCTGCGCGACGGCTTCTTCGAGCAGCTTCATGCTGTTGATCTGTGCGGGCAGATTGACCCACACGAACATGCCGCCTTCGGGGCGGTTCCAGCTCACGCCTTCCGGCATGTAGCGCTCGAGCGCGGCGAGCATGGCCGCGCATTGATCGCGATACAGCTCGCGAATGGTCGGCACATGCGTGTCGAGGAAGCCGTCCTTGACCACTTCGTACACGATGCGTTGCGTGAAGCTCGGCGTGTGCAGATCGGTGGCTTGCTTGGCCTGTACGAGCTTGAAGATCAATTCTTCGGGCGCAATGATGTAGCCGACCCGCAGGCCCGGCGCCAGCACCTTCGAGAACGAACCGAGATGGACGATGTGATCCGGCGCCATCGAAAGCATGGTGGGCAGCGGCTCGCCCGCGTAGTCGAGCGCACCGTAGGGATCGTCTTCGATCACGGGGAACGGCGCGGTCTTCGCAAACGCGGCCAATGCACGGCGGCGTTCGACCGGCAGGCGGCGGCCCGTCGGATTCTGGAAGTTCGGTTGCGCGTACAGGAGGCGTGCGCGTGCCGTCAGCTCGGGCGTAAGCGCCTCGGGAATCAGGCCTTGTTCGTCGGTCGGAACCTGCACGTAGCGCGGTTCGTACATCGAGAACGATTGCAGCGCGCCCAGATAGGTCGGCGTTTCGACCAGCACGGGGCTGTCCGGGCACACCAGTACCTTGCCGAGCAGATCGAGCGCCTGTTGCGAGCCGGTCGTGATCAGTACCTGCGAAGGGCGAATCTGCGCGCCGTTCACCGAGTAGCGTTGCGCGATCCACTCACGCAGCGGCAGATAGCCTTCGGTCGCGCTGTATTGCAGCGCCGCGGCGGGTGCGTCGCGCAGAATGCGATCGGATGCTTCGCGCATGCGTTCGGCCGGGAAGGTCGCCGGCGAGGGCAGGCCGCCCGCGAACGAAATGACTTCGGGCCGCTCCGTGACCTTCAGGATCTCGCGGATCGCCGAGCTCGTGAGCTTGCGCGCGCGTTCGGACAGTTGCCACGTGGGGGCTTTCAAGTCGCTTTGGTTCATGGTCTCCTCTGCTGGTATGTCTGGAATCGGTCAAAACTTCGATTATCGCGCGAGTTGGTAACCTGCGCGCGCTGCTTATTTAAGGGTTCGTAGACCCTCGGGTGTTTCAAACTCGGCGACGAGTGCGGCCGCGCCCTCCGTGGGTTCGAGCGCGATCAGATGCGCCGCGCCCAGCCAGCGGAGTTGGGCGCCGATTGCGTCGGCTTGCGCATGGGTTGCTTTCAAAGCTTTCAATGCAATGCCTGTTTCCGGCAACACTGCCGACGGATGCCGTGCGGTGTCCCACTGGATCAGCGAGGGCAGGATGCCGTCACCGGCGCCTTGCCATGCGGGGAACGCGCCGTCTTCAGGCACCGACAGGCCCCAGCTGAAATCGCCGCGCGTCATCGGCACGATCGGCGCAATACGCTGCGGATACTGCGCCTGCCACACGGCGAGCTGCTTCGGACGATCGACCCGGGCAACCCAATGCGACAGGTACGGCCCTTTTTCGAGCCGCGCTTGCGTCGCCGGGTCGTCGAGGGCGAACAGGCGGGCACGGGGCGTGGCGCCGTCCGCGGGTTCGGCGGCCTGCGGGTCGACCGCGATCACTTCCAGATACACGCCGCCCCACAGGTTCAGCAGGCGATTGTGGGTGCGCATCAGCGGATGCGCACCGCCGCCGGCCGGTGCGACGCCAAGCGTGTCGGCGACGTACTGCGTGCCCTCGTCGAGGGTACGGGCGGAAATCACGAGGTGATCGAGACGGAGCGGATGGGCAGTCATGGCGGATCAGGAAAACGGTTTCTGCGGTAAGCCGGAACGCGCGCCGGATGCGGCGGCAGCGTGGCCGGGGTCGTAAGCATAACCGTTTGCCGGGTCGGCGGGCCAGACGGATGGCGTTTGGGCTGGTCCCGCCCAGGGCCGCTTGAGCACAGTGCATGCCGCCCGGCGCCGCTTCGTCATCCGTTGCTTATCTTAAATGTAGCCTTAAATGTAGCGATGGCGACCGGCACAGTAACGGTACAATCGACTCGATACCATTCGGTACAGTTGGAGCCCGCCATGTCCGTCCCGCTTACCCAGATTCCTGCCCCGCACGATACCGCGTCGCTGACGCTGGTCGAGCAGCTTGTTCAATGGGCGAGCCGCCGTATCGAGGAACGGGTGTTCCGGCCCGGCATGCGCATGCCGTCGATCCGCAAGCTGGCGCTGGACAAGGGCGTGTCGCGTTTCACCGTGGTCGAGGCGTACGAGCGGCTGGTGGCACAGGGCTATCTGGAGTCGCGGCGCGGTTCCGGTTTCTATGTGCGCGAACGATTGGGCGGCGCGCCCACGGCTGAGATCCGCACAATTGCCGCGGCCGCCCCCGCGCCGGCCACGATCGACGTCGTCTGGCTGCTGCGCAATATGCTGCACACCGGTGCGCGCCCCGAGCGCAGCCCCGGTCTGGGCTACCTGCCGGCGCGCTGGCTCGACGGCGATCTGATCACGAACGCGCTGCGCACGCTCGGCCGGCAAAGCGGTGCGCAGATGCTCGGCATCGGCACGCCGCAGGGTTTTTTGCCGCTGCGTCAGCAGTTGCAGACGCGGCTGGAGGAGCTGGAAATCGGCGCTTCGCCGGACCAGATCGTGATGGTTTCCGGCATTACCCAGGCGATCGATCTGATCTCGCGGATTTACGTCAAGCCGGGCGATGCGGTGATTGTCGGCGACCCGGCCTGGTTTCAGATGTTCGGGCGCTTCGCCTCGCAGGGTGCACGGCTGGTGGGCATGCCGTACACGCCGGATGGGCCGGACCTCGACGCGCTCGAGTCGCTTATCGAAACCTGGCGGCCGAAAATGCTGGTGATCAATTCGGTGTTGCAGAATCCCACGGGCACGTCGCTTACGGCCGCGCAGGCGTTCCGCATCTTGCGGCTTGCCGAAGCCTACGACTTTATCGTCGTCGAAGACGATATTTACGGCGATCTGTGCCCGCCGAGCCATCCCGGCACGCGCCTCGCGAGTCTCGACCAGTTGAAGCGCGTGATTTACCTCAGCAGTTTTTCAAAGACCCTCGCGCCCAATCTGCGTGTGGGTTTTATCGCCAGCGCACCGGAGGTGGCGAGAGCCGTCAGCGATCAGAAAATGCTGGTCGGCATGACGAGCCCCGAACTGAACGAGCGCGTGCTCTACAAGATTCTCACCGAAGGCCATTACCGGCGGCACGTAGAACGCTTGCGCGCGCGCCTCGACGGTGTGCGCGAAAAATCCGTGCGGATGCTCGAAAAGACCGGCATGAAACTGTTCCTGACGCCCTCGGCGGGGATGTTTTTGTGGGCCGACACGGGCGTCGACGCGGGTGCGCTCGCGGCCGCCGGCCACGAAGACGGCTTTCTGCTGACACCGGGGAGTCTGTTTTCTCCGCTGCAATCGCCCACCACGTGGATGCGCTTCAATATCGCCAACTGCGGCGATCCTGAACTGTCGACGTTTCTCTGCCGTTATCTGGACGGCGTTGCGCGGCGCGCCTCTTGAAACCGCCCAGGCATGCCCCCAATTACGCGGGCAATGTTTGACCCCAAATTTCGTATCCGTAACAGAGAGGAAGTCCGACCATGGCACAAGAAACCATGAGCTTTCAGGCAGAAGTTAAACAACTTCTGCACCTGATGATCCATTCGCTGTACAGCAACAAGGAAATCTTTCTGCGCGAACTGATTTCGAATGCGTCCGACGCGGCCGACAAGCTGCGCTTCGAAGCGATCGAAAACGGCGCGCTGTACGAAAACGATCCGAATCTGCGGATTCGCGTGTCGTACGACAAGGCCGCGCGCACCATCACGCTCGACGACAACGGCATCGGCATGAGCCGCGACGAAGCGATCGCCAACCTCGGCACGATCGCGCGCTCGGGCACCAAGGAATTCTTCGGCAAGCTCTCCGGCGACCAGCAGAAAGATGCGGCGCTGATCGGCCAGTTCGGCGTGGGTTTTTACTCGGGCTTTATCGTCGCGGACAAGATCACGGTCGAAACGCGCCGCGCCGGCTTGCCGGCCTCGGAAGGCGTGCGCTGGGAAAGCGCGGGCGAGGGCGATTTCGCGGTGGAGCAAATCGAACGCGCCGCGCGTGGCACGACCATCACGCTGCATCTGCGTGCCGATGAAGACGAACTGCTGTCGTCGCATCGTCTGAGATCGATCATCCAGAAGTACTCGGATCACGTCGCGCTGCCCATCCTGATGGCGAAGGAGGAGTGGGACGCGGAAAAGAGCGAGATGGTCACGAAGGACGAAGACGAGACCGTCAATCAGGCGAGCGCGCTGTGGACGCGTTCCAAGAACGACATCACCGAAGAACAGTACAAGCAGTTCTATCAGCATCTCTCGCACGATCATCAGGATCCGCTGACGTGGACGCATAACCGCGTCGAAGGCCGCAGCGAATACACGCAACTGTTGTACGTGCCCACGCACGCGCCGTTCGACATGTTCAACCGCGATCATCGCGGCGGACTGAAGCTGTACGTCAAGCGCGTATTCATCATGGACGATGCCGAGCAACTGCTGCCGGCGTATCTGCGCTTCGTGAAGGGCGTGGTCGATTCGGCGGATCTGCCGCTGAACGTGTCGCGCGAAATCCTGCAGGAAAGCCGTGACGTGAAGGCGATCCGCGAGGGCGTGACCAAGCGTTCGCTGTCGATGCTCGAGGAACTGGCCAATTCGGAGAACGAAGCCGACAAGGAAAAGTACGCCGGCTTCTGGAAGGAATTCGGTCAGGTGCTGAAGGAAGGCATCGGCGAAGACTTCGCCAATCGCGAGCGTATTGCCAAGCTGGTGCGGTTTGCGTCGACCCATACGGAATCGCCTGAGCAGAATGTTTCGCTTGCCGACTACGTCGCGCGGATGAAGCCCGAGCAAACCAAGATCTACTACGTGACCGCCGACACCTGGCAGGCCGCGACCCACAGCCCGCATCTCGAAGTGTTCCGCAAGAAGGGCGTGGAAGTGCTGCTGCTGACCGATCGCGTCGATGAATGGATGCTCTCGTTCCTGAACGAATTCGACGGCAAGCCGCTGCAAAGCGTCGCGCGCGGCGATCTCGATCTGGGCGCGCTGAATGACGAAGAAAAGCAGGCGCAGGAGAAGGTCGGCGAAGAGTTCAAGCCGCTCGTCGAGAAGATGAAGGAAGCGCTGAAGGACAAGGCGAAGGACGTGCGCCTGACGTTCCGCCTGACCGATTCGCCGTCCTGCCTCGTGGCTGACGATGGCGAGATGAGTGGCTATCTGCAACGTATGCTGAAGGCGGCAGGGCAGGACGCGCCGTCGTTCCATCCGATTCTCGAAGTGAATCCTGAGCATGCGCTGGTGAAGGGCCTGCACGCGGATAGCGCGAGTTTCGACGATTGGTGCCACCTGCTGTTCGATCAGGCGTTGCTGGCTGAAGGCGGCGCGCTGGAAGATCCGGCGAGCTTCGTGAAGCGTACTAACGCGTTGTTGCTGGCGCGTGCGGGTTGAGTTTGCGAGTTTGAACTGAGTTCGGTTCGGCGTCGTTTTGACGCCTGTGGCCGAAAAATGCGCTGCCTTGGCAGCGCATTTTTTTTGCCCGTTTGTGCGTTCTTCTGGTTGCCGATCTGCCCGGCGCAGGGACACGCCGGTTTGTTTAGCCGGGCGATTGCTAGCGTTTAATGCGCAGGCGCTTGCCCATGCAAATGACGCACTTGCGATAGCACGGAGCCCGCCAGTTCCTTCGCCTCGATGCAGGAATGATGATCGGCCAGTACTTTTGCCGCGAGACTGCCGATTGCCGTGCTTGTCTGTTTAGACGTGTGGTGCTGCGCGAGCGCTGAACCGGCCAGCTCCTTTTCCTGGTACAAGGCACCCGGACGCCGCAATACGACGGCGGCCAGATGCGCGATACGGTCAGAAGTTTCTTTCGAGTTCGTAGTATTCAATCGTTACTCCTTTTCGTTTGTTATTGATCCTGGCATTTTGGAGAGCTGCTAAAAATGACCGGAAAATAATTATGGTTAACTAATCAAATCAATTCAACCACTCTATATCGAGATTGAATTGTGAGATGTAAAAGCGCGCAGTTGTCTTATGCTGGCGTGATCGAAATTCGGATGCGTAAGGGATTGTTTGCGATCTTTAAGCCGTTTATGTACCGAATCTTATTTCTGCGATTACGCGCTCACGTACTCACGCGCTGCGTTAACTCTCTGTATTCCCATGTCCGATTCCACCTTGGTGAAACTTGCCGATCCCGTCCGTCTCCTGTGGTCCATCTTGCGCGATCAAGGTTTTGACGCGGCTGAGCGGCGAGCGCTCGAACTCGTCGCAGAGGGTGTCACGCCGCAATTGCACGCAGACCTATGCGCGAGTGCGGGGCGTTTTGAAGCGGCGTATGTCAGTGCTTCGCAAGCGCCGGCGGCAGGGAACGGCGTGCGTCATGCCCGCGCGGCACTTTTCGCCGACGCACTCGGCCGCGCCGATGTCGCGCAACGCAACAGCGAACTGGCGGTAGCCATGCAGCCGTCGGCTGCGACGGTCGAATGGATCGTCTGGTTGATCGATCAGTGCGGCGCGCCTTCGGCTGCGGCACATATGCTGCGCGCGTATGAGCCGCACGCGCCGCAAGACGCGCGAGTGCCATGGTGGTTGGCGATTACGCTTGCGGCGTTGCCGGATGCAAGTACGCGAGCCGAGCGTCGCGCGGCGCTATTGCGGGCCTATGCGCTCGATCCGGCGATCCATTCCGCGTTGCCGTTGCAACTCGCGCTGGCATTGCGGGAGATTCACGATTGGCCTGCGGTCGAACGTGTTTGCCGCGAGGTGCTTGCGCACCATCCCGCCGACGCCGAGATGGCGTGGCAACTGAGTCATGCGCAATGGCAGTGCAACGATGCCGCGGCGGCGGAGGCGACCATGCGCGCTGTCGACGTCGTCGCGCCCGGCAATGCACACGTGCTGGCCGCGATCGGTATGTATCTCGCCGAACAGGCGCGTTTTGCCGACAGTGAAGCGGCACTGCATGCAGCCCTTACGCTCGCCCCCTCCACGCCGCAGGCGGCCGTCGATCTGGCCGATCTGATGCTACGGCGCGGCGACTGGACGAGCGCATGGCCGCATTTCGCGGCGCGTCTGACGCGCGACGACCGCGAGCCGAACAACGTCGTGACGGTGATGGAGGGCCTGTGTCCACGCTGGCAGGGTGAACCGCTTGCCGGCAAGACCTTGATCGTGCACAGCGAACAGGGCAATGGCGACGACATCCAGATGCTGCGTTTTGTACCCGAGTTAGCAGCGCGCGTGCGCGACGAAGGCGGCCGGTTGGTCCTTGCGGTGCGACGGGCGTTGCAGCCGTTGTTTGTGCGCTTTTGCGCGGATTGCGTGTCCATTGAGGATGGCCCGCTCGGCAAGCCGCACTTTGGCCTGCCGATCATGAGCGTGCCGTCGGTGCTTGGTTTGCAGCCCGATCAGGTACGCGGCGCGGCCTATCTGCACGCCGACGCAGGCCGCGTGGCCGCATGGCGCGAGCGGGTCGGCGCATGGGGTGAGGCGGCAGGGCGATTGCATGTCGGCCTCGTTTGGTCAGGCAGCCCGACGCATCGGCGTGACGCGAAACGGTCGATTCCGCTCGCGGCGCTGACGCCAATACTGGCGCTACCCAACGCGGTTTTCCATCCGCTGACGCCGGGCCGTCACGCCGATGTGGCGGCTTTGAGCGCACAAGGTTTTCGCATTTGCGATCTGACCGCGCACTATCAGGCCGGTTTCGACGACGTCGCCGCACACGTAAGCGCACTCGACGCAGTGGTGACCATCGACAGCGCGCCCTTGCATCTGGGTGGCGCGCTGGGCCGCCCGGTGCTGGCGATGCTCGATCACGTGTCGCACTGGTGCTGGGGTAACGAAGAGGCGCAGCCCTGGTATGACTCGGTCGACCTGTTCCGGCAACCGCGGCCGGGGGCGTGGGAGGCGGTGGTCGAGCGGGTGGCGGCCCGTTTGCGAACAATGCCGGGCGCGTGACAGTCACTCGCGCGAATTGCGCTGAAACTGGAAACACATAAGAACGTGCAAGAAAAAACGCCCGCGTCATGCGGGCGTTTTTCTAACCAGGTGCCAGGCACGGACGTCTATTTCCGCCCCATCAGCGTATCCATTGTTTCGCCACGCACCACGATTTCCGTGCGCCGGTTCAGCGCGCGCCCTTCAGCCGTATCGTTAGTCGCGACGGGGTTGGTATATGCGTAGCCCTTTGTGCGGATGCGCTCGATCGCCACGCCACGTGCCACGAGCGCGTAACCCACCGCGGTGGCGCGCGCTTCGGAAAGCTGCTGGTTGTACTCGAGCGTGCCGACGTTGTCGGTGTACCCCTCGACCAGCACCGGCTTCTTGCTGCGCTTGAGCAGAACGGCAGAACGATTGATGACCGCTGCCGCATCGCCGCGCACCTCGGATTTGCCGAACTCGAACAGCGCCGCTTCGGGCAGTTTGACGGAGACACCGTTAGCGACCGGCGCCACTTCGATGCCGACGGCCTTGTTCAGCGATGTTTCGGTATCGCGGTTCAGCGGGGCTGCGCAACCCGCCATCAGCACGACAGACATTGCGCATACGCTTGCGCCCAGGAATGTTCTCATGTTTCTTTTTGCTCCTTCAATATCCGATCACGTGGCCCGCCCTTCGATCGCGGGCGGGCCGTCGACTTGGTAAAGCACGAAGGTTGTATCGCGCGTCGCGGGACCAGGAGAATCGGAACTGTCTGAAATCAATACGCTGATTGAGGCGGTTAAACCTGCCATGGCGTTCAACTGACGTTCCCGACGCAACGGCAGCTGAGGAGCTCGCGATCCTCTGACAACCGCGCCGTTATAATCCGACACCATGCCTATCCGTTTCGATGCCGCCGACGCCCACTGGCGCGTCACGCCCTTACCCGGTTTGAGCGCCGCCCAGAAAGACTGGTTGACCCGCGGCGGCTCATTGACCGCGCATCTGCGCGCGCTCGGCGCCGTTGCCGTGCGTGTGACACGCGAAGCCGTCGCGCTGCCCTGGGCCGACGAACACGCCGCGCTTGGCCTTGCGCCACGCGCGCCGGTATGGGTTCGCGAGGTGGTTTTGTCGGTGGACGGCGTGCCGTTTGTGGCGGCGCATAGTGTCGCGCCACTCGCGGCGAGCGTCGGCGTATGGCAGGCCACGCGCCGGCTGCGCACCCGGCCGCTTGCCGAGTTGCTCTACAGCGACAGCAGTGTCGCGCGTTCGTCGCTGGTGAGCCGCAGCTTGACTGCGCGCCATCCGCTGTATCGGCTGGCCGCGCGCGAAATCGACGACACACCGCCGCACGCGCTGGTTGCGCGCCGCTCGGTGTTCGAGCGTCACGGTGCGCCGCTGATGGTGACCGAATGCATGCTGCCCGCGCTCTGGGCGCATCTGGCGAATCTCGTAAGTGCGGCGCACCCGTTGTCCGCGCACGCGCCGCAGCGTTCTCATGTGCGTGAACATGGCCGTTCGCTCGAACATACGGCGTCGCGCGCCCACGGTGCGCCGCGCGCGGAGCAAGAACACCTTGCCGAACGGAGCGCGGGTGAATCCGGGCGTGCGCCGGCTTTCGACAATAAGGTGAACCGCTGATGCTGCGCGGCTTTCCTCCCGTCGTTGCAGCGGACACACATACGCTGATTCTCGGCAGCTTCCCCGGTGAGGCGTCGCTCGCGGCGACGCAGTATTACGCGCATCCGCGCAATCAGTTCTGGCGTTTGCTCGGCACGCTGCTCGACGAACCGCTTCCCGAGCTCGCCTATGAAGAGCGGTTGCCGCGTTTGTTATCGCACGGCATCGGCGTGTGGGACGTGCTCGCCGCATGTGAGCGCGAAGGCAGTCTCGACGCGGCGATCCGCAATGCCAGCCCCAACGATTTCGCTTCACTGCGAGCCCACGCGCCGAAGCTTGCCAAAGTCTGCTTCAACGGCAAGACGGCGGGCCGCTTTGCACCGGTGATCGGCGAAGCCGGCTATGCCACCCTCGTATTGCCTTCGTCGAGTCCGGCGAATGCTATGCTTTCCTTCGACCAAAAATTGCGTCTCTGGCGCGACATCCTTACATGACGAAATTGATCAAGCGCGCCTCGGCTGAAGCACGTGCTTTCCGCAACAAAGACGCTGACGCCGGCGACCATACGCTGAACAAACAGAAAGCCGTGCGCAGTAAAAAGCGCGCGCTGCACGACGACGACCTGCACGACGCGCCGCAAATCGAAGCGCCGCGCAAGCCGCGTTTCGCACCGGTCACGTTCTCGGAAGAGGGCGGTGTGCGCTTCCTGCACTTCGGCACGGAATGGGTGCAAGGCGCAATGCGTCTGCGCAAGCCGGATCACATCGAACTCGAATATGCGCAGCAGATGATGGCCTGGCTGCTGTTCATCGAAACACCTAAGCGGATCGTTCAGCTCGGTCTTGGCGCCGCCGCGCTGACCAAGTTCGCACATCGCTTCCTGAAACGCGCGAAGGTCGAAGCGGTCGAGGTGAACCCGGCGGTGGTCGTGGCCGCGCGCACGATGTTCGAGCTGCCGCACGACGACGCACGTCTCACCGTGCATGAAATGGACGCATGGGACTTCGTCAACGACCGCGCCAACCACGGCACGATCGGCGCGCTGCAAATCGACGTCTACGATGCGACCGCGCGTGGCCCGGTGCTCGACAGCGTCGGCTTCTATCGTGCGGTGCGCGCGTGTCTGACCGAAGCAGGCATGGTGACGGTCAACCTGTTCGGCGATCATCCGAGCTTCGTGCGCAACATGAAGCGTCTGAACGAAGCGTTCGACGGCCGCGTAGTCGCGCTGCCGGAAGTGCATGACGGCAACCGCATCGCGCTGGCCTTCTCGGGCCCGGCGCTCGACGTGCCGTTTGCGGCGCTGCAGGCGCGCGCGAAGCTGATCGAAGCGGAACTCGGCCTGCCGGCGCGCAAGTGGATCAAGGGTCTGCAGGAATCGACCGGACAGAACGGCAGCGCGTTCTCGATCTGACGTGGGAATGACGCAGGAGTGACGTGGGAGTCGGGCGGGCCGGTTGAGGCCGGTTCGCCCCGTCACCTCTGCTAAACCGCCGCCCCGCGCGCCGCAGCGGCACATTCGCGCCTCGGGTCGCCCCTGCTTGACCGGACGTTCTCGCCTCCTATACTCTTTCGAAGCTTTCGGGGTACCCGTGGCCTACCTGCGACGGGGGATCCACCACCCGTCCACACACGGGCCAACATTTCAATAATAGGGAAGAGGAGACGTCATGGCTCACGACGCCGACGCGAACAAGGCCAGCAAGCACTGGCTCTGGTTGCTGCTGTTGCCCTGGATCGCGATGATCTGGGTGCCGTCATACAACAAGGTCGAACCTCAGCTGTTCGATTTTCCGTTCTTCTACTGGTATCAGCTCCTCTGGGTGCTAATCAGCGCGATCATCACGGCGCTCGTGTACTTCAAGACCAAGACCCGCTCAGGCGGCAACCCGGGCAGCTCGCAAGGGGGCGCACAATAATGAACGCCACCGCAACTTTCGTCTTCGTCCTGTTTTTCATCGGCGTCACCATTCTCGGTTTTATCGCGGCCCACTGGCGCAAGGGCGACCTGGCCCATCTGGAAGAGTGGGGCCTCGGCGGCCGGCGCTTCGGCACCATCGTCACGTGGTTCCTGCTGGGCGGCGACCTGTACACCGCCTACACCTTCATCGCCGTGCCGGCGCTGGTGTTCGGTGCGGGCGCAACCGGTTTCTTCGCGCTGCCGTACACGATCCTGATCTATCCGTTCGCGTTTGTCGTGTTCCCGAAACTGTGGAGCATCGCCAAGCGTCAGGGCTATGTGACCTCGGCCGACTTCGTCTCGGCGCGCTATGGCAGCCGTATGCTGGCGCTGGCGATCGCCGTGACCGGCATTGTCGCGACGATGCCGTACATCGCGCTGCAACTGGTCGGTATCGAAGTGGTGATCGGCGCGCTGGGTTTCGACACCAAGGGCTTCGTCGGCGATCTGCCGCTGATCATCGCCTTCGCGATCCTCGCGGCTTACACGTACACCTCGGGCCTGCGCGCGCCGGCCATGATCGCGGTCGTCAAGGACGTGCTGATCTATATCGTGATCTTTGCCGCGATCATCGTGATTCCGCCGCAGCTGGGCGGCTTCGGCCATATCTTCAGCGTGGTGCCGCCTGCCAAGCTGCTGCTGAAGGCGCCGGACGTGTCGAGCCTGAACGGCTACAGCGCGTACGCGACGCTGGCAGTGGGTTCGGCGCTCGCGCTGTTCCTGTATCCGCACTCGATTACCGCGGTGCTGTCGTCGAAGTCGGGTAACACGATCCGCCGCAACATGGCCATGCTGCCGGCTTACTCGCTGGTGCTCGGCCTGCTCGCGCTGCTGGGCTTCATGGCGCTGGCTTCGGGCGTGAAGGACATGCCGGAATTCGCGCCGTACTTCAAGGCCTTCGGCCCGAACTTCGCGGTGCCGGCGCTGTTCCTGCATTTCTTCCCGTCGTGGTTCGTCGGCGTGGCGTTCGCGGCGATCGGCATCGGCGCGCTGGTCCCGGCGGCGATCATGTCGATTGCGGCCGCGAACCTGTACACGCGCAACATCCACAAGGAGTTCGTGAACCGCAACATGTCGCATGAGCAGGAGACCAACGTCGCGAAGCTGGTGTCGCTGATCGTCAAGGTCGGTGCGGTCGCGTTCATTCTCGGCCTGCCGCTCACGTATGCGATCCAGCTGCAACTGCTGGGCGGCATCTGGATCATCCAGACGCTGCCGGCGATCGTGCTGGGTCTCTACACGCGCGTGCTCGACTACCGCGGCCTCCTGATCGGCTGGGCGGTCGGCATCGCCACCGGCACATGGATGGCGATTTCGCTGAAGCTGGCGGGCTCGATCTTCACGATCCATCTGTTCGGCATGGCGATTCCGGGCTACGCGGCGGTGTGGTCGCTGATCGTCAACCTGGTGGTGTCGGTGGTGGTGAGCCTGCTGGTGCGGATGTTCGGCATGCAGCGCGCCGAGGACCGTACCCGTCCGGAAGACTATCTGGACGCGGTCGAAGGCTAAGCTGGCCGTTCCACCCGCCTGAAAAAGCAACGCCCGCAGACAAAAGTTTGCGGGCGTTTGTGTTTCCGGGGCACTCCAGGGCAGGATAGCGGAACCGTCCTTCAAAGCGTTCGTCGCGCGAGCCATGGCTTCTGCCGATTCCCCCCGCGTGATTGCCCGCCGCTCGGCCATTAGCCGCATGGTGCGCGCGATCACGTCGCCGTACTACCGCTATCGCCACGCGAAGATGCTGCATAGCCTGCGCGTCGGCGTCGCCATGCTGGTGTCGATTCTCGCGACCACCGGTATCGACATTCCTCACGGTATCTGGTCGTCGGTGACCCTGCTGGTGGTCATCGGCGGCTTGCAGCATCACGGCAATATCCGCAAGAAGGCCGCCGACCGGGCGGCGGGGACCTTGCTCGGCGCGGTGATCGGGCTTGCGCTGATCCTGCTGCAGAACCTGACCGGCTCGCTGCCGCTCACCTATGTCCTGATGTCGATCGTCGCGGCGATCTGCGCCTGGTTCGCAATCGGGTCGTCGGGATATATCGGCCTGTTGACGGCGATCACGATGTGTATCGTCGCGGGGCATGGCGACAATCTGATCGACGTCGGCCTATGGCGCACGCTGAACGTGCTGATCGGCATTGTGATCGCGCTGGCGTTTTCGTTCGCGTTGCCGTTGCACGCGACTTATTCATGGCGCTATGGAATTGCGGCGAATCTGCGCGACTGTGCGCGGATCTACACCCGTTTGCTGGAAGGCGAAACGATCAGCGAGGAAGAACAGGTCAAACGCTTCCTCGCGATCAACAAGCGGCTGGTTCAGTTGCGCTCGCTGATGCCTTCGGTGGCGAAAGAGATCGACGTGCCGCAGGCGAGGCTCGAGGAGATCCAGCGCCTGCACCGCTCGGTGCTCAGCTCGCTGGAATTGCTGGCGACCGGCCCGCTGATGCGCGCGGATGCCGTGGCGCGCGCCGCGTATGCGCGGCAGTGCGGTGTCGAGGTGCACGCCGTGCGTGGCATGCTGCTGGCGATGTCGCGCGGCCTGCGCTTTGGCCGCGCGACGCATTTCGGCATACCCGCCGCGTCACCGCTCACCGAGGCGTGCAGCGGGGTGGCGCTCGACCTGCCGCCCGACTTGCAGGGGCCGTATTGGCTCGGACAGCGGCTTGCCGAACAGGTGGACCGCTTGCGCGCTTTGCTGCTGGAGACCGAACCGAACTGGAACATCGAACGGCATTCGCGCAGTTTGCTGAAGGTCTAGGGCGGAACGCTCACGCTAACGGGCGCCCCTGGTCGACCGTCCGCCCGCCGCGGTTGCGGCAGCCGGACCGGTCGCGTACCGCAGGTTCTTACTCTTCCGGCACCGTCACCATCCAGCCGAGACCGAAGCGGTCTACCACCATCCCGAATCCTTTGCTCCAGAAGGTGGCCTGAAACGGCAGATTGACCTGTCCGCCGTCGGCAAGCGCATTGAAGTATTTTTCTGCCGACGCGGCGTCGTCGGCCGTCAGCGACAGGCTGAACCCGTTCATCGCGCCCGCGGCGGGGTCGCAGTGGCCGTCGGATGCCATCCAGACCGTCGAGCCGAGCTTGACGGCCGCATGCATGATCTTGTCCTCGATACCGGGGCGTATCTGCGCCTGCGAATCGGGCGGCGCGTCCTTGTAGCGCATCTGGAATGTGACTTCGGCGCCGAGTTTCTCGGTGTAATACTTCAGCGCTTCTTCACAGCGGCCGTTGAAAAATACGTAAGGCTGAACGTACATGATCGTCTCCCGGAATAGAGGTCAGCGGCGCCGCATTCCTTCGGCAAACGGCAGCGACGGAGCGGGCGTGCAGACGATTGTAGTCGTCCGTTGGGGCAGCAATTGTGACTTTATTGCGTAAGGGAAAAGCGTAAGGCGCGCATGGCGGGCCGTGGCGCGGGGCGTGCTTTGGCCACGCGCCGCGCCGCAGTAAACGGCGCACGGCCCTGAACCGCAAGGCGCAGGGCCGTGTACTCGACCTCACACGCGGTCACATGCGCGACCGCGTACCTGGGCGACGAAACCGACGAAGACGAAGCTTAGCGCAGCGCTTCGATCAGCTTTTCCAGCTTGACGGCGTCTGCCGCGAAGGCGCGGATGCCTTCAGCGAGCTTTTCGGTCGCCATGGCTTCGTCGTTGACGAGGAAGCGGAACGACGACTCGTCGACCGGCACGCGCTCGATCTCCGTACCCGAGGCGAGTTCAGGCGACAGCTTGCGCTCGACCTTTTCGGTGCTGTCCTGCAGCTTTTGCAGCAGGTCCGGGCTGATGGTCAGCAGATCGCAGCCGGCCAGTTCCAGAATCTGGCCCGTGGTGCGGAAGCTTGCGCCCATCACCTCGGTCTTGTAGCCGAACTTCTTGTAGTACGCGTAAATACGGCGCACCGATTTGACGCCCGGGTCGTTGGCGCCGCCGTCTTTGGCTTCGTCCCACGCGCTGCCGGCGTTCTTCTTGTACCAGTCGTAGATGCGGCCGACGAACGGCGAGATCAGCTGCGCGCCCGCTTCGGCACAGGCGGCGGCCTGCGCGAGCGAGAACAGCAGCGTCATGTTGCAGTGGATGCCTTCCTTTTGCAGCACTTCCGCCGCGCGGACGCCTTCCCACGTGGAAGCCAGCTTGATCAGCACGCGTTCGCGGCCGATACCGTGGTCTTTGTACAGGGCGATCAACTCACGGCCCTTGGCGATCGATGCTTCGGTATCGAACGACAGGCGCGCATCCACTTCGGTCGACACCCGGCCCGGGATGATCTTGAGGATTTCGGTGCCGAACGCGATCAGCAGTTGATCGATGATCGCGCCGACCGGTTTCGACGCGTGCGCTTTCACGGTCTTTTCGAGCAGCGGCTTGTAGTCGTCTTTCTGGACGGCTTTCAGAATCAGCGACGGATTGGTGGTCGCGTCCTGCGGCTTGTACTGCGCAAGCTGCTGGAAGTCGCCGGTATCGGCCACGACAGTGGTGTATTGCTTGAGTTGGTCGAGTGCGGTTGTCATGTTCGAGCCTTCATGGCGCGCGTGCGCCGTGGTTCAGGAGAAATGAGGTCGCCACCGGACGGAACAGACCAGACAGTTCCGGCGGCCGCGGGTCACGCTGCAGCGTTCGCCCGTCATGTTGCCGGAAAACGCTGCCGGATACTTCTATTCTATGGCGGATCGTCTGATGCAGTATTGACACTTGGCGGCGCCGATCCGTTCACAGGGATTTCGCGGGCGGCGAATTTGCCCTGGATCGGCTTCCGGCACCACCTTGGGCTTTGTATGCGCCGCCGGCCTCCGGGGCCCTTTGCTGGCCTGGCACCAGATTGCAGCGGCGAATTTTCGCCTGCGATCTTGGCCAACGATTCAGGTGCGCCGGGCGTTCAGCACCAGTTGCGTCAGCACGCCCGCCACCAGCCCCCAGAACGCCGAGCCGATCGACAGCAGCGTGAGGCCCGAAGCCGTCACCATGAACGTTACCAGCGCCGCCTCGCGCTGTTTCGTGTCCTGCATCGCGTTGGCAAGGCCGCTCATGATCGAGCCGAAAAGCGCCAGCGCCGCGACGGAAACCACCAGCGCTTTGGGCAACGCGGCGAACAGCGCGGCGATGGTCGCGCCGAAAATCCCGGCGATCAGATAGAAAATGCCACCCCAGACCGCCGCGGTGTAACGCTTGTCGCGGTTTTCGTGCGCTTCGGGGCCGGTACAGATCGCCGCCGTAATCGCCGCAAGATTGATGCCGTGCGAGCCGAACGGCGCGAGCAGCAGCGAGGCGATGCCGGTTGTCGAAATCAGCGGGGCGGAGGGCGTGGTGTAGCCGTCGGCGCGCAGCACGGCGATGCCGGGCACATTCTGCGAGGCCATCGCGACGACGAAGAGCGGAATGCCGATGCTGATGCTCGCCGCGATCGAAAATGCCGGCATCGTGAACACCGGGTGGGCGAGCGCCACGTGAAAGCGGCTGAAGTCGAGCAGCCCGAGCGCTCCGGCGGCGATCGTGCCGGCGATCAGCGTTGTCACAATCGCATAGCGCGGCGCGAGCCGTTTGATGATCAGATAGGTGAAGAACATCGTGAGCACGAGTGCGGTCTGGAACTGCGCCGCGCGGAAAATCTCGATGCCGATTTCGAACAGAATGCCCGCCAGCAAAGCCGAGGCGATACCGGCCGGGATTTTCTTCATCAGCGTATCGAACCAGCCGGTCAGGCCGACTGCCGTCAGCAACACCGCGCAGACGATGAACGCGCCGATCGCCTCAGGATAGGCCACATGCGGCAGCGACGACACCAGCAGTGCTGCGCCGGGCGTCGACCATGCAATGACGATCGGCGCGCGAAAGCGCAGCGAGAGGCCGATCGTGCAGACGGCCATGCCGATCGAGAGCGCCCAGATCCAGGAGGAAATCTGGGCGTCGGTGAGATGCGCGGCCTGGCCCGCCTGGAACATCAGCACGAGCGAACTGGTGTAGCCCGTCATCATTGCGACGAAACCGGCGACAACGGTGGACAACGACGTATCGGCAAACGGCTTGAGCGGCCCGGCGTGGGCGTCGGCAGGGGATAAATCGGGCGAGGAAGACGGATTCATGCTGAAGCTTTCTTATAGTTGGGATAAAACGCGATCTGACTATTTGCTCAATATCCGCATCGCCGTTTCGAGTCCGGCGAGGGTGAGCGGGTACATGCGGTGTCCGAGCACCTCGCGGATCGCGCTGACCGATTGGCGATATGCCCACAAACCTTCCGGCTCCGGATTGAGCCATGCGTAGTGCGGGAAATGATCGGCGAGGCGGCGCAGCCACACGGCGCCGGCTTCGGCGTTGTTGTATTCGACCGAGCCGCCCGGCTGCAGCACTTCATAGGGGCTCATGGTCGCGTCGCCGACGAAGATCAGCTTGTAATCGGGCGTGAACTTGTGCAGCAGATCCCACGTCGGCATGCGTTCGGCATGGCGGCGGCGATTGTTCTTCCACAGGAAGTCGTACACGCAGTTGTGGAAGTAATAGAACTCGAGATGCTTGAACTCGGCCTTGGCGGCGGAAAAGAGCTCTTCGGTGCGCTTGATGTGGTCGTCCATCGAGCCGCCCACGTCGAGCAGCATCAGCACTTTCACCTTGTTGTGCCGCTCCGGCACCATCTTCAGGTCGAGCCAGCCGGCATTCGCGGCGGTGCTGCGGATCGTATCGGGCAGATCGAGCTCTTCGGCGGCGCCTTCGCGGGCGAAACGGCGCAGGCGGCGCAGCGCGACCTTGATGTTGCGCGTGCCGATTTCGACCTGGTCGTCATAGTCGCGGTAGGCGCGTGCCTCCCACACCTTCACCGCCGTGCGATTACCCGCCGCGTCCCCGCCGATGCGCACGCCCTCGGGGTTATAGCCGCCGTTGCCGAACGGCGAAGTGCCGCCCGTGCCGATCCACTTGTTGCCGCCTTCGTGGCGCTCCTTCTGTTCGTCGAACAGTTCCTTCAGGCGCTCCATCAGCTTGTCGAGGCCGCCCATGGCCTCGATCTGCGCTTTTTCCTCGGGCGACAGATCGCGCTGCAGTTTCTTCTTGAGCCAGTCGAGCGGGATGTCGAAGGCGAGCTCCGAGGCCTTCGCGACGCCGTTGAAATAGGCGCCGAACGCCTGGTCGAACTTGTCGAAATACTGCTCGTCCTTGACCAGCGTGATGCGCGCGAGATAGTAGAACTCGTCGAGCGACGGCGCGATCACATTGGCTTTCAGCGCTTCGAGCAGCGTCAGGTATTCCTTGACCGACACCGGCAGTTTGGCGGCGCGCAGCGAGTAGAAGAAGTCGATCAGCATGCTGTGTCCTCGGCGGCGGGTGTGCGGCGCGGCGCCTTCATCAACGGGTATTCGCGCTCATTCAGCGATCAATCAACGGTTATTGCGGTTCATGAAAATCAGCCGCTCGAACAGGCTCACGTCCTGTTCGTTCTTCAGAAGCGCGCCGTGCAGCGGCGGAATGATCTGCTTCTGGTCGGACGAGCGCAGCGCTTCGGGCGGAATGTCTTCGGCGAGCAGCAGCTTCAGCCAGTCGAGCAGTTCCGAGGTGGACGGTTTCTTCTTCAGACCGGCGACGTTGCGCAACTCGAAGAAGCTCTGCATGGCCGCGGCGAGCAGTTCCTTCTTGATGCCGGGGTAGTGCACCTCGACGATCTGCTGCATGGTGACGGGGTCGGGGAACTTGATGTAGTGAAAGAAGCAGCGGCGCAGGAACGCGTCGGGCAGTTCTTTCTCGTTGTTCGACGTGATGATCACGAGCGGGCGCTTTTTGGCGCGAATCAACTCGTGGGTCTCGTACACGTAGAACTCCATGCGGTCCAGTTCGCGCAGCAGGTCGTTCGGAAATTCGATGTCGGCCTTGTCGATCTCGTCGATCAGGAGCACCGTTTGCTCGTCCGACTCGAACGCCTGCCACAGCACGCCCTTGACGATGTAGTTGCGGATATCCTTGACGCGCTCGTCGCCGAGTTGCGAATCACGCAGGCGCGAGACCGCGTCGTACTCGTACAGGCCTTGCTGGGCCTTGGTGGTGGACTTGATATGCCATTGCAGGAGCGGCATGCCGAGCGCGGCGGCCACTTCCTCGGCGAGCATGGTTTTGCCGGTGCCGGGTTCGCCTTTGATCAGCAAGGGGCGCTTCAGCGTCATCGCGGCGTTGACCGCGAGCTTGAGGTCGTCGGTGGCGACGTACTGCGATGAGCCTTCAAAACGCATGGCGAGATGCTCTTTTTTGGGAAAAAACCCAGTATAAGTCAGAAGGCCTGTTGCGCTGAAACGGGCTCGCGTATGGTTTCACCCGCGGTGTCGGCCGCCAAAGCGAGCGCCCCGATGGGCTCGCGAGCGGCTCGCGTTTACCCGGTGTGCCCGAATGTACCCAGTGGCCGTGCGCGGGCCGTCGTGGGCGCGCTGGGCAGGAGCGGCCGGATCACTGCGGTTGGCGCCAGGCCATGCTGATGAGGCGTGGCGGAGCAAAAAAGGCGCTAGTCGCGGCTTTGCGGCGCCCGGATGCGCCGCTGGCCCTGCCCGGTGGACGTTCGGCGCGACGTCGCGGTACAATTAGCCCGATTTTTTTGGCCTGCGTGGCTACCCATAAGAATAACGGCGCGGGCCGTTGCCTTTTCGGGCGCCCGTTTCCCCTCAAGCCAGGTTACATGCTATGAATAAATTCGTTGGCAAACACGTCGTGATCGCAGCGCTGTCGGTGCTCGCGGGCTATGCGGCCAGTGCGCAGGCAGCGGATGTCGTCGGCAACGCGAAGGCGGGCCAAGGCAAGGTCGCGATGTGTATTGGTTGCCACGGCATTCCTGAGTACCGCACGGCTTACCCTGAGGTCTACCGCGTGCCCAAGCTCGGCGGCCAGAATCAGGCGTATCTCGAGAACGCCATGCATGGCTACAAGAAGGGCGACCGCCACTTCGAAACGATGCACGCGATCACCGCGTCGCTTTCGGATCAGGACATCGCCGACATCGCTGCCTACTACGCAGCGCAAAATGCGTCTTCGAAAAACAATCCCGACAAGTGATCGGCTGCGCTCATCCATCTGGTCACTCGGCTATTTATATTCGCGGGATAGGAGAATTCATGAATAAGCCCCAACAGGCACTCCACACGGTGTTCAAGGCTGCATGCGCGTCGGCGGCAGTTATCGGTCTGGTTGCAGCGAACGTCGCGCACGCCGCTGACGCCGGCAACGGCAAGGTGCTGGCGGACAGCCACAACTGCGCGGCCTGCCACGGCGTCAACCTGAACAAGCCGGTGAGCCCGGAATATCCGAAGCTCGCCGGTCAGCACTCCGATTACGTCTACTGGGCGCTGCGCCAGTATCAGATGGGCAACGGCAATCCGCACCTCGGTCGCAACAATCCGATCATGCAGGCGCAAGTGCAAAGCCTGTCGCAAAGCGACATGAAAGACATCGCTGCCTACGTCGAATCGCTGAACGGCGATCTGGTGCAGAAGAAGTAACAGGGTTGCGCTGTTACTGCGCTGTTTTTGTATCTCTTGCAGATTGAACGACACCCCGCTTCGGCGGGGTGTTGTGCTTTTGAGGTCCGGTTTCAGCGACCCTTCAATCCCGTGTGGCGCGCCGCTCGATGCGCTGCAGGTAGGCGTCGGTGTCCGGCGGGGTGCCGGTGCGCTGTGCTTCCCAGATGGTTTCGCCGAGGCAGTCCATGATTGCGTGCTGCGCCTCGTGGGTCGAGCCGAGACGGGCGGCGAGCCGTTCGTGCGCTGCGCGGATGCCCGGCGGCTGGTCGATCGACAACTGTTCGCTGATCGCCAGATGCATCGACAGATGCAGGAACGGGTTGGTCTGGCCACGCTCAGGCGAGTAGTCCTGCGCCTGGGCGGCTTCTGTGTGGGTGAGGTCGGCGTGAAATTCCGGATGCTCGACGATCCAGTCGGCAGCGATTGCTTCGAGCGGCGTCAGAATTTCGCCTTGACGCTGTTTGCGCCAGGTGTCGGTAAAAAATTGGCGGACTTCGTCGCGGCTGGGATTGAACATCGTGGGAGCGGTGCGGTTAGTGTGGGGCTTGACGTGGGCACGCTTGCAACGTGCTAGCAGGCCGCCATTTTACGCCGGGGCCACGCAGCTTGCTGGCGGTGCTGCGCCTTCAAAGATCCGGCGGCGGCGTCTTGGGCCGGAATTCGCACAACGGCTCGATCACGCAATGCCAGCATTCCGGCCGGCGCGCTTTGCATACATAGCGGCCGTGCAGAATCAGCCAATGGTGGGCGTCCTGCTTGAACTCGGCAGGGGTGAATTTTTCCAGCGCTGCTTCGACCGTGCGCACGTCTTTGCCGGGCGCGAGCCCGGTTCGATTCGCAACCCGAAAAATGTGCGTGTCGACGGCAATGGTGGGATGACCGAACGCCGTGTTCAGGATTACGTTCGCTGTCTTTCGGCCGACCCCGGGCAAGCTTTCGAGCGCCTCACGATCTTCCGGCACTTCGCCGCCGTATTGATCGAGCAGAATGCGGCAGGTCGCGATCACATTCTTCGCCTTGGTCCGATACAGGCCAATCGTCCTGATGTAGCCGGCAACCCCTTCTTCACCGAGATCGAACACCTTCTGCGGCGTGTTCGCGACCGGGAACATCTTGCGCATCGCCTTGTTCACCGAGACGTCGGTAGCCTGTGCCGACAGCAGTACGGCAATCAGCAGTTCGAACGGTGTGGTGTATTCGAGCTCGGTCGTGGGATGCGGATTGAGACTCTGCAGCGTTTCGTAGATGGCGCGGCGTTTGTTCGCGTTCATGCGCGGTCTAAAGGTTAAAGGTAAGGGTTGGCGAAAGGTTAGCGCTTGGTGGGCGGAATATCGGTGTTACCCGCGGTGTTGCCCGCAGCGAGTCCGAGACGGCGGCGGCGTGCTTCAGCGGCGTCGATCTGCGCTTGCACGTCGGCGCTGACGCGCTCTGTGTTTTGTGGACCTTGGCCCTTGGCGGCCAACTCTTCTTTTTTCTGCCGCGCGCGCTCGAGCGCGGCCTGGATGATCGCGCGTTTTTTCGCTTCGGCGTCACCGGTTGCCGGTGCGGCGGGTGTTGCGCTCGCGCCTGTCTCCAGGGGTTGAGCGGGGACGCTGCTGACGGCTCGCCGCGCTGCAGCACGCGCTTCGGCCGCTTCGCGTTCGCGTGTGAGACGGGCTTCGCGCTGGTTGTGGCGTGCGCGCGCGGCGTTGGCCTGCGCCTCGCTCCATGCGTCCCAGCCGGTTGCCTCACCGGTGACCGGCGGCATTGCGATGCAATCGACCGGGCAGGGCGGTACGCACAGGTCGCAACCGGTACAGAGCGCGGCGATCACCGTATGCATCTGTTTCGGTGCGCCAACTATTGCATCGACCGGACAAGCCTGCATGCACAGCGTGCAGCCGATGCAAACCTGTTCGTCGATAACCGCCAACGGGCGTGGCCGTTCGACGCCGTTGGCGGAATTGAGCTGAATCACCGGTTTGCCGAGCAGTGCGGCGAGGCGTGCGACGCCCTCGGCGCCACCCGGCGGGCACTGATTGTAGTTGGCTTCGCCATTGGCGACGGCCTCGGCATACGGACGGCATGCCGGATAGCCGCACTTGGTGCATTGCGTTTGGGGGAGCAGATCCTCGATGCGGTCTGCGAGTGTTTTGGAGTCGATCACGGTCACAACGTGGGGGCTTGCCTTGCGGCCGCGGTGCTTGAACTAAATAGCACATTATCGCCGATTTCCCCAATTGCCATCCGCAATCCATGTGCCATAATCGAAGCGCTTTTTCGAAAGACCGCATAAGGGTGTTCCCCCAACCAGCCCGTTCAGTGCTGTCGGTGCAAGGCCCGAGGAGAGGCCGGCGGCGCGATCCGGATAACGCGGCTCACGAAGACGATGCCACCATGAATCAGCCGAAAATCAAAAGAGATCCTGAAGGCACGCGGCGCCGCATTCTGCTTGCGGCGGCCGAAGAGTTTGCAAATGGAGGGTTGTTCGGCGCGCGAGTCGATCAGATCGCCCGCCGCGCGGAGACGAATGAACGCATGCTTTATTACTACTTCGGTAGCAAGGAGCAGCTTTTCACCGCAGTACTCGAGCATGCATTCAGCGCGCTCAATGAAGCAGAACGAACACTCGAACTGAACGGTATCGCGCCGGTCGAGGCGGTGACACGTCTCGCGCATTTTGTTTGGGATTACTACCGCGATCATCCCGAGCTGCTGCGTCTCGTCAACAACGAGAATCTGCATGAGGCACGCTACATGCAGAAGTCGACACGCATCCGTGAAATGATTTCACCGATCGTCGCCACGCTCGGCAGCATTCTCGAGCGGGGTCAACGCGCCGGGCTGTTTCGCACGAACGTCGATCCGTTGCGCTTTTACGTGACGCTGTCCGGCATGGGCTACTACATCGTGTCGAATCGCTTCACGCTCGAAGCAACACTGGGTCGTGATTTCAGTAGTGCGAGCGAACGCAGCGAAGTGATTCAGATGAACACGGAGTTGCTGCTGGCGTATCTGTTGCGCAAGTAAGTGGCCGCGCGCTTGCGCCTGAACGGCATAAGGCGCGTCATCAGACGTGCCCTGAGGCGTGCTCCGGGAAGTGCCAGAAACGACAACGGCCTCTGAATAAGAGGCCGTTGTTTATCGCTGCGCGCGGTGTTCAGGCTTCGACTTTTTCCTTCGTTACCTTGGGCGCTTTGTTGTGCTCGAGGATGAAGTCGCGCAGTTGCGGATAGATGATGGTGCGCCAGCGGCGACCCGAGAAAATGCCATAGTGGCCGCATTTTTCCGCGGTGAAGTGGCGCTTGTCTTTCTCCGGAATGCCGGTGCACAGATCGTGTGCCGCGAACGTCTGACCGTCGCCAGAGATATCGTCCAGCTCGCCTTCGATCGTGAAGAGCGCGGTCGTCTTGATGTCCTGCGGACGTACTCGAACGCCCGCGACGTCCCACGTGCCTTCGGCGAGACTGAATTCCTGGAACACCACGCGGATCGTGTCGAGGTAGTAGTCCGCGTCCATGTCGAGCACGGCGTTGTACTCGTCGTAGAAGCGGCGATGTGCTTCCGCATCGTCTTCGTCGCCACGCAGGAGGCTCTGGTAGAAGTCCCAGTGCGAAGCCGCGTGCCGTTCCGGGTTCATCGCGACGAAGCCGGTGTGTTGCAGGAAGCCCGGGTAAACCTTACGGCCCACGCCCGGATAGTTCGGCGGCACCGTGAAGATCACGTTGTTTTCGAACCAGCCATGCGAGTGCTGCGTGGCAAGCGAGTTGACCGAGGTCGGGCTCTTGCGTGCGTCGATCGGGCCACCCATCATCGTCATGGTGCGCGGCGTGTCTTCGCCGCGGCTCGCCATCAGCGAAATGGCGGCGAGTACCGGCACGGTGGGTTGGCATACCGAGATCACGTGCAGATTCTTCGCGCCGATGTGGCGGATGAATTCCTGAATGTAGGCGACGTAATCGTCGAGATGAAACTCGCCTTCTTCGAGCGGCACCATGCGTGCGTCGATCCAGTCGGTCAGATAGACCTTGTGGTCTTGCAGCAACGTGCGCACGGTATCGCGCAGGAGCGTGGCGTGGTGCCCTGACAACGGTGCACACACCAGCACGGTCGGCTCATCTTTCAATTGGGTGACAGCGTCGCTGTCGTCCGCGAAACGCTTGAAGCGCATCAGGCGGCAAAACGGTTTCTCGATGATCGTTTGTTCGATGATCGGAATGTTGTGACCGTCTTTGACAATCTGATGAAGGTTGAACTCAGGCTTTTCGTAATCTTTACCAAGCCGGTAAAGCAGTTCGTATCCGGCGGAGAGGCGTGTGGCACCGGGCACATAGGCCAATGGACTGGCGGGATTCGCGAACGATTTCGACGCGGCCTGGGCCCAGGCGGTGAGGGGGCTCAACATCGCCCGCTGGAATTCGTGCAATTGGTAGAGCATGGGTGCTCCGTTTAAGCGGTTCGCATGGGGCTTGGCAAACACGCATGTGGCGTTGCGGCAGGCCGTATTGGTTGTGGGCACATTGATTTTCGGCCAACAGTCTGCTCGATCATACTGAACAAAGCGTACTTGTGCAATGCAGCAATTTGCGCGCGGGTTGCGTACAAACTGTCATTGAATCATGGTACTGGCGATGCTGCCGCGCCGCTATCGGGGGTTGCCGCAGCCTCAAGTTCCTGTGCCGCGCTGCCGTTATGCGGTGGCTGCCCGGTGGCCTGCGCCATTGCCTGCTCGTGCTTCATCAGGTTCAGGCCGGTATGCACCAGCGCCACGTGCGAAAACGCCTGGGGGAAGTTGCCGACCAGGCGCTTCGCGGCCGGATCGTATTCTTCGGCGAGCAGACCGACGTCATTGCAGAGATCGAGCAGCCGCTCGTACATCGCAACGGCTTCCTCGATGCGGCCTTGCAAGGCCAGGTTGTCCACCATCCAGAACGAGCACGCGAGGAAAGTGCCTTCGCCGGGTGGCAGGCCGTCGTCGTATTCGGTGGTGCGGTAGCGCATGACGAAGCCGTCGTGCATCAGATCTTTTTCGATCGCGGCCACCGTGCCTTTGATGCGCGGATCCTGTGGCGGCAGGAAGCCGACCAGCGGCATCAGCAGCACGCTCGCGTCGAGCTGGTCGCTGCCGTAGGACTGGGAGAACGCGTTGAGCGCCGGATTCCATGCCTTTGCGCAGACTTCCGCGTGGATGGCCGCGCGGGTTGCCCGCCATGCGTCGAGCGGGCCTTCCAGCTTGAACATGTCGGCTGAGCGGATGGCGCGGTCGTAGGCGACCCACGCCATCACCTTCGAGAACGTGAAGTGCTGGCGCCCGCCGCGCGTTTCCCAGATGCCTTCGTCCGGCTCCTGCCAGATCGTGTCGAGGTGGCCGAGCAGCGCGCGCTGCACGTTCCAGGCGGTGTCGTCCGCCTGCAGGCCGCCGACGCGCGCGAGATGCAGCGCGTTCATGACTTCGCCGTAAACGTCGAGCTGGCGCTGTCCGACCGCGTTGTTGCCGATCCGCACGGGTTTGGCATCCTGATAGCCCGGCAACCAGTCGATCTCGAACTCGGGCAGGCGGCGCTCACCGGCGATCCCGTACATGATCTGCAACTGATCGGGCGCGCCGGCCATCACGCGGCCGAGCCAGCTGCGCCACGCGCGGGCTTCGTCGTAGTAGCCGCCGCGCATCATCGCGAGCAGCGTGATGGTGGCGTCGCGCAGCCAGCAGTAGCGGTAGTCCCAGTTGCGCGTGCCGCCCAACTGTTCCGGAAGCGACGTGGTGGGCGCGGCGACGATGCCGCCGGTCGGCTCATAGGCGAGCGCCTTTAGCGTAATCAGCGAGCGGCGGATTGGCGCGGCCCATTTGCCTTCCACGGTGCTGCGCGCCGACCATTCGAGCCAGTGGTTCTCAGTGCGCGCAAGCGACGTGTGCGGATCGCGGCTCGGCGGAATGCGCAGATGCGAGGCCGCATAGGCCAGCGAAAACGGCACGCGTTCACCTTCGCTCACGCTGAATTCCGCGACGGTCTTCATGTTCTCGCCGCGCAGCTCGACCGGCGTGCGCAGCACCGCGGTATCGGGGCCGACAATCGCCTTGATGCCGCTGTCGTGCTTCAGCCGATCGACCCACGGAATCGAAAAGCCGTAGTCGAAGCGCAGCACCAGTTCCATCTGCATGCGCACGGTGCCGCGTTTGCCGACCACGATCCGCACCATCTCCGACCAGCCGTTGCCTGGCGGCATGAAATCGATCAGCGTGACCGCGCCTTCAGGCGTTTCGAAATCGGTTTCGAGGATGAGCGTCTCGCCGCGATAACGGCGCGTAATCGTGGGCGGCGTATCCGAGACCGGCGCAATCAGCCAGCGGCCGTTGTCGGGCGTGCCGAGCAGGGCGGCGAAGCAGGCGCCGGAGTCGAAGCGCGGCCAGCACAGCCAGTCGACGGATCCTTCCCGGGAGACGAGCGCGGCCGTGTGGCCGTCGCCGATGAGCGCGTAGTCTTCGATGAGTGCGGGCATGGGGCAACGTGTCAGTTATACGCGAGGCAGGGGCCGCCGCGCTTGGGGTCGGGTTAGTGTCGTTGTTTTTACCGGACTCGCGCGATGCATTTTGGTTCAGCGCGCAATGCGGCTAAATGCGAGTTGGTAATTGTCAAATCACTGCCTACAATCATTTTTCATGCCGATGCGCGGAGCTCTCCGGATCATGTATCGGCCCTGTCCACGACGTATGCCGATACCGTCTTTGAGGACCCGAGCGATGCTGAACCCGTCGAAAGCCGATTGCATCACGATTCTCTCCGCCGCCAGCCAACTGGCCGGCGATTCGCTGCTGCCGCTCGAACATGGCCGACTGGGTCTGAGCCGCAACGGAATGCTGGCCGCGGCGGCTTTTCTGGTCGAACGGGCCTGCTTCCGGCGTCATCAGGAAGGTGACGGACATTATGCCGTCGGTGGATTGTCGTTGCAGGGGCGTTTGCGGCTCGACCAGCTTTCGAACGGCTGATACGGCTGATTCGACTGATTGCACGCAGCACGGGCTTGCGCCGCGAGGTTGCCTTGCATCTGGCACGCCGCTTTGCCATGCCGCGCCTCGCGTGAATCCGCAAAGTACGCACCGATTCGCTGTGCCAATTGTTGCGCTGCCGCAGCCGGCAATGCACGTGCCATGCATGCCATTGCGCATCCCGGCACCCGGTGAGTACGAGACGTGGCCGGGCCGGCACTGCGCCCGGTCGTGTGTCCCTTTCCGCTCAGCTTGCTGACCATCTGGCCGGCTGCACTCGTCTAGAAGTGCGACGCCCCCACGCCGAAAATCCCAATGATGCCGATGATGATCAGATAGAGCGCGACGATGAAGTTCAACAGGCGCGGCATGACGAGGATCAGAATGCCGGCGATCAACGAAACCAGCGGGCCCAGGCTAAGTGTGACGTTCATGAAAGCTCCGTAGTGTGATGGGGGTGAGATTCACTGCATGATCCGACACAACGCTTTTATACTTGCCTCGATAAAACAATTCGACCGATTGCGCGGCAGACCAGAGACACCGTTACAACCGAATCCACCCGATAACCGATGTCCAGGAGGTCCTATGCTTCGTCGTCAGCGGGCCGCAGTGCGCGCCGTTTCAAGCTCTTCTTTGCCTTCTGCTCAATCCACCTCATGGCGCGGCGCCCGGCCAGTTCCATTGCGCTCCGCCCGCTCGATAATAAAAGGTTTCGTGCTCATGGTCTCGATTGTTGCTTCGCATGCGTTTGCGCAAGATTCCGGCCCGGTCCCCGCCGACGGCGTCTATGACATGCTGGTCGGTACTTACACCGGCGGCAAGAGCGAGGGCCTTTACGTCTATCGCTTCGATACGAAGACGGGCGAAGCGACTCGCGTGTCGGTCGCGCAGACGGTCAACCCGTCGTATCTGGTGGTGAGTTCTGACCGGCGCTTCGTCTATGCGGTCAACGAATTACCCGGCGACAACGGTCCGGCTACGCAACGCGGCGGCATCAGCGCGTTTCGCTTCGACGCCGCGAGCGGCCAGTTGACCTTCCTCAACAAGGTCTCGTCAGACGGCAATGACCCGTGCTATCTGAAGCTGTCGCCGGACGGCAAATATCTGCTGACCGCGAACTACTCGGTGGCGGCCGATCCGGGCGGCAGCTTCGCGGTGTTTCCGTTGCAGGCCGACGGCCAGGTGGGCGCGTCGGTGCTGACGGTGCACCATGAAGGCGGTGGTCCGGTGAAGGGGCGTCAGGACAACTCGCACGTTCACTCCACGGTGTTTTCACCTGACGGTCACTACCTGTTCGCGCAGGACCTGGGCGCCGACAAGCTGTATTCGTACCGCTACACGCCGGACGGCAGCCGCGGCCTGTTCGGGCCGACCGACTGGCGTTACACCCAGGAAAAAGCCGGCACGGGCCCGCGCCACCTGGTGTTCGGCGCGGACGGCAAGCATGCGTATCTGACGAGTGAATTGGCCGGCACGGTCAGCACCTTCAACTACAACGAAGGCAGGCTCACACAGGTTCAAACGATCTCGCTGGCCGAGCCGGGCTTCAAGGGCGCGGTCGGCGCGGCGGCCATTCACCTCTCGCCTGACGGGCGCTTCCTGTATGCCACCAATCGCGGCGACGCGAACGATATCGTGATCTTCTCCGTCGATCCGGCCAACGGTCATCTGAAGAAGATCGGTCGTCAGTCGAGCCTCGGCAAGTCGCCGCGCGAATTCGCGATCGACCCGACCGGCAATTGGCTGATCGTCGGCAATCAGAACAGCGACACGGTGGTGGTGTTCAGGCGCGACCAGCAGAGCGGCTTGCTTGAAGCGAATCCGAAGCAGTTCGAACTGGGTTCGCCGGTCGACTTCAAGCTGGTGTCGCCATCGTGAGTGCGGGGCACGCGCGCGGCGTGAATGTCCGTCAGCATTCGCGCTGCCGTGTGATCTGAACATGTCTGCCGTGTAAGAAAACGGGCCGCTCGGTGAACTGAGCGGCCCGTTTTTTTCGGCGGTTTGGGTTGGCGGTTGCCGGTTCTACATGCGTACTGGCGTGTTACTCCGCCGGTCCCGGCGCGAGCACTTCACGGCTGCCGTTAATGCCCATGGCGGACACCAGGCCCGCTGTCTCCATCTGCTCGACGAGGCGTGCCGCGCGGTTGTAGCCGATGCGCAATTGCCGCTGCACCGACGAGATCGACGCGCGCCGCGTGCGCACCACGAAGGCGACGGCTTCGTCGTAAAGCGGATCGGCTTCGGCGTCCGGCGTATCGCCGAACAGATCCTGCGACGCGCCTTCGGTGGCGGGGCCGTCGAGAATGCCTTCTTCGTATTGCGGTTCGCCGAACTGCTTCAGATACTCGACGATCCGATGCACTTCCTCGTCGGCGACGAACGCGCCGTGCACGCGCTGCGGGTAGCCCGAGCCTGGCGGCAGGAACAGCATGTCGCCCTGGCCGAGCAGCGATTCGGCGCCCATCTGATCGAGAATCGTGCGCGAGTCGATTTTCGACGACACCTGGAATGCCACGCGCGTCGGAATGTTCGCCTTGATGAGACCGGTGATCACGTCCACCGACGGACGCTGCGTCGCCAGAATCAGGTGAATGCCGGCGGCGCGCGCCTTCTGCGCGAGACGCGCGATCAGCTCTTCGATTTTCTTGCCCGCGACCATCATCAGGTCGGCCAGCTCGTCGATCACCACGACGATCAGCGGCAGCGGCGCGAGCGGCTCGGGTGCTTCCGGCGTCAGCGAGAACGGGTTACCGAGCTTCTTGCCCTTGGCTTCCGTATCGCGGATCTTCTGGTTGAACCCGGCCAGATTGCGTACGCCGACCGCGGACATGAGTCGATAACGCTTTTCCATTTCGCCGACACACCAGTTCAGTGCATTGGCCGCCAGCTTCATATCGGTGACGACCGGCGCGAGCAGATGCGGAATGCCTTCGTAGACCGACAGTTCCAGCATTTTCGGGTCGATCATGATGAGCCGCACTTCTTCCGGCGTCGCCTTGTAAAGCAGCGAGCAGATCATGGCGTTGATCGCCACGGACTTGCCCGAGCCTGTCGTGCCGGCAACCAGCATGTGCGGTGCCTTCGCCAGATCGGCGACCACCGGATGGCCCGTGATGTCTTTGCCCATCGCCAGCGTCAACTGCGAATGCGAGTGCTGGTAGACGTTGGCTTCAAGGATTTCGGACAGGCGGATCGTTTGCCGCTTGGCGTTCGGCAACTCGAGACCCATGCAGGTCTTGCCGGGAATGGTTTCGACCACGCGGATCGAGGTGAGACCGAGGCCGCGCGACAAATCCTTCATCAGGCCGACGATCTGACTGCCGCGCACGCCGAGCGCCGGTTCGATCTCGAAGCGCGTAATGACGGGACCGGCCGAGTGGCCGACCACCGTTACCGGCACCTTGAACTCCTGCAGACGCTGCTCGATCAGCAGGCCGGTTTCGATGAGCTTCTCTTCCGAAACCGGTTCGACGTCGGTGTCGGCGCGCGCGAGCAGATCGAGCGTCGGCAACTCGACCATCGATGCCGCCGGCGCGCGGAATTCGAAGCCGTTGGCCGGGGCGTGGCCGCGCAACGGGGTGCTGCGCTGGGCTGCGGGCTCGGTGGATTCGGTAGGTTCGCTGGACTCGGTCGCGGCTTCGGCGGCGATGTGGATTGCAGGCGGTGCGGCTGGGATAGTGGGGAAGGCCGGCGCTGCTGGTGTTGCTGGAGTATTCGGTGCGCTTTGTGCGTAAGACTGCCCGATGGCGTTGGTGCTGGCAGCGTCGGCGTCGGCGTCGTAGGCGACGATGGTGGCCGAGGTCAACGGGGTGGCCTGAGCAGTGACGCCGGGGAAGCGGACCACATTTGACGCGTGCGGTGCAGCGCTTTGCGGCTGGATTGTCGCGGTGGCGGTCGAGGCGTCGTCAGTGTTCGAGAAGTCTGCGGCGGTCGATGTGTCCGATGCATCCGATGCGGATGACGAGTACACGTCGTCGGATGGGTTCGAGGTATCCGATAGGGTAGGGGCGTCCGTTGTTTCTGCTTCTACTGGCGCGTGCGCTTCGCTCGCGCTCGCGACGTGCCATGGCGGTGTGGCGTGATGCAGCGGCACGGCTTCGCCCGGCGCGCCGGAGTCGGCGCCATGCGGCGCGTTTGCCGGCGCGATTCGTGGCGACGCGACAGCATCGCTCCTGATTTCCCACGGCGCCAGCGTTTTATCGACGACGACTTCGGCAATTGGCGCGGACGTCGCAGTGTGCGCTGGCGTCGATTCTTCTTCGACGAACGGCGGCGCGTCAGCTTGTGCTTCGCTCGCATGCAATTGAGCCGCGAAGATTTGAAACGGCGTGGGGGTGGCCGCCGGCCCAGCGTGCTGCGCGACTGCCGCTGGTGATTCTGACTGCGCTGGTGCCGATGTCTGCGCGGATGCAGATGCTTCTGTTCCTGCGTGCGCCGATGTCTGGGCGGATGACGATGCTTCTGTTCGAGCGTGTGCCGATTCCTGCGCTGATGACGGTGCTTCTCTTTGTGCTTGTGTCGATGCCTGCACCGGCGTGGCATGTTGTGCGACTGTCGCCAGTGCTTCTGTGTGTTCGTGTGCCGATGTCGGTGCGCCTGCCGGTACCGACGCCTGGGCCAATGTCGGCGCCAGTGCCAGTGCGGATGCCGCAGCCGACGGCGCCTGAATGATCGGCGGCTCGATCGGCCATTGCACGACGGGCTCAGCGTCTTCTGCGCGCGGCGCGGTGGACACGGCTTCAACGCGCGTCGTGTCGGCCGGCGGCTGCACCGGCATCGGGTTCGGCGCGGCCTCGGCGACATCCTGCAACGACGCGTCTACACCCCGTGCCGCGGCCATTCCACCTTCGCTCGCACGCGGCGAAGCCTCACCCGATTGCGTTGCTTTGAGCGACGATTCGGCGCTCAGCGGATCCGCGGTGACCATCGCGTTGTCCGCGCCGCTGCTCCGTGCGAGGCTGACGCCGGCGATGTCGGTCCAGCGTGCGGCGTTTTCCGCGATGCTGCGAAGCGTTTCCTGGACGCTGGCGGGCGGCGTGACTTTCTGCGCTGCGGGCATCGGCCGGGTATAGCTGGGCGCTGGCGAATCGAACGAAGCCGGACGCCGCGCGGGTTGCGCCGACGCGCTGTTGGCGTTCGTGCGCGGCGCGGTCGAGAGCGGCGGCTGGGCCGCGGTGGAGCGATTTCCTTGAGGTATTCCAGTCGGTCTGCTTTGACCCGTCGACGACCGGCCGGCGCCAGTCGAAGCGCTCGGTGCCGGGCCGGGCGCCGGCCCGGCTGGCGAACCTGCCACCAGCCGTGCAACTGTCGCGGTATGCAATGATTGAGCCGCCGAAGCCGCCGAAGCCGCCGAAGCCGCAACGGGCGCGCGCGGCGCCGTTGCCGGCTCACGCAACCACCCAGCCGGCGCAACCGGTTCGGCTGGCGCCCATGCAGCCCTGTCCGTTTTCAGCGGATGCGCCGGCGCCGGCGTCTGCGCTTGCATCGGCACGGGCCGCGACGCCTGACGCGGTGGCACCCCGGCAGAGGTCCGCAGCACCGGTTCTGCCGGCGCGGCCTGGCCGCGCGTCTTTATCGCGCCGGTACGCCAGCTTCCCTCCGCGCCACGCGCCGTTGTTTCCTTCGCCATCGCCGCACCCGCCGCGCCGCCAGCCGCAGCCGCGCCGCGGCCGCTCGCGGGCGGCCGCCAGACGGTCGGGCGTGCATAGCGGCCCTTGTTTTTTGGCGCCATCGTATTGGTGGCCGGCGACACGTGCGACGGCAAACCGTCATCGACGGTGCGATGGCGGCGCGCTTCCTCGTCGCGCCTCGCGAGGCCGCGTGACAGTCCCAGGCCGAATGCGCCATCGGCCCACACGGCGAGCTCGCGCCAGCGGAAGTCGATCAGCCAGGGCAGGCTGATTGCGAGCAGGGCAAGCGCCGCGAGCGGCGTGCCGATATGCCCGAGCAGATGCCCGAAGCCCGTCGCCAGCGCATGGCCGAAACCATTTACGCCGGCCGCGTCGATCAATGACGCCTCCAGCGTGCAGCTCGCCACCATCACGCAGACGAAGCCGAGCCAAAGGCGGATCGTGCCGGGGCCGCGCAAGCCTGCGCCGCCTGGCAGCGCCGACTTCACGAGACGCCACAAAAGAGGAATGAGCCAGACGGCTGACCCGCCGAACCAGCCGAAAACTACCGTGTGCATACTAGACATCAGCGAATGACGGACGCGCAAAAACGCAATCCGTCGAGTTTAACCGGCGAAGCTTGATGCTTCGAAGGCAAACGCAAGTATGTTTGCGTCGAAGGGGATGGCAGGCCTGCCCGCGGCCTGCCGTCGGTGAAAAACAACGGCCGCTAGCGGGGGCCGCGCGCGCCATGCGGACAGTATCGGTTGCGGGAGCGCATCCGGACCAGCCGTTTATCGGCCCGCGCATCCGTCATTTGGCGTTGCTGTCGAAGGTGAGCGTGTCGCCGTTATCGAGCATGAGCTGCATCTGCTGCGGCGCGCGCATCTGTACGCCCGTGCGGTCGATGTGCTCCAGCGCGTTGAGATACGGGCCTTCGATTTGCCCGCCCGGCGTGGCGCATGCCATGCGCGTGCCGCCCAGGGTGCCGAAGCTCAGCTTGCCGTCTTTCAGCGCATACGAACCCATGTAGCGGTTGCAGCCGGAAAAGCCGCTGGCGTGGCGCTGACCCGTGGCGGTGGAAAGCACGAGCGTGATCGGCGCGCCCTGATCGGCGGACGGAATCGCGCGTGCCGTGCCGTCGGCCTGTTTCCAGGCTGTGAGTACCCAACTCGTGTTGTCGAGCAACTGGGTGGCGGCCGGATTGAACGGATCGGGCGGTGCCGCTTCCGAGTCGGGATGCTTCGGGATGGCGCACGCGCTGCATAGCGCGGCGACGCTCAACGCGACGAGAGCCGTGCGCGCGTACGGGATGAAGCGCGCAACACGTCGCGGGGAGGCGCTTTGGAGCATGGCGTCGTTCCTCTTCAAACTGGCGAAGGCGTAAGGGTAACGCACTAAGCGCGCCGCACGCGAGTGCAACGGCGTGAGCGGACCTAAGCACGTGCGTCGCAGTGAGCGCTGTGGCGCCTTCTGCGCGCCTTACGCACAAATAGCAATGCAGACCCGGCGAGCAAGGCGCGGAGCGGGGTGCGCGTCGGGGTGTGCATCGGGGTGCGCATGTTAACATCGTGTTCTACCCAATCCCACCCTCATCCGACTTTTATCTGGAGACCTCATGCAGATCGGCCAACGGATCGGCACGCCCCTTTCTGAATCCGCCACGCGCGTCATGCTGCTCGGTGCGGGCGAGCTCGGCAAGGAAGTGATCATCGCGCTGCAACGGCTGGGCGTCGAAGTGATCGCCGTCGACCGTTATCCGAATGCGCCGGGCCATCAGGTCGCGCATCGCTCGCACGTGATCGACATGACCGATCGCGCCGCCTTGCGCGCGCTGGTCGAGCAGGAACGCCCGCACCTGATCGTCCCCGAGATCGAGGCGATCGCCACCGACGCGCTCGCGGCAATCGAAACCGACGGCCTCGCCGAAGTGATCCCGACCGCGCGCGCCACGCAGCTCACCATGAATCGCGAAGGCATCCGCCGCCTCGCCGCTGAGGAGCTCGGCCTGCCGACTTCGCCGTACGCGTTCGCCGATTCGCTCGAGGAACTGCGCGCGGGCATCGCCAAGGTCGGCTATCCGTGCGTGGTGAAGCCGGTGATGTCGTCGTCGGGCAAGGGGCAGTCGGTGCTGAAAAGCGACGCGGACGTCGAACCTGCCTGGCAATACGCCATGGCGGGCGGCCGCGTGAATCACGGCCGGGTGATTGTCGAAGGCTTTATCGACTTCGAATACGAAATCACCCAACTGACCGTGCGCGCGATCGATCCGGCAAGCGGCGCGGTCAGCACGTATTTCTGCGACCCGATCGGCCACGTGCAGGTGGCAGGCGACTACGTCGAATCGTGGCAGCCGCAGCCGATGAGCCCGCTCGCGCTGGAACGTTCGCGCGAAGTGGCGCACAAAGTGACTGCGGCATTGGGCGGCAGGGGCCTGTTCGGTGTGGAACTTTTCGTGCGTGGGGATGACGTATGGTTTTCGGAAGTCAGCCCGCGTCCGCACGATACGGGTCTCGTCACGCTGTGCTCGCAACGCTTCTCGGAGTTTGAACTGCATGCGCGCGCGATCCTCGGCTTGCCGGTGGACACGTCGCTGCGGGCACCGGGCGCGTCGGCGGTGATTTATGGCGGTCTGGACGAGACGGCTATCGCTTTCGAAGGCGTCGCCGCGGCGCTGGCCGTGCCGAATGCGGATCTGCGTCTGTTCGGCAAGCCGGAGAGCTTTGTGAAGCGCCGCATGGGCGTGGCGCTGGCCACCGGCGAGACGATCGGCGAAGCCCGCTCGCGCGCGAAGCAGGCCGCGGCGGCGGTGCGGCCGGTTTCCACGAAGTAACGCGCGTCGAAGCGCGCTGCACGGTGGTGTTGCAACGTATTGAAATGCAGTGAAGTACTGCGCGCGCCGGGCGAAACTTGCCGCGCGCGCAACCCGATTCATTGAAGTTCGCTGAAGTAGAGGTACGTATGGCCCTGGAGTCCCGCAAGAGCACGCGGTCTGGAAGGTTCGGCCGTCTCGGCGCGCTGGGTGTGATGCTTGCGCTCTGTGCCGGGATGGCGGGGTGCGGCCTTGCCGCCGCGCCGTGCCGGGTGGCGTCGGCCGGTCTGAAGATTGTGCCGCTGGTCGGACACGTCGCCGCCGCGCCGACCGACGCCTGCGCCAACGTGATCGATCCATAAGCGGTTCACCACGGATTCACGATTGCTCCACGAGCCATTATCCGGTGGCGCAGCCCGGCAACAACAGCCGGCGCAAACCAGGGCGCGCCGCTCGCGCTTGATGTGCAACAACGATCGAGGCATCTCATGAAGAAATGGCTTGTTGCAGTCGCCGCGGCAGCGGGTCTTGCGGTGTTGTGCGGGAATGCATGGGCCGCGCCATTGCATCTCTCCGAGATTCAGGCCAAAAGTCGCCAGACGCACAAGTACACCTGCGCGACCGGCAAGATTCTGCAAGTGACCTACTGGAACACGGCAAACGGTCAAAGCTTCGCGCTCGTGCCCGTCAAGGGGCAGCAACTGCTGTTCGTCAACACCATCTCGGCCTCCGGCGCGAAGTATCAGGCCGGCAGCTACACCTGGTGGACCAAGGGGCCGCGCGCCGACCTGTACGACGCGACAGCCGGCGAAAATGCACCGCCGATGCTGTCCGACTGCATCACCACCAATCTCAATCGCTGAGCATGATGCGGCGGCTTTCTTCAACCACGCCGCCTGTCTTGCCTGACGTCCGTTTCTGCCTTGCGGCGCTGCCCGCCTGCGCGCATCCTTTCCGTTCGAGTAGTAAGCTGTCCGGCGTGGCATCCGCTGTGCCGGTCTGCCATGCCGCGCGCCGCATGCGTTGCGGCGCCTGTCGTCGTCTTCGATTGTCCGATACCGGACCCCAACGGGCGGGCTTGGAGCCCGTGTCCGTTTCATCAAGCGAGACCCTCCATGAAAGCATCGGACCTGTTCGTCAAATCGCTGGAAGCCGAAGGTGTCGAGTACGTGTTCGGCATCCCTGGTGAAGAAAATCTCGATCTGCTCGAATCGCTGCGCCGCTCGAAAATTCGTCTGATTCTGACGCGTCACGAACAGGCGGCCGGTTTCATGGCCGCCACGTATGGACGCCTCACCGGACGCACGGGCGTGTGCCTCGCCACCTTGGGGCCGGGCGCGACCAATTTCGTGACCGCTGCCGCATACGCGCAGTTGGGCGGCATGCCGATGCTCATGGTGACCGGGCAAAAACCGATCAAGTCGAGCAAGCAGGGGCATTTTCAGATTGTCGACGTGGTGCGGATGATGGAACCGCTCACCAAGTACACGCGGCAGATCGTCTCGATCGGCAATATTCCGGCTGCGGTGCGTGAGGCGGTCCGTCAGGCGGAAGAAGAGCGGCCCGGCGCCGTGCACCTTGAATTGCCGGAAGACGTGGCGCACGAAGAGGGCGACGGCAAGCCGATACCGAAGAGCTTCAGCCGCCGTCCGGTTGCCGAAGAAAAGGCCGTGGCGCGCGCGGTCGAGGCGATTACGAACGCGAAGCATCCCTTGCTGATGATCGGCGCGGGCGGCAATCGCAAGACCACCACCAAGATGTTGCGTGAGTTCGTCGACCAGATCGGCATTCCCTTTTTTACGACGCAGATGGGCAAGGGCGTGATCGACGAATCACACCCGATGTGGCTCGGCAACGCGACCTTGTCCGACGGCGACTTCGTGCACCGCGCGATCGACCACGCCGATTGCATCATCAATGTCGGTCACGACGTGATCGAGAAGCCGCCGTTCTTCATGCGCAGCGGCGAGGCCGGCGAGAAGACAGTGATTCACGTCAATTTTCTCGGCGCGGAAGTCGATACGGTGTATTTCCCGCAGATCGAAGTGGTGGGCGACATCGCCAACGCGGTGTGGCAGTTGAAGGAAAGCCTCAAGGAGCGCCAGGAGCATTGGGACTTCTCGCGTTTCAAGGAGATCAAACAGCACTTCGAGGCGCATCTGGTCAAAGGTCAGCTCGACGACCGCTTCCCGATGTACCCGGTGCGGATCGTCAACGACGTCTACGAAACCACGCCGGTGGACGGCATCGTGTGTCTGGACAACGGCATGTACAAGATATGGTTCGCGCGCTACTACCGTGCGCATGAACCGAATTCGCTGCTGCTCGATAACGCGTTGGCGTCGATGGGCGCCGGCTTGCCGTCGGCGATCGCGACCAAGATCGTGCACCCGGACCGCAAGGTCATGGCGGTGTGCGGCGACGGCGGTTTCATGATGAATTCGCAGGAGCTGGAAACGGCCGTGCGTCTGAAGCTCGATCTCGTGATTCTGATTTTGCGCGACGACGCGTTCGGCATGATCCGCTGGAAGCAGGAAAACATGAACTTCCCGGACTACGGCATGACGCTGAGCAATCCCGATTTCGTCGCGTATGCAGAGAGTTATGGCGCGAAAGGGCATCGCATCGAGTCGGCCGCGGAATTCGCGCCGCTGCTGCGCGAGTGTTTCGCAACGCCGGGTGTGCATGTGATCGATCTGCCGATCGACTACTCGGACAACGAGCGCGTGTTGAATCGCGAGATCAAGCGGCTCTCGGCGCAACTATGAGCGGGACAGTGATGGATGGAGCGGCCATGAGCGGCAACGAGGCATAGCCTTGGCAGGCTGCATGGCTGATGTCAGGCATCGAATCAAGGAGAACGCGTCATGTTGAACAAGACTTACCCGTACTACCTCGCCAACGTTGCGGTGGCTGCCAATACCGATCTTGAGGTCACGGATAAATTCAGTGGCGAAGTGGCCACCCGTGTGGCGATGGCGGACGCGGCGGCGATCGATAAAGCGATCGGCTATGCCGTCGAGGCAATGCCCGCGTTGCGTGCGTTTCCACCGTTCAAGCGCCAGGCCGTGCTCGAACATTGCGTGAAGCGGTTCCGCGAGCGTTACGACGAGTTGGCGCTTGCGCTGTGTATCGAAGCTGGCAAGCCGATCAACGACTCGAAAGGCGAGGTTACGCGTTTGATCGATACGTTCAAGGTGGCGGCTGAAGAGTCGGTGCGCATCGACGGCGAGATCATCAATCTGGAAATTTCACCGCGGGCGAAGGGTTACCACGGCTATGTGAAGCGTGTGCCGATCGGCCCGTGCTCATTTATCTCGCCGTTCAATTTCCCGCTGAACCTGACCGCGCACAAGGTCGCGCCGGCGATCGCGGCGGGTGTGCCGTTCGTGTTGAAACCGGCGAGCCGCACGCCGGTCGGCGCGCTCATCATGGGCGAGATTCTGGCCGAAACCGACTTGCCGAAAGGCGCGTTCTCGATTCTCCCGGCGCATCGCGACGGCGCCGATCTGTTCACCACCGACGAGCGTTTCAAGCTGCTGTCGTTCACGGGCTCGCCCGCGGTGGGCTGGGACCTGAAGAAAAAGGCCGGCAAGAAGAAGGTGATTCTGGAGTTGGGCGGCAACGCGGCGGCGATCGTCGACGGCGATCAGGGCGGCAAGCTTGACTACGTGGTCGACCGGCTGGCGTTCGGCGCGTTCTATCAGTCGGGGCAGAGTTGCATCGGCGTGCAGCGGATTCTGGTGCATGCGAGCATTTACGACGCGCTGCGCGAGAAGCTGATCGCGAAGACGAAGTCGCTTGTCATGGGCGATCCGAAGGACGAAAAGACCTTTGTCGGGCCAATGATCTCGGAATCGGAGTCCAAACGTCTCGCCGGCTGGATGGACAGCGCGGTGCAGGCGGGCGCGAAGATTGTCGCCGGCGGCAAGGTGGAGGGCGCGATGTTCGAGGCCACGCTGCTCGAAGGCGTGAAGCGAGACACCGATCTCTATCGCAAGGAAGCCTTCGGCCCGGTGGCCATTCTGGAGCGTTTCGACGATTTCGACGCCGCGCTGGCCACCGTCAACGACAGCGATTTCGGCCTGCAAGCCGGCATATTTACCGATTCGCTCGCGCATGCGCACCGCGCATGGGATTTACTTGAGGTGGGCGGCGTGGTGATCAATGACGTGCCGTCGTTCCGGGTCGACAACATGCCGTATGGCGGCGTGAAGGATTCCGGGCTGGGGCGCGAGGGTGTGCGCTACGCGATCGAGGATATGACCGAGATGCGCCTGATGGTGATGCGCGAGACGTGGTGACGGGCGCGCTCGCTGTCACGTAACTGTCGCGTAGGCGAACTACGCTGCCAGCGAGGCGCGCGGGCGTGTGGCGGCGTTTCAGGCCGTTTCTGGACGTTTCTGGACGTTTCAGGCCGGAGCGCCGGTGCCTGGATTTGACCGCAGCCGGCCGGCTTTCGCCGGCGTAAGCAGAAAGCCGGCAGATGCGCCATGAGTGTTTTTGCTGAAGTGCTACAATACCGGCCTTTCCGGCGGGTGTTTCCGCCGGCCGGAGCCGGCCGCATTTTTCCCGTAACACCGACGGGTCCCGTGCGGAACGCCGTGGCTCCGCCTTCATCCTGATGCCCTCTGCGGTTCCGACCGCTGCCGCGCGCACCGCGCCAAGCGCATTTTTAGCGAAAGCCACCATGTCCGACACAGCCGTCACGCCCAGCACTGCGACTTTTGATCAATTCGGTCTCGCGCCCGATATCCTGAAAGCCGTCAAGGAATCGGGCTACACCGTTCCTACGCCGATCCAGGCGCAGGCGATCCCCGTCGTGCTGGCCGGCCGTGACGTCATGGGCGCAGCGCAAACCGGCACCGGCAAAACCGCCAGCTTCTCGCTGCCGATCATCCAGCGCCTGCTGCCGCAGGCCAGCACGAGCGCATCGCCCGCCCGCCATCCGGTGCGCGCGCTGATTCTTACGCCGACTCGCGAACTGGCCGACCAGGTGGCGGCGAACGTGCAGTCGTACGCGAAGCACACGGCGCTGCGCAGCGCCGTGGTGTTCGGCGGTGTCGACATGAATCCGCAGTCCGAGCAGTTGCGCCGCGGCGTCGAAATTCTGATCGCCACGCCGGGCCGTCTGCTCGACCACGTACAGCAGAAAACCGCCAATCTCGGCCAGGTGCAGATCCTCGTGCTCGACGAAGCCGACCGGATGCTCGACATGGGCTTCCTGCCGGATTTGCAGCGCATCCTGAACCTGCTGCCGAAGGAACGTCAGACGCTGTTGTTTTCTGCCACGTTCTCGGGCGAAATCAAGAAACTTGCCGCTACCTATCTGCGCGACCCGCAGACCATCGAAGTCGCGCGCAGCAATTCGACCGCGACCAATGTGACGCAGATCGTTTATGAGGTCGCCGAGGGCGACAAGACCGCTGCCGTCGTTAAGCTGATTCGCGACCGCGGCCTCAAGCAGGTGATCGTGTTCTGTAACAGCAAGATCGGCGCGAGCCGCCTTGCGCGCAGTCTGGAGCGTGACGGTGTGGTCGCTACGGCGATTCACGGCGACCGCTCGCAGAATGAACGGATGCAGGCTCTGGATGCATTCAAGCGCGGTGAAATCGAGGCTCTGGTGGCGACTGACGTCGCTGCGCGCGGTCTGGATATTGCCGAGTTGCCCGCCGTGATCAATTTCGATCTGCCGTTCAATGCGGAAGATTATGTGCACCGGATTGGGCGCACGGGGCGTGCCGGGGCTTCCGGTGATGCGTTGTCGCTGTGCAGCCCGAATGAGCGCAAGCAGTTGGCCGATATCGAGAAGCTGATCAAGCGGCCTTTGGAGGTGCAGCGCTTGACCGTGGATGCGCCGGTGCGGCATCACCATGAAGAGCGCGCGCCGCGGCGTGAGCGGGTGGACGGCCGTGCTGAAGGCCGCGACGAGCGCGGCAGTCGCCGGCGTTCGGGGGCCTCGTCGTCGGGGTCGTTCGATCGGCCGCATCATCATCGCGCGCAACCGGTGGATGATTTCTTTCTTAAGCCTTATGAGCCTTCGGCGGCTTCTGTGAGGAAGGTTGAGGAGGCTGCTGCGGCTTCTGCTTCTTCTGGTGCGCCGCAGAAGTCTGCTTCCAAGCAGCCGCTGGCTGCGCTGTTGGGTGGGTTTGGGATGCCCAGGAAGTCGACTTCTTCTTCCTGATTTTTTGGTTTTTTGGTTTTGCCTTCGCGGCGCTTTTTGTCTGTGGTTTTGTGGGGTTGGCCTTTTCTTGCTCTGGGTTTTTTGGCCTTTCCTTGCTTTGTTAGTGGTCTATTAGTGTTGCCCCTGTGCGGGGCGGCACCTGTAGTGGTCAAGTAAACCTGGACACCCCGAAAGGTGAATTCTAAAAAAGTGCAGCTTCGTATCGTGCCGGTGGCAGACCGTCTGCCGCTGAATGGATGCGCCTGTAGTTATAAAAGTCGTCGATGTAGGCCCCGATGTCGCGTTCCGCATATGCGTGGTCGGGGTACCCTTTATCGTCGATCCATTCGCTTTTGAGACTTCTAAAGAAGCGCTCCACCGGCGCGTTATCCCAGCAGTTCCCCTTTCTGCTCATGCTCTGGATGATGCCGTTTGCCTTCAGCTCGTTCACGAAGTGCGCGCTGGTGTACTGGCATCCCTGATCCGAGTGGAACATCAGGCCCGGTGGCGGCCGTCGATGCTCGCGCGCCTGCTGCAAAGCCCTGATAACCAGTACCG
The DNA here is from genome assembly GCF_003610895.1 of Paraburkholderia fungorum. GTDB lineage: Bacteria > Pseudomonadota > Gammaproteobacteria > Burkholderiales > Burkholderiaceae > Paraburkholderia > Paraburkholderia fungorum_B. Next base: position 63,166 of record NZ_MCAS01000039.1, read on the forward strand.
TATCGGGCAGTTGCGCAAACGCCCAGCCGACGATACGGCGTGAATACAGATCCATCACGATGGCCAGATAGGACCAGCCCTGAAGCGTTCTCACGTACGTAATATCGCCCGCCCATACCTGATTGATCGACGACGGCTCGAACCGACGCTCAAGCAGGTTGGGAGCCACCAGCGCTTCACCGTCAGTCTTGCGATAACGGTGCGTTCGTCGTCGCGCCACCGCCAGTTGTGCCTCGCGCATCAGCGATCGGGCACGGTAACGCCCGATCGCGTGGCCTCGCTGCTGCAAGGCCTGAGCCATTCTGCGACTGCCATAGCTGGCGCGGCTTTCGCCGTGAATTTCGCGCACCGCCTTGAGCAGCGCGGGCGCAGCAGCAACTCTGGCGGGCCGTGTGGAAACGGCGTAATAGCTGCTTCGAGGCACCTTCAGCAGCTCGCACATCACGCTCACCGGCCAGGCCTTCTTCAGCGAATGGATCACTTCGATGAGCGATCCATTTCCTTGACGAAGAAGGCCGTGGACTTTTTTAGGATCTCGCGCTCCCTTTCGAGCTCGATCACCCGCGCCTCCAGTTCCCGGATGCGTCGCTGGTCGGCCTTGACCTGAATCTCAGTGCGCGGCGGCTCAGCCTGTTCGGCCCGCCACTGCGCAACCCATCGCCGCAAGGCCGTGTCTCCTACGCCCAGCGCCTCACAGGCCTTGGAGAATGAATAGCCCTGGGCAACCACCAGTTGCACCGCTTCAGCCTTGAATTCGTCAGTTATGTTCCGTCTGCTCATCTCTCACCTCAGTTGGAGAATTATCCCCTTTAGAGGTGTCCAGGACCATTGGACCACTACA
>NZ_MCAS01000040.1 GCF_003610895.1 Paraburkholderia fungorum
GTGTATAGGCCGGACACATAGGTAACAGGTGTGCGGGGACATAGGTAACACATGATCCGCTCATTCCTGCTGGTTCAGGTTGATGGTTCCGAAACGGTAATGCGCAAAAAACAGGTCGTAGCAGTTCTCTTCACCGGCGCGCTCGCGGATGGCCACGGGCAGGTTGTGCAAGGCGTTCGATACCTTGAATCGCCGGTTCCTGAAGCGTAGCTCACCGTTCCACTTCACGCGCTGCACGAGATCGTTGTCACCATATTCGATGGGCGGCAGGATCTCGGGATACGCCCGGGGGCTGGGCCGGTATCGCGTGACCGGGGTTGCCATGTCCAGCGCCTGATGTGGACGCTGGTGGTTGTAGACCGTGCGCCACGCATCGAACGCCTGCTGGGCGCTGTTCAGGTCCCTGAAATGGTGGCCGGTGAGCACTTCGGCCTTCAGCGTGCGGTGAAACCGCTCCTCCTTGCCATTGGTCTGCGGATGGGCCACCCGGCTGTGGGACAGTCGCACGCCCAGCCGGATGAGCCAGATGGCCAGTTCGGTCAGTTGCCCCGGCTGGCTGGGGCTGCCCCACGGCGAACCGTTGTCCGCGTTGATGCGCAACGGCAGACCGTAGCGGCGGAACGTGCGCTCCAGATGATGCTGCACGGTCCGGGTGTCGGTGCAGATGCAGGCATCGAGCGTCACGCTGTAGCGCGAATGATCGTCCAGCAGGGTCAGGGGCGAACAGTGCCGTCCATCCTGCAGGTCGAACCAGCCCTTGAAATCCATCTGCCACAGGTCGTTGGGCTGCGCATGTTCGAAGCGCTGCCAGGGCGTGGCCGCGTCGGAGGCGCACGGATCGATCAGCCCATGACGATGCAGGATGTCCGTCACGGTGCTGGGAGCGGGTACGCCCGTGTGACCCTGGTCGCGCAGGCGACGGCTGATCTTGCGCCCGCCCCAGGCCGGATGCGCCCCCCGCAGTTCGAGCACCTGCTGCTCGACGCACGCGGGCGTGCGTGCCGGACTCTGCTGGGGGCGGCGTGAGTGATCTGTCAACGTCGTCGTGTCGCCCTGCGCGTAGCGCCCGAGCCACTTGTAGCCGGTCTTCGGACTGATGCCGAAGCGTCGGCACAGCTCACGACGGTTGGCGCCTTCCTGCAAGGCCAGATGGACGAATTCCAGACGCAGATTCATGGTGTCTCTCGGGTTCCAGGGCATGACCGGCTCCAGGCGATTCACTCGCCCAGAGTGTTACCCATGTCCCCGCACACCTGTTACCCATGTCCCCGGTCCATACACCGCCGCAAAGAAAGATAAGCAAAGAAAGCGGCTCACACCGCCAGCTCATAAGCGGGTCCCCCGCACAGCCACGGTAGTGGTGCATCTGGAATCCGTGTTCGCGCACATTCGGCGCTAGTGACAAGGGCGTCATTCTTCCGGCGGCGCTGCGCGCGCCGACGTGCAGTTCGAGAACCAGCGCGTTTTTCGGCGCCTCGCCGAGGCGAAGCCGATGGTCCCCGCGACCCGAAACGAAGCCCCGGGTTTCCCATGCAGACCCATCCGCGACGCACGCAGTGCGGAGTGGGAGCGAATGAGCCCTGTGTCACTGACGCGGAGTGTGCGAGGGCACGGATTCCAGATGCACCACTACCGTAGCTGTGCGGGGGACCCGCTTATGAGCTAGCGGTGTGAGCCGCTTTCTTTGCTTATCTTTCTTTGCGGCGGCAAAGAAAGTAAGTGCCGCCCCGCACAGGGGCAACGCTAATAAACCAATAACAATTCAAGGAAAGGCCAAAGCCATAAAGAACACAGCCAAAACAAACCACTAGCAAAGCAAGGAAAGGAAAAGAAAAGACCAAAGAAGCCAGAGCAAGAAAAAACCAACACCAAAAGCAAACAACCAAAGCGCCGCGCAGGCAAAAAAAAAGCCCCCAATCACCTCCCCAAATACTCAACAAACCGCTCCGCAACAGGCTCCCCCTCACCCTCACGCCGCAACAACAAAACCTGCGACAAAAGCGTCTCGCCCTGCAAGGGCAAAAAGCAAACCCTTGGATCTTGCACCTGCCGCAAGGTAAAAGGCACCAACGCCACCCCCATCCCAAACCCGACCATCGTCACAACGGTCTGCCACAACCGCGCCTCATGGCGAATCAAAGGACTAAACCCGGCCCCCACGCACTGCGCGATGATGAGATCGTGATAATGCGGCGACACCGTGCGAGGAAACAGAATAAACGGCTCCTGCGCCAACGCTCGCAAATCGATCTTGCGCTTTCGCGCCAGCGGATGATCCGCCGGCAAACAACACAGAAACGGCTCCGAAAAAATCGGCGTGGAAATGACGTCCGACGGAAAATTGCCCCAATGCGCGCAGCCCATGTCGATCTGCATCCGCTGGATCGCATGCACCTGTTCGCTGGTATTCATCTCCTTGAGCACGATTTCAACGCCCGGATAGTCGGCCTCGAAGCGGCTCACCGCCTGCGGCAGTCCACGGTACAACATCGAATTCACGAAGCCGATCCGCAAGCGGCCAGCCAGTCCGTGCGCCGAGCGAACCGTGATGCGCTCGGCTTCCCCCGCCTGCAGCAACAGGCGGCGCGCCTCGCCAAGCAGAACCTGTCCCGCGTTCGTCAGCGCAACCGTCTTGTTGGTGCGCGCGAGCAGTTGCACGCCGAGCTGGTCTTCGAACTTGCGAATGTCGAAACTGAGCGCAGGCTGCGAAATGAATAGCCGCTTGGCCGCACGGCCGAAATGCAATTCCTCGGCGACCGCCACGAAATAGCGTAGTTGCTTCAGGTCCACGGCAGTCTCCGGTTCTTTGAACGATAAGCAATATCTATCGTACCGGATATAAGTTGTATTAGACGTCTATCGAAGCCGCTTCTATGCTCCTTCCACAAAGGAGACACGCATGAGCGAAATCACCGCGCAGCCGGCCCACGGCTCGTCCAATATTCCCGACAGCCGGGGCATCAACTTCTTCCACAGCGACCCCGACTTCGCCGGTTTGCTCAAGTTGCACCTGGGCGACGCGCTGTATCGGGAACTCGAAAGCCAACTCGTTTCGCTGGGTCAGCGGGCGTCCGGCGAACTCGACGTGTGGGCGCTGTCCGCCGACAAGAATCCGCCGCAATTGCGGCAGCGCACGCGGCGCGGCGAGGCGCTGCAAAGCATCGACAAGCATCCCGATTACGTCGCGCTCGAACGCGTGGCCTACGCGGAACTGGGTCTGGCCTCGATGAGCCATGACCTCCGCGACGGTCGGAAAACGCCGCCGCCGCTGGTCAAATACGCGCTGACGTTCCTGTTCGTACAGGCGGAATTCGGTCTGTGCTGTCCCGTCAGCATGACCGATTCCCTCACACGTACGCTGCGCAAATTCGGCTCGCCGGAACTGGTCGCGCGGTTTCTGCCGATGCTGGCGTCGCGCGATTTCGACACGCTCTTTCAGGGCGCGATGTTCATGACCGAACAGGCAGCCGGTTCGGACGTTGCCCGCATCGCGACGCGTGCCGCGCTCGAAACCGGCGTGAACGGGGAACAAACGTGGCGTCTGTATGGCGACAAGTGGTTCTGCTCGAACGCCGACGCCGATCTCGCGATGGTGCTCGCACACGTGGACAATGCGCCGGCGGGCATCCACGGCCTTGGGTTGTTCCTGCTGCCGAAAAACCTGCCGGACGGCTCGCGCAACAGCTATCGGATCGTGCGTCTGAAGGACAAGCTCGGCAGCCGTTCAATGGCGAGCGGCGAGATCGTGCTGGAAGGGGCCGTCGCGTATCTGATCGGCGAAGTGGGACGCGGCTTTCATCAGATGGCCGACATGATCAACATGTCGCGTCTGTCGAACGGCGTGCGTGCGGCGGGTTTGATGCGCCGTGCGCTGACCGAAGCGTTGCACATCGCGCGCAATCGCGAAGCGTTCGGCCGCAAGCTGATCGATATGCCGCTGATGCAGCGGCAATTGCTCAAGATGATGCTGCCCGCGGAGCAGGCTCGCTCGATGTTCATGCAGATCGCGCTGCTGCTCGAAAAGGCCGACGCGGGAGATCGGCAAGCGGCAAAATGCGTGCGCATCCTCACGCCGTTGATCAAATTCCGCGCGTGCCGCGATGCCCGCCGCGTGACCGGCGACGCGATGGAAGTGCGCGGCGGCACGGGCTACATCGAAGAGTGGAGTGACGCGCGCCTCGTGCGCGACGCCCATCTCGGTTCGATCTGGGAAGGCACCAGCAACATCGTCGCGCTCGATGTCGCGCGCGCGGCCAAACGGGACGGCGCGCTCGAACCACTGCGCGCGTATCTGCAGGATCTGCTCGGCGCCGCAGGATTACCTGCCGCGAGTCTCGGCGTGCTTCGTTCTACCTTGACGCGCGCTTGCGACGCCCTCGCAAGCGTTGCCGAATGCGGCCGCGATGAATCAGTCCGGCAGCCGGCCACGGCCTTGTATCACGCAAGCACGGCCGTGCTCATGGCCTGCGAAGGCACGCGTCTCGCGCCGGATTTCCGCCGTCTCGCGTTGAGTCATCTGGTGTTGCGGCACAAGCTGTTGCCGTTCGATCCGCTCGACGTGCAAGCGTCGTCGAGTGAGCGCGAGGTGATCGACGCGCTGGTCGACGCCCGCAACGTGACGCTCGATCAGGCGCTGGAACTACTGCCGGCAGGGAGCGCGCAATGACCATCTCCGTGAGCAATGGCACGCAAGACACGCAAGGCGCGTTGCAAGGCATCAAGGTCATCGACCTGAGCCGTGTGCTCGGCGGCCCGTACTGCACGCAGGCGCTGGCCGATCACGGTGCCCAGGTCATCAAACTGGAGCCGCCCGCCGGTGACGAAACGCGCGGCTGGGGGCCGCCGTTTTACGGCGACACTGCGTGGTACTTTGCCGGTGTGAACCGCAACAAGCAGGGCATCGCGGTCGATCTGTCGTGCGACGCGGGCCGTGACATTCTGTGGAAACTGCTCGAAGACGCCGACGTGCTGGTCGAGAACTTCAAACCCGGCACCCTCGCGCGCTGGGGCATGGACTATGAGCGCGATTTGCGCGAGCGTTTCCCGAAGCTGATTCATTGCGCGGTATCGGGTTTCGGTCCGGACGGCCCGCTCGGCGGCTTGCCCGGCTACGACGCGGCGATTCAGGCGATGACCGGTTTAATGAGCGTCAACGGTGAAAACGACGGACCGGCGATGCGCGTCGGCCTGCCCGTCGTCGACATGGTGACGGGTTTGAATGCGCTGGCCGGCATTCTGCTGGCGCTCGCCGAGCGCTCGAAAAGCGGGCAAGGCCAGTCGATCGATATCGCGTTGTACGACTGCGGCGTGTCGCTTCTGCATCCGCATCTGCCGAACTATTTCGGCTCGGGCCGCACGCCCCAGCGCAGCGGCAACGCGCATCCGAACATCACGCCGTACGACAGCTATCGCACCGCGACTGCGCCGATCTTTCTTGCCGTCGGCAACGACCGGCAGTTCGCGCGGCTATGCGCGCATCTGGGCGCGCCGGAACTTGCGGACGATCCACGCTACGTGGACAACCGCAGCCGCTGCGCGCATCGCGAGCCGCTCAAGGCCGCGCTCGAAGCTCTGCTTGCCGCCCACGATTGCGAGCCGCTCGCGCAGGCGTTGATCCAGTCAGGCGTGCCGTGCGGACCCGTGCTGAGCGTCGATGTCGTCGCGCGTCATCCGCACACGCTGCATCGCGGCATGGTGATCGAGATGGGCGAGTATCGCGGCACGGCGTCGCCGATCAAGTTGTCGCGCACACCGGCCACGTATCGCAGCGCGCCGCCTGCGCTGGGCGGCGACACGCGCGATGTGCTCGACGCCTTGGGCATCGATGCGGCCACCCAGCAACGTTTGCTCGAAGCAGGCGTACTCAAAGCCTGAGTGCAGGAAAGCAGTGTTCCGGTGACGGCACAAAGAAGCCGCGCCATCCAGAAGAACGACCTTGGAGACGAATGACATGAATCGCGAGCCAGACGACCTCGCCGCAGGCCGGCAACCCACCCGCGCCGCGGCAGCGGCATTTGTCGGTACTACGATCGAGTGGTACGACTTTTATATCTACGCCACGGCGTCCGCGCTGATTTTCGGCAAACTGTTCTTCCCCGGCAGCGATCCGTTCTTTGCGACGCTGGCTTCGTTCGGCACCTTCGCGGTGGGCTTTTTCGCGCGGCCATTCGGCGGCCTGGTGTTTGGTCACCTCGGTGACCGCATCGGCCGCAAGAAGGCGCTTGTGGCAACGCTGGCGATCATGGGCGTCGGCACGGTCGGGATCGGTTTCCTGCCGACCTATGCGAACGCCGGCGTATGGGCGCCGGTATTGCTGGTGCTGCTGCGCGTCGCGCAGGGTATTGCGATCGGCGGCGAGTGGGGCGGCGCGGTGCTGATGGCAAGCGAACATGCGCCACAAGGGCGGCGTACGTTCTTCGCCTCGTTTGCGCAGCTTGGCAGTCCGGCGGGGTTGATCCTGTCGCTGCTCGCGTTTCGCGCCGTGGCGTCGATGGACAAGGACGCGTTTCTCAGCTGGGGCTGGCGCCTGCCGTTTCTCGCGAGCGCGGTGTTGCTGGTGGTGGGTTTGCTGATTCGCGCGGGTGTCGACGAATCGCCTGAATTCAAGGCGCTCAAAGCCCAACGGCGAGTGGCGGCGCTGCCGGTCGCCGAGGTGGTGCGCGACGCGTGGCGCACGGTGTTGTTGTGTCTTGGCGCGAATGTGATCGGCGTGGCCGGCGCGTGGTTCGTCAATACGTTCATGCTGAATTACACGACGCAAACACTTGGGCTCGATCGTTCGTTGATTCTCGACTGTCTGTTCGTGGTGGCGTTTATTCAGCTGTTCACGCAACTGGGCTCGGGATGGTTCGCGCAACGCGTCGGGACTGGAAGGTTTTTGAAGGGCGCGGCGGCGTTGGCCATGCTTTCGCCTTATCCGATGTTCGCGCTCGTGTCGACCGGCCGCCCCGCAGCGATTGTGGTGGGCATCGCGCTGGCGGTGATGTGCATGTCGAGTTCTTACGCAGTGATGGCCGGATTTATGTCGACTGCATTCGCAGTGAGAGTCCGGTACTCGGCTATTTCCTTGTCTTACCAGGTGTGTGCCGCACTGGCCGGCGGATTGACGCCCCTGATCGGGACGTTGCTCGCGCATCGGTATCCGGGCGCATGGTGGCCGTTGGCTGTGTTCTACAGTTGCCTCGCCGGGATTTCGCTGGTGTGCATCAGTACGCTGGAGCGTCGCAAGCGAGGCACGGCACGCGGTGTTGTCGACATGATCGAGGTTTGAACGCCTCGCCAGGCATAAACCCGTTATTTCATCGCGAACGTCATCCTGAATCCCCAAAAGCGTCCTAATATCTAGACGAAATGAAAAACGACAGGGGAAGCCATCATGTATCGTCATCGGTCGCTGGGTGTCGTGACAGGGGCGTCGCCGCTCGCCAGCGTCGACGTGTTGAGCAGGATGAGCACAGCCTGGCGCCGTCCCGGCGCGGCCAAGCCGTTCGATTTTGTTCTCGAACAGCAGGCGTGGCCGGGACCGGCTTTGTCAGGCGCCGCAAGTGCGCCGTTCAAGATTCACGTCTTCGATACGATTCGCACCTTCGAGAAACGCGGCGTCGACGCGATCGTCTTACCGTGCTTCCTCAGCCACACCTTCATCGACGAACTCTCGGCGAACGTCGCTTTGCCGATCGCCAGCATCATGGCCGCGCTCGTCGCGCATGTGCGGCAAGCGTTTCCGTCGGTCTGTCGCATTGGTGTACTGACTTCCGACGCGATTCGCGCCAACGGTCTCTTCGAACGCCATTTCGACAGTACGCGGTTCGACGTGCTGTATCCGCATGACGAGGACGAAGAGGGCGGCGATCGCGTCACGCGCGCCGTGTATGGCGACCCAGGCATCAAAAACGGACATCTGAGCGGGCGGCCCGTCGAGTTGTTGCGCGCGGCTTGCGCGGACCTCATTGCGCAGGGCGCGGAGATCATCGTGCCCGGGCTCGCCGAAATCCCGCTGGTGGCGCGCGTGCTCGGCCCGCTGGAAGTGCCGTTCGTCGATACCAATCTGGTCTACGCGCGTTACGTCGCGGCCGCGCAATATGCGCAGCCGGCGCGGCACTTCAAGGTGGGCGTGCTGGGCGGTGTCGGCCCGGCGGCGACGGTCGATTTCATGGCGAAGCTGGTGCGCAACACGCCGGCCGCGCGCGATCAGGACCATGTCAAGGTGATGGTCGAGCAGAATCCGCAGATTCCGGATCGTACCGAGGCGCTGCTCGGCAGCGGCGACGATCCGACGCTCGCGCTCTACGCGGCCTGCAAGACCCTCGAAGAAGGTGGCGTGGACCTCATCGCGATTCCGTGCAATACGGCGCATGCATTTGTTGAGCGGATTCAGCCGTCGTTGACCATTCCGATCGTCAATATGCTGACCTGCACCGCCGATTATCTGCGCGAGACCTTTCCGGGCCTGCGTGAAGTCGGCGTGCTGGCCACCTCGGGCACGCTGGCCAGCCGCGTCTACGAGACGGCGCTCGAAGCGCGCGGCTTCGTGCAGATCGCGCCGGCCGCGGCCGCTCAGGCCCGCCTCATGAAGGCGATTTACGGACCGGCCGGTGCGAAGGCGGGTTACCTGACGGGCGAGTGTTATGACGATGCCGCCGCTGCCGTGGACGACCTCGCCGCGCAAGGCGCGCAGGTCATCGTGCTGGGCTGCACCGAGCTGCCACTGCTGCTGCGCGGTTCGACGCTGACGCGTCCAGGCGGACCGGCGGTGCGGCTTGTCGATCCGACCGACGTGCTGGCCAAACGCTGCGTGGCTTATGCGCTGGGCGCGACCGCCGCGACGCAGGCCGCTTCGGAACCGGCGGCGCCAGAACCGGCCGCGGGCCGCCATAGCGTGGAAAGTGTCTTTGGCTAGAGCCGGCCGGAACAACTGTGCGTGCGGCGCCGCGCAGGAAAGCTTGCAATTCCCACCTTCCGCCGCCATGTCCTGAGCGCGGCGAGCTCCCGTTTGAAACAATCCAACGCCTGCTGAGCGGCTGAGCGGGGCGCGCCCGGCGCCGCCATTCATGGCCCGCCGCGGCGCCACGGCGCGAGCGCGCCATGTCGTGGAAAACTGTATAAATATACAGTATAGTATCCCCCTATAACCCGGCCCTGGGCGAGTCTTTCCGCCAGCCGGGTGTCCCGAACTTGCGCGGTCGCGAGGCGTCCGTGAGAGGTGGTCCACTCATTCAGACGGTCGGAAAAATTGGCATCTAACGGAACTATCCGCATTCGCGGCGCGCGCCAGCACAACCTGAAGAACGTCGATCTCGACGTACGAACCGGCGAAATGACGGTCGTCACGGGGCCGTCCGGCTCCGGCAAATCGAGCCTCGTGTTCGACACCTTGTACGCGGAAGGGCAGCGGCGCTACGTCGAAACTTTCAGCGCCTACGCGCGGCAGTTTCTCGATCGCATGGACCGGCCGCAAGTCGACCGGGTCGACGGCGTGCCGCCCGCCATCGCGATCGACCAGACCAACCCGGTGCGCAGTTCGCGTTCCACCGTCGGCACCATGACGGAGCTCAACGACCACCTGAAGCTGCTCTACGCGCGCGCGGCCGAACTGTTCGACCGCAAGACCGCGCAGCAGGTGCGCCACGATACGCCCGAAACGATCTACGCCGAATTGCTCGCGCGCACCGCGGAGCATGATCCGCGGCTGGCCGTCACGTTTCCGGTCGAGCTGCCGGAAACGGCGTCCGAACAGGAAGTGGAGCAATGGCTTTCCGCGAGCGGCTACACGCGGGTCCAGGCGCAGCGCGAAGTCGATTCGCCTACCGGCAAGCGCAAGCTGCTCGACGTGGTGGCCGACCGTTTCCGCCTGAGCGCGGTCGACAAGCCGCGTGCGGTCGAAGCCATCGAGGCGTCGCTCAAGCGCGGCGGCGGCCGCGTCAATATTTACGTGTTGCCTGCGGCAGCGGAGGCAACGCAGGCGCCGGAGGCGACGCTCGCCGCGAATGCCGCCGAGCCGCAAATCTGGCGCTTCTCCACGGGCCTGCACAGCCCGGAGAGCGATCTGCGTTATGCGGATCCGCAGCCGGCGCTGTTCTCGTTCAATTCGGCTTATGGCGCGTGCGAAACCTGCCGCGGTTTCGGCCGAGTGATCGGAGTCGATCTCGGTCTGGTCATTCCCGACGCGCGCAAGACACTGCGCGACGGCGCGATTAAGCCGATGCAAACCCCCGCCTGGAAAGAGTGCCAGGACGACCTCATGCGCTACGCGGCGAAAGCGGATATCCGCCGCGGCACGCCGTGGGGTGAACTGACGGACGCCGAGCGCGACTGGGTCATCAACGGCTCGCCGGACTGGAACGGCAAGTGGCAAAGCCATTGGTACGGTGTCAAACGTTTCTTCGAGTATCTCGAGTCGAAGGCGTACAAGATGCACATCCGCGTGCTGCTGTCGAAGTACCGCAGCTATACGCCGTGCGAAACCTGTGGTGGCGCGCGTCTGAAAACGGAATCGCTGTTATGGCGTCTCGGCAGCAAGCAGAATGCGGACGAGGTGCTGGCGCCCGGGAAACGCTTTCTGCCGCGTGGCGTCGAGTGGCAGCGGGCGCAGCTCGAGTCCTTGCCGGGTTTGACCGTGCACGATCTGATGCTGATGCCGATCGAGCGCATCCGGCGTTTCTTCGACGAGATCAGCCTGCCAAGTGCATTGCTTGACGACGCACTCAAGCTGCTGCTCGCCGAGGTGCGCACACGCCTCAAGTATCTGTGCGATGTCGGCCTCGGCTATCTGACGCTCGACCGGCAAAGCCGCACGCTGTCGGGCGGCGAGGTGCAGCGGATCAACCTGACCACGGCGCTTGGCACGTCGCTGACCAAAACCCTGTTCGTGCTCGACGAGCCGAGCATCGGCCTGCATCCGCGCGATCTGAACCGGATCGTCGAGGCGATGCACCGGCTGCGCGACGCGGGCAATACGTTGGTGGTGGTCGAACACGATCCCTCGGTGATGCTCGCGGCGGATCGTCTGATCGACATGGGTCCGGGGCCCGGCGAGCGGGGCGGGTCGATCATTTACGACGGCGCGCCTGAGGCCATCCGCTCGTCCGGCACACTGACCGGCGAGTACCTCGGCGGTCGCCGGCATGTGGCGGATGCGGCGCACTGGTCACAACGTCCGGTGGATGACAGCACCCCGCGCATCGTGCTCGAAGGCGCAACCGAACATAACCTGCGCGACGTCACCGTCGAGATTCCGTTGCAACGGCTCGTCTGCGTGACCGGCGTGTCGGGCTCCGGCAAGTCCACCTTGCTGCAGGACGTTTTGTATCCGGCCATGGCGCGGCACTTCGGTCTCGCCACCGAATCGCCCGGTGCATTCAGAAGCCTGACGGGCGCCGACCAGGTCACCGACGTGGTATTCGTCGACCAGTCGCCGATCGGCAAGACCGCGCGCTCGAACCCGGCCAGCTACGTCGGCGCATTCGACGAGATTCGCAAGCTCTTCGCCAAGGCGCCGCTCGCGCAGCAACGCGGTTACGGTCCCGGCATGTTCAGCTTCAACTCCGGTGACGGGCGCTGCCCGACCTGCGGCGGCTCGGGCTTCGAACACATCGAAATGCAGTTCCTGAGCGATGTCTATTTGCGCTGCCCGGATTGCGATGGGCGCCGTTATCGTGCGGAGCTGCTCGAAGTGAAAATCGAGCGCGGCGAATCGGCGCGTGCGTTGAGCATTGCCGACGTGCTGGAATTGACGGTGAGCGAAGCCACCGCCTACTTCGCGAAAGATGCTGAAGTACTGCGCGTGCTGCAGCCGATCGTCGACGTGGGTCTCGAATACGTGAAACTGGGGCAGCCGGTGCCCACGCTGTCCGGTGGCGAAGCGCAGCGGCTCAAGCTCGCCGGCTTCCTCGCGGAATCGGCGCAGGCGCGCACCGCGCGCAGCGCGAAGCAGCCGGTCGCACAACGCCTGTTCATGTTCGACGAGCCGACCACCGGCCTGCATTTCGACGACATCGCCAAGCTGATGCAGGCGTTCGGCAAGCTGCTGGCGAGCGGACATTCGCTGATCGTGATCGAACACAATCTCGACGTGATTCGTGCGGCCGACTGGCTGATCGATCTCGGTCCTGAGGGCGGAGACGGCGGTGGCAGGGTGTTGTGCGCCGGCACGCCGGAAGATGTCAAGCTGTGCCAGGAATCGCATACCGGCGAGGCGTTGCTGCAATACGACCGGGCCATGAACGCAGCGGCCGAACCTGCGTCGCAGGGCATTCCGCTGCAAAAAGCGTTGAGCGCGGCGCGCGCCCGGCGGGTGATCGAAGGTGAGGACGTGGTGCGCATCGTCAATGCGCGCGAACACAATCTGAAAGCGCTGGACGTGGATATTCCGCACGGCAAGTTCAACGTGATTACCGGCGTTTCCGGTTCGGGCAAGTCCACGCTGGCCTTCGACATTCTGTTCCACGAAGGGCAGCGCCGTTACCTCGAATCGCTGAACGCCTACGCACGTTCCATCGTGCAGCCGGCCGGGCGCCCCGAGGTCGACGCGGTGTATGGCATTCCGCCCACCGTCGCGATCGAACAGCGTCTGTCGCGCGGTGGCCGCAAGAGTACCGTGGCGACCACGTCGGAAGTGTGGCACTTCCTGCGCCTGCTTTACGTAAAGCTCGGCCTTCAGCATTGCATCCACGACGGCACGCCGGTCACGTCGCAAAGCGTCGAATCGATTGCGGCGCAATTGCTGCGCGATCACAAAGGGCAGCACGTCGGTTTCCTCGCGCCTCTGGTCGTGAACCGCAAGGGCGTCTATACCGATCTCGCCAAGTGGGCGAAAGCACGCGGCAATACGCATCTGCGTGTGGACGGCGAGTTCGTGCCGGTGGACCCGTGGCCGAAGCTCGATCGCTTCCGCGAGCACACCATCGAATTGCCGGTGACCGACCTTGTCGTGTCGCCGGATAACGAAGCAGAGCTGCGCCAGGCGCTCGACCAGACGCTGGAAATCGGCAAGGGCGTCATGCATCTGCTGGCGCCGCTCGACGGTTTGCACGACGCAATGGGCGGCGGCCGCTCCACCGCGAAGCTCGGTGCAGTGAAGGTGCTGTCCACCAAGCGCGCCTGCCCCGTATGCGGCACGAGTTATCCCGAACTCGACCCGCGCATGTTCTCGTATAACAGCAAGCATGGCTGGTGCACCACGTGCGTCGGCACGGGTCTCGCACTGACGCGCGAACAACGCGCGGCATACGACGACACGGTAATCGTCGACGATAACCGTGGCCGTGAGCAGAGCTTGCCTTCCGAGGAACAGGAACCGGAAGGCCTCGTCGACGAACCGTGTGCGGATTGCGGCGGCACGCGCTTGAACCCCACCGCGCGCGCGGTCACGTTCGGCGAGCAGGCCATTGTCGACGTCGCGCAATGGACCGTGTCCGACACGCGCGCCTGGATCGACACGTTGGAAATGAGCGGCCGGGACGCGGAAATCGCGCGCGACGTGGTCAGCGAAATCGGCAGCCGCCTGCAGTTTCTGGAAGAAGTCGGGCTCGGTTATCTGAGTCTCGATCGGGCAGCGCCGAGCCTTTCGGGTGGTGAAGCGCAGCGCATCCGGCTGGCCGCGCAATTGGGCAGCAACCTGCAAGGCGTGTGCTACGTGCTCGACGAACCGACCATCGGTCTGCATCCGCGCGACAACCAGATTCTGCTCAATGCCTTGCGAAAATTGGGAGAAAAGGGCAATACGCTAGTGGTGGTCGAGCATGACGAAGATACGATTCGGCGTGCTGATCACATCATCGATATTGGACCGGGTGCGGGCAAGCGCGGCGGCACGCTGGTTGCGCAGGGCAGCGTGGCCGATCTGTCGGCGCAGCCCGATTCGCTGACCGGACAGTTCCTCGCCCATCCGATCGTGCATCCGCTGCAGCCGCGCCGCAAGGTGGTCGCACCGACCAAACGCGCGGCCGCGGTGCCGGAGAATTGGCTGACGGTGCATGGCGGCAAACTGCACAATCTGCAGAACGTTACTGTCGGTATTCCGCTTTCACGGCTGGTAGCGGTGACGGGCGTGAGCGGTTCGGGCAAGTCGACGCTCGCTCGCGACGTACTGATGACCAATCTGCTGGATGCGGTGGGGCGCTCGGTGCTGTCGTCGCCGGCCACGCGGCGTGCGCGTGCGGCGGCCGAGACCCAGCCGGCGGCGAACCGGCGTTCGAGTGTGCTGGCGCGCACGGCGCCGCGTGCACCGCTGAACGTCACGCATGCCTGGCAGGGTTGCGATTCGATCACCGGCTGGGAAAACATCGACCGTGTACTCGAAGTCGATCAGACACCGATCGGTAAAACGCCGCGCTCCTGTCCGGCAACCTACATCGGCGTGTGGGATGCGATTCGCAAGCTGTTCGCCGGCACACTCGAAGCGCGCGCGCGTGGCTACACCGCATCGCGTTTCTCGTTCAACACGGGCGAGGGGCGTTGTCCCGCATGCGAAGGGCAGGGCGTGCGCACCATCGGCATGAGTTTCCTGCCCGACGTGAAAGTGCCGTGCGACGTTTGCCACGGGCAGCGCTTCAATCCAGAGACGCTCGCGGTCACGTGGCGCGGCAAGAATATCGGCGACGTGCTGACTATGGAAATCGACGAAGCCGTCGAGTTCTTCGCGCCGATTTCGAACATCGCACATCCATTGCAACTGATGAAAGATGTCGGGCTCGGATATCTGACGCTTGGGCAGCCGTCGCCCACACTGTCGGGCGGCGAGGCACAGCGTATCAAGCTCGTCACCGAGTTGAGCAAGGTGCGTGACGACATTACGCGGCGTGGCCAGAAGCCGCCTCACACGCTGTATGTGCTCGACGAACCGACGGTCGGCTTGCATATGGCGGACGTCGCCAAGCTGATTCGCGTGCTGCATCGTCTCGCGGACGGCGGCCATAGTGTTGTTGTCATCGAGCACGATCTCGACGTGATTGCCGAGGCGGACTGGATCATCGATCTCGGTCCCGAAGGTGGCGTGGGGGGCGGCACCATTGTCGCCGCTACGGACCCCGAAGGATTATCCCGCGTTGCCGCCAGCCATACCGGTGCCGCACTGCGTCCCGTGTTAGCGCGAGCGCAGGACGAGACAGCAGTGAGCGCGGGCGAAGGAACCAACGGTTGACGCAGTGGAGTGGCGCAATGCACTTTGCGCCACTTCCTTCTGCTCGTTCAGGTTGCTGGATCGTCTGTGTCCCGGTTATTCGCAACCAGGCGCCTGAAAAAATGCCATTTGAATCACATGAATGTGCTGTCGAGGTGCCGGTCATATCAGAGGCGCGGCAATATCACTGCCGTTGGCTATATGTAATTAATTTGAGTGATTTTGTAATTTTATAAATGGCGTAATTGAAATGTGTATTTAGGGTGTCGCAAATACCGCGAAAAAGAATTTCAAACGCCGTTCCCCTTCTGCTATCTTCTCGCCGTCGACGTCGACCTTGAGTCGACGCTCGATCACCACGTTAGACGATCTGTTCGCGGTCCACTCCGGTTGCCATGCAACCATCGTGGAAAGCCCGCCCGGTGGGCTTTTTCGTCCCGTTCCGCAAGTGATTCGCCGACCGTTTCTGGTGTCTTCGGAAAGCCGCGATAGCGGCTGCGTCCCAATTTATGAGCGCACGAAAAGTGCGCTCGCATCCGCTCGACACACGCTTATTCTTTTAAAACGTCGCGAATACGGCATTAGTTAGAGTGTCCTCTCTAAACTTAGTATGCTGTCATCAAAAAAAGTTTGACCCCGCATTTTTTGTCCTGCTATTGTTGCCTCCCATGAAACGCGGGTGACAATCGCGCAAAAAGTTCGAGAGCGGCAGCGCGCGTCGATCAAATTGTCCCCAGCCGTTCATGCCAGACGGAAATACATAGGCCAAACATAATCTATTAGTACTTCTACTTAGATGGCTGTTTGGTTAGTGTGAAGTGCCGCTGCGGTGTCTCATAGTCGCATCCGTGTCATTAAGTCAGGCTTGGGCGTTGCAGCATAAATTTTGGACTACAAATCAAAAGCATGGGCAATGAGTTCGGTTGTCCGGGATGAGTCCTGGTTGTCGGTTGTAGATGCGCTGCAGCAATAGAAATGGATAGTTCACGCCGGAGGAACAAAGGTGGGTACGAAAGTCGAAGGGCAATTTCCGGCAGTAGCGGCCCGTATGGAGAGGCCAGGGCGCCCGCGTGAGTTTGGGCGCAAGCAGCAAAACCCAGTACGCCGCTTCGGCGGTATCGCAGTTGTTCTGCTCCTGCACATTGTGTTGATCTACGCGCTTATCAACGGTCTCGCCACCAAGGTCGTGCAGGTCATCCAGCATCCCATCGAAACGAAAATCATCGAACCGGTGAAGCCGCCGCCTCCGCCGCCTTTGCCGACCGTGCAATTGCCGCCGCCGAAGTTCGCACCGCCGCCGCCGCCGTTCGTGCCGCCGCCGGAAGTGCAGGTGCAAACGCCGCCTCAGCCGACCATCACGCACCAGGCCGCACCGGTCGTGTCGGCACCGGCCGTAGCGCCTCCCGCACCGCCTGCGCCTGCACCGGCCAAGCCCGTGAGCAGCGAAGTAGGGGTGGCATGCCCGAACTCCGATCAGATCCGTTCGTCGATTCGCTACCCGAAGGAAGCGCAGGAAAACAACGTTACGGGTGATGTGCTGATCGAATTCGTGGTTGATGCGCAAGGCCATATTACGAATGAACGGGTTGCCAAGTCGTCGGAGGATTCATCACTCGATCGTGCGGCGTTCAACGCGGTCAAGCAGTTCACGTGCGTTTCCCAAGGCCAGGCTGTCCGTGTGCAAGTTCCGTTCTCGTTTAACCTGAACTGAAACCCACGGGCTGTCCGGTACCGGTAGCGATTTATCAGTCTTGGTTTGGAAGTTGTACTAATGAACTTGGAGCAGGCATGAAGAAGCGTACTCTCGCCGCATTGGCGGCAACCCTGTTGTTCGCCGTAACCACGGTGGATACCTTTGTGGCACCGCAAATGGCCCATGCGCAAGCTAGCGACGCCACCGCGTCGGCTGCGGCGCCTGCCACCGCCGCACCGCTCACGGCAGCCCCGGCCGCCGATCAGGCCGTGCCGCCGCCACAGCCGGCCACGTCCGAAACCGTCAATAATCCGTATGGTCTCGGCGCGCTCTGGAAGAACGGCGACTTCGTTGCCCGCTTCGTGCTGATTCTGCTGGTGCTCATGTCAATGGGCAGCTGGTACATCATGATTACCAAGTTCCTTGAGCAGTTCCGCGCGAACCGTCGTGCGAAGAGCGCCGACGAACAGCTGTGGACCGCGCCGTCGCTGGTCGAAGGCGCCAAGCGGCTCGATGAGTCGTCGCCATTCCGCTTCATCGCCGAAACTGCGATCGAAGCCGGCGAGCATCACGACGAAGCACTGCTCGAAGCCGTCGACCGCAACACGTGGATCGATACGTCGGTGGAGCGTGCGATCACCAATGTGTCGAATCGTCTGCAGGACGGCCTGGCGTTCCTCGGCACGGTCGGCTCGACAGCGCCGTTCGTCGGCCTGTTCGGTACGGTGTGGGGGATCTATCACGCGCTGACGGCAATCGGTATCGCCGGCCAGGCTTCGATCGACAAGGTCGCGGGCCCGGTGGGCGAGGCGCTGATCATGACCGCGATCGGCCTTGCGGTGGCTGTGCCGGCGGTGCTCGGCTACAACTTCCTGGTTCGCCGCAACAAGTCGGTGATGGAGCGTGTGCGTGCCTTCGGCGCACAACTGCATACCGTCCTGCTCGCCGGCAGCCGGCGCTCGGCACGCGCTTCGGCCCGTCAAGCATCGCTGGTCCAATAAGCGGAGTCCGTCATGGCTATGAGCGTTGGGCAGGATGATAACGACGAAGTCATCTCGAGTATCAACACCACGCCGCTCGTCGATGTGATGCTGGTCCTGCTGATCATCTTCCTGATCACGATTCCGGTGGTGACGCATACGGTGCCGGTGCAACTGCCGAAGGAGACGATCCAGCCGTTGCAGACCACGCCGAAAAGCATCGTCATTGCAGTCAATCGCGACGGCGATTTCTTCTGGAACGAGAAACAGGTCGATGCACCGACGCTGCTGGCACGCCTGAAAACCGTGTCGGTCATGACGCCGCAACCGGAAGTGCATGTTCGCGGTGACCAGAGCACGCGTTATGAATTCATCGGCCGGGTCATTACCGAGTGCGAGCGCGCCGGTATCGCGAAAGTTTCGTTTATTACTGAACCGCCGGCGCGCGGCGGCTAGAGGCTCATCATGGGAATGAACGTATCTTCGGGCGGCAGCAGCGAACCGGATGTGATGGTCGACATCAACACCACGCCGTTGATCGACGTGATGCTGGTGTTGCTGATCATGCTGATCATCACGATTCCGATCCAGACGCACGCCATCAAGATGAACCTGCCGGTCGGCAATCCACCGCCGCCGATCACGCAACCGGAAGTAGTGCAGATCGATATCGACTTCGACGGCACTACGACCTGGAATGGTCAGCCGGTGCCGGACCGGGCGGCGCTCGAGTCCAGGCTTGCGCAGGTGGCGGCCGAGCCGGTTCAGGCGGAAATCCATCTGCGGCCTAACAAGCTGGTGCCGTACAAGGATGTCGCGGCCGTGATGGCGTCCGCGCAACGGCTGGGCGCGACGAAAATCGGCCTGATCGGCAACGAGCAGTACATGCAATAAGGAAGTGCAATGCTAACGATCCATCAACGGTTCAAGCGCGCCGTCATCGCGGCCGCTGTCGGAGGGCTGGCGGCGCTCGTCGTGCTGCCGGTCACGTCTCAAGCGGCGGACAGCTTGCGGCCGGATGTGGCGAAGCCGCTGAACGCCGCGCAGGATCTGTATCGCGCGCACAAGTACAAGGACGCGTTGACGAAGATCGATCAGGCCGACGCCGTGCCGGGCAAGACGCCCTATGAAAGCTACATGATTCAGGAGATGCGCGGCGCCGCGGCAGCGGCGGCCGGTGAATCGGGTGTAGCCGCCCAGGCCTACGAAACCTTGTTGAGTTCAGGACGCCTGACGGGTGCTGACGAGCAACGCACGACCGCCGCGCTCGCGGGTATCTACTTTCAGGAGAAAAACTACGCACAGGCCGCGAAGGTTGCGCAGCGCTATCTGAAAGCAGGCGGCGGCGATCCTGACATGCGCACTTTGCTTGTTCAGTCTTACTACCTGGCAAACGATTGCAGTGACGTAGTGAGCTCGCTCAAACCGGCAGTCGATGCACAAGTCCGCGCCGGCCATGCACCCGATGAATCGCAATTGCAATTGCTCGGTACGTGCGCGCAGCGCGTGAAAGACGACGCAACGTACCGCAGCACGCTCGAAAAGCTGGTTGCCTATCATCCGAAGCAGTCGTACTGGGATGATCTGTTCAACGCGATTCGCAACAAACCCGGCTATTCGTCGGCGCTCGATATCGACACTTATCGCCTGCGCCGTGCGACCGGTTCGCTCAGCACCGCCGACGATTACATGGAGATGACGCAACTCGCGATCGTGGCGGGCACGACGGCTGAAGGCAAACAGGTCATCGATCAGGGTTTTGCATCGGGCGTTCTGGGTCACGATGCGCAAGCGGATCGCGAAAAGCGCCTGCAAGCGCTCGCCGCCAAACGGGCGCAAGCGCCGGCCGATCCCGCGAACCCCGTCGCGCCGATCGACATCGGCTTCAATCAGGTCTTCGCCGGGCAGGCGAAGCAAGGTCTTACAGCCATGGACACCGCGATCGCGAAGGGCGGAATCGATCACCCGGACCAGGCGCAGTTGCATCTCGGCGAGGCGTACTACATGGCGGGCGATAAAGCGCGTGCGGTGCAAACCTTCCGCGCAGTGAAGGGTTCCGACGGTTCGGCCGACCTCGCCCGCTTGTGGGTGCTGGTCGCGTCAAAGTAACGGCATCCTGATCCGATATGTCTGATCTTGCGACGTGCCGCTCCGCTGCGCTTGAGCCAGGTTTCGCGCCACCTGATCAGACATATGGTGCGCGTCTTGGGGAGGATGACGCATTCGATGAAACATAGTTTAGTTTTATCAAACTAATTTTGACTACGGGATTCTGTCTTGCTATGGTTTTGCCACTCGATAACAAGGCACAAGTCGCAGTTTCTATAGGCAGCAAAATCCGCGCGCTACGCCAACGACTCAAGCGCACGCTGGATGAAGTGGCAACCACAGCGGGAATTTCCAAGCCGTTTTTGTCGCAGGTGGAGCGCGGTCACGCAACGCCTTCGATTACCTCGCTAGTGGGTATTGCGCGAGCTTTAGGTGTGACGGTGCAGTACTTCGTCGACACGCCAAATGAAGACCGGTCGGTGCGCAGGGGAGCGGAGCTGAAGTACTTCGGCTTCGACGGAACTGCGAATCTTTTTGGGCGGCTGACGAACCTGTCGGTCGGCAGCAAGCTGGAAGTGATTCTTGTCAGGATGCCGGTGGGGCAGAACCCATCGGAGATCACGACGCATGCAGGAGAAGAGTTCCTGTATGTAATGAGCGGCCAGATATCGCTCACTTTAGAAGGTACAACGTTCGTATTGCATGCTGGTGACACTGCGCATTACGAGTCCACCGTGCCCCACGCCTGGTGCAATACCACGCGCGAGGAAGCGGTGGTCGTGTGGGTGGGCACGCCACGATTGTTCTAGATGTTTTTGCTCCATATTTTCGTCGAAGTAAGTCAATCGGCATTTTTAAGCATTACTTAATGTGTGATCCGGAATTGATCTGGAGGGGCGTGCATTGCCTTGTAACCAGAATCTGGGATCGAAGAGTTGATAGGAATAAGAAAGCGCTGCGCATTTCGTTTGTAATAAATAAGTAGTCCGATATTCATGTATCTGAAGTGTTCCGTCTTTCTTTTGCATTTGCAGTCCGGCGCGCTATTGGCCGGTTTGCTGGCCATTGGAAGGGCGGGACAGCTTTAACGGAGCGCGGCGCAAGATCGCCGTATATCGAGTGGGGAGGTTCACAAGATCTCTCTTCACACACACAGCAGTGGCCTTATTGACGAGCGGGAAGGGGAAAAATGAAACAGAGGGCATTGGCGCTGGCCATCAAAAGAATAATCTGGGCTGAACTGGCGTTGTCGGCCGCAATCGCCGTACCGGCGTTTGCGCAAAGCCAGCCGGCCACCACCGGCACGGCGGCGGGTACGGCGACGACGAGCACACCGGCGCCCGCAGCTGCGGCATCGGGCGCTGCTGCGACGTCGTCGGCGGATAACACCGCGACAACGACGGGCAAAGGCAACGTCCAGCAGTTGAAGAAATTCGAAGTCACCGGTTCGCTGATCCGTCAAACCGACAAGACCGGCTTTCAGGCGATGCAGGTCGTTTCGCAGAAGGATATCCAGGCTAGCGGGGCGGCCACGGTGTCAGACTTCCTGCGTTCGACGGCAGCCAACTCGGCAAGCAGCTGGGGCGACAACTACACGTACAGCACCGCACCGGGCGGCGCGGGCATCGCGCTGCGCGGCCTGAGTGAAAAGTACACGCTGGTGCTGATCGACGGCCAGCGCGTGGCGCCTTATGCGCTCAACACGAACTTTACCGATTCGTTCGTCGACCTGAATTCGCTGCCGGTCAACATGATCGACCGCATCGAAATCGTGAAGACGGGCGCAGTGTCGCAGTATGGTTCGGACGCAATCGCGGGCGTGGTGAACATCATCACCAAGCATGACTATCAGGGCCTGCAACTGGACGGCAGCCTGGGCGGCGCGCAGCACGGCGGCGCGGGCACGGACAAGTTCAACATTCTGGGCGGCTTCGGCAACCTGGCCTCAGATGGCTACAACATCACGGCAGCGGCCAGCTACTCCCACACGAGCGGTATCGACCTCTCGCAGCGCGATACGACCTCCAGCCAGATCTTCCCGTACGGCAACAACCAGTCGACCTCCTATTGGCTAACGGGCAACGGCCCGGTAGCCACGGGCAATTGCGCCGGCGGCAAGACGATTTCGACCGCGACCTCAACCACGGCTGCTTTCCAGCCTGGCACCGCTTGCGCGTACAACACCAGCAGTCTCGATTCGCTGGCGCCCGAAAACCAGCACGCCAACGTGAAGATTCACGGCGATTTCAAGATCAACGACGACGTTCAGGCTTACGCTGACATCTGGGACAGCTATGCCACGAGCTCGATCGTGACCGGCGCAGCCTACTTCAGCGGTCTGAGTTCGCCGCTTTCGTACTCGCCTGCAACGGGTTTGGTGACCAACAACAATACGGTCGCCGCAACCAATCCGTACAATCCGTTCGGCGTCGCAACGCCCCTTAACTACACCTTCCCGAACACGCCGGTGGGCGTGCAGTCGACCTCGAACTTCTGGGCCTTTTCGACAGGCCTGAAAGGTCAGTTCGATACGTCGAAGTGGGGCAGCTGGAACTGGGCGACCAGCTACGGCCATTCGCAGAGCGTCGTTGCAGTGACCGATACGAATGCGATGAACGCGCAGGCGTATCAGAACATTCTGGCCGGGGGCTTTGATTTTGCCAATCCTTCGGCAACGCCCAACGGCCTCAATGGTCTGTTCAACAACACGGAGTACCTGGCTATATCGAAGCTCGACGTAGTCGACGCGACGATTTCAACGCCAAATCTGTTCCACCTGCCGACTGGCGACGTGGGCGTCGGCTTCGGTACGCAGTTCCAGCATCAAAGCGAATCGATTTCGAATCCGACGGGCGTGGACACGGGCCAGACGCTGATTGCCGGTATTCCTCTGCAATCGGCCGATGGGAGCCGGAACGTTGCGGCGGTTTACTACCAGATCGATATTCCTATCATCAAGAACCTGACTTTTAGCCAGGCCGGCCGATACGACCATTACAACCAGTTCGGCGGCGCGTTCTCGCCGCGCTTTGCTCTGCGCTATCAACCGTTGCAGGCATTCACGGCGTATGCATCGTACAACCGCGGTTTCCGCGCGCCGACATTGGTCGAATCTTCGCCTGGCGCGTCGCTAGGGAACCAGGCGGCGATCGATACCGATCCGGCTAGCGCGCAGTACGGCCAGAACGTCAACGTTGCCGAACTGATGCACGGCAATCCGAATCTACAACCGGAGCGTACGAAGAACTACAACATCGGTTTTGAGTTGTCGCCCGCGCGTAACACGGATCTGGGCTTCGACTGGTACAAGATCGACGTGTCGAACGTGATCGGTATTGCGCCGCTTCAGCCGACGGTGAATGCGAACAACCCGGCTAACGTAGTTCGTAATCCGAATTCCGGCACGATCGACTACGTCAACTCGCAACTGGTCAATTTCTCGTATCTGCATACTGACGGTTTCGAGGCCAACTTCCATCAGGCATTGCCGACCAAGGTTGGTACCTTCGCGCTCTCGACCGACTGGGGCTACATCTGGCACTTCCAGACCCCGGGTCTCGCTAACGGCGCAACCGATGCCGCAGGTAACAACAGTTCCCTGTCCCTGTCATTCGGCGGTTCGTTCCCGCGTTGGAAGGGCAACACGACCGTCAGCTGGCAGTCGCCTAATCGCAAGTGGAATACCGCGCTGACGTGGAATTACACGGGGCCTTACAACAACACCACGATGGAATCGTTGTTCGGCACGGCTGGCGTCCCGACGGAAATCGGCTCATTCAGCGTGTTCAACCTGACGGCAAGCTATACGGGCTTCAAGAACTGGACGTTGTATGGCGGCATCAACAACATCTTCAACCGTGCGCCGCCGTATGACCCGAACTTCGTGCAGTACCCGTATTACCAGACGGGCTACGACACGTCGCTCTACAACTTTATTGGCCGTTACGCGCAGATCGGTGCGACCTACAAGTTCTGATCGCCTGATTTCTCAGGCCTGACGAACGGTCCCGCTCCGGGTTTTCGCTGCTGAAAATCCGGGCGGGTTTCCTGCAAACGCAAGTCTTTCGGACGTATTCAGCCGGCTCGCTACAGCGACTGGATGAATCGTGCCTTTGGTCACAAACCGGAGCATCCGTACCGAGCGATGACGCAACACGTGATGTTCCAGCATTCGCGGGCGCTTGCTGGCGTCTTTGCGCAATTGCTTGCGGCCAACCTGGTTCAATGAGGACAACCATGCTTGCCCGCCTCAACTCAAGAGCCGTGCTGACAGCCGCGACGTTTTTCGCGCTGTTTGGCGCATTCGCTGCACCGGTGCATGCAGCGCCTTCGATTGCTCAATACGATCAACCGAAGTATCCCGCCGACTTCACGCACTTCGACTACGCGAATCCCGATGCACCGGCCAACGGCACGCTTAGTTTTGAAAACTATAACGAACTGCAAACCTACGATTCACTGAATCCGTTTCTTCTGCGCGGTGCGCCTGCGCCGGACATCCAGAATCTGATGTTCGATACGCTGATGCAGCGCAGCTGGGACGAACTGGCCTCCGAATATCCGCTGATCGCCGACGATGTAGAGGTCGCCGCGGATCTGAGTTCGGCGACATTCCATATCAATCCCGCCGCGCGCTTTTCGAACGGCGATCCGATTACCGCCGCCGACGTCAAGTATTCGTACGACACGCTGGCGAGTTCGCACGCATCGCCGCTCTTCAACGCGCAGTTCTCGATCATCAGAAACGCGACGGTGATCGACAGGAGCACGATCCGCTTCGACTTCAAGCGTGCGCAACGCGATGCGCCGCTGATAGCCGGCGATCTGCCGATCTTCTCGCCGAAGTGGGGGATGCAGCCTGACGGAAAACGTCCGCCATTCGATCAGGTTTCCTCAGCGCCACCGATCAGCAGCGGCCCCTATCTGATCGAGGGACGCAAGAACGACAAGCAGATCACCTATCGCCGCAATCCGGACTACTGGGCGGCAAATCTGCCGTCGCGGCGCGGCATGTTCCGCTTCGAGCGAATCACCTTCAATCTGTACCGCGACCATTACACGCAACTTGAAGCCTTCAAGGCGGGCGATGCGGACGTTATCGTCGAATACAGCGCGACGCAGTGGGCACGCAAATACGTTGGCAAGAACTTCGACAACGGACTCCTGAAGAAAGGCGAATTTGCCGACGGCCCCGCGCAGATGCAGGGCATGTTGATGAATATGCGCAAGCCGATGTTTCAGGATCCACGCGTGCGCCACGCGCTGACGCTGGCGCTCGACTATGACTGGATGAACCGGATGATGTTCTACGGCCAATACCGGCGTACGAACAGCTATTTTGAGGCCAGCCCGTTCGGCGCGACCGGTATGCCGAGTCCCAAGGAACTGGCACTGCTCGAACCGCTGCGCGGCAGCGTGCCGCCAGAAGTGTTCGGCCCGATGCTCAAGCAACCTGACACGATCCCGCCGAATTCCCTGCGCGGCAATTTGCGTGTTGCACGTGATCTGCTGGCGCAAGCCGGTTGGCACTATCGCGACGGTGCGTTGCGCGACGCCAACGGCACGCCGATGACGATCGAGATCATGGACGATCAGCCCGGCATGGATCGTCTGATCCTGCCGTATATGCAGGCGCTCGACATGCTCGGTATTCAGGCCCATATGCGCGAAATCGACAGCGCGTTGTACGAGAAGCGTCTGGACAATTTCGAGTACGACATGACCACTTTCATCTATCCGCCGGTCACGATTCCAGGTTCCGAATTGACGCGCCGCTTCGGCAGTGCGGCTGCCTCCGAAGTCGGCTCGGAGAACTACACAGGTATCCGTTCGAAGGCGGTCGATTCGCTGATTCACGCCGCGCTCTCCGCCACCAATCTCGACGATCTGGAAGCGGCGACGCGCGCGCTTGATCGCGTGTTGATCTATTCGTTTTACCTGGTGCCGGAGTACTACGCGCCAGGCGCGCGCATTGGCTACAAGACCACGCTCGGTTTTCCGAAGATCGTGCCGAATTCTTACCAGTACGAAGACTGGGTCATCGATTACTGGTACGCGAAAGCGCCGGGCGCACAGACGAATCAGACGAATCGGGCGGCACAGACACTCCAGACGGCGCAGTCCGCCGGCTCAACCACGGCGCTTGCGCACTGAGGAACAGCATGCTTGCCTACATTCTCAGACGATTACTGTTGATGGTGCCGACGCTGCTCGGCGTGGTCACGCTGACCTTTGTCGTCACGCAATTCGTGCCGGGTGGGCCGGTCGAACAGGTGATGACGCAACTCCGCCACGGCGCTGGCCGTGGCGGAGAGGCGGGGGCGGGGGGCGGTGGCTATCACGGCAGCCAGGGTGTCGATCCGCAGCAGATCGAACAGATCAAGAAGCAGTTCGGCTTCGACAAACCCCCGCTCGAACGTTACGTCCTGATGCTCAAGCGCTACGCGAGTTTCGATCTCGGCCGGTCCTATTACCAGCACGACAGCGTATGGGACGTCATCAAATCGAAGCTGCCTGTGTCGATCACGCTCGGCTTATGGACGGTGATGCTCACGTATCTGATATCGGTGCCGTTGGGCATTGCGAAAGCGGTGCGCAACGGTTCGCGCTTCGATACGGTGACCAGTGTGCTGGTGCTGGCCGGCTATGCGATTCCGGGTTTCGTGCTTGGGGTGCTGTTGCTGATGCTGTTCGGCGGCGGCACCTTCTGGCAGGTGTTTCCAATGCGCGGCCTCACCTCGGATAACTTCGGCGACCTCAGTACCTTCGGCAAGCTGCTCGATTACCTGTGGCACATCGTGCTGCCGGTTACGGCTT
Organism: Paraburkholderia fungorum; assembly: GCF_003610895.1. GTDB lineage: Bacteria > Pseudomonadota > Gammaproteobacteria > Burkholderiales > Burkholderiaceae > Paraburkholderia > Paraburkholderia fungorum_B. Next base: position 26,657 of record NZ_MCAS01000040.1, read on the forward strand.
CGGTGGTCGGCAACTTCGCGATTGTCACGATCCTGACCAAGAACACCTTCCTTGAGGAGATTGGACGCCAATACGTCCTGACCGCGCGCGCCAAAGGGGCACCGGAGCGCGACGTGCTGTGGAAACACGTGCTGCGCAATGCCGCGATTCCGCTGCTGACCGGTTTGCCGGCGGCATTCGTCGGCGCGTTCCTGAACGGCAACCTGTTGATTGAAACCCTGTTCTCGCTCGACGGCATGGGCCAACTGTCCTACGACTCCGTGATTCGGCGTGACTATCCGGTCGTGCTCGGTTCGCTGTTCCTGTTCACGCTGATCGCTCTCGTAACCAAACTCATTGCTGACGTCTGCTATGTCCTCGTCGACCCCCGCATCCAATTCAACCGCATGGACCGCTGAGCTGTCCGGTACGGCGTACGTGGCGTCGCCGTCTCCCTGGCGGCGCACCTGGCTGCGCTTCAAGCGGCAGCGGCTCGGTTACTGGAGCCTCGTGATCTTCGTATCGCTGTTCGTTATCAGCCTGTTCGGCGAAGTGCTGTCCAACGATCGTCCATTGCTCGTCCGTTACGAGGGAAACTACTACTTTCCGATCGTCAAAGACTACTCGGAGAAGATTTTCGGCGGCGATTTTCCGGCCCGCGCGAACTACCTCGATCCGTATATCCGTTCACGGCTCGAATCGAACGGCAACTTTGCGATTTATCCGCCGAATCATTTTCACTACGACACGATCGACTACTTCGCCGCTCATCCCTATCCGGCGCCGCCTACGAGAAGCAACTGGCTCGGCACGGACCAGTACGGCCGCGATGTGCTTGCGCGGCTGTTGTACGGGTTCCGGCTCTCGGTGCTGATGGCGTTCGCGCTCACCATATCCGGTGTCCTGATCGGTGTGCTGACGGGCGCGGTGCAGGGTTTCTATGGCGGACGCACCGATCTGATCGGTCAGCGCCTGATCGAAATATGGAGCTCGATGCCGGATCTGTATCTGTTGATTATCTTCGCGTCGATCTTCGAGCCGACGCTATGGCTGCTCTTCATTCTTCTGTCGATGTTCGGTTGGCTCGTGCTGTCCGATTACGTGCGAGCGGAGTTCCTGCGCAATCGTTCGTTGGACTATGTGAAAGCGGCACGCACCATGGGTCTCTCGAACTGGCAGATCATGTGGCGCCACGTGCTGCCGAACAGCCTGACACCGGTGATCACGTTTTTGCCGTTCCGCATGAGCGCGGCGATTCTCTCGTTGACCAGTCTCGACTTCCTTGGGTTGGGCGTGCCGCCGCCTACACCGAGCCTCGGCGAGTTGCTGCAGGAAGGCAAGAATAACCTCGACGCGTGGTGGATTTCGATTTCGGCTTTCGCCGCTTTGGTGATCACCTTGCTGCTGTTGACCTTTATGGGTGACGCATTGCGTAACGCGCTCGACACGCGCAAGCGCGGCTCGGCGTTCGGCGGAGGTCCGCGATGAACGAAGTCAAAGGCAACCGGCCCCTGCTCGAAATCGATCGTTTCTCTGTGCGTTTCGGCGACAAGATCGCGGTGCATGAACTCAGCCTCTCGATCGCGCGAGGTGAGCGCGTCGCTCTCGTCGGCGAATCGGGTTCCGGCAAAAGCGTCACTGCGTTGTCGATCCTGCGCCTCGTCGACCATGCCGATCTGAGCGGCCGCGTGCTGCTGGACGGCGAAGATCTGCTGCAAAAAACCGAGCAGCAGATGCGCGGCCTGCGCGGCGCCGACGTGGCCATGGTGTTTCAGGAGCCCATGACGGCACTCAACCCGCTCTTCACGATCGGCAAGCAGATCGCGGAAAGTTTGCGCCTGCATGAGGGCTTGAGGCCGAATGCGGCACGCAAACGCGGTATCGAGTTGCTCAGGCGCACGGGTATCCCCGAGCCGGAGCGGCGCATCGACAGTTTTCCGCATCAACTGTCCGGCGGCCAGCGGCAGCGCGCGATGATCGCGATGGCGCTGGCGTGCCGGCCACGTCTGCTGCTTGCCGACGAGCCGACCACGGCGCTCGACGTCACCGTGCGTCAGCAGATCGTCGATCTGTTGATCGCGTTGCAGGAGCAGGAAGCCGCCGAGCGGGGCATGGCCGTGCTGCTGATCACGCATGACCTGAATCTGGTGAAACGCTTCGCGCAGCGCGTCGCGGTGATGGAGAAGGGCGTGCTGGTCGAAACCAATACGACCGAAGCCTTGTTCTCCAACCCACAACATCCTTACACCCAACGCCTGCTGGACAGCGAGCCGCAGCGTGCGGTGGCGCCGGTCGAGCCGGGCGCGCGGCGTTTGCTCGACGTAGAGGGACTCGCAGTCGACTACCGCACGTCCGCGAAGGGCTTGCGTTCCCTGTTCGGGCGCTCCACGTTTCGCGCGGTGCACGACGTCGACCTGTGCCTGCGGCGCGGCGAGACGCTCGGCATCGTTGGCGAGTCGGGATCGGGTAAATCGACGCTGGCGGCAACCGTGCTCGGCCTGCAGCAACCGGCGGCCGGTCACATCCACATCGACGGTTTGCCACTTGCCACCCTGAAAACCGCGCGTTCACGCCGGGCGTTGTACTCGCGCATGCAGGTCGTGTTTCAGGACCCGTTCGGCTCGTTGTCGCCGCGCATGACTGTCGAACAGATCGTCAGCGAAGGCCTGACCATGCATCAACCCGACATGGACGCCCGGGCGCGGCGCGCGCGCGTGGGCAGCCTGCTGGAAGAAGTGGGCATGCCCGCGGACGCGATGCTGCGCTATCCACACGAGTTTTCCGGCGGTCAGCGCCAGCGTATCGCGATTGCCCGCGCGTTGGCGGTCGAGCCGGAATTGCTGGTGCTCGACGAGCCGACCAGCGCCCTCGATGTATCCATCCAGAAACAGGTGCTGAATCTGCTGACAAATCTGCAGAAAAAGTACAAGCTTAGCTATTTGTTCATTACGCACGATCTGGCGGTGATGCGGGCCATGGCGCATCGCGTGATCGTGATGAAGTCAGGACGCATCGTGGAAGCGGGCGACACACTCGATGTGTTGCACGCGCCCTCGCATCCTTATACCCAGTCGTTGCTCGCGTCGTCGCTGATCGTGTCGCCGGCGGGTGTGGCGCAGACTCCTACGGGAACCGTTAATGATTGACGAACGTTGGGCGCACGCCGCCCGATCGCTTACGAGCCGCGCGGCCTTCTGGTCGCTGCGCATTGTCGACGAACAGATCGACGATCACGAGATTCGCAACGACATCGCGCAACCCATGCGCACGGTGCGCGATCGTGGCGCGATGCTGATTGCCTGGGTGGGCGCGGGTGCCGGCTATGCGGCTACCGCGAACCTGAGTGCCGCCGGTCTGCAGCAGGCGCTGGATCTCGCCACGGCCCGCGCGGAAGCGAGCGCGGCCTTGTCGCTGATCGACCATCGCGAGGTGGCGCGTCCTGCCGTGAGTGGCCACTATGCGTCGCCGAATGTGCAGCATGCATTGCCGAGCCGCGCCGAATGGCTGGAGCGCCTCAGCGTGGAATGCGCGGGTGCAAATCTCGATGCGCGCATTGTCGAGCGCGTCGCGGCTGTACAGATCACGCATACCGATCAGCTCTACATGACCGGCGACGGCGTGCGGATCGATCAGCGGTTCCAGTTCGTGATGCCGCAATTGAGCGTCGCCGCCCACGCGGACGGCGATACGCAGGTGCGTACCCTCGGCGGCAACTACGGCACGCTGGGGCAGGGCGGCATGGAAGTGCTGGCGCGCTTCGGCTTCGACGGCTCGGGCGCACGTGTGGCCAACGAAGCGCTGCAACTGCTGGCGGCGCCGAATTGCCCGTCGGGCAAGCGCGATTTGCTGCTGATGCCCGATCAGATGATGCTGCAGATTCACGAATCGATCGGTCATCCGCTTGAGCTCGATCGCATTCTCGGCGACGAGCGTAACTTCGCCGGCTGGAGCTTCGTCAAGAAGGACATGTTCGGCTCGTACCGCTATGGTTCAGAACTGCTGAACGTGACCTTCGACCCCGATTTACGCGAGGAGGCCGCCGCTTACGCATTCGACGACGACGGCACCGAAGCGCACAAGCAATACCTGATCCGCGACGGCGTGCTCGAACGTCCGCTTGGCGGCGCGCTTTCGCAGCAACGCGCGCAGTTGGCCGGCGTGGCGAATTCGCGCGCGTCGAACTGGAACCGCCCGCCGATCGACCGGATGGCGAATCTGAACATCGAACCCGGTGAGCGTTCGCTGGAGCAGATGATCGGCAATATCGAACATGGCATTCTGATGCGCACCAATACGTCCTGGTCGATCGACGACCATCGCAACAAATTCCAGTTCGGCTGCGAGTTCGGTCAGCTGATCGAAAACGGCAAGCTTACCCAGGTCGTCAAACAGCCGAATTACCGCGGCATTTCGGCGAATTTCTGGCGCAGCCTGAGCGCGGTGGGCAACGCCGATACGCGCGAAGTGTACGGCACGTCCATGTGCGGCAAGGGCGAACCGGCGCAGATCATTCGCGTCGGCCACGCTTCGCCGGCCTGTGTGTTCAGCAACGTCGACGTGTTCGGAGGTGCATGATGAGCCAATTCATCTCCTCGCGCGTCGCCACGCCGATCGACTGGCAGCAGCATTTCACCTCGCTGGCCGATGCCATCGAGCGCTTGCAGCAAGGCTCGGAAATCACGCTGAGTTCTTTTGCCGGCGAGCAGTCCGACTTTATCCGCTTCAATGTGGGCCGCGTGCGGCAGATCGGCAGTGTGTCGCAAGGCAAGCTGACGCTGCGTTTGATTGACGGCGCACGGCAGGCCTATTCGACGCTGACCGTCTGCGGCGATCTGCAACAGGACCTGGACGATGTGAGCGCGGCGCTTGCCGCCTTGCGTGAGAGCCTGCGCGGCGCGGTGGACGATCCGCATCTGTTGATCGACACCTCGCAATGGCAGCGCGCCACGCAACGTTCGGGCAAGCTGCCGGAGCCGGGCAGCTTGCTGCGCACCGTTGCCGAATGCGCGCACGGGCTGGATTTCGTGGGTTTTTACGCGGGCGGCACGATCGTGCGCGGCTTCGCGTCCACGAGCGGCAGCCGCGGCTGGTATGAAGTCGATAACTTCAATTTCAGCTGGTCGCTCTACGACCCGAGCGGCCGCGCGATCAAAACGACTTACGCCGGCGACGACTGGAGCGACGCCGTTTTCGCCCGCAAGGTCGAGCAGGCCGCAGCGCGTCTGTCGGTGCTCGCGCTCACGCCGCGCACCCTGGCGCCGGGGCGTTATCGCTCGTATCTGGCGCCCGAGGCGCTGGCTGAACTGCTCGGCGTGACGGCATGGAGCGGTTTCTCCGCGCGCGCCCAGGCGAGTTCGCGAAGCGAGTTGTACAAGCTCCATGTGGGAGAAATCGTAGTCGACCCGCGCGTCACGATCAGCGAAGATCTGAATCTCGGCATTACGCCGGGCTTCAACGACGACGGCTATCTGCGCGAAAGCGTCCCGTTGATTCAGGCCGGCCGCAGCGCCGAACGCCTGACCAATGCACGCAGCGCGCGCGAATACGGATTGACGCCCAACGGCGCGCTGGCGAGCGAGTCGCCGGCGGCGCTCTCCATGCAAGCGGGTGACCTGCGGGAAGAAGACGTGCTGGCGGAACTCGGTACCGGTCTTTATATCGGCAACCTCTGGTACGTGAATTTCTCCGACCGGATGAATTGCCGCCTGACCGGCATGACGCGCTTCGCGACCTTCTGGGTCGAGAACGGGCAGATCGTCGCGCCGCTTGAGGCCATGCGTTTCGACGATAGTCTGTACCGCCTTCTCGGCAGCGAACTCGAACAACTCGGCTCGCAAGCGCAATTGCTATTGAGCGACTCGACCTGGGGCGAGCGCGCCACGGGCGGCATGCAACTGCCCGGCATCCTCGCGAGGTCATTCGAATTGACGTTATGAGCCTATGAATCAAGACATAAGAACAACAACCTGTTCTGAGGGCTTACCCAGGGGTCTGACGCTGCGCGCATTGCGCGTTTCCGACGCGGAACAATTCCATGCCATGCAGCAGTTGGCGGGCGTGGTGAACGGCAATCCTCACGTGCCGTTTCAGACGCTCGCCAGCACACGCGAATACCTCGAAAAACTCGCGCCTCCCGAGATCGCGATCGCGGCGATGGTAGGCGACACGCTGGTCGGCGAAGCGGAACTCACGCCTTTTAAGGGCCGCCGTGCGCATGCCGCATCGCTGGGCATTGGTGTGCACGACGCATGGCAGCGGCGCGGCATCGGCACTGCGCTGATGAACGAACTGCTCGATCTGGCCGACAACTGGCTCGGTCTGCGCCGTCTCGAGTTGCACGTCTTCACCGACAACCATGCAGCGCTCGCGCTCTATCGCAAGTTTGGATTCGAGATCGAAGCGCATCAACGTGGCGCGGTGTTGCGCCGCGGCGTGCTGATCGACTGCTATTTCATGGCGCGGTTGCGTGAGGCGCCGCCGTTGGCGACGCCTTCCGCGGCCAGCCTCGAGCCAACAGCCGCCAACATCGCGGCGAAATAAGATCATGAAAGAAGAAACGGGGCAGCACGACACCGCGCTCGATAATCGTATTACGATTCGCGCGCTCGAATCGTCGGACATGGATGCGTTCGCCGATATCATGAGCTTGCCGGGCGTGCGGCGCGGCACGTTGTCGGTCGGCTACCGCGGCGCCGATCAGCTCAGGACGTGGTACGAGCGGCGCCTCAAAGACGGCGTCAACGTGTGTGCGACCATTGGCGGGCGCATGGTCGGCCACGCGGGGTTGGAGATTCACCGGCCCAGCCGCGCGCATTGCGCGCACTTAGGCCTCGCGGTGCATGACGGGTATCATGGGCGCGGTGTCGGTTCGGCGCTTCTGCAAGGGCTTACCGATTGCGCCGATGGGTCGCTCGGTTTGCGCCGTCTCGACCTCACGGTGTTTTCCGACAATGCGTCGGCGATTGCGCTGTATCGCAAGTTCGGCTTTGTCGAAGAAGGCCGCTCGCGTGGTTTTGCCATGCGCGACGGCATACTGGCCGACGTGCTGCATATGGCCCGCCTCGTTGACGCGCCGCGCCTCCAGTCAATCTGAACGGACTATTGCGTGCCATTTTTTTTCATCGACCGCCCGGTCTTCGCATGGATTGTTGCGCTCGCCATTGTGGTTGCGGGCGCGCTTGCCATTCCGCAACTGCCGGTGGCGCAGTATCCGCGTCTTGCGCCCCCGCGGATCGTGATCAGCGCCACCTATCCGGGGGCCGCGACTGAAGTGGTCGATGCCAACGTCGGCAGCATCATCGAGGAAAGTCTCGATGGCGCCGACAATATGCTGTACTACGAAACGACCAGCGATAACCTAGGCAATCTCGAGATCGACGCGACCTTTGCGCCGGGCACGAACCCGGATCTCGCGCTGGTCGACATCCAGAACCGTCTCAAGCAGGTCGAGCCGCGCCTGCCGCAACAGGTCGTGCAGCAGGGCATCAGCGTATTCAAGGCGGCCAATACGTTCCTGATGCTGGTCGCGTTGACCTCGACAGATGGCTCGCGCGATTCCGTGCAGCTGAGCGACTACCTGAGCCGTTACGTATTGCGCGAACTCAAGCGTGCACCGGGCGTGGGCGCGGCGGAGCTGTGGGACGCCGACGAAGCGCTGCGCATCTGGCTCGATCCGATGAAGCTGCGCGAATACGGGCTCGGCGCCGCGGAAGTGAACGCCGCGATCGCCGCGCAGAACGCCACGGTAACGGCCGGTACGCTGGGCGACGCACCGTTCGTTCCGGGGCAGCAATTGACGGCTTCGGTGAGCGTGAAGGGGCAACTGATTTCGCCCGCCGAATTCGGACAGATCGTGCTGAAGGCGTTGCCCGACGGTTCAGCCGTGCGTTTGCGCGACGTCGCGCGGGTCGAACTCGGGCGCGACAATTATTCGTACTACTCCCGGCTGAACGGCAAGGCCGCGGCGACCGTCGGTATTCAACTCGGGCCGCGCGGCAATGCGCTCGAAACGTCCAACGCGATCCGCGCGCGGCTGGCCGAACTATCGAAAACCTTGCCGCCTGGCGTCGCCGTCGAAATACCATTCGACAACGCGCATTTCGTGCAGATCGCGATTCGGGAAGTACTCGCCACGCTGGCAGAAGCGGTGGTGCTGGTGTTCTTCGTGATGTGGTTGTTCCTGCGCGATCTGCGCTACACGCTGGTGCCGACGGTCGTGATTCCGGTCACGCTGATGGGTGCGTTTCTCGCGATTTACGTCTGTGGGCTGTCGATCAACGTGTTTACGATGTTCGGCCTCGTACTCGCCATCGGCATTCTTGTCGACGATGCGATTGTGGTGGTGGAAAGCGTGCACCGCGTGATGGAAGAGGAAGGCCTGCCGCCGCGTGAAGCGACCCGCAAGGCGATGTCGCAGATCGGCGGCGCAATTGTCGGCGTGACTGCCGTGCTGACGGCGGTGTTCGTGCCGATGGCGTTTTTCCCAGGCGGCGTCGGCGGTATTTACCGGCAATTCGCGGTGGCGATGATCGCGTCGATGCTGGTGTCGTCGTTCATGGCGTTGTCGTTGACACCCGCGCTGTGTGCGAATCTGCTGAAAGCGCACAAGCATCCGGTGAGAGAACGAGATGCCCGCCGCGGCCCACTCGGTTTCGCGGCGCGCGCGGCGAGCCGTTTCACGTCGGGTTTCGATCGCGCCGCGAGCGGCTATCGTGGACTGACTGCGCGGATGTTGCGCCGCATCGGTCCGATGCTGGCCGTTTATGCCGTGCTGGTCTGCGTGTGCGGCGTGCTCTACTGGCAAATGCCCGGTGGCTTTCTGCCGAGCGAAGACCAGGGCCAGTTGCAGGTGATGGTGCAATTGCCGGCCGGTGCGACGCAGGCGCGTACGCTCGCCGTGGTCCAGCGAATGGAGAATATCCTGCACACGGAGCCCGCGATTGCGCACGTCACCAGTGTGATCGGCTGGAGTTTTACCGGCAGTGGCCAGAACGTGGCGATGGGCTTCGTCGAACTGAAAGACTGGGGCAAGCGCGACACGGACGCGATGGCCCTGCGCGACCGCCTCAACGACAAGTTCGACAAGATTCTCGACGGCGATGTGGAAGCGCAGTTGCCGCCTTCCGTGCCGGGGCTCGGGCATTCGGACGGCTTCGTGTTCCGGCTCGAAGATCGCGGCGGCGTCGGGCTGGATGCGCTAAAAGCCGCACGCGAGCAACTGTTCGCGCAGGCCAAGGCAAGCCCGGTGCTGGCCTCCGTGCATTCGGAAGATTTGCCGGATGCGCCGCGCGTCGAACTCGTTATCGACCGCGCGAAAGCCTACGCGCTGGGCGTATCGTTCGACCGTATCTCCGATGTGCTGGGCAGCACCTTCGGCTCGACGTATATCGACGATTTTCCTGCCGGTGGGCGGATGCGCCGCGTGATGATCGCCGCCGACGCCGCGACCCGGATGACAGAAGACGATCTGATGGCGCTCTCCGTGCCGAACTCGACGGGGGGCATGGTGCCGCTGTCGGCGATCGCATCGCGCCATTGGTCCATCGGCCCGGTGATGCTGAGCCGCTACAACGGCTACCCCTCGCTCGACGTGAGCGGTCATGCGGCGCCTGGCTACAGTTCGGGCGCGGCGATGGCCGAGATGGAACGGCTCGCCGCTTCGCTGCCGCTGGGGGTTTCGTATGACTGGGTCGACGCGGCGCGTGAAGAAACCGCGGCGGCACGGCTGACCCCCTTGCTGATCGGCTTGTCGGTGCTGGCCGTTTTCATGGCGCTGGCGGCTTTGTACGAAAGCTGGACGATCCCGCTTGCGGTGCTGATGGTCGTGCCGCTCGGCGTGATTGGCGCCGTGGCGGCGGTGCTGCTGCGCGGCATGCCGAACGACGTGTATTTCAAGGTCGGCATGATTACCGTGATAGGCCTCGCGGCGAAAAACGCGATTCTGATCGTGCAGTTCGCCGGCGATCTATATCGCCGCGGTCTGCCGTTGACGCGCGCCGTGACCGAGGCGGCGGCCGCGCGCTTCCGGCCGATCGTGATGACCTCGGCGGCGTTTCTGCTCGGCGTCGTGCCCCTGGTGGTGTCGAGCGGGGCGGGTGCCGAGAGCCGCCGCTCGATCGGCACCGGCGTGTTCGGCGGGGTACTGGCGGCCACGCTGTTTGGCCTCCTGTTTGCGCCGGTTGCGTTTCATGCGGTCGCTTCGCTCACGTACAGCAGGCGGCGGCTCGCGGAACTGCGCCGCAAGCGTGACGAACGGCGCGCCCAGCGGGCAGCGAGCAAAAGCGGCCAGTTGACGAATGGCCGATGAGGTGACGGCGGGCACGCAGCGCCTGCGCGCTGCCGCCGTCAGCGCCGAACGCGGCGTTCAGCCAGCCGGCTGATTCGCTGCTGCCGTGGGCGCTGCACCGCCCGGCATTTGTGTCGCGGTGGTGGACGCATGCGCGGCCGGCATGCAGTCGGCGCGATATTCGGCTTGCAGCTTCTGCTCTGCCTGCTCCAGATCGCTCGGGTATTCGTCGTCGTCATCGCTCGGGCTGTAGCCGACTGCTTCCAGTTCACCGAGTTCGTTCATCAACTGCTTGTGCGTGACCTCGCTCTTGAGCTGCTTGAACGGGTAGTCGTTGCATTGCTGTTGTGTGAGACCCGGCGAGGCCATCGCTGAGGCGCTGCCGATCAGCAGAAGGGTGGTGACGAGTGTTCTGGTTGCGAGCTTCATTTTCATACCATCCACGATAAGGTTCGAGTCGGACCGCAAGGAAAACAGCGGGATGGCAGTAGGCTAGTTGAGGCAGCCTACCGAAGCGGCGTCGGGAAAATGAAATATGTTTTATCGTTCGGCCGCCCGTTTTGAGCGGCCCGGCGGCAAACTTAAATTTTTCTTCATGAAGCGGATGTTCATCCGCTATGCGGGCGCGCGTAGCCTGCAGGCAGGCACTCAGGCAAAGCGGCGACACCCGTCGAATCGCACGCCCGTACTCTGAACCCGCAAGCCGAATATGGCATCATGTCTTCCTACTGATAACCGGTTGCGCCCACCGCTTGCATCGGCAGAGCTGGTGGCGCATGCAATGATCATGTCGCGAGTATTGACGATCGAAGATGATGAAATTACCGCGAATGAAATTGTCGGGGAGCTGAAAAGTCGCGGCTTCACCGTGGATTGGGTGGCCAACGGCCGCGACGGCATGGCGCGCGCAATCAGCGAGGACTACGATGTGATCACGCTCGACCGCATGCTGCCGGGCGTGGACGGTCTCACGATCCTCACCACCATGCGCAGCATCGGTATTCAAACGCCGGTGCTCATGCTGAGCGCGCTGGGCGATGTGGACGAAAGAGTGCGTGGCCTGCGCGCCGGCGGCGACGATTATCTGACCAAGCCGTTCGACCCCGAGGAAATGACCGCGCGTCTCGAAGTGCTGCTGCGCCGCAGTCAAACCCCGGCTACGCCACTCGAAACGCATTTGCGGGTTGGCCCGCTCGAACTCGATCTGATTTCCCGCAAGGTGCAGCGCGACGGCGAAGAGATCGTTCTGCTGCCCACCGAATATCGTGTGCTGGAATTCATGATGCGGCACGCGGGACAAACCATCACGCGCACCATGTTGTTCGAAGCGGTGTGGGGTTATCACTTCGACCCGGGCACCAATCTGATCGACGTGCACATGGGCCGTTTGCGCAAAAAAATCGACCCGCCCGGCGTCACGCCGATGATTCAGACCGTGCGCGGCTCGGGTTACATCCTCGCATGAGCAGACCATTTTGATGGACACAACCTTCCCGGCTCAATCTGCGCTCGGGCGGCGCTGGCATTCCACCACCTTTCGCCTGCTGTCGATCTACGCGGTTATCTTTTCGCTTTCGGTGATGCTGTTGCTGGGCTACATCGGGTGGGCCGTGACCGGCGATATGGAGCGCGAGACCGATGTGGTGATGGACTGGCAACTCGTCTATTTCGATTCGGTGCCGGATTCCGGCCTTGCCGACGCGATTCATCGGCGTATCGAACACGAGCGCATGCACACCAACTACTACGGCCTGTTCGCGGCCGACGGCCGCCTGCTGGCGGGCGACCTACTCGCGTATCCCACGCAGCTGCCTACCAATCGCACCGGCAAGACACTCGATCTCGCACTCGCCAAGGGCCGCAACGATCCGGTGCCGGTAGTGCGCGCCATGGGCGAGCGGCGCAAGGACGGCTCGACGCTTGTGATCGGCCGTGATCTGACGCACATCCTGCGAATTCGCGAGACCATCATCAACGCGCTGGTGGGCGGTGGCATTGTGTGCCTGCTTGCGGGCGTGGCCGGCGGGCTCGCACTGAGCGTGCGGCAGATGCGCCGGCTGAAAGCGATCCGGCGCGTCACGCAGCGTATTGCGCAGGGCGATCTCGCGCAGCGCCTGCCGATTGGCGGACGCGACGAAGTGGATATGCTCGCGCATCTGGTGAATCACATGCTCGCGGAAGTCGAGCGCCTCATGAACGAAGTGAAAGGCGCGTGCGACGGTATCGCCCACGATCTGCGCACGCCGCTCGCGCATGTGCGAACCTTGCTCACGCATGCTGCGGAGCAGACCGATGCACTCGACGCTCCCGCGTTATCGCAACTGGTAGAGCGTGCACGGATCGAGACCGATGCGTTGCTCGACCGGTTTCGCGCGATGTTGCGCATCTCCGAGATCGGCACATTGCAACGGCGCGGCGGATTCGGTGAGGTGCAACTCGAGAGGCTGGTGCAGGAAGTGGGTGAGCTATACGAACCGCTCGCGGAGAGCCGCATGATTCAGTTGTCCGTACATGCGCAGGCGGTCGATGCGATTCACGGCGATCGTGCGTTGTTGTTCGAAGCGCTGAGCAATCTGATGGATAACGCGATCAAGTTCACACCTGAAGGTGGTGTGGTGCGTATGGAGCTCCGGCAGACTTCGGCGGGGCCGCAGGTGGACATTGTCGATAACGGGCCGGGCATTGCCGCTGATGAACGCGACGCGGTCCTGCAGCGGTTTTATCGTGGTGAGAGTACGCGACACCTGGCCGGATCGGGACTCGGGTTGAGCATCGTTTCGGCGGTGATGCGGGTGCATGACTTCACGATGAAGATCGGGAGTGCGCAGCCAGGCACGAGGATCTCGATCGAATGCTGGTCGAGGACGCTGGCATGAGCTTGTGCGCTCTCTTTATCCTGACAGGGTGGTGAATGCGCGTTCTGTTCGTGGGACCTGCTCATCCGGAAGCTGCATGGCTTTTCAAGGCGCTGCAGGAGAGCGCCCATAGTCTGCAACGGGCCGATGATCTGCGGGATGGAGTTTTTCTTGCATCGCAGGAACCGTTCGATGCGATTGTTCTGATGGTGCTTGACGTCGGGTTTTATGCTTCCTTGCATGGATTCATTGGGGAGTTCGCGGCTGCTGGGAGTGGCGCGGCGATTGTTGCCGTGCTGGGTGCGGCTACTGCTCAGGACCGCACCAGAATTTTGCGCGCCGGCGCGGATGCGTGTTTTTGCCAGCCCTATTCGTTCATTGAAATGCACGAGAGGATGGCCGCTTTGCAGCGGGTTGGCGGGGCGCGGGGCGCTGGGTTTGTTTCTGCTACTGGTTCTGCTACTTCTGTTTTGCCTGCTGTTGGGGGGCCTTCTTTGGATGGGGCTACGCGTGAGCTGGTTTGTGGCGTTCGGCGGGTTGCCGTTACCCGGCGCGAGTTTCTTTTGCTTGAGTGTTTGCTGAGGCAGGTTAATGCGCCGGTGGCTCGAGATCAGCTGATCCGGTATGCGTGGCCGGAGAAGGAGGATGTCGATCCTTCCAGTGTCAATCTTGTTGTTTCGAGGTTGCGGCGGAAACTTTCTGAGGATGTGCCTGAGGTTAGGATTGAGACTGTTAGTCGGTTTGGGTATCAGGTTTCTGTTTCATGATTTTTTTTGCCTGCGCGGCGCTTGGGTTGTTGTTTTTGTGGTTTTGGTCTTTCCTTGTTCTGATTTCTTTGGCCTTTCCTTGCTGTGTTATTGGTTTATTAGTGTTGCCCCTGTGCGGGGCGGCACTTACTTTCTTTGCCGCCGCAAAGAAAGATAAGCAAAGAAAGCGGCTCACCCCGCCAGCTCATAAGCGGGTCCCCCGCGCAGCCACGGTAGTGGTGCATCTGGAATCTGTGTTCTCGCACACTTCGCTCCGGTGACAAGGGCGTCATACTTCCGGCGGCGCTGCGCGCGCCGATGCGCAGTTCAAACACCACCCGCCAAGCGTTTGCTCTCGCGGTTTATCCAGGGCACTGACTCGTTGTTCGTCACCGCGCGGGCACAACTGCGGCAGTGCCGTGAATGCGCTGCATCACCATTTCGAGCGTTCACTTCCACGGTTGCACAGCTCTCCGATTCATCGCCGCGGGCACAACTGCCCAGTTCCCCGATTCGTGGCTGCATCGCAGCCGAGGGCACGACCGTCGCGGCGCGACGAATGCGACGAATGCGACGAATGCGACGAATGCGACGAATGCGACGAATGCGACGAATGCGACGAATGCGACGAATGCGACGAATGCGACGAATGCGACGAATGCGACGAATGCAACGAATGCAACGAATGCAACGAATGCAACGAATGCAACGAATGCAACGAATGCAACGAATGCGCCGCGTGGACATTTCATTTGAAGTGGGGTTCGCCAATAAGAGCGGGAGCATCTCGCCGAGGCGAAGCCGATGGCCCCCACCAAACCCAACCGAAACTCCTGGTTTCCCATGCAGCCCCATCCGCGACGCACGCAGTGCGGAGTGGGAGCGAATGAGCCCTGTGTCGCTAACGCGGAGTGTGCGAGAGCACAGATTCCAGATGCACCACTGCCCCCTCCAAGCCAGGGGACCCACTTATGAGCTGGCGGGGTGAGCCGCTTTCTTTGCTTATCTTTCTTTGCGGCGGCAAAGAAAGTAAGTGCCGCCCCGCATAGGGGCAACACTAATAAACCACTAACACAACAAGGAAAGGCCAACGCCACAAAAACACACCCAAAACAAACCACTAACAAAGCAAGGAAAAACCAAAGAAGCCAGAACAAGAAAAGACCACCACCATAAAACCACAACCAAACCAGACCACGAAAAAAACAAGGCAAGCCCAACGCCGCAGGCACCCATCCCCCCGGGGTCAACACCCACCTCATAAAAACCCAACAAAAAAACTGAAACTCTGTCTTGCAACGATCGCCATTTCTGACCTCGATATATTCACCCTGTGGCAACACACTTCCTATAGTCATCCTTATTTAAATGAAAGGTAATTCATGAACCAGAAGATGAAGCTGACACACCTGGTCGGGGCACTTCTATGTGTCGGCGCCGTCTCCACCGCGCACGCGCAAAGCAGCGTCACACTCTACGGCTTGCTCGATACAGGTATCGACTTCGCCAGCAACGTCAACGGCAACCATCTCTATCAAATGGCCAGCGGCGTCAGCGCAGGGAGCCGCTGGGGTCTGAGAGGAAAGGAAGATCTGGGCGCAGGTCTCTCAGCCGTGTTCGATCTGGAAAGCGGCATCAATTCAACAAACGGCAGCCTGGGCAGCGGCCTCGCCTTCTCGCGTAACGCCTACGTCGGCCTCGCCAGTCAAACAGCCGGTACCGTCACACTCGGGCGGCAGTGGGATCCGGTCGTCGATCTCATCGAGCCGTTCTCACTCAACGACAGCTACGGCGGTTGGTACTTCTCCCACCCCAATGACATGGATAACCTCGATAACGGTTTCGCTGTCAGCAATTCGGTGAAGTACACGAGTCCCACCATCGGTGGCTTCACCGGCGAAGCACTCTACTCGTTTGGCGGCCAGGCCGGGCAGTTCTCGAATAACTCCGCCTATAGCGCCGCCGCGTCGTATACGAATGGGCCGTTCTCGATGGGCGCCGGCTATCTGCGCGTCAACGATCCGGAACAGGCGGTTCAGAGCTATCAGAACGGCTCGGGCTACACCAACGCGGTGTACGGCAACTATCTCGCCAATGCCCGTAGTCAAGGTATCTTTGCTGCCGGCGCTTCCTATCAGATCGGCAAGTTCAAGGTGATGGGCAACTTCACCAACGTCAACTTCCAGCAAGGCGATGCGGGACAAGACGTGAAATTCCAGAACTATGAAATTGCCGGTACCTTTGCGGCAACCAGTCAGCTCAATCTCGCAGCCGGCTACACCTACACGGATGGCCGCGATCACGCGACCAATCAGGAGCCGAAGTATCAACAGCTCAACCTGAGCGCGGAGTATGAGCTTTCCAAGCGCACCGCCATCTATGCGCTTGCAGCGTTGCAGAAGGCCAGCGGCGGCGCCGTCGCGCAGATTGCCGGCTTCGATCCGTCATCCGACGGCAAGCAGGTGGTCGGCCGGGTAGGTATTCGACACTCGTTCTAAAGTACCCGCGTCAAGTAGAAGAGCGCGCTGCCCGAAAGGGGAGCGCGCTCTTTTTTGTTCATGAACCAAAATAAACGTTGCAGTAACTCGGTGGACCGACACAGTTGTCGGCGCTGGTAGGTGTCGTTGACGTTGCACAACCGGATAACAGCAGTCCGGCGGCGACGGCGGCAACGGCGAAAGAAGCTGATCGTTTGATCGCGGTGCGGAGGGTCATTGATGTTGTCAGGGCAGGAAGACAGGGCCGTGCGATAAACGATGGAGCCGGATGGATTCATTCATCCGGCTATCGTCGTCCATGTGGATCAGTGTGCGTAGAGCGTCGAATTCAGATAGGCAAGCTGGCCGTCCTTTTCCGCATGCACCAGTTCCTGATAAACCTGCGCGCGCGTCTTTCCAGCCGTAGCCTGACCGTAAGGCGCCACCCACGATCCCCCGGCGCTGACCGCGGAGGTGCTGTTCTGCGCCACTTGCATCGCCGGCGCGGCGTTCTGTTGCGCCGGTGCCGTGGTCGATTGAGCGAAAGCGGAAGCCGTTGCGGTTGCACCGATGAAAGCGATGGCGAGCGTCAGAGATTTCATGTTCGTAATCCTCACAAATCAAATTGGATGGGACCGATTCGCGAACCGCAATGCATTCGTGGATCGGTTGATGAGAAGGATAGTCACCTGGCTTTAGCGGTTCGGCGATGTGTGCATGAAAAGATATTTATCTGTTGTAGCATCGGCGCGGCAATGTTTTAAGGGTCCTTCGGCGACATGTCATGAACATAAAAAACGTTTCATGAATCGACCGGTTTTGATCATGGGTATGTCATCGCGCAAATCTACATTGCGGCTACCCGCACGGTGTGCGGGATCGGTCCGTCAATGCGCGGACCGGCGCCTTCTCTTACCCGGAATCAAACATGAACAAAGCATTGGCAACCACACTCATCGCATTGGCCGGCACCTTCGGTGCGGCGGCGCACGCGCAAAGCAGCGTCACGCTCTACGGGACCCTCGATACGGGCATCGACTACATCAGCAATCAGAAAACGGCTTCAGGCGGCAAAAGCAACTGGATGATGGAGAGCGGCAATGTCAGTACTGACCGCTGGGGCCTGCGTGGTAACGAGGACCTGGGCGGCGGGCTGAGCGCGGTCTTCGATCTGGAGAACGGTTTCAATATCGACAGCGGCAAGCTCTCCAACGGCGGCGACGAGTTCGGCCGTCAGGCGTGGGTTGGTCTCGCAAGCAAACAGTGGGGCACCGTGACGATGGGCCGGCAATACGACTTCCTCGTCGATTTCGTGGCACCGCTGTCGGCAACGGGCTCGGGCTTCGGCGGCAATATCGCCGATCATCCGTTCGATAACGACAACCTCAACAACGATCTGCGCATGAACAACGCGCTGAAGTTCCGCAGCGCGACGTACGACGGCTTCGCGGTCGGCGGCGCCTATGCTTTTAGCAATGCGGCCGGTGGTGTCAGCAACAACAATGCCTACAGTTTCGGCGCGCAGTGGACGGGCGGTCCGTTCAATCTGGCGCTCGCCTATCTGCAGGTGAACCAGCCAGGCGGCGTCAATCAACCCACGAATACCGGCGGCGCGGTGAGCAGCAGCGACGGCGATGCGACCTTTACCGGCGCGCGCCAGCGCATTCTCGGTGCGGCGGGCCGCTATACCTTCGGCGCGGCGACCGTCGGTCTGGTCTTCACGCGGACGATGCTCGACGATCCGCATCAGATCACCCAGGGTGGCGCGTACTCCACACTCAACGGCGACATGCTGACCTTCAATAACTACGAACTGAACGCGCGCTACGCGATTACGCCGGCATTCACGCTCGGTGGTTCGTACACGTTCACCGATGGACATTTCAGCGATGACGGCAAGAGCGTCGCGCCGAAGTGGAATCAGTTCATGCTGCAGGCGGACTACGCGTTGTCACGCCGGACCGATGTGTACCTGGAAGGCGTGTATCAGCATGTGTCGGGCGCGGACGGTATCGCGGTGCTGGGCAATGCGTCGATCTATTCGCTGGCGGCTTCGTCGAGCGACCGGCAAGCGGTGGTGGCGCTGGGAATGCGGCATCGGTTCTGAGCCGTGCAGGCAAACCGCAAGCTGCTGCGTTAGGCGTGCCCGAATAAAAAACGTCGCCGGTGATGAGCCGGCGACGTTTTTTTATGACCCAGCCAGCCCCAATGCCTGAGGCAATGGCTAACCAGATGGCAGATTCAATCCGCGGACGCAAGCACGTTGGGACCGGGGTGCGCCACTTGCACGCTTGCCGCCTGAACCGCTGGCGTGCCCGTAGCGCCGTCCGGCGACCAGCCGCCTCCCAATGCCTCGATCAAGCCCACCGAGGCCAGCAGACGCCGCGTATTGAGGTTCAATGCGTCGATCTGCGTGGTGAGTTCGGTGGTCTGCGCGGTTACCACGTCCAGATAGCTGACCACGCCGTCACGATAGCGCGACATCGAAAGCGTCAACGTGCGTTGCGCGGCGACCAGCGCCTCGTTTTGCTGCGTGGCCTCGTCGCCCAGATGATGCAGCTGGGCCAGGTTGTCTTCGACCTGCTGGAAAGCGAGCAGCACGGTGGCCTTGTACTTCGCGCCGTTCTCGGCGAGCGTGGCGCGCGCCTGTTGCGTGATCGCTTCACGGCGGCCGCCATCGAATAACGTGAGCACCAGGCTCGGCCCGACCGACCAGATCTCGTTGGGCGCCATCAGCCACGGCGAAAGCGTGTCGCTTTGATAGCCGCCGTCGAGGCCGAGGGAAATATCCGGGAAGAACGCTGCCTTGGCCACGCCGATCTTCGCATTGGCCTCGGCGACGCGGCGCTCGGCAGCCGCGATGTCGGGGCGCCGTTGCAGCAGTGCCGCCGGCACGCCCGTTGGAATCGACGGCAGGTACGCTGTTTCGATCTCCGGCGCGAGTGTGAATGACGACGCGGGCGTGCCGGTCAGACTGGCGATCGCGTGTTCGTACAGCGCGCGGCGTGCGGCGATGTCGTCGGCGGAAGCGCGCGCGGTGTCGAGTTGCGTTTGCGCGCGAGAGACGTCGAGATCGGATGCAATGCCGCCCGCGTGACGGCTCAACGTGAGTTTGAGCGCGTGCTGATAGGTGTCGATCGTATCGTTGAGCAGTTGCTGCTGTTCGTCCAGCCCGCGCAGATTGAAGTACGCGCTGGCCAGATTCGCCTGCAAGCTCAAACGCACCGACTCGAGATCGGCCTCGCTCGCCTGCATCGCCGAGCGGCCCGCCGATACCTCGTTGCGGATCTTGCCCCACAGATCCAGGTCGTAACCGATGCCGACGTCGACGGTATTCGTGCCGTACACGGAGGGCTGACCCGCGCCACGCAGCGGGCGGTTATCCGACTGCCGTTGGCGATTGACCGACGCTTCGGCGCCGATGGTCGGAAACAGGCCCGAACGGGCTTGCGACAGATACGCGGTGGCCTCGTCGTGGCGCGCCATCGCTGCCGCCACGTCCGGATTGGCGGCCGCCACCTGAACTTCGAGGTGATCGAGTACGGGATCGCGATACACGCTCCACCACGCGTCGCGCGGCACGCGGTCGGCGGGTTTCGCGCGCTGCCAGTCGCCACCTTCCTTGAAGGCCGTCGGGATGCTGGTAGCGGGCGCCTGATAGGTGGGTGCGAACGAGCAGCCGCTCACCAGCGCCGCGGCCGCCAGCGCGATACAGATGCGGCGTTTATCCATGAGCGCTCTCCGCCGGCCGGCGTTCGGCTAGCGACGTGTCCGTCGTACCGGCCGGATTGCTTTCGAGCCGGACTTCGTCGCCGGAAGCGAGCGAGTCGGGCGGGTTGTCGATCACGCGGTCGGTCGGATTCAGACCCGAGGCGATTTCGACGTGGGTGCCGAGATCGGTGGCGATCGACACCGGTTTGAGCACCGCGCGGTTGTCGTTGCCGACCACCGCAACCTGCAAACCGGCCTGCCGGAAAATGAGCGAACTGGCCGGAATCGACAGCGCATGCGAGTTGGTGGGCAGTGCGAAATGCACCTCGGTGTATTCGCCGGGAATTAGCAGGCCGTCCTGGTTGTCGACCGCGAGTTGCACGAGCAGCGTGCCCGAGGAGGGCGTGATCGCGTCGTCGGTGTCGACGAGTTTGGCGTTGAACTTCACGCCGGGTCGTTCGGGTACGGTGAGCGTGGCGGTCATGCCGGGTTTGATGGCGGCCGCCTCGTCCTGCGGCACGCTCACATAGACGCGCAACTGACGGGCGTCGGAGACCGTGAACAGATCAGGCCCGTTGCCGCCGCCTGCGTTGATGAGTGCACCGATGTCGGTGGTGCGCGCGGTGACGATGCCGTCGAACGGCGCGGTGATGCGCTTGAACGATTCAAGCGCCTCTAGACGCCGCACGTTGGCTTGCGCGGCGGCGACCGTTGCCTGCTTGGCCACGAGATCGCTGGTCTTTTCGTCGGCGTCCTGTTGCGAAACCGAATCCTGCTGCAGCATTTTCGTCCAGCGGCTTGCCGTGGATGCAGCGAGTTTCTCGTTCGCCACCGAATTCTGCAAATCCGCACGGGCCTGCAGCAGTTGTTGATCGAGGTCGGGCGTGTCGATCACGCCGAGCAACTGGCCGGCTTTGACGTGCGTGCCGATATCGGCGTACCACGCATGCAGATAACCCGACACACGCGCGTAGATCGGGGCGTTGACAAAGGCGGAGAGCCGCCCGGGCAAGACCAGCGCCTGCGCGTCGAGGTCGTGTTTCGGGGTGTATGCCACCACCGTCGGCACGGCTTGCTGGGCTGACCAGGTGGTGAGTTCCTGTTTAGCATGCACGCGGCTGGCAATGCCGCTCGTCACGATGCCCGCTGCCGCCAGCAGCGCGACGATACCGGCCAGCTTCAGATGACGCAGCCGCTTCGGCGAATTGATCTCGATCTCAGTGGACATGTTGGACTCCGGGTTCGGATGATGAGTGATCGTGCGAGGGATCGTTTGATGAGCGATGCGATGGATCGTGTGGCGAATCGTGAGCGCCGGCGTCGCGTCGGTGCACGAGGCTGAACACGACCGGTACGAATAGCAGCGTGGCGAAAGTCGCGCAAATCAGACCGCCAATCACCGCGCGGCCGAGCGGTGCGTTCTGTTCGCCGCCATCGCCGAGACCGAGCGCCATGGGCGCCATGCCGATGATCATCGCGAGCGCCGTCATCAGCACTGGGCGAAAGCGTGTGAAGCCGGCTTCCATCGCTGCAACCAGCGCATTGCCGGTCACTGCGAGCCGTTCGCGGGCGAAACTCACCACCAGAATGCTGTTCGCGGTCGCGACGCCCATGCAGAGAATCGCGCCGGTCAGTGCGGGCACCGAGAGCGGGGTGTGCGTGGTGAATAGCATCCACACGATGCCGGCGAGCGCTGCGGGTAACGCGGTGACGATCACGAACGCGTCGCTCCACGAGTGGAAGTTCACGACGATCAGCAGATAGATCAGCAGGATCGCGCCGACCAGACCCAGCGACAAACCGAGGAACGCGCTATTCATCGTCTGAACCTGGCCGCGCAGCGTGACGATCGAACCCTTCGGCACATCTTTCGCGGTGGCATGGACGATGTTCTGGATCTTCGCCGCAACGGCGCCGAGATCCTGGCCTTGCGTGGTCGCGAACACGTCGTAAAGCGGTTCGATGTTGTAGTGCGAGACCACCGCATCGCCGACGCCGCGCGAGATGGTCGCGATGCCGCCGAGTATCTGCGCCTGCCCGCCCTTGCTGGTCACCGGCAGGTTGCTGAGATTCGACAGGGACGTCATGTCGTATTGCGGCGTCTGCGCGACGATCGGATACGACACACCGTTCTTCGGATTCAGCCAGTAGGTCGGCGACACCTGGCTCGTGCCCGAGAGGCTCGCCACCACGGAATTAGTCACGTCCTGTTCTGTGATGCCGAGTTGATCGGCACGTGAGCGGTCAACGGAAACGGTGAATTGCGGATACGTCGACGCCTGCTGGATGCGCGTGTCGGCAATACCGGGAATCAGGCGCATGCGCCGCATGACCTCGCTCGCGTACCGATGATTGGCCGCCTGATTCGGCCCGGCCACCTGCAGATCGATAGGCGCAGGCGCACCGAAATTCAGAATCTGGCTGACGATATCGGCGGGCAGGAACGCGAAGGTCGTTCCCGGAAACTGGCGCGGCAGCGTTTCACGCAGTGTGCGCACGAAACCGGCCGTAGGTTGGTGATCCTCGTTCAGCGAGATCAGAATATCGCCGTCCTGCGGTCCGATCGTGCCGCTGTTGTTATAGGTCAGGTTGATACCGCTATTGGGCAGGCCGATGTTGTCGACGATACTGCGCAACTGGTCCGGCGGAATTACGCGGCGCACGGCGTTCTCGATCAGATCGAATTGCGCGGCGGTATCTTCGATTCGCGTGCCGATCGGGGCACGCACATGGATCGCGATTGCGCCGGAGTCGATATTCGGAAAGAAGTTGCGGCCGAGCCACGGCGCGAGCAGGAAGGACGCACCGACCACGACCAGGAAGCCCGTCACGAAACGCTTGCGATGCGTGAGCGCGAGACCGAGCATGATCCGGTACACGCTGCGCACGCGCTCGAAACGATGTTCGAAACCACGCTGGAAGCGCACCAACGGATTGCGCGACCGCGCCGCATGCGAATGGCCGCCATGCGGGTCCATCAGCGCCGCCAGTTCACCCGAGGCATGACCGCCCGACGCATGCGGGCGCAACAGATACTGCGCCATCATTGGCACGAAGGTGCGCGAGAGAATGAACGACGCGATCATCGCGAAGATCACCGCTTCGGCCATCGGCACGAACAGAAAACGCGCGATGCCGTCGAGCAGCAGCATCGGCACGAACACGATGCAGATGCACAGCAGCGAGACGAATGCGGGCGCGACGATCTGCGCGGCGCCGTCCATAATCGCGCTGCGTACGTCCTTGCCCTGTTCGAGATGCCAGTTGATGTTTTCGATCGTGACCGTGGCATCGTCGACCAGAATCCCGACCGCGAGCGCAAGGCCGCCGAGCGTCATCACGTTGAGCGTTTCACCCATTGCGGCGAGACCCGCAATCGCCGCCAGCACCGCCAGCGGAATCGATGCAGCGATGATCAGCGTCGAGCGCCAACTGCCGAGGAACAGCAGAATCATCAGCGAAGTGAGCGCGGCAGCGATGATGCCTTCACGCGCCACACCGCTCACCGCGCCCTTTACAAAGGTCGATTGGTCGCCCATCGTCACGAGTTTCAGTCCGGGCGGCAGTGTCGCTTCAATGCGCGGCAATTGTGCCTTGACGCCGGAGATGATGTCGAGCGTCGACGCTGAGCCGTTCTTCAGAATGCTCATCAGCACCGCGCGATGACCGTCCACGCGCACCACGTTGCCTTGTGGCGGATAGCCGTCACGCACATGAGCCACGTCGCGGATATAGATCGTTGCGCCGTCTACCGTCTTGATGGGCAGCGCATTCAGCTCGTCGAGCGCGAGCGGGCTGTTGTTCAGCTTGATGTTGTATTCGAAACGGCCAATTTTTTCGGTCCCCGCCGGGATGATCTGATTCTGCTGCGCGAGGGCAGTGGCGACGTCATTGGCCGAGAGTTTTTTCGCCTGCAGCGCTTGCGGATCCAGATCGATCTGCACTTCTCGGGTCTTGCCGCCGTACGGCGTTGGAATCGCCACGCCGGGCACGCTCAGCAATTGCGGGCGAATGAAATTGGTCGCGTAGTCGGCGAGTTTCTGTTCGTCGAGCGTGTTGCTGGTCAACGCCAGTTGCAGCACCGGCACCGTGGACGCGTTGTAGTTCAGGATCTGCGGCGGCGTGGTGCCGGGCGGCATCTGCTTGAGCACCGTCTGCGAAACCGAGGTCACCTGCGCGGTGGCGGTGCGGATATCCACGGTGGGCTGAAAGAAGATCTTGACGATGCCGTAACCGCGAAACGATTGCGACTCGATATGCGCGACGTCGTTGACCGTCGTGCCGAGCGTGCGTTCATAGTAAGTGACGATGCGTCCGGACATGTCGTCCGGCTGCAGGCCGGCGTAGTTCCAGACTACGCTGATCACGGGAATACGGATGTCGGGAAAGATATCCGTCGGCGTGCGCAACGCGGCAAGCGGGCCGATCAACAGGATCAGCATCGCAAGCACGATGAACGTGTAGGGCCGGGTCAAAGCTAACCGGACTATTTTTAACATCGAAGGCTGCTCCGTTCAGAGGCGCGATTGAATCTGCGCGGGCGTATGGCGGTTAGGGCACGCACCCATTGCGCGGGCCCGGTAACGGCATTCTGGAGAGCGGGTCCTAACAGTGGTGGACTAAACAAATGAAACTAGTTTTAGGAAGCTGGAACGGTGTGCGCGGTGGCGCGGATACTCGCGTTGCAACGGCTTTAGCGCTGCATGCAGCGCCAAAGCTTCGTCGGAAAACTTGCGAGTAATGTGGTGTCAGCCGAACAGATAGCCCGAACCGCGAATGGTGCGAATCAACGGGCGCTCGCCGGGCGTCTCGACTTTCTTGCGCAAACGGCCTACATGTACGTCGATCAGGTTAGTGCCTGGATCGAAGCGGCAGCCCCACACGGCTTCGAAAATCATGGTGCGCGTGAGCACCTGGCCGGCGTGACGCATCATGAATTCGAGCACGCGGAATTCGGTGGGCTGCAGATCGAGTTCGCGCTGCCGGTAAGTGACTTTGCGCCGTACCAGATCGAGCTCCAGCGCCCCGCTGCGCAGCAGCGTTTCAGCTTTGGCGTGACGCGGCCGGCGCCGCAGCAGCACTTCGACGCGTGCGAACATTTCCTCGGGCGAGAACGGCTTGGTCAGATAGTCGTCGCCGCCGGCGCGCAGACCCTGAATGCGCTGATCGACATCGGACATCGCGCTCATGACGAGCACCGGCGTTTCCATGCCGACACCGCGCATGGTCGCCACGATGGTCAGGCCGTCGAGGTCGGGCAACATGCGGTCGAGCGTGACGACGTCGTAGTCGCCTGCCATCACTTTCGCCATGCCTTCGCGGCCGGTGCGTGCCACGTCGACCGCGAAACCGCTCGCACTGAGCGTACGCACGATGTCGTGTGCGATCAGCTCGTCATCTTCGATCGTCAGTATTTTGGGCATGATGCGGGAGCCCGGCTCAGGCGACTGCCCGCAGTGCAACCGGGCGGTCCGGCGCGCGATACTGGCTGACCGCGAAGTCGATGAAACTGCGCACGCGCATCGACAGGTAATTGCGGCCGGAATAGAGAATCGACACCTGACGCGGACCGCCGTTGATTTCGAACTGTTCGAGCACGGGCAGGAGCGTGCCTTGCGCGAGATCGCCGGCAATGATCGGCTGCGGCAGCAAGGCGATGCCCATGTGGTTGAGCGCGGCCACGCGCACCATTGCACTGCTCGTTGCGGTGAGCGCGCTGCCGGTATTGACGCGGTAGATGCCGTCGGCGTCCGAGAACTCCCATGCGCGGGACGAGCCATCGGAGACCGTCAGCAGGCCGTGGCGGTTCAACGCGGCGGGATCGCGAGGGGTGCCGTGGCGTGCCAGATAGGCAGGGGAGGCGACCGTCATTTCATCGATGCTGGTCAGCGTGCGGCTCACTAGCGAGGAGTTGGCAAGCCGCCGGTCGTCGGAGAAACATACGTCGAAACCGCCTTCCACCAGATCGATATGCGTATCGAACGTCGTCACGTCGAAGTCCACGCGTGGATGCAGCGTGCGATACGCGGCCAGCAAGGTGCCCAGGCCGGCAGTCGCGAACGTCATTGGCGTAGCGATTCGCAGCGTGCCCTGCGGATCGCGGGTTGTCTCCAGCAGGTTCGATTCCATCTCGTCGAGTTTCTCGATGATCGTGCGGCAGCCGTCGAGATACTCGCGACCCACATCGGTCAGGGAAAGACTGCGCGTGGTGCGGTTCAACAGGCGCATGTTCAGATGTGCTTCCAGGGTGCCGACGCTGCGCGTGACTGCCGCTGCGGACATGCCTAACTGTCTCGCCGCAAGATTGAAGCTGGCAAGATCGACCACTCGTGTGAAGACACGCATCGCTTGTAGCTGGTTCATGTTGGAACAGTAGAGAAGGACGATGAGCGCATCATCGGCGATCGCAGGTAAAACGGAACTGCTAGGTGCATTAAGTCTTTTTTAGTTTTGTGCAATGTTCATGAACTGAAAGGAACCTTGCCTGGCGAGTGCTTACGAATACGAGCAGTAATCCTAAGCAATGCGCAAAAAAAGAGCGCGGCCAGAGCCGCGCTTCGGAAAGAGACCTGATTGAAAGTAACCGCTATGAAGCGGCGGGGCAAGTATAGGCGGGTCGGGCGGCGAGGTGCGCGTGCAATCTGAAACGCAGTGCTGCGCGAAACGCAACAAGCCACATGCGTTCGCGCATCAGCGGCGCGGCCGGCTCAGTTGAGCATGCCGTGCACTTCGAGCGATGCTTCCAGCTGCTGGGTCAAGGCGTGATGCAGTCTGGCGAGGCTTTCGGTGGGAAGCGCGAAGCCAGCCCAACCGAGACCCGAGTGCCGCAGGAACAGCACGGCGCCGTCATGCAGCGGATGTTTTTCAGCGTGCCAGCACGGATCGATTTCAATCACGTACTGATGGGTGCGCAGCGGTTCTTTCGGCACTTCCGGGCGCATCATGGCGCGCTGCGCGCTGAGGTGTTCGATCACGGCGTCCAGATCGGCTGCTTCCAGCAGGACCGCACGGTCGTCGATGGCGATGCGAACCGCGTTCTGTCCATATTCGTTGACTCTCTCGATGCTCATGGGGCGCGACATGTCTTTGCTCCTTCCTGCTCACACGGTATGCAAATTATGGTGCTGCTTCACTTAACCAAGTCTTAAAGAGCACGATCCTGGGATGAAACTTTGTTTAAGGATGCCGCTGGCACGATTTCCGCCGCGGGTGCTGAATGGTCTGATGTTTTCCGGATTAAGGGACAATTGGCCGGTAATTCTTCATATGAAAATAGACTGGATGTTTCATTATAGAAACATTTTCAACCGCTTAAAAATCAGATATGGAAATGCCTGATCCTGATTGTTTCATTAAATGTGCGGTTCGCCACACTGCCACTGTCGATAAATTCCCGATTTGCGAATAAAGGCCCGATTGAATGTTCATCATTTGCGATGTCTGGATTTCATGTTTGAAACATTTCCAGACGCAAGCGCGATGAATAGCCACTGCAAATATCACGATCCGAAATAAATCCGCAGGTTGCGATGAAATGCTCGGGAGCAAGTCTGTGTAAGGTTTCTCGGCGCGTGGGCAGGCGTGGCTCCGGTATGATCCGGTTCTATGGGAGATCGTATGCCGACACTCATATGAAACGCGAAATAATGGTTTTCTTCATACGTTGCCTTTCTCGATGTAGATTTGTTTTTAAAATTTACTATGACGAGGCATTCCGCTAACATCACGCATAATCGGTTAAGCAGCGTTGCCGGCGGTTTTCATCCGCCGTTATTTAAATTCGACTGTACCGGCCGGCCAACGGGCAGCGGGGTCCACAACGTACGACAGTTTGGGGAAAGATCATGCCGCACATGCATCTGGATACTGCGAGGATTACCTGGTTACATACGCCAATGCTGAACGTACGGAGTGCAGCGCGGCGAATCGGCGTGTTGCTGTTCGACGGCTTCTGGCTGCTCGGACCTGGCACGGTGGTGGAGATGTTTCAGACCGCCAACGAACTTTCCGGCTCGCGGGCCGGCGAAGAGCCGCCCTATGAAGTCCAGTTTTTGTCGATGGACGGCGGCAGCGTCGCGAGTTCCTCGTCGGCGCGAATCTGGACTGACCGTATCGACGCCCGTTACGGCAGCGGTTTTGACGTGCTGTTCATCGCCGGCGGCTACGGCGCACTTGAGGCCGCGCAGGACGAACGCTTGCTGGGATGGCTGCGCTCGGTGCAAACGCGTACCCGTGCGATCGAGACGATCGGCGAGGGCCGTCTCGTGCTGGAAGCCGCGGGTCCGGCGGATCATGACGGCCAGCAGGTGAACCGCTATCTGGCGAGCGCCACGGCCGATGCCGCGCGCAGCGCCGCCAACGATCGTAACGACTGTGCGCGCAGTGCGCTGATGTTCATCAAGCGCGACCTCGGCGCGGAGCTTGCGCGCAACGTCGCCGATCGGGTCATGCCGGGCATGGCCGCCAGCTGGGTACCGTTGCCGGCGGAAGGCGGCACACTCAGCGTCGCCGAGAAAATCCGTGCCGCCGCGCGCTGGATGGAGGCGAATTGCGATCGCCCCGTATCGGTTGCGGACGCCGCGCAAGTGGCGGCGATGAGCGAGCGCAATTTCCTGCGGCGTTTCAAGCATGAAATGCAGGTCACGCCGTCTGACTATCTGCTACAGGTGCGCCTGCGGATTGCCTGCAACTTCCTGACCGAAACTGAACTGCCGGTCGACAAGATCGCGCGCCGCAGCGGCACCGGTAACGGCGATCGCCTGGCGAAGATATTCCGCAAGCGCATGGCGTTGTCGCCTACCGAATATCGCGCGCGCAGCCGGGTGGCGAGCGAGGTGTGAGTTTCGGCGGGCGCCTTGCAAACGGTGCACCGCCTCGCTTGAGGGGGCGTGCGGCGCGCGGCGTGTGTTGGAAGCTACGCCGCCGCGTGTGGATCGGCGGCCGCGTTTTTTCGGGGCAGGCTTCTTGCGAACACAGTGGCCATGATGGGCAACAAGGTAATGGCAACGGCGCTGCCGGAGGTGAGACTCATCGAGCCCGAGGTGTTCTGCGACGAATTCGGCTTCTGCTTCGAGAGCTTCAGCGCGGATGAGTTTACCGTCGACGTCGCACAAGGCTTCAACTTCGTGCAAGACCGTCATTTGCGCGCGGTGCGTGGTGTGTTGCGCGGACTGCATTACCAGGTGCAACGTCCGCAAGGCCGGCTCGTTCGCGTGGTGGTAGGGGAAGTGTTCGATGTTGCCGTGGACGTGCGGCTCAATTCGCCGAACTTCGGCAAGTGGAGCGGTGCTTATCTGAGCGCGGATAACTATCGGCAGGTATGGGTGCCGCCGGGCTTCGCACACGGTTTCGTCGTACTGTCCGACGTTGCCGAATGCCTGTGGAAGACCACGGAATACTGGTTCCCCGAACTTGAGCGCTGCATCTTGTGGAACGATCCTGATATCGGCATCGAGTGGCCTATCGGCATCGAACCGATCCTCGGCGCGAAAGACGCAGCGGGCCGGCGTATTTACGAAGCGGAAAATTTCGCCTGAACGCTGCGCCTGCAGCGGTTCAGCGCTTCAGCACCGTTCAGCGCGTCGCCACCACGGCGCCCACGCTCGCGGCGACCACCAGCAGCGTGCCCGCTATCTGCACGGCGCCCATTGGCTGATGCAGCACGATGAATCCCGCCAATGCGCCGATCGCGGGTTCGACACTCATCAGGATGCCAAACGATGAGGCGGGCATGTGCCGCAAGGCCACCATTTCCAGCGCGTAGGGCAACAACGGAACCAGCAGCGCGAGTCCTGCGGTGGCGGCAATCTGCCCCGCGGCGATATGCATGCCGGTTTGTGCAAAGCCGAACGGCGTGGCGATCAGTGCCGCTGCGATCAACGAAACCGACAAGCCTTCGAGTCCGGCGAACAGGGCGCCGGTCTTTTTCATCAGCACGATATAGCTGCCCCAGCCGATTGCAGCCCCGAAAGCGAGCAGCACGCCGAGCGGTTCGCCGATCCAGCCCGCGCGATCGCGCGAGAGCAGCAGTACGCCGGCTATCGCCAATACTGGCCACAGTAATGCGCGCGCGCGGCGCACCGCGAGTGTCGCGACGGCGAGCGGCCCGAGAAAATCGATCGCGACGGCGAGACCCAATGGAATCCGCTGAAGCGCCGCGAAAAAGCACAGTGTCATGCCGGCCATCGCTGCGCCCAGCGCACCTGCGGCGAGCCAATGCGTGCGCGAGTAGCTAAAAAGCCGCGGGCGCACCAGCAACGCAAGCACGACGGCCGCCCAGCACAGGCGCAACCACGTGGTGCTGAGCGAGCCGTAGCTTGCCATCGTCGGTGCGGAGAGCGCGGCGCCGAACTGCACGCTCGACATCGACAGCACGCACAGGAGCGCGGCCCCGGCTGCGGCGCCGGTGGGCTTCACCGGCAGTGGCGTGGGATTCAGCGCTGGTTTGATGGTGGTGTCCTGCATCGTGGCCTCGTTGACGCTCGTCGGGTTCATGGGAAGCTATCTTATCGGTGTCAGCGGTATTAAGATAAGTTGATATTTCTTATGACCACTTCAGAAAACGTGATGACCCGAGATCTCGACAGCAGTCTTTTGCGGGCGTTCGTTACCGTGGCGGAGGCCGGTGCCGTGGGCGTGGCGGCGGCGCGCCTGGCACGTACCCAGGCCGCGGTGAGCATGCAATTGCGCCGGCTAGAAGAAGAACTGGGGCAGCGCTTGCTCGACCGTTCGCCGCGTGGCGTGCAACTCACCGAAGCCGGCCACCTGCTGCTGCCGTTCGCGCATACCATTCTTGGCGCGGGCGCCGATGCGCGGCGCGCCTTGAGCGCGGGGCAGGTCTCTGGCGCCGTGCGGCTCGGCATGCTGGAAGACATCGCGGTCGGCCGCCTGCCGCGCGCGCTGCGGCGTTTTTCGATCGCGTATCCGCAGGTGGCGCTGGAGATCGTCGTCGATACCAGTTCGGCGCTGTCGAAGCGGCTTGCGGACGGTGGCCTCGACGTGGTTGTGGGGGACCCCGCGCTAGTCGACGCGACGCCGCTCCTGACCTGGACACAGCCGCTCTTCTGGGTCGGCGCGCGCGGGTTTAGCCGCGATGACGACGCGGCGTTGCCGGTGGTGACGTTCGGCGGCGCATGTCTTTGGCAGCAGCAGGTGTTGACGGCGCTGCGGCGTGCGGGCATTGCGTGGCGCATTGTCTGCACCAGCACGAGCTTGCCGGCGGTGCAGTCGGCGGTGGAAGCCGGGCTCGGTGTGTCGGTGCTGCTCGACGGCAATATCCGTTCGGAGTCGATGCGCGTGCTCGGCCAGGCCGACGGATTGCCCGATGCGCCCACCGCCGATTTCGGGCTCTTCATGCGCCCCGTGCCGGGCACCCAGGCGGCTGCCGTGCAAACCTTGCAAACGTTCCTTTGCGAGGAATTGCATCTTGGCTTGCGGGAAAACGAGCCGTGCGTGGTACCGGCAGGGTAGTGCGCGGGCTGGCGCGGTCAAGGCGGCTAACGCGGGTAACGTGGCGGCGCCCGCGCAGGCATGCGCGCATCACGTTCCCTGTGAGTTTTTACGACATTTTTGCTTGAGACGCCCAGGCGCCAAACCTACACTTCGTGCATCTTGATAGCGCGAGGTGTTCAACGTGAAGCAACGTGCAACGACGCAGCAATCTGTCCGTATCGATTACGTGTATCACGGCGTGGGCCGTGTCGAACTGCGTCGCTTCGATCCGTCGCGCGATTCATATGTCGCGTTGACCGCGCTGCTGCATCGGGCTTTCACCCGGCTCGGCGCAATGGGTTTGAACTGCACGTGCGTGGATCAAACGGTGGAGACGACACGTTCACGCGCGACGCGCGGCGATTGTTACGTGGCGGTCTGCGAGGGGCGCATTGTCGGCACGATGACGCTGTATGCGCCGGATCACGAGTCCGCGTGCGATCTGTACCGCCGCGACGATATCGCCAGCTTGCGCCAGTTCGGTGTGGAGCCCGCATGGCAGGCGCGCGGTATCGGCACCTTGTTGATCGCTTTCGCCGACCATTGGGCCGCGACGCGTGGTTACGCGGAGCTCGCGCTCGATACGCCGCAACCGGCTGCGCATCTGATTGCGTTTTATCGAGGGCAGGGGTTCCGCATTGTCGATTTCGTGCACTTTGACGGCAAGCAGTACGACAGCGCGATCTTGAGCAAGCCGCCGGTGGCCACGCGTACGCTCGCGAACTGGTCGCATCGGCTGACTGTGCCGGCGAGGATTGCGCGCGCGGCGTGAGGGGATGGCGAGGCGGGAGGGTGAGGCCGTAAAACCCCGGAGCGGGCAGCAACTATTGCAATGCTGTGTGGCAAGTATTGCAACATGCTGTGAATCCGCGCGCCGGGGCGGGTGTTTCTTTCTTTGGCTGACTGACTTGATGGTCAGCGTCGCATCACGCCCATCAGCAGGGTAACGAGGAAAATCACCACGAAGATGAAGAACAGGACCTTGGCGATTTCCGTTGCGCCCGCGGCGATGCCGCCAAAGCCGAATACCGCGGCGATGATCGCGATGATGAAGAAGATTACAGCGTATCGAAGCATGGGGCCTCCCACCGATGGATTGCTGGATCGAAGTTAAAAACGGCTGCTCGTTGTGGGCACAGCGTGCTTTGACGGGTTTGCGCCGGCGAGCGATATACAGCAATAGGCGTGCCCAGGGCAGGCCGAACCGGGGGTGCCCCTAATCGGCCAGTCGATGCCGTGCTGTTACCATCGCGGATCATTGATTCCCGGCCACCCTTGCCATGCAACACAATCCGCTCAGCGAGATCTCCCTGATCCGCAAGCTGAAGCTCAATCAGCTGATGATCTTCGAACGCGTGCTGGAGACGCGTTCCGTCGTGCGTGCGGCCAACGAGATGCGCCTGACACAGCCGGCCGTCACCAAGGTCATCCACGAACTCGAATCCTGCTTCGACGGCGCGCTGTTCGCGCGCTCGAATCGCGGTGTCGTGCCGACTGAACTGGGTTTGCTGCTCGGCCGGCGGGTCAAGTCGCTGATGGCGGAGTTGCGCTATATGACCGACGAACTCAACGACTTCCGGCTCGGCACAAGCGGCCATGTGATTGTCGGCACACTGATCTCGGCATCGGCGCGGCTGTTGCCTGCGGCGATCGCCATGTTGAAAGCACGTACGCCGAATGTTCTGGTGACGGTGCGCGAGGGCACGACGGCGCATCTGTTTCCGGCGCTGGCGACGGGGGACCTCGATATCGTCGTTGGACGTTTGCCCGAGCGTGAGTTGCCGATTGCGAGTGCTTTTCCGTTGACGCACGAGGCGTTGTTCGAAGAGTCGTTGTGCGTGGTGGTGGGCAAGGGCTATGGACAGGCGCCGGCCGGCGTGACGCATCTATCGGATCTGGTCGGCTCGCCGTGGATTCTGCCGACGCCTGATTCGCCGGCCCGGTTGTCTGCGGAGCATCTGTTTCGGGCGGCGGGGTTGCCGTTGCCCACGGATATTGTGGAGTCGTTGTCATTGTTGACGAATATTGGCTTGCTGCTCGATACGCCGAGGATCGCGTTGATGCCGCGGGTCGCGGCGCAGCAGTTCGAGGGCGCGGGGTTGTTGCGGATTCTGGATTTGCCGGAGAGTGGGGCGTTTGGGACTGTTGGGTTTTCTGTGCGGTCGCATAAGGAGTTGAGCGCGGCTTGTGTGGCTTTTGTTGAGTGTTTGCGGGAGGCTGCTGCGGGGGGGTAAAGGTTTTTTTTTGCCTGCGCGGCGCTTTGGTTGGTTGCTTGTGGTGTTGGCCTTTCCTTGTTGTGTTAGTGGTTTATTAGCGTTGCCCCTGTGCGGGGCGGCACTTACTTTCTTTGCCGCCGCAAAGAAAGATAAGCAAAGAAAGCGGCTCACACCGCCAGCTCATAAGTGGGTCCCCTGGCTTGGAGGGGACAGTGGTGCATCTGGAATCTGTGTTCTCGCACATTCGGCGCTAGTGACAAGGGCGTCATACCTCCGGCGGCGCTGCGCGCGCCGACGCGCAGTTCAAACACCACCCGTCAAGCGTTTGCTCTCACGGTTTATCCAGGGCCCTGACTCGTTGTTCATCGCCGCCGTGGGCACGACTGCGGCAGTGCCGTGAATGCGCTGCATCGCCATTTCGAGCGTTCACTTCCACGGTTGCACAGATCCCCGATTCGTCGCTGCATCGCAGCCGCGGGCACGATCGCCGCCGCGCAACGAATGCAACGAATGCGCCGCATGGGTATTTCATTTGAAGTGGGGTTCGCCAATAAGAGCGGAAGCACTTCGCCGAGGCGAAGCCGATGGCCCCCGCGACGCGAAACGAAGCCTCTGGTTTCCCATGCAGACCCATCCGCGACGCACGCAGTGCGGAGTGGGAGCGAATGAGCCCTGTGTCGCTAACGCGGAGTATGCGAGAACACAGATTCCAGATGCACCACTGCCCCCTCCAAGCCAGGGGACCCACTTATGAGCTGGCGGTGTGAGCCGCTTTCTTTGCTTATCTTTCTTTGCGGCGGCAAAGAAAGTAAGTGTGTAGTGGTCCAATGGTCCTGGACACCTCTAAAGGGGATAATTCTCCAACTGAGGTGAGAGATGAGCAGACGGAACATAACTGACGAATTCAAGGCTGAAGCGGTGCAACTGGTGGTTGCCCAGGGCTATTCATTCTCCAAGGCCTGTGAGGCGCTGGGCGTAGGAGACACGGCCTTGCGGCGATGGGTTGCGCAGTGGCGGGCCGAACAGGCTGAGCCGCCGCGCACTGAGATTCAGGTCAAGGCCGACCAGCGACGCATCCGGGAACTGGAGGCGCGGGTGATCGAGCTCGAAAGGGAGCGCGAGATCCTAAAAAAGTCCACGGCCTTCTTCGTCAAGGAAATGGATCGCTCATCGAAGTGATCCATTCGCTGAAGAAGGCCTGGCCGGTGAGCGTGATGTGCGAGCTGCTGAAGGTGCCTCGAAGCAGCTATTACGCCGTTTCCACACGGCCCGCCAGAGTTGCTGCTGCGCCCGCGCTGCTCAAGGCGGTGCGCGAAATTCACGGCGAAAGCCGCGCCAGCTATGGCAGTCGCAGAATGGCTCAGGCCTTGCAGCAGCGAGGCCACGCGATCGGGCGTTACCGTGCCCGATCGCTGATGCGCGAGGCACAACTGGCGGTGGCGCGACGACGAACGCACCGTTATCGCAAGACTGACGGTGAAGCGCTGGTGGCTCCCAACCTGCTTGAGCGTCGGTTCGAGCCGTCGTCGATCAATCAGGTATGGGCGGGCGATATTACGTACGTGAGAACGCTTCAGGGCTGGTCCTATCTGGCCATCGTGATGGATCTGTATTCACGCCGTATCGTCGGCTGGGCGTTTGCGCAACTGCCCGATACGGTACTGGTTATCAGGGCTTTGCAGCAGGCGCGCGAGCATCGACGGCCGCCACCGGGCCTGATGTTCCACTCGGATCAGGGATGCCAGTACACCAGCGCGCACTTCGTGAACGAGCTGAAGGCAAACGGCATCATCCAGAGCATGAGCAGAAAGGGGAACTGCTGGGATAACGCGCCGGTGGAGCGCTTCTTTAGAAGTCTCAAAAGCGAATGGATCGACGATAAAGGGTACCCCGACCACGCATATGCGGAACGCGACATCGGGGCCTACATCGACGACTTTTATAACTACAGGCGCATCCATTCAGCGGCAGACGGTCTGCCACCGGCACGAT
>NZ_MCAS01000041.1 GCF_003610895.1 Paraburkholderia fungorum
TGTAGTGGTCCAATGGTCCTGGACACCTCTAAAGGGGATAATTCTCCAACTGAGGTGAGAGATGAGCAGACGGAACATAACTGACGAATTCAAGGCTGAAGCGGTGCAACTGGTGGTTGCCCAGGGCTATTCATTCTCCAAGGCCTGTGAGGCGCTGGGCGTAGGAGACACGGCCTTGCGGCGATGGGTTGCGCAGTGGCGGGCCGAACAGGCTGAGCCGCCGCGCACTGAGATTCAGGTCAAGGCCGACCAGCGACGCATCCGGGAACTGGAGGCGCGGGTGATCGAGCTCGAAAGGGAGCGCGAGATCCTAAAAAAGTCCACGGCCTTCTTCGTCAAGGAAATGGATCGCTCATCGAAGTGATCCATTCGCTGAAGAAGGCCTGGCCGGTGAGCGTGATGTGCGAGCTGCTGAAGGTGCCTCGAAGCAGCTATTACGCCGTTTCCACACGGCCCGCCAGAGTTGCTGCTGCGCCCGCGCTGCTCAAGGCGGTGCGCGAAATTCACGGCGAAAGCCGCGCCAGCTATGGCAGTCGCAGAATGGCTCAGGCCTTGCAGCAGCGAGGCCACGCGATCGGGCGTTACCGTGCCCGATCGCTGATGCGCGAGGCACAACTGGCGGTGGCGCGACGACGAACGCACCGTTATCGCAAGACTGACGGTGAAGCGCTGGTGGCTCCCAACCTGCTTGAGCGTCGGTTCGAGCCGTCGTCGATCAATCAGGTATGGGCGGGCGATATTACGTACGTGAGAACGCTTCAGGGCTGGTCCTATCTGGCCATCGTGATGGATCTGTATTCACGCCGTATCGTCGGCTGGGCGTTTGCGCAACTGCCCGATACGGTACTGGTTATCAGGGCTTTGCAGCAGGCGCGCGAGCATCGACGGCCGCCACCGGGCCTGATGTTCCACTCGGATCAGGGATGCCAGTACACCAGCGCGCACTTCGTGAACGAGCTGAAGGCAAACGGCATCATCCAGAGCATGAGCAGAAAGGGGAACTGCTGGGATAACGCGCCGGTGGAGCGCTTCTTTAGAAGTCTCAAAAGCGAATGGATCGACGATAAAGGGTACCCCGACCACGCATATGCGGAACGCGACATCGGGGCCTACATCGACGACTTTTATAACTACAGGCGCATCCATTCAGCGGCAGACGGTCTGCCACCGGCACGATGCGAAGCTGCACTTTTTTAGAATTCACCTTTCGGGGTGTCCAGGTTTACTTGACCACTACAGTGCCGCCCCGCACAGGGGCAACACTAATAAACCAATAGCACAACAAGGAAAGGCCAACACCACAAAAACACAGCCAAGCCAGAACAAGGAAAGGCCAAAACCACAACCAAAGCGCCGCGAAGGCAACCTCCCTCATCAAACCTTATACCCAATCCGAACCCCACCCCAATGCCGCCCGGCAACAAACACCGGCGCCGACGCATCCTTCATCAAAACAAACTGCCCACCGCCCATATCGCGCCGATACGTCTGCAGCAAAAACTTCTTCACATGCGACGCAGCCGCAATCCCGGTTCGATCGTCGAACATCCGCCGATTCCGGCAATTCGCCATATTCCAGACCACATCCTCGCACTGCGCCAAAGAAAACTTCAGATTGTGCGTAGGCAAATAGCCGCGCACATCGACTGCGGCACAAAACGCCACGCGTGGGTCAAGCCCAAGCAACGGCTCCTGAATAGCGGGCAAAACCCGATCGGTAAAAGCGGTAAACCGGGTAACGAACTGCGCCGGATTGCTCCCGGCAACGGGCACATAGTGCTGATCGAACAGATCCTCAATCGACACTTCACCACGAGCGACCGCCGTCTCAAACACCTTGCTCACCGCGGCCGCAGCCCGCTGCACGGCTTCGATAAACGGTGTATCCGTCGTCTCCACACCAGTTGCCGCAGTCAGTTCGATCAGCGTCTCGGATACGCCAAGCAGATTCCCGAGCCTGTCCTTCGCCTGCACGAAGTTCTCGCTCGAATCTTCGACGCCGCTCGCCATCTCCAGCACCTGCGCCTCAAGCCCGTTGCATTGCGCCTCGATGTCGCCGGTCAACGCGGCGATCTGTCCAGCCTCGTCGTTGAGCTGCGTAATCGCATCGCCCGTCGCATGCACGACGTCGCCGATCTTGCGGGTGCCTTCGCGGACCCGGTGCGCGCGCGCCGTGTTCACCGAGCCCTCGCTGATCAACTGCTCGGTCTGCTGAGTGAGCTGCGCCAGCGTCGTTTCGATCTGGCCAGTCGCTTGCGCGGTCTTTGCCGACAGGTTCTTCACCTCGGCCGCCACCACCGCGAAACTCCTGCCGGAGTCGCCGGCGCGCGCGGCTTCGATCGCGGCGTTCAGCGCCAGCAAATGGGTCTGGCGGGCAATCAGCGAAATTTCCTCGGAAACGCGGCTCACGTGCGCCAACGCGCTGCGTAACGCGCCAATCTGACTTTCGATCACCGTCACGCCTTCCACCAGCCCGTGGATGTCGGCGAGCGACGCCTCCAGCGTCTGCTGCGACTCCTGCACACCCGTTGCAGCGCCGGCCGACACGCTGCGCATGGCGCGCGCAGCCGTGGCAATGCGATGATTGCCCGCGAGCGTCTGCGCGGCGGATTCGCGCAGCGCGCGGCACACCTGCGCCTGATGCTGCACGCGTGCGGCAACTTCTTCGACGTGGCCCGATACGTCGCAGATTTCAATTCCCAGTTTGCCCGCTTGCGCGGCTATATCGCCGACGACCGTTTGTGAACGGCCGGCCCGGCGAAAGCTGAAACGCGTCATGCTGGTCTCCTTGATGGCGCGGTTGGGTAGCGGTCAATTAGCGCGGTCACCGGTTGCGGATGCCGCGTCTTCTCCCTGTGTTTACGGCGCGCTTTCGGTCGACTTGATGCGGGGTATCCCGCAGTCGTTATGATGTGCACTCGCCGTGCGAACCCGCCGCCACTCACACCGCCATCCGTCTCTTACCCGCCAACCATGCTCGACTCCTTCGCACGCGTTTCAGGCTGGCAGCAGTTCTATCATCTGTGGGAGCTGATTGTGATGCTCTGCAAATTTCTTTGGGGGCTGCTGCGCCTGCTCGGAGGCGGCTGAGCGCGCAGCCTGCAAGCAGGAAGGGTCAGACCGGCGCGGGGCGCACGCCTTGAGCGACCGGAGCTGCGGCGGCGCTCGTGTGGAGAAACGCGCGCAGATCGGTCATCACGCGCTCGGGCGCTTCTTCCATCGGGATATGACCGAGTCCCGGATACATCAGCGATTTTGCCCCGGGAATGCGGCTCGCAAACTCGGCGGCGTGCGCGGGCGGGATCCAGCGATCCTTTGCTCCCCACAACACCAGTGACGGCACCTTCAGCGTCTTCAGCACGTCGGTATCGACGTCCTTGAAGTCGAGCGTCGGCACCATCTTGCCGATCGCCGTGCGCGTGCCTTCGCCGTGGAAGAATTCGACGTAACGCCGCAGTGTCACCGCGTCGATCTTGCGCGGATCGCCGTACACGTTGCGCACGGCGCTCTTGATAATGACTTCGGGTAGCCACCACGGCGAACTGACTCGCACCAGCGCGCTGTTGAAGAGGCCGATGTAAATCGGCAGCTTCATCGGAAAACCCGCCGAGTCGATCAGTACGAGCCGTTCGACGGCCTCGCGGTGGCGCGCCGCGTAGTCCCACGAAATCAGGCCGCCGAGCGAGTTGCCAATCAGCGTTGCGCGCGAGATGCCCAGTGCCTGCATGAACGTATCGATGAAACGCCGGTAGGTGGGCAGGTTCATCGTTTCGATTTCGCCGGTGCTCAAGCGCAGCGGCCCGGTTACGCCGAACGGCGGCAGGTCGAGGCGGATCACGCGGTGCTCGCGCTTGAGTTCGTCCGCGACGCGGTTCCACGTATGCAAGGAAGAAGCGAAACCGTGAATCATCACGAGCGTGTCGCCGCTGCCTTCATCGACGTAGTGCACGTCGGCGCCCATGATCTTGACGAACTTCGAACCGCTTTGCGTATAACGCCGCTGCAGTTCGGCGCGCGAGACGCTGGTGATGCCGAGTCGCGCGGCGAGCGAGCGGGGCGGCAGTGGTGTGGTTGATGCGGGCGTCGCGGATTCGATGCTTGCCATGGTTGTTGTCTCCCTTTAGTTTGAGTTAGATCGCCTCATCATCCGCCCCAGCCTCGCGATGCAGGCCTTCGCTTGCCGCACGCTGCCTCAAGGCGCGAAGCGATAATCGTGCGGCCGCACACGCCGCGTGCGTTTGCGAAAACTGAATGTGAAGCCGGGCCACAACGCGGTGACCTTGCCGCTCTTCGTCTGATACCAGCTATGGCAGCCGCTGACCCACACGGAGTGTTGCATCTGCTTCTGCAGACGCTCATTGAAATCGCGCTGGACGTCCGGCCGCAGGTTCATGGTGCGAGCCTTGCGTTGGCGCAGGACGCGCAGGCAATCGGCGATGTACTGCACCTGCGACTCGATCATGTAGATCATCGAGTTGTGGCCGAGCCCGGTGTTCGGGCCGACGATCATGAAGAAGTTCGGGAAGTTGGCGACACTGGTGCCGAGGTAGGCCTGCGGGCCGTCGCGCAGCCACGCCGCGCCGAGATCTGCGCCTTCGAGGCCTGTCACGTCGAACGGCGCGCCCACGTCGTTGACCTGAAAGCCCGTGCCGCAGATGATCGCGTCGGCTGGGTGATGCGCGCCGTCGTCGGTCACGATGCCGTCAGCGACGACTTCGCGGATGCCGGTCGTCACCACCTCGACGTTCGATTGACCGAGCGCCGGATAGTAATCGCTTGAAAGCAGCACGCGCTTGCAGCCGAGCCGATAATTCGGCGTCACCTTGGCGCGCAGCGCGGGGTCTTTGACGCGCCGCTCCAGGTAGCTCATGCCGAACTTCATCGGGAAATTCATCAACTTGGGATTGACGACGAACGCGATCGCGCGCGATTCGAGTTGCCAGTAGATTGCGTTGCGCACGAAGCGTTGCGTGAACGGCAGATGGCGGAACAACCAGCGCGCGCGAGGGCCGACGGGTTTGTCCGGCTTGGGCATGATCCACGGCGCGGTACGCTGGAACAGTTCGAGTTGTGCGACACGTGGCTGAATCTGCGGCACGAACTGGATGGCGCTGGCGCCGGTCCCGATTACCGCGACGCGCTTGCCTTCGAGCGGATAGTGGTGGTCCCAGCGCGCGGAATGAAACAGCTTGCCTTCGAAGCGTTCGAGCCCCGCGATCTGCGGCATGGCCGGCCGCGATAGCGGACCGCTCGCCGCGATCACCACATCGGCCTCGATGCTTTCGCGTGTGCCGTTCGAGTCGATTTCGACTTGCCACGTTTGCCGCGCTTCGTCGAACCGGGCCGAGGCCACGCCCGCATTGCAACGCACATAGCGCTCGACGCCGTACTTGCGCACGCAATGCTTGAGGTAAGCGAAGATCTCCGCCTGGCCGCCAAACGCGCGCGACCACGCCGGATTGGGTTCGAACGAGAACGAATACAGATGGGACGGCACGTCGCAAGCCGCGCCGGGATAGGTGTTATCGCGCCACGTGCCGCCAATATCGCCGGCTGCCTCGTAAATCGTGAACGACGTGATGCCCATCTGCAGGAGACGGATCGCCATGCCGATGCCCGCAAATCCGCTACCGACAATGGCAATGCGCGGTGTGGCGGGTCGGGCGGATGCGGCAGGCGTCACGGCGGGTCTCCAGGGTAGACAGAATCAGGGTGTCTACATATGTCTACACCCGCATAAGGCGCAGGGTAGACAACTGTACACTTCGCGTCAAGATCGTTTAGAGTACGACTATTAAACGCGCGAGCCACGCTCTGACTGAAAGCTCATGAATTCCGTACCCGAAGCGGCCCCCGCCGCCGACCACGGCGCTGCGGCCGGGCAGGACCTGCCGCCCGGCAAGCGCAAACTGATCGAAGCCGCGTTGCGTCTGACCGCGGGCGGGCGCAGCTTTGCAAGCCTGGGTTTGCGCGAACTGGCGCGCGAGGCGGAGTTGAATCCCAACACGTTCTACCGGCACTTCGATACGCTCGACGACCTGGCGCGCGAGGCGGTGGAATCGGTCAGCCGCCGCTTGCGGCCGATGCTGCGGCGCGAGCGCTGGCTGGCCGCGCACGACGAGCCGCAAAGCGTACCGCGTCGCGCGTGTGTGGCGTTCTTTGCGTTTGCGCTGGAGAATCGCGAAGCGTTTCTGAGCGCGCTGGTGGAGTATCACGGCACCTCGCGGGCGTTGCGCGAAGCGGTACGGGCAAATCTCCACGAGGTGTCGGCGGAAATGGCGGACGACGTCGTGCAACTGGAGTTGATGCCAACGCTTGCCCGCGTCACCGTCGACGAAGTCTGCACGCAGATCGTGCTGCAGCTGTTTCATCTGTCGGCGGAGTACATCGAGGGGAATAGCGCGCGCCGGGAGGCGCTGATCGCGTATGCGGAGCGCTTCATCGTCCGGCTGTTCGCGGGGTCGGTGCTGCTGGCGCAGCATGAGCCGGCGAGGGCGTTTGCGTCAGGCAGAGCCTGAAGAAGAGGGAATCGGCATAAAAAACGGGCTCCATGCAGGAGCCCGTTTTCATTGCGGCGTGATCAATTGAGGTTCGCTTGACGAGATCTCAAGCGGCGCTGAATTTCTCAGGTATC
Organism: Paraburkholderia fungorum; assembly: GCF_003610895.1. Classification (GTDB taxonomy): domain Bacteria; phylum Pseudomonadota; class Gammaproteobacteria; order Burkholderiales; family Burkholderiaceae; genus Paraburkholderia; species Paraburkholderia fungorum_B. The sequence continues at coordinate 6,635 of NZ_MCAS01000041.1, forward strand.
GCTCCAGTTGCTGGAATCGTCGTTACTGCCGAGGTCGACGCCACCGCCGCTGTTGTCGTTCCAGTCGTTCGAGCCCTGGCCGAAGTCGAGGCCGCCGCCATTGCCGCCGTCACCGCCGCGGCGGCGTGTTTCGTCATCGACAATCACGTCACGCTCCACGACGCGCTCACGCCCGGAGTTCAGTGCCTCGCCGAGCAGCACGCCGGTCAGCAGACCACCCATGCCGCCACCGAAGCCACCGCCGCCTTGTTGCACGATGACCTGCGGCTGCTGCTGATACGGTCCTTGCTGCGGATAGGGCTGCGGCGGGTTGCCGAAGCGCTCGGCCTCCTGCGCATAGGGCGACTGCTGCGTGCCGGCAGCCGGCGCGGCATACGGATCGGGCCGCCCCTCGGCCCGGGCGCGCATGCTGCCGATGCGCTGCTCCAGTTCGTCGAGCTGATACGGCGGCACCGGATTCTTGCCGTTCGACAGCGTTTCGACGACACCACGCAACTGCTCTTCGGTCGATTCGACTTCCTTTTCCAGCGCCTCATGACCTTGCGCGGTGGAGAGCTTCACGTCTAGCTTCAGCGAACGCACGGCGTTGAGCATTTCGGTCGCGCGCTTGAGTTGCACGCGACGATCGTCGTCGGCGCGCGAATCGTCTTGCGAGCGGGCGCGCCGCAAGGTCCAGCGCAACACCAGCGCGATCACGCCGATCAGCAGAACGATGCCGATCCACATGCCGATGCCTGGGCCATGCCGTTGCGGCGCTTGCGGCACCATGGCGGATTGCTGCATGACGGCCGGCGAATTCTGTTGTACGAACGGGTTGGCCGCGCGGCTCGTGGTGTTGCCGCCGGCACGCTCCGCGTCTTTCCGGATTCGTGCTTCGGTTTGCGCGAAACGCGTCGGATCGGTGAAGCGGATTTGCGGGTCGAGTGTCTTGGCCTGTTGCACCTGGGCGAGGGCGTCGGCATAGCGGCCTTCGCGATCGAGCACCTGGCTGTACAGATAGTGCGCGCGAGCATTGTTCGGATGCGCCTGCAGGACTTCGCTCAAACCGGCATCGGCTTGCTGCCAGTTGCCTTGCGACATGGCGGATTCGATCTGCTGGACCGTCGGTACGGCGAACGCCGCAGCCGACACGAACAGCAGTGAGGCGAATGTGCTTGCGAGAAATTTTTTCATTTGCGGACCGGGTGCGATGCACCCGTCTCCTTCAGTCGATACCGGTGGCCGGCATACCGGCTGCGTGTGTCACTGCAGCCGGTATTTACTGCTGTTGCGATTACTGAGCCGGCGTATTGATCTGCTTCTTCAACGCTTCGAGACGATCTTCAACGGACGGGCCGCGGTTCAGATCCGCGAGCTTGTCGTCAAGCGCCTTGCCGCTCTTCACATCGGCCGAATTCAGGCGCGCGTCCGAACGGGCATTCGACAACGCAACCTTGTCTTCCAGCTTCTGGAAATCTTCAGACAGATTCTTGCCGCCGATACCGCCCAACGCGGTGGCTGCCACATCTTTAGCCTGAGCGATCTGCTGCTTGGCTTGCAGAATGTTCGAGCGCGCGTTCAGGTCGTTACGACGGCCACGCATGTCGTCGATCTGGCTCTTCAGTTGCGCAACCGACGGCTCCAGCGTGGTCAGTTCCTTCGCCAGCGCATCGCGTTCGGCTTCGGCCGTGGCTTGCGCGCCGAGGGCTTCGCGCGCGAGCGTTTCGTCGCCGGATTGCAGCGCGCGCTTCGCGCCGTCTTCGTACTTCTTCGCCTTGTCGGCGGCAACGTCGCGCTTGCTTTGCTGCGTGGCGACCTGTGCCTGAATCTCGATCAGCGAGTTCTCGGCTTTAGCGATGCTGTCGTCGAGTTCGCGCACGATCTGGCGTGAATCGCGCGACGGGTCCTGTACGGAATCGGCTGCGTCGTTCAGGAGACCTTTAAGCGTGCGTGAAATGCTGTCAAAAAGCGACATGAAAACCTCCAAAGAATGAAATCGGCGCTGAATAATTCCCACGCGCTTTAAATGCTTTCCAATGCTACTTTACGCCGCTGCGCGAGAAGCTGCGCAACGTTCGGACCGGAGTTCGGGGCGCACTCGCCGATTGCAATAGCGGTGCGGTAAATTTACGTTTTGAAACCGATTTACCCATAGCCGCAACTGTTAAAACGCGCGACCGATCATTTAGCCGCTCGCGGATATTACACCACGCACTCTCTTAAAACCGCCTTAAAGGGCGCGATGACACAAGCGCTAACTCTATGCGCGGCCGGCATCCGTGCGACGGGCGTCCGTGCGCTGAGTGTCCGCATGGCGAGTGTCGCGGATGTGAACAGGGGCGGCGTGCCGGTGGCAACGCGTCGATGTGCGGTGGGTCAGGTCGTTCGATCGTGAAATTTTCCCTTCAGGCGAAGCGGCCGCCTTCCGTGCTCGGATCACCTGGCGGGCCGTCTTCGTCCCGTGCGGCGCTGACGCGCGGGCGTTTGAGCACATTGCGCACCTGTGCTTCCGGATCGTCCGGCTTCGGCGCCGAGTCCGCAACGGCTGCGGCTTTGGCAGCGGTGACACGCGCCACGGCTTCGGCTGCTGCGGCGGCTTCGCGTTCCTCGGCGGTAGCGGTGAGCGCGGCCAATACACCGGCCGGCAGCAACGGCCCGGGGCTTCCACCCGCCGGGGTGCCCAGCAATTCATCCGCATGCGATGCGGCCGCGGCGTCTGCCGGCGCGGCGGATTCGTTGCCGCGGCGGGTTGGCTGGGTTGCATCAAGCGCCGCCCGTGCGTTGCGCGTACCGTGCGCGACGCGCTGCAGCGCCGCGTCGAGCGCGTCCGGCGCGCGTGGCGCGCGCAGCCGGTCGACGATGCCGGCCGCTTTCACCTGCTCGCTGGTCGCGCCGAAGCTCAATACCGCGCGCCGCATCAGTTCGCTGACGCTAATGCCCAGGTTTTCGGCGATGGCGGCGATCGCGCGTTTCTGGGCGGGCGAGACAAATACGACGATGCGTTCGCTGGGCTTGTTCATGGTCGGCTCGCATACTTGTTGGCATTGGCGATTCAAAGCGTGTGTCGGGCGTACGCCGGCGCGCGCATCGGTGACGACCCGCGCGCCGAGTCCATCATATGACGAGTTGCACCGATGCGGAACGGGCGCGACATGAAAATCCCGTGACATCAACGAGTTGTAGCGTTTCCGGCGGGCTTGTCCACAGGCCTTTCAACAATTTCTGTTGATAACCCCGGCGGCCTGCGCCGAACCCGTGTCCGCGCGCTTCTCCGGCTGCCGCGATCTACCGCCGTGACGCCGCGCGAAGGGAATTCTTACAAAAAAACTGTCTTGGACCGCAGCTGATTTCTTTAAAATGCGCTGTTACGTTGCGCCGAACGATGTCCTGGGCGTGCCGTGCGGCCGCCCGGGGGCATAGGGCCGCGCGGTGTTTTGCGCCTCATGCGCGCCTCATGCAGCAAGGCGTTCGGTTACGCGCCCACTATTCCAGTCATGCCAATCATCAAACGACCGCATTCTTCAAATTCTCCGGCTGGTGAAGACCGGGACGCCTACCACCGCACGCCAGGACGCAACGCTGCTTCGCGCGACGCCGAAGCTGGCCGGCGCTCGATCGGCGCGACCATCGTCATCTGGTTTGTCGGCCTGCTGGCGACCATCGCCGTGGTGGGCGCGCTGATCGTCGGTTACGCGCTCGTCGTGATGGGGCCGCAGCTCCCCTCGCTCGACGCGCTGACGGACTACCGTCCGAAAGTGCCGTTGCGGGTCTACACCGCGGACCACGTGCTGATCGGCGAGTTCGGCGAGGAGCGGCGCAGCATCGTGCGCTTCCAGGACATTCCCGACCAGATGAAGAAAGCCGTGCTCGCGATCGAAGACTATCGCTTCTATGAGCACGGCGGCGTCGACTTCGTCGGCATTCTGCGCGCGGGCATTTCCGACATCACGCATGGCGGCGCCTCGCAGGGGGCGAGCACGATCACGATGCAGGTCGCGCGCAATTTCTTTCTCTCGAGCGAGAAGACCTATACACGCAAGATCTACGAAATGATGCTGGCGTACAAGATCGAGCGCGCAATGACCAAGGACCAGATCCTTGAGGTCTACATGAACCAGATTTATCTGGGTGAGCGCTCCTACGGTTTTGCCGCGGCCGCGCGCGTGTATTTCGGCAAGGATCTGAAAGACATTACGCTGGCCGAAGCCGCGATGCTGGCGGGTTTGCCGAAAGCGCCGTCCGCGTATAACCCGGTGGTCAATCCGAAACGCGCGAAGATTCGTCAGGAATACATTCTGAAGCGCATGCTCGAGCTGAAATACATCAGCCAGGACCAGTACGATCAGGCGGTCAAGGAAGAAATTCACACCCGCAATCCTGGCAACGAATACAGCGTGCATGCTGAGTACATCGCCGAAATGGTTCGCCAGATGATGTACGCGCAGTACAAGGACGAAACGTATACGCGTGGCCTGAACGTCACCACGACGATCGATTCCGCCGACCAGGACGCCGCCTATCGCGCCGTGCGCAAGGGCGTGATGGATTACGAGCGGCGCCACGGCTATCGTGGACCGGAAGGTTTCGTGCAATTGCCGGCGCCGGGCGACGACCGCGATCAGACGATCGACGACGCGCTCACCGATCACCCCGACAACGGCGAAATCATCGCAGCGGTCGTGACGGATGCCAATCCGAAGCAGGTGAAGGCGCAACTGGTCGACGGCACTGAAGTGACCATCAGCGGCGACGGCCTGCGCTTTGCAGCCGGCGGCCTTTCCGCACGCGCGACGGCTGCCACGAAGATCCGGCCGGGCTCGATCGTGCGCCTCGTCGCCGACGACAAGGGCAACTGGCAAATCACCCAGCTTCCGCAAGTGGAGGGCGCGCTGGTTTCGCTCACGCCGCAGGACGGTGCAATTCGCGCGCTGGTGGGCGGCTTCGACTTCAACAAGAACAAGTTCAACCACGTCACGCAGGCGTGGCGCCAGCCGGGTTCGAGCTTCAAGCCGTTCATCTATTCGGCGGCGCTCGACAAGGGGCTTGGACCGGCCACCATCATCAACGACGCGCCGCTGTACTTCCCGCCGAGCACACCGGGCGGTGACGCGTGGGAGCCGAAGGACGACGACCAGCCGGATGGTCCGATGCCGCTTCGCCTCGCGCTGGAGAAGTCGAAGAACCTGGTGTCGATCCGCATCCTGTCGTTCATCGGCACCAAGTACGCGCAGGATTTCGTCACGCAGCGTTTTGGTTTCGACGCCGACAAGACCCCGCCGTATCTGCCGATGGCGCTCGGCGCGGGCCTCGTTACGCCGCTGCAGTCGGCGGGTGCCTACTCGGTGTTCGCAAACGGCGGCTATCGCATCAATCCGTATCTGATCAGCGAAGTGACGGATGCGCGCGGCGAGCCGCTCTCGAAAGCGCAGCCGCTGACCGCCGGCCGCGATGCGCCGCGCACGCTCGAGCCGCGTAACGCGTACATCATGAACAGCCTGCTGCATTCGGTGGCCACGGCCGGCACGGGTGCGGGCACCAACGTGCTGCATCGTTCGGACTTGCAGGGCAAGACAGGTACGACCAACGACGCGAAGGACGGCTGGTTCGCCGGTTACCAGCAATCGCTGGTGGCGGTGGCGTGGATGGGTTACGACCAGCCGAAGAGCCTTGGCAGCCGCGAGTTCGGTGCGCAGCTCGCGTTGCCGATCTGGGTCGAGTACATGCAGCGCGCGCTGCGCGGTGTGCCGCAAGGCGAGCCGGCTCAGCCGGACGGCGTGACCTCGGTCGACGGCGAGTTGTTCTATACGGACATGACGCCGGGCAACGGGTTTGTGGCGAGTATCGGTCTCGATTCGGCGAATCCGACCGCGGGCGCGAGCGACGCGGTCGGCGGCGTCGGGCCGGCGGGTATGACACCGCCGGCGGTGCCGAGCGTCTCGTCGAATGAGAAAAAGCAGATCATGGATTTGTTCGAGACCAACAAACCTTGATATTTCCCAGTCTCCGAAGGGGACGTCCTTCGGAGGGCGCTTAAGGGGGTGGCGGACGTGTGCGGCTTACCGGGAGCCGCACGCGCAAGTTTTAGAAAGGATGGCGAAATTGTGGCTCTGCGCTGCCCGGCGCGGATCCAGGGCGCTATTCGGGTGAACCCCGCCCGCAGATTTTGTTCCCACCCCTGCGCAGTGTGTTTTAATCACGCCTGCGAATGTTTTCAGACTGGCCCTATACGGACGCCCGATTCCGAAGCGGTTTCGGCCTCCAGCACTGCTGCGTCTAGCCGCGAGTGGGGCGTCCGCCCTCGAAAGTCGCGCCGCACCAGACCCGTTTGACGCGCGCACATGCCACTTCGCCCGTGGGCAGCCGTCAGGTTGCAGCGGCCGGTGTGTTTATCACTCTGCATCCACCGGGCTGTTGCCTCTTGAAAAGTCGAATACTCATCTTCCTGATGACAGGTCTGCTGCGTGCGTTCGCTCTCCTGCCATACGGCATTGTCGCGCGTATCGGCACGGGCATCGGTGCATTGCTGTACCGGATTCCGAGCGCACGCCGGCGCGTTGTGCACACCAATCTGAGGCTGTGTTTCCCCGACATGAGCGACGAGGCGCGTGAACGCCTCGCGCGCGCGCATTTCTGTCATGTCATCCGTAGTTATGTCGAACGCGGCCCGCAGTGGTTCGGTAATGCGCGGTCGCTGGCGCGCCTTGTCGAAGTGGAGAGCGCGATCGACCTCACCGACATGCAAGGGAAGCCGACGATTTTTGTCGGTTTCCATTTTGTCGGTATCGAGGCGGGCTGCATGATGTATTCGACGCGGCATCCGGTTGCGTCGCTGTATACCCCGATGTCGAATCTGCTGCTTGACGCGATGGCCAAGCGCCAGCGTGGGCGCTTCGGCACGGAGATGATTCCGCGTAGCGATAGTGTGCGGCGCGCCTTGCGTGTGCTACGCGAGGGCAAGCCGGTGATGCTGGCTGCCGATATGGATTTTGGGTTGCGGGATTCAGTGTTTGTGCCGTTTTTTGGCGTGCCGGCTTGTACGCTGACTTCGGTGTCGCGGATGGCGCGGGCGGGGAATGCGCGGGTGGTGCCGTTTGTGACTGAGGTTTTGCCGGGGTATCGTGGGTATAAGCTCACTATCTTTGATGCGTTAAGTGATTTTCCTTCGGATGATGTTTCGGTTGACGCCCGGCGGATTACGGAGTTTCTGGAAACGCAAGTGCGACGGATTCCTGATCAATATTATTGGGTGCATAAGAGGTTTAAGAATCGGCCTGTTGGGGAGGCTGGGGTTTATTAGCGGTTTTTTTTTGTTGTTGGCCTTTCCTTGAATTGTTAGTGGTCTATTAGCGTTGCCCCTGTGCGGGGCGGCACTTACTTTCTTTGCCGCCGCAAAGAAAGATAAGCAAAGAAAGCGGCTCACCCCGCTAGCTCATAAGCGGGTCCCCCGCGCAGCCACGGTAGTGGTGCACCTGGAATCTGTGTTCTCGCACACTCCGCGTTAGTGACAAGGGCGTCATTCTTCCGGCGGCGCTGCGCGCGCCGAACGGTACTTCACCTCGCGGCGCGTGGGTGGGCTACCGAAATGTCTACCCCCCATTTCGTTGCGCACTCAAGTACTTACGCCGGATGTCCAGGTGTTATCAACAAGCCTCTCCACAAAATCTGTGGATAAGGCCTCCCTTCACCAAACCCCCTTCCTTGTTATTCTTGCGGGCGATCGACGCTGCCTCGGTCCATGTCGTGCGTAATAAAGCGATTTGCATCAAGTAGTTAAAGGCGTAGCCCCGTAGTTATCAACAACCCTCTCCACATAAACTGGGGATAACGTTGCAGCTTGTTGAGGCCTCCCAACGGCCTTCGGCATCAACACGCTGCTTGTTCAGCACCCCCTGGTTCATTCCGCACCGCAAACAGAAAACCCCGCGCGCTCAACGGGTTAGCCCGCTTGTCAGAACGTTGTCAACAGCCTCATCAACATAAACTGGGGATAAATCCGCCGCCATCCGTACGGAATCCCAGGTTTAGTTGGAAACGCCCCCGTTCGTTGCAGGAACCGCCGGCACCGACGCGGCAGCAGATGGCGCTGATTCGACCGGTGGATTGCCCATCGCCTGGAATAAAGCCGCCGTGTCCGTGAGCCGCGCGCCCATGTAGCGGATCTCATCGAGCTGCGCGTTGCGGAACTGCTGCTCGCTCGAACGCGTCGATGCGATCGGTAACGCGCCTAGCCGGTAGCGTCCCGATGTTTCGTCGAAAATCCCCTGCGCGGAGCGTGCGGCAATGTTCGCGGCGTCGAGCGCTTGCGTGTCGTGCTGTAACGCTGCAAGCGTGTCAGCGACGTTCTGGAAGGCGCTCAGCACAGTCTGCTTGTACTGCGAAACCGTGGCGTCATATGTGTCGATCGCCGCGCGGCGCTGGGCGAACAGGGCGCCGCCGTGAAACAGCGGTTGCGACAACGACGCGCCAATACTCCAGATCGCTCCCGCGCCGGACAACGCGACCGGCCAGCTAAAGCCGCCTTGTCCCATCGACGCACTCAGCGAGAGACTCGGGAACATCTGCGCCGTCGCAACGCCGACATCGGCCGCCGCGGCCTTCAGCGCCGCATCCGCAGCCTGAATGTCGGGCCGGCTGCGCAGCAATTCGGATGGCACCACGACCGGTACCTGCTCAGGCACATGCAGTTGCGCAAGGTCGAGGTCGTCCGGCGCGGCGTCCGGCGTGCGGCCAAGCAGCACCGCAAGGGCATGACGGGTGGTCAGCCATTGCTGCTTCAAACCCGGCAAACTTGCCGACAGGCTCGCCGCGCTTTGTTGCGCGCTCAACTGATCGGCGTGCGAGACCGCGCCCAATGCGTAGCGCCGTTGCGTGTCGCGTGCCTGGTCGTTGGCGAGCGTCACGAGCCGTTCGGTCGTGTCGATCTGCGCACGCAACGCCGCACTGGTGATCGCCGCCGTCACGATGTTGGCGGCCAGCGCGCGGCGCGCGGCGTCGAACTGGTAGGCCTGCACGTTCACGCGCGCGGCGAGCGCGGCATCGGCAAGGCGCGAAGCGCCGAACAGGTCGAACGTGTAGTGCGCCTGCAATTGGCCCACGAAGACGTTGTAGAGGAACGTATTCGGCCCGGCCTCGGGGATCGCCAGCGCGCGGTTGCGGGTGGCCTGGCCGCCCAGGTCGACGGTCGGCAGCATCGAACTGCCGATTTGCGCGCGCAGTTGCTCGCGGGCGGCCGCGAGGCTCTTGTCGGTCGCGGCAAGCGTCGGGCTGTTGCGCAAGCCTTCGTCGACGAGGGCGTTCAACCCCTCCGATTGATAGAGCTTCCACCATTCGGGCACGGGCTTCGCGCCCACCACGAATTGCTGGGTGACGCCCTTTGCGGGCACGGTTTGCGTCGGCTGCGCTTCTGCGCCGTAATGGGCCGGCTGCGGCATCGCGGGCGGCTCGCCGTTCGGGCCGAACGAGCAGGCGGCAAGGGTCAGCGCGGCGCCGCTGAGAAGCGTCACGCGCACATGTCGAGGGAATGCGAAAGTAGCCATGATCTCAGTTCCCCGTATGCGTCGTGCCGGACGGCGCCGGTGGCTCGCGCTCGTCGCTTCGCACTCTGAACGACATCGCGTACAGGGCCGGCAGATAGAACAGCGTAAGGATGGTCGCGCTCGTAATGCCGCCCATCAGCGCGGTGGCCATCGGGCCGAAGAAGTTGGAGCGCAGCAGCGGAATCAGCGCGAGCACGGCGGCTGCCGCAGTCAGCGTGATCGGCCGGAAGCGCCGTACGGTCGCGCCGACGATCGCGTCGAAGCGCTTATGCCCGGCCGCAATGTCCTGTTCGATCTGATCGACCAGAATCACCGAGTTGCGCATGATGATGCCGAACATGGCAATTACCCCGAGCATCGCGACGAAGCCGAACGGCTGGCCGAACAGCAGGAGCGTGGCGACCACGCCGATCAGGCCGAGCGGCGCGGTCAGCACCACCATCAGCACACGCGCGAAACTCTGCAACTGGATCATCAGGAGCGTCAGCACGGCGATGATCATGATCGGCATCTGCGCGTTGATCGATGTCTGCCCCTTGCCGCTTTCCTCGACCGAGCCGCCAATTTCGATCCGGTAGCCGACCGGCAACGTGGCGCGAAGCGGGCTCAGCGCTTTGTCGACCGCATGCGTGACGTCGATCCCTTGCGCGCCTGGCGCGACGTCGGACTGCACGGTGATGGTGGGTTGCCGGTCGCGTTCCCAGATCACGCCGTACTCGAGGTCGTTGCGCAGATGACCGAGCGTGCCGAGCGGCACCGGGCCGTTCGGCGTCGGCATCGCCAGCGTGAGGAGCTTCGAGGGGTCGACGCGTTCCGCTTTGGGCGCGCGCAGATCGACGCTGATCAGCTTGTCGCGCTCGCGATACTGCGTGACGGTGTAACCGGAAAGCGTCATGGCGAGGAAGCTCGAAATGTCTTCCGAACTCACCCCGAGTTCGCGAGCCTTCTTCTGATCGACCTCGAAGCGCACCGAGCGCTCGGCAGGCTCGTCCCAGTCGAACTGGACGTTGCGGGTGCCGCCGTCGGCGCGCAGGGTCGCGGCAACGCGCTCGGCGATCGAGCGCACGGTGGCGATATCGTCGCCGCTCACGCGGAACTGCACGGGATAGCCGACCGGTGGCCCATTTTCGAGGCGCGAGAGGCGGGTGCGGATCGCCGGAAAGTTGTTGCGCAATTCCGGTTCGAGCCATTGCGCGAGCTTCTCGCGATCCTTCACGGATTTCGCCGTGATCACGAACTGCGCGAAATTCGGTTGCGGTAACTGCTGATCGAGCGGCAGATAAAAGCGCGGCGCGCCGGTGCCGACGAAGTTCACCGTATGGTCGATTTCCGGACGGCCTACCAGTACTTTCTCCAGCCGCTCCGCCTGCCGCAACGTCGCTTCGAAAGACGCACCTTCAGGCAGGCGCACGTCGACCAGCAACTCGGGACGATCCGAACTCGGGAAGAACTGCTGCGGCACCAGCGTGAAGCCTGCCATCGCCAGAACAAACAGCACAACAGTGATGTTCAGCACCACGAAGCGCCGCTCGATGCACCAGCCAATCCAGCCACGCAGCCGCGTATAGAAGCGCGTGTCGTAGATGTCGTGTTCGTGATCCTCGGCTTCGTGTGCCTGGCGCTTGCGCTCCGGCAGCATGTGATAGCCGAGTAAGGGAATCAGCACCACGGCCGCGAACCAGGACGCGATCAGCGCGATGGCCGAGACCTCGAAAATCGAACGGGTGTATTCGCCCGTGCTCGACTTCGCCAATGCAATCGGCAGGAAACCGGATACGGTCACGAGCGTTCCGGTCAGCATCGGAAATGCGGTGCTGGTGTACGCAAAGGCTGCGGCGCGCGTGCGGGTCCAGCCTTGCTCGAGCTTCACGGACATCATTTCGACCGCGATGATCGCGTCGTCCACGAGGAGCCCCAAAGCCAGCACCAGTGTGCCCAACGATACCTTGTGCAGCCCGATGTCGAACAGATACATGCACAGCGCCGTGACGGCGAGCACGACGGGTATCGAGATCACGACCACCATGCCGGTGCGCACACCTAAGGACAGCAGGCTGACAACCAGCACGATCGCAATCGCCTCGGCGACGGCTTCGAGGAAATCGTCGACGGAATGCGCGACCGCGTTCGGCATGCTCGATACTTCGACCAGGTGCAAGCCGGCGGGCAGGTAGCTCCGTAGTTTGACCGTTTCCTGATCGAGTGCTTTGCCCAGCCGAATCACGTCGCCGCCCGGCTGCATGGTGATGCCGATACCAAGCACCGCCTTGCCGCCCGAGCGCATTTGCGTGGAGACCGGATCGTCGTAACCGCGCTTGATGGTTGCGATGTCGCCGAGACGGAACGAGCGGTTGTTGATGCGGATCAGCGTGTCGGCGAGCGCATTGACGTCCTTGAACTGGCCGGTGGGGCGCACGAACACACGGTCGTCGGTGGTGGTCAGCGTGCCTGCGGGCGAGATGCTGTTCTGCGAGTTGATGGCCTGGCCCAGCTGCTGCGGCGAGATGCCGAGGCGCGTAAGTTGCGTATTGGCGATCTCGATGTAGATGTGCTGATCCGGATCGCCGAAATAGTCGACCTTGCCGACACCCGGCACACGCAGCAGCACGGTGCGCAACTGGTCCGCGTAATCGTGCAGTTGCGCGGCGGAAAAACCGTCGCCCTCGAGGGTGTAGATGTTGGTGTAGACGTCGCCGAATTCGTCGTTGAAGAACGGGCCTTGAATGCCCGGCGGCAAGGTCGCCGCGATATCACCGACTTTCTTGCGCACCTGGTACCAGGTTTCGGGTACGTCCTTGACCGGCGCCGAGTCTTTCATCGAGAAGAACATCAGCGATTCGCCGGGCCGCGAGTAACTGCGCACGAAATCGATGGCGGGCGTTTCCTGCAATTTCCGGCCGATGCGGTCGGTGACCTGTTCCTGGACCTGGCGCGCGGTGGCGCCCGGCCAGAAGGTACGGATCACCATGACGCGGAAAGTGAAGGGCGGGTCTTCGGATTGGGCGAGGCGGGTATAGGCGAGAACGCCGAAGGCGGTCGCGAGCGCGATCAGGAAGACGACCAGCGCCTGATGGCGCAGCGCCCATGCGGACAGGTTGAAGCGTCCCTCTTCATGCGTAGTGCTCATGAAGCGAAATCCTCGGGATGCAGCGGCGGGATCACGCGGACTTTTTCGCCGGCAGTCACGGTATGCACGCCTTGCAGTACGACGCGTTCACCGTCCTTGAGCCCCTCGCCGATCACGATGGTGCGCTCGTTATAGCGGGTGACTGTCACGCGTCGCAGTTCCAGCGTACCGACGCCTGACGTGCCGGCGGCGGGCGTACCGGCTCCGGGCGCGTTATCCGCCGGACGCACTACCCACACGGCCGGCTGCGTGCCGTCGTGAAACAGGGCGGTGGCCGCGACGGTGAAGGCTGTGCCTGGACTCGCAGACGAACTGGAGGGCGTGGATGTGGCGAGCGCGATGTCGGCAGTCATGCCCAGACGCACGTCCGGGCCGGCATTCTCAAGCGTGAGCCTCGCACGATAGGTACGGCTTTGCGGATCGGCGGCAGGCGACAGTTCGCGCACGCGCGCGGTAAAGCTGCGGCCCGGCAGCGCGGCCAGCGTAATTTTCGCGGTCTGCCCGATCGAGAGCGCGGCGAGCGCGCTTTCCGGCACGTCGCAGACCACGTCGATATCGCCGCTCCATGCAAGGTTGTAGACGGCCTGGCCTGCCGACACGTTCTGGCCGGTGTCGGCCTGTTCGGCGGTGATCACCCCGGCGTGATCGGCAATCAGCGTGGTGTATTGCAACTGGTCTTTCGACAACGCCGCCTGCTGCGCGGCCTGGTCGCGTTGCGCCGCGGCCGACGCGTAGGCGTTGGTGGTCTGTTCGAGCTGAGCGGGCGCGATCAGATTTTCTTTGGCCTGAGCCTGATCACGATCGAGTTGCTGCTTCGCATACACGAGACTGTGTTGCGCGGCTTCCAGTTGAGCCTGCGCGCTGGCGGCATTCTTTTGGGCATCGGCCGGGTCCAGCCGCGCGACTACTTGCCCGTTCTTCACCACGTCGCCCAAACGGACACGACGCTCGATGATCTTGCCGCCAACACGAAACGACAGCGGTGTGGCGTAGCGCGCCTGCACCTCGCCCGGCAACGACGCTGCGGCTGTCGCGCTGCCGTCCGTATGGACAGCGACGGCGACGACCGGGCGCGGCGTGGGTGCAACTGCTTCTTTCTTCGAGCACGCGGCGAGCGTGACGAGACCGGTGAGCGCGAGGGCGAATGCGGCACGGCGCAAACGCGCGGGGCGGGCATGCCGATGGAACTGCTGGCGCATCGCAGGCGATGCGGGAAGACCGGGACGCTTCACAATTACCCCAACTGGAGACAGCGAACGAACACGGCAAGCCGCAGCGGCCCGCCAGCGATGACACGTGAGCCGAAGCATGCAAAACATGCAGTTGGCATACGCATCTGACTTCGAATGGATGGATGCATTCTAATACACACCTGTATTTGAATGTCGAAGTGAATTGGAATTCTTTTCGGTGCTAGACTTGCGCCCATGAAACGGCAACGACTTACACGCGAGCAGAGCAAAGACCAGACGCGCCAGCGTCTGCTTGACGCTGGGCAAGCGATTTTTATGAAGAAAGGCTTTGTCGCGGCGAGTGTCGAGGACATCGCCGGGGCGGCGGGTTATACGCGTGGCGCGTTCTATTCGAACTTCCGCAGCAAGAACGAACTGTTCCTCGAACTACTGCGGCGCGACCACGAGACCATGCAGGCAGGCTTGCATGCCATCTTTGAGGACGCGGTTTCGCGTGAGGAGATGGAAGCGCGCGTGTTGCGCTACTACAGCAGTCTGCATCGCGAGAACAAGTGTTTCCTGCTGTGGGTGGAGGCGAAGCTGCTCGCCGTGCGTGACGGCCGCTTCCGGATACGCTTTAACGCGTTCATGCACGAGAAGCTCGAACAGCTGAGCGCGTACATCCGCGAATTTTCGACGCGGGTCGGCACGCCGCTGCCGCTGCCGGCGGAGACGTTGGCGATGGGCTTGATGGGCTTGTGCGACGGCGTGCAGTTCTTCTACACGGTCGATCCGCAGAATGTGCCGGCGGAGATGGCTGAAACGGTGCTGGCGGGATTTTTCGCGCGCGTGGTGTTCGGGCGCGACGCGTGAGCGCCGTGGCCGGCGCAACTGGCGAATTGGTGTGACGAATTGATGTAACGAAGGCCGGTCCGGCAATGCCGGCATTTCCGACGAATCAGCTCGCCGGCAGCTGCGCGCAGGCGTCCGCAACCGGCGTGGCGCAGACGAACGAATACTGCCCGCTGTAGCGCAGGACTTCTTCACCCACGTGCAGGACGACCTTGATCTCCGGGCACCGCTCGTAAGCGATGAAAGCCGAACAGGCCGCGGCCGACCAGCAAACCAGTGAGAACGCGATTTTTTCGAGAAGCTGGAAACGATGTGGCATAGCGATTAATTCCTTTCGGGCGCTATGTTACCAGTATCTAAGGGTTTATACCTATCTAATATCCGCAATAAGCCTCGCGATAGTGTCGCGAGCGCCTCAGTAACCTGACGGGATTGTCATGTTCGGGTCAGGGTTGGGACATGATCAGATCGATACAATCGAATCGTTGGGCAAATCCGCGCGCGCCTTGTCGTGCGGGTCGACACAGGCGGCAGTATTGCGCCGGCCCGGCTTTACCGAGGCAGGAGTCGTCCCATGAATCAATTGCAGTCGATGCGCGTATTCGTCAAGGTGGCAGACCTTGGCAGTTTCGTCGGCGCGGCTGGCGCGCTTGATCTTTCCACCGCCGTCGTTACGCGCCATGTCGCGGATCTGGAAGCGCGTCTGGGCACGCGGCTGCTCAATCGCACGACCCGCCGTCTCTCGCTGACCGAATCCGGCAGGACCTATCTGGAACGCGTGCGCCATATTCTCGACGACCTTGAAGGTGTGGAGCAGATGGTGGTGGCACGCAATCACGAACCGGTAGGAACCCTGCGCATTGTCGCGCCGGTGGTGTTCGGGCTGCATAGCCTCGCGCCGGTGGTGCAGTCGTACGCCCAGCGTTATCCGGACGTGGTGCCCGACGTCACGCTGCAGGATCGCAACGTCGACCTGGTGGAAGAGGGTTTCGATGTCGGGATCATGGTGGCGCGGCAGATGCGCAGTGCGAGCATCGTCACGCGGCGCCTGACTACCGGTTACATGACGGTGTGCGCGACGCCCGCGTATCTCGAACAGCACGGCACGCCGGTGCGCCCTGAGGATCTGCTGACGCATCCGTGTCTGAGCCGGCCTGCCGAGCAAGGTGGCGACGAAAAGGTATTCACCGGGCCGCAGGGCGAAGTGCGGGTCAGGCCCACCAATGCAATTGCCGCGAATAACACCGAGATGCTGCGGCAGTTCGCGCTGCTGGGCATGGGCGTGGCGATTTTGCCGAGCTATCTGATTGGCCGGGATCTGGCGTCCGGGCGTCTTGTGCCGTTGCTCGGCGATTACCGGCTGCCGCAAATCGAAATCACGATTGCGTATCCAAGCCGCCTTCATTTGCCGGCGAAAGTGCGCACCTTTATCGATCACCTCGTCGCGCATTTCCAGCAGACCGACGAGCACACGCGCGATTCGCGCGCCGCGATGCCGCGGCGTGTCGTGGCCAGTTCACCGGCGTATGCCGACGACCTGCCGGTGTCGGCCTTGCCGGGCGACACGGCCCGGCCGAAGCGTCAGGTTGCGCGCCTGGGAATCGTGGCATCGTCGCCGCTTTGACACGCAAGCGGCGCGCCGGCGCCTGCAGCGAAGCTGCGCTTTCGAAACTCCTGGCGAGGCGCCGGCCTGCCTAGATCCACACGTCGTTCGCCGCCGTGCGTTCGTTGCTTTCTTCGCCGGTGTTCTTCACACCGCGCGGTTCGATCAGCAACAGCTTGACCTCGCGTTCGGCGTACGGTTTGTGCTCGGTGCCTTTGGGCACCACGAACATTTCTCCTGCCGAAAGCAGCACGAACCCATCGCGCATGTCGATGCGCAACTGCCCCTCGACCACGATAAACGTTTCGTCCGTGTCGGCATGCTCGTGCCAGACAAAGTCCCCTTCGATGCGCACCAGCTTGAACTGGTAGTCGTTCATTTCCGCGACGACGCGCGGCTGCCATTGGTCGTTGATGAGCTGCAGTTTTTCGGCGAAATTGATCGCGCGATGAGCTGTTTGAGTCGTTGAATGACTGGACATCGGGGTGTTCCTCCTGAACGGTAGGTGTCAGACAGGAGCGTAGGGCGGGCGGCGCAAACGGGTCTTGTACGTTTGTGTGCGCGGCGGCGATGCAGCGGGCTAGCCGTCGGGTCCCCGCTTAACGCTTTAACGCTGCCTTAATGCTGTCCTGGTGCGGCTCTAGCGCGCTGCGCGCGCTGAAGGTCCCAGCATCTTCAGCCAATGCGCGGGCGCCACGCCCCACGCGCGCTTGAAGTGCCGCGTCATATGGCTCTGGTCGGTAAAGCCGGCCGCCGCGGAGGCGTCGGCGAGCGACACGCCCTGGACCAAGAGGCGGCGCACGAGATCGAGACGGCGCATGGTCAGATAACGGTGCGGGCTCGTGCCGAACAGCGCGCGAAAATCCCGCGACAAACTCCAGCGGTCACGCCCGGCCGCGGCGGCCAGTTCGTCGAGCGTCACGGGGCTGTCGAGCGCGCCGAGCATATACTCGCGCGCCCGCTCCGCCGCGCGATAGTCCACTGGCCGGCGCGGCTGGGCGGCACCGGCCACCGCGTCGAGTGCGATCGCCAGATCGTAGAGCGCATCGTCCTGTTCGAGCGAATCGATCGCGCTATCCATGGCGCGCAACAGGCTTTCGGTCGCCGCAAACAGACGCGGATCGTTCGACAAGCCGCCTTCGACGAAGGGCAGAGGCTTGCCGCCGAGCGCCTGCTGGAACAGCGCCGGGTCGACATAGATCATCCGGTAATGAAAGCCGTCGCGCGTGCCGGCCTGGCCGTCATGCGGCTCGTCGGGATGCAGCACCATCGTGCCGCCCGGCAGGCTGTTACAGGTGCCTCCGCGGTAGTGAAAACTCTGCACGCCCGCGAGCGTGCGGCCGATCGCATAGGTGTCGTGCCGATGCATGGCATAGCCGGCATGATGAAAGAAGGCTTCGATTCGCTCCACGCCGCTCGTGCCGCCCGAATGCGGCGAACGATAGATCCAGTCGGCGGCGGGTTGAGGATCGGACGAAAGCGAGCCAGGCATAACGATCTGCCTGCCGCTCATGCTCCCAGGCCCGGTCCGTAATTGCCGCCGATCAGGCGCGTGACCGACGTGACGTCGGCGTAATCCTGCTCCGGCAGGCCGTCGAGCATCGACAGCACTTCGTTGCTCGCGCCGGCTTCGCGCGCGGCCTCGACTAACGCGTCTTTATAGGTCGGAAAACTGACTTCGCGCAGCACGTCGGTGATCTGCAGATCAATCGATTCACCGGGAATAGTCGATTCGGTCACGCAGGCGCTCCTAAGGGCTGTTGTCAGGTTTGCAAGTGTTCGTTCTGGCCCGCGAAGCTTCGCTCCAGATGCCGCGACTTGGGCAGCGCGATGTATTGCCATTGTTGCGGGCGATTGTCGTCCGTGACAGCCACGTCCGGCGCCGGGGGGGCGACGGGTGCGGCGTCGGCGCGTTCGGCAAGGCTATTGGCGGCCGTGCCGTCCGGCGCGGTATGAACCGGCGCGGCAAAACACGAGGCTGACAGCGTCACCATGGTCAACAGTGTCGAGGTTTTCATCGCCCGACCTCCTATGCTCATGCGGCGCTGACAGTTAAGCACGCGCTGTGCCGTCCCCGCGTCGAAAGGAGGGCGCAACCTGCACGCGGCTCTGCATTATGCGCACGGCGTGCATCTACCATCTTAGATGGCAAACCGCAGTGGCGCGCGCGCAAAAGAGACAAAACCTCATTGCAGATTTCACATGATGGCAGGAAAAAGGCCATGCCGTCGCGAACGACTGTACGGCGGCCATGTTGCGTCGCAATAAACCGTCCGTGACGCGACAGGCGCCTCGTCTAGCGCAGCACCTCGAAGCGCGTCCATGGCCAGGAAGGGCGGTCGCGCATGTAGCCGTTGAGCCAGTTCCATTGTGGATGGCGCTTCATGAACGCCTGGGCGTCGAACGGCCGGCCGCACGGGTGGCCCCAGCGCGCGGTGAAGGCCATGGCGCGTGCCATGTCGCTGTCGACCACCTTGCCGTCGTTGGCGCCCCACGGATTGAACGGCCCCTGATCAGAACCGCCGAAGCGCGCGTCGTCCAGTTCCAGATGCCCGCAGATGGTGCGCGAACAGGGGTTGTCGTTGCGGTCGAGATAGACGTCGTGATGGTCGGCGATCATCTCTTTGGCGAGTTCGGCGTCGATCTTGCCGTGATGCATTTCTTCGAGCTGCATGAAGCGCAAGCGGCGCGCGCCGTTCTTGCGCACGTCCGTATAGTCTTCGCCTTCGCCGATGCATTCCTGGTTGCGGATCTTCAGATCGGTTGCGGTGTTGTAACCACTGTAGAAGCCGTTTTTCGTACTTTCGAAACCGGAATAGTGCAGCCCCAGTTCGTAGCGCGCGATCTCGCCGGTCTTGGTGTCGCCGAGCAGCCAGCTGTTCGCATAGCCGCCGTTATTGGCAACCGCGAACATCTCGCACCATTCGCCGATGTCTTTGGCATATTGCGACGCGCGCCGCGAGCGATAGAACTCCGGTGCGCCCGCCGCGTTGTAGCCGACGAAGTTGGAAATGGTCGTTTCGGTGACCATCAGGCCGGCCTGGGTGACCCAGAAATCGGTGAGGCTGGAGATGCATCCCGGCAGGCCCTGCATCAGGATGCGGTTGCCGCGATCCGGCACGATGTCGAACACCACGTTGAACGCATCGCCCGCGGCGTAGCGGTCCCACGAGTTGTGCGCCATGACGATACGGCCGTCCCGGGTGGCATTGCCGGTGGCGATGAACGCGCTGCAGTGATGGCCACGGCGCCCGCGCCACGGTTTTGCGCCGAGATGCGGTTGCTGGGCCGCCGCGTGGCTCGGCCACCAGCTTTGCAGCAGATCCATGTAGCCGTTCCAGGCCAGCACTTCGGCGAACGGCAGCTTCGCGCCGTCGGCGATACCCTGGATTTCATCGGCGAATTCGGTGTCGAGTTTGTTGGCGAACTGCGAGGTGGCGGCGTCGACGAAGGTATCGAAGTCTTCACCGGTGTCCCATTTCGCCAGGTAGCGGGCGGTGCGGATCGCGTTCTGGATTTCAGTGGCGAGCAACTGACCGTGCTGCTCGCCGCGATCGTACGGCTCGCCTTCGATATGCAGAAAAATCCAGCCGGCCTGATCACGGCGTACGGCGTCAAGGGACGGTTCGCTCATCTTCGCTCCGATCGAAGGGCGGGCGTCTCGGCGCCCGTCCTGGCGTAACGCGCGCTGCTCGCGATCGCGGCAACGGTCTCCTCATTGTAGAGAATCTGCCGCGCTTTGCACGGACGCAGAGCCGCGCCGTGCCGCGCAAATTCTAGCGAGTCGGATTCATGCGGAAATACGCATCGAGCAGCGACGTCTTGTAGACCACGCCCGCCAGTTTCGGATCGGCGGTGCTTTCGACAACCGGCAGCCGCTCGCCCTGAAACGCCATGAAGTGTTGCAACGCGACGCCGAGCGGCATATCCGGCGTCAGCACGTCGAAATGCGGCTGCAGATAATCCGCGGCGGTTTTCGCGGCGGTGTCGCTTTTATCGAGCAGGTCGGAGGTGATGTCCTTGAGCGCGACCACGCCGAGAAACGCACCGGACTCGTTGGCGACATACAGATACTTCACCGGATATTCGAGGAAAACGCGCGTCATGTCGTGCACGGTCGCGTTGGGCGGCACGACGGTTTCGGCGGGGCGGATCAACTCGCGCATCTGCGTCGCGCGCAGACGGGTGCGCTCCTGTTCCTCCTGATTGCGGCGCAGCGTGATTTCGTACATCGAGGTTTTGCCGATCGCGCGCGACACGAAATACGCGACCACGCACGACAGCATCAGCGGCAGCACTACCTGATAGCTGAGCGTCATCTCGAAGATCATCAGGATCGCCATGAGCGGCGCCTGCGTGGCGCCGGCGAGAAATGCGCCCATGCCGACCATCGCATAAGCGAACGGCGCCGAGGTGCCGTGCGGCCACAACGCGTGCATGCCGAGGCCGAACAGCGAGCCGACCACCGCGCCGACGAAGAGCGTCGGCGTGAATACCCCGCCGATCGCGCCTGAACCCACGGTCGCCGAGGTCGCGACGATCTTGAAGACCAGTACGAGGACGAGCGCGGACCACGTCCACGGCGAATGCAGAATGGAATTGACGACGCTGTAGCCGTTGCCCCACACCTCGGGCGTCCACACGGACAGAATGCCGACGATCAGGCCGCCCAGCGCGAGCCGGATGGGCAGCGGCAGGGGCAGTTTGCGAAAGTTGGCTTTCGAGAAATCCATCAGCCGCAGAAACTGCGGCGCGGCGGCGCCGCACAGCAGCCCGAGTCCGACGAACAACAGAACTTCGGCGCCCGTCACAGGCGGAAATACCGGCATTTCGTACGGCGGCTTGTAGCTGGTGAACTCGCGCATCGTGATGTTGGCGACCACCGCCGACACGACCACGGGGCCGAAGCTTTCCATCACGATCGAGCCGAGCACGATTTCCGTGACGAAGAACGCGCCGGCAATCGGCGCGCTGTACGCGGCGGTAATCCCGGCCGCCGCGCCACAGGCGACGAGCAGGCGCAGACGCGGCGGGTCGAAATGCACCCAGCGGCCGATCAGCGACGCGGCCAGCGCCGCCAGTTGCACCATCGGACCTTCGCGGCCGATCGAGCCGCCGCTCGAAATCGTGAACAGCGACGACACGCTGCGCCAGAAGCTCAGCTTGACCGGCACCACGCCGTCGCCGATCGCGACGGCTTCCATGTAGTCGATGTGATTGCCTTTGTCGACGTGACGCCGCGCGATCAGCAGAAAAAAACCGGCGATCAGGCCGCCCGCGGCGGGCAGCCACACGCGCACCGTCCACGGCAGGCCGCGCGCCATTTCGACGAAACTGCCGGACTTGCCGACCGCCGCCAGTTGCAGCAGCGCGATGCCCTCGCGAAAGGCAATCGTCGCGAACGCGCCCGCCACGCCGACTACCACCGACCAGACCAGCATCGTGTGGGCGTCGGACAGACGGAACAGGGTTTGGGCGCGGGTGCGCAGCTTCAGCAGGAATGAAAGCACGTCGGCGGATGAGGATGGGGTGGATGGAAGGAATGCGCGTACGGTAACAGCATCGCGCCCGCAGGCGGAAGCGGGCGCGATGCCGAGGGCTCGCGAAGGCGGATGGCGCGGATCAAGCCGCCGCCTTGTCGAGTTCCGGATAGTGCCGGAAGATGCAGGCTTCGTTATGCTCGATGCGCCGGTCGGACTGGAGGTAGGCGGCGATGTTCGGCCGCTCGATCACCGCGTCGTGCAACGCCGCGAGGCGCGGATACTGTTCGCCGAAACGCTTGAGTGCACGCGGAAACGCGTACAGCAAGCCGTCGATCAGCTGGAACATCGACAGGTCGACGTAAGTGAGCGCATCGCCCACCATGAAGGTGTCGCCTGCCGGGTTCTGTTTCAGCACCCGCTCGAAGTACTTCATGAACTTCGGAATCCGGTTGTCGATGAAGTCGTGCGCGCGCACTTTCGCGGCGTCTTTCTGGTCTTCGTAATACAGGGCGCTGGCGAGCGGATGATGTGTGTCGTGCGCTTCGGTCACCATGTCGGCGATCGTCAGTTGCAGTCCGTTGGCAACGTAGCGCAGGCTGTCGAGCGAGGGCGCGAGATTGAGCTTCGGGCCGAGGTAGAACAGGATGTTGGCGGTCTGCGAGATCACCAGATCGCCGTCTTTCAGAAACGGCGGCGCGAACGGCGGATGGGGCTCGTCCTTACTCTTCATGATCGCCATCATCGCGTTCGTGCCGAGACCGTCCGACGCCTCGCCGCGCGTTACCTCCACATAGTCGGCGCCGGCTTCTTCCAGCGCAAGACGCACGAACTCGCCGCGGCCTTGCAAGCCGTCCCAATAGTAAAGTTCCAGGCTCATCGATCGGTCCTCATTCCGGTTGCATGAACGGGTTTGTACGAACGGGGCTGCATAAGGGATTGCATAAGGGGCAGCATAAGCTGACAACGTCAGCAACCAGTATGCCGCGCATGCGTGCCGGATGGTTCGCCTGAACGCACAAAACCCCGCACGCGGCGGGGTTGGTCAGGAAGCGATGGCGGTTCAGCCGAACAGGTGCTGCACGATCCATGTGATACCCAGTCCACCGGCAATCAACCACACATACAGGATGAAGCCGGTGGTCAAAGCGCGGGGGCCGGCCTGACGGATCTGCGCGATGCGGGTTTCGATACCGAGCGCGGTCATGGCCATGGTGAGCGCGAAGGTGTCGAGCATGTTCAGCGTGCTGGTCGCGTTTTCCGGCAGGACGTGCAGCGAATTGATCACGACGAAGGCGAGGAAGCCGAGTGCGAACCAGGGAATCGCCAGCTTGCGCGGCGCATGGTGCTTGCCGTCTTCAGCCGTCGCCGTGGCGGCGTTGCGTGCCGGGCGGTTCACCCACATGCCCACGGCCAGCAGCACCGGCACCAGCAGCATCACACGGGTCATCTTGACGATGGTCGCGATGTGAGTCGCTTCGGGGCTCACGTTGCTCGCCGCGCCAACCACCTGCGCCACTTCGTGAATCGTGCCGCCGAAGAACAGCCCCGCGCCAACCGTGTCGAGATGCAGCCAGCCCGCCTTGAACAGCACCGGGTACAGGAACATCGAGAGGGTGCCGAACAGCACCACGCTGCCCACGGCCATGGCGCTCTTGTGCGGCTTCGATTGCAGCGTCGACTCGAATGCGAGCACGGCAGCCGCGCCGCAGATGGCGCTGCCTGCGGCCGTGAGGAGCGCGGTGTCGCGGTCGAGTTTCATGATCTTCATGCCGGCCCAGGTGCCGATCGCAAGCGTGCTCACAACGATCAGCACCGATTCGGCGAGACCGGGCAGGCCGACCTGAGCGATTTCCTGCAGGCTGACGCGCAAGCCGAAAAACGCCACGGCGATGCGCAGGAGTTTGCGCGCCGAGAAGTTGATGCCGGCCGCCCAGCTTTCCGGCATGCCGTCACGCAACGCGTTGCCGTAGATGGCGCCCGCCACGATGCCGACGATCAGCGGGCTCAAACCGAGGCCTGCGATGGCCGGGATCGCCGCGATGCGAGTCACGGCAGCGGCGAACAGCGCCACGAAGAGAATGCCGTTGAGCTGGCCGCGGGTCGAGGAAGACCCGGCGGGTGTGGCGGCAGCGGTGAGGTGAGCGGTGGACATGGCGTAGTGCCTTCCTATGGCTGTTCTGATTCGATAGGCCTAATCCTAAATTAGATATATCGATATGAAAAATCATGATTTAGAATGTAAAGTATCAGCTGCACGGATACTTTCTCCATCATGACCCCGGACCAACTTATAACGTTTGCCGCCGTTGCCGAACACCGCAACATCAGCCGGGCGGCTGTGGCGCTGCATTTATCGCAGCCGGCCGTGTCCGGACAATTGCGCCAGCTGCAGGACGAATTCGGCGAGCCGCTTTACCTGCGCGACGGGCGCGGCGTGCGCCTCACGCCCGCCGGCGAGCAACTTGCCAGCTATGCGACCCGCTTGCGCGATACGTGGCGGCAGGCGCATGCGTATCGCGACGCGCTGCGCGGCCTCGAACAGGGCACCTTGCGGATCGGCGCGAGCACCACGCCGGCGAGCTATCTGCTGCCGTACCTGATCGCCGACTTTCATCGCCGCTATCCCGAGGTGACGCTGCATACCGCCGACGGCAACACCACGGAAATCGTCAGCGCGCTGGGTTCGGTGGATATCGCGATGATCGAGGGGCCGGTCGGCGAGGATCTGCCGCCGGACACCGCGGTGCATGCGTGGCGTGAGGACGAGATCGTCGCGATCATGCCGCGCACGCATCCGCTGGCGCAGGCGGTCGGCTCGGGCATGAACAACGGGCGGGTGGAACTGGCGGCCTTCGGCTCGCATCCGCTGGTGTTGCGCGAAGCCGGCTCGGGCGTGCGGCAGATCGTCGAGCGGGCGTTTGCCCGGGCCGGCGTGCCGATGCGCGTGGCGCTGGAGATTGCCGGGGTGGAAGGCGTCAAGGAGGCGGTGCGAGCGGGGATGGGTATCGGTTTCGTCTCGGCGATGTCGATGCGGCACGAAGACGGTGCGCTGTGTCTGTTCTCGTTGGGTCCCGAGCCGCTGACACGGCGGCTCTCGATTCTGGTGCCGCATGCGAGTGCCCCGTCGCGAGTGGTTGAGCAGTTCCTCGCGCTTTGTCTCGCGGATGGCGCCTGATCGGCGCGGCCTGGGGATTTCCACTATGGTGCATGACGCCGCGCTCGGCGCACTATTCGGGCATCGCAAGCGCCTCGGCGTTTTTTTTCGAAATTCATTTGGAACCGGTTCCAAACGCCAGTCAGATGCTGATATGGCACAGGTTTGAGTAAATTCGACATGGCTGAGACAGTGGGCGTGGTGATCGTCGCAAGCGCCTTCGGAATGGACGCGGTCCGCAAGGACGGTCATCTGAAGTGGGCTGGTGCGAGCAAACAGGCAGGCGCCGCGGCTTTTGAAGTGCGCCGCGAACTGTTCGCGGATGACGCCGATGCCGCGCCGCAGGCACTGCGCGCGCTCGGTCGATCGATCGCCGAACTCGGGTTGTGGTCGGTCTATTCGACCCCCGCTTCGCTGTACCTGTCCGACGGACAACTCGACGCCGGCGCACTGCGCCTCGCGCTCGACGAAGCGACCGCGTTCGGCGCGCGTTTCGTGAAGCTGCAACTCGGCGGCTTCGTAGCCGAGGCCCATGGCGCGGCAATTGCCGGGCAACTGCGCGGTGCGAGCGTGCGGCTCGTCGTCGAAAACGGCCAGTTGGCCGAGGGCGGCTCGCTCGCGCAATTCATTGGCCTGTTCGACGCGCTGAAGCGCGAAGGCCACGCGGGTGTCCTCGGCATGACCTTCGACATCGGCAACTGGGCATGGCGCGATGTCGCGCCGCTCGATGCCGCCGGGATGCTGGCCGCACACGTCGAATATATCCATTGCAAGACGGCGGTGGGCGAGGGCGCACGGCGCTTTGCCGCCGCGCCGGCTGCCGGCGACACACAGTTCGCCGCGGTGCTCGACAAGCTGCCGCGCCACGTGCCGCGCGGCATTGAATTTCCCTTCGATGCGAGCCGTATCGAGGCGGACGCGGCGCATTACGTCGCGTGGCTGGCCGCCGCGTAAGCGGCGCGCAGGACCTGAGAGAGCAGTCGCAGGAAAGCGCGGTAAACAGGAAAACGCAGGAAACCGCGGGAAAACGCGGGAACACGCGGGAAAACGCAGGAATCCGCAGGAGCGAAGCATGAGCAACACAAACGCAGCACTCGACGTCATCACCTACGGCGAAGCGATGGCCATGTTCGTGGCCGCCGAAACCGGCGCACTTGCCGGCGTGGGGCAATTTACCAAGCGCGTCGCGGGCGCCGATCTGAACGTGGCGATCGGTTTGTCGCGGCTGGGCTTCAAGGTGGGCTGGATGAGCCGGGTCGGCCAGGATTCGTTCGGCCAGTACGTGCGCGACACGCTGACGAAAGAAGGCATCGACCAGCGCTGCGTCACCACCGACGAGCGCTATCCGACCGGTTTCCAGCTGAAGTCGAAGAACGACGACGGCAGCGATCCGGCCGTCGAGTACTTCCGCAAAGGATCGGCGGCGAGCCACCTGTCGTTGGCCGACTACGCGGCCGATTACGTGCTGCCCGCGCGTCACCTTCACCTGACGGGCGTGGCGCCGGCCATCTCGGCGAGTTCGTGCGAACTTGCCTTCCACCTGGCGCGTGAAATGCGTGCTGCGGGCAAAACCATTTCGTTCGACCCGAATCTGCGCCCGACGCTATGGCCTTCGCGCGCCGCGATGGTCGAAGGGCTGAATGCGCTCGCCGCACTGGCCGACTGGGTGCTGCCCGGCATCGGCGAAGGGGAAATCCTGACCGGTTATACGCAGCCGGACGACATCGCAAAGTTTTATCTCGACCAGGGCGCGCGCGGCGTGATCATCAAGCTCGGCGCAGCAGGCGCGTACTTTCGCACTGCCGACAATGCCGCCGTGATTGCCGGTCAGCCGGTCGCGAAGGTGGTGGACACGGTCGGCGCGGGCGATGGCTTCGCGGTCGGCGTGGTCAGCGCGCTGCTGGAAGGCAAGAGCTTGCCGCTGGCGGTGGCGCGCGGCAATCGCATCGGCGCCCTGGCGATCCAGGTGATCGGCGATTCGGAAGGCCTGCCGAGCCGTGCCGAACTCGATGCGCTCGAACTGGCCGACGCGCCGCGCGTCGTCACCGCGGCCTGAGCGCGGGTGCGCCACGCACCGCGCAGCACGGGGTGCATGCAGTACTGGTCAGCATTGGCTGGTTCGATAACAGCAAGAGCGCCCGAACAGCGCCCGGTGACCGTCCATCGTTGCTTCGGGAAACCGTTGGCAACTGGCTTGTAGGGGACCAGAGTAGGCGCTAAAGCGCTAACTACGGTCGACAGCTTTGCATGGGACCCGAGTAGGCGCTAAAGCGCCAACTCTGGTCGACAAAGGAGACTTTCATGACTTCATCGCTTGCGATTCGCCGCTGGTGGACGATCATGCCGATCGTATTCATCACGTACAGTCTGGCTTACCTCGACCGCGCGAACTTCGGTTTCGCCTCGGCCGCCGGCATCAACCAGGATCTCGGCATCAGCAAAGGACTCTCGTCGCTGATCGGCGCGTTGTTCTTTCTCGGCTATTTCTTCTTCCAGATTCCCGGCGCGATTTACGCGGAACGCCGCAGCGTGAAAAAGCTCGTGTTCTGGAGCCTGATCCTGTGGGGCGGTTGCGCGGCGCTGACGGGCATGGTCAGCAATATTCCCTCGCTGATGGTGATCCGCTTCGTGCTTGGCGTAGTCGAAGCCGCGGTGATGCCGGCAATGCTGATTTTCATCAGCAACTGGTTCACGAAGAGCGAGCGCTCGCGGGCCAATACCTTCCTGATTCTCGGTAATCCGGTCACGGTGCTGTGGATGTCGGTGGTATCCGGCTATCTGGTGCACTCGTTCGGCTGGCGCCACATGTTCATCGCCGAAGGCGCGCCCGCGATCATCTGGGCGGTGTGCTGGTGGTTCATCGTGCAGGACAAGCCGCAGCAGGTGTCGTGGCTCACGCAGCAGCAAAAGGACGAGCTCGCCGAAACCCTGCGCGCCGAACAGGCCGCGATCAAGCCAGTGCGAAATTACAGCGAGGCGTTTCGCACGCCCGCGGTCATCAAGCTGTGCGCGCAGTATTTCTGCTGGAGCATCGGCGTGTATGGTTTCGTGCTGTGGCTGCCGTCGATCCTGAAGAACGGTTCGACGCTCGGCATGGTCGAAACCGGCTGGCTCTCGGCGCTGCCGTATCTGGCCGCGACGATCGCCATGCTTGCGGCTTCGTGGGCATCGGATAAACTCAACCGCCGCAAAGTGTTCGTGTGGCCGTTCCTGCTGGTCGGCGCGATCGCGTTCGCGGCGTCCTACGCGCTCGGCTCCACGCACTTCTGGATCTCGTACGCGCTGCTGGTGATCGCCGGCGGTGCAATGTATGCCCCGTATGGGCCGTTCTTCGCGATCGTGCCGGAGCTGCTGCCGAGGAACGTTGCGGGCGGCGCGATGGCGTTGATCAATAGCATGGGCGCACTCGGTTCGTTCGTCGGCTCGTACGTGGTCGGCTATCTGAATGGCGCGACCGGAACACCCGCGGCATCGTATGCGTTCATGAGCGTGGCGCTGGTCGCCGCGGTGATTCTGACGTTGATCGTCAAGCCACAGGCGCAGCCGCAGAATCCGGGTGCCAAGCTCGCTACACCGTTGCAAGGAAAATAAGCTGATGAAGAAGATTGTCGTCTGGAAGTCGTTGCCCGAGGACGTGCTCGCGTATCTGCAACAACACGCGCAAGTCGTGCAGGTCGACCCTGCGCAGCACGACACGTTTGTCGCCGCCTTGAAGGAGGCGGACGGCGGCATCGGTTCGAGCGTGAAAATCACCCCGGCGATGCTTGAAGGCGCGAGCCGGCTGAAGGCGTTGTCGACCATCTCGGTGGGTTTCGACCAGTTCGACGTTGCCGACCTCACGCGTCGCGGTATCGTGCTCGCGCACACGCCTGACGTGCTGACCGAGTCCACGGCGGATACGGTGTTTTCGCTAATCCTTGCATCGGCGCGGCGCGTGGTCGAACTTGCGGAGTGGGTGAAGGCCGGCCAGTGGCAGCACAGCATCGGACCCGCGCTTTTCGGCGTCGACGTGCAGGGCAAGACGCTCGGCATCGTCGGGCTGGGACGGATCGGCGGCGCGGTCGCGCGGCGCGCGGCACTCGGCTTCAACATGAAAGTGCTGTACACGAATCGCAGCGCAAACGCGCAGGCGGAACAGGCTTACGGTGCGCGTCGCGTCGAATTGGCGGAGTTGCTCGCCACCGCCGACTTTGTTTGTCTGCAGGTGCCGCTTACGCCCGAGACGAAGCACATGATCGGCGCGGCCGAATTCAGATCGATGAAGAAGAGCGCGATTCTGATCAATGCGTCGCGCGGCGCCACGGTCGATGAGCAGGCGTTGATCGAAGCCCTGCAAAACGGCACGATTCACGGCGCGGGTCTGGACGTGTTCGAAACCGAACCGTTGCCGGCCGATTCGCCGCTGCTGAAAATGGCGAACGTGGTCGCGCTGCCGCATATCGGCTCGGCGACCCACGAGACCCGCCATGCGATGGCGCGCAA
Source organism: Paraburkholderia fungorum (assembly GCF_003610895.1). Classification (GTDB taxonomy): domain Bacteria; phylum Pseudomonadota; class Gammaproteobacteria; order Burkholderiales; family Burkholderiaceae; genus Paraburkholderia; species Paraburkholderia fungorum_B. The sequence goes on from NZ_MCAS01000041.1 coordinate 36,023, forward strand.
TGCGGCGGAAAACCTCGTGGCCGCGCTCGAAGGAACGCTCGCCACCAATATCGTCAACCGCGAAGTGCTGAAGCAATGAGCATGACACCCGTTGCCGCCGCGCGCCGCGCGACGATTACCGACGTCGCGCGCGAAGCCGGCACCGGCAAGACCAGCATCTCGCGCTACCTGAATGGCGAGATGAGCGTGCTGTCGCCGGAATTGCGCGCGCGCATCGAAGCGGCGATCGAACGTCTCGACTATCAGCCGAACCAGATGGCGCGGGGCCTCAAGCGTGGCCGCAATCGCCTGATCGGCATGCTGCTCGCCGACTTGACGAATCCGTACACCGTCGAAGTGTTGCAAGGCGTGGAAGCCGCCTGCCACGCGCTCGGGTTGATGCCGCTGATCTGCCACGCGGCGAACGAAGTCGAAATGGAGCGGCGCTATCTGCAACTGCTGACCACGTATCGCGTGGAAGGCGTGATCGTCAACGCGCTCGGCGTGCGGGAGGAAACGCTGCGGCCGGTGGGCGGCGGCGGAATTCCAGCGGTGCTGGTCGACCGTTCGGTGGAGGGGCTTGTCGCCGACATGGTCGGGCTGGACAACCGGGCGGCCGCTGAGCTCGGCACGCGGCATTTGCTCGACAATGGTTTCGACGACATCTGGTTCGTCGTGCAGCCCTTCGAGCAGGTCAGTTCGCGGCAATTGCGCGAGGCGGCGTTTCGCGAGGTGATGAGCGGCGCGGGCGGTAAGGGCCACGAGGGCGGCACAAGCGAAGGCGGCACAAGGGACGGTAAGGGCGAAGGCAGTACGCGCGGCGCGCGTGGGCATACGCTGGTGTTGAACCTTGCGGAGCCGGCAGCCGTGGAGCGCGCCCTCGCCGAACTGGACCGCGCCATCGATGCAGCGAGCGATCCCGCCGGCGCCATGGCCCGTGCGACAGATGGCGCGGCACGCAACGCTATGGACGAGGCCACAGGCAATGCCCCATACAACGCCACCGCCAGATCCAGCCGCATTGCCTTGTTCGCGGCCAACGCGCCGGTCGCGCTATGCCTCGCCCTGCATCTGAAAGCGCGCTACGGTGCCGATTGGCAGGCACGCGTCGCGCTGCTGTCGATCGACGATCCCGACTGGGCCGAATTGGCCGGCATCACCACGATCCGCCAGCCGACGTACGAGATCGGCTACCGCGCGGTCGAGTTCCTCCATGAGCGCATCGAAGGGGTTCAAACCAGCGCGCGCGACTGCCTTCTGCCAGGCGAATTGATCGTCCGCGCGTCAACTTTGCGCTGACTTCGCGCTGATCTGCGATCATTCGGGCTGCGGCGCGCAGCGGGTGCGCGCCGGGCAAACGCAAGGAAACTCATGGTTGTTGCACCGCTTACCCTGTCGAGCCTCGCTGTCGCGACGCTGTTCGTCGCTGCCTTACCGTTTCTGATCTATCGCCGGCTGCGCCGGCCGCTTGCGCTGAACCCCCGCGACGCGATCACCGGCATTGCCGTGTTCGCCTTGTTCGCGATGGTGATCGAGCGCGCGCTGAACGACTACGTGCTGCATCGGAACGAAACTAGCGCCACCTTCCTGTCCAATCCGCTGGCCTTCGTGGTGTATGGCGCGCTGGTGGCCGGAGTCTGCGAGGAGGTGGGGCGTTTCATCGGGATGCGTCTGTTACTGAAGCGCGCGGCGGCGAGGGGCACGTCCAGCGCGGGCACGGGTGACGGCACGGCGCTGACCTATGGCCTCGGCCACGGCGGCGCGGAGGCGTGGCTCGTCGGCGTGCTGGTGCAGATTCAATGGATCCTGTTCGCTGTCTTCGAAAATCGCGGCGAGCTGGACGGCTACCTGAGCAATCTGCCGACCGATTCGCTGATGCGCATCCATCTGATCCTCGCCAGCCTGACGCCGCAGACGGCCGGTATTTTCGCGCTCGAAAGGGTGGCCGCGCTGGTGTTCCAGATCGGTTTGTCGGTGCTGATGTGGCGCGGCGTACGGGCGGGTTGGCGTGGCATCCTGCCGCTCGCGATTGCGTTGCATGCGCTGGTCGACGTGCCGGCCGCGCTGTTCCAGGCGCAACTCGTGCCGCTCGCCGCGGTGGACGGCGTGTATGCACTGGGGGCGGTGATTGTCACGGGCTTGCTGTTCAGGGTGTTCCGCCGTCCGGCGGTTGCCGCGTGAGTCTGCTGTTGGCCACTTACCGGCCAATCGTTAGCCGCTCATTGACCGCTCATTAGCCGCTGTTTAGCTATTTGCCACACGGCCCCTTTGTGACGTTCTAACTTCCGGCGTACCGTTTCGGTACGCCGATCAGGCTCATCCTTTCGGTACATCTCATGGAAGAAGCTTACCAATACGACTGCGCGAACCCCGAGTTCGAGGAATTGGCGCGCGTCATCAGCGATCTGTTTCCCGAGCAGACGCAGTTTATTCAGCGTGCAGCCGAAGATGGCACGCCGACCCTGGCGATTCATTGGGTTGCCATGCGCTTCGGCTCGACCGCGCGCCGCATTGTCATGAGCGTGGTGATTGCGCCGGCGGCGCTGGCGCGTTATCGCGCGTTGCCGGCACGGCTGCGTGGCCGGAGTTTCGCGGTGTTGCGGGCGTATGTCGAAGCGAGCATCGGCTCGCTCGAAGAGCAGTATGCGAACGGCGAAGCGGTGCCGCGCGATGTGACGGTGGATCTCGGCGACGAGTTTGCTTAACTCAATCGGCGAGCCGATAGACCTTCGCAAAGCGGGCGGCCTGCACAACGCCGTAGTCGCCAGGGGCGTACTGCATGATCCAGTCGCCGGCGGCGCCGTGCAGCACATCGCCACCGCTCGCTGAGCGGGCCAGTGAAAACGCTTCGTTCATCTGTTTGGCCAGCACGACGGCCGGCCGGTTGCGGTATGCGCCCGCTTCGCCGTGAGCGAGAGCGGTGTCTTCCGGCAGGTACTTGGCGTCGAAGCGTTCGCGCGAGACGACCCAGCGGTCGCCGGTCGAGCCGGTGATCAGCGCGTCGCCAACGGCATAGCGATTCGGGCCTTCCAGGCTCATCAGCTCGCCTTCGATAGCGGCGAACTCGACGTTCACGGTTTCGTTTTTGACGACGCGCTGGGCGTCGGCATCGTTACTCAGATCGAGATTTTTGAGTTCGGTCATGAAGCCAGTGGGTATGGAGAGATTGACTGCCGCGCCGAGACTTTGCGTCTTGACGCCACATACCCGCAATCATGCCAGATGCATTTGCCGATGGGCTTCTTTTGCCATTCGCGGCGGCTGGGATTGTCCGCAAGGGCAAAAAACTGCTCACGCGGCGCGGATTTGCGCGCCGCGTGCAATCAAGCTGATGCGCCGTGAAGCCGCACTCGTGAAGCGCTGACGGCTTCACGAGCGCGGTAGTACAACTGCGGCGTTGCAACCGCAGCTTCATCACCTCATTACTCAGCCGCCGGCGCCTTCTTGGCACCGCCCTTGCCGTGGTGATGGGCGCCGCCTTCAGGGCCGCCCTGATGGAACGTTGCGTCGGCCAGCTTCTTCTGTTCCGGCGAGAAGCTGGTGTACAGCGGGTCGAATGCATCGACCAGTTTCTTCATGCCGTCCGCGTGGGCTTGTGCGATCGTTGCATATTGCTTCATGTCGTCGAGCGCCGACAGGTTCGTTGCGGCCTTGCGCTGCTGGAACAATTGCCCCATCGTTTCGCCGTTGTTGCGCATGACGTCGGCGAATGCGTTCCACTGCGTCTCCTGCTCCGGCGTGATCTTCAACTTCGTGTGCAGGTAGGTGATGCGGTCTTCGACATTGCGCTCGTGGCCGGCTTTTGCGGCGGGTGCCGAGGCGCTGGTCGGTGCCGAAGCCGGCGCGGAGGTTTGTGCGAACGCGCCGCTCATGGCGACTGCGGTGGCCAGCATTACGAGTGCTTTTTTCATCGAAACTCCTGATGTCTGTTCGAATTGGGACAAGGCGAGCATGGCGAGCGGCCTAACGTGCATCGGCATGGCGACGCAAGGCGACCGGCTGCCCACTTCGCCGTCGCCGCTATTAGTATCACGATATCCCTACACTGCGGTTGCAGTGCGACAAACGCTTACAACCGAAACGATCAGGAAATAGCGGGTGGACAAATTCGTCAGCATGGAAATCTTCGTCGCGGTGGTCGAAGCGGGCAGTCTCACGGCGGCGGCCGAACGATTTGACATTTCGTCGGCAATGGTGGGCAAGCACATTCGCTCGCTTGAAACTCGGCTTGCAACGCGGCTGCTGACGCGCACCACGCGCCGTCAGAGTCTGACGGAAATCGGCCGTCACTATTACGAGCAGTGCCGACGCATTCTGACGGACGTCAAGGAGGCGGAGTCCCTCGCCGAGGCAATGGCAGCCGCGCCGCGCGGCGTGCTGAAGGTGACGGTGCCGCTGACGTACGGCGTCGAAGTGTTTGCCCCGGCGATGACCGACTATCTGACCGCGTGGCCGGACGTGAGCCTCGAACTGGATTTGTCGAATCGCGTGATCGACCTGGTGGAAGAGGGCTTCGACGCGTCGGTGCGAATCGGCCATTTGCCGGATTCCAGTTTCGTCGCGCGGCCCTTGAAGCCGTACCGGATGCGTGCCTGCGCGTCGCCGGCCTATCTGGCGCGCGCGGGCACGCCCCGCACGCCGGCCGATCTGATGCAGCATGAATGTCTGGGTTTTCTGCATTGGGGCCGCGAGGGTTTGTGGCGGCTGGGCGGCGAGACCGCCGACGAAAACCAGTTGCGCGCGGGACGGTTCCGGGCGAACAACGGCCAGGCGCTCAAGGTTGCCGCCTTGCGTGGTTTCGGGCTGGTGTTGCAGCCGGAAGCGCTGCTCGCCAGAGAGATCGCCAGCGGCGAACTGGTGTCGGTGCTGGAGGACTATTTGCCCGAGGGCGCGCCCGTTCATCTGGTCTATCCGCGTGATCGCCGCGCCACGCCGAAGCTCACCAGCTTCATCGATTTCGTGATCGAGCGGTTCGGCGTGTGATGCTTCAGGGTTCCTCTGCCTGCCGCCCGATACCCGGGACGCGCGATAATCCGCTTCACTTCTGACCAACTTCTTGCCCCCGATGAGACCACCGCGCCTCGACCAACTCGACGAACTCGACCGCAACCTCGTTGCGGCGCTGCAGGCCAACGCCCGTGAGAGTGTCGCCAATCTCGCGCGCCAACTGGATGTGGCGCGTACTACCGTGATCGCCCGGATCGCGCGGCTCGAGCGCAGCAACGTGATCGGCGGCTATAGCGTGCGGCTGGGCCAGGACGTGCTCGACTCGAGCATTCAGGCGTACGTCGGCATCATCATCGCGCCGAAGTACGGACCGGCCGTGCAGAAGCGTCTCGGCAAGATGCCCGAGGTGCAACTGCTATGCGCGGTGAGCGGCGAGTTCGACTATGTCGCGTGGCTGCGCGCCGATTCGCCCGACCGCCTCAACGATCTGCTGGACGAGATCGGCGGACTGGAAGGTGTGGAGCGAACCACGACGTCGATCATTCTGGCGCGCAAGATCGACCGCGGCATGGTGTGATTGCACCGCCCAATTTTTACGCCGTTTTAACGTGTTTTCGACGTATCGACTAATTGTGTCGTCATAACGTCGAAAATCATGGTCATAGCGCAGCATTTTGCGCGTATGAACTGTTTTTGCTTCTCCCTAAACTGTGTCTCAAGGGTTCAGCCCGCCGGGCGTGGCGCCTAAGCGCCGCGCACTTCCCAAGCTGGAGACAGCAGACAGAGAATAAGGAGAAGCGCATGAAAGTAGCCATTGTTGGCGCAGGTTTGATCGGTCACACCATCGCCCATATGTTGCGCGAAACTGGCGACTACGACGTTGTCGCGTTCGACCGCGATCAACATGCGCTCGATAAGCTCGCCGCCCAGGGTATCCCGACCCGCCGCGTCGATTCCGCCGACGCCGCCGCGCTGCGCGCTGCCATTCAGGGCTTCGATACGCTCATCAACGCGCTGCCGTATTACCTGGCGGTGAATGTGGCTTCGGCAGCCAAGGGCGCGGGCGTCCATTACTTCGATCTGACTGAAGACGTGCGCGCTACCCACGCGATCCGCGAGATCGCCGACTCCGCCGATCACGCCTTCATGCCGCAGTGCGGTCTGGCGCCGGGTTTCATCGGTATCGCCGCGCACGAACTGGCGAACCGTTTCACCGAAATCCGCGACGTCAAGATGCGCGTGGGCGCGCTGCCGGAGTTCCCGACCAACGCGCTGAAGTACAACCTGACGTGGAGCGTCGACGGTCTGATCAACGAATACTGCCAGCCCTGCGAAGCGATTCGCGACAGCCGCACGCAGTGGGTGCAGCCGCTCGAAGGTCTCGAACACTTCTCGCTCGACGGGACCGAGTACGAAGCCTTCAATACATCCGGCGGCCTGGGCACGTTATGCGAAACGCTGTCGGGCCGGGTCGAATCGCTCGACTACAAGTCGGTACGCTATCCCGGCCACCGCAACCTGATGCAGTTCCTGCTGGAAGATCTGCGTCTTGCGAGCGACCGCGATACGCTCAAGACCATCATGCGCCGTTCGGTGCCCTCGACCGCGCAGGACGTCGTGCTGGTGTTCATCACCGTGAGCGGCATACGTGACGGCCAGCTGGTGCAGGAAGTGTTCACCCGCAAGATTTTCGCGAAGACAGTGTGCGGCGTGCCGATGAGCGCGATCCAGATCACCACGGCTGGCGCGATGTGCGCGGTGCTCGATCTGTTCCGCGAGAAGAAGCTGCCGCAAAGCGGTTTCGTGCGCCAGGAACAGGTCTCGCTGCGCGACTTCCTCTCGAACCGCTTTGGCCAGTTGTACGAAGGGCAGTCGCTGGATGCGATGGCAACGGTATAAGCCGCGACTAGCGCACTGAAGACCCAGACGAGGCTCAAAACCGGGGGCCGTGCGACAACGCGGCAGTGACGGCCGCGAGCAACGAAGAAGCCTCGTAGAAGGCTGTTTCATGAACGCCAGCGCCCCGCATTGCGGGGCGTTGTGCGTTTGAAACGCGGGTGCAACACGGGTTGCAACACGTGCGGTAACACGGCTCGCTACACAGGCAGCGGCGGCATCGCAGACGCCGCATACGGCTCGTCCACCAACCGCGCGAGCAACGCTTCGTAATCCGCGCGGGTCGGTGCGGTGTTGTCGAACATCAGCAGATCTTCGCAGATCTCGCCGCTCGGTACGAAGCGGCGTTGCCGATATTCGTCCCAATGCGCGAGTTTGTAGGCATCGTTCGGATTGCCGCGATCGACGATACGCTGATGCGCCGTCTCTTCCGATGTGGTGACCCACACCACCCGCAGCGTGACGTCCGCGCCGATGCCCAGCCACGCGCGATCGAAGAGGCGCCGCTCACGTACTTCCCGCGAGAGCGGGCCGACCACCAGCGCGCTGACGCCGATCTCGAGATTGTCGCGGGCGGTGTCGAGCAGGCCGCGATACTCAGGGTCGCGTAGGTGCTGGAGGAAAAGCGGGCTGTCGCGGTCGTTCGGGTCGCCGGTCAGCATGCCCATGGCGGCCGCACTGTAGCCGCCGAACAGCGTGTCTTTGTCGAGCAGGCAGAAGGGCGAGGAACTTGCCTGCATGAGTGGGCCGATCAGCTTCTTCGCGAGGCTTGTCTTGCCGGTGCCCGCGTGACCACAGAAGAAAACCAGATGAGTCACGAAGGCGTGTCCTCAGGCGTGGCGGGCGGCGTGCCTGCGATTTGCGGATCGCGCGCGAACTTGCCGCTGGCCTCCAGCCACATCACATTGATGATGCCGAAGCCCAAGGCCACGCCGATGCCGAGAATCCAGGTGAAATACCACATTGCAGTCTCCTTGATCGTAGGTCCGGCGAGGCAGACGCTGAAGCATTGCGCATAGCCGGTACAGAGAAGCAAACTTGCTGGCAAACAAAGGTAGCACGCGGTGGATCCGAGGGTAAATCCGCAGCGCGCGGCGCCCACAGCGCGGCACTTTGCAGCGATCATGAAGAAGAACGCGCTCTGGTGCAAGAGGGGCACGTCGCCCGGCCATTCAGCCAGGATGACGCAATGCGCCTATAACAGGAACACGCGTCATATCACCAGCAACAGCACCAGCAACAGCACCAGAGATACGGGAGACCCAGCATGCCGATGCGCCAGCACTTCCACTGCAAAGCCGCGCTGCTTGCGCTGGCTGTCGCGTCGCTCGCCGGTTGCGCGTCGACGCCTGCCGAACCCGTTGCGTTCAAGGAGGTGCCGCCAACGCGTATCGTCCAGCCCGGCTACACGCAGCCAGGGGCCGGACTGGTCGCCGTCGACGTGCGGCGCGAACGTTCCCGCGACGTGATCGTCCGGTTTCGCGACGCCCTGGTGTACATCGACGGCGACCAGGTCACCGATCTGATGAACGGCGAGCATGTGGTGTTCTATCTCAGCCCGGGCGTGCATCGCATCGGCGTCTCCACGCAATTCGATCCGGTCGTGGAGATGCACTTCACGGTCACGGCGGATACGCGCTACACGAACCATGCGTCGATCAACTTCGGCGACGATCACCGCATCGTTTTGCGCAGAGTTGCCCGGTAGCGTGGGGCGCGGCGCCGGCTTGCGCCGGACCACGGCGAACTGCGCCCGCCGCCGCGCCAGGTTTAGCTGCGAGGCTCAACCGCCCGGTTTAACAATTGGCTACATGATGTTCACGCAGAGCCCTTAACATGGCGGCTGTCGTGTATTCGTTCATGCAGACCGGCCACCGGGCCTGGGTACGGTGCGAAGCGGGCCGGCCTGCTCCGTTTTCAAGGTAATCCAAACATGCTGATCAATTGCGCCGCCTACCAGGACGGCCGGAAGCTGGGCGACATCGATATCGAGAGCATCAGCGACTACGTGGCGCGGCCCGAGTGCTTCGTCTGGGTCGCGCTGAAAGACCCGGGGCCAGAAGAACTGGCCGTGATGAAAGACGAGTTCGGCTTGCACGAACTCGCGATCGAGGACGTGCAGAACGGTCATCAGCGTCCGAAAATCGAGGAGTACGACGAGTCGCTGTTCGCCGTCATGCATACCGTGGAAATGGATGAAGAGGGCGAACTGCTGATCGGCGAAGTCGACGTGTTCGTGGGGCACAACTATGTGCTGTCGGTGCGCCGCGGCACGCGCACCGGGTTCCAGAACGTGCGCGCCCGTTGCGAGCGCGAGCCGCAATTGCTCAAGGAAGGCTCGGCGTTCGTGCTCTACGCGCTGGCCGACGACATCGTCGATCGTTACTTTCCGATCATCGAGGCGATGAACACCGAGATTGAAGCGCTCGAAGACCGCATTTTCGAGCGCAACAGTTCGGCGGCGTCGCGGGCGATCATCGAGGATCTGTACTCGCTGAAACGCCGTCTCGTGATCTTGCAGCACCACATCACCCCCTTGCAGGAAGCGATCGGCAAATTGACGGGCGGTCGCATTCCGAGCATCTGTGAAGGCATGCAGGCTTATTTTCGCGACGTCTACGACCATCTCCAGCGGATCGTCAAAACCATCGACGGCCGGCGCGAAATGGTCGTGACCGCGGTGCAGGTCAATCTGGGGATGATCTCGCTGGCCGAGAGCGAAGTGACCAAGCGGCTCGGTTCGTTCGCCGCCCTGTTCGCGGTGCCGACCATGATCGCCGGCATCTACGGGATGAACTTCGAGAGCATCCCCGGGCTGCATAGCAAGTTCGGCTATCCGATCTGTCTGATCGTGATGCTGGCCGTGGATGTGGTCCTGTACTGGCGTTTTCGCAAGGCCGATTGGCTTTGACAGGCCGGCGGCTTATCGTCCCGCGCCGTTCTCCGCTGTGGTTCCCGCTTGCATCGTGCGCAATAAAAGTCCAGCATAGACGGCCCGCCGGCCGCGAAGTTTGCAGCCGGCGGCAAATTTGCCACGCACGGATCAACCGAGGAACCCTTGCCGATAAGCAGCCTGGCGGTGGGCTTAGCCGCCGCGCCGGATCGAATCCAGCGAGCGCGCCGTATTCACGCAGGTTCTGCGTGCGGGTGCACCGCAACACCGCGAATCGTTGACAGTCCGAATCAGGCACGCTGAGAATAGGCCTCGCAAACGTTTGCGTGAAACTAAAAATACGGCTCGAGCGCGAGCCTGACAAATCCTGGAGAGACGCATGAGCCATCGCATTCGCCGCCGCATCCTGGCGGCCGCCGTTCTCGTCACCGCTACCGCCGCTTTACCGTTTTCCTCCGCTTACGCGCAAAGCGCGGCTGCCCATAAGCCAAGGGTCGCGCTGGTGATGAAGTCGCTCGCGAACGAGTTCTTCCTGACCATGGAAACCGGGGCGAAGGACTATCAGAAGCACAACGCCTCCCAATTCGACCTGATCACCAACGGCATCAAGGACGAGACCGACACCGCGAACCAGATCAGGATCGTCGAACAGATGATCGTCTCGAAGGTCGATGCGATCGTGCTGGCCCCGGCCGACTCGAAGGCGCTGGTGCCGGTGGTCAAGAAAGCCGTCGACGCGGGCATCATCGTTGTGAATATCGACAACCGGCTCGACCCGGACGTGCTCAAGTCGAAAGATCTGAATGTGCCGTTTGTCGGCCCGGATAACCGCAAGGGCGCCCAGAAGGTCGGCGATTACCTGGCCAAAAAACTGAAGGCGGGCGACGAGGTCGGCATTATCGAAGGCGTGTCGACCACCACCAATGCGCAACAACGCACCGCGGGCTTCAAGGACGCCATGCAGACCGTCGGCGCCAAGGTCGTATCGGTGCAATCGGGCGAATGGGAAATCGACAAGGGCAACGCCGTGGCGTCGGCTATGCTCAATGAGTATCCGAATCTGAAGGCGCTCCTCGCCGGCAACGACAATATGGCGATCGGCGCCGTTTCGGCCGTACGCGCGGCGGGCCGCCAGGGCAAGGTGCTGGTGGTCGGCTACGACAACATCAACGCGATCAAGCCGATGCTCAAGGACGGCCGCGTCCTCGCCACCGCCGACCAGTACGCAGCCAAGCAGGCTGTGTTCGGGATCGACACGGCGCTTAAGGCAATCAGCGAGCACAAGAAGCAGTCGCAGTTGTCGGGCGTGGTGGAAACGCCATGTGACCTGGTGACCAGATAGGCGCTGGGCAACCAGCACCGGTAAGTGGCGGGAAGCACCCGGAAGCACCGGAACACGCATCGCGAGCAACACCGCAGTAAACCCGGCGACGCGGGTTCGCGCTAACGCCACGGTGTGCTGGATGCGTGGCAAAAAGCGGGCGAATCCGCGCCAATTCAATAAACGCTCAAGAAACCTGCTGCGCCGCCGTTAATTCCAGAGGTAAGCGTCATGACGGCGGATGCGCGGCGGGAGGGGGCGTGGCCGATAGCGCCTCTCGCATTGCGCGCATTGGGCCGGCATGACACGTGGCTGTCGTTGGCGGCCTCATGCGAGCGAATCGCGTGAAGCCGCGCCGGGAGCTCCGGAACCAGGATTGCGATGGATTCAATCGATCACGATGCCTTGCCTGCGGTGCTGTCTGTGAGCGGCATCGGTAAGACCTATGCCGAACCGGTGCTCGCCGACGTGTCGCTGTCGCTGCGCGCCGGTGAGGTATTGGCGCTCACGGGCGAGAACGGCGCCGGCAAGAGTACGCTATCCAAAATAATCGGTGGCCTTGTCGAGCCGACCACCGGCACGATGCGCCTCGGCGGGGCGCCCTATGCGCCGGCGAGCCGCACCGCGGCCGAAGCGCTCGGCGTGCGCATGGTGATGCAGGAGTTGAACCTGCTGCCGACGCTGTCGGTGGCCGAAAACCTGTTTCTGAACCGTCTGCCGCAAGCAGGCGCGTTCCGCTTCGGCTGGATTGACCGCGCGAAGCTGCGCGAGGACGCGCGCGAGGCGATGGCGCAAGTCGGGCTTGACGCAATCGATCCGGATACGCTGGTCGGCGAACTCGGCATCGGGCATCAGCAGATGGTGGAGATCGCGCGCAATCTGATCGACGACTGCCGTGTGCTGATCCTCGACGAGCCGACCGCGATGCTGACCGCGCGCGAAGTCGACCTGCTGTTCGAGCAGATCGACCGGTTGAAGGCGCGCGGCGTGGCGCTGGTCTATATCTCGCACCGGCTCGAGGAGCTCGCGCGGGTGGCCGAACAGGTCGCGGTGCTGCGCGACGGCAAGCTCGTGCATGTCGACGCCATGGCGAATTTGACGAGCGATCAGATCGTCACATGGATGGTTGGCCGGGAACTGGGCGAGCGGATCGATCTGGGCGTGCGCAACATCGGCGCGCCGTTGTTGAAAGTGGCTGGACTCACACGCGGCAAAGTGGTGCGCGATGTGTCGTTCGAAGTCCGCGCCGGCGAGATTTTTGGCATCAGCGGGCTGATCGGCGCGGGCCGCACGGAGCTGATGCGGCTGATCTACGGCGCCGACCAGAAGGACGGCGGGACGGTGTCGCTGGCGAGCGCGCCGGGCGTGCCGCCCACGCCGGTGCAGATTGCTTCGCCCGTGGATGCCGTGCAGGCCGGCATCGCGCTGATTACGGAAGACCGCAAAGGCGAGGGCCTGTTGCTGCCGCAGCCGATCGCGGCCAACGTCTCGCTCGGCAATATCGGCAGCGTGGCGCGGCACGGCATTGTCGATGCAAAGCGCGAGAACGCGCTCGCGCAACGGCAGATCGACGCGATGCGGATTCGCAGTTCTGGGCCGGGGCAGATTGTCGGCGAGCTGTCGGGCGGCAACCAGCAGAAAGTCGTGATCGGCCGCTGGCTGGCGCGCGATTGCCGGGTGCTGCTGTTCGACGAACCGACGCGCGGCATCGACGTCGGCGCGAAGTTCGATATTTATGGCTTGATGGGGGCGCTGGCTCGTGAAGGGCGCGCGCTGGTCGTGGTGTCGAGCGACCTGCGCGAGCTGATGCTGATCTGCGACCGGATCGGCGTGATGTCCGCGGGAAGCATGACAGGGGTGTTCGAGCGCGACACATGGTCGCAGGACGCGTTGCTGGCCGCGGCTTTCGCTGGCTACCGCAGCCGCGAGGCGTTGCTGCATGCCCCCGGCACGCATGAAGCAGGGAGTCTGTCATGAGCGATCGACCGGCACATGAGGCATCGGGCGGCCCGACGGACGCGCCGCAGGCCGGGACGACCCGCCCGCCGCCCGCCGACCCGTCCGCGCCGCTGGTCAGTGGCAAGCCGGCAGGCACGCGGCTCGGCTTTTCGAACTACCTGGGGCTAGCCGGTGCGCTGCTGGCGATGATCGTGCTGTTCTCGCTGCTGAGTTCGCACTTTCTGACCTACGACACGTTCAGCACGATCGCCAATCAGATCCCTGATCTGGTGGTGATGTCGGTGGGCATGACCTTCGTGCTGATCATCGCCGGGATCGATCTGTCGGTGGGTTCGGTGCTGGCGCTGGGGGGCTCCGTGGTCAGCGTGGCGGCCTTGAAGTGGGGCTGGGGGCCGTTGCCGGCGGCATTGCTCGGGGTCGCCGCGGCGGCGCTGACCGGCGCTGTCACCGGCGCGGTGACCGTGGGTTGGCGGATTCCGTCCTTCATCGTGTCGCTCGGCGTGCTCGAAGCGGCGCGCGGCATGGCGTACCAGATGACCAATTCGCGCACCGCCTATATTGGCGACGCGTTCGATTTTCTGTCGAATCCGATCGCGCTGGGCATCTCGCCGGCATTCCTGATCGCGGTGGCGGTGATGGTGGTCGCGCAACTCGTGCTCACGCGCACGGTGTTCGGCCGTTATCTGGTCGGCATCGGCACCAACGAAGAAGCGGTGCGGCTCGCGGGCGTCAATCCGCGGCCTTACAAGGTCATTGTGTTCGCGTTGATGGGCGCCCTGGCCGGGCTGGCGGCGCTGTTCCAGATTTCGCGTCTGGAAGCGGCCGACCCGAACGCCGGCGTCGGCATGGAGCTGCAGGTGATCGCGGCGGTGGTGATCGGCGGCACGAGCCTGATGGGCGGGCGCGGTTCGGTGATCAGCACGTTTTTCGGCGTATTGATCATTTCGGTGCTGGCGGCAGGCCTCGCGCAGATCGGCGCGAACGAGCCGACCAAGCGGATGATCACCGGCGCGGTGATCGTGGTGGCGGTGGTGCTGGATACCTATCGCAGCCGCCGCAAGCGCGCGTGACGGTGGCGCCGTTGGCCGGTCCGTCAGCCGCTCCGTGGCGGATCTGGAGCAGTTGGAGCGGGAAGTGTTGGAAGTGTTGGAAGTGCTGGAAGTGCTGGAAGTGCTGGAAGTGCTGGAAGTGCTGGAAGTGCTGGAAGTGCTGGAAGAGCGGTAAAGCGTAAGCATTCATGGGTGTGGTCTGTCTTCGATGAAGACGTCCGGTGGGTCGCCAGATGGCGTGGCCGGCGGGAACAACAGGCAGGAGAACAACAGGTTATGGCGACGATCAAGGATGTAGCGGCCGTGGCAGGCGTGTCATTCACGACGGTATCGCACGTGGTGAACAACTCACGGCCGGTATCGGCCGACGTGCGCGCGAAGGTCGAACACGCGATCCGTCAGCTTCACTATGTACCGTCGGCGGTGGCCCGCTCGCTCAAGGCGCGGGCAACGGCAACGATCGGTCTGGTGGTGCCGAACAGTACGAACCCGTATTTCGCGGAGATGGCGCGCGGGATCGAGGATGGTTGCGCGCGCAACGGCTACTGCCTGTTCTTCTGCAATTCCGACGACGATCCGGCCAAGCAGCGTAACTATCTGCGCGTGCTGCAGGAAAAGCGTATCGACGGACTGATCGTTGCTTCCGCGGGCGACGACGCGGTGCTCGCGCAAACGCTCGCCGACGCGCGCGAGCCGCTGGTGGTGGTGGACCGCAATATCGAAGGCGTGAACGCCGATCTGGTGCAGATCGACCACGAAAAAGGCGGCTATCTTGCGACGCGTCATCTGCTCGAACTGGGGCACGTGCGGATCGGCTGTATCACCGGGCCCGTGAAGACGGCGGTGAGCGCCATGCGTCTGCACGGCTTTATCCGCGCCATGACGGAGCGCGGCATCGAGATCCCGGCGGGTGCGATTGTCGAAGGTGATTTTTCGGGGACGGGCGGCCATCGCGCGGCCGGACAGCTGTTCGATACCGTGAGGCCGTCGGCGATTTTCGCCGGCAACGACATGATGGGCATCGGCGCGCTGCGCGCCGCGGCAGAGCGCAATATCAGCGTGCCGCGCGACTGCTCGATCATCGGTTTCGACGATATCGAACTGGGACGATTCACCTATCCGTCGCTCTCGACGGTGGGTCAGTCGGTCCGCGCACTCGGTGATATGGCCGCGCAGACGCTGATCGAACGCATCGCGGGGACCTCGCGAGGCAACCCGCCACGCGCGCCGGGGCGTCGGCGTGTGGTGTCGCCGCGCCTGATCGTGCGCGAATCGACTGCGACATGGGCCGGTGTGGCGCGGCGCGATCTGGCGGCCTGAGATCCGGCGCCGCATGAGGTAGTCGTGGCCGGACGCGAGCTGAATGGCTTCGCGGACGGTCTTTCGTGTCGTTTTTTGCTTTGTCGGGCATGCGGGAGAATCGCTCAAAGCCCCGGGCGTGACCGCTTTGCGCCGGCTTCCTGAATATGCTGTCGCGCACCGCAAGCCAGGGGTTCCGTGTGAACCTCGTATGAACCGCGTACGAACCGCGGTTTAACCCTGCACGAACTTCATTCGAATCCGTCTGACCCGCCCACGTCCGGCTTTCCGGACTTCCGGAATTCACTTCCCCGAATGTTCAAAAACACTGCATGGAAACCGCGTGATCTGCGTGCGGACGCGGCTCGTCAGTATTTTGTAATTTCTTCCAATTGCTTACAACGTCTTTCTTCATACCATATAAATCCTTCAAGTATGCAGATGGAATGCCGTAAACCTGGGTATTAGAGCGCCGCACCAAATCAGCGCCATGTAGGCAGACGCGACACGCTACCCCGCGCTGCGCACGCAGCTTCTCTTTTGCTAAGTACAGGAACAAGCATGTTGAACAAGGGCATCACGATCAAGGCGCGGATTGGCCTCACGATGGCTTTTCTTGCCGCGCTGTTAGTCGCCACAGGCGTTTTCGGTCTGTTCGGTATGAGCCGTTCGAACGACGCTTACCAAGACACTTTCACCAACGCCATGCCGAGCGCGGTCGATATCGGCAACGCCGAACTGTATGCTGCGCGCGAGCGGCTGGCGCTCGACCGGGCGGCGTTCCTGATCGGCACGCCGGACGCCGCGTCGACGATCGAGCGCTCGCGTGAGATGCGCGCGAGCTCCGATCAATGGTGGAAAAAGTATATGGACCTGCCGCGCGACGCTGACGAAGACCGCCTCGCGCAGGACGTCATCGCCAAACGGGACGCATTGCATCAGCAACTGGACGCGTTTGCGGCAATCATCACGGCCAACGACCAGAGCAAGATTGTCGACGGTGCGAAGCGCTTGCAGGTGACATACAACGAGCTCTCCGGCGCGGACGACGCGTTGCGCAAGTTCCAGTTCACGTCGGCGAAGCAAGGTTACGATTCGGCGCAAAGCAATTTCGAAGTGTTCCGCATGGTGAGCGCCGCTGCGCTGCTGGTCGGCGTGATTGCCGCCGTGCTGTCTTACCTGACCCTCAGCCGCGCGATTGCCCGCCCGCTCGACGCAGCGCTCGGTCATTTCGACGCCATCGCCACAGGCGATCTGCGCCGCCCGGTCGTAGTCACCTCGCGCGACGAAATGGGGCGCCTGCTTGAAGGCATCGCCAAAATGCAGCACAACCTCACCGAAACGGTGCGCACGGTGCGCAGCGGCAGTGAGTCGATTGCGACCGCCACGCGCCAGATCGCGGCCGGCAATATCGACCTGTCCTCGCGCACGGAAGAGCAGGCCTCGGCGCTGCAGGAAACCGCGTCGAGCATGGAAGAGCTGACCGGCACCGTCAAGCAGAACGCCGACAACGCTCGCCAGGCAAGCTCGCTGGCGGCCAACGCGTCCGAGATCGCCAATAAGGGCAGCGCGGTGGTCGGCCAGGTGGTCGGCACGATGGGCGACATCAATCAGAGCTCGGCAAAGATTGCCGACATTATTTCGATCATCGAAGGGATTGCGTTCCAGACCAATATTCTGGCCCTGAATGCAGCCGTGGAAGCGGCGCGGGCCGGCGAAGAAGGGCGCGGCTTCGCGGTGGTGGCAGGCGAAGTGCGCAGTCTCGCGCAGCGTTCGTCGGCGGCGGCCAAGGAAATCAAGGAGCTGATCGACACCTCGGTGGAGCGCGTGCAGTCCGGCTCGGCGCTGGTCGACGAAGCGGGCCGCACCATGACCGAGATTATCGGCGCGGTGCAGCGCGTGACCGACATCATGGGTGAGATCGCGGCGGCTTCGGAAGAGCAAAGCAGCGGTATCGACCAGGTGGCGCGCGCGGTCACCCAGATGGATGAAGTGACCCAGCAGAACGCCGCGCTGGTCGAAGAAGCCGCCGCGGCCGCTTCTTCGCTCGAAGATCAGGCCGGCAAGCTGCGTACCGCGGTCGCAGTGTTCCAGCTCGAAGAAAGCGGCTACAAGGCGCCGGTGAGCGCGGCGCCGAAGCGCGTGGCCGCGCCGGTTCGCCCGGCCGCACGCAAGGTGTCGCACGCTGTGTCACATTCCGCCTCGCAAGTGGGTGCGCAGCCCGTCACAGCCGCGCGAGCATCCGCCGCGCCCGCGGCAACGCCGGCTGCCGCCGCGCCGGCGAGAACGCCTGCCAAGGCAGTGGCGAGCGCCGGCAGCGATCAGGACTGGGAAACTTTCTGATCGGTCATCGGCGTTGCAACATTCGTTCCCGATGAAACAATAGACGGAACCATGCCTGGGCGGATCAGCCACGCAGCATGACGATAAAGACCGCGATTGCGCACGCAACCGCGGTCTTTTTTCATGGTTTGCGGACTAAGTAACGGTCACAATCGTCGGCCGCGCCCTGGCAAGCGTCGCGATCCGGTACATTGACGGGCGCGACGACGGCTTCTATCGGCGACAGTGCCCTTTCAGGCCGTTCGCGCGCGGACCGTGAGCCCGCTATCCCGCTGTCGCAACCCGGCGCAGCGGCCCACTGCTCAACGCGCCAGCCATAAAGGACCGACATGACGCAATACGACCTCGCGCACCGCCTCGTCGAAGCACGCCGGCAGCATCGCCCGATCGATGCGCCTCCACCCGACAGCCTGCCGCCCGATGCGGCCACCGCCTACGCGATCCAGCAGGCTGTCATTGCCGGCCTCGGCGATTCGACGGGGGCGTGGAAGATCGGCGCCAGAGCGCCCGGCGGGGCCGCGGCGGGTGCGCCGATCCCGGCTTCGCTGGTGCTGCCGTCGCCCGCGCGGGTGATCCATACGGGCTTCTTCAGGGTGCTGGTGGAGCTGGAGATCGCTTTCCGCTTCGCCGAGGCCATTGAGCCGCGCGGCCGGGCCTATGCGCGCGACGAGGTGCTCTCGAAGGTCGGCGTCGTGCTGCCGACCATCGAGATCGTCGATAGCCGCTTTGCCGAGTGGCCCAACGTCGCGCCGCTCGCGCAGCTGGCCGACGCGCAGAACAACGGCGCGTTGATCACCGGGCATCCGGTTGCTTACGCGGGCCTCGCGCGTGGCTTCGACTTCGTGTCGCCCGAGCTGGAACTGACTTTCGACGGAAACTCGCTGGTGCCGGACGCCACCGGCAATCCGGCCGGCGATCCACGGGAACTGCTGGTGTGGTTCGTCAACCATTGCGCCGCCATGGGCATCACCATCGAGCCCGAGTGGACGCTGACCACCGGTTCGTACGTTGGTGCGCACAATGTGGGCAAACCGGGCATTGTGCGCGGCCACATCGACGGTCTTGGGGAAGTGGAGATCGAGCTGACCTGAGTACGGCGGGGGATACCCGTATGGGTCGGCTCGCAACCGGCGCGCCTGTCACGGCCGCGCCTGTAACGACTGATTGCCAGCATCGAACAAACGGCTGCCCGCGGGCAGCCGTTTTACATTTGTGGCATCTGCACTGAACGTTTTGCCGTATACACCTATGAAGCAAGCCATTGCGTGGCCGTGATCCAGTTATGCACGCGGCCAACCATGCCGCCAACGCGGTTAATAGGAGGACCACGACGAGAACGAGGCAGGAGCGGCAAGCGTACGTCATGCGCCATGGTGTGGAACAAAACTTCCAGTGCGTGGACGAACCGTTAGACGATGCGCCGATGAACAGTGCGGCTGGTCAGCATGGCGAACCAACATGTAACACAGTGTTGGTCGCTGTAGACCGAATGGCGCTGCCGTGCGTTATGAAAAAAAGTACCGGGGTACAGGAAATGGCATGACGTCCGCATTAGACACGACAAAGTGTGTGCATGCAGACAGGCTGTCCGGTACAGCAGTGAGATCGTTTGATGAACAGGACGATTCGTGCAATGGAGCACCGCGGGCTATGCTGAACAGCACGGCAAGCAGAAGGCGTTGGAGAGGCAGTAACGTGGGCCGGCAGTCGCTGCGTATCGTTGAGTAAGCAGTTGTGTGTGCGCGCAAGATTGTAGGTGAGCGAATGTGTGTTTCCAAGTGAGGATTGTAGGGAGGGCAACACGGCACGATTTTCATCACGTAGTCCGTGAAAAAAAATTTAAAAGGGTTTAGGATGAATTCGAGCGATGTCGTTTCCGAATAGCGCGCCGCGCACGACATCGGTCTAGACTTCGGCGAGGAGGTAGCATGGATATCTACAGCAGTTTCGCGACCCGCTTCGAGAAAACGCGAGAAGACGAACTCTCGCTCGAGGAGTATCTCGCGCTCTGCAAAGACAATCCCGCCGCGTACGCTACGGCTGGCGAACGCATGTTGACGGCAATCGGTGAACCAGAACAGATCGACACTCGCAACGATCCGCGCATGTCGCGTATCTTCGCGAACAAGGTCATCAAGGTATACCCCGCATTCCGTGAGTTCTACGGAATGGAAGAGGTGATCGAGCAGGTGGTCGCCTACTTCCGGCACTCGGCCCAGGGGCTTGAAGAACGGAAGCAGATTCTGTATCTGTTGGGACCGGTCGGCGGCGGCAAATCGTCGATCGCGGAGCGTTTGAAGCAACTCATGGAACGGGTGCCGTTCTACGCGATCAAGGGATCGCCCGTCAACGAGTCGCCACTGGGTCTGTTCGATTACGACGAGGACGGTCCGATCCTCGAAGAGCAATACGGTATTCCACGCCGCTACCTGAAAAACATTCTGAGTCCGTGGGCAGTGAAGCGCCTGCACGAATACAACGGCGACATCCGCAAGTTTCGCGTGGTGCGCCGCTACCCGTCGATCCTTCGTCAGATCGGTATCGCCAAGACCGAACCGGGTGACGAAAACAATCAGGATATTTCGTCGCTGGTCGGCAAGGTCGACATCCGCAAGCTCGAGCAGTATGCACAGGACGATGCGGACGCATACAGCTACTCCGGTGGCCTTTGCCTCGCGAATCAGGGCCTGCTCGAATTCGTCGAAATGTTCAAGGCGCCGATCAAGGTCCTGCACCCGTTGCTCACCGCCACTCAGGAAGGGAACTTCAAGGGCACGGAAGGCTTCGGCGCGATCCCGTTCGACGGCGTGATTCTGGCCCACTCGAACGAGTCCGAATGGAAGGCGTTCCGCAATAATCGCAACAACGAAGCACTGCTCGACCGGATCTTCGTCGTGAAGGTGCCGTACTGCCTGCGCTATGGCGAAGAGATCAAGATCTACGAGAAACTGCTGCGTAATTCGTCGCTGTCCAATGCGGTATGTGCGCCGGGTACGTTGAAGATGATGGCGCAGATGTCGGTGCTCACCCGCTTGCAGGAGCCGGAGAACTCCAGCCTGTTCTCGAAGATGCAGGTGTACGACGGCGAGAATCTCAAGGACACCGATCCGAAGGCCAAGTCGTATCAGGAGTATCGCGATTTTGCGGGCGTGGATGAAGGGATGACCGGCGTGTCGACCCGCTTCGCGTTCAAGATCCTGTCGCGCGTGTTCAACTTCGATTCGACGGAAGTCGCGGCGAACCCGGTGCATCTGATGTACGTGCTCGAACAACAGATCGAGCGCGAGCAGTTCCCACCGGAAACCGAGCAGAAGTACCTGTCGTTCATCAAGGACGTGCTCGCCTCGCGCTATGCCGAGTTCATCGGCAAGGAGATTCAGACCGCGTACCTGGAGTCGTATTCCGAGTATGGTCAGAATATTTTCGATCGCTATGTGACGTATGCGGATTTCTGGATTCAGGACCAGGAGTTCCGCGACCACGACACCGGCGAAAGCTTCGACCGCGCGGCGCTGAATGCCGAATTGGAGAAGATCGAGAAACCGGCGGGTATCAGCAACCCGAAGGACTTCCGCAACGAGATCGTCAACTTCGTGCTGCGTGCGCGTGCTGCGAATGCGGGGAAAAATCCTGCATGGATCAGCTACGAGAAACTGCGCGTCGTGATCGAAAAGAAGATGTTCTCGAACACGGAGGAACTGTTGCCGGTGATTTCGTTCAACGCCAAGGGCTCGGCGGAAGAGCAACGCAAGCACGAAGACTTCGTCAACCGGATGGTGACGAAGGGCTATACGCCAAAGCAGGTGCGCTTGCTGTGTGACTGGTATCTGCGCGTGCGCAAGTCGTCATGATACGCATTGCGTGCCGCCCGCGCGGCTCGGCTGCGCGGGCACCTTGCGAGGCGCAAGTTGCATGGACATAGCGTTGCGTTTGCGGATATGCCTGTGCAACGTACGTCTCGCGCACTCGAAATTAGTGCAGTTGCATGGGATCGGAGCAGGTGCTTCGCACACACTCCGATCGACGTGGGAGACCGGGCGTGCTTCATCAAATCATCGACCGCAGGTTAGCTGGTAAGAACAAGAGCATTGCGAATCGCGAGCGTTTTTTGCGTCGCGTCAAGAACTACATTCGTCGCGCCGTTTCGGAGGCGGTGCGCGACCGCAGCATCAAAGACATCCAGAACACCCAGAGCATCACCATTCCGCGCAAGGACATCGCGGAACCTTCGTTCCGGCACGGTCCTGGCGGCAAGCGGGAAATGGTGCATCCGGGCAACTCGGACTACATCCGCGGCGACAAGATCCAGCGCCCACAAGGGGGCGGTGGCGGAGGTGGGGGCAACCAGGCCAGCAACGAGGGCGAGGGTCAGGACGACTTTGTGTTCGAGCTGAGCCGCGAAGAATTCATGCAGTATTTCTTCGACGACCTCGAACTCCCGCGTCTCGTCAAAACCCATCTGATGGCCGTGCCTACGTGGAAGAGTATCCGCGCCGGCTGGGCTGCCGAAGGCACGCCGAACAATATCGACGTGGTCCGGTCCTTGCGCAGCGCGCTCGGCCGCCGCATTGCGCTTGGTGCGCCGCTCGTCAATCAGTTGCACGAGATGGAGCGGCAACTGGAGGTGATCAAGGCCGATCCGGACGACCGTCGCGAGGAAATCAAACTGCTCGAGGAGGAAATCCACCATTTGCGCGGGCGCATCTGGCGCATTCCGTTTATCGACCCGTTCGATCTGCGCTACGTGAACCGGGTGAAGCAGCCCACGCCGTCCAGCCAGGCGGTGATGTTCTGTCTGATGGATGTGTCCGGTTCCATGGACGAGCAGCGCAAGGATCTCGCCAAGCGCTTTTTCATCCTCCTGTATCTGTTCCTCAAGCGTAACTACGAAAAGATCGAGGTGGTGTTCATCCGCCACCATACGCGTGCCGAGGAAGTCGACGAAGACACCTTCTTTCATTCGACGGAAAGCGGCGGCACGGTGGTGTCGAGCGCGCTGGAACTGATGCGCAAGGTGATGGACGAGCGCTATTCGCCGACTGAATGGAACATTTATGGCGCTCAGGCTTCCGACGGCGACAATTGGACCGACGATTCGCCCAAGTGCCGCAAGATACTTTCAGATGACATCCTGGAGAAGGTGCGCTATTTTGCGTATATCCAGGTCACGCCGGAAGAGCAGAACCTGTGGCTCGAATACGCACAGCTCGCGCTGAGCCAGCCGCACATGGCGATGAAGAAGGTCGAGACCGCTGCGGATATTTATCCGGTGTTTCGGGAACTGTTTGAAAAGCAGGTGGCGTCTTCATGACAAAACACCTGCACAACGAAGCGCGCGGCTATCAGCCGGAGCGCGGGAAAGGCGTGCCGCAGCAGGGTCAAGCCGGGCATGCCGAGGCGAAGGCGGACGATACGGGAGCCGCCGCAGCCGGAGCAGCCGACACCGCTGCAGCACGGGGACACACCGGAACGCCCCCTGTGGGGCAAAGGGAAGTCCGTATGAACGTAGCAGATAGGCGGCCTTTGCCGTGCCCGTCCGACTGGACCTTCGAATTGATCGAAGAGTATGACACGCATATTGCCCGTGTTGCAGAGCAATATGAACTCGACGTGTATCCGATCCAGCTCGAACTCATCAGCGCCGAACAGATGATGGACGCTTACGCGTCCGTCGGCATGCCGGTGAACTACCGTCACTGGTCGTTCGGCAAACATTTTCTCTCCACCGAGAAGAGCTACCGCCGTGGGCAGATGGGGCTGGCGTACGAAATCGTCATCAATTCGAACCCTTGTATTGCGTACCTGATGGAAGAGAACACGATGACGATGCAGGCGCTCGTCATCGCGCACGCGGCCTATGGCCACAACTCGTTCTTCAAGGGCAACTATCTGTTCCGGCTGTGGACAGATGCGCATGCAATCATCGACTACCTCGTCTACGCGAAGAATTACATCGCGGAGTGCGAGGAGCGCTTTGGGCTCGACCGGGTGGAGGAACTGCTCGACTCGTGCCATGCGCTGATGAACTACGGCGTGGACCGTTACAAACGTCCGCAGAAACTGTCGCTGGAGAAGGAGTTTGCGGCGCGCCGCGAACGTGAGGCCTATCTGCAATCGCAGGTGAACGAACTGTGGCGCACGTTGCCGAGCCGGCACACGCCGTTGCCGGAGGAAATCGAGGAGCGTTACCCGCCGGAGCCACAAGAGAATCTGCTGTATTTCGCGGAGAAGAACGCACCGCTGCTTGAGCCGTGGGAGCGGGAAGTGATCCGTATCGTGCGCAAGGTCGGGCAGTATTTCTATCCGCAGCGGCAAACCCAGGTCATGAACGAAGGCTGGGCCACGTTCTGGCACTACACCTTGCTCAACACGATGTATGCGCAGGGCAAGCTGGAAGACGGCTTCATGATGGAGTTTCTCCATTCGCACAGCAATGTGGTCTACCAGCCGCCGGTCACGAAGCCTTACTACAGCGGCATCAACCCGTACGCGCTGGGTTTTTCGATGATGAGCGATATCCGCCGGATCTGCGAATCCCCGACGGAGGAAGACCGCAAGTGGTTCCCTGAGCTCGCGGGCAGCCCGTGGTTGCCGGCCATGCACTACGCGATGCGCAACTTCAAGGACGAGAGTTTTGTTGCGCAGTATCTGTCGCCGCATCTGATCCGCGAGATGCGTCTATTCTCCGTGCTCGATGACGACATGCGGGATGCGCTTGAAGTGTCCGCGATTCATGACGACAGCGGGTATCAATACGTGCGTCAGGCGTTGTCGCGGCAGTACGACATGCATCATCGGGAGCCGAACATTCAGGTGTGGGCGGTGAATACGCGCGGCGACCGGAGTTTGACGTTGCGGCATTTCATGAGCGATAACCGGCATCTGTCCAACGATAGTGATGAAGTGCTCAAGCACATGGCGCGGTTGTGGCAGTTTGATGTTTATCTGGAAAGCGTTGATGAGAATGGCACGGTGAGGAAGCGGTATGAATGTAAGTATGTGCCTCCGGCTGTGAGGGTTTGATTTTTGGGTTTTTTTGCCTGGGCGGCGGCTTGGTTGGGGTTTTATGGTTTTGGCCTTTCCTTGAATTGCTATTGGTCTATTAGTGTTGCCCCTGTGCGGGGCGGCACTTGGTTGTGGTTTTATGGTTTTGGCCTTTCCTTGAATTGCTATTGGTCTATTAGTGCTGCCCCTGTGCGGGGCGGCACTGTAGTGGTCAAGTAAACCTGGACACCCCGAAAGGTGAATTCTAAAAAAGTGCAGCTTCGCATCGTGCCGGTGGCAGACCGTCTGCCGCTGAATGGATGCGCCTGTAGTTATAAAAGTCGTCGATGTAGGCCCCGATGTCGCGTTCCGCATATGCGTGGTCGGGGTACCCTTTATCGTCGATCCATTCGCTTTTGAGACTTCTAAAGAAGCGCTCCACCGGCGCGTTATCCCAGCAGTTCCCCTTTCTGCTCATGCTCTGGATGATGCCGTTTGCCTTCAGCTCGTTCACGAAGTGCGCGCTGGTGTACTGGCATCCCTGATCCGAGTGGAACATCAGGCCCGGTGGCGGCCGTCGATGCTCGCGCGCCTGCTGCAAAGCCCTGATAACCAGTACCGTATCGGGCAGTTGCGCAAACGCCCAGCCGACGATACGGCGTGAATACAGATCCATCACGATGGCCAGATAGGACCAGCCCTGAAGCGTTCTCACGTACGTAATATCGCCCGCCCATACCTGATTGATCGACGACGGCTCGAACCGACGCTCAAGCAGGTTGGGAGCCACCAGCGCTTCACCGTCAGTCTTGCGATAACGGTGCGTTCGTCGTCGCGCCACCGCCAGTTGTGCCTCGCGCATCAGCGATCGGGCACGGTAACGCCCGATCGCGTGGCCTCGCTGCTGCAAGGCCTGAGCCATTCTGCGACTGCCATAGCTGGCGCGGCTTTCGCCGTGAATTTCGCGCACCGCCTTGAGCAGCGCGGGCGCAGCAGCAACTCTGGCGGGCCGTGTGGAAACGGCGTAATAGCTGCTTCGAGGCACCTTCAGCAGCTCGCACATCACGCTCACCGGCCAGGCCTTCTTCAGCGAATGGATCACTTCGATGAGCGATCCATTTCCTTGACGAAGAAGGCCGTGGACTTTTTTAGGATCTCGCGCTCCCTTTCGAGCTCGATCACCCGCGCCTCCAGTTCCCGGATGCGTCGCTGGTCGGCCTTGACCTGAATCTCAGTGCGCGGCGGCTCAGCCTGTTCGGCCCGCCACTGCGCAACCCATCGCCGCAAGGCCGTGTCTCCTACGCCCAGCGCCTCACAGGCCTTGGAGAATGAATAGCCCTGGGCAACCACCAGTTGCACCGCTTCAGCCTTGAATTCGTCAGTTATGTTCCGTCTGCTCATCTCTCACCTCAGTTGGAGAATTATCCCCTTTAGAGGTGTCCAGGACCATTGGACCACTACA
>NZ_MCAS01000042.1 GCF_003610895.1 Paraburkholderia fungorum
CGAAAGACCGGCCGAAGTGGAAGACCGCGCGGTGCCCGGGCATTGGGAAGGCGATCTGCTGGCGGGCTCGAACAACACCTACATAGCCACACTGGTGGAGCGGCACTCGCGTTATGTGATGCTGGTCAAGGTGGCAGGCAAGGACACGGCAAGTGTGGTGTCCGCGCTGATAAAACAGGTGAATAAACTGCCGAAACAACTGCGTGGCTCACTGACATGGGACCGGGGTACCGAGATGGCGAGCCATCGGAACTTCACGATTGCCACGGACGTGCAGGTGTATTTCTGCGACCCGCGAAGTCCATGGCAACGCGGCAGCAACGAGAACACGAATGGGCTGCTGCGTCAGTATTTCCCCAAAGGCAAGCCAGTGGACGGCTATTCGCAGGCAGACCTGAACAAGGTCGCTGCGCAACTGAATGGTCGACCCCGTCAGACCTTGCAATTTATGAACCCTGCTGAAAAACTGGCAGAAACGTTGGGTGTTGCAATGACCGGTTGAATCCGCCGGCTCACCCCGCCAGCTCATAAGCGGGTCCCCCGCACAGTTGCGGTAGTGGCGCATCTGGAATCTGTGCCCTCGCACATTCGGCGGCAGTGACACAGCAGTCATACTTCCGGCGGCGCTGCGCGCGCCGAGATCCATTCCAAAAGACAATCAGTTATGCAAAGCATATCTTGGTTTCCCTGGCAGACCCGTCCGCGACGCACGCAGTGCTGAGTGGGAGCTGACGAATCCTTTGTCACTCACGCGGAGTGTGCGGGGGCACGGATTCCAGATGCACCACTACCGTGGCTGCGCGGGGGACCCGCTTAAGAGTTAGCGGTTTGAGCTGCTTTCTCTTGCCTACTTCTCTTTGCAGCCGGCAAAGAGAAGTAGGTGCCGCCCCGCACAGGGGCAACGCTAATAGACCAATAACAAATCAAGGAAAGGCCAAAGCAGAAGCCAGAAGAAGGAAATGCCAATACCATAAAACCACGGACAAACCAGACCACCAACCAATCAAGAAAAGGCCAAAGCCACAGGCAAACAGACAAAAGGCCAACGCCACAGGCAAACAAACAAAACAAAGCGCCACGCAGGCCAAAAAACCATCCCCCGGCATACCCCTTGCTGCACCAAATTGAAATGCAAAACCCAAGGACAACCACCATGCCGGACTACGCCACCGCCACCGCCACCGCGACAGCCCTCCCGAAACACGCTCACCGCCCCGAGCCCATCGAGCCACCATCACCGCCCCCTGCCGAGCCCGACACGATTCCGAACCCCAGCCCAACACCCGACCCAATCGAACCGGTTGCACCTCCAATCGGCGATCCCCCACCGCAACCCACGCAAACGCCGAGCGCCGCTCAGCGCTCACCCTCAGTGCAACTCTGACACGCCCCACACCCTGAACCCCGGCCCGCCGCATCGATTTTATGTACTTGTTACAAAGCCGGCGCATCTTTTACCGGCAATTTGCCGTAACGACCCCTACACTAAGTGGATGCCGTCCCGATGACGGCGGGCTTCCCCGGAGGCATCGATCATGAGACATCCAGCACTGCGACGCTCCGCGCGCCACGCGAAGCGCGATTCCCGGCCCGGCAGCAGCCAGAACAGCCCAGCCGAGTCCCCAGACCCGGCAGCGCAAAACCGCGTCGCGCCGAATGCGCCGCCAGACGGCGAGCACAACCAGGGCGGCGTGCGTCAGGAAGGGCTGGAGTACCAGCGCGATC
The DNA here is from genome assembly GCF_003610895.1 of Paraburkholderia fungorum. Lineage (GTDB taxonomy): Bacteria > Pseudomonadota > Gammaproteobacteria > Burkholderiales > Burkholderiaceae > Paraburkholderia > Paraburkholderia fungorum_B. Next base: position 1,726 of record NZ_MCAS01000042.1, read on the forward strand.
TCGGCTCGGAGCAGGACGCCTGAGCCCGCCCGGCGGCCAGTAGCAAGGGTTCCGGTTTCGTCATACAAAGCAGAAAAAAATTCTTCGCAATGCTTCACTGTTGCGTGTTTTTGCTCGCTCGATACATTTGTAACCATTTTTATTTCCAACATCTCAAAAAACGGCACGCGACTTGCATACACCTTAAACGCACATATCCGTATGCAACGAAACAACTGACGAGGTGGAGCACCAATGAGCAGACTGATCGTGGTATCGAATCGTGTGGCGCCAATCCAGGAAGGCCGCCCGGCGGCAGGTGGCCTCGCGATCGGCGTGCTGGACGCATTGAAGGAAACCGGCGGAGTCTGGTTTGGCTGGAGCGGTGAAACGGTGAGCGAGCCGTCCGCTCCGGTGATCGAGAAGCAGGGCAATGTGACATACGCGACGGTGGGCCTGACCAAGCGCGATTACGACCAGTACTACCGCGGCTTTTCGAACGCGACGCTGTGGCCGACGTTCCACTATCGCAACGACCTGTCGCGCTACGATCGGCAGGAGTACGCGGGCTATCAGCGCGTCAACGCGACGCTCGCCAAGCAGCTCAAAGAACTGCTCAAACCCGATGACATCATCTGGGTGCACGACTATCATCTGCTGCCGTTCGCGCGCTGTCTGCGCGAGCTCGGCGTGAAGAATCCAATCGGCTTCTTTCTGCATATTCCCTTTCCAGTTCCAGAAGTACTCCGTACGATTCCGCCGCACGAGGAACTGGTCAAGGCAATGTGCAGCTATGACGTGGTCGGCTTCCAGACCGAGGCGGACCGCCAGTCTTTCGTCGACTTTATCGAGCGCGGCCAGCACGGCACCTCGAGCGAAGACGGCATGGTGCACGCCTGCAACCGCTTCCTGAAAGTGGCGGCCTATCCGATCGGCATCTATCCGGACGCGATCGCCAAGGCCGCCGAACAGTTCACCGACCGCAAGCCGGTGCGCAGCCTGCGTGACGGCATGCGTGGACGCAAGCTGATCATGAGCGTCGACCGGCTCGATTATTCAAAGGGGCTGGTGGAGCGCTTCCAGGCATTCGAACGGCTGCTGCTGAATGCACCGGGTTGGCACGGACGCGTATCGCTGGTGCAAATCGCGCCGCCGACGCGCGCCGATGTACAGACCTATCAGCGCATTCGTCAGACGTTGGAAGGCGAAGCGGGCCGCATCAACGGCCGTTTCGCGCAACTCGACTGGACGCCGATCCAGTACCTGAACCGCAAGTACGAGCGCAATCTGCTGATGGCGCTGTTCCGTCAATCGCAGGTCGGCTATGTGACACCGTTGCGCGACGGCATGAACCTCGTCGCCAAGGAGTACGTTGCATCGCAGGATCCGGCCGATCCCGGGGTACTCGTGTTGTCGCAATTTGCGGGTGCCGCCGAGCAATTGCCGGGCGCGCTGGTCGTCAATCCATTCGATCTGTCGCAGATGGCCGAGGCGCTGGAGCGCGCATTGTCGATGCCGCTCGCCGAACGTCAGGCACGTCATGCGGACATGATGGCGCCGATGCGTGAAAACAATCTGTCGGTCTGGCGCGATACGTTCCTGGACGATCTGCGCAACATCGCGACTGCCTCTTCGGTGACGGCCAAAGCGGTAAAGCTCGCTGACGTGACGGCATCGTCGTAGCCGCATTCGCGGCGGCGCGGCTCCTTCAGGAGTCGCGCATGCTGGTCACGTCGAACTGTTTGGGCGAGGCAGAAACATTGAAAAAGGGCGTGGACCGCGGCATGCGATTCGCGCCCTTGTTGTATGCGGGGACAGTCCTGCAATGATGCCTGTCAGACGCTCACGGCGTCTGCAACCGCTTCTACGCTTACGCCCGCTGCATCACGCGCAAGGTGCTGACCACGGCCGCAACCGCCGAAAAGCACGCGGCAACATACAGCACGATAGTCGGCCCATGCTGCGGCGCGATGCCGAAGATCAATGCGACGAGCGCAGCGCCGAGCGTCTGTCCGGTCAGGCGCGCGGTGCCGAGCATGCCGCTCGCGCCGCCGCTGCGCTCACGCGGCGCGGAAGACAGCATGGTCCGGTTGTTCGGCGACTGGAAGATCCCGAAACCCGCGCCGCACAGCGCCATGCGCCACGCGATCTGCATGGGCTCGGGATGCGCGCCGAGGGTGGCGAGCAGCAGCAGGCCCACCGTCATCGCAGCGAGTCCGATGCCGCCTAGCCAGCCCGACGACACCTTGTCCGACAGCACGCCGGCAATCGGCGCCGCGATGATGATCACCGCCGGCCACGGCGTCATCAGCAAACCGGTATCGACCTGCGAGAAACCGAGCGTGTCCTGCAGCAGAAACGGCAACGACACGAAGGCCAGCATTTGCGCGCAGAACGAACAGACCGAGGTGCCGATCGACAGGGCGAATACCGGAATCCTCAGCAAATCGATCGGCAGCAGCGGCGCGGGCTGGGTCAATTGACGGCGTACGAAGAAGTAGCCGATCACGACCGCGCCGAGTGCTTCCGCGGCGACCCAGCCGATGGACTCGCCGTGGCCGAGACCGTCGACGGCGAAAATCAGCAGGCCGAACACAAACGCGTTCATCACCGCGCTCAGATAGTCGTACGGAGACTCGTGGCCGGGGTTCATCGGCAGCGCCTTGAAGCCGCCGATAATCGCCGCGATTCCGATCGGCACGTTGATCGCGAACAGCCACGGCCAGGAGGCAACGGCGAGCACCCCGGAGGCGATGGTCGGCCCGACTGCCGACGACACCGCCACCACCATCGCGTTGATCGCGACGCCACGTCCCAGTTGCGACGGTGGATAGATCATGCGCACGAGGGCGGTATTCACGCTCATGACGCCCGCCGCGCCGAAGCCCTGGACCACGCGGGCGAGCGCGAGCGTCGGCAGCGAGGTGGATAACGCGCAGCCGAACGACGCCACCGTAAACAGGATCAACCCGGCCAGATAGATGCGCCGGTAGCCAATACGATCGCCGAGCGACGCGAGCGGCAGCAGGGAAATGGTGATGGCGAGCTGGTAGGCGTTGACGACCCAGATCGAGCCGGCTGCGCTCGCATGCAGATTGCGCGCGATGGTGGGCAGCGCCACGTTGGCGATCGCGCTGTCGAGCACCGCCAGCGTGAGGGCGAGGGCGATGACCAGCATGGCCCAGTAGCGTTGCGGAATCGGCAAGCCTTGTTCGGTGCCATCCGCGAATGGTGTGTCGGCGGCGAGTGAGGCAGCGGCGCCGGCACCGGCCGGCATCGGAGTGTCCTTGCGCGATGGTTGTGCGTGCATCGTTATTCTGGATTTGGAGTAGAGCCGCTGATCGATCAAGCGATCAAGCCGATCAAGCGACCCGGCGATGAACCACGCGCGCTGCGTGCGGCCCTGCAAAGACAAGACGATACAGCGACGATGCCGAAGCGCGGCAACCGCGCAACGGCATCGCGTCTCGCGCGTTATTTGAGTTCGTACAGACCAGTGTGGGTGGTCGAATCGAGCTCGTTCAGATGGGTCATGAAACGCGCCACCGCATTGGTGGTCTCCGCGTTGACCGGCAGGTGCGGCACCTTCAGTGCATGCAGGCGGAAGATGTAGCGATGCGTCCTGTCGCCACGCGGCGGCGCGGCGCCGCCGTAGCCGACCGTGCCGTAGTCGTTGCGCACCTGCAGCGCGCCCTGCGGCAGCAGCGAGCCGTCCGCCTTGCCGGCGTTGCGCGGCAGGGAGCGGGCATCGGCCGGAATGTTGACGATAACCCAGTGCCAGAAGCCGCTGCCGGTGGGCGCGTCGGGATCGTGAACGGTGAGTGCGAAGCTTTGGGTGTCGGCCGGCGGCGCGTCCCACTGCAACGCGGGCGAGATGTTCTCGCCGTCCACGCCGAAGGCCTTGTCGTGATATTCGTGGGCTTTCGGCATAAAGCCGTTGGTGGGGAAATCGTCGGACCAGAGACGGAAATCAGCCATGGTGTGCCTCCCTTTCTTAAGCGGTTCTGGGATGGTGGGAGCGTGCGTTTCTGCCGCCGGCCTGCTGTCCGATTTCTGCAGATTCGGCATGCAAAAAATGTCCCAAGCTAGCCAATCGAGTGTATCACCAGCAGCTTCGGGATTCGTTCGAAGCGGGCAGGCTACAGGCAGCTTTCAGCCGCGTTCCTCGAAGTGCGTCGCGTCGCTCTTCAACCACTCGACGAGCCGCTGCAACACACCCTCGATATCGCGATTGGCGCCGCGCAAAGCGCATTCCCATACGACGCCGACGCGCCAGCCGCTCGCGAGCAAGGCCGCTCGAACCTTCTCGTCGTTGCTGCGATTGCGGCCGATCTTGTCGCGCCAGAATTCCGGTCGCGTTTGCGGCCATTTGAAGAGATGACAGTCGTGGCCGTGCCAGAAGCAGCCGTGTACCAGCACAACGGCACGGTAGCGCGGCAGCACGATGTCCGGGCGCCCCGGCAAGTCGCGCGCGTCCAGACGGAAGCGAAAACCCTGGCGATGCAGCAGGCTGCGGATCAGAATTTCCGGTTTGGTATTGCGGCCGCGAATGCCGGACATCATGCGGCTGCGTGTTGCGCTGTCGACGATATCGACCATGGCTAGCGCCCGGATACCGGATCGGGCCGCTCAGGAATAGAGCGAAAGGGCTTGCTTCGAGCCATTGTGCGTTTCCTCGGCGAGCAGGGTTTGCACGTGCGGCAGCATGATGCGCGCCACTTCCCGCATCACCGGCATGACGACGCTGTTGCCGAACTGCCGGTACGCCTGGGTGTCGCTGACCGGAATCCGGAAGGTATCGGGAAAGCCCATCAACCGGGCGCATTCACGCGGCGTCAGGCGCCGCGGCCGCAGCTGTTCGCCCTGATAGACGAGAATTTCCGAGCCATCCTTGTGATAACGCGCGGAAAGGGTACGCGTGACACTGTCGGGATACGCCATGCCGAAACCAAAGCCGTTTCCCGCCGCGCGATGCTTTGCTGCGTAGTTTTGCAGATAGGTCCAGAGATTCGGCGTGAGCGTGTACTTCGGCTGCACGCGTTTGGCGGCGTGGTCGAAGAACCGGTCGTGGTCCCACGGCAGCACCGGCTCGCTACCGTCGGTGCGATGCAGGATCGAGCCGAGGCGCGGACCGCTTTCCGGCAGACGCAGATCGTCCCACGAGAACGACGTCTTGCCGCGAAAGCCGACGATGATGATGCGCTCCCTGTGCTGCGGCGTGAAATGCTGGCCGTCGACCACGCGGTAGTGCACTTCGTAGCCGAGTTCGTCGCGCAGGGTTTGCAGGATCACGTCGAAGGTACGGCCCTTGTCATGCGAGAGCAGATTCTTCACGTTTTCGAGCAGGAACGCGGCGGGCCGTTTTGCCGCGATGATCCGCGCGACGTCGAAAAACAGCGTGCCTTGCGTCGTGCATTCGAATCCGTGCGGGCGGCCCAGCGCGTTTTTCTTGCTGACGCCCGCGATCGAAAACGGCTGGCACGGAAAGCCGCCGAGCAGCACGTCGTGGCTCGGCACTTCTTCGGCGGGAAACGAAACAATGTCGCCGATCAGTGCGTGCTCGCTGTCGGGCGGGTAGTTCTCGCGATAGGTCTTGGTGGAGAAATCGTTCCACTCACTCGTGAACACGCAGTCGCCGCCGTGCGCCTCGAAACCCATGCGAATGCCGCCAATGCCGGCAAACAGATCGATAAAGCGGAATTGGGCGCCATGCGTTGCCGCGCCGGCTTTCTCCCGGCCGCTGCTGTGCAGCAGATCGCGCAAGGCCGGTTCGAGCATGGACGGGCACGGCGTTTCGCCCTTTTCCCAGCGGCGCACCGTCTTGATGTCCTTACCGACGTGCGCTGCGATTTCGCGTTGGGTAAAGCGGGCGCGGGCCTGTTTGAGCAGGTCGAGCGGTGCGGCGACGGTCACGGAAGTCCTTGCTGGGAATTTTTGCGGACATTATGACCTAAGGTCGTCCCTTTTTCCTATTTTTGCCGCCGAAGTCAGGAAATCTCCCGTAACGCGCAGACCGCTTTCGTCTAAACGCGACTGTCACAGTTGGACGTGTAGGCTGGCGGTGTGACGCGAATTCCCCGCGTTGCGACGTGTTCAGGCCGCGACAGGATTCGCGGCCTTTTTTTAACGGGAAGAAGTTGGACGAGGCGGCGCAGAAGGCCGGCCATCAAGGCTTGTAGCGGATCAGATATGAGGGTGGGCGGTCACGGCGTGCAATGGCGGGCGCGGCGTAACGGTTGCCGGGGGCAGTTCATCCCATGCGGGCTGGGCGCTCGCCTCGAACTGATCGAGCTGCAGCAGGAGGCTATCTACCCCGCATAGTTGCGCATGGGACAACTGGCCCGTGTCGAGCAACTGGTGCAGGCGCTTGCGCCAGTAGGTGGCGGGCAGAATCGGGCCGCCCAGATCACCGTGTAAAGACGGCCGCATGACGCGCCCGATATGCGCGATGTCCTGATCGATCAGCGTTGCCTGGGTCGACCCCGCCAGCTTGATGAGTGTGCGTTCCATAGCCCCTCCATGGCTCCTTTACGGCAAGCTGCGGCAGGACTTTAGGGCATTTTGAAAATATTTTTTGTGGCCGGCTTGACGAGTCAAAACGCATGCAAAACGGTAGGCGCCGGGTGCGGGCACACCCGTTGCTGAATCGGGATACTGGCGCAACCTCGCGCCGGCATTTCAGATATCGGAGCCGAGCATGAACAAGGATCAAGTCAAGGGCGTGGGCGAGCAGATCAAGGGCAAGGTCAACGAAACCGTCGGTAAAGCGACCAACAACCCGGGTAAGGAGCTCAAGGGCGACCTCCAGCAAGCCGCCGGCAAAGTGCAAAAGGCTTATGGCGATGCCAAGGAAGACGCCAAGGACAAGGCAAAGCACAACGCGCCGTAATTCGGCTCGCGGTGTTGCCTGACGGGGGAGGCGCTTCGGCGCCTTTTTTTGTTTCCGCCTGGGAGTAACCCGGGTTCGCCGTCGCGGACGCTCCGTGCACCCTGCGCCGCCTTTAGACTTGGCGCATCCAACCCGGAGGAGACGCCCATGACACCCGAAAAAGTGCTTTCGATGTTCGAGCGGCAGTACCTGCAGGGCAAAGCGCCCGTCGACCTCGAAACCACCTGTGCAAGTTTTGCCACCTGGCTGGCAGCGACGTGGGAGCAACTTGGCGACGAGCAAAGGATCCTGCTGCTGACGGTCGGCGCGGTGCTGTGGCGCGAAGGATATGACCTGCGCGCCGGTACGGCGACCAAGGACTTGTGGTGAGCCTGGGCGTCGCCTTGCTTTTGGCGGCTAGGAAAGCGCGTTGATTGTTGGGTGCTCACGGGTGCCCACCTTCGTGCCGGGGTTTGAGTCGGTCCAGTACGCGTTGTGCCGAGTCGGTTTATATTTGGCGGTCGCGCGTTCGGGTCTTTCGTTTCGGCCTGCTGGCCGATCGCGGATTCCCGATTCCGTTTTCCAGCCGAAGCTCTCGCACAAGGGTTACACCATCACCATGACCGATCTCTCCGCCTTCCCGATCACGAAGAAATGGCCTGCCGAGCATCCGGACCGGATTCAGCTGTATTCGCTGCCGACGCCCAACGGCGTGAAGGTGTCGATCATGCTCGAAGAGACCGGTCTGCCCTATGAGCCGCACCTTGTGCGCTTCGATACGAACGATCAGATGTCGGCCGAGTTTGTTTCGCTGAATCCGAACAACAAGATTCCGGCGATCATCGATCCGAACGGCCCTGGTGGCAAGCCGCTGCCGCTGTTCGAATCCGGTGCGATTCTGATTTACCTGGCGGACAAGAGCGGCAAATTGATGCCGCAGGATGCCGCCGGCCGTTATGAAGCGATCCAGTGGGTGATGTTCCAGATGGGCGGCATCGGCCCGATGTTCGGCCAGGTTGGCTTCTTCCACAAATTCGCCGGCAAGGAGTACGAAGACAAGCGCCCGCGCGACCGTTACATCGCTGAGTCGAAACGTCTGCTTGCGGTGCTGGATCGGCAGCTCGAAGGGCGCGACTGGATTCTGGGCGATGCGTACTCGATCGCCGATATCGCGACTTTCCCGTGGGTGCGTAATCTGATCGGCTTCTACGAAGCAGGGGACCTGGTCGGGATCGACGACTTCGCGAATGTGAAGCGCGTGCTGGCGGCGTTCGTTGCGCGTCCGGCGGTGGCTCGGGGATTGGAGATTCCGAAGCGGCCGGCTTGAAGAGGGGCCGCGCGCATCTCAAGCGGTGCGTGCGGCCAGCTAGCTTTGGCGGAAATCCCAATCCGTGTTGTCGTTGTCAAATGGCGTTGCGCCGACGTCTCCTGCCCAGTTACCCGCTGCGGTAATAGCGCTGAATATGTCGATGGTCGGGTCATACTGGCGGCCAAGGGTTAGTGTTCCATATTGCTGCGAGGAGAGGCCTATATATGCCTGCCGACCAAAGATTCGTCCGTCCCGGGCGAGCGCGCCGTTGCTGGCATTAAAGCCGCTCTCCAGCCGAAAGACCGCGCTCACTCCGCCACCCAGAGATTCGTTGCCCTTGATGCCCCAGCGGCTGCCCACGACGTCGCCGCTCTGAATCTTGTAGGCCGGGCCATCACCGCCGTTGTTTGTGAAGTTAATACCTTCCTCGATCAGGCCATACATTGTCACGCTGCTTTGGGCATGCGCCCCCGCGCTGACAAGCGCCAAACTACCCGCCAATTTCCATATCAAACGTTTCTCGACTTTCATGGCTCTTCGTCCGATTCAGTGTTAATTCGTTGGATGCAAGGACCTGGCGATCAATGCCAAAGAGACGCACTACTCCGGTACTCATCAACATTCATGATTAGTTATACGAATTTGTGTGTCGACGCGAAATTCCGCGTCACCGATTCACGCCATCGCTGCGATTGCGTCGAACAAGGCGAGGTGCTGGGCCTTCACATCGTTATTGGTCGGCTTCGGTTGTGAGGAAAACTTGGCGATCACAGTTTCCCGTAGCGGGTCGATGTATAGCCACTGGCCGTGAATTCCGATCGCGAAGCAGGCTCCACTGGCATTGCCGACCTGGTACCACTTGTTGCGGTACTTGCCGTTCGGCAACCAATCGGCGAAATTCCCCTGTTGCCACGCCTCGATGCTCCCGCCGGTCAGCGTATCTTTTATCCAGTCGGCGGGTATCAGGCTGCGTCCGCCGACAGTGCCGCCGAGGCGCACCAACTCGCCAATCCTCGCCAGATCGCGCACGGTCATGCACAGGCCACCGCCCGAACGCGCGGTGCCGGCGAGGTCCACCGTCACGCAGCCGTCGTGTCGTAGACCCAGCGGTTGCCACAGACGCGTGGCCGCGAAGTCGGCGTAGCGCTTGCCCGAGGCACGTTCGATCACGAGGCCGAGCACGTCCGAGTTGGGGGAGCAGTAATGGAACGGACCGCCATGTTCTCCCGCGCCTTTGGGCAGCGAAGCGAGGAAGCCGATTACCGTCTCAGGTTCCTCACCGTCCCGTCGAGGATCCAGCAGACCGGCCCGGCGATAGCGGGCATAGACGCCGTTCGGGTCCAGATAGTCTTCGTTGAACGCGAGGCTGGTGCGCATATCCAGCACGTGCCTGACGCGTGCGTCGCCAAATGCCGAGGGTGCGAGTTCCGGCACGTAATGCGCAACTGGGGCGTCGGGGTCGAGAAGGCCGTCTCCTACGAGCATACCGGCGAGCAGGCCCGCGACGGACTTGCTGGCCGAAAACAGGATGTGGCGGCTCTGCAGGGTAAAGTGCGGCGCGTGGAAATCAGCGACAAAGCGCCCGGCTCGCATCACCGTGATGGCATCGGTCGAGGTCTCGCGGAGAATCGCCGCGACCTTGCAGCGTTCGCCGTCGAGTACGAATTCGTGTTCGGTCAGCGCGGCGGCATCGACCTTGGGTTCTTCGGCGAGACCGGATGTGGCCGGAATGCGCGCCGTCGGAATCAATTCGTGGACATGGCGAAAGGCCCAGACGTTCCAGGGCGCCTCACGCCAGTTGTCGTGCTGGACGCTGTCCCGGCGAAAGCCGTAGTCGCTTTCGAAATGTGAAGAAATCATATTGGCTGCGCACTCCTATGGCGGGCAATCGTGAATCGTGAAAGCATCAATGAACGTGCTGCAGGAACTCTCGGAAGCGCTCTCCCGGCGGCGTCGACAGCATCTCGACGGGCTTGCCGTCGTGCACCACGCGGCCGGCTTCCATGAACAGCAGGCGCGAACCCACGCGTTGCGCAAAACCCATTTCGTGAGTGACCACGACCATCGTCATGCCCTCGCTCGCGAGCGTCTGCATGACCTTGAGCACTTCCTGGCGCAACTCCGGGTCCAGCGCCGAAGTTGGCTCGTCAAACAGCATCAGCTTTGGCTGGACGGCAAGCGCTCGCGCGATTGCGACGCGCTGCTGCTGACCGCCGGACAGCTGTGACGGATAGTGATGCATCCGATCCGACAGACCGACTTTTTGCAGCAGCGCGGCGGCTATCTCGCGCGCCTGCGCCCGCGTTTGGCCGCGGGCCCGGATCGGCCCGAACATGACGTTCTGCATCGCCGTCAGGTTTGGAAACAGATTGAACTGCTGGAACACCATGCCGGCTTCCAGCCTGATGCGCCTGACGTCACGCGAGGAACCCAGCACGCTGATGTCGTCGACACGCAAGTCGCCGTCGCTGATTTTTTCGAGTCCGTTGATGCAGCGGAGCATCGTCGACTTACCGGACCCGGAGGGGCCGACGATCACCACGACTTCTCCTCGTTCGATCGCGAGATCGAGTGGATGCAGCACGACGTGGGCGCCGAAGCGCTTGGACGTTTGTTGAAATTCGATCATGCTCATGGCAGACGTACTCTCCGTTCCAGGACTTGCAGACCCAGCGCGAGCAGGCTGATCACAATCAGGTAGATGATCGCCACCGCGGTCCAGATTTCCACCGCCCGAAAGTTCTCGGCCATGATCTCCTGCCCTCGCCGGGTCAGTTCGCCGACACCGATGACGAGAAAGATGGAGGTGTCCTTGACCAGACTGACGAATTGGTTGCCCATCGCCGGCAGCGCGCGCCGAAAGGCAATTGGCGTGATGACATGAGCCAGCACGGTGCGAAAGGGGAGGCCCATCGCGAGACCGGCCTCGCGCAGGCCGAACGGCACACCGTCGAGCGCGCCACGGACGATCTCCGCGTTATAGGCCCCCGAGTTGACGATCAAGGTGATGATGGCGGCGCTGGTCGCGCTAATGCGTATGCCCATCATGATCGGTAATGCGAAGTAGATGAACATCACCTGAACCACGATTGGCGTGCCGCGGATCAGCGCGACATAGACCTGCGCCGGGATGACGGCGAGCCGGCCGCCATAGGTCAGCGCCACGCCCGTGAGGATGCCGAGCGCGACACCCCCCGGCAGTCCGGCCAGAGCGATCACGATGGTGAGCCGAAGGCCTTGCAGAAGGTCCGGCAGTGCGGCAATGACGGCTGCCCAGTCAAAGCTCATGCCGACGCCTCGCCGAACCATTTCCGGTTGAGCGCCTGGAGCCGGCCGTCGCTCCTCATGGCGGCGAGCTGAAGATTGGCCGCGGCGACGAGCGGGCTGCCCTTCTGGAAGCCGATGCCGACGTCAAGTCCTTCCAGCGCCGGCAGTATCACCCTGACCTTGTTCTTGCCTGCGGTATTGGCGTAGTAGAGGAGTTGGGGTTTGTCGTAGACGACCGCATCGGTGCGGCCGGCTTCCAGTGCCAACAGCGCGCTGTTGATGCCGGGCAACTGATCGAGCGTGACGTCCTTGATGTGCTCCCTGATGTATCCGACTGCCACCGTGCCGGTTTCGGTGCCGATGCGTTTGCCGGCGAGATCGGCCGGAGAGTGGATGGTGGTGTTGTCGATGCGGGTCAGCGCGATCAGGCCGCTTTTATAGTAGGGATCGGAAAAATCGATAACCTGCTGACGCTCCGGTTTGATGAAGAGTTGCGACACCACGGCGTCGATGTTGCGAGTTTGAAGCGCCGGGATCAGCGCGCCGAACTCCATCGGTTGCAGGCGCCATTTGCGGTTCAGGCCTTTCGCGATCTCGCTCCAGACTTCGACGTCGAAGCCGCTATAAGTGTCGCCTTGCTTGAATGCGAACGGGGGCGAGCCGACGTTGGAGCCGACGATCAGTTCTGCGTCAGCGGCCCGAACGGTACGGGACAGCAGGAGAGCGGGCGCGGCTGCGAGGCTGAGTTGCAACAGTTGACGGCGATTCATGATGCTTCCTCCACGGTAAGGGAATCGTGCCGGTCCTGCCGTTTCCTGGGCGGTCCGGTGTTTGTTATGACGAGGCGTTTCGTTGTGGTCCGGTATGAATGCCGACGCCGACGGTGTCCTACGGGCGTAGACGCAACTCGGGTGTCAGCGCGACAGTGAGTTCGATTTCGAGCAGGCCGTTGCCCGGCAAGCTGGCGACGCCGAGGGCTGATCTCGCGTGGCGGCCGTTTTCGCCGAAGATTTCGTGCAGCACGCTGGAGGCTTCATCCATGACCCGGCTGTGGTCCACGAAGTCGGGCACGGCATTGACGAAGCCGCGCAGGAACAGAATGCGTCCGACCGCGGTCGTGGCCGGCAGCGTTGCAACGAGCACGCTCAGCGCGCGCAACACGCACGTTCGAGCCGCGCGCCTGATGACGTGGTGCGGCGTATCACGATCGACGGGGCCGACGATGACCTCGTCGCCGACACGGCTAACCTGGCCGCTGATGTAAGCGATGCCATCGTGGATCACCGCACCGACGTAGGCGCCGCGGGGCGATGGCGGAGGTGGCAGCGCCATGCCCAACTGCGCTAGCCGGGCGACGACGTCGGTCGTCATGACGAGGCCCCGGCGTGCGCTTCGAAGCGAACCGGGCCGCCAAGCCAGCAGCCGTCCGGGCGGGCGTGCTCGAGACCGGAGTCGAGACTGAAGCGCACGGAGATTTGCGACGGGCGTTTCATCGCGCGTCCCTGGCGAATCGTGATGGTCCGCTCGGACGCTTCCACCATGCCGTTGGCGAGCAGACCAAATGAGAGTGCAGAGGCCGCGATCCCGGTGGCCGCATCCTCCGGATAACCCGAGGCGCGCGGAAACTGCCGGGCGTCGAAGATCTGCCGGTCCGCGTCGAAGGCGGCGTAGGGGTAGAGGCCGGTGGAGCCGATGCGCTCGCACAGCGCCTCAATTTTCTCGTAGCGCGGTTGAAGGGCGTCGAGGTCGGCGGTGCCGGCGAGCGGAATCAGCGTCTTGACCCGGCTTGTGCAGGCGTTCTGAATCGGCAGGGGGGCCAACTGCGCGGCGCTGATGTTGAGCACGTCGAGAATCTCATCCCGGCTGAGTAACGCCTCCGGTAATGGCTCGATACGGCCCGTGGGTTGTGAAATCTCGACCGCCGCGCCTTCCGCCTGGCTCCCTGTCACGCGGATCCTGACCTGACCGCTGCGGGTCTGGATGGTCAGCCGGTCGCGCTGCAAGCGCCCGGTTTGATGGAGCAGCCAGACCGCGCCGACCGTGGCGTGTCCGCACATCGGCATCTCGTGATTGGGGACCCAGAAGCGAAATTCATAGTCGCAGCCGGAGTCGGGCGGCGCCGGTAACACAAAGCCGCTTTCATGACCGTAGTGCCGGGCCACCTCCTGCATGTCCGCGTCTGACATGCCCGCGGCATCGACCACGATGGGCGCCGGGTTTCCGCCATTGGGACCTGCGACAAACACGCTGACGAGTGCGACTGTGTGGCGCTGAGACATGACCGTATGAACCCCGCTGACCGGAGAGTTGTTTCAATCCGATCAGATTACGGAGATCTATGACGCGCCGCGCGCTCGAGCGGGCCCTACCTTTTGTCCGAACGGGCCATTCTCGTGCGCAGATCAGAAGGCGAATGGCCGCCGATGCGGCGCATTGCGCGCGCGAGGGCCGCGCCGCTTTCGAAGCCGACACGGAACGCTACTTCGCCAACCGGCAGATCCGTTTCGGCCAGCAGCCGGCAGGCGTTCTCATAACGCGTGCGCTGCTGGAACTCGCCGATCGAGAGGCCGGTGCCTTCGCGGAACAGACGCGTAATGTGGCGGCGGGAGATGCCGAAGCGTTCTTCCAGAGCGTCGAGCGGAATGTCCTGATCGGCATGGCGGGTTATGAAGGCTTCGAGTTCGGCGACCAGCGCCATGCCGTGCTCTTGCGGCGAAGCTCCCGGCACCGTCTGGCCGGTCATGACCTCGCCGATGCACTGCATCAACAAGGCCGACGATAGGGCCTGGCGGACGGTCGGGCCGCCATAGCTCCCCATGTCGTTGCGCAGCGAGAGTTCCTGTAGCGCGCGAATCGCGGAGGTTCGATGCGCGAGAATCGGGGCGCGCGTGCGTCGGCGGAATTCACCGAGCGAGCCAGTCCTGGCATCGAGTCTTTGCAGTGCGTCTTCCGTCACGTAGATCGCAACGTGCGTGTGGGTCGCGAATCCCGCCCGTGTCTGATGCGCCCGCCCGGGTGGCACTACCGCGAAGCGATCCTGCGACAGCCAGGTGCCTCCGCGCTGGTCTTCATGCTTAAGCTCGACGGCGCCGTGGCTCGGCAGGATGAACATCAGGCAATCGTGCCAGTGCCACGGCATCGCGTAAGTGCCGCCGCCGGTGAGCGTCGCGTGTCCATCGTCGGCGGCGACCAGCAGGTCTTTGTCGGCGGGCTGACAGAGTTGGTCGAACGATCGCAGCATGGCGATACTCCCATGCGATATGAAATGGGTGTCGTGCTTTGTGCCGGGTTTCGGGTTGATGCGCGTCGCCGGACGCGGTCGGGAAAGGGTAGAGCCGGCATGCACGAGATGTGGCGCAGGGTAGCAGGGCAAAAAAACGGGGGATATTGCGTTTTCCACCGATGCTGGGGTGGGAAGTGGCGGACTGATGGGGCCCTTATGCGTACAACGTTGAATCGGTTCGCGAGCACTTTGTTGACAGCGTAGTGGATCGTCGCGTAGATACTCTGGAGCGCAGCCAGTCGTCGACGTTTCCGACGCGGTGCGACTGGACGGCGCTGTAAATGGAAAACCCCGCGAAGCGTGACTTGGCGGGGTTTTGGGCATTTTTTCAGACTTCCTGGGAAGCGATCTGGTCCCCCCGACAGGAATCGAACCTGTATCTAGCGCTTAGGAGGCACTTGTTCTATCCATTGAACTACGGGGAGATAGATGTTTTCAATGGGTAGACTGGAGCCTTGCTGCTATTGGCTCAAGCCTTATCCCGTGGGCGTTTCCGGCATTTCTGCTTCTTCCTAAATGAAGCGCCGTGACAGCCTGTGAACCCCAGTTTATAGCAGCGTCTGCTACACTTTTGCTACAAATCGGTCCTGTAGCACCGAAAAATGATCTGGTACTGCTACAGTTTTCGATCGGGGAAAAACATGGCTTCAATCCTGCCAGTTGGCAGTCGCTGGCGTGCCCAGGTGCGCAAGCGAGGGCAGAGTATAGCAAAAACGTTCAAAACGAAAGGTGCGGCTGAAGCCTGGGCGCGGGCCAAGGAAGTCGAGATCGACAACGGCCAGAATGCCGTGGATGCGGCCACCGTCAAGGTCGGTGAGCTCGTCAGGAAATACCGCGAAGCGCGCGCAGACTCCGGCCGGCCGGTCAAGGAAAAGTCAAACGAGGACTACATCCTGAAGCGACTGGAAGATGCGTTCGAAAGTGACTTTGCAGCGAAGCTCACGACACAACGTATCGTCAAGTTTGCGCAGGATCGTAGGAAAGCCGGCGCCGGTGGCTATACCGTCGACATGGATATCTCGAAGCTCGGCACCGTCCTGCGCCACATGGGGTCATTGCTCGAATTGACGCTGCCCGATGCGATCGGTACGGCTCGTCCGACGCTCCACCATCTGCGCCTGATCGAAGCCGGCGGCAAGCGTGAGCGTCGACCAACTCCCGAAGAAATCGAGAAAATCTTTGCGTGGTTCGCCGAGCATCCGGAGCGTCAACAGGCGATGCCGGATCTGTTACGCGTCGCCATGCAGTGTGCGTTTCGACGTGGCGAGCTGTTCAACCTGCGCTGGGATGATATCGACGCCGAGAATCACCTCGCGCTGGTGCGCGATCGCAAGCACCCCCGGCAGAAGGTCGGCAACAACGAGTGGATCCCGCTGATTGGCGACGCGTTCGAAGTCATCATGCGGCAACCGCGTTACCCGGTGCCGCCGGAGTACACCGAGAAGCGCAAGGCAGATCCGAAGACGCCGCCGCACAAGAATGACTACATTTTCCGGTTCGACAAGGGAACCGCGAGCAAGTACTTCAAGCAGGCCTGCGACGCCAAGGGCATCGTCGATCTGCATTTTCATGACCTGCGCCATGAAGCGACCAGTACACTTTTTGAAGCTGGTTGGCAGATCCCGGAAGTGGCCGCAGTGACAGGGCATAAGGACTGGCGCAATCTTAAGCGCTACACTAATCTGGATCCGGTGCAAGTTGCTAAGAAGGGGCGCTTGAGACTAATTAAAGCGACATCGAGCTGACTGCCATCTAGCCATGGCGACTCGTGCTGTGGCCAACTACTTGAGTGGGATTGCCATGATTGCAGATCAGAAGTCAGCATTAGATGCGGCCCGTGCCACTGCCATTCAGCTATTGGATGCTATGGAGACCGAGGATCTCCCTGTGGAGCGTTACCTCATGCTGGCAAAGCGACTCGCCCGGCTGATGAGAGACAACGATGGGCAGACATGGCTTGGTTTGGAAACAACGGGGTATCCGAGCAGTTTTGATATTTCAAAGCTTGGCGATAGCGCTCTTTATGCCACACGTGTTGGTCGCATAACGCCAGATGGCCAGCAATATTACACTGCAAGCTTACCTCAGTTGGAAGGTGAGTATTTTGCGCAGAAGATCCGCCTTGAGAGTGCCGCGCCGAAGGCCGCTACCGGCAGTGCTCAGGATTTTTTGGTGGCAAACGCTACGCAACGGATGTTCAACAATCAGTCGGTTGCTTTCAACGAGCTGAAGGAAGCATATGTCAAGACTTCAGCCCTTTTTACTGCTTTCAAAGGTGCTTTGCATAGCTATGCAACCGACGCTCTAATATCGCTACAGTTTGGCGACGTAGCCGAGTCGATATTCGATCAATTGCGTTACGAGGTTGACGCTTTCGTACGGACGCGAGCGCCGAAAGCGGCGGAGAAGCTGGTCGCGATTGCAGCTAGGATCGGGGAAGGGAATCCTGAGGCGTTGGCAGAAGCGTTGGCGTCGTGCCGACGACTTCTTTTGAGCCTTGCAGATTCGCTATTTCCTCCCTCGGAGGTTGAATGGAGGTCCAGCAGCGGAAAGGCGCGTAAGGTCGGCGTTGACCAATACAAAAACAGATTGATTGCGTTCATCGAGCAGGGAATAACATCGGACGGCACGAAGGCGTTGCTTGAAAGCGAGCTCGACCATCTATGCGCGAGGCTCGATGCGGTGTACGACAAAACCAATAAAGGCGTGCATGCCGACGTGACGCTCGAAGAGGCGCGCCTGACGATCATACAGGCCTACATATTCATCGGTGAACTGGCCCGGGTGGACCGCGGTGTGTTGCGAGAGACCTCGCCAGCGACCCCATTGTCTGGCGACTCTGACATTGCTGTTTGAAATCTAGCCTGAATATTCATGGTCCGTCATCTTCGCCGCGGCCGGTGGATTTCCGCGATCATGCGATTGCCAGTGCTCGAGCCTTTTCCGACATTTTGTCGAGGTAGTCGGCTACAGCGTCATAAGCGGCGTAGCGTGCGGCCCCCTCTTTGTAGGTCGGAATTGGAAACGTTTCGGCGCTGACCTGGTTGCGAATCGTGCCCTCGGACATTGCCAGCAGGGTCGCGAGTTGACCCATGGTCAGGCGTACGCCGAATTTCTCTAGGATATACGCGCGAGTCAGTAGTCCCATCTCATTCCCTCCCGTTGACGACCGGCAACGGTCGCACAAGCCCGATTTCCAGATTGACGAATGCGCCGCAGCCGACGAGTGCCATGCTCACGCGTTTCTCGGGAAAATGCGCAGGCGTAATGTGCGTCATGCATCCCTCCGCAAGAGAGGCGTTTTTCTCCACCAAAATGGGCCGAAATCGCGGCCTATCAATGCAGCGCATTCAGTGACCGCGCGGCGCATCGCGCGGCGCCGTTCAGCGCAATCCAGGTCGGGCAGCTTGTCGACGTTGATGTCTTCGTGCGTGAAGATTCGCATCGCACCAACGCCAGCCATTGCAGCGACATACTCATTGTGGTGATTGACATCGACGCGGGCTGCGGCTGCCAGCTTGTGCGAGTCGGAGTCGTGCTTCAACGGATTGAAGGGACGCCAAGGTGCAGTGGTGTCGTGGCGCGGCCGTACGTGGACGGCCGCGTGGTAGCGGCGCGTCTCCAGATTCGCTGCGCGCGCAGCATAGTAAATGATGTCAAGTTCGTTCATGCGGGCTCCGGAATCTTGCGCGCGACGTCGGCGAGGACCTTCGGTGGCATGGACATGCAGAGCCGGCACAAGGGGAACGCGACACTCGGCGTGACGTTCATGCGCAGCTGGGCGCCTTCGGTCGTGGTTAATATGATGAGTGTCGCTTTCTGGGCGAGCGAGGACAACGATGCAAACAGGGACATTTGTGTTTTCTCCGTGGAAGCTAAGGACGGTGCTGCTGTGAGCGCCACTCGACGAACGGGCGACGCAGGAGGTTGTGAAAGCGTTCGGCCGCGACCTGGTCGGTTGGGAGAGTGCTACGGCTGTCGATCTTGCAGACCGTGCGGATGATTTCCGCGGCTTCGTCGGCAGTCAGTTGATCAACTTGAGTCGCAGACGAAAGCCACTCGCGAAACTTGGGATCGCGCGGCAGCATGCCGGCGAGCTGGGCAATGTTTGGCATGTTGATTCGTCAGCCCGCGAGGGTGTCGTAGTTTCGATCGGAGAGGTCGTCTTCGCTGGGGTAACGTCCCGTCCCATCGACGCGATACCTGCAGAAAAACGAGCCGCGCCAATGCGAAAACCAGTGGCCCTCGGCGGGTGATCGAAATGATCTGGATGTTTGCGCATGAAGTGGCGAGTCGCACAATGGCTGCAGCGAACGTGATATCGCATCGTGGTCAGTCGTCGTAGTCGCCACTCGCACGACGCTTCACGTCGCCTTGCTGGTGCTGCCGGCGCAACTCGCGCGCTTCGCGTGCGCGCGCCGACGCTTCAAGCGTGCGGCGCACTTCGGCGCTGGCGATTGCCTCTTCGAAACTCCCGGTCTTGTGAAGCAACTGCCATTCAATGCGCAGCAGGTGGGATGGAAGCGGGCTCTTTTGCATGGCGCGTCTTAGATACGATGAGCCGATACGGACGCTGCAGTCTGCGGCTCGTCGTCCGCATTGACTGCTGAGATTGCGACGCACACGGCTGCGCTTATCAGGCAGATCAGCCACAAAGGCATGGGCTTTTTCGTGCGGCTCATGCTTCAGCCCCGCACGCGAACGACTTCAGTCACGGAAACGCAACCGGTGACATGCATTGTCTGTTGGGCGGCACTGACTGCGTCAGCAGCCTTTATCTGAATGAACTGCGAGAGCGGGCTCGGCTCCTGGCCCTTCATAAGGTAGTAACAGTGGTAGCTTTTCATGGCATCCTAAAAATGCGTGACACGCATATATGGAGATGCATTCTACGCAAACTGCAAGATGCGTCAAGCGCAAATTTTGGCGAAAAAAAAGCCCGCATATGCGGGCTTGTGTTGGATTGCTCTTAGCGTCTTCGTCGGTATCGACGATGCTCAACCATGACACCGATTATCTGCAACCGCATTTGGTCGCTGCGGATGGATGAGTAATCCGGGTTAAGCGGCACGAGTTCGAATATCTCCGCACCGGCTTCGGTAAGACCGCGCGGCCGGTATTTTTTAAACGTTGCTTCCTCTTTCCCATTCTTAGCTACAACGAAGTCGCCGGGTTGTGGCTGGATAAGGGGATCGATAATTACCTTATCCCCCTCACGAAAATCAGGTTCCATTGATTCGCCTTCGATCAGAAGGGCGAATGAGTTGGGCGACACGTCAATGTCTGTCTCGAGCCACTCGTGGGCCCAGCCTACTGGTAAAGAATCCACCACTTCCGTCAACATCCCCGCTTGAATCGAATTAATAACCGGAATGCGTCTACTACCCATAGTCGATGGGGAGACGTTCTGCAATGCAGGATCCCGGTAAAGCTCTGCGGGGCTTGTGCCTAATTCTTTTGCTATTTTCCTTAGCATTTCGTCGCTGCAGCCTTGCTTGCCGCGTTCAAGGCGCGAAATGTTGCCTACATCGCTCTCAATGCGAGTGGCGAGTTCAAGGATGGTCAGGCCCCGTTCCTTACGAAGGTTACGGATGTTGGACCCGAGAATCAACCTCAATTGAATGTTTCTTTCCATACACTGATTGTTCATCTCAGATGCGTGTGACGCAAAGCGTGTTGCGCATTTTCGATGCGCGCTTTAAGATGCGTGTCACGCATATTTTGTGAGTGACCATGGAACAGACCCAAGTCGAAACTCCGCTGCGGCGCTTGCGTAAGTGCCGGGGCTTAACGGTTGCGGAGGTGTCGCTCGCGATTGGCATTGATCAAGGCAACCTGAGCCGCATCGAGCGTGGCGAGCAATTTTCGCGGCGTGCGGCCGCGGCGCTAGTTGCCTACTACGGTGCCGAGTCCATTTCCGAGCTCGAAATACTGTATCCCGACCGTTTTCCGAGGATGGCGGTATCGCAGGCTCCCTGCGGTGTTGATGCCACGCGCGCCAAGAATTGAGAGAACGCGAGTTCCTCGCGGCGCGCTCGTACCGACAGGCTGATCGCTTTCTTGATCCTTTGCTTGAAGCATGCGCCTTTGCTCGCCATTTTCGCATGTTCGAGGGCGATCTCCTTTTTGTTCATTCGCTTCACCGTTTTGCTGTGGACGAACGAATCGTATGAAAACGAAGCGTGCGTAAACAGCATGAAAAATAGTTATCCACAAGGGGTTAGTGTGACCTGCCGATACAGCGACACAACATGGATCGATGTCCTTTATACGTCGGTACTCAAGACGCCGGGGAAGGTAGAGGACGCCGCGCGCTTTCTGACCGAGCGGCGTGGGATTCGCCTTACCGGCGAATCACTTCGTCTGAAGCTGCGTGAAGTCGAGGGCGCCAGGATCTCGGGCGAAATGTTCGAGCTGATTGTCGAATGGATGCTCGAAAAGAACCAGCCGCATGCGCTCGATGCGGTGCATGCATTCAACGTGCGTTTCGGATTGGTTGCCTCATTGGCCCCCCGCCCAGATGCCCGCGACGGCATAACTGCGCTCGTGACGGCCGCACTTGGCGTCAGCGACAAGACCGGCAAGCTTGCTGAGGAGGTGCGCCGTTCGGCAGAAGACGGCGTGATCGAGCCGCGCGAAGTCGAGGCAATCGAAAGAATCGGGCGCGATGGTCAGCGCCAGATCGAACAGACGATCACGATCGCGCGCGCAGCAGCGGCTCTGAATCGGGTTTAACTCGCACTTCGCATACCGGGGGAATACATGGGTGCAAATGACCCATTGGAAGCGCGCGACCCTATTGCGTCGATAGAGTCTGAGCAGGCCGTGCTCGGCGCGCTAATGCTTGATAACGAGGCGTTCGATCGAATCGTGCACCTCGTCGGCGAAAAGGACTTCACGCTGCCCGAGCATCGTTCGATTTTTCGCGCGATCTCGCGGATGCTGGCCACACAGCGTCAGGCAGACGCGGTCACCATATACGAGTTTCTGTCGGCCCATGGATCGAAGATCCGACAGCCGCTCCAATACCTCAATGAGATCGTTCAGTCGACGCCGAGCGCCGCGAACGTGGTGCGTTACGCTGAGATCGTGCGCGCGCGTTCGCTGCTGCGCGCGACAATGGCCGCGGCGCGACAGGTCATCGATCTTTGTCACAACACGGCCGGGCGCGAGGTGCTCGAAATCATTGATCAGGCGCAGGCGTCTTTTATGCGGCTATCTGACGTCGATCAGCGTGCCGATGGCTTCACCGCGATCGTACCCGCGCTCACGCGCGTAGTTGAACGCGTGGATGAGCTTTATCACAAGGGGCCGGCTGCCGGCATCACCGGGACAGCGACGGGCTTTGATGATCTCGACCGGATGCTCGATGGCATGCACGGTGGCGAGTTGATTATCGTCGGCGGACGGCCATCGATGGGCAAAACCTCGTTCGCCATGAACATCGCAGAGCACGTGGCGATTCGCCTGAGATTGCCCGCCGCCGTCGCGTCGCTCGAAATGCCAACTGAGCAACTGACGCAGCGCATGCTCGCTTCACAGGCGCGCATCAACCAGCATCGGCTGCGCACCGGCAAGCTCGAGCAGGATGACTGGCCGCGACTCACGCATGGCGTGCAGTTGATGGCCGATGCGCCAATTCATGTTTTCGAGGGCGCGGGCCTCACTCCGACCAGCCTTAAGGGCAAGTTGCGCCGGCTGAAACGTGAGCTTGGCCAACTTGGCGTAGTGGTGATCGATTACCTGCAGCTGATGAACGGCGACGGCTCGCACAACGACATGCGCGCCGCGGAATTGAGCGAGATTTCGCGCTCGCTGAAGCTGATCGCGAAAGAGCTGAAGGTACCTGTGATCGCGCTCTCGCAGCTAAATCGAGGTCTTGAGCAGCGGCCGAACAAGCGGCCCGTGATGTCCGATCTGCGGGAGTCCGGCGCGATCGAGCAGGACGCGGACGTGATTCTCTTTATCTATCGGGATGAGGTCTACAACCCCGACAGCGCTGATCGCGGGACGGCGGAAATCATCTGCGCCAAACAGCGCAACGGGCCGATCGGCACGGTGCGCCTTACCTTCCAGAACGCATTAACCCGGTTCGAGAATTTCGCCTCGCCGGGAAGTGGGCATTGATCTATGGCAACTGTAACTCCGTTTTTTACCTGGCGCCGTGCCATGACCTGCAGCGATTTACCGTCGACTACCAAGCTGGTGCTGTTTGTCGTCGCGGAATACGCGAACGCGGTCGATGACATCGTGTGGCCGTCAATCGAATCGCTCGCGGAAAGAGCATCGTTATCCGAGCGGGCCGTTGCAAAGCACCTTGCGATAGCCGAGCGTGATGGCTGGCTGGCGCGCTGGAAGTCGCGCAGGCCAAATCGCAAGTGGGCGCATTCACACTATCGATTCTCGATTCCCGCAGCCGTCGCAAAGCAGCAGCGCGACGCGATTGATCTGGATCTCGCGGCGGCGTCGGAGGGTGATGAAGTTTTGAACAAAGATGAACGTCGTTCCAAGCGCGCTCAAGAAATGGGCAGTTCGGAACCACGTGCAGGTAACTCAGGCGAATTGAATGAACCATGTTCAGGTAACTCGGCCGCATCAGGCGAACAAGGTGCAGGAGATCCGGTTGACGCTGTCCCGGACGCAGTTGATTCCGAAAGTTACCTGCACCACGTTCCTACTAAGTACCCAGTAAACAGAAATTGTATAAAACCCTCTCTCTATCAACCCACAGTGGTAAACGAAGCCACAGGCGTTCAGAGAGAAAAACCCGATGAACAGAGTTTGTCAATTGCGTGGTGGATGTTCGAACGACTGAAGGCCGATGATCCGGGAATTGCAAAGCCGGACATGGAGGTGTGGGCGCGCGAGGTGGACGCAATGATCATGCTCGACGGTCGCGAGACTGACGCAATGGCACGGCTGTTCGGCTACGCGCGGCGCGACAGCTTCTGGGCGAAAGTCATCACGTCACCGGCGCGTCTGCGGAAAAACTGGGAAGAGCTTCGCGTTCGTCGAAACGGTGCGATTGCGTCGAAGCAAGCGCAAGTGTCGACTCAAACAACGTCAAGCGCACCAGACGACCGGGTCTGCGCTCACGTTGAAAACGGCTGCCGATGCACGCATGCGGCAAGCACGATTATTGGCGCCGGCTCAGCACGGCGTGGCTATTGCCGACAGCACATCGGCCTTTACGAAGATTGAATCGGGGAACCCTATGACACTTGATGAGCGTTTGAATAATTGGGCCCGTGCGCAGCGCGGCGGCAGCGGCCATGGTGATTCGATGGTGGCGACGATTTACTTTCCTACCGTCGCGGGCGCATCGATTGACACAACGCTCGACGGCGAAGATGCGCAGAAAGTCGAGCTGGCGTGTCGCGGATTGATGCCTCTGGATCGCAAGGTATTGCAGATGCATTTCGTCTGGCGCGCGCATCCGGCAGTCATCTGCCGCCGGCTTGGACTGAAGGCTCGGCCGACATCGATCTTCGATCTGGCGCTTGCTCACGCGAAGCGGGCCATCGAAGAAAAGCTCGCTGATGTGAAGCCGCAGTACGTGTCGATGCAGGCCATCATCGATCGCCTGAAAGAGAAACCGCTTGCGGAAACAAAGTAGCTCTACTACACTCCGATCCACAATCTGATTCCGGTTCCTACCGAGTGACGCGGCCTTTTCCGGGCATGCGTTCGCCTGAAGGAATTTAAAGCCTCGCCGCTCATGCGTCGGGGCTTTTTGCATTGGACAATCGAAAGAGTCGGTCGTCTGCACGGATAGGTCGCGCTGTGCTGCTTCGGCTGGGTGCGACAGGATCGTGACGCGGCCGGGGACCCTATAGCCGTTCTGGACACGGGGGCTCACACCCGCGTTTTTTCTCTACTGGTGATTCTCCAAGGGGGGTCATATTCATGCCAACCCAACAGCAGATCGCCGACCACCTGGACCTCGATCAATCGGCCGTTTCGCGCCTCGTCGACAAGCTCGGCATCGACTACCGGCAGGCGTCGATCGATGACGTTAGGATCGAGTACATCCGGCATCTTCGCGGGATCGCGTCCGGTCGTGTAGGTGATGGCGGGTACGACCTCGCCACTGAGCGCGCGATGACCGAGCGTGTGGAACGCGAGATCAAGATTCTCACGCTCGCGGAGAAGAAGGGGCAGCTCGTCAATGCGGAACAGCTGGAGCGTGCTTATGGCCAGATGGTTGGCGCCTTCCAGTCGGATCTGCTGTCGCTGCCGGACAAGATCGCGCAGGAGCTGCGCACGCTCTATGGGGTCGACGTCGATGTCGAGCTGCTGAATGAACACATTAACGGATGTCTCGAGCAGCTGGCTCGATACGACCCAGACAGTCCGAGCAGTGATCCGGCGCCTGGCGAAGCTGCTAACGCCAGCCGAGAAGATCGGGACGACGGACTGGGCGAGGCGTTATCGCCGTTTGAGCGCGAAGGCAGCGGCGAGCCCGGGTAAATACAACCCCGAGATCACGCCGTGGGTGCACGGCATGCACGCAGCGCTCGACGATCCGCGCGTGCAGAAGGTCGTCTGTATGAAATCGGCACAGGTGGCGTGGACTGACGGCGTTCTGCTGAATTACGTTGGGCGGCGTATCGATATCGATCCGTGCCCGATGATCATCATGTTCGCGAAGGAAAAGTCGGCCAAGAAATTCAACCTCGAGAAGTTCGAGCCGATGGTCGAGGTGACGCCGCGCCTATCCGCGAAATTGCCCGTGCATGCGGGGCGCGACAAGAACAACCTGTGGGACCACAAGACGTTCGTACGAGGCTTTCTCAAGTTCATCACCTCGAATGCACCGGACGACGTGAAGTCGACGCCGGCACCAGTGGTTGCGGTGGAGGAGCCGGACGATGCGAACCAGAACGTTCGCGAGCAGGGCGATTCCATCACGCTGCTCGAGGAGCGAAACAAGAGCTATTCCGATAGTCGCCGCAAGGTGATTTTCGGCGGCACGCCGACAATCGATGGTTTCTCGCGCATCGCACAGGCCTATGAGTCGTCCGACCAGCGTCGGTATCTGGTGCCGTGTCCCGATTGCGGTGAAGAGCATGAACTGGCATGGGACAACGTTACCTGGTCTGAAAATGCCGAAACGCCGCACGAGGTCTTTGGTCTGGCGACACCCGGTTCCGCGCGTTACGCGTGTCCCTTCTGCGGCAGTCTGTGGGATGACACGGCGCGCTTTCGCGCGGTGCGCCGCGGCCGGTGGGTAGCGACGGCAGCGTTTCACGGCGTTGCCGGCTTTCGTCTGAACGAGCTGGTGTCGCCATTTCCTGGCTCGCGACTCGCTGAACTCGTGAAGAAGCGGCTCGTCGCGGAGAAAGCACTGCGCGCGGGTGACGATACGAAAATGCGATCGTTCGTCAACAACACTGAGGGCCGACCGTACAAGTACGAGAGCGATATCCCTGAAATCGATCTGCTCGCCGAGCGTGCGCTCGACTATGGCGTCTTCACGGTGCCGGTCGGCGCCTTGGTGCTCACAGCCGGTATCGACGTGCAGCATGACCGGATTGCGATCGTGCTGCGCGCGTGGGGGAGAGGAGAAGAAAGCTGGCTTGTGCTGTGGGACGAACTGTACGGCAACGTCCTTGAGCAGGGCACTGATCCGATGGTGGGTGGCGTGTGGGGTGCGCTGACCGACATGTTGACGCAGGGCTATCGGCACGCGAACGGTTGGGTGTTGCGTGTGAAGGCCGCGTCGATCGACTCATCGGATGGCTCGACGTCAGATGCGGTCTATCGCTTTGTGCGTATCGCACAGAAGCGCGGTATCAACATCATGGCGATCAAGGGCGCGAAGGACGTCGGCGCGGAGATATTTAGCGTGCCGAAGGCCTCGGTCGACTCCGTACGCAACAACAGCAAGGCCGCGAAGTACGGTTTGCGTCCGTTTATGGTGGGCGTGAGCAAGGCCAAGGATCTGATCCTCGACAACCGGCTGAAACTCGAAGGTGACGGCCCGGGCCGCATGCACTGGTACAAAGGCGTGCGTGCCGACTATCTGCAGCAGGTCACCGCGGAAGTGAAGGTGCCAGGTCGTATCGGCAGCAAGCGCGTCTGGCAGAAGAAAGCCGGTGCACGTAACGAAGCGCTCGATTGCGAGGTGTACGCGTTGCACGCGGCGCGTAGCGCCAAGACGCATCTCATGACGGAGGCGCACTGGATGCTCGAGCAGCATCGCTTGTCGCAGGTCTCGCTCTTCGACGCGGTGCCCGTTGCCACCGGCTTGCCGCAGATGGCGGACATCGAGCCGCCAACGGATCCACCCACGGCAACTGCCGTGTCCGGCAGTACACACGAAACCCCGCCTCCGAGCGGGGTTTCGCGCATTCAGGGCCGTCGAACGGCACGGTCAACGTATTTGAAGCGCCGATAGGAGCAGGTTATGGCATACACAGCGGCGGATCTCGCCCGCATCCAGTCCGCGATTGCCAAGGGCGAACTCGAAGTCCAGTACGCGGACCGCAAGGTTCGTTACCGCTCGATTGCAGAATTGCGCGAGGCCCAGACCGAGATTGTGCGGGGGCTTGATCGCGCGACTCCCCGATCGCGTGTGTTTCGCCTGCGTCATGGCGGCAAGGGGGTGCGATGAAGGGATCCTATCCATCGCTCGCCCAGCGCGGTTTCGTCATGCCAACGCGCCTGAAAGCGGCAGCGTACGAAGCCGCGAGTTCGGCAGGCGCGCGCGGGCGATCGTGGCAGACATCGAGTGCCGGGCCGAACGCTGCAGCGGTGCAGAACCTGCCGTTGATCCGCAGCCGGGCGCGCGATGCGATTCGCAACGACCCGTGGGCGAAGACGGCGATTGCGCGGCTGGTATCGAACACGATCGGCACGGGAATCCAGCCACATCCGCAACATCCGGACCCGGCTATCCGACGACAGCAAAAGCAACTTTGGGACGACTGGGTCGGCGAGTCCGACGCAGATGGTCTGCTCGATTTTTACGGTCAGCAGACGCTCGCGGCGCGTGCGTTCTTTGGCGACGGCGAGGTGCTGGTGCGCCGGCGCATGCGTCGTCCTGATGATGGACTTTCGGTACCGCTGCAACTTCAGGTGCTCGAGGGCGATCTGCTGCCGGTCGAAAAAAACGAACTGCGACCGAACGGCGGGGAAATCATCAACGGCGTCGAGTACGACGCAGATGATCGTCGGGTTGCCTATCACCTGTTGCGTCGTCATCCGGGTGAATACAACCGGATGAAGAACGCCGGGATGGTGACCGTGCCGGTGCCGGCGGATGACGTTGCGCACGTGTTCCAGCCGTTGCGCGCAGGTCAGGTCCGCGGTGTCCCGGAGTTGTCGACGGTGCTGCTGCGTCTGCACTCGCTCGACAACTTCGACGATGCCGTGCTGTTCCGGCAGGAAATCAGCAACCTGTTCGCGGGCTTTCTGGTCAAGCCGAACGCGGAACCTGGCCTGGGCGGTGATCCGGTCACTGGTGAAGGGTTGGTTTTCGACTCGGACGGTTTCTCGCCGGTTGTGTCCCTTGAGCCAGGAACCGTGCAGGAGCTGGCACCAGGCGAAGACATGCGCTTCGCGACGCCACCCGGCGCCGGAGCAGATTACGGCCCGTTCATGCGGCAGCAGCTAATGGCCGCCGCCGCATCGGTGGGCATGCCGTACGAGATTCTTACCGGCGATCTGCGGGAGGTTGGCGACCGCGTGCTGCGGGTGCTTCTGAACGAGTTTCGACGCTCGATCGAGCAGCTGCAGTGGAACATCTTCATTCACCAGTATTGCCGTCGCGCCTGGGCGTGGTGGGTTGACGCGTGTGCGTTGTCAGGTGCCATGCCGATGCCGGACTTTCATCGTACGCGTCGCGAATATCTGCGCGTGCGTTGGGTGCCGCAGGGCTGGCCGTATATCCACCCGGTGCAGGACGTGAACGCGCAGAAGCTGGCGATCCGATCGGGGCTGACGAGTCGTTCGGCGTCGATCCTGAAGCAGGGTGAAGACCCGGAACAGGTCGACGGAGAAAACGCCGCGGACAACGCGAGAGCTGATCGGCTTGGTCTGAGTTACGACACCGATCCCCGCTCGCGCGACATCGCGGGTGACATCGCACATTCAAAGGCAGGAACCGTAGATGAAAAACCGTAAGTGGTGGGACATCAAGGCGATGACGAACGCGCAGGGCGTGGCTGTCGCCGAGATCCGGATCTATGACGAGATCGGATTCTGGGGCACCGATGCAAAGACGTTCATCGCCCAGCTCGACACCGCGGCGGCCGGCGCGGCCGAATTGATTGTCGCTGTGAATTCACCGGGCGGCGACGTCTTCGATGCATTCGCGATCTACAACGCGCTGCGTCGTTATGCCGGCAAGGTCACTGCGCGCGTGGATGGTGTGGCCGCATCCGCAGCCGGGCTGGTGGTGATGGCGGGCGATCAGGTCGTGATGCCCGAAAACGCAATGCTGATGATTCACAACCCCTGGACAATCGCGCTTGGCACGGCGGCGGATCTTCGCAGCACGGCCGACATGATGGACAAGGCGCGCGATGGGATCCTTGCGGCGTACCGGAGAAAGAGTGGTCAAACAGACGACGAGCTGACCGCGATGATGGATGCGGAGACGTGGCTCACGGCACTTGAGGCGCAGTCGCTTGGTTTTTGCGACGTGATCGAAGAGCCGGTGCGACTCGCTGCGTCGACGAATGCGGCGGGCCTACTCGCCCGGTTCAGGAATTCGCCCGAGCCCGTGCAGGCGCTGGTCGAAACAGGCAGCGATGCGCCTTCGCCCACAGCCCCGGGGGGCGATGACCCTCCGGTCAATGATCCACCAGCAGAAAACCCACCTGCGCCCGCGCCACAGGATCCGGAGACGGTCGTCGTGCGGGAAGAGCCGGGCGTGCTGGCGGCCCATGTGTTCAACACCTGCCGTACAGCAAATCTGTCCATGTGCGCGGAAAGCATCATGACGCTCACCGCATTGAAGGATCGCCCAACGATCGACGCGGCAATCCGGAACGCCACAGACATCGCTGGGCTGTGCCTGGCTGCAAAGCTTCCTGAGCTGACCGCCCAGTTTGTGGGCGACGGACTCGATTCCGATCAGGTGCGCGCACGACTGTTTGATCGCGTCACGCAGGCGCAACCGCGTGTGAATAACCGGCAGCAGCCGGTCGACGGTAACGCGGGCGGATCCGCACAAGGTTCGATGCCAGGTCCAAGGGCGTCGTCCATCTATGCCGCTCGTAAGGGCAATACGAAATCACTTTGATAACGGCCCATTGGGGCGCAGACAAGGAGCTGCTGTATGACCATCATCAAAACCCAAGGTACATCCACTGGCGAGTTCCTTCTGTCGGAAGGTGAGGGCCGCATTTCACGTGAACAGATCATCGTTGCGAAGGGCGATGCGTTGTCGGCCGGGCAACTGCTCGGCACGACCGGCACCGGCGAATACGCGCCTTATAACAACGCCGCGGCAGACGGTTCCGAAATCGCGACGGCGATCCTGTACGCGCCACTTGCGGCGTCAACGGATCCACGTCCGGCCGTCGGCGTTGTGCGTCTTGCGGAAGTCGCTGAGGCTCGCCTGACTGGGCTCGATGCAGCCGCGCGCAGCGACCTCGCTGCCCACTACGTGATCGTGCGCTAGACCGCGCTGTCGTTCTGGTCATGCGGCCGTTTCTGAACGTCGACGGTTGCATCACATACACATTTCAGGAGAATCCTTATGGCGGATATCGCCCTTCTTAACGACGACGCGTTCTCGCTGTCGTCGCTTAGTGCAGCTATCAACGAGCAGCCGCAGGTGCCAAGCCGGCTCGCGACCCTCGGACTTTTCGAGGAAGAGGGCATCACGACCACCGTGGTGCAGATCGAGCGCGACGGCGACACGCTGGCACTCGTCCCGACCGGGCAGCGTGGTGCCTCCGGTGTCATCGTTGTTGGCAGTAAGCGAAACATGATTCCGTTTAACACCGTGCATTTGCCGCAGCGTGCGGCGATCGGCGCCGACGAGATCCAGAATCTGCGCGCATTTGGGTCCGAGACCGATTTAGAAGCGATCCAGACCGTGATCAACAAGCGCCTTGCCAAGATGCGCCGCCAGCTCGACGCCACGCACGAGTTTCACCGCATCGGCGCGGTCAAAGGATTGATCCTCGATGCCGATGGAAAATCGGTTGTTGCGGACCTGCTTGATCGTTTTGGCATTAAACAAACGGTGATCAGTTTCGAGCTGGGCAAGGCCGACACCGAGATCCGCATCAAGTGTGCAGATCTGCTCGACACGATTGAGGACGCGCTCGGCAATACGCCGTTCAGCGGTGTGCGCGTGCTGTGCGGTCGCAACTTCTGGAACCGTCTCATTGTCATGAAGGCGATCAAGGAAACCTATCTCAATACCGCGATGGCGTCGGCGCTGCGCGGCGACGCGCGCGACACGTTCGAGTTTGGTGGCTGTACCTTCGAGCGCTATCGCGGCCGCGTCGGCGACATCGGCTATGTGGCTGACGACGAGGCGTGGGCGGTGCCGGAAGGCGTGCCGGATCTCTTCATCACGCGTTTTGCGCCTGCGGACTACATGGAGACGGTCAACACGAACGGCTTGCCTTATTACGCGAAACAGGAGCTGATGGATTTCGGCAAGGGCATTGAGCTCGAGGCACAGTCCAATCCGATCCACCTGTGCACGCGTCCGAAGGCCGTCATCAAGCTGACGGCCTGACATGGCGTTCCGTGATCTGGTCGCGGACCTCGATGACGCTGTGATCCGCGATCTGGCCGACGACGACATCACGGTCGACGGCAAATCGGTGCGCGGCATGTTCGCCGCGCCCTGGCTTGGACCCGATCTCGGACGGCAGCGCACGCAGCTCGAGCATCCGCAGGTGAGCGTGCGCGATGCCGATGCCGTCGCGATTCGCGAGGGCAGTGTTACGACGGTTGGCGTCGACGAATACGTTGTGTTCGAACTGCAACCTGACGGTACGGGCTGGACGGTCCTGCTGTTAAGACCTGGTTGATGAGGCCACGCTGATGGACGCACTGAAGGTTGAGATTGACGTCAGGGAAGTGACTGCTGCCCTGCATGGACTGTCGCCGTCTTCCATGCAGGCTGCGTGGCGCCGCACGCTGCGCAAGACCGCAGCCTGGATCAGAAGCCAGACAGGCAAGGAAGTTTCCCGCGGTACGCAGATCCCGCAGAAGGTGATCCGTAGCCGGCTGTACTTCTTCATGCGTTCGGCTGATTCGGGCAAGGTCTGGCTCGGATTGAATCCAGTCGAAGCACACCGGCTTGGCTCCGTGCGTGAAACGAACAGGGGCATGCGCGCGGGACGGTTCACCTTCGATGGCGCATGGCGGCAGACAAAGGCGAAACCCGATGGCCCGATCTACCAGCGAAGCGGCAAGGCCCGCACGCCGTTCGAGGTCGTGACGGTGAACTGGTCGAAGACCGGCGACCCGGCGTTTCGTCGGGCGGCGCAGATGTGCGAGGCACGACTGATGGTCATCCTGCGGCAGGAAGTGAACTACGAAATCCAGAAGGCGATTGGAGGTATCCGGCGTGCTCGATAACCTGAAAACGCTGCATGACGCGATGATCGCGGGCCTGCGTGCCAGGCTGCCCGATATCTCGCCGATCGATGCGTATCCGCGCATCGGCCGGAAGATTCCAACGCCCAGCATTGCGCTCGAGCTGTCGGAAATGGAACCGGGACACGATCCCGGCACCGGTCAGACGTCGCTGATCGGGCGCTTTCAGGCGCGGGCGATTTTTGATCCACTTGGCCCCCACGCGGATCTCGCTGTGCGCCAACTGGCCGCGCGCATTGCGTGCGCCGTGCATGCGCAGACGTGGGACGTGCCGGTGACCCCGGCCAGACTGGTGCAGATCGGGGACGATCCCTTCAAGCCCGAGCTCGACGCGTATCTCGTCTGGCTCGTCGAGTGGACCCACGAGTTTGATCTCGGCGACGTGGTGACGCCGTTTCCACCTGATGTTCCGTCTGACGCGCCGGCGGTGCTGTGGGGCGTTGATCCGGACACGGGTAGCGCGGACGGACGCTACTGGGACCCCGCGCAGGATCTGCCAGAAGGAGTGGCGACAGGAACAGGGACATGAGCGACTACGAGATTGGCGAGATCGATCGGCTGATCGCCAGCATTGTGCAGGCGGGTTTCATCGACAGCGTGCAATACGATCCGCCCCGCTGCCGCGTGCGTAACGGCGAATGGGTCAGCGCGCTGCTGCCATGGAAGACGCTGGCGGCCGGGCGGGTTCGCACCTGGTGTCCGCCATCGGTCGGCGAGCAGGCGATCGTGCTGGCGCCGTCCGGCACGCTTGCCGGCGCATTCGTACTGGCCGGTTTCTACAGTGACACACACGGCGGTGCGAACGGCAACGCCGCGAACCTGACTGCAACCGATTATCCGGACGGAGCGTACGAGCACTATGACCACGAAGCGCACGAATACGTCATGTCGGTTCCGGCTGGCGGCCGGATCGTTTTCCGCATCGGCGAAACGCAGATGGAACTGACGGCTTCGGGCATCACGCAGACCGCGCCGAAGCTGCTCGTCGATGCGCCGGACTCGACCTTTACTGGTAACAGCACGACGCAGAAGCGCCTGACGTTCCAGGGCGGCATGACCGGTAGCAATGCGGCGGGCGGTCCTGCATCCGAGATCGACGGCGACGCGAGCTTCACAGGCACCGTGAAATCGAAGGGTGTTTCGCTGCCAGATCACCAGCACTTTGTGAGGCAGGAAGGTGCGCCGAGCGATCCGCCATTGAAAGAATAGAGCCATGAACTCATGGACCATCAGGAAAGTGACTTTGACCTCGCCTGCGCGCGAGGTTTTTTTATTGGAGTTCCGATATGCCGCAAGAGCGCGAGATTCCGAAGTTTGCACGGCTACCTGGGCCTACCGACGTGACAGAGGCCGTGCAGGTTACGTTCCGCGACCGGGCTTTCAGATCGCGCACGATCGTATTCGAAGACGGCAGCACACGGGCAGTCGACAGGAGCACTGTCGTGCTATCCGACCAGGAACAGATCGCCGCGCTTGAGCGCCATCCGGAATTCGAACGCGCTGCGGACGGATCCTGACGATGGGCGCGAACACGGCGCTCGTTGGTATGGACCGGCAGACGGGTAAGCCGATTACCGGCCTGGTGCATCTGAAACAGAGCATTGGCGACATCCTGTCGACGCGAAAGGGTACGCGACGCGAACGCCCTGAATATGGCTCCGATGTTCCCCGGATGGTCGA
Organism: Paraburkholderia fungorum; assembly: GCF_003610895.1. Lineage (GTDB taxonomy): Bacteria > Pseudomonadota > Gammaproteobacteria > Burkholderiales > Burkholderiaceae > Paraburkholderia > Paraburkholderia fungorum_B. The sequence continues at coordinate 35,686 of NZ_MCAS01000042.1, forward strand.
TCTGCCGATATCGCGTGGCTGGATTTCGTCAGCGCAGTCCGAAGCTGCCCGCGCGATCGGGCGTTGGGAGCCTCGAATCAAGGTGTCTCGCGTCGCGGTCGCATCGATCGTTGACGGCAAGGTGACCTTTCGCATTCAGGGCGTCTATGAAGGGGACGACTTGGTTTTCGAGGTGACAACGTGACAACCATTGATCTGACTGCGATCGATCCACCGGATCTGGTCGAAATGCTCGACTTCGAAGATATCTATCAGGAAAAGCTTGAGCATTTCAAAAGCATTTACGCGGACTGGAGTGCGGCGCTGGAGTCCGATCCCGTGGTGAAACTTATCGAGCTTGCGGCGTACCGCGAAGTGAGGCATCGCGCGCGCGTCAACGACGCCGCGCGGGCCGTCATGCTGGCCTTCTCGACCGGTGCCGATCTCGAGCATCTGGCGGCATTGCTTGACATCGGACGGGCGATCATCGATCCGGGCGACGCAGACGCCATCCCACCTGTCGCGCCAACGCTCGAGGGCGACGACAGGTTGAAGTTGCGCGCGCAGATGTCGATCGAGCGCTCGACTGTTGCGGGTCCCTCCGGCAGCTACATTGCACTGGCAATGAACGCATCAGCGGACGTGCTGGATGTGAAGGTTGATCGCCCGAAGGCGGGGACCGTCCGCGTGACCCTGCTGTCAGCAGCTGGCGATGGCGTACCGGTCAGGCAGTTGATCGACACGGTGACGGCAGCACTGACGCCGGAAGAGGTGAGGCCGCTGAACGACGAGGTGCTGGTGACTGCTAGTGAGCGCGTCGATTTTAGTGTGGTGGCCGACGTCTATGTCGGTAGCGGGCCGGGGCGGGAAGCCGTTTTCGAGGCACGTCGCGAGGCACTAAACAAGGCAATCGCCAGTGCACGCAAGCTGGGCGCCGGAATGTCGCTTTCCGCTATCTACGGTGCTTTGCATCCGCCTGGGTCTGGTGTGGTCGATGTCGATCTGCGATCGCCGACCGCGCACGTCGTTTGTACGCCGCGGCAGTTCGCCAATTGCACGTCGATCGTGCTGAACATGAAGGTGGACGATGCGTGACGCCCTTTTGCCAGCTAACCAGACACCGCTGGAAACGGCGTTGGCGATTGTCATGGCCCCGCGTGTCGATCCGGAGATCCTGCGCACGCTCTGGGATGCCGACCGATGCCCTGCTGGCTGGCTGCCCTGGCTCGCATGGGCGCTTGCCGTCGACGGTTGGGAGCTGGCCGAGTCCGACGACGCGCGTCGCGCGCTTATCAAGGCTGCGATCCCACTGCACCAGAAGCGCGGCACGCCATGGGCAATCCGCGAGGTTATCCGGCGGCTCGGCTTTGGCGAAGTTGACCTTGTCGAAGGGCGCAACGTGCGCCGGCGCGATGGCACGGCTCTCTATAACGGCGATTGGGTCCACGGCCGCGATCGCGGCGAATGGGCGCAATACATCGTACGACTCAGACAGCCGGTTACCCGCGACCAGGCGGACAACCTGAAAGCCGTGCTTGAAAGGTATGCGCCGCAGCGCTCGGAACTTTACAAGCTCGATTACACCGCCGCACCGCTTCGCCGCAATGGCGTAGGCCGGTACGACGGCCAATACAACAGAGGGAGTATCAACGCATGACGAACCTTGTCGAAGCCGAACAGTGGGAAGAAGGTATCCGGCAATTCGAAACGTCTGACGCCGTCATGGGTGGCCCTGACGGCGTGGACAATATTCCGCCGCGCCAGCTCGCAAACCGCACGACATGGCTACGCGCCCGGCTGCAGGACGGCGGCGCAACCTATGCGCCCGACACCGGCACAAAAAACAATATCGTCGTGAACCTCACGCCGGCTGCTACCCAGCTCGTCGAAGGCATGGAAGTGTGTTTTGTTGTCGCCTTCACCAACGACGACGCATGCACGCTCACGCCGAACGGCACGGCCAAGGGCGGCATCGCCCGGCTACCGCTCTATGGCGGCGACCATGCGAATCTGTCGGCGAGCGATCTGCCGGCAGGCACGCAGGTTCGCGCACGCTTCACGAAGACTCTGAACGTCGCCGCCGGCGGCGCATGGGTAATCCAGTCCATCACCGGCGGCATGGCGCGCACGGTGACGCCGCCGGTGGGCGACATGTCCACGCGTGCCGCGAACATGGCCGCGCTGTTTCAGGCGACAGACGGGCGGCAAACGGTTGACGTGGCGGGCGACGCCGCAGTGAAGCTGACCGCCGATCAATACGGCGTCGCAATGCTGTCACTCGCCGGCGGCCTGACCGCGCCGAAGGATTTACTTTTCCCGGCTCAAACGGGTCAGTGGATCATCGAAAACAATGCAACCGGCAATTTCAACATCACCGCCAGAGTCGCCGGTGGCGTTGGCGTCGTGCTGCCGGTTGGTTCGCCTGTCATCGTGTGCAGCGACGGCAAGGTAATGAAGTTCGCAAGCGCGGGCGGGCAGGCGGGTTTTAGCGGGATGCCTGTCACCGGCAAGACGGGCACGAGCCTGACCATCATAGGCGGCTATACGCCTGGTGCGCTGATGATCGAAAAAAACGGCGCGATGCTCAAGCCAGGCACCGCGGCTTCGCCCGACTTCATCGCCATAGACGGTTCGACCGCCAACTTCGCCGTGCCGCTTGTCGCAACTGATGACCTGATGATTTACGTGTTCTCCACCTTCAGCGTGGCGAACGCGGTGAAGAAATCGGGCGACAGCATGGGAGGCCCGCTCGCGCTGTATGACGGTTCGACCGCACCGACGCCGGCACCCGGCGACAACAGTCAGAAAGTCCTGAATACGGCCTGGTTCAAGAGTGAACAGGCCGCCGAAGGCAATCAGGGAACCGCGAAGGTTGCAACACAGCCGCAGACCAATGCGGGCATTGACGACACCACCATCGTGACGCCCAAGAAACTGCGGGCCGGATTCTCGATTCTCCTTGCTGCCAATGGTTATTTCGCTTTCCCGTCGTGGTTAGGCGGCCTGATTTTGCAGTGGGGAAAGATGACCACGGCAATCGGGGCTTTGGGGTCTGCAAATCAGTTACTGCCGCTTACGTTCCCTAACACCGTTCTGATTGGATTGTGTGCCCCTATTCAGACTGGCGCCTGGATGGGCACGAATCCCAGCATCGGCGTTACGGCAACCAACAGCTTGATTACTGTCTGGAACAACAACCAGACGGCCATCTCTCCATACACGTGGTGGCTCGCCATCGGATATTAGGTTCGGCAGGCATTTAGCGCGAATAACGTAACTGAATGAGGCAACAGAACAATGTCACTCGCATCCAATCTTGCAGCACTCGCGCGCCTGCTGACGGCTGCCGCAAGCGGCATCGTCAACGGCACCACGCCGGCCGCCGGCGACAACACGAAGGCGCTCATTACGTCTGAATGGTTCAAGGCCGAGCAAGCCACAGAGACGGTGCAGGGCACCGCGAAGATCGCCACGCAGGCAATCACGAACGCTGGCATCGACGACACCATGACGGTGACGCCTAAGAAGCTGCGCGCGGGATTTGCGTTTTCCTTTGGGACTATCGGCTACTTCTGTTTTCCGTCGTGGCTGGGCGGCCTGATTATTCAATGGGGTTTCTACTCGCTCGCTGCTAACTCATACAGCGCAACCATCCCACTTCCCATTGCATTTCCTAACGCATACATGATGGGGGTGGCATGCGATTCAGGGCAGAGCACATACCCGTTCGGGATTACTGGTGCAAGCAAGGCGCAAATCAACGTTTATGTCACTACCGCCAAGGGCGCGAACGCGTCCGGGGCTAACTGGATCGCCATCGGATACTAATCATGGGTCAAAAATTCGCAGCCTACGACGAAAACCGGACTATCACCGGCTATTACGACGACGCACTAAGCCCGCCGCCGAAAGGCTTCCAGGTCGTCGCCATTACTGCCGCGCAACACAAGGCGATGCTTACTGGCGAGGCTTCCGGCAAGCGCACGGCCATTGATCTGAACGGTGTGCCGGTGTTGCTCGATCCGTTGCCGCTCACTGAGGCACAACTCGACGCGGCGAAGCGCATGGAGCGCGATGCGGCGTTGCGCTTTAGTGACTGGTATGCCGCTCGCCACCAGGACGAACTGATGATCGGCAAAGGCACCACGCTCACCGCCGACCAGCTCGACTCGCTGCTCAACTATCGCAAGGCATTGCGCGACCTGCCGCTAAACGACCGTTGGCCTGAAGTTGAGTTGCCGTCGCGGCCCGACTTCCTCGCCGCGCAGGACAGCACATCGCCTTCGCCTTAGCCGGTCGCGGAATTCTCCGTTCAACACTTTCCAGCCGCCCTCTGTTTTCCGGGGGCGGTTTTCTTTTTGTCATTTCCCTGGAGAGCTTCATGGGCGCAACATCGTTTTTCCACGGCGTGACGGTGTCGCTGGTCGACACCGGGCCGCGCACCATCACCGTGCCGAGTTCGTCGATCATCGGCATGGTCAATACCTACGCGCCAGGTGCGGACCTGGCCGCACCGAACGTGCCGGTGCAACTGACGAGCTATCGGGAGGCCGTCGCGGCGTTTGGCGAAACCAGTGCGATCGCTCAGTCCGCACGCACAATCTATGCGCAGAGCAAGGCAGTGATCGTCGCGACCGGTATCGCGGCCGGCGGCGAACCGGCAGCGCTCACCTCGGCGGTCATTGGCGGTGTCAGTGCCGGCGGTGCACGTACGGGTCTGCAGACGATGCTCGACGCAAAGTCGAAATACAACGTGCAGCCGCGTCTGCTGCTCGCTCCCGGTTTCTCGTCGAAACAGCCGGTCGCAACCGCAATGGATTCCCTCGCTGGCAAGCTGCGTGCGATCGGCATTATCGACGGGCCGAACACCGACGACGAGGCGGCGATCGCTTACGCGCAGAATTTTGGTAGCAAGCGGCTCTATATGGTGGATCCCGGCGCGACCATCTGGGATACGACCGCTAACGCGGACGTTGACGCGGCAGCGTCGTCGTTCGCGGCGGGCCTTTTCTGTCAGACCGACGCGAACATCGGTTTCTGGGCATCGCCATCGAACAAGGAAATCACCGATATCACGGGTACGAAGCGGCCGATCGAGTTTCTCGATGGCGACGAGACGTGCCGCGCGAACCTGCTCAATAACGCCAACATCGCGACGATCATTCGCGACGGCGGATATCGCCTCTGGGGTAACCGCACGCTGTCGAGCGATTCGAAATGGAAGTTCGTCACGCGCGTGCGCACGCTCGACATCGTGATGGACGCGGTGCTGGCGGGGCATAAATGGGCGGTCGACCGCGGCATCACGGCCACCTATGTGACGGATGTCACCGAAGGGCTGCAGGCGTTCATGCGCGATCTAAAAAACAAGGGTGCCCTGATCAACTTCGAGGTGTACGCCGATCCGGAGCTAAACACCGCGACGCAGCTCGAGGACGGCAAGGTGTACTGGAACATCCGCTTTACCGATGTGCCGCCGGCAGAAAACCCCAACTTCCGCTTTGAGGTCACCAACCAGTGGCTGACCGAAGTGCTCGATACCAACCCCTGATACAGATACCGAGAGGTGACGCGTGACTCCGGAAACACTTTATAACTTCAACGTGTATAGCGACGGCAAGGGCTTCGCCGGACGAGCCACGCAGTGCACGCTGCCAAAACTTAAGATCAAGACCGACGATCATCGCGCCGGCGGGATGGACGCGCCGGTCAAGATCGATCTCGGCATGGAAGCGCTCGAGGCCGCGTTCCAGATGTCGACGATGGAGCGCGATGTGCTGAGGTTCTTCGGCCTCGCCGACGCGACGGCATTCAACGGCGTGTTCCGCGGCGCATTCCGCGACATCAAGGGCGCGACCAAGGCCGTCGCCGCGACGTTTCGCGGGATGCTCTCAGAGGTCGACGGCGGCGACTGGAAACCGGGCGAGAAGGTCGACGCCAAATTCACCGTGTCGCTGACCTATTACAAGCTGGAGATCGACGGTGCTGTCGTGCACGAGATAGATGTGCTCGGCATGGTGCGCATTATCAACGGCGTTGACCAGCTCGCCGAGATCCGCAAGGCCATTGGTATGTAACAGCAGCATGTAAAAGCGGGTCGGGCGACAAGGTTACTTTTTGACATGAACGGCGGGCCATACGGTTCGCCGTTTCTATTTGGAGGCGGAACAGATGGACAGCAATGTGGATAGCAACGTGGCTAGCGATGCAACCGATCGTGTCGACAGCGTCACGATCCGCCTGAATTATCCGGCGACGTTCGACGGCGTGGTGCGCGACACCCTGACGTTGCGGCGCCCGAAAGTGCGTGACATGCGCGCTGCGCAGAAGATTGCCCCGGGCGACGAAGAAGGGCAGGAACTGGCAATCTTCGCGGCGCTCGCGGGCGTGTCGCCGAATGACCTGGAGGGCATGGATCTCGGTGATTATCACCGCGTCCAGGATGCCTACTTTCGCCTCACATCCGCTGGCAAGAATCAGCCAGAAAACGCTCAAGGCGCTGGCAAAGCGGCTGCTTAAGGAGCACGGCGTGCAACCCACCTCGATCGACGGGATGACGCTCGATGAGGTGATCTGGTGGCTGACGGATTAGCGGGAAAATGACAGGGGGATTTGATGGCAAGCGACATCGCACTCGGGATCGTGATCGGCGGCGCCGTGTCGGCGACATTCGGGCGCGCGATCACCGAAACCAGTTCGCGGATCGTCGGGCTGCGGAAGACCGCAAACGAGACGCGGCTATGGCAGCGCACGATCGGCGAGACAGTGAAGCTGCAGGACGAGTTTCGCCGCTTGCACGCGGCCGGCGACCGTGCGGCGGACGGTATCCGTCGAAAGATTGAATCGAACCTGCGCACGCTGCGCGAGAACGGCGTCGAGGTCGACAGACTCGACCGGGCGTATTCGCGCCTTGGCCGCACCGTGCGTGGCCTTGAGCTCAAGGCATCCGGGCAGGAGCGTATCGCCGCCGGCAGGGAGGGAGCACGCGGCGTGATTGGCGACGCGGTCAAATTCTCGGCAGCGGTTGCGGTGCCGGCGACGATCTCCGCGGACTATCAGGCAATCATCCGCGACATCGCGATCAAGGCAGGTATTGCGCGCTCGGCGCAGGAAGCGTCGATGGGCGAGCGTATCCGTCGTGACGCGCGCGATAACGGCATTGGCCGCAACGAGCTCGCCGACGCAGTCAACCAGATGGTCGCGGGCGGCATGGATGTGAGTCGCGCGCTCGACTTCGCGCCGCTTGCCGCGAAGTTCTCCATTGGTCAGGCGGCGACCACGGTCGAGACCGCGAGGATGATCCAGGCGCTGCAGCAGAACGCGAAGATCACCGACCCGAAGCAGATGGAGAAAGCGTTCGAAGCGATCGCGTTTCTCGGCAAGGAAGGATCGTTCGAATCGGCGGACATGGCCCGCTGGTTTCCAGTGCTGCTTGCCGAAATGCAGAAGATCGGCATCACCGGGCAGGACTCGGTCACGCAGCTCGGCGCGATGTTGCAGGTACAGATGAAGACGGCCGGCAATGCAGACGAAGCGGCCAACAACCTGAAAAACTGGTTTTCGAAGATCGGATCCAATGAAACCGCAAGCAACTACAAAAAGGCCGGCGTCGACTACGAAGCAAAAATGCATGAAGCGATTGGCAAGGGCTGGTCGACGCTCGAGGCTTCCTTCGTTCTGGCGCGCGCGTATATCGAGCGTACCGATCCGGCCAAGGCAAAGCAGCTTTCCGACGCCGCGAGGAGCATAAACGGCGAGTCCGACCCGGATAAGCGCCGCGCGCAGATCGCCGCGTTCGAAGACACGATGAAGACAGGTGACCTCTTCAACGACATGCAGGTGAAGGCTGCGCTCACCGCGTACCTGCAGAACGCTGACCTGTACCAGAAACTGAAGAAGGAGTCGTCGCAAGCGAGCGGCGAGATTGCAAAAGATCTCGCTGACCGGCGCGATGCATCGAAGCAGATCTGGAGTGAAGTCGGGCAGCAATGGAACGATGCGATGCGCAGCATCGGAGACGCGTTACGGCCTGTGACCGACGCTGTCGGGAACGCGACGAAGACGGCGGGCCAGGGGCTGGCGAAGATTACGGACGCCGCACCGAAAACGACGATGGCGGTCACTGGCATTGCGGCCAGCCTGATCGCGTATCGCGGCGCAAAGTCACTTTTCCAGATTGGTCGCGGCGCACTCGACATTGCGCGCGGTTCGATTCTCGTCGCGCGCGGCGGCGCAGGCGGTGCGAAGGGCACAGGTGCAGCCGGTCCCGTGGGGCGCGCAATCGAGGCGCTCGGTGGTGCCGCTGCATCGGCCGGCGTGCAGCGGGTTTTTGTCATCAACATGCCGGGCGGCGCTGGCGGGCTGGGTGGTGCTGCCGGCGCGGTCGCTGACGAACTGGCTGCGGCGGGTAAAGGCGGCCCAGCCGGAAACGCCGCAGGCAAAGGCGGGCGCTTTGCCCGTGTGTTCGGGGCAGCTCGCGGCGTACTCGGTCGTGTGATGCCGTATGCCGGCAAGCTTGCTCTCGCAGGCACCGTACTCAAGCTTGGGCTGGCGGCAAACAATGCATACGCCGTGGCGACGGGTGACGACACGCGGGCAGCGAAGGCGCAGGGATTTGCCGGGATCGCCGGCAGTCTTGCCGGCGGCATCCTGGGTGCGAAGGTTGGCGCCGTGATCGGTGCGTTCGGCGGGCCGGTGGGCGCTGCGGTTGGCGGTTTGGCGGGTGGAGCGCTGGGGACGTTCGCGGGTGAGAAGGCCTTCGGGGCGATTGCGAAGCTGGCGTTCTCACGCGATGACGCACAGCAACCCTCGGTGGCTGCAGCGCTCGCGAAGGCGAAGGCGCTCGAAAAACCGGCCGGCGCTGACAAACCAGTGGCGAAGATCGACCAGCAGAACAGCTTTGCACCAGTCTTTCACGTGACGTTCCAGGGCGAGCCGGGCAACGACGCGGCGGACCGCTTCCTTGCCAAGGTGTCGCCGCAGTTGCAGCGCCTGATGAAAGACGAACTGGCGAAGAACAACCGCTCGGCGATGTTCGATAGCCCTCACCTGTAGCACGCCACTTTGGGAGGCAATGTGGATTTCACAAGACAGATCACGCAGGCCGCGACGCAGGCGAGCATTGCGACCGAACGCGTGCGCAATATGAACCGCGTATATGAACGCAACCGGCCGGCGAGTGCGAACACGGTGGCAGTGCTGCAGAAGCTCGCTACCGGCAATCTGACGAGCGCCGCGGAATTGCTCTCCGGCGCCGGCAGCGCGTTGTCGGTCGCGGGCGATCTGGATCCAAAGGTCGGCACGGTAGTGCGCAGCTTCAACGCCGTGCAATCGTCGGTCAACAGTGTCCTCAAAATTGCGACGGCGTCGAATCACCCGCTGGTGAAGTCGGCGGCCGACTCGGTGAACACGGCGCTCAAGGATGTCCGTACGAAGTTCAATGCGTGGGCGGGCATCAAGGAGACGCCGTCGCCCGCATCGCTTGCAACTTCGACGGGCGCGGGGGCGATGCTATCGGGTCTGCTCGACGGTGCATCCGGTGCCACACCTCACCTGATGACGCTCACGTCCGACGCGGGCGACACGTTCCACTTCAACCTGTCGACCGCGGCGTTCGACAAGCTGCGGCGCACCACGAAGTACAAGGTCGCATCGCAGGAGCGGTTGAACCGCCAGGAGGCACTGCAGGCGGTCAGCCAGGGCGGCGAGACCATCACGCTGTCAGGCGTTGTGTTCGCCGCATACGGAGCCGGAGCGAAGCAGATCGACGCATTGCGTGCGATTGGCGGCCGCATGGTGCCCGTGCAGCTCACGACCGGCTACGGCGAAGTGCTTGGTCGCTGGTATCTGCAGGGCGTCGACGAAGAGCAGGAGGCGCTGATGTCGGACGGCGCACCGCGCAAACAGACCTTCAGCCTGGAGTTCGGCCGCTATGGCGAAGACTATAAGAACCTCTGACGGCGACGTGCTCGACGAGATCTGCTATGCGTTCTACGGGGCGCTCGCGGGCGTTGTCGAGGCGGTGTACGAGGCAAATCCGGGGCTGGCCGCACGCACGCAGCCGTTTGTCTCAGGAATCATCATCGCGCTGCCTGATCTCGACGTGCAGCGCGATGAACCGGTCCAGCTCTGGACATAGGAGGGGCGATGCAGGCTATTTTCCAGATCGTCGCGAACGGCGACGACATCACGCGCGTGATCCAGGATCGCGTGCTGCGGATCCGGACGGTGGACAAACCAGGGCTTGAGTCTGACGAGTGCGAGATCGAGCTCGACGATCGCGACGGCAGGATCCAGTTTCCGCCGAAGGGTGCCACGCTGAAGATCTCGCTCGGCTGGAGCGGCAGGGGTCTGTCGTTCCTGGGTGAGTACGCGGTCGACGAGATATCGCTGAAGGGGCCGCCCGCATCGGTTGTGATCCGCGGCAGGCCGGCGAATATGCGCGCCACGGCGAAGACGCACCGGTACGGTAGCTGGGAGAACGTGAAGCTTGCCGATGTCGTTGGTGACATTGCGCGGCGCAACAGGTGGACAGCCGCGTGTAGTGTCGATGCCCAGGTGCCGCGTGCCGACCAGTTTGGCGAGAGCGACCTGCACTTCATCACGCGTCTTGCGCGGCAGCATGGTGCAACGGCGACGGTGAAGGCCGGCAAGCTGATCGTGGTCGGCCGTGGCGCTGGCAGGAGCGCGGGTGGGAAGTCGCTGCCCACGATCATGCTGACGCCTGACTCGCTGCTCGATTACGAGATCACGTTTCCCGATCGCGCGAGCTTCGTCGCCGTGCGCACGAAAGTGCATGACACGAAGACCGGAAAGAAGATCGATCTCACGATTCCGAATCCTGATGCGCCACCCGGTGCATCCGCGGTGCACACCGAGCGGCATGCATTCGCGAGTCCCGAGGCGGCGAAAACGGCCGCACAGGCCCGCTTGCAGAAGCTCAATCACCACACCGCGAAAAGCACGATGACGATGACGGGCCGGGCCGATTTCGCGGCGGAGAAGACAGTCACGCTGAAGGGCTTCAAGAAAGACGCGGACGGGGATTTCCTGATCGAGTCTGTAACGAACACCTACGCGGGCCGTAGCTGGGAAACACAGGTCGAACTTAATGCCGGTAACAAGGGCAAGGCGAAGGTCGGACACGAGAAAAAGAAGGGCAGGAAGATCAACCTCGTGGTGCCAGCGCAGTCGCACTGACGCGATCGACAGAAGACAACAACTAGCACGACAACGAACCGCCCGCGCTCGCACAAGTTGAGTGGGGCGGTTTTTTTATTGAACGGACGGTCCGATGGGTGAACAGCACAACAACGATCTGGCGGTGCAGATCGCGCGTTTCGGCGAGCAGCTGCGCAGCGTCGCGGCAAGCCTTGAGGACATCAAGACATCGGTGCAGCCGGTCGCCGCGCTCGATCGTGCGATTGCGGAAATGGCGATTCACAACCAGAACGCACGCAAGGATATCGAGCTGCTGTGGGCGCGTGTGGCTGAGGGCAAGAAGGAGCGCGACGCGCTGGAGCAGCAGATCGGCGACGTCGACGACAGGGTCGCTGCGATGAAGAACACGGCGAGGGGCGCGATGTGGGTGCTCGGGATTGTGCTCGGTATCGTTCAGACCTTCCTGGTGGGCTCAATCGTGTGGGTGTTCACCCATATCAACGAAGGCGACATCCTCAACCGGTTACAGCAGCAGCGCCTCGAAGTGCTTGAACAGACCGTGACCAGGGGAACGAAATAAGGAACGAAGCAATGAAACTTGACGAAAAAATCGACGCGCTGATTGGCCGCGAGGGCGGGTACTCGAACAACGCGGCCGACTCCGGTGGCGAAACGATGTGGGGCATCACGGTCGCGGTCGCACGCGCATTCGGCTATGCCGACGCGATGCGCGACATGCCACGGTCGACGGCCGCGCAGATCTATCGCAGCCGCTACTGGTTGCAACCGAAGTTCGATCTGGTCGATGCGCTCTCACCCGCGCTCGCCGACAAGCTGTTCGACATCGGCGTGAACGCGGGGCAGGTGATGGGCGTGCGGTTCATGCAACGTGCGCTGAACGTGCTGAACCAGAACCAGCGCGCCTTTCCCGATATCAACGTCGACGGAGGCATCGGCGCCATGACGATCGCGGCGCTGAAGGCTTTCCTCGCTGCGCGCGGTGCGGACGGCCACCGGGTGCTGCTTGGCATGGTGACCGCGCAGCAGTCTGTCTATTACATCGAGTGTGCCGAAAAGCGCGTGGAGAACGAAACGTTCGAATATGGCTGGCAACTCAATCGTGCATTTGGGGTGAGCGCATGATGGACTTCCTGAAAACGGTGGCGCCGTGGCTTGTCACGGCCCTGACCGGCGGCGTACCCGGCATTGCTGCGATGGCTGCTTCGGCAATCGCTGGCAAGCTCGGTCTGTCCGATGGTTCGGTCGATGCTGTCAGATCGGCGCTGACCGGCCAGCAGATGACGCCCGAGCAACTGCTCGCGCTGAAGCAGGCTGACGATGACTTCGCGCTGAAGATGCGGCAGGCGGGTTTCACGCATGCGGAGAACATGGCCGGCATCCACGTGCAGGCCGACAGGGTAGCGGCCGATGATCGCGCGAGCGCACGAAACTTTGCGGTGGTGGAGCACGACCATACGGCGCGCAATCTCGCCTATATGTATACGACGGCACTCTTTGCCGTGATCGGACTGGAGTTCCTGCTCGCGGCGCAACAGATCACCGTGGACGACAGCGTGATGCGTGCGCTCGATACATTGTTCGGGATTCTGATTGCGATGGTGCTTGGCTCGAAGGAATATTTCTTCGGCTCATCCTCGCACGCTGACAGGCAGGCCGCTGCGATTACGCAGTTCGCGGTGTCGCCCGACACCATCGTCGCGCAGGCGACTTCGCCAGATCGCACATCAATGCCGCGGTCGCCGGCAGAAGGGCAAAGCTAGCATTAGCAAGTTACTTTGACCGCACCGCGTCGCTGTAGCGCGGCTGCGGAAAAGACAGGGCGACCGGGGTGATGTTCGAGCATTTCCCCCGGCCGCCTTTCCACTGAACCAGCCAGTGAATTAGCCAAAGCCCTGACACCTACCGGTAGGCGGGGCGAATTCTAACAAATTCCCAACAAGGCAATCCACATATGGCAACTCCAATCATTCCCTGGATCGGCGGAAAGCGCCGTCTGGCAGACCATCTCATCCCGCGCTTTCCTGCGCATGAGTGTTATGTCGAGGTGTTCGCGGGCGGGGCCGCGTTGTATTTCATGCGGCCGCCGGCGAAGGTCGAGGTTATCAACGACATCAACGGCGAACTGGTGAACCTGTACCGTGTCGTGCAGCACCACCTCGAAGAATTCGTGCGCCAGTTCAAATGGGCGCTCAGCAGTCGCCAGGTATTCAAGTGGCTGCAGGACACGATCCCGGAAACGCTCACCGATATCCAGCGGGCGGCCCGCTTCTACTATCTGCAGCAGAATTGTTTCGGCGGCAAGATCGAAGGGCAGTCGTTCGGCACGGCGACGACAACGCCACCGGGGCTGAACCTGCTTCGGCTCGAAGAGACGTTGTCGGCCGCGCACCTTCGTTTGTCCAACACGTTCGTCGAGCGGCTCGACTGGAAGTCGTGTATCGACAAGTATGATCGACCGCACACGTTGTTTTACCTGGATCCGCCGTATTGGGAAACAGAGGGTTATGGTGTGCCGTTTCCGTATTCCGAATACCTCGAGATGGCGGCCAGACTACGATCGCTGAAGGGGCGAGCGATTGTTAGCCTGAACGATCATCCGGACATTCGACGGGCATTTGCCGGTTTTCACATCGAAACCGTCGATATCAAGTACATCGTTGGCAGTGCCGACCGGGCCGCGGCCCGTAAGGAAGTGATCATCTTCAGTTGGGACGAGGCTCTGCAGCCGGCAGGCCTGTTCTGATTCTAAAAAGCCCACGCATGTGGGCTCTTTTCGGCTTGATCGTGGCAGGACACCACGGCGTTTTCCTAATTGTCCGCTTACCACCTATCAGACGATCCTCCGTTGCCCAACCTTAGCGTACGAAGACGTGCATCCCTTGATCCCGCTCCAACGCTATCTCAAAAGACGCTTTACCTCGATATTCGATATCCCACCCGTGGCACGGTCTCTATCGGGTACGAACATCGGGCTTGACGCAGTACTGCTCGTATTCTGCAAAGGTGCACATCTACTATGCGTGGCGTAACTGAGTCCTTTTCGCCCCAGACACTCTTCACGATAATTTCGCGCGACAGAACCTCGCCCGCGTGTTTTATCAGAAGGTGAAGCAATTTGAACTCGGTCGGACTGAGGTAAAGGTCAGTCCGCTTGTCAGAATCCAGCACGAAAACTCTGTGAGTGTTTGGGTCTAACGAGAGCTCCCCCAAAACAAGAAACGGCTCCGGTGTCGACGTGGGCCTCGGACGCAAAATTGCTTTAACCCGGGCGAAGAGCTCGACAGCAGAGAAGGGGGTTGTGACATAGTCGTCGGCGCCAGCCGTCAGGGTGTCGATGCAGTCGTCTTCGTCGCCAGCGGGAGCAATGACGATAACGGCAAGGTGCCGGGTGCGGACTGCTAATCGAAGCGCTTTCAGAAAAGAGCGATATCCAGGTTTGTTGTTTCCGCAGGCCAGTATCAACGCATCCGGTAACGGGTCACTTGCTAACATCGTTAGTCCCGCATCCAGATTGGACGCAAGTTCGGGGCGGAAACCGCAGCGAATGGCATTCGTCCACAGAACTTCTGCCGATTCAAGGTTCTTTTCAACAAGCACAATACGCCCACTCATTCTATTTTTCCTGCGGGGAATACATTCTCATTGTGACAATGTGGATGTGGGGCGACGTGCCTTCGTTTTCAGACACCGTACACACAGAAGGGTGCTATCTGGCCCTTCTGTGTGTATGTGTCTTTCGGTAGCCCTGCAACCAATATACGCATTCGCTTTTCTAGCCGAAACATCGTACCAGAGAGGCAATTTGCCGCTGAAGGGCAACGGTTTTTGTAGGAGAACGAGACGACATCCGAGTCGACGAAACCCGGCAGGCCGGGTTGGAATGCATTTCCAGCGGCGAATGTGTCAGCGTAACAATCGTCACATTGGTGGCACACAATAGTGCCCTCTTTCCTTTTGAATCGACATCAGATGAACAGATCATTGGCCGCCGTGGCACTCATCGCATTTTGCTCTCTCGTTCAAGCGAGTCCGGCGTCCGAGCCGAGCAATGGCTTTCTCACTGGAAAACTCTTTCGAGGAGGGAGTCAATCACTGCGTACTGCTTACGTGATTGGTGTGCTCGACGGCTTCTCCTATGCTCCTGCGTTTGGAGCGCCGGATACGAAAATCGGGAAGCTACAGCGCTGCGTCGGAGCAATGCACGCCGATGCACGACAGATCGGCACCATCGTAGATCAATACCTCGATGCACATCCCGACTCGTGGAATGAAAAGATGCAACCGATTGTCCTGCGCGCAATGCGGCAGGCCTGCGCGACTAGTGGGAACGCGGTCGACTGAAAATCAGTCTTCCAGATTGTTCCTCTTTCGCGCGGGGTACCGCGCCGCATACATGAACTATCCCCCAATCCCGCAATCCCACAATCGGTGACCGGGAGGCAACTGCCGTCCTCCCGTTGCACGACTTTGGCCAGTGCGCGTCGAGCGCATGAAGCGCTCGCCTTCAGCCCAGCAGTTACTTGGGAATGCTCTCGTAGCCGTCATTCAGCGTTTTCACAAACGCAATGATGTCGTCGATATCCTGATCCGTCATCGCAGGCTTGTCGCCAAACTTGCGATCGAATGGGGCGTCAGCAACGTCGATATTCGCACGGTATTGTTCAGGTAGATCGTCATACACGAGAACCTTGCCCGACGCGTCATGCGGGTAAATTTTCGCCGGGTTCGTGTTGCGAAGGTTGTAGAAGTCCATAACCTGTTTAAGGTTGTGATAGACGCCGTTGTGGAAGAACGTGCCGCGCGTTGCCGAGTTGCGCAGGGTCGGCGTCAGGAACATGCCGCAGTATTGCGTATCTTTTGGCATATCGGTCCGGAACGGCCCGCACACGCCCATATCGAAGAACTTGGGATCCTTGTTCTGCGCAAGTTCGTGATTCCGCGGAACGCCGAGGGCCTCATACTGCGTATCCGTGAATAGCGGCGGCAGTCCGTCGGAACTCGGTTGGCTCAGGTGGCAACCGGCGCAATTCGCTTTGTCCTTGTCGTTGAATAGACGCAGCCCTCGCAGTTCGGCCTGGGTAAGACGCGCATGTCCTTCGAGCCATGCGTCGTACTTGCTTGTGAAGGGGTGAAACGCAGGGTCTTCGAACTGGTAGCGGCCAATCGCAAACATGGCTTCCGACACTAGCAGGTTAGGGTCGTTGACGACGCGCGGACCAAATAACTGCTTCATCGTACCGATGTACTTCGAGTGCATCAGCTTGTCGGCGACCGCCTGCATGTTCGGGTTCGCCATCTCCACCGGGTTCGTCAGCGGTCCAATCGCCTGATCCTGAAGCGTGCTCGCGCGGCCATCCCAGAAGAACCCGCCTTGCGGCACCATTGCGGGCGCGGCGGGGGCAACACCCGCGTTTTTCTGGGCGCGTTGTACACCTTGAGCGGCAGACGCAAGCACATCAAGACTGACCGGTGCAGCGTCGGTATCGCCCTGATCGGGGCCGATACTGAACGGCGCCTGGCGGTACAGATAAGCGATTGACGGCGACGGCCGATAGCCGGCGTCCGTCATGTGGGGGCCGCCCAGTTGCACCGAAAGATCGTTGGGTGGTCCGAAAGCATGTTCGGCGCTGTGACACGACGCGCACGACTGCTTGCCCGACGCCGACAGTGAAGGATCATTGAACATGTCCCTGCCCAATAGCGCCGCTGCGCTAAGCGGCGCGACCGGGGGCCGCAGGAGCGTGATCGGGTGAGCGTTCGCGCCCGTTAAATCCTGGATCTTTTCGCCGATCGCCGTGGGCATACGTTCGGGGTAGATCAGCGCGTAGCCAGTTACGACAACGCATGCCAGCACGATACTCAGCAGTACCCACAGGATCCGGTGGCGCAGCGTGCGCTTCGCAGCGTCGGGCGATGGGTCGTGTCCGGTGGGAAGTTGCGAAGGTAAGGTGGCATTCGAAGGAAGATTCATGGCGATAGCTGTAGCAAATCTGAACTGCAAATAAGCAAGTCGAGCCACCGTACCGGCTGGCTCGACGCCTTTACTGACTGTCTGTTATCAACGGTCCGTTCACTGAACGTCATGCCTCAGGATTGACCAGTACTTCCCTGCGGCATGACGGACAGTCAAATCGGAAACGTCAGTCTGACTACCTAGTTCGTCGCCGGTGCAGAGGAAAGCTTGGTACCAGCATTCGAGTCGAGATAAACCACCGGCGTGCTGCCGCCATTCGTGAAGTCGAACAGCGAATTGATGCTGCCCGTCGTCGCGTCGTGCGATGCGCCACCGAGACGCGTGCCGCCAAGCCAGTTGTCTTCGATGAACTTGACAACGGATGCCTGGGTGATCAGCGTATGGTCGATGTAGTTGGTACGTGCATACGGCGAGATCACGATTAGCGGCACACGCGTGCCCGGACCGCAACGACCGTTCACTGCAGCGCCCGTCACACCAACGCCTTGAGTTGCGCCCGTTGCGTTACACGTACCTGCGCCGTTCAACTGGTCGGCGGTAGCGTCGAACGACGAAGTCGTCGGCGTCGCATAAGCATGGTCGTACCAACCGTCCGAATCGTCGTACGTGATGATGACGGCAGTGTTCTTCCAATCCGGCTGTTGCTCGAGGAAGTTGACGACCTTCGTGTAGAACGCCTGCTCGTCAATCGGATCCGAATTACCCGGGTGGCCATCGCCGACTGCCGGCGCTTTCAGATAGCTGACCGACGGGAAGTTACCCGACGAGACGGCAGCGAAAAAGTCATTGACGTCATATTGATGGTGCACCGGCGTAGCCGTCGAATCGAGCGGATCCGTCTGGCCGATGAGTGCAGTCGAGGTCGGGCGGGTGTGCGCCAGGTTAGCCGTTGTTTGATAGTACGCGAACCAGTTGTGGTGGGGCACATAGTCCGTCTTTGTTGCTCCGAGGACGGGCGAATACGAACTGCGTTTGCATCCCGTGGTGCCATTCGGGTTTGTGGCGGTCAGATTGAAACCACCCATGAAGCCGCCCCACGTAATGTTCTTCGCATTGAGCAGGTCACCGATGTTCTTGTTGGCCGTGGTCATCGACACATTGTCGGTAGTGGACGTCGAAGAGCACACGTCGCCCGTCGGGTCGGAGTCACCATTGACCGTGAAGCCTCCCGCGCCATCGGCGATGACGTTGTCGCCTTGCGCCGCGCCGTTCGCGGGAACGCCACCGTTCGTTTGTCCCGAGATGACTTCAAGTGCGCCTGGCGTCGACGGACCGTAAGTGTCCGTGTACATGTTGTCGCTCATTGCGAAGTTCTGGGCGTAGTTCCAGAGCGCCGTGACCGTATTGCCGTCGAAGTAACCCATCACGAGACCCGGCGTACCGAATGTCGAACCGCTACTTGCACCGTTATTCCCCGTGTACTTGGGAAACAGGTCAGCCGCGCCGTTGTCGTAGGCAAGCTGTTCCTTCGCGTAGTCGTGCGACTGGCCGTTCGTGTTGGCCTGGCTCCGGTCCAGCCGGAACGGGTTGATACCGCTGCCTGCGGAAGCCGCGTTGTTGGCCGTGTTCAGGAAGTTCGGGTTGCTCGTCAGAAGTGATTTCTGATTCAGATTGTTGATCTGGGTCGGCGTATTTGCCGCCGCCGTGAATGCGGGTTCACCAACCGGGTTCTGCGCATTCGGGTAGGTGCCGAAGTAGTGATCGAAGGAACGGTTTTCACCGAAGATCACGACCAGGTGTTTGATCGGTGTTGCGGTGGCCAGCGAATCCTGCGCCGATACGGCAGCCGTCGGCGCAGAGGCGGCGGAGCTAGGGGCAGAGGCGGCGGCAGGAGAGCTGACGTTATTACTGCTCCCGCATGCGGTCAGCACAAACAGTGCTGCGGCAAACGGAATCGGCAAAAGGGTTCTGCGAAACATTAGGGGGCTCCACATTCGCTATCCAGCCCTTCCGTCTGGAAGTGCGGATGGTGCTGGCGTTTGTTGTTAGAAAGGCGACGGACCAACTATTGGATGAAGCTGGCGAATTGGACCACTAAAGAATGAAAGTTTTCGGGCAACATTCTGACTGTCGCCTTTCAGTGGCGCAGATGTTCTGCTCCAAGCGGTGATCAGGTTAAAAAACGTGCTGGCTCAAAACGCGGGCAGTTTTCCCACGTGAGGAGCGCCAGATCGACCAGTCCCCGCGATTTCGGCATGCGTCCGTTCGCTGGATATCTTCTTCGAGTTGGCGCTGCGGTACATCGATCTTGCAATTTCCTTTCTTTTGGAAGGTATTTGCAAGTTCGGGTTTCGCTATCTTCGTAGTCCCAATCTGCTTCGACTCAAAAATCACCGAACTGATATTTGCTTCGTATATGCCCCGTGACGATGATCAGTGTCCGGGCAAAGTGACTTTGAGCGGTTCAGTTCGACCCGCATCGACCCGTCGCCCGTGCGATGCAAACGTCCGCGCCAGGATGGTTAAGCTGCCTGTAAGTTTCGGCAAGATGCATTTCCACAGCTCGACCCTAAGGCCAACGAACGAATATGCCTCTGGTCAAAGGTCGAGTTGATCCGCTGTGATTCCGAGCGCGGCCGCAATCTTTTCGCGCGAAGACTCGCGCAGCCGTTCTTTTCGTTCGTGCTGCGCGTAGGCTGGCTGACTGATGCCCAGGCGAGCCGCGACTTCTATCTGTTTCAGGCCAAGGTGCTCACGCCATGCTCTAGATGGCGTCGCACCGTTCGCGATTGCGCTCACGACTTCGTGCGGAATCGGTCCACGTTCGGCGCTGGGCTCGGCGACGTCGTCGGTGCGCAGATTCTGGCCGACGCGAGCAAGTCCGCGCCATGTGTAGTCTTGCCTGCTACAAACCTGGTCATCTTCACGCCACGTCGCCCCATCCCAAAAGCGCAATTTGGATAACGAGCCGATCAACCAGTGAGTCTCGTAAAAGCCGATCCGCACAGGCTTGGTCGTGGAAGCGAACCAGCCTGTTTTATAAATGGTTTGGTTATTGCTCATCCGCCGACCCTCTACAAAACGACGAATACAACTTTACACGCACACTTCTGACGCGCCGAGCTTGTCGCACCATGCCAGTCGGGACGGTTCGCCATCTATGCCGCGGATTTTGATACGGTGCCAAACCTGACCGGCTTCCCATCGGAGAACTGCTGCGCTGGCGCGGCGTGCACGATGAACGATGTTCCCGGGTCTGTGCGGCCCGGAACGTTACGGCGCACTGAGCACTATCGTGAGCGCAAAGAAACGAGCCGGGAAATCGCTGCGACACTGGCGCAGCAATCAGATGTGAAACAATGCGCGCCAACGGTACCGCTAGCGATTCTCAATGAAAGCATGATTACTCATGACACGTGAACAAACGAAAACCGCAGTCGTCTCACCGCCTTTGGCTCAACCCGGCACAGCTGCGGAGGTTCTCGCGGTATTTCTCAAACTAGGGCTAACGAGCTTCGGTGGGCCCATTGCCCACCTGGGGTACTTTCGTAAGGAGTTCGTCGAGCGGCGCCGCTGGCTCGATGATGAAACCTTCACCGATCTCGTCGGGCTTTGTCAGTTCTTGCCAGGACCAGCGAGCAGCCAGGCAGGATTCTCGATTGGTATCTTGCGCGCAGGATGGCTTGGCGGACTCGCGGCCTGGTGTGGATTCACGCTGCCATCAGTCTTACTGTTACTCGGTTTTGCGGCGCTTGCCCCAAGTCTTAGCGGCCCTGTCGGTGTCGGCCTGATTCACGGGTTGAAGCTTGTCGCTGTCGCCGTCGTAGCTCAAGCGGTTTGGGATATGGCGCGGCGTCTGTGTCCAGATCGGCGCCGCGCTGCCATCGCGCTTGTCGCTGTCTCGCTACTCAGCATGCTGACGACCATCTATGCGCAGCTTATCGTTATCGCACTCGGCGCGGTGCTTGGACTGGCGCTATGCAGGAACGCAAGGTCGCCAGACGCCAATCGCCTCCAGCAGCACACTCACGAGGTCTACGTTTCCCGCACGGCAGGTGCCGCCGCGCTGATCCTCTTTTTTGTCCTGTTGCTCGGACTTCCGGCAGTAGCTGGACTGCACACGGGGCAGGCGGTCAAGGTCTTCGAGGCGTTCTACCGCTCTGGTGCTCTGGTGTTTGGTGGTGGTCACGTCGTGCTCCCGCTCCTGCAACAGCAGACAGTAGTGACTGGCTGGGTCTCGCCGAACGATTTTCTTGCAGGCTACGGTGCGGCCCAGGCAGTGCCAGGCCCCCTGTTCACGTTCGCCGCGTTCCTCGGCTGGATCATGGCTGACGCGCCGAATCATTGGACCGGTGCATTGCTCGCTACTGCGGGCATTTTCCTCCCTGGTCTGCTGCTCGTACTCGCGGCGCTACCCTACTGGCAAGCACTGCGGGCTCGTCCATCGATGGCTGCACTGCTTGCCGGGGTGAATGCTGCGGTCGTTGGACTGCTGGCCACCGCGCTGTACTCGCCTGTGTGGACCAGCGCGGTTCTTTCGGAGGTGGACTTTGCGATTGCAGCCGTCAGTTTTTTTCTGCTGACCCGCTGGAAGATTCCGCCGCTCGCCGTCGTTGTGCTTTGTGCGCTGGCCGGCATCGTTGAGGCGATCTTGCGCTGAGTCGATGATTCTTAGGGACGGGCGCAAGTGTCCGGATCACGAACGCAAACCCGGAAGAAGGCCGCAACCAGCGTGGTACCGCGCGGCCGTCAAACTGACCTCGTGATCGCATTCGGCTAGAGCCGCCGGTCCAGACATCCATAGTCCTGACAGGCAATCTACCGACGTTTGTGGCGGAGTTCGCGTCCAGCGTAGACGGCCGAAAACAGACCAATGAGTACGGCTGCTACGGCCAACGATTCATCTTGCCGTCCGGGAGGCTCTGACGACGTCGCATGGAACCAGAGGCCTATTCCGATTGCCGTCATGAACATGCCAAAGATAAGCCCCCACACTGGCCCCGCCGTATCGGGGCGTCCTAATCTGTGAGACATTTTCATCGTTGTACTCCCCGTCCCGCATCGACATTTCTATTGCCGCACTTGCGAGTTCCGCATTGGTGCGGTCTGAGAAAAGCTTACGCGGTCAAAAGGTCGTCATCAATAAGCTAAATTACCACTGAGGCCATTTAGAGTTTTGCGATCGAACGGACAGACGCCAATGCAAGGGCAACCGCGCCCCTACGGGAGAGGTGGGGTACGTTGCGATCGTGGGGATCTGCAAGGCTGGAGCCGCAGTAGCCGTTTTCTCCCCCCTGCGTTTTGGCGAATCACACGGTAAGCCGTTTTTCAGTGAAGCGGATGCGCTCATGGGCGGTTATAGCGCGGCACAGCGGATCGTCGATGATCTGCTTCATTCGTAGTCAACCGATCAGCGGACAAAACGAATCGGAGCCTCGGGTGTTTGGATCAAATGTCTGCTCAACGTCGAATGACTGAAGTGAACCTATGATCTGCCCTTTTTGCTACGCCGCGCGACTATCGGTTCATGGCCGA
Source organism: Paraburkholderia fungorum (assembly GCF_003610895.1). GTDB lineage: Bacteria > Pseudomonadota > Gammaproteobacteria > Burkholderiales > Burkholderiaceae > Paraburkholderia > Paraburkholderia fungorum_B. The sequence goes on from NZ_MCAS01000042.1 coordinate 58,295, forward strand.
TCAGTGGCTTATGCATTCGCGTGCGTGCCGTCCTTTCGCAAAACAACGAGCCCCTCTGTTCGACCCATAACTGCCTGTCGCAGTTGCTAGATCCGTGTCTCAGCGCACTCAGGATCAGCGGCATGCAGTCGCTACGTTTCAATAATACTTGAAATGTCAAAATGAATGGTCTATCGTTCAGTGCATGGACTCAAACCTTGTTGTACGCGCCTTGAGCGCGCTTGCCCATGAATCGCGCCTTGCGATCTTTCGCCTGCTGGTCGTCGCAGGCCCCGTCGGCATGGCCGCCGGTGAAATCGCGCAGCAGTTGGGGCTATCTCCTTCAAGCCTGTCGTTCCACCTGAAGGACCTGTCACATGCTGATCTGGTGAAGCCGCAACAGCAGGGGCGTTTCATCATTTACACGGCGAATTTCGATGCCATGACGGGTCTGATCGGTTTTCTGACGGAGAACTGCTGCGCGGGCGCGAGTTGTACCGCGAGCGATCTCCCCAATTGCTGCGGAGACACACCATGAAGCGTATGCACATCCATATCGCGGTCGAGAACCTGGGCGACAGCATTCGGTTTTACCGTGCCATGTTCGGCGACGCAGAGCCCACGGTCCAGAAAAGTGATTACTGCAAGTGGGAGTTGACCAATCCGGCCGTCAACTTCGCAATTTCACAGCGTGGAGCGAAGCCGGGTGTTGACCACCTTGGCATTCAGGTAGAAACCGACGTGGAGCTGGCCGAGATGAATGCACGCTTCGCCGCCGCGGAACTGCCAGTCCAGCCACAGACGGGCACAACCTGCTGCTATGCGCGATCGGATAAAGCATGGACGACGGATCCTCAGGGTGTCGCGTGGGAAACGTTTCGAACACTTGAAGCCGCGCCGGTCTACGGTCATTCGCGCGACCAATCGCAAACACATCAGCAGTCGTCGGCCGCTTGCTGCATACCGGCTAAGTAACCCTATCGTGACCTTCAGGAGCCGCCTGTGAGCGACAAACCTTACTCGATTCTCATTCTCTGCACGGGCAACAGTTCGCGCAGCATCATGGCCGAAGCGTTGTTCAACGTGTTGGGGAAAGGCCGGTTTCAGGCATATAGCGCGGGCAGTCACCCATCCGGGGCGGTGAACCCGTTCGCCATTGAACGCTGTGAAACATTGGGTTACGACACAGCAGGGTTGCGCAGCAAGAGCTGGGACGAGTTTGCGACGCCTGACGCTCCACACATGGATTTCGTCATCACGGTGTGCGACCAGGCAGCGGGCGAAGTCTGTCCGATCTGGCCAGGCCATCCGATGACGGCACATTGGGGTTTCGAGGATCCGGCGGCTTTTGAAGGCAGCGACGACGACAAACGAAAGGTTTTCAGCAAGGTCTATCGGCAAATCATGAGCCGCGTGAGCCAGTTCGTGAATCTGCCATTGCATGTGCTGGACCGCAATGCGATCCAGCGCGAAATGCGCGCGATCGGTGAGAAGCCGGCAGAGGAATCAAATGAGCAGCACTGACGCAGCGATTGTCGACGCACGGCCGGCAATCGGATTTTTCGAGCGTTACCTGACGGTCTGGGTTGCGCTCTGCATCGTGGGCGGCATCCTGGTCGGGCAGGTATTTCCCCAGCTCTTCCAGGCAATTGGCCGCATGGAAGTGGCTCAGGTGAATCTTCCGGTCGGCGTGCTGATCTGGGTGATGATCATCCCGATGCTGGTCAAGATAGATTTTTCCGCGATGACCCAGGTTAAGAGCCAATGGCGCGGCATTGGCGTCACGCTATTCGTGAACTGGTTCGTCAAGCCATTCTCGATGGCATTGCTCGGCTGGATTTTCATCCGCCATGTGTTCGCGCCGTGGCTTCCCACCGGCCAGCTCGACAGCTATATCGCCGGCTTGATCCTGCTGGCCGCAGCCCCCTGCACGGCGATGGTGTTCGTGTGGTCGCAACTCTGCAAAGGCGATCCGTACTTCACGTTATCGCAAGTGGCGCTCAACGACTCCATCATGATCGTTGCCTTTGCACCGCTCGTCGCGCTGCTGCTCGGCCTGTCGGCGATTACGGTGCCGTGGGATACGTTGATCATTTCAGTTGTCCTGTACATCGTCATCCCCGTCATCCTCGCCCAGTTGTTGCGACGACATCTGCTGACCAGAGGCGAAACGTATTTCCGACAAGCGGTCGCGCACCTTGGTCCGTATTCGATCAGCGCATTGCTCGCGACACTGGTGCTGCTGTTTGCGTTTCAGGGGCAGGCGATCGTCAAGGAACCGCTGGTTATCGCCATGCTCGCGGTGCCGATCCTGATACAGGTGTTTTTCAATTCTGGCCTCGCGTACCTCCTGAATCGGCGTCTCGGCGTCGCGCACTGTGTTGCCGGCCCTTCCAGTCTGATCGGCGCCAGTAACTTCTTTGAGCTGGCGGTCGCCACGGCAATCAGTCTGTTCGGCTTCCATTCCGGAGCAGCCCTGGCAACGGTGGTAGGCGTGCTGATCGAAGTGCCGGTCATGCTGTTCGTCGTTGGCATGGTCAACCGTTCCCAGCACTGGTACGAAGCGAATCACAGCACCAAGGGACAACCGTTATGAACGTCACGATCTATCACAACCCCGATTGCGGCACGTCGCGCAACACGCTGGCCATGATCCGCAATGCCGGGATTGAGCCGGAAGTCATCGAGTATCTGAAGAACCCGCCTGATCGCGCTACGCTGAAGAGTCTGATCGAACGCGCGGGCCTCACCGTGCGCGCCACGCTGCGCGAAAAGGGCACGCCGTATGCCGAACTCGGCCTCGCGGAAACATCTTTAAGCGATGAGCAGTTGCTCGACGCGATGATGGAACATCCGATCCTGATTAACCGCCCGTTTGTCGCCACACCGCTTGGTGTGCGCCTGTGCCGGCCCTCGGAGCTGGTGCTCGACATCCTGCCTGCTGCACAGAAAGGCTCATTCACGAAAGAAGATGGCGAGCAGGTGGTCGATAGCGAAGGAAAAAGGCTTCTCTAATGACGCAAAACATTCCGAACATCAGCGCCCCGCATCTGGACACCCCTGATCTGCAGAAGCTGGACGCACGCGCGGCTTCGCAACACGCTCCGAGAATCCTGTTGCTGTTCGGCTCGTTGCGTGCGACCTCATACAGCCGGCTTCTCTCGCTCGAAGCCGAACGCATCTTGCGTCACTTCGGTGCGGAAACACGGGTCTTCGATCCGCACGGCCTGCCGCTGGTGGACAGCGTGCCGGCCGATCATCCGAAGGTGGTCGAACTGCGCAAGCTCTCGGAATGGTCGGAGGGGCACGTATGGTGCAGCCCGGAACGTCACGGAACCCTGACGGCGGTCTTCAAGAACCAGATCGACTGGCTGCCGCTTGAAAGCGGCGGCGTCCGCCCCACGCAAGGCCGCACGCTTGCGGTGATGCAGGTGTGCGGCGGTTCGCAATCGTTCAACGCCGTGAACGCACTGCGCATTCTCGGCCGGTGGATGCGTATGGTGACGATCCCCAATCAGTCATCAGTGGCAAAGGCCTGGCGGGAGTTCGACGCGAACGGCCGGATGAAACCCTCGGCATATTACGACCGCGTCGTCGACGTGATGGAAGAACTGTACAAGTTCACGCTGCTTGTGCGTGACCGCTCGGACTACCTGACCGATCGCTACAGTGAACGGAAAGAAGCGCA
>NZ_MCAS01000043.1 GCF_003610895.1 Paraburkholderia fungorum
CATGCCGCCAGCGTTCAATCTGAGCCAGGATCAAACTCTTCAGTTCAAACCTGTTACTGTTTTTCGGTTCAGTTAAGAACCGGTCGCTCACTCAACGTACTGACGAATGATCATCCTGTCCGAAGTTATGACACCCCAGCAGGAAAACCTTCCTTTAATACTAGTGTGAGACTTGATACTTTCGCTTATGCCAGACTCCGAAGAATCCGGCTCGCGTCGCGCATCAAGCGCCCACACTTATCGGCTGTTAATTTTTAAAGATCGAGTACGCATTCACCACCAAACCAGCACCGCGTCGCACACTTCGCAACCACCGGTACCGCTTCGTTCTGCGTCGCTGCATCAGCAGCAGAGAAACGAGATTATGAAGGCTCTTTTTCGTTTTGTCAACAACATTTTTCCGCTTTCGCTTAAAACCTTGTTGACGCCACCGCCGCTGGTTTCCGCCGCGGCCCTCGTTCGCAAACGAGGAGGCGAACTATAGGCGAACTTGGGTCACGTGACAAGGCTTTGGCGAAAATCTTTTTTTGACGGCTTACTTCCGAGTCGAATTCACTAAAGCTGCGATCGGAACCGCTTCGGCCATCGCGGTGTACCCAGCATCGCTAGGATGAATATGATCGCCGCTGTCAAAGACGTGTTGCAGACGATCCGGTTGCGCCGAATCGCGTAATGCAGCGTCGAAATCTACAACGCCGTCGAAGCCGCGACTGGTTCGAATCCATTGATTGACCGCAAGCCGGATCGCCTCCCGTTGCGCCGGCAGAGAAGCCGGTGTCAACGTTGCGCCGAACACCTTCACCCCACGGTGCCGTGCAGCCGCAACCACCCGCTGGTAACCGGCAATCAGATCGGCGGCTGTCACCGCGGTATGTGGGGCATCGCAGTCGAGCCCCTTACGCGGCGGCATCTCCGCAAAATTGATGTCGTTGATTCCGATCAGCAAAATCGCCGTCTTGACGCCCGGGCGCTCCAGCACGTCCCGGTCGAAACGCTGGACGAGTGCGTCGCCATAGCAGGGAGAATCGCTCAATAGGCGATTGCCGCTAATGCCAAGATTAACGATCGCCGTCGAGTGGTCGCCGGTACTGGCGAACCGGCGGGCCAGCGCGTCCGGCCAGCGTCGATTCTGATTCAGGCTGGAGCGCATGCCGTCGGTGATCGAGTCGCCAATCGCGGCGACGGCCGCTGATGAAGGCGCGTCTACCGACAAGCCCGTTACCCATACATATTGCGTAAACCGGCCGCGAAACGACTCAGCAGAAGCGTCGGCGGTGTGATTACCCGGTCCGGAAACGAAGTTCAACTGATTCGAAACCCGATGCCACGCCACGATTCGCTGTTCCGGCCCCATGAACGCGCTAATCGCATAGGGCGCCCCTTCAGCGATATCAACAGCAATCGGGTCGCTATCCAACTCCCCGCCCGGTGGCACACTCACCGAGCTCTTGCCACCAAACGTCACACGCGCCCCGCCATCGCTCAGCGCCGCGGCGCCACCGGGCGAGCGCGCAATGCGCAGATCTTCGATAACGAGCGCGGTCTTGCCATACTCGTTGCTGAGATGAATTCGGGCGGATTTACCTGACAACGTGGGATAAACGATCTGACGCACCGTACGTCCAGCGACCTCCGGCGCACGGTAAAGCGGCGGCAAATCCGACCGTTGCGGAATGGGTTGCAACGCCGTTGCCCAGGCGGTAACCCAATGGGCCGGGGCGTCGGCGGCAAAAGCAGTCGGAGAAACGGCAAATTGGCAAAGCAGCGCCGCGCCACATGCGGCAGCCAGGGTGCGAATGGTCATTCGGGTGGTCAGTTCGATGCGAAACGTGCATTGTGCCCGATCGCCATGGCCATCGCGGTCGACCTGACGAATGCTGCCGTACGATCGGACCGCCCCACACCGAACGTGCCAAGAGACAGATATGGATGGGCAAGCGCCGACCGATCAACCCGCCGCCAACGCTCCGGTCATCTTCAACGCCAGCGCCTCGGCCACCTCGATCCCGTCGATGGCAGCCGAATAAATTCCGCCGGCATACCCCGCGCCTTCGCCGGCCGGATACAAACCCTCGACATTCATGCTCTGGTAGTCGTCCCGGCGCCGCACGCGAATCGGCGATGAGGTTCTCGTCTCGACGCCCGTCAATACGGCGTCATGCATGGCGAACCCGGCGATCTTCTTGTCCATCTGCGGCAAGGCTTCGCGGATCGCTTCGATCACGTAGTCAGGCAGCGCCGTGCTGAGATCCGTCGGATGCACGCCAGGCTTGTAGGACGGCACCACCGACCCCAGCGACGTTGACGGCCGCCCGGCAATAAAATCGCCGACCAGCTGGCCCGGCGCCATATAGTTGCCGCCGCCCAATTCGAACGCCCGCTCTTCCCATTTGCGCTGAAAGGCGATGCCGGCGAGCGGGCCGCCCGGATAATCTTCCGGCGTGATGCCGACGACAATCCCGGCATTGGCATTGCGTTCCGCCCGTGAGTATTGACTCATGCCGTTGGTCACCACACGGCCCGGCTCGGAGGTCGCCGCGACCACCGTGCCGCCCGGACACATGCAAAAGCTATAAACGGCGCGCCCATTGCTGCAGTGATGCACCACCTTATAGTCGGCAGCGCCGAGTTGCTTGTGCCCCGCGAACTTGCCGAATCGGCTGCGATCGATCAACCCTTGCGGATGCTCGATCCGGAACCCGAGCGAAAACGGCTTAGCTTCCATATACACGCCGCGATCGTTCAGCATCTGGAAGGTATCGCGCGCGCTATGGCCGACCGCCAGCACCACATGATCGCAGCGCAGAATCTCGCCTGTCGAAAGCTTGAGCCCGCGCACTTTGCCCTGATCGATGTCGATATCGTCAACCCGCGTCTCAAAACGCACTTCGCCGCCCAGTTCGTGAATGGTGGCGCGCATCTTTTCGACCATGCTGACGAGGCGGAACGTGCCGATATGGGGCCGGCTCAGATAAAGAATGTCCTCCGGTGCGCCCGCACGGACGAATTCATCGAGAACCTTGCGCCCGTAGTGCTTCGGATCCTTGATCTGACTGTAAAGCTTGCCGTCTGAGAACGTACCCGCGCCGCCTTCGCCAAATTGCACGTTCGATTCGGGATTGAGCACCGACTTGCGCCATAGGCCGAAAGTATCTTTGGTGCGCTCGCGCACGGCCTTGCCGCGCTCCAGAATAATCGGACGAAACCCCATTTGGGCAAGAATCAGCCCGGCAAACAGGCCGCAGGGGCCCATACCGATCACGACCGGACGCGGAGCGGTCATCTGCGCCGGCGCCTTGGCAACAAAACGGTACGTCATATCGGGCGTTACACCGCAGTGCGGCACGTCGGCGAGCCGCTTGAGCGCGGCCGCTTCATCCTTCACCTCAACGTCGACGATATAAGTGAGCTTGATGTCGGCGCGCTTGCGCGCGTCGTGTGCGCGTCGGAACACGGTGTACCGGATGAGCCCTTCGTCGCCCACACCGAGCTCAGCGAGGCGCGCGCGGACAGCGGCTTCGAGAACGCTCTCGGGATGATCGAGCGGGAGTTTGATTTCGCTTAGACGTAACATGAGTACCGGGGGATGCAGGAAGGCCGCAAATCGCAGCCAATTCGCAATTTTATAGGTTAAGTGTCGGCGCGGGGCAGCGGCGCAGGTGAAACGCCTTCGGCGTCGCCTCTTCCTTCCTCTATCGACAATCGCCGTTCGTCTCAAAAAATTTATTAACCGACCGGTCGGTTGGTTTATACTGCGCAGACACAGACAACTTCCGCTGAGAGCGTCCCCATGTACACGCAATCCCTGGATATCCCCGGCAACGTCGCCCCGCTCGACGCCGCAGCGGGTTCGCCCGAGCAGGCGCAATTCGACGCGGTCATGGCCGCCGACGGCAAGATCGAGCCTCAGGACTGGATGCCCGAGGCCTACCGCAAGACGCTGGTGCGGCAAATCTCGCAGCACGCGCATTCCGAGATCGTCGGCATGCTGCCGGAAGGCAACTGGATCACGCGCGCGCCCAGCCTGAAGCGCAAGGCGATTCTGCTCGCCAAAGTGCAGGACGAAGCCGGCCACGGCCTCTATCTATATAGCGCGGCCGAAACGCTCGGCGTTTCGCGCGACCATCTGATCGCCGCGCTGCACGCGGGCAAAGCCAAATATTCGAGCATCTTCAATTACCCGACGCCTACGTGGGCGGACGTCGGCGTGATCGGCTGGCTGGTGGACGGCGCGGCGATCATGAACCAGATCCCACTGTGCCGCTGCACTTATGGCCCGTACGCACGCGCCATGATCCGTATCTGCAAGGAAGAGTCATTCCATCAGCGCCAGGGCTTCGACGCGCTCATGTCGATGATGAGCGGCACCGAAGCGCAACGCGAACTGGTCCAGCAAGCCGTGAACCGCTGGTGGTGGCCGGTGCTGATGATGTTCGGCCCGAGCGACAAGGACTCGATCCACAGCAATCAGTCGTCGAAATGGGGCATCAAGCGCATCTCGAACGACGACCTGCGCCAGAAATTCGTCGACGCTACCGTCGACCAGGCCAAGGTGCTCGGCGTCACGCTGCCGGACCCGGACCTGAAGTGGAATGAAGCCCGCGGTCATCACGACTATGGCGACATCGACTGGGAAGAATTCTGGCGCGTCGTAAATGGTGACGGTCCGTGCAACAGCGAACGTCTCGCCACCCGCGTGAAAGCGCACGACGACGGCGCCTGGGTGCGCGAAGCCGCCCTCGCCCACGCCGAAAAACAACGCCAGCGCGCGCAACAGCACGCCGCCTAACTCAAGCGGCCGCAGGCTAACGCGGCAAGCCGAACAAAGTATCAGGAGATCAGCAATGAACAAGGAATGGCCGATTTGGGAAGTCTTCGTGCGCAGCAAGCAGGGACTCGACCATAAACACTGCGGCAGTCTGCATGCCGCCGACGCGCCGATGGCGCTGCGCATGGCGCGCGACGTCTACACGCGCCGCCAGGAAGGCGTGAGCATCTGGGTGGTGCCGTCCTCGGCGATCACGGCGTCCGCGCCGGAAGACAAGGCGGAGTTGTTCGAACCGGCTGGCGACAAGATTTACCGTCACCCGACGTTCTACACGCTCCCCGACGAAGTCAACCACATGTAAGCGCGGCCATGAACATCACGCCCCAACACTTGCAGTATGTACTGCGCCTCGCGGATACCGCGCTGATCCTCGGTCAGCGCAATACCGAATGGTGCGGACACGGCCCGATCCTCGAAGAGGACATCGCGCTGTCGAACATGAGTCTCGATCTGATCGGCCAGGCGCGCCTGTTGTACACGCACGCCGCCGCGCTGGAACAGCAACTTACCGGCAAAAACCGTACGGAAGACGATTACGCCTATTTCCGCGCCGAGCGCGAGTTCGCCAACTACACGCTGGCCGAGTTGCCGCACTACGGCCCGCTTGCCGGCACCGCGCAAGCCGAAAAGGACTACGCGGTCACGATCGTGCGCAATTTCCTGTACTCGACGCTGATGGCGCATCTGTGGTCGGCACTCACTGCCTCGAAGGACGAACAGCTTGCCGCGATCGCCGCGAAGTCGATCAAGGAAACCAGCTACCACGTGCACCACGCGAGCGAATGGCTGATCCGCTTCGGCGACGGCACGGACGAATCACATCGCCGCGCGCAGGCCGCGCTCGACTATCTGCTGCCGTACACGCGCGAGTTTTTCAGTGCCGACGCAGTGGAGGCGGCCATCGCCGCCGCCGGCATCGGGCCGCTGACGTCGGACCTGGAAGCAGCATGGCTTGAAGACGTAAAGGCCACACTCGACCAGGCCACCCTCACGCTGCCCGCAGCGGTCAAGCACATCACGACCGGCAAGCACGGCGAACACTCCGAGCACATGGGCTTCGTGCTGGCCGAAATGCAAAGCCTCGCGCGCCAGCATCCCGGCGCCACCTGGTAAGTACGCACCTGAGCACGCACCCGAGCGCACAACCGGAACCCAACGGACCGCCACGATGACAACCTTGACTGCCACGCCCACCGCCGACGCCACGCTGGAACGCGCATGGGCCGCGCTCGAAACGGTGCCTGATCCGGAGATTCCGGTGGTGTCGATTCGGGAACTCGGCATTCTGCGCGACGTGCGGCGCGCCGCCGACGGCGCGCTCGAAGTCGTGATCACGCCAACCTATTCCGGTTGCCCGGCAATGTCGCAGATTGCCGAAGACGTCGCCCATGCGCTCGATGTGGCCGAACTGAAGCCTTATCGGATTGCCACGGTGCTGGCCCCGGCCTGGACCACCGACTGGATGACCGCCGAGGCGCGTGAAAAGCTGCGCGCCTACGGAATCGCGCCGCCCACGGGCAATTGCGGCTCGGCCGTGCCGTCCCAGGAAAAAGTGCTGCGTTTCATGCCACGTGCGCTGCCGGCGCCCTCGTGTCCGCGCTGCGGCTCGGCGCATACCGAGCGTCTCGCGCAATTCGGCTCGACGGCTTGCAAGGCGCTGTACCGCTGCCTCGACTGCCGCGAACCCTTCGACTACTTCAAACCATACTGATATGGCTACCCCGCAATTTCACCCGCTGCGTATCCGCGAAGTACGACCTGAAACCGCCGACGCTGTGTCGGTCGCCTTCGAAGTCCCTGCCGAACTGCGCGATCAGTATCGCTTCACGCAGGGCCAGTTCGTCACGCTGAAGACGCACATCGACGGTGAGGAAACGCGCCGTTCGTATTCGATCTGCGTCGGCGTCACCGACTACGATCGCGACGGCGAACTGCGCATCGGCATCAAGCGCGTACGCGGCGGGCGTTTCTCGAACTTCGCCTTCGACACGCTGCAACCCGGTCACACGATTGAGGTGATGACACCCGACGGCCGTTTTTTCACGCATCTCAACGCGGACCAGGGTCAGCAGTACCTCGCGTTTTCCGGTGGCTCGGGCATCACGCCGGTGCTCGCGATCATCAAGACCACGCTCGAAGTCGAGCCGCGCAGCAGCTTCACACTGGTGTACGGCAACCGCAGCGTCGATCAGATCATGTTCGCGGAAGAGCTCGAAGATCTGAAGAACCGCTTCATGAACCGCTTCGTGCTCTATCACGTGCTGTCCGACGACCTGCAGGACGTCGAGCTGTTCAACGGTGTGCTCGACCAGCAGAAGTGCGCGGCCTTCATCGAAAATCTGCTGCCGGCCGATGCAATCGACGAAGCCTTCATCTGCGGCCCCGCCCCGATGATGGACGCGGCCGAGGCCGCGCTGAAAGCCGCGGGCGTGCCTTCGGCAAAAGTACACGTGGAGCGCTTCGGTTCGCCGCTGCCGCAAGCGGGCGTGCCACCGGTCGAGATCACCGACGACACGCCGGCCGCCGACCTCGAGATCGTCCTCGACGGAAAACGGCGCAAACTGCGTCTGCCGTATCAGGGCGTGAGTGTGCTCGACGTCGGCTTGCGTGCCGGCCTCGCGCTGCCGTATGCGTGCAAGGGCGGCGTCTGCTGCACTTGCCGTGCCAAGGTGCTCGAGGGCGAAGTCAAGATGGAAAAGAACTACACGCTGGAAGAACATGAAATCCGCGACGGTTTCGTGCTGACCTGCCAATGCCACCCCATCAGCGATCGCGTGGTGGTCAGTTACGACGAGCGTTGAACCAGGCGCGCCGGGCAAGCTTGCGACGCCCGGAACGCTTTCAGCAGGTCCGCGATCCGCTTACACTAGGGGCCGCTCGCGATCGGATATCTGCCCGATCGATGAGCGGCCCCTTTATTCGTTTTTCGCAAGCCCAAGCCACTGCCGATGAGCACCATCCACCTCACCAACGGCGACGTCGCCGCCGAGTCACTGCGCGCTGCGCTAGCCGAGGCAGGCCGCGACGATCGCGTGCACGCGTTGCGCGACGATCTTGCAGTCGGTCCGCTGCGCGGTATCGATGATGGCCCCGACGTGCGGGCAGAATTCTGGGACCGGGTCAGCACGGACACTCGGCGCGATTTTCTGCGGGAATTCCGCGAGCAGGCGGCCGCGCTGGAGAACATCGCGCGCGGCGAAGCGAACCTGGTGGTCTGGCATGGTGAAAGTTCGGCCGACCAACTCATGCTGCGGCGCGTCTGCTACCACCTGCGCAACAGTCCGCAACGGCTCAATGAAGTGCGCCTGTCGATCCAGGACCTCACCGATCCGGGCGCATGGGCGCACAGCCGCAAAGACCGCGCGACATCCGTCGGCATGTTCGCGCCGGCTGTGCTGCAAGGACGCCTGCCGGATGCGGCGCCGATTTCGGTTCTGCGCATCAGCCGGCTCGCGCTCGAATGGCAGGAAGCCAAACACGCCAATGGCGAGACACGGCGTTGGCGCGACAACACGTTCACGAGCGGCAGCTTCGCCGATCTGGACGCGCTGATCCTCGAACAGGCCACCGGCGACTGGCAGCCCGCCGCGCGGGTTGCCGCCGAGCTGATGGCCGCCGAACTCTGGTATCTGGTAAGTGACAGCATCGTGCTGTGGCGTTTCCGCGAACTGGCCGCTACGCGTCGCATCAAGCTGCGTGGCGACGCGGGCGCATGGCGCACGCTCGAAATGTGCGCGGCACTTGCCCCCTGTCCACACTAATAAAAATCAAATAGACGACCATGGCCCGTACCCGAGCACCCGACCACGAAACCCAGCGCGATCAGATTCTCGAACTGGCCGCAGCGAAATTCGCGCAGACCAGCTACCCGAGCACCTCGATGGCCGACCTCGCCGCCGCCAGCGGCACCTCGAAAGCGCGCCTCTATCATTACTACGCGAGCAAGGAAGCGATCCTGTTCGACCTGCTGGATCGCTACACGAAGCGGCTGATGCTGATCATCGCCGAGGTGGAAGGTGCAAGCCAACGCCGCGGGCTATCCGAGCGGGAAACCTTTGCGGAGCTGATCCGGGCCTTTCTGTCCGAGTACGAAACGTCGCACAGTCGCCACGTCGCGCTCCTGAACGACGTGAAGTATCTGGTCGACACCCAGCGGGAAGTCATCCTGAACCGTCAGCGCGATGTGGTCGCGGCGTTTGCGCGGCAACTGGCGCGCGCTTATCCGGAACGCGCCACGCGCGATAACCAGACCGCCCTCACGATGATGGTGTTCGGCATGATCAACTGGACCTTCACCTGGCTCAAGCCGGACGGCCGGATGGGGTACCGGGAGTTTGCCGAGCAGGTGGTCAATATGGTGGACCACGGATTGAGTTCTGCCGAACGCTGACCGCCCGCGGCGGCCCTATTCAGAGGGAATGGTTGGCACCAGCTGCTTCGCCGCAACAGCTTGTCACGAACGCTCGTTCAATTTATTTTTCTTTAATAATCAATCAATTAAAAATAGGGCGCTAGTTCTTTAGGCAATCTCCTCAATTTTAGATACGGGTTTTCCCTAGTATCGAGACAGGGTTTCCGCTAAAATTGTTTTTGCGGTGCACCATACCGCTCGATCAAAAGGAGAACCCGACCATGAACATGATTACACCCCGCGCCGCTGAGCCGATCGTCGCGCACGATCGTCTGTTGCAGCCAGGCGGTCGTGCGCCTGCTCTGGTCCGTGAACTCACCACGGTCGACCGTGAGCGGCTGCTCACCCACTTCCTGGCACTCGGCGAAGACGACCGCCTCCTGCGCTTTGGCCAGATCGTGCCGAACCACGTCATTGAGAACTACGTCCGCGCGATCGATTTCACGCGCGACACGGTCTTCGGCGTGTTCAACAGCCAGTTGCAACTCACCGGCGTCGGCCATCTGGCTTATCTGCCGGCCGAAGGTAACAAGCGTACCGCCGAGTTCGGCGTGTCGGTGCTGGAAAGCGCTCGCGGGCGAGGCATTGGCTCCAAGCTCTTCGAACGTGCAGCCATCCGCAGCCGCAATACGCATGTCACCACGCTGTACATGCACTGTCTGTCGCGCAATTCGACCATGATGCACATCGCGAAAAAGGCCGGCATGAAGATCGAATACGCGTACGGAGAAGCCGACGCCTATCTGACACTGTCGCCGGCGGATCAATCGAGCATCATTGCCGAGATGCTGCAGGAACAAGCTGCGGTATTCGACTACGCCCTCAAGCGTCAAGCGCGCCAGGCGTCGAAGCTGTTCGAATCGTTCATGCCAGCAACTGAAGCCGCTTGACCCATCAGCGCTTCGGTGAAAAAGAGGGCGGCCTTACGGCTGCCCTTTTTGTTTGCCCATCACTTGATTGCGGTCAGGTGCTCACAAAATCGGCAGCGCCGTCGTTTCCTTGAATTTCTCGAGTGAAAAGCTCGTCTTCACGTCGATTACCGAGGGATGGTGCAGCAACTGCTCCTGCACAAAGCGTGAAAAGTGCGCCATATCTTCAACCTGGACACGCAACAGGTAATCCATGTCACCCGTCATTGCGTGGCATGCGACCACTTCCGGCCACGTCTGCACTGCCGCGCGAAACAGATCGGCATGCGTGGTGTCGCCACGCGGGCGAAGCGCCGGATCGCTACGTTTTTCCAACCGCACGTTGACGTAGGCCAGCAGATCGAGCCCAAGCTTTTGCGCATCGAGCAGCGCGACATAACCGCGAATCACCCCGCTCTCCTCCAGCCGACGAATACGCCGTAGACACGGGCTCGGCGACAGATTGATGCGCTCGGCAAGCTCCTGATTCGACAAGCGGCCATTCTCCTGAAGGATCGCCAGAATGCGTCTGTCGATGGCGTCTATCTCTATTTTGGCCATTTTCTGCCGTCCACGTTGAGAAATTAGCTAGAAAATAGCTCAAGCGTATCGATACGCGATTAACTTCGCAAGTTTTCGTCGCCAGCCGGCCTTTACACTTGCGTCATTCAGTCGCGCTAGTTTTGATCGACAACTTTGTATGGGACCGCAGTAAGCGCTAAAGCGCCAACTGCGGTCGACTACTTTGTATGGGACCGCAGTAAGCGCTAAAGCGCCAACTGCGGTCGACTACTTTGTATGGGACCGCAGTAAGCGCTAAAGCGCCAACTGCGGTCGACACAGGAGACAGGTAATGCAGGTTTCAACTTGGGACAACCCCGTCGGCACCGACGGCTTCGAGTTCATCGAATACACCGCGCCAGATCCGAAAGCGCTCGGCAAGCTGTTCGAACAGATGGGCTTCACCGCCGTCGCACGGCATCGTCACAAAGACGTGACGCTGTATCGCCAGGGCGACATCAACTTCATCGTCAACGGGGAACAGCACTCGTTCGCGCAACGTTTCACTCGCCTGCATGGCCCGTCGATCTGCGCGATCGCCTTCCGTGTGCAGGATGCAGCGAAGGCGTACCAGCAAGCTCTTGAAAAAGGCGCGTGGGGCTTCGACAACAAGACCGGTCCGATGGAACTCAACATCCCGGCAATCAAAGGTATCGGCGACTCGCTGATCTATTTCGTCGACCGCTGGCGCGGCAAGAACGGCGCTGAGCCGGGCACCATCGGCAACATCGATATTTACGACGTCGACTTCGAGCCGATTCCTGGCGCGAATCCGAACCCGGTCGGCCACGGCCTGACCTACATCGATCACCTGACGCACAACGTGCATCGCGGCCGCATGCAGGAATGGGCGGAGTTCTACGAGCGCCTGTTCAATTTCCGGGAAGTGCGTTACTTCGACATCGAAGGCAAAGTAACCGGCGTGAAATCGAAGGCGATGACGTCGCCGTGCGGCAAGATCCGCATTCCGATCAACGAGGAAGGGTCGGACGTAGCCGGTCAGATCCAGGAGTATCTGGACCAGTACCACGGCGAAGGCATCCAGCACATCGCGCTGGGCAGCAACGACATCTACCGCACAGTGGACGGTTTGCGCGCGGCTAACATTTCGCTGCTCGATACGATCGACACGTACTATGAACTGGTCGACCGCCGTGTGCCGAATCACGGCGAGCCGCTCGACGAATTGCGTAAGCGCAAGATCCTGATCGACGGCGCCCCCGACGATCTGCTGCTGCAGATCTTCACCGAGAACCAGATCGGGCCGATCTTCTTTGAGATCATCCAGCGCAAGGGCAATCAGGGCTTCGGCGAGGGCAATTTCAAGGCGCTGTTCGAATCGATCGAGCTGGATCAGATTCGCCGCGGCGTGGTTCAGGACAAGGCCTGACGACTGACACCCCGCGCAGAATCTGGGGGCGGTAAAAAAGGGCGAGGATCTTGCGATCCTCGCCCTTTGTCGTTTATGCCGTCGCCCAAAGCAGGACAACGGCCGATTTCCAATCGACGCGTCGCTTTAGCGACACATCACGAATTCTGCTCTTCCTCGTCGGCCTTCGTGGATCGCGCAATGCGCTCCACCGCGATAGAGGCGGGCGCCACTTGCGCCGTGCTGGTGATCGCGTTCGACAGCGCCCCCGCGCTGCCCGAGTTTGTGCTCGAGCGCACCGGCGCGCTCATGGCGAAAAATGCGGCCGAAACCATCAGGAACGTCTGGATGTTTCTAGTGTTCATGCGTACTCCTTTTCTAACTACCCTGCTGTCCTGAAGCTCCACCGAATGCGGAGCGTTGCGCAGACATTGCTCGCAGGTGGGGTGTTAGACAGACATTTCAACTGCGGTTCCGTAGATTTGTAGCTTTTACAGCTTGTTACAGTGCGCACCGTCGCAGGAAATACTCCGATGTGCCCGTGAAAATCACGCTGCACTGCCGCATTTTCAGACACGCTGCGGCGGGTTTTTACCAGTGCTACCATCACTTAAAACACGTCAATATGGCGACCCCGGCCATACGCATTCACAAGATGCCGCGGCCCAAAAAGTTTTGGCGATCCCAAACTGGGTGGAGGAGTACACATAATGAATGCCCCGCTAGACGCAGGTCAGCGAGCCTCGCTCGAAGCCGCGCTATCTTCCGTCACGCTCGACGACAAATACACCCTGGAACGCGGCCGCGCATATATGAGCGGCATCCAGGCGCTGGTACGCCTGCCCATGCTGCAGCAGGAACGCGACCAGGCCGCCGGACTCAATACCGCGGGCTTTATCTCCGGTTATCGCGGATCGCCGCTCGGCGGACTCGACCAATCCCTGTGGAAAGCGAAGCAGCATCTCGCCGCGCACCGTGTGGTCTTCCAGCCCGGCGTCAACGAAGACCTCGCGGCCACCGCCGTATGGGGTTCACAGCAGGTCAATCTGTACCCGAGCGCCAAATACGACGGCGTGTTCTCGATGTGGTACGGCAAGGGCCCGGGCGTCGACCGCTCCGGCGACGTCTTCAAGCACGGCAATTCAGCCGGTTCGGCGCAACACGGCGGCGTTCTCGTGCTCGCCGGCGACGACCACGCCGCCAAATCCTCGACACTCGCGCATCAGTCGGAACACATCTTCAAAGCGTGTGGCCTGCCAGTGCTGTTTCCGTCGAACGTACAGGAATATCTGGACTTCGGCCTGCATGGCTGGGCGATGAGCCGCTACTCGGGCCTGTGGGTGGCGATGAAGTGCGTGACCGATGTGGTCGAATCGTCGGCTTCGGTCGATATCGATCCCCATCGCACAAAAATCATCCTCCCGGACGACTTCGCGATGCCCGAGGGCGGTCTTAACATTCGCTGGCCGGATCCGCCGCTCGTGCAGGAAGCGCGTCTACTCGACTACAAGTGGTACGCGGCGCTTGCCTATGTGCGCGCCAACAAGCTGGACCGCGTCGAAATCGATTCGCCTCACGCGCGTTTCGGCATCATGACCGGCGGCAAGGCATACCTCGACGTTCGTCAGGCCTTGACCGATCTCGGTCTCGATGACGAAACCTGTTCGCGCATCGGCATCCGTCTGTACAAGGTCGGCTGTGTATGGCCGCTCGAAGCACAAGGCGCACATGCGTTCGCGCGCGGCCTCGATGAAATCCTGGTGGTCGAAGAGAAGCGCCAGATTCTCGAATACGCGATCAAGGAAGAACTGTACAACTGGCCCGACACGCAGCGTCCGCGTGTGTTCGGCAAGTTCGACGAGAAGGACGGCGCCGGCGGCGAATGGTCGGTACCGATGGGCAACTGGCTGCTGCCGGCCCACTATGAACTTTCGCCGGCGATCATCGCCAAGGCAATCGCCACGCGGCTCGACAAGTTCGACCTGCCGTCCGACGTGCGTGCGCGCATCGCGACACGTATCGCGGTAATCGAAGCGAAGGAAAAGGCTCTCGCGCGTCCACGCGTCGAAGCCGAGCGCAAGCCGTGGTTCTGCTCAGGCTGCCCGCACAACACGTCAACGAACGTGCCGGAAGGCTCGCGTGCGATGGCCGGCATCGGTTGCCACTACATGACCGTGTGGATGGACCGCAGCACCAGCACCTTCAGCCAGATGGGCGGCGAAGGCGTCGCGTGGATCGGCCAGGCGCCGTTCACCAACGACAAGCACGTGTTCGCCAACCTTGGCGACGGCACCTACTTCCACTCCGGCCTGCTCGCGATTCGGGCGGCGATCGCGTCGAAAGCGAACATCACCTACAAGATTCTCTACAACGACGCGGTCGCGATGACGGGCGGCCAGCCGGTCGACGGCGTGCTGACCGTGCCGCAGATTACGCATCAACTGGCCGCCGAAGGCGCGACGAAGATCGTGATCGTCACCGACGAGCCGGAAAAGTACAACGCGAACGTCGGTCTCGCGCCCGGCATCGACATTCATCATCGCGACAAGCTCGACGAAATTCAGCGCCAGCTTCGCGAGATTTCCGGCACCACGATCCTGATCTATGACCAGACCTGCGCGACCGAGAAACGCCGCCGCAGGAAACGCGGCACGTACCCGGACCCGGCGCGCCGTGTCGTGATCAACGAAGCAGTGTGCGAAGGCTGCGGCGATTGCTCGGTCAAGTCGAACTGCCTTTCGGTGGAACCGCTCGATACCGAGTACGGCACCAAACGCCAGATCAATCAGTCGACCTGCAACAAGGACTTCTCGTGCGTGAACGGGTTCTGCCCGAGCTTTGTCTCGGTGGAAGGCGGCCAACTGCGCAAGCCGAAGGCGGCCTCAGGTATCGTTGCCGACGCGATGCCGCCGGTGCCGGAGCCTGAACTGCCGTCGATCGAACGTCCTTACGGTGTGCTGGTGACTGGCGTCGGCGGCACGGGCGTCGTGACGATCGGTGCATTGCTCGGGATGGCTGCGCATCTGGAAAACAAGGGCGTCACGGTACTCGACGTCACCGGCCTCGCGCAAAAGGGCGGCGCCGTAATGAGCCACGTGCAGATCGCCAGGAACCCTGCCGACATCCACGCAACCCGCATCGCGATGGGCGAAGCAAGTCTCGTGATCGGCTGCGACGCGATCGTCACCGCGAGCGACGAATGCGTCTCGCGGATGCAGGCGGGCCACACACGCGTCGTGCTCAATAGTGCGCACACGCCGACCGCCGCGCTTATCAAGAACCCGGACTGGCGTTTCCCCGGCAGCAGCACCGAGGCAGACGTGCGGGCCGGCGCGGGCGACGACGGTGTCGACATGGTCGACGCGAATCACTTTGCCGTCGCGCTGCTCGGCGACGCGATCTACACGAACCCGTTCGTGCTCGGCTATGCATGGCAACGTGGCTGGGTGCCGTTGACCTATCAGTCGTTGATGCGCGCGATCGAACTGAACAACGTGCAGATCGAGAAGAATCGCGCGGCGTTCGAATGGGGCCGCCGTGCCGCGCATGATCTGGCAGCGGTACGCGAGCTCGCGAAGTCGCAAGGACGCGGGGCCGCAACGGAAACAGTGAGCAGCAAGATCATCTCGCTGCACACGCCGAAGGCGCTCGACACGCTGATCGACAAGCGCGCCGACTATCTCACCGCATACCAGAACCCTGCTTACGCGGACCGTTATCGTGCGTTGGTATCGCAAGTGCGTGTGGCGGAATCGGCGCTGGATTCGATCGACGGCCAGTTGCCATTGACCGAGGCGGTCGCGAAGAATCTGCACAAGCTGATGGCCTACAAAGACGAATACGAAGTCGCACGGCTCTACAGCGACCCCGCGTTCATCGAAAAACTGAAGGCGAATTTCGAAGGGGACTGGAAGCTGCACCTCCACCTCGCACCGCCGACGTTTTCGAAGAAGGACGCCAAAGGTCATCTGGTCAAGAAAAAGTACGGGCCGTGGATGTTCAGCGCCATGCACATGCTGGCCAAGCTGAAATTCCTGCGCGGCACGGGACTTGATCCGTTCGGCAAGACAGAAGAACGTCGCACCGAACGCGCGCTAATCGGCGAATATGAGGCACTGGTGCGCGAATTGATCGGCGGCCTGACTGTGCAAAAGCGCGAGCTGGCCATCGAGATGGCAAATCTGCCGGACGGCATCCGCGGCTACGGTCACGTGAAGGAAAACAATCTGAAGGGCGTGCGGGTCAAGTGGAACGAGTTGCTGACTCGCTGGCGCTCGGCGGAAGCAGGGAAGACACAGCACGCGGCATGATTTTGCCGGCTTGACCGACTGATGTCGGGTTGAAATGGAAAAGGCGGCTGCCCTCACGGACAGTCGCCTTTTTTTGCCTGTTTCGACACGTGATGCGTGTGTACAAGAACAAGCGGTACTGCTCCTTCCAACAACACAACAACAACCAACCAAAAACAAACAACAACCAGACAGCAACTACGACCTGCAACTTCAACTACTAACTACAACTGCCAACTTCAACCACCAACTGCAACCACCAACTTCAACTTCAACTACAACTACAACTGCCAACTACAACCACCAACTGCAACCACCAACTTCAACTTCAACTTCAACTGCCAACTACAACTACAACTACAACTACAACTACAAACTTCAACTACCACTACCAACCACCAACCACCAACTACACACATCTACTGCGAGTACTACAACCCATTGGTACTACTGTCTTCATCATCAGAACTGCAACTACTCAACACCAGAGATGAAGCGCAACGCCTACAGGGGACAAGGGAGTAACCAGCCGACTGTTCCGTTGCCACCAGGCAGTGCCGCGCCTCAGAAGTAACTTTACAAAAGTGTCACAGCGAATCGAATAGGACCAGTCCTAAAGCCGGTCTATCGACCTAAGAATTCTTCAGATCAACTCCCATTAAATTCAGATCGCATCAACAAAAAAAGCGCCACGGAATTCGCTTCCGTGGCGCTTTTGCAAGATGACTGCGAACGCCGCGATGCGGCGCCGCTTCGACATCAAATCGTCTTTACTGCGCGTTCACCCGCTTGCGCACATTGGCCGAAGCCACCGCGGTCATGTTGATGATGCGGCGCACGGTCGCGGCCGGCGTCAGGATGTGCACCGGCTTTTCCGCGCCCAGCAGGAACGGACCGACGGTCACGCCTTCACCGCCGACCATCTTCAGCAGGTTGTACGCAATGTTCGCGGCTTCGACGTTCGGCATGATCAGCAGGTTCGCTTCGCCGCTCAATGTCGTGCCGGGGAAGGCAGCCTTGCGGACCACTTCCGACAACGCTGCGTCGCCGTGCATTTCGCCGTCGATCTCGAGCGACGGCGCACGTTCGGCAATCAGCTTGCGCGCCGCCGCCATACGTTGCGACGACGCCGACGGCGCGCTGCCGAAGTTCGAATTCGACAGCAACGCGACCTTCGGCGTGATGCCGAATTTTTCGATTTCGCGCGAAGCCAGCATCGTCATGTCGGCGAGCTGTTCGGCGGTCGGCGTTTCATTCACGTATGTGTCGCAGATGAACAGGTTGCGGCCCGGCAACATCAGCAGATTCATCGCGGCGAAGTTCTGCACGTTGTCCGCCTTGCCCAGCACCTGCTCGATGAACTTCAGATGCGTGTGGTACTGGCCAATCATCCCGCAGATCATGCCGTCGGCTTCGCCGAGGCGCACCAGGATCGCGCCGATCAGCGTGTTGAACTTGCGCATCGCGGCCTTCGCGACGTCCGGCGTCACGCCTTCGCGCGCGCCGAGTTCGTGGTAAGCCTGCCAGCATTGCTGATAGCGCGGATCGTCTTCCGGATCGACGACTACGAAGTCTTCACCGCACTTCAGCTTCGAGCCCATCTTCTTCAGACGCATTTCGATCACCGACGGACGGCCCACCAGAATCGGCTTGGCAATCTTTTCCAGCAACACGAATTGCGCGGCGCGCAGCACGCGCTCGTCTTCACCTTCGGCGAACACGATACGCGCCGGCTCCGACTTCGCCGCAGCGAATACCGGACGCATCACCATGCCGGTGCGGTACACGGTCGTGCCGAGTTCTTCGCGATACGCGTCCATGTCCTTGATCGGACGGGTTGCGACGCCCGAGTCCATCGCGGCCTGTGCAACAGCCGGCGCGATCTTGATGATCAGGCGCGGGTCGAACGGCTTCGGAATCAGGTATTCCGGACCGAATTCGAGTGAATGGCCTTCGTAGGCCTTGGCGACTTCATCGCCCTGATCGGTTTCTTCGGCCAGCTCGGCAATCGCGCGCACGCACGCGAGCTTCATTTCTTCCGTGATCGTGGTCGCGCCGACATCCAGCGCGCCGCGGAAAATGAACGGGAAGCACAACACGTTGTTGACCTGGTTCGGATAGTCCGAACGGCCCGTTGCGATGATGCAGTCCGGGCGGACCTTCTTCGCTTCTTCCGGACGGATTTCCGGTTCCGGATTCGCCAGCGCGAGAATCAGCGGCTGCGTGCCCATTTCGGCGACCATTTCCGGCTTCAGCACGCCGGCGCTCGAGCAACCGAGGAACACGTCGGCGCCGCGAATCGCGTCAGCCAGCGTGCGCGCTTCAGTGTTCGCCGCGTAGCGTTCCTTCGACGGATCCAGATTGCCGCGGCCTTCGTAAATCACGCCCTTCGAGTCCGTGACCAGCACGTTCTTTTTCGACAGGCCGAGGTTCACCAGCAGATCCAGACACGCAATGGCAGCCGCGCCTGCGCCCGAACACACCAGCTTCACTTCATCGAGCTTCTTGCCGACCACTTTCAGGCCGTTCAGGATCGCCGCCGAGGCGATGATCGCCGTGCCGTGCTGGTCGTCGTGGAAGACCGGAATCTTCATGCGCTCGCGCAGCTTCTTCTCGATGTAGAAGCATTCCGGCGCCTTGATGTCTTCAAGGTTGATGCCGCCCAAGGTCGGCTCGAGCATGGCGATCGCTTCGACCAGCTTGTCCGGATCGGATTCGGAGAGTTCGATGTCGAACACGTCGATACCGGCGAACTTCTTGAACAGGCAGCCCTTGCCTTCCATGACCGGCTTCGCGGCGAGCGGGCCGATGTTGCCGAGACCGAGCACGGCCGTGCCGTTTGTAATCACACCGACGAGATTGCCGCGCGAGGTGTACTTCTGCGCGTCGAGCGGTTCCTCGTAGATCGCCATACAGGCCGCGGCGACACCCGGCGAGTACGCAAGCGACAGGTCGAGCTGGTTCGACAGCGGCTTGGTGGGCGTGACCGAAATCTTGCCGGGTTTCGGATTCTGGTGGTAGGCGAGAGCGCTTTGCTTAAGTTGTTCGTCCATTTTTTAACCTGCGAGACGTAAGTAATTGGGCCCGGCACACTGCCCGTTGACGGCGCTTCGCGTCTATCGAATGGATAATCGACGGCGGCGGTTTTCGCATGCGCCGGTTGGGCGCAGCGTCGAACCTCGGCGGAGCGCAAGACGGTGCGGAGTGCTACGCGGGTCGATCAGTGTACACCCCGAATGAGTCGATGCACTGACTGGTTAACGCGGCTCACCATCGGCGAAACAGGCGCTGGCAATGCTGCAGCGCCGCATGCGGCGGCCATTTATGCTTACGACCGCGCATGCGTCACGCGTAGGTCATTCGAGTTCGGCGCCGCGTCGTTCGGGAATCAGAAAGAGTGTCGCGAAGATGTCGAGCAGATAGATCGAGGCGAGTAAAGCGAGCGCGGCACCGAATGAATAGCGCGCGGCCAATGCGCCCACCACCACCGGCCCGAAGCCGCCGACCGCCCGGCCGACGTTGAACAGCACGTTCTGCGCGGTGGCCCGCGCATCGGTCGGATAAAGCTCGGAGATCAGCGCGCCATAGCCGCCGATCATCCCGTTGACGAACACGCCCATGGCCGCGCCGCCGATCAGCAGCGCCATCGGCGTGGTCAGATGTGCGTAGACGAACACCATCACCACCGCGCCCACCTGGTAGAACAGGAACGTCGGCTTGCGGCCGAACCGGTCGGCGGCCATGCCGAACAGCCAGATGCCAGCCGCCATGCCGAGAACCGTCGCGGCGGTCCACACGCCGGATTTGGTGAGCGAATAACCGAACGTCTTCGACAAATAGCTCGGAAGCCAGATCATCAGACCGTAATAGCCGAAGTTCTGTACAGAACAGAGAATCGCGACGCCGATGCTCGCACGTGTGGTGCGTGCGTCGGCCACCAGCAATTTGAGCGGCAGCTTGCGCATGCCGCGCGCGACGCGTTCAGTGAACAGCGCCGGCTCCTCGACGCTGCGTCGCACGAAGAACGACACCACGGCGGGCAGCAATCCAAGCGCGAACATGCCGCGCCAGCCGATCACCGGCAGCAGCAGCGGCGTCAGCAACGCGGCCGCCAGCACCCCGAGCTGCCAGCCCAGCCCGACATAGGACGACACGCGCGCCCGCTGCGACGCCGGCCACGCTTCGGCCACCAGCGTCATGCCGATGCCGAACTCGCCGCCAAGACCAATGCCTGCAATGGTCCGATAAGTCAGCAGGTCGGTATAACCCTGCGCCAGCGCGCACAGGCCGGTGAAGACGGCGAAGATCAGAATCGTCCACGTCAGCATTCGCACGCGGCCAAAATAGTCGCTTAAAACGCCGAAGATCAGGCCGCCGGCAACAGCGCCAATCAGCGTCCAGGTCACGAGCGAGCCTGCCTGAGAGGAACTCAGGTGCAGATCCGCGGCAATCACCGGCAACATGAAGCCGAGGATCAGCAGATCGAAGCCATCCATCGCGTAGCCAAGCACCGATGCGATCAGCGCGCGTCCCGCATAGCCGCTCCTGGCGGTTTCTCGGGTCTGGGTGGCGGAAGAAGCGGCAGTCATTGAAAGCATTCCGTAGGACATGGCGGCGACCTGCAGACGCGGTCGCCATGAAATTCGCGTGAGTGTAAAGGCGCCCTAAGCTGCTCACAAGCCAGCCATAAAACCGGTCCCAAAACTGGTTTGGAAGCGGCGATGAAGCAGCGCCCAACGCGCCTTGCAAGCGCCGTCCGGCGTGGCCGTTATGACCGCCATTCGTGGCCGGCCCATGCGACGGCCTCCTCGGGAGGGCCTATTTCGGGTAAAATGTCGGGCTACGCGCGCAGCAAAACCGGCCTGCACTCCACTGACCGTCCGCGTATTCCGCCCATCATGGCGCGGCATACGCCACTTGCTGCGCCATCGGGCCCCGCGCCCGCTTCTCCTCGCTCACACCCAAGGATCCGCCCATGACAGGCTTCGATCGCCAGACGATCTCCGACACCACCGCCAAGATGCTGCTGGAAGTGCAAGCAGTGCACTTCAATGCGGAGAAACCGTACATTTTCACGTCCGGCTGGGCGAGCCCGGTTTATATCGACTGCCGCAAGCTGATCTCGTATCCGCGCGTGCGCCGCGGCCTGATGGAAATGGCCGAAGCCACGATCCTGCGCGACGTCGGCTATGAGCAGATCGACGCGGTGGCCGGTGGTGAAACCGCCGGTATCCCGTTCGCGGCGTGGCTCTCCGACCGCCTGATGGTGCCGATGCAATACGTGCGCAAGAAGCCGAAGGGTTTCGGCCGTAACGCGCAGATCGAAGGTCTGCTGACCGAAGGGCAACGCGTATTGCTGGTCGAGGATCTGACCACGGACAGCCGCAGCAAGATCAACTTCATCAATGCGCTGCGCACCGCCGGCGCAACGGTGAACCACTGCTTCGTGCTGTTCCACTACAACATCTTCAAGGAAAGCGTGTCGGTGCTGAAAGACATCGACGTCGATCTGCACGCGCTTGCCACGTGGTGGGACGTGTTGCGCGTCGCCAAGGCAAACAACTACTTCGACACCAAAACGCTCGACGAAGTGGAAAAATTCCTGCACGCACCGGCCGAATGGTCGGCGGCACACGGCGGCGCCAACGCAACGCCGCAATAAGCGCAGCCGCTCAATGCGGATGGAATAAAAAAGCCGCCTGTCGATGTGAGACAGGCGGCTTTTTCTATTGCGCTCCAGCCGGACGAAAGTACCGCCGCGGCTACGGTGCGTTGCCGGTATCTTCAGCCGAATGCGACGACAGATTCAGCAAACCGTTGCTCTGCGCGTACTGGAACAACTCGGAATCGCGATCGATTCCCAGCTTGCGCATGGCCGTATTCTTCTGCGTGCTGATCGTCTTGATACTGCGATTGAGTTGCTCCGCGATCTCCTTGATCGTCATGCCGGACACGAACAGGCGCACAACCTCGAGCTCGCGGCGGGACAGCATTACGTCGTCGCTCTTGCCGCCGGCATTCATGCGCAGCGTATCGAGCGACGCCTTGACGGACGGGCTCATGTATTCCAGGTTGCGACTGACGTGCTGCACCGCAAGCCCGATGTGGCTGAGGTCGTCCGATTTGTTGACGACCGAGGTCACGCCGAGTTCGCTCAGCCGCTTGAGTAGCGCGGCGTTCTCCAGCATCGTCAGCACGACAATCGGAAGGTCGGGGAAATTGCGGCGCAGATAGCCGATCAACGGCAAGCCGTCGCCATACTGGCCGCCGGGCATGGCCAGATCCGTGACGAGCACATCGCACGGAACGGTCTGCAATACCTTGACCAGTTCGGTTGACTGTCGCGCGCGCGACGACCTGCAGACCGGGAAACTTGAGCAAAGCCTGTTCGGCGCCGAACAGAATCACTGGATGGTCGTCAGCGACCACGACCCTGACTGGATCTTGCATTGCCCTCCCCTCGACAGATAAACCACTCTCCAAAACTTC
This sequence comes from Paraburkholderia fungorum, assembly GCF_003610895.1. Taxonomy (GTDB): domain Bacteria; phylum Pseudomonadota; class Gammaproteobacteria; order Burkholderiales; family Burkholderiaceae; genus Paraburkholderia; species Paraburkholderia fungorum_B. The sequence goes on from NZ_MCAS01000043.1 coordinate 22,856, forward strand.
TGACATGCCTTTCTATTCTTGGTACTTGAACTGATCGGGTGCGCGGTCTGTATTCGCGCGGACAATTCCTCCGACTATAGCCGATTTCAAGTCCATCAAGCCCGCTGGCGGCAACAATGATTCACCGCAAAGCGAATGTTAGACTTGAATCGACCTTGGGGCACAAAATAGGGACAATAATCCTCGCGAGGACAACCGCCTCGCGCCCTGACAGGAGAACCGGCACATGCGCTCGCGTTGCCTGGTTGTTTCGCTTGCTTCGCCGTTCCGCCGTATACCGTCCTTCACCTGCGCAATGCTGGGCCTTGCGCTATTCGCGGCGCATAGCACGCACGCGTTCGCCGAAGACGCGTTCACGCTGTCCAGCGCCAGTTTCCACGCGGGCGGCACTGTCGATGCAGCTCAGGTTTTTAATCAGGACGACTGTAAAGGCGGCAATCGCTCACCACAGTTGACCTGGCGCAATGCACCGGCAGGCACACGCAGTTTCGCGGTCACGATCTTCGATCCGGACGCCCCTGGCCGCGGTTGGTGGCACTGGGCTGTTGCGGCCATTCCGGCCACCGTCGGCAGCTTGCCGGAAAACGCCAGCGCGTCGGGCTTCCTGAAGAAACTCGGCGCGGTTGAAGCGCGCAACGACTTCGATATCGACGGCTACGGTGGCCCGTGCCCGCCGCCCGGCAAACCGCATCGCTACATCATCACCGTTTATGCGCTGAGCTCCGCGGACCTGCGCCTCGCACAGGGACGCCCGGCGCTCATGTTCGATCACGAGATCGGTACCGCCACGCTCGACAGTGCGCGGATTGTAGTCAACTACGGACGGTAGCGGCACCCGCGAAATATGCGCGCATCGTTGCCGTGCCTACCTCTGCTTTTTCATCTTGCCGGAGAGTGTCATGTCGAAGATCGTCATCGTTTATCACAGCGGCTACGGCCACACGAAGAAAGTCGCCGAGGCCGTGCTGGCCGGCACGCTCGAAGCCGGCGCGGACGCGAAACTCCTGCCGGTCGGCGAGATCGACGACGCTGGCTGGGCAGAACTGGCGGCCGCGGACGCCATCGTCTTCGGCGCGCCGACCTATATGGGCGGACCGTCCGCTGACTTCAAGAAATTCGCCGACGCCAGTTCGAAACCGTGGTTCGGCCAAACGTGGAAAGACAAGATCGCGGCCGGCTTCACCAACTCGGCGACCATGAACGGCGACAAGTTCTCGACGATCCAGTACTTCGTCACGCTGGCGATGCAACACAGCATGATCTGGGTCGGCACCGGCATGATGCCGTCGAACACCAAGGCGGCCACCCGTAACGACCTAAACTACGTAGGCGGCTTTACCGGCCTGCTGGCGCAATCCCCGGCGGATGCGTCACCCGAAGAAGCGCCACCCGCGGGCGATCTGGAGACGGCGCGAATGTTCGGCGCACGGGTTGCCGAGGCGACGGCGCGGTGGAATGCAGGGGCGCGCGCGGGGATTTGATAACGCAGCATCCCAAAGCTCGCGTCGGGCAGCAGCACCCGTGCCGCACGCTCGACGCGGGTGCGTCTCGCGCCAGCACACGCACGGCGCAGCGCTCGGCACGCGTCGCCAATCTGCCTGGAACCTGCCTGCATCGGCTTGCATCTGTCGCGTAACCCGTCACGCCGATGTCACTTTCGGCGCGCATCGTCGTTTTTTCACCCCGTTTTGCACACCCATCGCTATCAGGTCTTAAAATAGCGTTCCGGCGCGGCGTCGCGCCCCGTTTCCAGCAAGCCAGTGAGATCGAGATGAGCACGAAAGTTTTTGTCGACGGACAGGAAGGCACGACCGGCCTGAAGATTTTCGAATACCTGTCGCAACGCGCCGACGTTGAGATCCTGCGTATCGAAGAAGCGAAGCGCAAGGATCTCGAAGAGCGCCGTCGTCTCATCAATGCATCGGACGTCACGTTCCTGTGTCTGCCGGACGTCGCCTCGCGCGAGTCGGCCTCGCTGGTCGACAACGATCACACCGTGCTGATCGACGCGAGCACGGCGTTCCGCACCTCGGCCGACTGGGCCTACGGCCTGCCCGAGCTGGCCCGCTCGCAACGCGAGCGTCTGCGCACGGCGAAACGCATTGCCGTGCCGGGCTGCCACGCATCGGCCTTCGTGCTGGCCATGCGCCCGCTGGTCGAAGCCGGCGTCGTGGCGCCGGAGTTCGCCGCGCACGCCTACTCGATCACGGGCTACAGCGGCGGCGGCAAGAAAATGATTGCCGACTACGAAGCCGGCGGCAACGACAAGCTCAAGAGCCCGCGTCCCTATGCGCTTGGTCTCACCCACAAGCATCTGCCGGAAATGGCAGCGCATACGGGCCTGAAGTCGGCGCCGGTGTTCACGCCGATCGTCGGCGACTTCTACAAGGGTCTCGCGGTCACCACCTTCTTCTCGCCGGACCAGTTGGCCAAGAAGGCCACGCCGCAAGACGTGCAGGCGTTGTTCGCCGAGTACTACGCGGGTGAGGCTTTCGTGCACGTCGCGCCGTTCGATGCGGAAGCGAACCTCGACAGCGGCTTCTTCGACGTACAAGCGAACAACGACACCAACCGCGTCGACCTGTTCGTGTTCGGCAACGAAGAGCGCTTCGTGACCGTCGCGCGCCTCGATAACCTGGGCAAGGGCGCGTCGGGCGCGGCAATCCAATGCATGAACCTCGCCATCGGCACCGCCGAGGAAACCGGCTTGAAACGCTGAGCAAGTTCGAGATACAGACGTCATCCACTGACAATCCACAGAAAAGCCGGTCTGCAAAGACCGGCTTTTCTGTTTTAAAAACGTGCCCGCCGAATCCCTCTTTTACCGTTAATCAGTAGTAGCCCCCATTACTTAAAAATAGAAAATCGGACTGCTCATCAAATGACGGTAATTCATTCTCAGAATTGACCTGCACAGCATAGTTTTCCGCATAGGGAAACTCCGGATTTTTTCTCGAACGGTCGTTCGAAGATCATAGAGCCATTTTGCTGTAACGCTTATCTGGCAAGGGCGTGCGGCGAAGCAACGGTACCGCTGTCAAAGCCGAAATTCCTTTTTTGTTTAAAAGGGCTCCCGCGGCCCATGCAGTGTGCGTCCGGCAAAAAATGTCCTGTTTGAATCGATCTTTTTAGACGGCTCATTCAATTGACAGGCATTAAACGCGCAGCGAAATTAGTTCGCACTATTACATGAAGGGAGACAGCTGCATGTCGCACGCCATTATTCGCGGCCTGGCAATGGCCATTGCCACGGCGCCATTGCTCACCGCATGCGGCGGCGGCAAGGCCGGCGATCCCAGCACGATCAGCGCACCGCAATGCTCGGGTTCGACCTGCGGCGTGCAAGGTCCGCCGGCTACAGGCGCGGGTGCCGCGGCGCTATGCCCCGCGACCGCTGACATCGTCAAGACGACCTATCTTGGCGGTGCGGGCAGTGGTGAAATCGTGCAGGTGAACATCAACGCGACTGCGATGACGTACACACTGAAGTGGCTCGAGTCGCCGATTCCGTTGCGCACGGGTCAGGTCACGCCGACGCGCGCGGGCACGCAAATCACGGGCGCCGTGATCCACCCGCCGGCCGGCGTACTGCCGACCGCCGAACAGACGCGTTGCGCGTTCATCCTCGGCGCGGGCACGGGTACAGGCGTTGGCGACGGCCAGCCTTATACGACACCCGACTTCGTCAACAATCCGAATCCCCCGATGATCCTCGTCGGCCTGGGTGTAGCCGGTGGTGGCATTCCAGGTGCGACGGTCGAGTACGACGGGTTGAACCTTGGCCCTCTTGGGTCGAACGTCGGCGCCGTTCCGAACCGGCATTTCGATTTCTACCCGTTCCTCGGTTTCGCCAGCACGACAACCGATATCACCAAGCTGCCCGGCACTTACAACGGCCTGCTTTATCACCTGACGCCATCGGGCAGCTACGCGACGGTCGCGACCAACACGGTCGAAACGTTCGACGCCAGCGGCACCTGTACCAGCAGCAACACGCCTAATCCGAACTACTCGGCGAACGCCGGCGGTTGCCTGACCACCGGCAACCCGCTGGTGCTGAACAGCAACGGGTATTTCGACAGTCAGCAGGCACCGCAAATCGTCGCGCAGTTCAGCATCCCGTTGCTTGGGCGGTCCGGAAAGTCAGGCGTGGCTCATATGATTCTCGGGCAGGTCAACGGCGCCACCGTGCCGCTGGTCGTACGCACCGGCTTTGTCGACACGAGCAATTTGCTGACAGCCAAGGTCGACGACGAGTCCGGCATCGCCATGCTCACCGCAGCCACGCCGCTCGCATCGGGCGGCTTCAACGGCGGCTATGTCGGCGCGGATTCGAACTTCAAGTCAACCGCGACGTTGATCCAGGGAGGCGTGGGCACCTTCATCAATCCGTCGACTTCCGCGGCTGAAGACGGTTTCGGCCTGGGGTACGGCCTGCCGAGCCCGGGACTGGTCGGCGTACAGCAAGCGAACGGCCAGACCGGTTTCGCGATTGCCTCAGGCGGCCTCTATGCGATCGAGATTCAAGGCACCGTCAACGGCGGTATCGCGCCGACGTCGGCGATTTCAGGTACGTCTAGCGCCCCCTACTTCGGCATCGGCGCGCAGATCAGCAAGTAAGGACTGAAGGACCGGCAGTTCGCAGTACGAGACATAAATAGAGCAAAAGGTGGCAGGACAGGGAGCCTGCCACTCACAACGAGAAAATTCTGGAGGCGGTATGAAATGGAGAATCCTTTCGGTGCTCGCTCTTGCAGCACCGTTACTGGGGGCATGCGGTGGTGGTGGCGGCAACGGCGACGGACCGGTCACCGAAGTTCGTCTGTGTCCTGCGTCGCTCGACTACAGCACGGTCTTCACCGGCGGCGGCGGTGACGGCGAACTGGTCAAGCTGCAGATGGACACGACCAAGATGACGTGGCAAATCAACTATATCGAGTCGCCGATCCCGGCGACCGTCGGCACCGTCTCGCCGACGCGCGCGGGCCAAAGTGCCAGCGGCACGCTGACCCAGGAAACCCTCCTGCCGACCGCCAAACTCAATCAGTGTGCGTTCCGCCTGAACGGCGCAAGCCTCGACCCGAATCGTCCGGCGCGGATTTTCGTCGGCGAAGGCGTAGCGGGCGGCACGATTCCGGGGGCTGAGATTTCCTTCGCCGGGATTCTCGGCGTGGGCGCGGTGCCCGACACCACGTTCCCGTACTACCCGTTCATCGGTTTCTCGTCGATTGAAACGAACATCGCGAACGTGGCCGGCACCTACAACCAGCTCGGCTATCACCAGGTTCCGTCGCAAAACTTCGCGCCGGTCCCGGTCGATACGAAGATCACGATCAATGCGGACGGTACGTGGACCGAGTGCGACAACTCCGGCGTCAACGCGGGCAAGTGCCAGCAACCGGGGACGAACTTCGTGCAGTCGTCCGACGGCAGCGGCGCGTTCGAAACCGACAACTTCCTCGGTCAGGCCAAACCGACGCTCGCCACAACGCCGAAGGCACGCGGCTACATGATCGTCGGCAAGCTGCGCAATCAGGTGGTGCCGATTCTGGTGCGGACCGGCGCGGCAAATTCATCGGTGACGACGCCGGTGAACGGCTCACTCGGCCCGTATGCGGACGATGAATCGGGCATCTCCATCCTCGCGCCGCAAAGCGCGATCGCGGTCAACTCGCAGAACGGCGAGTACATCGGCGTGGATAGTCAGTTCGACTATCGCACCACCGCGCTCGAAGGCACACAGGCCACGCTGCTTGATCCGTTCAACGCGTCGCAGGCATCGCTCGCGACGGCGCTGAATCTGGACTTCACGCAGACCGTGCCGGGTGTCGTGACGACCACGCAAGTGGGCGCCTCGACGGGCACCACGCCGACCGGAAAGATGATCTTTACGGGTGGCGTGTTCGGCTACCTCGATATGACCAACGCGGCCTCGCCGTACTTCACGATCGGCGCCTTCGTCCAGTAATGGACGCAACACGCGCCGCTGACACGCAGCGAGGCGTTCGCGTCCCGGCTGTCGCGCATGGAAATAGCGCGGCAGCCGGCGTCCACCGAATATCCAGCGCACCGGCCAGGCAATCAGGCCGCCGTCGCTCGCCGCGCGCGAAGAACGCAACGATCGTCACGTGCGCCTCAGGAGGAACAACATGAAAAAAATCTTTTTCGCGCTACTGACCGCCTGCCTGTCGGTCAGTGCATACGCGCAACACGCGGGCGACAACGTCGCTGTGCTCGGCTGGTTCCACGTCATGCCGCAGGATTCGAGCACGCCGCTGACCACCAACGTCGCTCCGACACCGATCAATACACCGCTGCGTCTGCCGAGTTCGTTCACGTCCAGCGGCACGGGGTTGTCGACCAACACCGCGAATACCGTCGGCCTTGTCTTCAGCCACTACCTCACCGATCACATCGCTGTGTCGACGGTGGCAGGTGTGCCGCCGGTCTTCAAGATCTACGGACACGGCACCATCCAGCCGCCGGGACCCGCGGGCGCGCTCGGCCAGCAGAATCTGGGCGATCCGCAGGCCAATCCGATCGTGAAAAGCGTGCGCCAGTGGAGCCCGGCGCTGCTGTTCCAGTATTACTTCAATGCGCCGACGGCTCATTTCAGGCCGTTCGTGGGCATCGGCGTGTCGTACAACTGGTTCTCCGACGTTCAGTTGAGCCCGAACTTCGTGACCTCGACGCAGAACAACCTGGGCTCGGTGCTGGCAGCGGGCGCGGGCAAGCCGGGACCGACCCAGGTGTCTGCGAAGGCGTCGTCGTCGTGGCAGCCGGTGTTCAATGCGGGTCTCGCGTACAACATCACCGATCACTGGGGCCTCGTGGCGTCGGTCACGTACATTCCGCTGAAGACCACCTCGTCGGTCATCATCAAGGCGGCGGATGGCACGGAGTTGGCCGTCTCGAAGTCGGAACTGAAAGCCGATCCGATCATTTCGTTCCTGGCCGTCTCGTACAAGTTCTGAGTTCGGCGTAGACACGGCAAAGCCGGCGGCCTCGTGCAGAGGTCAGCCGGCTTTGTCTTTTTTGGAGACGCGGGAAATTCGGGGCAAAAAAAAGCCCGCCTATGTGGGCGGGCTGAATCCATATCAGAGGAGACATGGAGGAGACAAGACGAACTATAGCAAATGATTTGGTGCGTCGCAACATTCAAATTAGGGTTGACCCTCAGCGTTGCATACACGCAACAGTCCTTGTGACGTCTGGCAAGCGGCGTTGATCGCCACACGTCAGCCAGGCCCGTCGCTTGCCTAGTGCCGCACCAGCGCCATCATCGCACCGAAGCCGACGAATACACCACCCGTCAGACGATTGAACATCCTGGCGACGCTGCGGCTCTTCAACCTGGCGCCAATCCGCGTGCCGAAGCCGGCGTACACCAGATACCAGCTCACCTCGATAACCGCGACCGTAGCGACGAGCACACCGAACTGCGGCAGCTTGGGCTGCGCCGCGTCGATGAATTGCGGCAGCAGTGCGGCGGCGAACAGGATGGCTTTCGGGTTGCTGCCCGCCACCAGGAAACCCGTGCGAAACAGCGCGAAGCGCGAACGGACTGGCCTGGCGGACAGTTCCTCGACCACACCGGCAGCGCCTTCGTCAGCGGGTGCGCGCCACGCCTTGATTCCCAGATAGACGAGGTACGCCGCACCGATCATGCGCAGTGCGTTGAACATCGCCGGCCACGCCGCGAGAAACACGCCAAGGCCGGCCGCCGACACCGCCAGCATCAACACCAGCGCCGACAGGCAGCCGGCCATGGTCGCGCTGGAACGGCGCAGACCGTGCCGGGCGCCGTGCGTCATGACCAGCAGCATGTTCGGACCGGGAATCGCGCAGACGACGAAAACCGTCGCGACGAAGAGCCACCAGGTGTGCAAATTCATTGGGATCGAGGCAAAAAGGGATCAGCCCGCCATTATGCCTGTGCATGCCCGTGCGCACCTTGAAGCACCCACGCCCGCTCAGCGCCCTGCCCGCCGCGCCGCGACCTGTCCCAGCACGGCGAAGTCTTTCTCGCCGTCGCCATGCGCCACGGCTTCGATCAGGCTGTCGCGCACCACGCTCGCGACCGGCAGCGGCGTCGTGACCGCTTCGGCGGCCGCAAGCGCAAGACGCACGTCCTTTAGTCCGAGGCGCGCCTTGAACAACGCGGGCTCGTACCGCTGCTCCGCGATCATCTTGCCGTAGCCCGAATAGACCGGTCCCGGGAACAGGCCACTCGTGATGACATCGAGGAAATCCTGCATCGCGAGGCCGTGGCCCGATACGAGCGCCGCAGCTTCGCCGAGCGTCTCGACAGCCGCAGCCAACATGAAGTTGGCCGCGAGTTTCATCACGTTTGCCTGCTGCGGCAGCGAACCGATACGCCACGTTTTCTGGCCGATGGCGTCGAAAATCGGCTGTACACGGTCGATCGACTCGGCCGGGCCGCCCGCCACGATTGTCAGCTTGCCCGCCGCCGCGACGTCGGGCCGGCCCAGCACCGGCGCTGCGACGTAATGAATGCCGCGCGAGGCGTGCGCGGTCGCCAGTTCCTCGGCCAGCGCCACCGAGATCGTCGCCATGTTCACGTGAATCAGGCCGCGCGGCGCGTGTTCCAGCAGCGACGCGGTGACGACTTCGCGCAGCGCGGTATCGTCGGCGAGCATCGAGAACACGGCGTCGCCAGCAAACGCTTCAGCCGGCGTCGCAACGATCCGGGCCCCTGCGTCGGCGAGCAACTGCGTGCGTTGCGGCGAGCGGTTCCACACGCGCACCTGGTGTCCGGCTTTCAAAATGTTTGCAACCATCACGGCGCCCATCTCGCCAAGACCGATAAAACCGATGTCCATCTCTCGCTCCATCTTCTAAAGAACCGGCAGTAAAGCACACCCATGCGACACGTGCAGGACAGCGCGCAATTGAACACGGTGCGATACTGATGCGATGGTCACCGCGACATTCCGCTTCTATGAGGAGCTGAACGACTTTCTCGCCCGGCCCCTGCGCCGGCGCGCGTTCACTTACGCCTGCTCGCACGGCGCCACGGCCAAACATATGATCGAAGTACTCGGCGTGCCGCACACCGAGGTCGAGCTGATTCTGGTGAACGGTGAGTCGGTCGGTTTCAATCATCCGCTATCCGACGGCGATCGCATCGCCGTTTATCCGAAGTTTGAATCGCTCGACATCCGGCCGCTCCTGCGCGTGCGCGAACATCCGCTGCGCGTGGTGCGCTTCATTGCGGATGCCCATCTGGGCGGTCTTGCGCCGCTGCTGCGGCTAGCCGGCTTCGATACGCTCTACGACAACCACTATCCCGACGCCGATATCGAAGCGCTCGCGGCCGCCCAACAGCGCATCGTCCTGACCCGCGACCGTGAGCTATTAAAACGCCGCGCCATCACGCATGGCTGCTACGTACGCACGCTGCGGCCGCGTGAGCAATTGCGTGAAGTGTTTGAACGGCTGGATCTGGCCGGCAGCGCGCAGCCGTTCCGTTTGTGTCTGATGTGCAATGCGCCGCTGCGGCGTATCCCCAAAGACGAGGTCGGCGACCGGGCGCCCGACGGCGTGCTGGAACGGCACAGCCAGTTCGTCACCTGCGACGTATGCCGGCGCGTGTTCTGGGAAGGCACCCACTGGCAACGAATGCGTGCGCTGATGGACAGCGTGGCCGGCGCGCCGGAGCGGCCCGCGTGAACAGCGCGCCATGGCTCGAACTCCGCAGCATCTGAACCGCCTGGTGGCTGCTCACGTGCAGAATCGCCGCCGTTGGCTCGACGCGCGGCGCGATGCGTACAATGCGGGATTACTTATCTGGCAGAGGCCTTCCGTATGGCGATGAAAAAAACCGACCTTGAAAAGAACAAGGCACTCAAGCTGAACAATGCAATGAAACTGTCGACCGCCGACCGCTTCGGCAAAGCCGCTGCCGCGGATCCGAAGCTCGATCGCCGTGAACAGCGCAAGCTCGACCAGGCGCAAGGCCTCGTCGCCTTCGCCTGCAAGCTGAATGGCGACCTGGTCACGGAGCTGAAAGAACGTGCCGCCACCCATCCGGAAGGCATGACCGGACTGCTGAACGAGGTCATCAAGCGCGGCCTCGCGGGCTAAACGCCGTCGAACAGCGCCACCCAATACAAAAAGGCCAGAGCAGAAGCTCTGGCCTTTTTGCTGGCGGCATTCAACCGGAATCGCACTGCACTCGCCGGCTAGCAGCGTGCGCAGGCGAACCGGCAGGGTTCGCCTGACAAAACCAAGCGAAAAGCTTAGTTTGCCGTGCCCTTGTCGTTCGTGCCAGCTGCCGAAGCTGCTGCCGCAACCGGAGCGCGCTTGCCGTGCGTCTTCAGCTTCTTGATGTGGTGCTTCTTCGGCGTGCTAGCTGCAGCGGCCGGAGCTGCTGCGTCCGATGCTTGTGCGAAAGCTTGAACGGAGACCAGCGCGATCGATGCGGCTGCGAGCGAGACGATGAATTTTTTCATGTGTTGTTCCCCAAACCTGGACGACTGAGTCAATGTGAATGAAATAGCTGAACGGTGAAGCAGACGGCACGCAAGGCGCCTTCCCGCTCCCCGCGGGAGAGTATTACGCAGTGTATGCAGTTTGTCATGCCCAAAACTCGATATGTATTTTCCGGGAGACAGCTTGCTTTCGGGATGCTTTCACTCGTTGAGCATGCCTTATTAGGGAGATTACCTAGTACAACATTCAGATCAGGTTTCTGAGCAGACTTGCGGTTTCCTGCAGGGTCGGCAGCACCCGATGCAGCGCGGCGTTCGCCGACTCCTGACCGATCGGCATGCTCACGCTGATCGCCGCCACAACCGTGCCGTGCCGGTCCCGCAGCGGCACCGCGACACCGCGCATGCCCAGTTCCAGTTGCTGATCGGTGACGACATAGCCGTCGCGGCGAATTTCGCTCAGCACTTCGCGCAAGCGTTCGACGGTCGAATAGGTATGTGGCGTGAATACCTTGATCGGATAGGACGCCAGCCACTGCTCGATGCTTTCCGGCGCCTGGAAGGCCAGCAGGACCAACCCCGCGGACGACAACGGCGCGCTCGCCCGCGACCCGAGCACGAAGCCGACCGCCATCGCCCGGTTCACGCCATTGCGCGCGACATAGACCACATCCTGTTCATCGAGAATCGCGACCAGTGCGGTTTCCTGCAAGGTGGCGGTGATGCGCTGAAGAAATGGTTGCACGGTGCGCGGCAAGCGCGCCGAATCCAGATACGACTGCCCGAGCCGCAAGACGCGCGGCGCGAGCCAGAACAGCTTGCCGTCGGTGTCCACATAGCCGAGTTCGCGCAGCGTCAGCAGATAGCGGCGCGCCGCCGTGCGCGAGAGCCCCGCGCGAGCGGCCACCATGGTCGGCGTCATGCGTGCATGCTCTTCGTCGAATGCTTCGATGATCGCCAGTGCCTTTGCCGCGCCGGCGATCCAGTCTTTTTCGTCCATTGCGTCTGCCTGAAAATCCGTTGGCCAAATGGGTCAGCGCTATCCTGATTCATCCAACCTGTTGCGCGATTATCGCGCGAGTCGCGGTGCTGTATAGCCGGTTAAGGACCCGGCGAGGATCTATTTGAAGTCCCAGCGCATCTGCTCGGCGATGCCCACCCCGCGCGAAGTCCGCACACACTCGCTCACGTAATCCGTAAAGGGCAGCGGCTCGAAACCAATCTCGTCGCGCAGGCGGCGGTTGTCGAACGTGTAGTCCAGCTCGGCGAAACCGGCGTACAGACGCAGCGCATGCTCGATCAGACGGCCGCTGCCGCAACGGTCCCGGCCCACCACCTCGCTTGCGATCTTGCCGAAGTCGCGCACCCGGCACATTGAGTAGCGGCGGCCCGAAACGCCGGTGGCTTCGTCCATGGCGCTGATGATCTGGCCAATGGTCGGCGCCTCCGAACCCGCCGACACGTGATACGTATCGAAAGCCAGCGACGGCTTCACCGCCAGTAACGCGAGCGCACGCGCGCAATCGTCGGCGGATACCACGTCGAGGCGGTTCATTGCCCGTGCCGTGAAGCGCCGCGCGGCGTGCACCACACGAAACACCCAGAAAATGCTTGCCGAAGGAAGCGTACCGAGCACCGTATGACCCACCACGATCGACGGCCGCACCACGACCAGCGGCAAGTGCGGGTACGTGCTGCGCAGCAGGCGTTCGACTTCGCGTTTGCTGCGTGTGTACGGCACGAGGTGGCGCGTTTCGCCGTAACCGAACGTCGCTTCCTGCACGTTCGCGCCGCATTGCGTGCCGCACGCCATTGCCGTGCTCACATGCACGAAGCGCCGCAGCTTTTTGCTGCCGACAAAACGCGACGCAAACCGCAAGGTATCGTGCACATTTGTGTCGAGCACTTGCGGATGCGTCGAGAACGACGCGAGCGCCGCGCAATTGATCACATGCGACGCCTTGGCGAGCCGCGCCAGATCGATTTCCGAAAATGCGCTGCCAAGTTCGCCGACCATCACGTTGGCTTCCGTGATTCGCCGGGCGCGAGCATGCGGCAGACCACAGCGCACCGCCGAAGCGCGCAGCCGTGCGAGCGCATCGGCCACGCTGGCGCCGCGCACCAGACACACCATGCGGTCGACCAGACCGGCGTTGATCAAGGTCACCAGCAGATTGCCACCGATAAACCCGGTCGCACCGGTCAGCAACATGCTGTCGACGCCCATTGCCTGCGCGCGCGCCGACGATATCAGGCTATCCTGCCAGGCGTTGGAAAGAGGGGTTTGCCATGCAAACATCGCGAGCTCCTTGCAGGGAAGTCTGAGCGTCGGGAAAGTTGATCCGGACAACCGATCAACGGTCACATCAACAGTTGCATCAACACGCGCATCAGTAGCGATACGTCAGCGCAGTGATCGCGAAGTAGTTGTTCTTCGACTGCACGATCGGGCTGTTCGCCGACGCGCCGAGCAGCCGCGTCACGCCGCCCTCGGTATGCACCGACCAGCGCGGCGAGAAACTGTAGGTCCACGCTGCCGACACCTTGGCGCTGTCGAAACCGCCTTTCACCGCATACGGCTGAAAGCGGCTCGCGGCCGCCTGCGCATCGGTGACGCCGAAAAAGGTCTGTGTATAGCGGCCGCTACCGGCATGCACGCTGCCCGTGATGCTGATCTGGTTGTCGACGGTTTGCAGCACCGGCACAGTCAGATCGACGTGCCCGCTCGTGCCGCGGCTCGTATGCGTGAGCGGCTGATCCAGCGTGATGCTGACGGTCGACGGACCAAACAGATGCGCGCCGACCTGCACGGACACCATGACCGAACCCGGAATCCGGCCCATGCCCTTCAGGTAGTCGGAGCCAGGCAGATCGGCACGATTGCGGTCGGTGCGACCGAAGTCATAGCTGAGTGCGGCGGATGCGAACAGCCCGTTGGCGAAGTTGTGTTTGTAGCCGAGGCCGTCCGTCGGGCTCAGAAAGATGCCGTTGCTGAACTCGGCGGAAATCAGCGGGGCAACAAACGGACGGTAATCGCGGCTGCCCTGATAGCGCGGCGCCACGCCGCCGGCCAGCGAAAACATGTAGAAGTTCTCGGCGTAAGCCATCGAGGAGCAGGTCAGACCGAACAGTGGAATACACAGATAAGAGAGGCGTTTGCGCACGATCAGGACTTTTTATTTGGGACGGAAGCCGCAGTCTAGGGACGCCGCCGCGCCACGTCTGTCCTGAAGTTGGGAGAATGTGTGCGCAATTGTGTTCAAGTGTTCGCGAATGTTCGCGGCGTATGCGGTGGCGGTGCGCGCGGATAGAATCGGCGCCTGATAGTGGAGATCAATATGAACGACGCCCCCCTTAAAACCAGCGTGCTGCTGATCGAGGACGACGATCGCCTCGCGCAGTTGATCGGGGAATATCTGAACAGCTACGAATTCAGTGTGACAATCGTGCGGCGCGGCGACACGGCCGTGGCCGCCGTGCGCGAGCACAAACCGGCGCTGGTGATTCTCGATCTGATGCTGCCGAACATGGACGGCATGGAGGTCTGCCGGCGCATTCGCAGTTTTTCGCGCGTGCCGGTGCTGATCCTGACGGCGCGCGTCGACGTATTCGATCAGATTGCAGGACTGGAAACCGGCGCCGACGACTACGTCGTCAAGCCGATCGAGCCGCGCGTGCTGGTCGCCCGCGCCCGTGCGCTGTTGCGCCGCGCGCAGCCGGCGGAAAGCGCGGAGCCGTCCACGCAGGACGACACGCTGAGCTTCGGCGAACTGGTGATCGCGCCGCCCGATCGCGCTGTGAGCTGGCGCGGCCAGCCGGTCGAACTGAAGACCGCCGAGTACAACCTGCTGCTGATCCTCGCGCGCGCGGCCGGCACCGTGCTGAGCCGCGACGATATTCTCAAGCAATTGCGCGGCATTGAATTCGACGGTCTCGACCGTACCGTCGACGCCGGGATCTCCCGGCTGCGCCGGCGTTTCGAAGATGCGTCACCCGAGCCGCGCAAAATCAAGACGATCTGGGGTCGCGGCTACCTGTTCAGCCCGTCGGCGTGGGAGGAATAAATGCTCCGCTCGCTGATCCGGCTGTATCTGATCGTTGTAATCGGTGGCGGCCTCGCCATTGCATTCATCAACACCTCGTTCTCGCAACTGTTCCATGAGCGCGTCACACAAACCGAGCGCGCCGCCGACCGTACGTATGCATTCGTACTCGAGGATTACCTGCAACGGCACGCGGGCCCGGAACGCGCCGCCGCGCTCGCGGAACTGGAAAAGCACGGCAGCGAAGGCTTCAGGTTGATGACGACCGACGAGGCCGCGCCACTGGTCGGCAAGCGCCAACAGCGCGAGTTGCGCGATGGCAAGCTGGTGTTGGACTACGACACCACGAATTACTACCTGCCTCTGTCGGATGGCACCGTCGTCTATGCACGTCGCGGCGATTCCACCACTGTCGAGATTCAGGCACTCGCGTATGCGTTGCTCGCGCTTGCCACGCTGTTTTCGGTGGTCGTATGGGTGCACTATCACTGGCGCGATCTGCGCAAGCTCGAAGCCGCGGCGCGCACCTTCGGCTCGGGCGCGCTATCGACGCGCGTGAAGTTGTCGAGCAAGTCGAACATCTACGACCTGTCGCAACAATTCAACGAAATGGCGCAACGGATCGAAGCGTCGATCCTGCATCAGCGCGAGATGATGCACGGCATCTCCCACGAACTGAAGACGCCGCTCGCACGGCTCGAATTCGGACTTGCGCTGCTGCAATCGCCGGAGTCGCCCGAGCGGCAGCGTGAACGGCAGCTGGCGCTGTGCAAGGACGTGCGCGAACTCGACGACCTCGTCACCGAACTGCTGACCTTGAGCCGCCTGGAACAAGGCGACGGGCATCTGGTGCTGATGCAGGTGTCGGTGGGGGAACTGCTCGACAGCGTGGCCGCGAGCATGTCCAACGATGTCGCCGATCGCTCACTGACGCTTTCGGTCAGCACGGCGGGCGGGTCCGCCACGGGTAGCGCTGCGGGCACGCCCGCCGCCCGCGCTCCGGTTTCCCGTATGCCGATTACCCGCACGCCCACGTATCATGTCTGCGATCCCAAGCTGGTCGCGCGTGCACTGCTGAATCTGCTGCGCAACAGTACCCGCTACGCACGGCAGGCGATTTCGCTGAGCGCGACCGCCAACGCGGCAGGCGCACTGGTGCTGATCGTCGAGGACGACGGTCCCGGTATTCCGCTTGCAGAGCGCGGGCGCGTATTCGAACCGTTTCACCGGATCGACTCCAGCCGTGACCGGCACACCGGCGGCTTCGGCCTCGGCCTCGCGATCGTGCGGCGCGTCGCGCTGGTTCATGGCGGCGACGTCCGGCTCGAAGAAGCGGTATCGGGCGGCGCACGCTTTGTAATCACCTTGCCCGCGTTACCATTGCCGGTGCCGGTTAAGGAATCCGCGCCGCAAGATGCCGTGCATCGCCGTTAAGTCGCGAGCGCCTCGTTAAAACAACCGAATTCGAAAAACAGCCTTTGAAACCCGACACACGCCAACACCTGCGCGCCAATCTGCTGATGCTGGTCGCGGCCATGATCTGGGGCTCCGCGTTCGTCGCGCAACGTCTGAGCCTCGATACGATCGGACCGTTTCTGTTTACCGGACTGCGTTTCCTGCTCGGCGCGCTGGTCGTGTTGACCATGATCGTTTGCGTGCGGCGCTCCGCACTGGCGGAATTGTCAAAGCGCGCCCCCGGCGGCGCACGCGAACTGCTCGGTGCCGGTGTACTGCTCGGCGTCGTGCTATCCGCGTCGATTTCATTGCAGCAGATCGGCCTGCAATACACCAAGGTCGCCAACGCCGGCTTCATCAGTTCGCTGTATGTGGTGCTCGTGCCGCTGCTCGGCGTGCTATTTCGTCATCGAACGGGATTCGGCACATGGCTCGGTGCAACGCTGGCAACCATCGGCATGTACTTTCTGAGCGTGAACGAACACTTCTCGATCCTGTATGGCGACTGGTATCAGCTTGCCGGCGCGTTGGTGATTTCTGTCCAGATGATGCTGGTCGGCCGCTTCGCGCTCCGGCACGACACCCTGATGCTGGCGCTCGTGCAGTTCGTGACGTGCGGGGCGGTGTGTCTGGCCGTCGGCCTCGTGATCGAGCCGATCAGTCTTGCGGTGATCGAGCGCGCCGCGCCGACGATTCTGTACGGCGGTGCGCTGTCGGTGGGCATCGCCTATACGATTCAGGTGGTTGCGCAAAAACACGCGGCGCCCTCGCATGCCGCGGTGATTTTCAGCATGGAAGGCGTGTTCGCCGCCTTCGCCGGCTGGCTGGTACTCGGTGAAACATTGTCAGCGCGCGCGCTGTTCGGATGCGCGCTCATGCTCACCGGCTTGATCGTGTGCCAGGTGATGCCCGCCCGGCGCCCTACAAGCGAACGTGATCGCTTGCCTCACGAAGCGTGAGGCGGCAGCCAGTCGCCCCATTCCACGCCGAAGCGTGCGAGGTATTTACGCAGGCGGTCGGCGTCGTTCGGCTGCTTCCTGGATTGCCGCGACACCGCAAAGAGCGTGCGCCCCGCTTCCGACAGACTTGCCGACGCCTGGCAAACCTCCAGCACACGCTGGAGTTGCAAACGGTCGAACAGGTCGTAGTCGTCAGCGCGTGCGCCGAGCGTGCGTGATACCAGATCACTATCAACACCGTCAGGCGGCGGCGCCCACGTTCGCTGCAACCGCTCGATTTCCTGTCCCGCGTTGTCTTCCGTGATACGCCCGGCGTCCGCCAGCGTCGCCATTCGCGTCACCGAGGCCGACAACTCGCGGAAATTGCCGGTCCACGCCGCCTTCGCGGAAGTGGCGAACGACAGATAGCGGCGCCGTGCTTCGACATTGAAACGCACCAACTCGCCCTGCTCCCGGCCGAAGCGATCGAGCTCGAATTCGAGATTCGGCTCGATATCCTCGATGCGCCCGGCCAGGCCCGGCAGATGGTAGGTCCAAAGGTTGATCCGCGCGTACAGGTCTTCGCGGAAGACGCCCTGCGCGACCATTGTCCGCAGATCTCGGTGCGTACCGGCGATCAGTTGAAAATCGCTGGTCACTTCCGTATCGGCGCCGACGGGCAGAAAGCGTTTCTCCTCCACGGCCTTCAGCAGCATTGCCTGCTCATCCATGCCGAGCTCACCGATTTCGTCGAGAAACAGCAGCCCATGATCAGCCGCGCGCAGCAAACCGCCGCGCGCGCTTTGCGCGCCGGTGAAAGCGCCTTTGACGTGGCCGAATAGTGTCGACATCGCCGAATCCCCTCGCAAGGTCGCGCAGTTCACTTCGATAAACGGCCCGCCCAGTCGATGCCGATTGCGCTTAAGTTCATAGACGCGCCTCGCAAGGAACGACTTGCCCGCGCCGGTCGGGCCGATCAATAGAATCGGCGCGCGCGAGCGGATCGCGACACGCTCGATCTGATCGATCAAGGCGTTGAACTGCGGATTGCGCGTGGCAATACCGGCCTTGAGAAACGACACGGTGTCCTCGCGCTCGCGGGTGAAGCGCTGGGCGATGCGGTTGTAGCGAGACAGATCCAGATCGATGACCGACACCTTGCCAGGCCCGCTCCTGCCCTCGTCGGTTTGCTGCGGCGGGGCGGTTTGCACGAGGCTCGCCGGCAGATAGCGCGCCTCGGTCAGCAGAAACCAGCAGATCTGCGCGACGTGTGTGCCGGTGGTGATGTGGACGAGATATTCCTCGTTGTCGGTATCGAACGTGTAGCCACGCGCGAAATCATGCAGCGACGCGTAGACTTCTTCGAAATCCCACGGATCGTGGGTGGCGATAGCGGTCAGCCGCACTTCGGTGAGCGGTGAAACACCGGCGAGATCGTTCTTCACGCGATTGGCGAGCGATTCGTATCCCGGCGAATGCAGCAACTCGAGACGGTCGATCGGCATGCCCGGCTGCTCGCAGAGACTGATGGTGGGCCGCCAGCGTTGCCAGCGCCGCGCGCCGCCCTGGTCCAACACCGTGCCGAGAAAACCGATAGCGACGCGTTTTTTCATTTTTATCTTTCTGTATAAATCACTAGCTGATGATATCAATTATTGCCCTGTTCGGGCTGCCATCGAGAAGCACCGAGCTACGGCATGCGCGGCATCTTTATGATTCGCATCAGTGACTTACGGCAGAATGATCCGAACGCGCGACCATGCTGGCATGCTCCTCGCAATACATAGCCCGACTGGGCGTCATAACCGACATACCCAGCCGGGGGCGTGCCGCACCACTGCGTGCTGCAGCCAGTCAAAAGAAGAACAGGGAAGTAAAGAAAAATGGATTACCAACTGATGGAAGTCGCGGACGGCAAGCCGGTCAAGATGTGGACCGAAGGTGTCGCCATTGACGATTTCGCCCGCGACCAACTCGCTTATACGGCCAAGCTGCCATTCATCTTCAAGCATCTGGCCGTGATGCCGGACGTGCACGCAGGCAAAGGCTCCACGATCGGCAGCGTGATTCCTACGCTCGGCGCGATCATTCCGGCCGCAGTCGGGGTGGATATCGGCTGCGGCATGATGGCCGCACGCACCACGCTCAAGGCTGCCGATCTGCCCGATTCGCTGGCGGGTCTGCGTAGCGCGATCGAACGCGCGGTGCCGCACGGCCGCGCGCCGGGTCGCCGCGATCCGGGTGCATGGGGTGATCGGCCGCCGCAACCGGTCGACGTCGCGTGGAAGTCGCTTGCTGACGGTTTCAAGCAAATCGTCGACAAGTATCCGAAGCTCGCGCGAACCAACAACTACGTGCACCTCGGTACGCTCGGCACCGGCAATCACTTCGTGGAAGTGTGCATCGACGAAGCGGACAGCGTGTGGTTCATGCTGCATAGCGGCTCGCGCGGCGTCGGCAATGCGATCGGCAACCTGTTCATCGAACTGGCGCAAGCGGATATGCGGCAGCACATCGCGAACCTGCCGGACCGCAATCTGGCTTACTTCGAAGAAGGCAGCGCGCACTACGATGACTACGTCGAAGCGGTCGGATGGGCGCAGAACTACGCACGGCAGAATCGCGAACTGATGATGGGCGCGGTCGTTCGCGCGGCGCAATCGATCATCGCCAAGCCGTTTTCGCTGGATGAGCACGCGGTGAACTGCCACCACAACTACGTGCAAAAGGAACGCCACTTCGGCACGGACATCCTCGTGACGCGTAAAGGCGCGGTGTCGGCGCAGAAGGGCCAACTCGGCATCATTCCGGGTTCGATGGGCGCGAAGAGTTTTATCGTACGCGGGCTCGGCAACCCGGAAAGCTTCTGCTCATGCAGCCACGGCGCCGGCCGCTCGATGAGCCGTACCGAAGCCAAGCGGCGCTTCTCGGTGGAAGATCAGGTCAAGGCAACGGCACACGTCGAATGCCGTAAGGATGAAGGCGTGATCGATGAAATTCCGATGGCCTATAAAGACATCGACGCCGTGATGGCAGCGCAGCGCAGTCTCGTCGAGGTGGTGCACACGCTGCGGCAGGTGGTGTGCGTGAAGGGGTAACAGCGGTAGTAGCAAGGCGCGGATCGCCGTTCAGCGATCCGCGCCGATGCCGGACGCCGGCCACGTCTGCACGCGAAGAACAACAGAATAATCAAAGAACAAAAATGGAAGCTAACCACACATCAGTATTAAGCGAGCACCCGATCACCCCCGCCGTGCGGGAACGGATCATGGCCGAATTGCTCGATATCGAACGCCGTTACGAAGTAACCGTGCTCTACGCCTGCGAATCAGGCAGCCGCGGCTGGGGCTTCGCTTCGCCCGATAGCGATTACGACGTGCGTTTTCTGTACGTGCATCGGCTCGACTGGTATCTGCGCGTCGAGCCGCAGCGCGACGTAATCGAAAAGCCTATCGACGACGAACTCGACGTCAGCGGCTGGGAGTTGCGCAAGGCGCTCGGACTTTTGCATCGTTCGAATCCGGCACTGCTCGAATGGCTCGACTCGCCAGTGGTCTATCGCGAAGACGCGCGCCACGGGCCGGCGTTGCGAACCATGGCTCAGGCGTTTTTCTCGCCGTTGCGCGGGCGCTACCACTACCTCTCGATGGCGAAGAAGAACTTCCGTGGCTATCTGCAGGACGAGATGGTGCGCTACAAGAAGTACCTCTACGTGCTGCGGCCCCTGCTTGCCGTCAAATGGATCGATGCGGGACGCGGCATGCCGCCAATGCGCTTTGCCGATCTCGTCGCGGGGACAGTCGACGATCCGGCGTTGCTCGCCGAAATCAATGCGCTGCTCGAAGTGAAAATGCGGGCGGGCGAAGGTGAGTATGGGATGCGCCGGCCGGCGATCCATCGGTTTATCGAGGCGTCGCTAGCGGAGGTGCAAAGTCCGTCGGACTACAAGCGGCCGGAAGGTGACGTTGCCGCGCTGGACACCTTTCTGCGCCATGTGATTCTTGCCTAAGACATGCGGCCGTCATTTCCTGACGGGGCGGCCGCTTAACCGTCCGAGCCATTAAGCGGCGCGTGGTTGCGTGAGCAGCCTGGGAGCATCGGAGATAGGTGGAAACACACACCAGCAGCCATCGTCGTGACGAAAGAAAAAGAGACTGCGCGATCCGGCCTCGGGAGAAGTTTCCACGCGCACGTAACGCCGGCCACCCAGACGGGTACGGCTGAACTCGGTAACGTGGACCGGAATGGAGGGGCCGGCGGCCAGCCATTTCTCGACCAGAAACCGCAGCGACTGTTCGCTGGCGGCTCTCATGATCCGCTCCGGGCCGGCTTGTCGTGATTCGCCTCACGCGCGGCTTCGCTGCTTTCGTCGCTCTCGGCGCCGTCCTCGTCGTGTTCGGAGGATGCGAGGGATATGGCCCGGTTAGTGGCAGCCGCCCGCAACGTCGTGCAGTGGCTGGCATGCCTGATATCCGAGAGAAGACGGACTAGCTGTCGTGCTGTTCTGCGTTTCATCGCACACCCCCGCACCGCACCAATAACTTCAGAAAACACTTTAACTCTATGCCTGGATAGGCCGTTGCCGAAATGATTTTGACTAAATAGCAACAGTTGCGCTTGCAAAAACATAGACGCAATCTTTGTACCTTCCGGCTTCAATGTGCGCGTCTGAGGGAACTCGGTCTGTACGGTGGCGAGCGGATGGCATCGACGGGAAAACCGACTCGCCGCCCCGGCAAAATACGGTTGGATACGCGAGTTATCCACAATTGCCTATGAATAACTTCGGGATAGCGCACCGGACAGCCTGTGCGCGAAATCTTGATAAGGTGCGGCGCGAGGCAAGCTCCACCAAAGTTATCCCGGCTTCGTAGTTTTTCTACAGACGTGTTCCGCAGGGTTATGGTCTCTGCATGACTTTGATGTGACGGGGAATTAGAGAGTTATCCACAGAAGGGGTTAACCCTTGTTAACTATTACTACATATATATACGCATGAAGTAAAAGACATAGGATAAGTGCCGCTGCGTGATGAGATCAAAGGCTGATCAGGTCTTGATCAGCCCGAACCCGGCAAACATCCGCAGGCATGCTTCACGGCGCCACGCTAGCTCCGCTCGCCGGTTGCACCGACGCGGCAGCCGCCTTGTCGATCGCGTCGGACATATCGGGAAGAGGTGCAGGCGTCGGCGCTTCAACCGGCACGGGTGCCGGCGCCGGCAAGATGCGCGTCTCGATGCGGCTGTTCGCAACCGGCTGCGTGCGCACCACCGTCTGCAAATAGTGATCGACGAGGCCGAAGAAGCGATCGTAGAACTTGCCCGACGGAATCGTCTCACTGGAAATCTTGACCATCGCGTCGTTATTCGAGCGGATCGGCAACGACAGCGAACCCAGCACGCTCAGCCCGACGCTCGCCGACGTATCGCTTTTCTTCAGCGCAAAACCGTTTTGCACCGCGTTGACGTAGACGATGCTGGTATCGCTCGCCTCCTCCCCCGGCGTGCACACCACATGAAACTCGACAACGATGTGCGTATCGCCGGTCGGCTGGAAATTTTTCGTTCCATCGACGGTATCGGTGCGCGTCATCGTCGTCAGATAACCCTGACTCAAGAGCGCGCGGCGTGCGGCCTCGCAGGTATCCGTGGTGCTGGAGTTGAAGTTCCGGGCGTAAGGGCTCGCGCCCGTTTCGAACAGTTCCTGCTGGAATTTTGGCTGCGGCGTGCTGTTGCAGGCAGCAAGGGTCAGCAGGCCAATAAGCGAAACGGCCGTGGTTTTGGAAAACGAGGTGAACATGATCGATCGGAAGAGGCGCAGCGTGAGCTCGGATGGGAATGCATTGTAGAGCGGTTGCCAGGCGTGCGTAAAAAGCGCGCAGCGTCTGCCTCGCGCCGTCTGACATGGCGTGATTGCTCAATCCGCAACTTTAGTGCGGAAGCATGACAACGAGGAAAAGTAAGGGGAAGTGGCCGCTCAGTGCGGCGCTGCGGGCGATGCGCTTTGCAGCGCCGCCCCGCCGCTTACGCCGGTGGCGTTGATTGCATTGTCGGCCGGGATCGTGAAAGCGTCGGCCCAGTTGTCCGGTGCCGGGCAGCGGTCAGCCTCGCACATGCTGGTTTGTGAGCCCAGATGCGATGCGACTTCCTCTGGCCCGGCGACGCCGGCGAAATCTTCGACGCGCAAATTCACCTTCCGTGCGTATGCCTGCGATCCACCGTAGCTCTTGAGCGCCGCGTTCATGTCGCCGTTTGCCGAGCGCATGTAGCCGTAGAGAATCGCCGAGCCCATTTCGATGTTGGTGGTTGGCTCGGTGAGGTCCTTGACGTTTCTCAGCAGCCCGCGATGGGCGCCCGGCACCACCTGCATCAACCCGGTCGCCCCATTGGGACCCTTGGCCTTTTCCTTGAAGCGGGATTCGATCGAGATGATCGCCAGCAGCAGGGCCGGCGGCAGTGAATACTTCGAAGCTGCGGACTGCACCGCGTCGGAGATCTTTTGTGCCTTTTCCTTTGCCAGACCGAATTTCTGCGTCAGATACGCGGACATGCGGTCATTGGTTTCGTCGGCCGTTGCGGTTTGCATCAGGCCGAGCGAAAGCACGATCAGGCAAAGTAGCCGGCTCATAACGGGGACGGAAAAGAAAAAGGGATCCGCGCATTATATCCCTGCCCGAAAAAGAGGCATCAAAACGCCCGAAATCGTCTGACGAAACGTAGTTGCCTGGCGCGCTTGCTTCAGCTACTTCGATGGCTTCGGTTTCAGCACGTAGTCGTCGTTCAAGGTGGCAAGAAATGCCGCGACGTCGTCGATATCGCGCTCCGACCACACGGGGCGCTCGCCCGCTTTGCGCGTAAGCGGCTCGTCGGTGGTATCGACGTTCACGCGCAGCGCAACGGGCAGGTCGTTGAATTTATCGACTCTGCCGTGTGCGTCTTTCGGGTACCACTTCGCCGGATTCGTGTCGCGCTGCACGTAGAAACGCAGCGCGTCCTTCAGCGTATGGAAGCGGCCATTGTGGAAAAACACCTGCCGCGTTGCTGTATTACGCAGCGACACTGACTTGAAAAGTCCGCAGTTGCTCGTGTCGCTCGACTGGTCGGTGCGCAGCGGCCCGCATAGACCCATATCGAAGTACTTCGGGTCTGCATTCGCACGCAGTTCCGGATTGCGCGGCACACCGAGCGCCTGAAAGTTGAAGTCGGTGAAAAGCGGATGCGAGCCGTCGACACCCACCTGGTCGATGTGACAGGAGGCGCAATTGCCACCCGCCGGGTCATCGAACAGTTTCTTGCCTCTCAACTCTTGTGCCGTCAGTTGGACCTTGCCGTCGAGGTAGTAATCGAACTTGCTGGTGTAAGGATGGAAGCTCGGGTCTTCAAGCTCGAAACGCTCGATGGCGTACATCGCCTGGGCGAACGCTTTCGTACGGTCGGCGAAAATGTTCTGACCGAACACTTCCCTGAAACGTGCGGCATATGGCGCCTGCTCCAGCTTCGCAAGCACGGCCGCCGGATCCTTGTTCGCCATCTCGTCCGGGTTGAACAGCGGGAAGCTCGCCTGATCGTGCAGGCGGTTAAAGCGCCCGTCCCAGCCGAAGCCGCCAACCGGCGCGTTGTCCGTCTCGCTCAGCCGCTCGGACAGGCTCGCTGCCTGCGCGTGACTCCACATCGGCGTGCGGTTCAGCACGTAGCGCAGGCTTGGCACGGCGCGCGTGCCTTGGCGGTGCATGTCGGGCCCACCGAATTGCGCGGCGAGCCCGTTAGGCGGCCCGTACGCGTGCGACGGGCTATGACAGCTCGCGCACGACATCTTGCCCGACGCCGACAACGACGCATCGAAGAACATCAGCTTGCCGAGCGCCGCGGCATCGCTGTAG
>NZ_MCAS01000044.1 GCF_003610895.1 Paraburkholderia fungorum
CGCACCACTTCCTGCTCCATGGCAGCGGGGGTCTTCGAGGGACTGCTGGCAGGGCGCCGCGATTGATCGGATAGCGCGTTCTCGCCGCGCCTGAGCCACTTGTAGCCGGTCTGCCGGCTGATGTTAAAGCGCTGGCACAGTTCGGTCATCGTCAGCGTGTCCTGACTGGCCAGATGAACAAATTCCTGTCGGAGGCTCATGGTGTCTCTTGCGTTCCAGGGCATGGTCGGGACCGGGCGTTTTAATACCCGGAAGTGTCAACCATGTCCCCGCACACCTGTCAGCTATGTCTCCGGTCTATACACGGCGGCAAAGAAAGTAAGTGCCGCCCCGCACAGGGGCAACACTAATAAACCAATATCAATTCAAGGAAAGGCCAAAAAACCAGGGCAAGGAGAGGCCAAAGAAGCAAACACCGCCCGACGCAGGCGGCAAAACTAATAAACCACTAACGCAATTAATGCAGAAAACAAATAAGCCAAAAAAATCCAAAACCCCAATAAAACCAAAAAAACAAAAATAGGAAGAAAACAAAAAAAACCTTCAAACCCCAAGCCCCGCAGGGCCCAATCACATTCCTCCACACAACGCCAAAAAAATCCAACTCAAAAGCCATCAGCATGAAATGCAAAAAAACAGCACATTTCCACACTTAACAACAACATCAAAAAAACCAAACCCAACCCGCACTACCAATAAAAACGATTTCAGCTATAGTCGCCATTTTCCAGTCGCCAGCCGGGCAAAAAAGAGCACCAATAAGCCCGCCACCAGGAGTTAAAAAAATGAACGCCCGCGAACCCGCATTTATCCCGGTTTCCCGTAGCGCACGCCTGCGCCAGATGCTCGTCAGCAACGAACTCGAATTCATGATGGAGGCCCACAACGGTCTCTCCGCCCGTATCGTCCGCGAAGCCGGTTTCAAGGCGATCTGGGGTTCGGGCCTCGCGATTTCCGCCCAATTCGGCGTGCGCGACAATAACGAAGCGAGCTGGACGCAAGTCGTCGATAACCTCGAATTCATGGCCGATGCCAGCGATCTGCCCATCCTTCTCGATGGCGATACCGGCTACGGTAATTTCAACAATGTGCGCCGCCTCGTGCGCAAACTCGAACAACGCGGCATTGCCGGCGTCTGTATCGAAGACAAGCAATTCCCGAAAACGAATAGCTTCATCAACGGCGAAGCCCAGCCGCTCGCCGATATGGACGAGTTCTGCGGCAAGATCAAAGCCGGTAAAGACTCGCAGTCGGATGAAAACTTCTCGATCGTCGCGCGCGTCGAAGCACTGATCGCCGGCTGGGGCATGGACGAAGCGCTGCGTCGCGCGGAAGCCTATCGGCAAGCCGGTGCCGATGCGATCCTGATTCACAGCAAGCTCTCGCGTCCCGACGAAATCCTCGAGTTCGCGCGCGAATGGGCCGGCCGCGGTCCGCTCGTCATCGTGCCGACCAAGTACTACAGCACGCCCACCGAAGTGTTCCGCGAAGCCGGCATCAGCACGGTCATCTGGGCGAATCATCTGATCCGCGCCGCGACCTCGGCCATGCAGGCGGTCGCCAAGGAAATTCACTCGAGCGAAACGCTCGTCAACGTCGAAGACAGCATCGCTGCCGTCAACGAAATCTTTCGCCTGCAAGACGCTGACGAATACTCGGAAGCGGAAGACCGTTATCTGTCGAGCGGCCGCGCGGCCGGTTCTGCCGTCGTGCTCGCGGCAAGCCGCGGCAAAGGGCTCGAAGCCGTCACCGAAGATCGTCCGAAAGTCATGCTGCCGATCGCGGGCAAGCCGCTCCTGCGCTGGCTCGTCGATGCATTCAAGAAGCAGAGCGTCAATGACATCACCGTGGTCGGCGGTTATCGCGCCGATGCGATCGATACGGCCGGTATCAAGCTGGTCGTCAATGAACGTCACGCGCAAACCGGCGAACTGGCGTCGCTCGCCTGCGCAGCCGACAAACTCGCGGGCGACACGGTCATCTCGTACGGCGATCTGCTGTTCCGTAGCTACATCCTGCGCGATCTGGTCGAGAGCGAAGCCGCGTTCAGCGTGGTGGTCGATTCGTCGCTGACCGATGCGGAAAACGCCAGCGTGCGCGACTTCGCATGGTGCTCGGCGGGCGACGACCGCGGTCTGTTCGGCAGCAAGGTCACATTGCGCCACGTGTCGAGTGGGCAGGACGCAACCTCCGCCATCGCTTCGCAAACACCGCACGGCCGCTGGGTCGGTCTCCTGAATGTACGCGGCGAGGGTCGTGAGCGTCTGCAAACGGTGCTCGGCAAACTGCAGGCGCGCCCGGATTTCGATTCGCTGGATATGCCCGCGCTGCTCAATGCGCTGATCGAAGCAGGTGAAGCGATCGAAGTGCAATACGTGCACGGTCACTGGCGCGGTGTGAACGACCTCGAAGACTTCCGTCGCGCCGGCGATTTCGCGCACGCGCAAGCGCCGTTCGCGGCAACGGCCGGCGGCAAGACGAACGAAGCCAGCGGAGCCGCGCAATGATCGAAGCGGCACAGTTTGTCGAGGCGGCGCGCGAGCGTGGCTTCGACTGGTACGCAGGCGTGCCGTGCTCGTATCTGACGCCGTTCATCAACTACGTGTTGCAGGATGAATCGCTGCATTACGTCTCGGCAGCCAATGAAGGTGATGCGGTTGCGTTGATCGCCGGCGTCACGCTTGGTGCGCAGAACGGCCGGCGCGGCATCACCATGATGCAGAACTCCGGCCTCGGCAACGCGGTGAGCCCGTTGACCTCGCTCACGTGGACCTTCCGTCTGCCGCAATTGCTGATCGTGACGTGGCGCGGCCAACCCGGCGTCGCGGACGAACCGCAGCACGCGCTGATGGGGCCCGTCACGCCCGCGATGCTCGATACGATGGAGATTCCGTGGGAGACCTTCCCGACCGAGGCCGATGCGATCGGCCCGGCGCTGGATCGCGCCATTGCCCACATGGATGAAACCGGCCGTCCGTATGCGCTCGTCATGCAAAAGGGCAGCGTGGCGCCGTACGAGTTGAAAGAGGGCGCCGCCGGCGCTCGCCGCGTGCCGGCCGCGCCGCGTTCACAGTTCAGAAACGTCGCGGCGAATGAACTGGCTTCGCGTCACGACGCGCTGCAGAAAGTCATCGCGCACACGCCGCTCGACTCGACGGTGGTGCTCGCGTCGACCGGTTTTTGCGGGCGCGAACTCTATGCCATCGACGACCGTCCGAACCAGTTGTACATGGTCGGTTCGATGGGTTGCGTGACGCCGTTCGCCTTGGGTCTGGCACTCGCACGTCCGGATCTGCACGTGGTCGCGCTCGACGGCGACGGCGCCGCGCTGATGCGCATGGGCGCATTCGCGACGCTCGGCGCGTACGGCCCGTCGAACCTCACGCACGTGCTGCTCGATAACGGCGCACACGACTCGACCGGTGGCCAGGCAACGGTGTCCTCGCAGGTGTCGTTCGCGGGCGTCGCCGCGGCGTGCGGTTACGCATCCGCGGTTGAAAGCGATGACGTCGATGTGATCGACACGCTGTTCGAAACAGCGCCGTCACCCCATGGCCCGCGCTTTGCGCGACTGGCGATTCGCCGCGGCACGCCCGATGGCCTGCCGCGTCCCACTATCACCCCGCCCGATGTGAAGACGCGCCTGATGCGCCACATCGGCGCCGCTTAAGGAGTCCGCTCATGCTGCTGCTCAATCCCGGCCCGGTGACGCTCACCGAACGCGTCCGCAATAGCCTGTTGCAAACCGATCTGTGCCACCGTGAAAGCGAGTTTTTCGACTTGCAGGAAGAGGCGCGCACACGTCTGGTCGAGCTGTACGGTCTCGACGCAAGCGAATGGCAAGCGGTCTTGATGACCGGTTCCGGCACGGCTGCTGTCGAAAGCATGACCGCCGCACTGGTGCCGCAAAACGGCAAGCTGCTGGTCGTGGAAAACGGCGTGTACGGCGAGCGTATTTCGCAGATCGCCACGCAGTATGGCATCGCGCATGAGTCGCTGAAGCACGACTGGATGCAGGCGCCGGATCTCGCGAAGATCGCCGAACGCCTCGACGCTGACAAAGCGTTCACGCACGTCGCGGTGATTCATCACGAAACAACCACGGGCCGTTTGAACGATCTGCAGGCGCTCGGCGCGCTGTGCCGCGAACGCGGTTTGCGTTTGCTGGTGGATGGCGTGAGCAGCTTCGGCGCGGAAGCGATCGATTTTGCCGACGCCAGTCTCGATGCCGTGGCGGCGACCGCGAACAAATGTCTGCATGGCGTGCCGGGCGCGTCGTTCGTGCTGGTGCGGCGCGCGGCGCTGGAGCAGGCGGCGAGCCGCACGTATTACCTCGACCTTGGGCGCCTCGCGCGCTTGCAGGATCAGCGCAACACGCCGTTTACGCCGTCGGTCCATGCGTACTACGCGCTGGTCGAAGCGCTGCGCGAACTCGCCGACGAAGGCGGCTGGCGTGCGCGTCACGCGCGTTACGCGGCACTCGCGGAGCAGGCGCGCGCGGGCCTGGCTGAGCGGGGTATCGGCAGTGTGTTGCCGCCGGAGCAGTCGTCGGTGGTGCTGCGCGCGTATCGCTTGCCGAACGGCGTGTCGTATCCGCAACTGCACGACGCGCTGAAGGCACGTGGTTTCGTCATCTATGCGGGCCAGGGCGGCCTGTCGGCCGAGCTGTTCCGTATCTCGACGATGGGCAACATTCACGCCGCCGACATCGACCGTCTCCTGCAAGGCTTTTCCGAACTGACGCGTTAAGGCGCGCGCTCACTTACTCGCTTACTCACGCCTTTACCCGCGGCTTTTACCCACGCGTGCGGTAACAAACCTCGCGATAAACCATCGCTGTCGTCACACCGGATCCTTGTCCGGCGGTCCATCGGGCCGCTGCGGCTCCTCGGTGTGATGACCCGGCGACGGCGGCACGAGCGGATCGGCTTCCGGGTCACGATTCGGATCGGCGTTCGGATCGGGAATCGGGCTGGTATGCATGTCGTAGCTCATTGCATTACCTCTTTGTGTCTAAGCTCTTTGTGTCAGGAAGAGGGCGGATAAGCGGGCCAGAAAAGCACCGAACCGGCAAGCGGGCCTGAAAAATGGCTCGAGGCGCACGGGCGCTATGCCCGTCCGAATGCGCGCAAACGCCGGCCGTTTCCTTCTAGCGTAGGCGATCCAGCACGCCGCGCCCGCTACTTTTTCCTGCGGCGGCCCGCGCTCAATTGCCAGTAGCGTTCGGCGGCGAACACGTCGTCGTAGTTGCCCGCGCCGAAAGCGCGCAGCTGGCTTTCGTAAGCGTTGACCGCTTCGCGTTTGAGCTGGATGCGGCGCGGCAAATCGATCGTGTGGCTCGCGTTCGGATAGGCGGGTGTGGCGACGATGCCGCGTTGCGCGAGGTCGGCAAGGCGTGCCTGCACGACACCCGGTGTGCGGCGGTGAATCGCGTCCTCATAGGCGAACCATGTGAGGTGCGACAGGCGCGGCAGGATTTCGCAACAGGCTTCGAATACGAGCACGTGATCCTCGTGACTCAGGCCGAGCGGCATGAGCAGCGTATTCGCGGTGGTGCGATAGATCGTCTCTTCGAGCGCCGCCGCCAATCGGGCGATCGACGGCGAGTCCATGTATTGGCCGTCGCAAAACGGCATGCGTAGCGGAATCGCGTCGAGCACCTCGAGCGCAAGGTTGTCTTCGCGTGTGCGGGCGTGGATGGCCTGATGGGCACTCGTGAAGCCGGACTTTTCATCCCATTCGGTATGCATTTCCTGCTGGGGTGGTGCCGCGAACACCGTGCAGACGGCGGCGTCGGGATGGGCGGCGAGTAATGCGCCGCAACTGAAGACGGCGTCGTCGAAATGGGGCGAGACGATGAAAAGGCGCGGGTTGGTTTCGCTCATGGAATGTGTGGAGATTGCCAGACGTGCGGGGCCGCATTCGAAGCTTTGATATTGCGCAAGACAAACTTGCCGGATCGGCGGCGTCACATCAGCTTAGGCGGAATTGGCGCGGCGTGTGTAACCGTCGTGATCGCTGCAAACCGCGTGCCTGGCCGGGCCGATTCTGCCGTGGCTTCCAGCGCGGTTTCCCGTAGAAGCTCACCCTTGTGTCTCCGGCCTGTCCCGAATCTGCTCACCTTAAGCGGGCGCGCTGCCGTCCGCCAGCGCCGCTGCGCGGCTGAACGCCGCCGCGATGGTCGCCACGATGTCGCCGCGCAAGGTGGCGTCGGCCATTCCTAATGCATACGACGGATGCCAGGTCGGCACGATCAGACGCCCCTCGTGGGCGATGGTTTGGCCGAGGTATTCGGACAGGTTGACGTGCGCGCCGGTCAGCGTTTGCAATGCCGTCGCGCCGAGTGCGACGACGACGCGCGGCGCGACCCGCGCGAGTTCTTTTTCCAGCCAGTACTGGCAAGCCTCGAGTTCGCGCCACACGGGTGTGCGATGGATGCGCTGCTGGTCGAGCGTTTCCCATTTGTAATGCTTGACGGCGTACGTCAGATACAGCGCCTCGCGTTTCAGTCCGGCGTGCGCCAGCACGGTGTCCAGCAGTTGGCCGGCCGGGCCGGTGAAGGGCTCGCCGTGCTGGTTCTCGTCCTCGCCCGGTTGTTCGCCGATCACCATGATCGCGGCAGGCGCGGGCCCGACGCCCGCAACCGCCTGTTTCGCGTTGCGCCACAACGCGCAGCGCCGGCAGGTGGCGAGCGGGCCAGTGGGTTCCCGCAAGGGGGGCGTTACGGCCGAATACTCGACCGGTGGCATGGACGGCACGGTGACAGCCGCGCTTTGCGCGCCGAGACGGCTGCGCTCGCGCGCGAGGCGTGCGGGCAGCGGTGGGCCTGCGGGCGGCATTTTCCAGTAGCGCAGCGGCACCGGCGACGGCTGCGCATTGAAGGCGCTGCTGTAGTACGCGAGCCAGAGCGCTTCCGTGGGCGCGCTGGTGATGGCTTCGCCGGTCATGGCGTTGGCCGCTAGGGCTGGCGCGGCTTGCTCGCATTCCGTCATGAGCGGCCGGTCGATGCGCAGCAGCATGCCGTTCCAGAATACCGCGCCGTGCGGCGTGGCCAGCATCCACGTGGAATCGCCCATGCGCTCGGCGAACCGCCCGGCGACGTGCTCCAGCAAGTCGTGATTCGGTTCGTACCAGCCGACGAATTCGGGCGGTTCCATCGACGGATCGCGCCGTCTGAACAAGGTGAGTATCAGCAGATCCTCGGTTTCGCGCTCGATGCTGCGGATGCGTTGATCCAGCAGCGCGCCGTCGGGGTCGTCGAGATCGAGGACGTTGCGCTCGCCGCGCGTCCAGCGCCACAGGACGCGGTACAGCAGCGCCCAGCGGTCCGGCGCGCGGAAGCACGCCGCCGTTTTCAGCCAGGCGAGCAGTTCGCGGGGAATCGCGGGCGTGGCGGGGACTGCGGCAGGGCCGGCGATTTCTGTGCCGGAGCTGCCCGGAATGGCGAAGGCGGACTCAGTGGTTAGCGCGCCTTGCGCTCCGGCTTCACCTGCGGACTCAAACCACTCGACCTGCGATGGCTCGACACTTTGCCGCAGCAGCGCCCGCGCGGCGCGCCGCCATACGGCGAAAGACGGTTCGATTGGAATGCGTTTCATGCTGACGCGCCGTGGATGCGCGCATCGTGATGCGTGTATCTATGCGGCAAAAATACTGTATGGATATACAGTATGCGCTAGAACGCCGGCCTGGATCAAGTCAGCCGGATCGGGCCTACGCAACCGGCGCGTGCCATTGCAGCTGGGGCAGAGACAGGGGGGCAAAAAGAGGGACCAGAGACAGGCCAGCAATCAGACAGCCATTTCCGTTAAATGGCCCGTCACCAGGGAACGACCCGTCCGAGATAGTCAAGGTAATGCAGTCCGGCGCGCCCTTCATAAGCCTCGATCGTATTGACCAGGTTCGGAATGCTTTCTTCAATGGTCAGGCGCGCCGTGGGACCACCCATATCCGTCTGGACCCAGCCAGGCGCCATCAGCAGAAGGCTGCGCGGATACTCGGCGCTGCGCGCCGCGAAGGTACGCATGAACATGTTCAGTGCGGCCTTGCTGCCCCGGTAGACTTCGTAGTTCGCATTGGTGGCGTTCGTGATACTGCCTTGCCCCGAAGACATGACTCCGATCGTTCCAGCCGGCGGGACAAGGTCTTGAAACGCATCGATGACTCTCATCGGACTCAGCGAGTTCGTTACCATCACCCGCACAAATTCCTCGGTCGAGACGTCCGGGAGCGTTTCGCCATCGTCGTTCTTGACGCCGGCGTTCACAAAGAGCACATCGATACGCCGATCCGTGAGGCGGGCGCGTAGAGCCGCGATCTGCTCCGGAATCGTGATATCGACGGTTTCTACTTCGAGCGCGCCAGTGAAGGTTTGCGCGAGCTGCCGAAGCTTGCCGGTCGAGCCTGTTCGCCCGGTAGCGATGACCTGGTAGCCGCGCTTCAAGTACTCTTCGACCATCGCGAATCCAAGGCCGCGGGAGGCGCCGACAAGGAGAACGGTTTTCTGTGAGCGTACGTTTTGCATGGATATTCCCGGTAAGCGAAGCCGCACTCGAACCTGAATCCAAGGCGCGCGATCTTCTTGAGTAAATCGGTCAGGCCAATATAGCGATACGCACGGAATGGCGGAAGCCGCGCTGAATGCAACTAATATCTGCATCAGACGCCTCATCTCATCTCTGCCTCACCTCTGCCGACTACGATAAAAAATGTCTGAACCGGACCTGAATCTCCTTTTCGCGCTCGCTGCGTTGCTTGCCGAGAAAAACGTGACGCGCGCTGCCCGGTCGTTGCATTTGAGTGCGTCGGCAATGAGCCGCACGCTGACCCGCCTGCGTGCCGCGACCGGCGATCCATTGCTGGTGCGGGCCGGCCGCCAGATGGTGCTGACGCCGTATGCCGAGGAGATTCGTGAGCGAACACAGAATATCGTTCAGGAGGCGCGTTCCTTGCTGCGGCCGTCGCCTGCGGCACCCGATTTTTCAACCTTGCGCAGAACCCTCACGATTCGTGTGAATGAGGCGTTCGTCGAAGCCTTCGGCGCACCCTTGATTGCTGAAGTGACTGCACTGGCGCCGTTTGTGCGTTTGCACTTTTCGTCCAAGCAGGAAAAGAGCGCGGAATATCTGCGCAATGGCTCCGCCGATCTGGAGATTGGCGTTCTGGAGGACATGGGGCCTGAAATACGCGTCC
The DNA here is from genome assembly GCF_003610895.1 of Paraburkholderia fungorum. Taxonomy (GTDB): domain Bacteria; phylum Pseudomonadota; class Gammaproteobacteria; order Burkholderiales; family Burkholderiaceae; genus Paraburkholderia; species Paraburkholderia fungorum_B. Next base: position 9,193 of record NZ_MCAS01000044.1, read on the forward strand.
AGGCATTGTTTCGCGACCGCTTTCTCGGTGTGGTCAGAAAGGGGCATCCCCTCGACCTGAAACAGAGCGTGACGATCGGGCAATACGCAGCGTTTGGCCACGTTGTCGCTCCGCACGGCCGCCAGGTCATCGACGCGCTTGACGCTGCGATTGCCCTGCTGGGTCTGGAGCGAACGACCGTAGCCGTTGTGCCAAGTTTTCCGGCCGCGCTGGCAGTGGCGCGGGCGTCAGATCTTGTCGCGCTCCTGCCGGAATCTTTTGTGAACACTCAGCCCGGTGCGGCCGCCGGCGTCTACGCGTTTGAACTTCCTGTGGCGACTGAGGGTTTTACGGTTTCCCAGATGTGGCATCCCCGTTCGGAGAACGACCCGGTTCATCGCTGGCTTCGGCAGCTCGTTCTCAGAATGTGCCGTCAGCAGGTGTCAGCAGGATTGTGACTAGCCTGGACGTTCGGTCGTGACCATTCATTCAATTCGCGGCCGGTTTGTCCGTGGCGCTGTCGCGTTCGAGCTAAACGTTGCGCAGATCTTCCGGCGTATCGACGTCCCGCAGAATCCCGGGATCGTCGAAATCCAGCCGCATCACCTGCTGAGAGGTCAACAGCGCGCGTGCGCCGGTGTCGCCGTCGAGCGCCATCAGGGCGTCCCGATGCTCGATGCCGAAGCCGACCGGGTGGCCACGTTGTCCCTGATAGAACGGCGCGACGATCGAAGCGCCGCCGTCGAGCGCGCGTGCCACCGCTTCGATCGTCGGGGTGGCGATGCGCGGCATATCGGCGAGCGCGACGATCCAGCCCTCGGCGTCGTCGCTGGCTTCGATGCCGGCGGCAAGGCTTGCGCCCATGCCGCGTTTGGCGCCCGGCGCGAACACCACGTCGCAGCCGGCGTCGTTCAGGAGGCGCGCGAGCGCATCCGAACCCGGCCGCACCACGGCCAGCACGCGCGCGACGACCCGCAGCAGCCGGTGCGCGGCTTCGTGCGCGACGGGCGTGCCGTCGGGCATCTGCGCGAGGAGTTTATTGTGCAGGCCGTCCGGGTCGAAGCGGGAGCCGAAGCCGGCGGCGAGCAACACGCCAGTAGCGAGCGAGGCGTAGGCCATGGACGGGCACCGATAGAAAGGATGTGCCCGATTGTGCGATGCAACGCATCGGCAGGCAAGCGCCAATGTATGGGCCGCTATGCGCGCATCGTCCCCATCACCTTGTCGAGTGTCACCGGCAGATCGCGCACGCGCACGCCGGTCGCGTGATACACGGCGTTCGCGATGGCCGCCGGTACGCCGGTAATGCCGATCTCGCCGATGCCGCGCACGCCGAGCGAATTGACGTACGGGTCGGGCCGGTCGATGAACGTGATGTCGAGCGAACCGATGTCGGCATTCACCGGCACGTGGTACTCGGCGAGATTCGCGTTGGTGAAGCGCCCATAGCGCGTATCGAGCAAGGTGTCTTCCTGGAGGGCCGCGCCCACGCCCCATACGATGCCGCCCAGCATCTGGCTGCGCGCGGTTTTCTGGTTCAGCACGCGCCCCACGTCGTACACGCCGACCACGCGCGCCACGCGAATCGTGCCGAGCTCCGCATCGACATGGACTTCGGCGAACACGGCGCCAAACGAATGTAGCGAGTACTTCTGTCTCTCATCGCCGGGTTTGACCGTGGCGGTGGCTTCGATCGGTTTGCCGCCCGAGCGCGCGATGATCGCCGCCGCCGGATCGCGTTTCGCCGGCTGCGAGCGGCTCACGACCCAGCCGTTTTCCACCGTGATGTCGTCGAGCGCGATGCCGTGCACCGGCGAGGCCTCGTCGGCGAGCGCCAGGGCGATCAACTGGCTGCGTGCCTCGTTGGCGGCCTCGCGTACCGCGGGCGAAACGCTCGCCGCCGATTGCGAACCGCCCGACCCCGGCGCTTTCGGCAGAGACGAATCGCCGAGCGCGAAGTGGATGTTCTCCGGCGCGAAACCGAGAGCGTCGGCGGCCACCTGGGTCATCACCGTGTAGGTGCCGGTGCCCAGGTCCTGGGTGCCGGAGGCGACCATGGCGCTGCCGTCCGGCAGAATCCGCGCGATCGCCGCGGCCTGGCTGCGATTGGCCGGATAGGTGGCGGTGGCCATGCCCATGCCGATCAGCGTGTTGCCGTCGCGCATCGAACGCGGTGCGCCGGTGCGCCGCGACCAGCCGAATTTTTCGGCACCGATCTGATAGCACTCGCGCAAGGACTTGCCGGACCACGGCTTGTTTTCCTGCGGATCGGCTTCGGCGTAATTCTTCAGGCGCAGTGCAAGCGGGTCCATCTTCAACGCCACCGCGAGTTCGTCCATCGCCGATTCGAGCGCGAACGAACCGGTCGTCTCGCCGGGCGCGCGCATGAAGGTCGGCGTGCCGAGATTCATCGGCACGATCCGGTGGGTCGTGATCTGGTTGGGCACCGCGTACAGCATGCGCGTGACCATGCAGCAGGTCTCGGTCCAGTCCTCGAACATCGAGGTGTTCGAGGTACTGTCGTGGCGCATCGCCGTCAGCGTGCCATCGTGCCGCGCGGCAAGCGTGAAATGCTGCTCGGTACGCGGCCGCGCGCCGACCGACCCGAACATCTGCGGGCGCTCGAGCACGAGACGCACCGGACGCCCGGTCTGTTTCGCCGCCATCGCGCACAACGATACGTGCGACCACGACGATCCCTTGCCACCGAAGCCACCGCCGATAAACGGCGAAATCACGCGCACATCGTCCGCCGGCATGCCGAAGGTTTTGGCGACGGCCTGCGCCGCATTGCTCACGCCTTGCGTCGAATCGTAGAGCGTGAGTTGCGGGCCGTCCCAGCGCGCCATCGTGGCGTGCGGTTCCATCGGGTTGTGATGCTCGATCGGCGTCGTGTAGACAGCCTCGATGTGAACCGCGCCGCTGCGCAACCCGTCCTCGAAGCTGCCGCGTTGCGTGTCGGTGGTGCGGCCTTGCGGTTTGTCGGGCGCATGTCCGTTCGGCTTTGCTTGCGCGAAATCGAGTACCGCGGCGCTGCTCTGATACGTGATGCGCAGTTGACGCGCGGCGTCGGTGGCATGTTCGAGCGTATCGGCGACCACCACCGCGACCGGTTCGTTGTTGTAGTGAACCTGGTTGTCCTGCAGCAACGACAGTCGCCTGCCTGCCGGCGGCGCTAGCGCGGGCTTGCCGCCATTCGGCAGGCGTGGTGCGTTCTGATACGTCATCACCAGCAGCACACCGGGCAACGCTTGCGCGCGGCTCGCGTCGATCGACGCAATCGTGCCGCTGGCAATCGTGCTGGTGACCAGCACCGCATGCGCGAGCCGCGCTTCGGGGAACTCGGCGGCGTAGCGTGCTTCGCCGGTGACTTTCAGCAGACCGTCGATGCGGTCGAGCGGTTGACCGATCAGATTCATGCGACACCTCCGCTGCGGCCCGCGGCCAGATTCACTGCACGCACGATCGCGCGTTGCGCGAGCTGCACCTTGAACGCATTGTCGCGCTGCGGTCTCGCATCGCGTAACGCGGCAGCCGCGGCGTCATGCAATCTCGCCTGCGTGAGCGGCTGGCCGTTGAGCATCTGCTCGGCGGCGCTCGCGCGCCACGGTTTGTGCGCGACGCCGCCTAACGCGATGCGTGCGGTTCGCACGTGGTCGCCGTCCATCTGCAACGCGGCGCCCACCGAGACCAGCGCGAATGCGTAACTGGCCCGGTCACGCACTTTCAGATAGTGCGAGTTCGCGCTGAAGAGCGGCGCTGGCAAATCGACGGCGGTAATCAGCTCGCCAGGCTGCAATGTCGTATCGACATCGGGCCGCTCGCCGGGAAGCCGGTGAAAGTCCGCAAACGCAATCGTCCGCTCGCCGGCGGGGCCGGTGACACGCACGACGGCGTCGAGCGCGGCGAGCGCCACGCTCATATCCGACGGGTTCACGGCGATGCATTGCGGACTCGCACCGAGAATCGCCTGCGTGCGATTGTGGCCTTCGAGCGCCGCGCAACCGCTGCCTGGCAGGCGCTTATTGCACTGCGTGAAGGCGGTGTCGTAAAAGTAGGCGCAACGGGTGCGCTGCATCAGATTGCCGCCCACGGTCGCCATATTGCGCAGTTGCGACGAGGCGCCCGCCAGAAATGCTTGCGACAGCAACGGATATTGTTCGCGCACCAGCGCGTGATTGGCCGCATCGCTATTGCGCACCAGCGCGCCGAGGCGGATGCCGCCATCCGGCAGCGTAGTGACCGTATCGAGCCCGCCGATATGCGTGATATCGATGAGCCGCAGCGGCCGCGCCACGCCGCCCTTCATTAGATCGAGCAGATTGGTGCCGCCGCCGATGAATACCGTCCCTGGCTGCTGCGCCGCGCGCACGGCGCCGGCGACGTCGCCGGCGCGTTCGTAAGAGATCGCATCCATGCTGGTCGCTCCGTCAGGCGTTGCTGTCGTGATGGCCGCTGTCGCTGCCGGCGCTGTTCTGCGCGCCGCCCTCATGCACGGCACGCACCGCCGCGACGATATTGGCGTACGCGCCGCAGCGGCAAATGTTGCCGCTCATGCGTTCGCGGATTTCGTCGTCGGAAAGTTGGGGCGGGCGGGTGCGCACATCAGTGCTCACGGCACTGGCCGTGCCGTTACGGAATTCGTTCAGCAGGGCAGTCGCGGAACACAACTGCCCGGGCGTACAGTAGCCGCACTGGAAGGCATCGTGTTCGATGAAGGCCCGTTGCAACGGGCTCAGCACGCCGTTGCTGGCGAGTCCTTCGACCGTCGTGATGTTTTCTCCTTCATGCATCACGGCGAGCGTCAGGCACGAATTGATGCGACGCCCGTCGGCGATCACCGTGCATGCGCCGCATTGCCCGCGGTCGCAGCCCTTTTTCGTACCCATGAGGCCTGCGTACTCGCGCAGCGCATCGAGCAAGGTCACGCGCGGTTCGAGTTGCAGCGTGTAAGCACGGCCGTTGACGGTCAGCGTGACCGGGCGGGGCGGCACCGGTGCACGCACCTCCGCGGGAGGCGCGGCTGGGGTCTGAGTTTGCGCGCGCAGATGCGGCGCTACGCCGACAGTGGCGGCCGCGGCAGCCGATTGCAGAAAGCGGCGGCGCGAAGGTTGGGGTGGCGTGGTGGCGGCTGCGTCGCCCGAATCCTGAGGTTCGTTCTTTGTGGACATGACGGTCTGCTGGCTCCATTGAAAGGTCAATGCAGGCTGGCGACATGCGGGTAACCGAGTGTCAACTACTCACGTTGCGCTTAACGAACAGGAAAGTAAATATGCGCAGGCGCCTTCTTTCTGGATGCAAAAAGAAAGACTGTTTTGCGTGGGACGAGGAGTCCGCCTGATCAGGCGTCAGCCCAGCGGCGCAGCAGGTTGTGATAAATGCCGGTGAGACTGACCACGGTGGGATCGTTCGAACCTTTTTCCGCGGCGAGACGCTGCACATCGTTGTCGAGTTGAAACAGCATGGCGCGTTCGCCGTCGTCGCGCACCATGCTCTGGATCCAGAAGAACGACGCGATCCGCACGCCGCGCGTCACCGGACTCACGTGATGCAGGCTCGAAGCGGGGTAGAGCACCATGTCGCCGGCCGGCAGCTTTGCGCGATGCACGCCGTAAGTGTCTTCGATGCAGAGTTCGCCGCCGTCGTAGGTCTCAGGCTCGGCAAGAAAGAGCGTAGCCGACAGATCGCTGCGGATGCGAAAGTCAGTGCCGCGCAACTGGCGGATCGCGTTGTCCACATGTGTGCCGAAGCCGTCGCCGCCTGCATAGCGGTTAAACAGCGGCGGAAAGACTTTCAGCGGCAACGCTGCGGAAAAGAACCGCGGGTTACGCCCGAGCGCGTCCTGAATCGCATCGCCCACCGCGCGCGCGGCCGGCGAACCTTCGGGCAATTGCTGGTTGCGCTTGGCTTGCGCCGACTGTTCGCCGGACGTCGCATTGCCGTCGACCCATTGCGCCGCGTCGAGGACTTCGCGGCATTGCGCGACCTGCTGCTTGCTGAGCACGCCTTGCAGATGCAGCATCATGCGCGTGCCTCTTCGTTGATGTCTTTATTGATGTTTTCAGCCAGCGCACGAAACGCGGCCACTGGGGAAGCGGCCAGCCACGCCCGCATTTTCTCGACGAATACCGCTGTCGCCGTTGCCGGCACGCGCCGCAGCCACGCCAGCGCGGCGTCGATTTCGCCGCGTGCAGCCAGCAGCCGCGCATAGTTGAACTGGCCGCGAAAATCGCCGCCCACCGCGGCACGCCGGTAATAGTCGAGCGCGATGCTTGCGTCGGCGTCGACCGCCCAGCCGTCTTCGTAAAAACTGCCGATGTAGTTGAGCGACTTCACGTGACCCATGTCGGCGGCGCGCCGGAACCACTGCAGCGCCTGCGTTCGGTCGCACTCCGTACCATTGCCGAGCGCCAGCGCCGACGCATAGTTGTACATGCCCCAGTCGAGTCCCGCCTGCGCCGCGAGCCGGTACCAGTAGACAGCCACTGGCGCGCACGCGGCCGTTCCCCAGCCGTGTTCGTAGCAGCGGCCCAGCATGTTCATCGCCATCGGATGATCCTGCCGGGCCGCATGCTTGAACCACGTCAACGCTTCTTCGGCATTGCGCTCCACGCCGTGGCCGTCGAGCAGATACTGGCCATACACCGCCTGCGCTTCGACGATGCCGTTGTGCGCGGCTGCCGCCACCCACGCGGCGGCGTGGGCGGGCGGCCCGCGGAGGATTGCGGCGAGCTCGTCGTGCGACACGCTCGCCAGCGCCTTCAGCGTCACCTGTTCCATTGCGCGATGCCTAGTAGTGCGCGTTGAGCGTCAGGAAGGCGGAGCGGCCGGCCGCGATCGACGCATAGTGCGCCGGGTACGCCTGGTCGTAATACGTGCGGTTGAAGATGTTCTGCACGTTCAGCTGCAGATCGACCTTCTTGTTGATCCGGTACGTCGCCATGCCGTCGAAGCGCCAGTACGAAGGCACCGCTCGCAGATTCGCCGTGTCGCCGTACACCTGCGACATGTAGAACGCGCCGCCGCCGATCGTGAACTTCGGCAGTACGTCGTAGTTGGTCCACAGGCTGATGCTGTTCTTCGGCGTGTTCGGGAACTGATGGCCGTTATCCGACGTGGTCTTGCCGTTGTCGCGCAACTGGCTCTTCATGTACGTGTAACCGCCGAACACCTGCCACTTGTTGGTCAACTTGCCGGCCAGGCCGAATTCGAAGCCTTGCACGCGCTTGTTGCCGACCATCGCGTATTCGTTGTTAGGCAGCGTGACGCGTGCATTGGTCGTATCGATCTGGAACAGCGCGCCCGTCAGCGAGAGCTGGTTGTTCAGCACATTCCACTTGGTGCCGAGTTCGATGCTGCGGTTCTTTTCCGGTGCGAGTTGGTCCGCGTTGGCACCGACACCGCCGCGGCCCGGCGTCAGCGATTGCGTTTCGCTGCCCTGGCCGAGCAGAGCGCCGGCCGGCGTTGACGAAGTCGCGATCGACGCATACACACTGCCGTTCGAAGCCGGCTTGAAGACGAGGCCGAACTGGTAGTTGAACAGCGTGTCGTCGCGCGAGGTGCGCTTGCCGCCGTTGGCAACGGTGTTGCGGAAATCGGTCGAATAATCGTCGACGCGCAAGCCCACGTTCGCCTGCCAGCGTTTGGTGAGTTCGATCGTATCGAACGCGTACAGCGATTTGGTGGTGGTGCGCTGCTCACTCGGATCGTTCGTCTGCTTGACCGAACCGGCCCACGGATCGTTCGGATTCGGCGACCACAGGCTCGTGCAGTTATAGCCCGACGCCGCGCCGATACCCTTGGTCTTGCAGATCGCGCCAGTGGCGGTAGCCACGGTGTACGAGTCGTTCACGCTGGTTTCACGCGACAGTTCGAGGCCGGTCGTGACGCTATGCTTCAGGAAGCCGGTCTTGAACTCGCCGAACAGCTCGGTCTGGTTCGCGAGGCTGTAGACGTCGCTGGCACGCGTATTCGCGCGGCGCCACACCATGCCGTTGACGACGTTTCCCTGACTGTCGTCCGGCTGCGTCCAGATGTAGTCCTGAGTGGACTTCGTATAGCGCGTGGTGTTGCGGATCGTCAGGTTGCTGTTGATGTCGTGTTCGATGCGCACCGTGCCGACGTCCGAGGTCGTCTTGCGGAAGTCGCGATCGATCAGGCCGTAAAAGTTGTGACGGTCCACGTTCGCCGGATAGATCGTGTCGACGTTGGCCGGCTTGTTGGTGGTTGTGTAGAAGTACGGAATACCGCTGTCGGGCAGGTCGTCGGTCGAGAGATGGTAGTAGCTCGCCGTGACGCGGGTCGGCGTGCCGAGGCCGTAGGTGAACGACGGCGCGATACCCCAGCGCTCGTTGTTCACCGCGTCGCGGCCGGCCACGTCGTTGTTGTGGCTCATCACGTTCAGGCGGAAGGCCGCATGATCGGCCATTTGCCAGTTGCCGTCCGCGGTGAAGCGGCGGTAGCGGTCGGTGCCGAGACCCGCGCTGCCGTCGACGGAATTGCCCAGATGCGGGGTCTTGGTGATCAGGTTGATGCTGCCGCCCGCGCCGCCGCGGCCACCGTAGGCGCCGTCCGAACCCTTGGTCACTTCGACGCTTTCGATGTTGAACACTTCACGGGTGGTCGCGCCGATGTCGCGCATACCGTCGACGAAGGTGCTGCCCTGCGCGTCGTAGCCGCGAATGAAGGGCCGGTCGCCAAGCGGGTTGCCGCCTTCGCCGGCGCCGAAAGTGATGCCCGGCACCGTGCGCAGCGCTTCGGTCAAGGTCGAGGCGCCCGTGCTCCTGATCAGCTCCTGCGGAATCACGGTCACCGACTTGGGCGTATCCACCAGCGGCGCCGTGAATTTGACCGACGCCGAGTGATCGGTCTTGAAGCCGTCATCCAGTTGACCCTGCACGGCAATTGGTGCGAACTGGTTTTCCTTGTCGGGCGGTGTGGTGCCGGGCGTGCCCTGCGCGAGGGCAGGGCCGGCTGCCAACATGCCGCACAGCGTCGTGCTGATTTTGCCGAGCTTCGGTTCGTCGGACCGCAACTTCATTTTTATCCCCGTTGTTGAGTGCTGATCGCCGGGTAGATCACGCGTTCCTTACCCGGACATGTCATGTTTATTACAAAGTGTTTTCGGCGTGCATTCTATGCAATATGCCTGTAATTGAGAAGCGTTCTCAACATAAAAACTCGGGACGCGGGGGTGAATGCGTGGGCCGCCGGACAGAATTGGCGTATTGATCGGCGAAGATGGGTGGATAAAGCGTGGATTTGGCGACTGCAGAGGGGTGGCTTTACGTCTGTTGCGCAAGCGGCACGTGCGGCGCGCGATACGCCCCTTCCTGTCGAAGGGGACGCATCTGTTCGGCCTGTTATCTATCGTGCAGCCAGTTCGGCCAGTGTTTCCCGCAGCCACACGAGCGCCGGATCGGCCTGGTTGCGCGGATGCCACCCTGCGTACAAAGTAAAGCCGCGGGCGTCGAACGGCAGTGCAAAGATATCGAGCAGGTCGACGTAGCGTGCTGCGAAGCGCGACGGCAGCGTCGAAACGTAGTCGGTTTTGGACAGCAGCTCCGGCACCAGCGCGAAGTGCTGGAGCGACAGCGCGACGCGCCGTTCGCGGCCGAGTTCGTCGAGATGCTCGTCCATGAAGCCGTGAAAACTGCCGCCGCTGGTGGACACCAGCACGTGATCGAGCGCGCAGTAGGTGTCGAGATCGAGTGGGGCGTCGCCGCGCGGGTGGCCCTTGCGCTGCACGAACACAAAATGCTCGTCGTAAAGCTTGCGGGCTTTCATCGACGGCGGAATCATCCGGTCGGAACCGAGCAGCAGGTCGATCTCGCCGTTTTCGAGCCGCGACGCAGCGGTGGGCTGGTCGCCGATCACGAACGCCACGCGCACACCCGGTCCCGCCACTGTGGGCAGGCGCTCCATCAGACGCATGCCGAGTACGGCGGTGGCGTTGTCGTGTGCGGCGATCACGAAGCGCCGCGTGTCGCTCAGCGGGTCGAAGGCAGACTGATGACGCACTACCGCTTCGAGATTTTTCAGCGCGGCATGCAGCGGCGTCATCAACTCCAGCGCCCGCGCCGTGCGCGTCATGCCGCGGCCGGTTTCGGCGGGCAGCAGCAGCGGATCGCCAAAGATCTGCCGCAAGCGCGCGAGTTGCGTGGAGACTGCCGGTTGCGTCAGACGCAGGCGCTCTGCCGCTCGCGTGACATTCGACTCGGCCAGCAGCGCGTCGAGCGAAACCAGCAGGTTCAAATCGATGCCGCGTAGATCAATCATATTGATAGGTCGCATACAAGTAATTGATTTCAAGAATACGTGCCACGCTTCTACAGTTCAAGCACCGAAACGAACTGAAGGAAGCTCAACATGAAAGCCTGGATGCTCGACCAACCCGGCCAGCCGCTGGCCTTGCGCGACGTGACCCAGCCGCAACCGCGCCGTAACGCCGTGCTGGTGCGGATGGAGGCGGTGCCCTTACTCAGTTACACGCGTGAATACGTCGAAGGGACATTGCCCTACGCGTATCCGCCGACACCGTTTTCGCCCGGCACCAATGGGGTTGGCCGGATCGTCGCGGTCGGCGAGGGTGTGGTGGCCTTTCGCGCCGGTCAACGGGTTGCCGTGAATCCCTACTGGATTGCCGACGAAACGGTGCGTGAACCGGCGCAGGCGCTACTGGGACTCACCGCCATCAGCGCCGACAGTGGCGCGTTGCTGGCGGAGTTTCCGCACGGCACGTTGCGCGAAGTGGCCGAATTTCCGGCCTCGACGCTGATCGCCCTGGACGGTCTGGACGGGATCGATGCCGCGCGTCTCGCGGTGCTGGGTAAATTCTCCGTGCCGTTCGGGGGGCTGCGGCGCGGCCGTCTGTCGGCGGGCGAAACGGTGTTGGTTAACGGCGCGGGCGGTTACTTCGGTTCAGCGGCCGTCCTCGTGGCGCTGGCACTGGGCGCGAGCAAGGTCGTGGCACTCGGCCGGCGTCCCGAACCGCTGCAGGCGCTGGTCGAGCAAGGCCGCGGGCGGGTGGTGCCCGTCGTGCTGAGCGGCGACGCCGCGCAGGACACAGCGGCGATTCGTGCCGCAAGCGGTGGCGGCGTGGATCTCGCGTTCGACATGGTCGGCCAGGCTACCGACGCGAACGCGACGCTCGCTGCGTTACGCAGCTTGCGCCGCGGCGGCCGGCTCGTGCTGATGGGCAGCATGCAGGTGGATTTGCCAATTGCGTACCAGGAGATGTTGCTGAACAACTGGGAATTGATCGGCCACTTTATGTACACGCGCGCCGACTATCTCGCGCTGGTTTCGCTGGTGGCGTCCGGACAGATTCCGCTCGAGGCGGTCGAGTTGAAGTCCTATCCGTTCGCCGGGCTCGAAGCGGCTATCGACGCTGCAGGCCGCATGTCGGGCCTGCAATGCACGATCGTGGAAGGGCAGTCTCCACACGCGTGGAGTTGATAAAACAGCGCGCCGGGATCTCAGTCGTGAGTCCGTTCCGGATGACGAAGACGCGAATGATTTCGGCCGTAGATCCCATAGAAGGCCAGCCCGATCACAAGCCAGACCACGAGCCGTAACCACGTGACGAGCGGCAGCCCGACCATGAGCAGCAGGCAAAACAGAATCCCGAGAATCGGGATCACCGGCACGCCCGGCGCGCGGAACGGCCTCGAGGCCCCCGCGTCGCTGCGGCGCAGATAGATCACGGCGCCGCAGACGAGAATGAACGCGAACAGGGTGCCGATGCTGACCATTTCGCCTAACACATCGATCGGCGTGAACGCTGCGACGATCGCGACGATGGTGCCGATCATCATCTGGCTCAGATGAGGCGTTTGCAGACGCGGGTGGACGCGCGCGAACAGGTGTGGCAGCAGGCCGTCCTGTGACATCGTGAAGAAAATGCGGCTCTGGCCATACAGCAGCACGAGTATCACGGTAGTCAAACCGGTTAGTGCGCCGATCTTGATGAGCACGGAAAACCAGGTGACGCCGATCACGTCGACACCTTTCGCGATCGGATCCGGGACGTTGAGTTCTGCGTACGGAACGAGTCCGGTCAGCACGCCGGCGACTGCAATGTAGAGCACCGTGCAGATCACCAGCGAGCCCAGAATACCGATCGGCATGTCGATCTGCGGCTTGCGTGCCTCCTGGGCCGCGGTGGACACGGCATCGAAACCAATGAAAGCGAAGAAGACGACGGCCGATCCGCGGAGAATGCCGCTCGCGCCGAAGTTGCCGAATTGGCCCGTATTCTGCGGAATGAACGGATGCCAGTTGGCCGGATGCACGAAGAAGGCGCCGATGACGATGAAGGCCAGCACCACCGTCAATTTGATCGCCACCATGATGTTGTTGAGCCGCGCCGATTCCTTGGTGCCGAGCACAAGCATGATGGTCAGCGCGGCGATAATGAAGATCGCCGGCAGATTAACGATCCCGGCCACCGTGCTGCCATCGGCGAGCGTCACCGTGGTGCCGGGCGCAGCCGCCAGGGTGGGTGGAATGCTGATCCCGATGTTATGCAACAGGCTCACAATGTAGCCCGACCAGCCGACCGCAACGGTCGCCGCGCCCATCGCATATTCGAGGATCAAATCCCAGCCGATGATCCACGCGAATAGTTCGCCGAGCGTCGCATAGGTGTAGGTATAACTGCTGCCGCAGACCGGCAGCATGGCGGCCAGTTCGGAGTAGCAAAGTCCGACAAAAGCGCAGGCAATCCCGCCGAGCACAAACGAAAGAATGATGCTCGGCCCCGCATAGTGCGCCGCGGCCGTGCCGGTCAGAACGAAGATGCCGGCGCCGATAATCGCGCCGATGCCCATCGCCGTAATGCTGAGTGCGCCGAGCGACTTCGACAGATGATGTTCACCGCCCTCCGCGCTTGCAACAATATCCGCGACGGATTTGCGCGCCGTATAACTTGTGTCTGCCATGATGAGTCGTCCAGTTCGTATGTTGGTGAATCCGAAATCGAATCGATCCGTGACGCACTGCAATAAGCGACTGCTTTTAAGGCGACTGACACTGTTGATATTGCGGTTGAGGAAGCTGCTGACGAATTCAGTCTAGTCTGGATTTAATCGGGTGTGTACTGAAGATCAGTACTGCGCATGTTAAAACGGCCTTGCGGGTGAGCCGCAAGGCCGTCTTTCAATTCAATCGTGGAATCCTGATCAATCGATGCCGTGAAACACCGCGTCGTCCGGGCCGAGATACACGGGCGGGCGCCATGCGGCGTCGCGCATCGAATGCTGGACCAGTTTTTCGACCCCCAGCAGCACCGCGAAAATCGCCATCCGCACCGGAATGCCGTTGTCGGTTTGCCGGAAAATCGCGAGACGCGAATCGTGATTCAGATCCACGCTCAGATCGTTCGCACCCGGCCGGCTGTCGCGCGGCAGCGGGTGCATGATCAGCGTGTCGGCGCCGCATACGCTGTCCATCAATGCCTGATTGATCTGGAAATCGGGCGTGTAGCCTTCGAACGATTCGTCGGTGAAGCGCTCTTTCTGGATGCGTGTGGCGTACACCACGTCGGCGCCGCGCAGGCCGGCGGGAAGGTCGTGAGTTTGCTCGATCACGTGGTCGTTGCGCGAGATCTGCTCGATGATGTAGCTCGGCATTTCGAGCATGGGCGGCGAGATCAGCGTGAATTTGATGCCGCGATACAGCGCCAGCAGCTTGACCAGCGAATGCACCGTGCGGCCGTATTTCAAGTCGCCGACCAGGGCGATATGCGCCCCGTCGACGATCTTGCCGAGCCGCGAGAACTCGCGCTGGATCGTGTACAGATCGAGCAGCGCCTGGCTCGGATGTTCGCCCGGGCCGTCGCCGCCGTTGATCACCGGCACGTTGGTGGCGCGCGCGAATTCGGCGACCGAGCCTTGCTCCGGATGACGAATGACCAGCGCATCCACATAGCCGCTCATCACGCGGCTGGTGTCGTAGATCGACTCGCCCTTGGCCATCGACGAAAACGTGAAACCCGTGGTGTCGCACACCGAGCCGCCGAGCCGGCAGAATGCCGCGCCGAAGCTCACGCGCGTTCGCGTGCTGGCCTCGAAGAACAGATTGCCGAGCACCGCGCCTTCGAGCACGCGGGAGATTTTCCGGCGCCGCGCGATCGGCTGCATGATGTCGGCGACGCGAAACAGCGCCTCGACCGAGTCGCGCGAGAACTGATCGACCGACAGCAGTTGCGGTTTGCCCTCGAACAGCATCTGGCTGGCAAGCGACTGCGAGTCTACGCTTTGCGTATGCTTTTCACCCGGCTCGCCATGCACCACGATTTCCGACACGAAACGTTCCACGATCTCCGGCATGGCGCGCGATTCCTGCGAATCGTCGGGCAGCAGCCAGGTGTCGAGCGCGCGGCGCGATACGCCGATGCGGCTCGCGAACGTGTCGCGGGTCATGTTCATGCGACGCATCGCGTCGCGCAGGAAGGCTTGTTGTGGGACGCTCATGCGGGCACCTGTCGGGAAAGGGGCTGCGTACCGGGTATGTACGCGGTGCGTATATTAGTTTCCCTGTCACAGAAGTCAAGCAATTTTGCGAGCGCTGGGGCAACCCGTTTGCTCAACCCGCCTGATCAACCCGCTTTGCCAACTCCTGCCGGACCCGGTTACACTGCGTGTCATGCATTCCGGCCAAACGCTCCGACTCCGCCCGTCAACCATCGCACGTCTCGCTTTTGCGAGCGTCGTGGCTGCACGCGCGCATGCCGTCGATGTCGCGAGCTTTAGCGCCAAAGCCAAAAAACAGCCGCTCATCTGACCGGAGCCGCTGTTCCGTCAGATGTTGCGACGGAACAGCCGGTCAACGCCCACCTGCGGCATTCCCTGTTTTTCCTCCCTCGCACCGCTGATCGGAATCGATACGGTCGTCATCGAGGTAAAAACATGTCTATTTTTTCGGGTATCTGGGTTCCGCTCATCACGCCATTCGCCGACGGCGAGGTGGATCACACCGCACTGCGCGCGTTAGTGCGCCGTTATGCCGACGCGGGCATTGCCGGACTGGTCGCGCTCGGCACGACCGGCGAGCCGTCCGCGCTCGACGCCGCCGAGCAGGACGCCGTGCTGGCGACGATTCTCGACGAAGCGCAGGCCGTGCGCCGCGGGGATGCGCAAGCGCTGCCGGTGCTGGTCGGTGTGTCGGGCAATCACACGGCGAGCATGGCGGCGCGCATCGGCCAATTGAACGCACTGCCGATAGCCGGCGTGCTGATGTCCGCGCCGTATTACGTCCGGCCTTCGCAGGCGGGTATCGTCGGGCATTTCATGACGCTTGCCGATGCGAGCGACAAGCCTGTCGTGCTGTACGACATTCCCTATCGAACCGGTGTGCGGCTCGAACTCGACACGCTCCTGACGCTCGCCGCGCATCCGCGAATCCAGGCGGTGAAGGATTGCGCCGGTTCGCTCGACACCACGCTCGCGCTGATCCGCGACGGCCGCTTGCAGGTGCTGACCGGCGAGGACATCAATATTTTCAACAGCCTGTGTCTGGGCGGGAGCGGGGCGATCGCGGCCTCGGCGCATCTGCGCCCGGAACGGTTCGTCGCGCTGTATCGTGCCTTGGCAGCGGGCCGGCTCGACGAAGGGCGGCGCATTTTTCACGAGCTCGCGCCGTTGATCCAGGCGCTGTTTGCCGAACCGAACCCGGCGCCGGTGAAGGCGCTGCTGGCCGCGCAAGGTCTGATCCGCGACGGCTTGCGCATGCCGATGATGCGTGCCGGCGACGCGCTGGTCGCGCGGCTCGTGGAACTGGAAAAACTTGATCCGGGAGCGCCGCGCGCGATGACAGTGTGAGCGTGCGCGCGGATGCACCTGCTGAGTTTTGTATTTGAGATGTTGCGTCACAATGCCAGGCGATAATCGGCACCCTTTGTCCACTATCGCCACCGGTATGTTGTCCGGTTGATGCCACATGCAGTTAGTCCTGTCCGCCGATTTCCGGTCCTGCTTCACTACGCTCAGCTCGCCCGGCGTGTCCAACACGCTGAATGTGCCGAATGTGCATTGCACCACCGCTCGCGCGCGGCTTTGCGCGCGCCCGGTGGCGCCGGCCGGGAGCCGCTGATGTCCTCCGTGTTTCGCGCGGGCAGCCGGCTTTCCAGCGGCTCGGTCAGCTTCGTGACGCGCCGCACCGCGCTGACCATTGCGGTTGCCGCGGCGTTCGGCGCGGCAGCGCTGGCGCTCGCCGCCGGCGTCGCGATCGGCATGCATTGGCCGGCGCACGACGGCGGCAGCTCCGGCGTTCAGGCGGCGAATCGTGTCGAGCACGACTATGCAATCGATCAACTCGGCAAGCTGAACGCGTCCGTGGCGCAGATCGAACCGCGCATCGCGCGTCTGACGATGCAGGTCGGCGCGTTGCGCGATTTCGAAGCACGTCTGAACACGCCGCGGTCGGCGCCGCGCGCACCGGCCATGTCAGCGACGCCGGCCAATCCGGCTGCGCCGGGCGCCGCCTCTGAACCCGACCTGTCCGCTACCGATGGCGAAGGCGGCCCGTCTTTACCGCCGCGCCGTTGCACGGATGTCATGCCGCAACCGGCCGGTCATGCCGACGCGGGACGGACCCGGCAACAGCTGGATTGCATCGCCGCGACGCTGTCCGCGCTCGAGCAACAAACCGCCGACCACGCAATCGCCTACGCCGCCTTCCCGGGCCGCATGCCCACCGACGGCGCGCGCTTCGGCTCGCCGTTCGGCAACCGCACCGATCCGTTCACTCACCGTTTGAGTTTTCATCCGGGCCTCGACCTGGTCGCCAAAACCGGTACGCCGATTCTGGCGGCGGCGGGCGGCCGGGTGATCTTCGCGGGCGAGAAGTCGGGCTATGGCAACTGCGTCGAAATCGATCACGGCAACGGCCTTGTGACCCGTTATGGCCACGCGTCGCGCATCGTCGTCCATGTCGGCGATCTGGTGCTGCCGCGTCAGTATGTCGCCGATGTCGGCTCGACTGGCCGCTCCACCGGACCGCACCTGCATTTCGAAGTGCTGGTCAACGGCGCGGCGGTCGACCCGGCTGCCTACCTCGCGCTATTCGCGGCCACGCCCCATGGCTGAGCAGCGTTTTTCCCGCAATGCGGGCAATCTGACCCAGCGGCCTTATACGTTGCAGCCCGCGCGGCCGCTTGCACTTCGCGCGGCCCTGTGGGTTCTGGCGTGCGCGCTCAGCGCGGCAGGCGGCGCGGCGGCCGTTGCGGCATGGCACGCTGAGCGCGCCGGCGTACCGGTTGTTCAATGCACGGCGGCGCCCGTGGATGAAAGCAACGAGCAGCGGGAACTCGCCCGCGCGCGGCTTGCGCTGGCGCAGGAATCGGCGGCGCGCGCCGCGGTGCAGAAAGCCGCGGATGGCGCGGCCGCCGACGTCGCGCGCCTGAACACCGAGCTGCAGTTTCTGCGCGGCCAGAGCAAAGCGAAGCCGCCGGAGCCGCGCCGCTGACTGCCTTCAATGCTTTTGATTGCCGCGGATGCAGCAACCACCCCGCAATCCTGCAAGAACAACGCTGCAACACCAGTCCGGATCGTCGCCCGGATGGCATCACGCGACGAACATTTTCATTTTCACGAGGTATTTATGTTCAGCAAGAAAAAGCACGCGGGCATCCAGCAGACCAAGCTCGCCACACTCATCGCACATGATGTGCGGATCACGGGCGACGTCCTGTTCAGCGACGGTTTGCGCATGGATGGTCACGTAAAGGGCAATGTCAGCGGCGAGACGGGCGCGCAGACGCTGCTGGTATTGAGCGACCGCGGCTCGATCGAGGGCAATGTGCACGGCTATGACGTGGTGGTCAACGGGCGGATCGTCGGCGACGTGATCGCCGATCACTTCGTCGAACTGCAAAGCAATGCGCATGTGACCGGCAACATCTACTACCAGCAGTTGCGGATGGATTGCGGCGCCTCGGTGGACGGCAAGCTGGCCAAACGCGAAGCCGCACAGCCGGTGACGCCGATGCTCGTCGCGGTGGCCGATACCGCAAGCGAGGAGCGCAGGGCCGGCTAGGCAGCAAAGAAGCGGCCAGCCGGTCCGTCTAACCCGCCGCGAGCCGCGTCAAATCGCTCCCGGCAGCGTCTGGCGTTGCGTGGACGTGTCGTGGCCGAGCACATCACTGCGCGGCGAGCGCGAATCGCGCAGCGCGCGCAATTCTCGTGCGCCTGCAAGATGTTCGAGCGCGCCGCGGTCGAGTGTGGCGAGCATGTCGCGTTCGGTGAC
The DNA here is from genome assembly GCF_003610895.1 of Paraburkholderia fungorum. Lineage (GTDB taxonomy): Bacteria > Pseudomonadota > Gammaproteobacteria > Burkholderiales > Burkholderiaceae > Paraburkholderia > Paraburkholderia fungorum_B. Next base: position 27,418 of record NZ_MCAS01000044.1, read on the forward strand.
CAACTGGCGCAAGGCCAGTGCGATCAGGCCGACCATCAGCAGCAGATCACCTGCAAACACGACGGCGTAAAGCGCCGAGGTGGTGCGAGGATTGCCGTAGAGCAGCGTCATGTTGGCCCGGTCGAGCAGGACGAGCAGGAGCGGCACGATGGCATTGAGCGTCGCGATAATGCTGCCCATCGCCACCAGGATACGTGCCGGTCCGAGATGCGGACGGCGCCGGCGGCACACTTCATACAGCGTCGCCGCGCGGCAAGGCACAAAAAACAGAGCCAGCAAGGTGGCGCGCATGCCCAGCGGGGCATCCAGTGCCAGCATGCTCCCGTGCAGCACGCCGAACACGGCAGTCACCACGAGGCCGGCGCGCCAGGGCGCCGGTGCGCCGAACAGGTCGCGCGTGCCTGCCCAGATCAGAATGCGGCTTTGCAACGCCAGCATCGCGGTGGCCAGCAACAGCAGGTCGTTGGGCCAGATCTTATGCAACGCGAAGCAGGCGGTCGCCGTGGCCAGCAGATAAAAGGCGATGGCCCAGAAGCGGAAGGCGCTGACTTGTGCAAACATGCGCGAAAGCGCCGTGGTGATGAGGGCACTGCACAAAAACATGATCAGCCACACCGTTTGGAACGTCGCTACGTCAATTTTCATGAAATCTCCAGCCGCCAATCTGTCTGTTCCTGCTTATCGGTAAAACGGGGCCGCGCAGCGGGGCGCGCCACGACGGACACCTTCGCGGCGCAGCCCTACGCGTTTCGAACGGATCCGGATGCTCATGTAGCCATCATCCTCTCACGAAGCAATTCGCCGAAGTCGTCGGCGCTAAGCGGCTTGCCCAGCAGGAAGCCTTGCATCTCGTCGCACATCATCGATTTGAGCATGTCGAGCTGTGATTCAGTTTCCACGCCTTCGGCCACCACGTCCATCTCCAGCGAGTGCGCGAGCGCAATGATCGCAGAAACGATCGCGCTGCCTTCCGGTCCGTGTTCATCGAGCCCGTTGGTGAAGAAGCGGTCGATCTTCAACTGCTTGACGCGAAAACGTTGCAGATAGGCGAGGCTGGAATAGCCGGTGCCGAAATCGTCGATGGCGATTTCAAAGCCGCTTGCCTGGAACTCGCGGATCATTTCGATGGTTTTCGGCGCGTCCTGCATCGCGACGGTTTCGGTGATCTCGAACATGATCTGTTTGCACGACACGCCTTCTGTCCTGACGATCTCGATCATCGTTTTGACGAGGTTCGGTTGTGACAACTGGCGCGGCGACAGATTGATCGCCACTTTCATCGACGGCAGGCCTTGCGCGACCCAGCGGCGAATCTGCCGGCAGGTTTCGCGCAGGACCCAATAGCCGATCTGTACGATCTGGCCTGAGCGCTCGGCAATCGGCACGAATTCGAGCGGCGCCAGCGTGCCAAGCTGCGGATGATGCAAACGGATCAGCGCTTCGGCACCCGCCAGCGAGTCGCCGCTGCCGTGGAACTTCGGCTGGAAATGCAGCGAGAAATGGCCGGCAATGAGCGCTTCATGCAGCGCACTCTGAATTTGCAGCGTGCGCGTCGCGGCTTCATTCATGCTTTGTTCGAAGAAACGGTAGGTACTGCGGCCCGCGCGCTTGGCTTCATACATGGCCGCGTCGGCATGTTTGAGCAGTGTGTCGACGGTGTCGCCGTCGTGGGGATACAGTGCGATGCCGATGCTCGGCATCACCTGCAGCGGCTGCGAATCGGTCCAGATGCCATGGCGCATGCGGTCGAGCACGCCTTCGGCGATCGTGCCCGCATCTTCGCGTGAATCCAGGTTCTCGGACAGCACGACGAATTCGTCGCCGCCGAGACGCGCGACGGTGTCGTTCTCACGCACGCACAGCAGAAGGCGCTGGGCGAACGCGGACAGCACTTCGTCGCCGGCCGAGTGGCCAAGCGAATCGTTGATGGTCTTGAAGCCGTCGAGATCCATGAACAGGATGGCGAACAGCGAGCGCTGGCGGCGCGCGCCATGGATCGCGCGTTCGATGCGCTCGGTGAGCGTGCTGCGGTTGGGCAGGCCGGTCAGCGTGTCGAGCGTGGCGAGCCGCACGATCTGACCGTTCAGATTCGACACCGAGCCGATCAGAAAGCTGGTGCGCGCATCGAAACGCGACAGCATCAGCGTGACGATCAGAATCGCAAACGTGAACAGGATCACCGAGGTTGCCAGCCATTCGGCGTTCACGCCCTTGGCCGCCCCGCACACGGCGCCGGGCAGAAACTCGGCGGCCGCCATGCCGGTGTAATGCATGCCGCTGATCGCTACGCCCATTACCAGTGCGGCGACTAAACGTTTGCGCACCACATGGCGTTCGTCGTCGTTACTGAGTGCGCGCGCCATCCACAGCGCGGCACCCGACGCGCCGATCGCGATCGCCAGCGAGCCGGCGAACCAGGCTGGCCGGTAGTGGATACCCGGGTCCATTTGCATCGCCGCCATGCCGGTGTAGTGCATGCCGGCAATGCCGCAGCCCATCAGCACGCCGCCGGCCGCGAGCCGCAGCGGAGTGAAGCGGGTGTCGGTCGTCACGACGAGCGCCAGATAGGACACGCCGATCGCGAGTCCAAGCGACAAGGCGGTCGTCGCAAAGTCGTAGCCGAGCGGGATCGGCAGCGAGAAGGCGAGCATCGCGATGAAGTGCATCGACCAGATTCCGACGCCGAGCGCCGCCGCGCCGCCGAGGCGCCAGGCGTGCCGCAGACGTGCCGACGACAGCAGGAAGATGCGGCCGGTCAGATCAAGCGCCGTGTAGGACGCTAGCGCCGCGACGAGGAACGAGATTGCAACCAGCCAAAAATTGTATGAGCTCTGCATGTTAAGTCCAACCGCGAAAGGGAAGCGGCTCAACTTGTTATCGACAGTTCGCGGCGTTTATTTAATTGATTTTCAATATGTTAGTGATCGGATTTGGGTATCCCGCGTCTGGGCGCGGCCAGACGGTGATCTGGCCGTGATCTAGCCGTGATTTGACCGTAGTTCAAGCCGAGGTTAACCCTTCGTCGAGCCAGCCGGTGACGCCGCCGATCATCAATTCGGCGGGTCGTCCCAGTTGCGCGAGACGCGGTGCGCCGCGCCCCGGCCAGCCTGCTTATCGCAAGACATCAGTTGGTTTCGGTTCGATACCCTTAACCGATTCACCGATCCCATTTGCACCAGAGCCGTCCGGGCCGATACACGTAAGTTATCCTTATCATATTGTGATGGCGCGACTCAACGGTCATACCGTGGCGGAACCGTGGTTTTCGGCCGAACCTTGGGTCAGCCTCAGGGGCTTATTCCACAAAATCTACTGGAGCGACTCTATTGACAGTGCTGTCGCTGCCTCGAGAAGCATTGAAGTGACCTCGTCCAGCGACGGCGCAACATCCCGGTCGACGCGGCGTAGAACGGGCGTGGTCAGTACCGCGATAGCTTCACTCGACGGACCAGAGACCGGAAACGTTACGTCAGTCACGCCCCAGCCTGCGCGCGCTCCCTGTGCAAGCGGCCTTTCTCGAGTACATCCGCAGTCACCGTTCAGCGAAGCGGCTGTCTGGTAACGATTTCATCGGCACGGCAAATTTTGCTGGCGACAGCGCGCCCGGGAAACCACCTACCAATCTTCGCTTGACCGACGATATCTCACATATGAATAATTAGTTCATTAGCGATTTTTGCGTGAGTCAGTGGATCGCACTATACCCGGGCTCGATACGATCAATCGATGTCGCACAAGTGAAGCCAATTCACTGGAAGCGGATGCCTCGGCCAACCCTGACAACGCGCTACCTGGATACCGTCAGCCCGGGATTCAGGCGAGGATTCGGCACGCGGTTTTTCCGAAGTGCAAGTTCTTTACGGTGCTGTAAGAGTTGAGTAATGAATCTGACAAATATATAGGATTACTAACATTGATGGGGGAAAAACTTTTCGGCCGATGGATGGGCGCCTCCGCCGGTTTCCGTCGGCCCCTTGACAATCATGCGAATTGGCTGATGTAGTCAAATATGGATTTGGTACAACTAAATTTATTGAAGTAGTTCATCGGTTGAATTCGAATCCTGGTTTCCGCATTGTCATGATCGAAACAGCTTTCCCATATTTGTAGTTGTCCGAACATTCAGAATTCGATGATGCGGAGAAACATCCGCACGCGAAGGTAGTCCGACACCGTCGGCCCAACGTCCTTGCACCTGGACGGTCCGGCCGGCAGGCACCGAGCGGACAACAAGGTGGAGCGCCATGCCGGTTTTCAAACGTATCGAAGCGTGGCGATCGTCATCAGCATTTTCATATCAATACTTGGAGACCAGGGTGAGAATTCTTTCAAGGAACGTGGTGTACCGCGCGGCAGTGAGTATTTTGACATTGTCAGGCATTGCCCTGGCGCTCAGCGCTTGTGACGGAAGCTCCGGCACGGATGCGCAGGCCAGCGCCAAATCGATGAATGCCAGCATGAAGGCCAGTATCCCGGGCGCAGTGGTTCTCTATGCGGGTCCATCAGGATCGGGATCGATCTGTTCTCAGGGTGCGCCTTGTTCGTTGAGTGGAGCGCAGCAAGCGGTGCGGAATCAATTGTCCGCAGGTGCAACCGATGTGCAGGTTCAACTCGAGGATGGCGTCTACAGGCTGCCGGCCACGTGGCAATTCGAAGCCGCGGATTCTGGAGCGCCGGGGCATCCGGTGGTGTGGACGGCCATGCCGAATGCACATCCGATAATCTCGGGCGCGGTTCAGGTCACGGGTTGGACGGCAACGGCGACGAATGGCGTATGGTCAGCTTCGGTCCAGGCACAGAGCAGTACGCGGCAGTTGTACGTAGGTGGGGCCGCTGCACCAGTGGCTCAACAGTCCGTGTCACAGCTTGGTTTTAAAGGATGGATAGGTTCGGCAACCGGATATGACATCAGCAGCGATAGCGCTGCCATGGCTTGGTTCTCCAGGTTGAGTCCAAATCAGGTCGCGGGTGTCGAGTTTGTTTATCCTGGTGGCAATGGGGGTTGGACTGAATCGCGATGCAGAGTGGCAAACTATGCGCAAGGCAAGTTGACGATGGCTCAGCCCTGCTGGGGCAACGTCACCAATAGGGCAACATTTTCTCAGAGCAGCGGCAGTTTGCCGTCAATGAGTTCAAGCACGATGCCGTCGTTGGTGCAGAATGCTCTCGCGCTGATTGGGCAGGGGCAGTGGTTTCTTGATTCGGCGTCGAACACGCTTTATTACGCGCCGGCATCCGGTCAGCAGATGGCTGCGCTGGATGTGGAGCTTCCCCAGCTGGAACGCCTTCTTCAGGGGGCGGGTTCGCTCACCGCACCGCTGCACGATGTGACCTTTTCCGGCCTGCAGTTTTCTTATGCGACCTGGAACGACCCATCCACCGCCGCCGGGTTTGCCGACGTGCAGAGCAATTTGCGGATGACCATGGCCGGTGGTAATCAGGGCATGTGCACTTTCTCGTCACCAGCCGGTTCGTGTCCGTGGGGCTCACTGACGCAGCCGCTGGCGAATGTCAGCTTCAGCGCGTCGAACAATATCACGCTCAGCGGCAACCGCTTCGTCAATTTAGGCGGCGCCGGCCTCGCATTTATGTACGGCGCCTCAAACAATCTTATTCAGGGGAACGAATTCACGTCGATCGCTTCGACCGGGATTCTGTTGGGTTGTACGTATGATCCAACTCCGACGACTTCAGCCGACGCAGCGGCCATCAAGCAAAACTGCACCCCGGATCCGACGGTGGTGGCAAACGATACTGTTGGCGTGAATGAGATCATGACTGGTAATACGGTCATCAATAACGTCATTCACAATATCGGCACAGATTATCCGTCCGCCTGCGGCATCACATTACTGTTCAGCCAGAAAACCACGATTACCCATAATCTGATTTACGATGTACCTTATACGGCCATTACTGCCGGTGTGGTGCAAGGCCACGTCGATCTTGCTTCGCATCCGGAAGAAGCGGTAAATATTAATTCCGACAATGTGATCAGCAACAACCTGTTGCACGATTACATGGAAACACTCAAGGACGGTGCTGCGATTTATATCGAAGGACATCAGGCGCAGTATGTCGGTAATCCCGTCGATCCGGTTGCAACGCTGAGTCACGGTATGCAGGTGACCGGTAATCTGGCCTATAATGGCCACAATACAAATTATACATTTTATGACGATGCAGGTTCGGAGTGGATAAATTGGCAAGGCAATGCGGCGTACAATTCCAGTAAAAAGAGTCAAGGTGGTTGTAATCCCACTGGGCATTTCTGGATCACCGGGAACTATATCGACGGGAAAGTGAATGACTACTCGGAATGCTGGAGCCAACCTGTAGATGTTCATGCGACAGGCAATGTCACTATTTCAGGGCTCGGCGACGTTCCTCCCAGTATTCTCAGTAATGCCGGACTGACTATCGGCGCTTCTGGCCGCATCAATGACGATTCGAAGCAGATCTCGTATCTTGGCTCATGGATTTATGCCACGAACCGGTCGTCCGAAGGCGATTACCAGAACGATGTTCATTACACGACTGCTAATAACGACACCATGATGATGGCATTTACCGGTACCGCCATTCAGATCTTCGGCGAGCAGTCTGCCGATCAGGGAAATATCGGGGTGAAGATTGACGGCGGTCCGCAGCAGATCGTCAACACGCAGTCCTCCACCGGGCGGCATTCAAATGTAGCTGTCTTTACATCGCCGACCTTATCCAGCGGACAGCACGTTGTTATCGTTACCAAGCTATCGGGCACTTATGCCACGATGGACGGGGTCAATATCTCGCCGTGATTGGCGGTGGAATATTGCAGGCAGGCATTGCCACGTGAACGGGTGCGATAAGTGGATGAAGGAGACGAAATCCGCTTATGGTGGTCGCCGTTCCGTGGCAGTTGTCGTCGATATGCGGTGCGCTGGCATGTCGCCTATGGATCAGCGTGCGAATGCGGGGCCTGTTGACAATCAACAGGTCCAGCCAAAACAGCGGAATTGGGGCGGTTGGGGGCGCACGGGTCGCAACCGCGCCACCCACAGGCTGTGTCTGTGTGGCCGATTCAAGGTGCCTGGCGAGAGCGATGCGTCTTGATGCGGTTGCATCACGGCTCAGTTGGGCTAAGGATCATCGATCCCGCCGGTCCTCAATGACGACAGGAATTTCTTGCCTCTTCAGCCTGCTCATCGCAGGACAGCGGTTCGTCCCGGCCTGGCACCTTTAGCCGGTTCGCCGATCCCGTTTGCGCCAAAACCAATTCCAGAAAAAATTGTGATTTCCACTGAGAGAGGGATTTCAAGTAATCCAATCACAAGGCGGATCGATTTTTGCGTTCGAAAAATTATATTCAAACGGATCATTTGACTGATTTTTTTGAATAATGATTCTGGTGCGGGTGAGGGCGGCATGGGGTGTTCGAATAATTTTTAATGAGAATGTTGGCGGTTAACGGCGCCAATCGAAGTAACTGAATGGTATTTTGATTAAGGATTGGCTGAAATTGGTGTAGGCATATTCTTCGAGTTGGCGAAGATGTGTAATGACCGGGTTTAACGAAACTGGGTCAACTCCGCGGGTGGTCGGGAGGTGGTATGGACATCATCAGCAGGCATTGTGATCCACCCAGACACTCTAAAACCCCGGTGGGCAGGGCGTTCAACGAAACGCCGGACTGTTGAATATTGCCAGTCAGGATTTCCCGAATCGCAGGTGATCGAATCTCGTTTCAGTATAAAAACTTTCTAATTGCTTTCCATTAACTTTCGAATTTAATAATGCGGAAATGGTAAGAAGTTAACCAGCCATGTCACGAAAGTTGAATATTTACGGTTGATACTCCGTCACGCCAGATAAGGGCAAAAAGCTCATGCCGCGCGAGTCGCATATATTGCGATATATCCGCATGGGGAAATTGATTTTATCGAAGGAGGCGTAAACGCCTGCTAATAAAAACATGCTATCGCTCAAGTGGCGCTGGCACTTTTGGGGAATAAGAAATGACCTTCAGATCAAAAAATCTGCGAAGAATTGGATTGGGGATGTCTGTCCTTGCCATAGCTCAGATGCTTGCGGCTTGTGGCAGTGGCGTGTCTTCCAGTTCTGGCAGCACGGCGACGACGACGGGGCCGACGACCGCGGCATACCTGCCGAAAACGCCGATCCAGCACGTGATTGTGATCATTGGTGAAAATCATAGCTTCGATAACGTGTTCGGTACCTATCAGCCTCGTAGCGGACAATCTGTCAGAAACCTCTTGTCCCAACAGATCGTCAATCAGGATGGCACGCCTGGCCCGAACTTCAGCCAGGCGAATCAGGCAGCCGCGACCGACGGCTCGTCCGATGCGTTCCTGCTGAGTCCGCCCCAATCGCAGATGCCGGGCGGCGTGCTGCCGGCACCGCTGACTGGCGGTCCGAAGGCCAGCTATTTCCCGAGCGGCACCACCCTGGCGGTCGCACAGCAGACCGAAAGTGGCCTGGACCCCGCGTACTATCAATACCTGCTTACTGGCGGTACGGGCCAGGCCAACAAGGTGCCCGATGCCCGTATCCCCAACGTCAATGCGTTGCCGGCGGGCCCGTACCAGTTGACCAGCTCTACGCTGAGCTACGACTCTTATTCGGCTAGTCCGGTTCACCGTTTTTATCAGATGTGGCAGCAACTGGATTGCAACATCAGCCACGCCACGCCGGCCAATCCGTCAGGTTGTGACGGCGCTCTGTTCTCGTGGGTTGAAGTCACGGTGGGCGCTGGCGCGAACGGCGCGGCTCAGCCTGCGAACTTCAGCACGCAGTATTCGGCGTCCGCGACTACCACGGGTGAAGGCTCTGCGGCATTGGGCTTCTATAACATGTCCAACGGCGATGTTCCTTACTTTAAGGAACTGGCCGATACGTACGCAATCAGCGACAACTTCCACCAGTCCGTCAACGGCGGGACGGGCGCGAACCACATCATGCTGGGCCACGGCGACATGATCTGGTTCAGTGATGGCAACGGCAATGCACAGGTGCCTCCGCACAATGTGGCCGTGGCTTCGGGCACGGCCAATGCCGGTATCGTCGACGAAATCGAGAATCCGAACGCAATGGCGGGTACCAATAACTGGTATTCACAAGATGGCTATGGCGGTGGCAGTTACGGGTCGGCGTCTTCGGGTGGTGGTTCGTATTCCAACTGCGCCGATACGACTCAGCCGGGTGTGGCGCCGATTGTGAACTACCTGAATTCGCTGCCGAAGCCGGTTGCTTCGAATTGCGTGGCGGGTCACTACTATCTGCTGAACAACTACAACCCCGGCTATTTCGGTAACGGCAAGAACGCGTACACCGACACCAATTCGAACAATACGGTGTTCACGATTCCGCCGTCCTCGGTGCCGAGCATTGGCGATAGCCTGAACAAGGCCAATGTGAGCTGGAAGTACTACGGCGACCAGTGGAACAATTACGTCAACGATCCGTATCAGCTGAACTGGGGCGTTCCCGGCGCGAATAGTGACGAGTATTGCAACATCTGCAACCCGTTCCAATACGACACCTCCATCATGGCCAATCCGGCGATGGTTGCGGCGCACATCCAGGACACCACGAATCTGTACGCGGACATCAGCAGCGGTAACTTGCCTGCCGTGTCCTTCGTCAAGCCTAGCGGCTGGGTCGATGGCCATCCGAATTCGTCGAAACTGGATCTGTTTGAAGGCTTCTCGAAGAAGATCGTCAATGCCGTTCAAGCCAATCCGGCGCTGTGGGCCAATACCGCCATCTTCATTACTTTCGACGAAGGCGGTGGCTACTACGATTCGGGCTACGTGCAGGCACTGGACTACTTTGGTGACGGTACCCGTATCCCGTTCATGCTGGTTTCCAAATACGCGATCCCCGGTTACGTGTCGCACAGCTATACCGATCACGTGTCGATGCTGAAGTTCATCGAGCGGAACTGGGGCCTGCCAACGATCAGCAATCGCAGCCGGGATAACTTGCCGAATCCGGTGCCGTCAAGTTCGAATGCTTACGTACCAACGAATGGACCATCGATCAACGATCTGTTCGACATGTTCAACTTTGGTTCGTCTTCCTGACGTTTTGATTATTGACTGAACCGAAGGCCGGCCTGCGAGGCTGAGTAAATGGAAATGGGGGGAGGGCCGAAAGGCCCGAACCCCGTTTTTCCGATCAGACTCACTTGCATGCCTTGCTGTTAGCTGTAGCTCGACAGGCTGTAATCATCGGAGCGTGACGCGCCTTCACCGGTTTGAGTGGGTCTGCGATAACCACACCGGATAAGGTGCGTTCGTGCGGATGATTGGTGGCCTTGTTGTGGCTTTCTCTGGAAAGTCGACTTATCCGGTCGGCTCGCTCATAAAGGAAAGGAAGTTGATCAATATCAGTACCATACTTGGAAGCCTGGTCGTGCTGTTGGCGCTGGCAGCGTGTTCCCAGAACGATGTGGACAAGACGGCTGGAGCGGGCAGAGTGAACGATGCCAAAGGGCCGGTTGCCGTGACGGTCAATGGCTCGCCCATTAGCCAGCGTGAAGTGGATATGCTGTTACGTCAGCAACCGCCACAGCACGACGAACCAACGGCGCGCCAGCGGGTTCTCGACAACATCACCCTGCAAGTGATCGTTTCGCAGGAAGCTGTGAAGAAAGGATTGGACAAGTCGCCCGATGTTATGGACCAGTTCGAAATGGCGAGAACTTCTATTCTGGCCCAGTCGTACGTGAAGGATTACTTCAAGAATCATAAAGTAAGCGACGCGGAACTGAATGCCGCTTACGACAAGCTGAAGGCTGATGCGAACGGCAAGCAATACAGGGCACGTCATATCCTGGTGAAGACGAAGGAAGACGGCGAGGCCATCATTGCCAGGCTGAAGAAAGATCCTGATTCGTTTAGTGAGCTTGCCACTGCGCAGTCTCTTGATCCTGTTACCAAACCCAAGGGAGGTGACCTGGGCTGGTTCGACACGAAGCGTATGGACCCCGACTTTGCCGCGGCGATCGCCAACCTGCAGAAGGGAAAGTTCACCGAGGAGCCTGTGAAGTCTCAATTCGGCTACCACGTGATCATGCTGGATGACGTGCGTTCCAATGTGGAAACGGTGCCACCGCTGGAGCAGGTGAAAGACGGGCTGACTGATCAGTTGCGCCAGCAGGACCTGCGAAAGATGCTGGACACGCTGAAGGCGAATGCCAAGGTCGAAGTCTCCCCGCCTGCAAAGGCATCCTGATCAATCTGACGAGATAGCGTGGGCCGCTATCCTCAGCGGCCCAGGTGTTTTTCCAGGCAAAGCATGTCCACAAAACTCTTGCGAATTGCGACCCGGCTCATGGCATGCCTGGTGCTGGTCGGCCTGTGTTCTTTTATCGGGTGGCAGGCGGCTTCCCAGCCTGTTCTTGCCCAGGGCTGGCCGATGGACCCCTGTTCCCGGCCGGCCGTGGGAAGTGTCGTGCCTGAACCCCCTGACTTACGCAGCCATAACGGTGTGTTGAAGCTGGACCTGGCGATTCGCAACGTTCGTCAAAAGGACGGCACGTCCCACTATTGCTACCTCTTGCCCGACGGCCGTCAATCGCCGACTCTGCGCGTGCGTCCCGGCGACCGCCTCGTTCTCCATCTCAAGAATGAGTTGACTGCAGACCAGCCAGGTTCCACCGGCCTGCAACCGCTCCTCAATAAAAGTATCTGTACTGCCAAACCCGCAAAAGAAAGCAATCCATGCGACAGCGGCGTGATGTCCGCCACGTCCACCAATATCCATTTCCATGGGTTGACCGTGCCGCCTGTGTGTCATCAGGACGATGTTCTCAAGACGTCGATACAGCCCGGCGATAAGGCCTTCGAATACAGTTTTCAGATACCTAGGGACGAGCCCCCGGGCCTGTATTGGTACCACCCGCATATGCACGGCTTTAGCAGCGAGCAAGTGCAGGGCGGCGCTTCCGGTGCGCTCATCGTCGAAGGTATCGAACATGCCATGCCAGAGGTTGCAGGCTTGCCCGAGCGGGTGCTGGTAATCCGTGACCAGGAGCTTCTGAACCCGAAGGCCATGCCCGCCAGATCGGAACCCGTGATGTCCAGGTCGCTGGTCGAAAGCGACGGCGATGCGGTCAACAACGGTACCGGCTTTGGTAAGCCGTCGAAGGATCTGTCGGTCAATTTCGTCCCGGTGGCCTATCCGGACTACAAGCCGGCCGTGATCAGGATGAAGCCGGATGAGCGCCAGTTGTGGCGCGTGCTGAATGCATCATCCGTCACCTACCTGAATCTGGCGCTGCTGGTCCAGCGCCAACCTCAGAAGCTGGGCATCGTGGCCGTTGACGGCGTTCCCGAATTGAGCGACGGCAAGTCCCAGCCGAGTGCGCTCTGGGTCGATCAGGTCGGCATCCCGCCTGGCGCCAGGGTCGAGTTCATCATGAATGGGCCGCCCTCCGGAAAGGCGGGGCTCCTTGTGACTCGAACGGTAGATACGGGTCCTGTCGGCGAGAACGATCCCAACCGCGCGCTCGCCATGGTCGTTGCCGATGCGGGCGCCACGGCGCCGGCATCGATCCTGCCGAAGGCGCATGAGGTGCTTTCGGCCGTCAGTCTTCCGCCGCTGCGACAGGTAACGCCGGTGCGTACCAGAAGGCTTTTTTTCTCGGAGAAGCCGTCCGACCCGAACGATCCGAATAGCCCGACCGAGTTCTACCTCACGGTGGATGGCCAGAAGCCCAAGGTCTTTGATCCCCATGACGGCATGCCGAATATCGAGGTGAAGCAGGGTGATGTGGAGGACTGGATCATCGAGAACAGGTCGAGCGAATTGCATGCTTTCCACATCCATCAGATCCATTTTCTGGTCATGGACGTGTCGGGTAGGCCGATTGCCGAGCCGTTCATGAGGGACACCGTCAACGTACCGTACTTTAAGCAACAGATGTTGAGCTACCCCAGCGTGCGTCTGCGCATGGACTTCCGGGATCCGAACACGGTGGGGACATTCGTCTATCACTGCCACCTGCTGGAGCACGAGGACGGCGGCATGATGGGAACGATACGGGTTTTGCCACGTCATGCTAAGTCACAACGATCCCCAACGGGATCAAACGCAACGCCGGGTTGATACTGATTCAGACGTCATTTTGATCGGGAGAACTCGCTATTCCAATGTAATCGGGCAGGACCGTCACCACGGTTTACCTGCGCGATCAATCGGATTAAGGATTTCCCTATTCTGTTGTAGGCGTCCGTCCCGTAAACGTTTTTGCTTACCTGGTCTCTCATTTTTACTTTAAAATTCGCACAGAGAATCTAGAGAGCTATGTTGATACATGGCATTCAGATAATGTGGTTCAGGAAAGAACAATTAAGTTTCATCATTCATAAATATTGATTAATTATACTGGTGAAATTGTATTTGCAATATTCGGGGTGATCGATATCGCACTGGCGTACTGTTGGGGCTGAGTTGCTCAAACAGTTTTCTGCAATGGCGCTGGCGAGGATTCGATCTGAAATAAGCGCTCTCAGATTCTGGCATAGCAGTCCTCTAACCAGAATCTTCTCAGCGTCGTGCTCGCACGGCGCTTTTTTTTCTTCGAATACTCGCATGCGGATCACTACGAAGTGCGGGCCGATTCCGGCATGTAGCGAGGCATGCCTGGAAAAAGACTCTGTTCCTGGCAGTGGTAATAACGGTTGGCAAGCATGCTCCATCCCGGCTAACGCCCCCGCTACAACATGTAGAGCACAACTATGCGAATCGTGACCCGATTGGCCTTAACGTTTTCTATCTTTGCCGCGGCGCTGGTCGCTTCCGGAGCCTACGGACTATGGCAGCTAGGTCAGTCACAGTCCCGCTTCGAGAACTTCTATACGAAAATACTTCCAGCCATAGAAGGCATGAATGGTGTTGCAGCGAACATTGCGGATATCCGGATACTTCTCTATCGCCACGCAATGACCTCCGATCTCTCTGGAAAAACTGACATCGAGGCGGCCGTTGCAGAAGGAAAGAAGAGTCTTGAGGATCTGATCGCAAGATATTCGAGGAACGACGTATTGGATGAAGTAGAGCGGAAGCTCACTGAGGACGATAAGGAAAATCTGGCGGCCTATGAAGCGGCCACATCGAAATTCATGGAAACCTCCCGTTCCGGCGACATGGAAGTCGCAAGAAAGGCACTCTTTGGAGGCGGTCCACTGGATATCGCAAGCAGGAAATTGCGTGCTGGCCTGGCTGCTCATGTTAATTACGACATGAAGCTCGCAAGTGAATTTCGCAGCGGCAATGAGTCAGCGTATAGAGCGTCCGTTCTCGCTTTCGTGATCGGAATACTCTCGATTTTACTCGCCGCCGGATTCATGGCACTACGATCGCTCGACCATATCCGCCTGAGTCTGCGTGGCTTGCAAACGGCCCTGCAAGATACGAGCGACTCCTTGAATCTCAGCCGGCGTGCGCCGGTGAACCGCATGGATGAACTTGGACAGACGGTGACCGCCTTCAACACACTTATGACGCGGGTTTCAGAAGCACTGGGATCAGTTCGAGTCTCGACCGAGTCAGTTGCTGTGGCGTCGCGCGAAATCGCGAGCGGCAACACCGACCTGTCGGCGCGCACCGAAGAGCAGGCTGCTTCCCTTGAAGAAACGGCGGCAAGCATGACTCAACTGACCGAGACGGTAAAACAGAATGCCGACAATGCTCGCCAGGCCAATGCGATGGCGACGCAAGCCACCGGTATGGCCGATAGCGGTAACGAAGCGGTTCAGGCCATGATCTGGACGATGGGGAAGATCACCCAGAGCTCGAGCAAGATTTCCGAAATTACCAGTGTGATTGAAGGCATAGCTTTCCAGACGAACATTCTCGCGCTGAATGCAGCCGTTGAAGCAGCTCGTGCTGGTGGACAAGGGCGAGGATTCGCGGTGGTAGCCAGCGAGGTACGCAGTCTGGCTCAACGCTCGTCGACCGCCGCAAAGGAGATCAAGGGGCTGATTGAGTCATCAGTCGCTACGGTGAAGGATGGTGCGAAGCAGGCTGTGGAGGTCGGCGAGACGATGGATGACGTCAAGCGGGCCATCAAACGTGTGTCGGATATCGTCGGGGAAATCGCCGCGGCCTCCGAAGAACAAAGCCATGGCATTGAACAGATCAATCAGGCGGTGGGCCAGATGGATGAGGTGACGCAGCAGAACGCGGAGCTCGTAGAACAGGCTGCGGCTGCCACTCAATCGCTCGAAGAACAGGCAACCAGTCTGAAAGAAGCGATCTCGGTGTTCAAACTCGCCGATACAGGATCGCACACGCAGGGCCACTCGATTGCAAAGAGTTCAGCCCAGGTGTTGCCGCGAGCAACAATGGCGGAAAAGGCAGTGCCCGTGAAACCCAGGACCATCGTTAATGCTCAACCAGTCATCTACGCCGGATCGGATGCTGTCGGTGCAGACGGTCAAACTTTCTGAGAGGATGTGAAAAATGAGCAATGTCGACGAGCTTCTTGATCTCGCGAAAAAATTGGCAGTTCAAAACACCAATACAATATCCGTGGTTGGGGCACGATCAATTGTCCTCACTAAATTTCTTGACGCCGTTTTGCCTTACCTGACGTCTTCTCAGAGTGCCTTGGTTAGTCATTCATTTCGACAAGGCATGGACGAAGTGCTGTCGTTGATGGACGAGTATCCTGTGCCGCCGGAACATCTGACTGCCTTGCTAAAAATGACCAACAGCATACTGGAGGCCTTGAATGGGAAGTAACGTCACGTGCAACCATCACGGTTTCGAAACGACCTCCCCAAGATCTGCCTAGACCTCACTGAGTTTGAACATCCTGACAACTTGCCCCAGATTGCGGGCTTGGTCTTGCATAGAAGTGGCCGCAGCGGCTGCCTCTTCTACCAAAGCAGCATTTTGTTGTGTGGTCTGCTCCATCTGAGAAATCGCTTGATTGACTTGTTCAATGCCCGCGGACTGGCTCTGACTTGCGGCAGTAATTTCAGCCATGATGTCGGTCACGCTCCTGACACTTTCCATGATCTCCTGCATGGTAGCGCCGGCCTGGTCGACCAGTTTGGCACCGGCATCGATTCGCTGCACGGAATCGACAATCAAGGATTTAATTTCCCTGGCCGCGGCAGCTGAACGTTGTGCCAGATTGCGCACTTCTGCCGCCACTACCGCAAAGCCGCGCCCCTGTTCGCCGGCGCGGGCCGCTTCTACCGCTGCGTTCAGGGCCAGGATATTGGTCTGAAACGCAATGCCGTCGATCACGCCGATGATGTCGACAATTTTCCTCGATGATTCATTGATAGAGCCCATGGTTTGGACTACTTGCGACACCACCGCACCGCCCTTGACAGCATCTTCGGAGGCAGAGACCGCCAGGCCGTTGGCCCGGCGCGCATGATCGGCATTCTGCTTGACGGTATTGGTGAGTTCCTCCATTGATGTCGCCGTTTCTTCCAGTGCACTGGCTTGCGCTTCGGTACGCGAGGACAGATCCAGATTGCCGGTGGCGATCTGGTTCGATGCGGTAACGATGGAATCAGTGCTGGTTCGCACTTCGTTGACGACCGTCAGCAAGCTGCCGTTCATGTCCTTCAACATCTGCATCAGTTGCCCTGTTTCGTCGTTGGATCTTATCTCTATCGCAGCGCTGAGGTCGCGGTTGGCCACGCGTCGGGTCACGGTCAAGGCATACGCGATTGGCCCGGTAATGCTACGAGTCAAAGACCATGCAAACAGCCCGCCCAGGGTAACGAACAAGGCAATCAGCGACAAGACAAGCGTCTTGCTGCTTTCGGCGATGCCTTCAACATCCTTGCTTAAATCGTTTACAGTTCCCTTTTGATAATCAAGGAAATCAAGTTCTGCTTTTTTATAGGCTTCCGACAAAGGCGTGAATTGTTCAAACAATTTTGCCACGTCGTCATTTCGTCCTTCTTTCTTGGCCGCCATCAGAAGGTCGCGGTTATTAAGGTATCGCTTGCGAGCCGCGCTGGCCGCCTGAAATAGCGCTGTCTCTCGTTCTGTCATGAGGTGCGCTTCAATATACTTTTGAATAACATCAATTCTGGCGCTAGACGCCTTGGCATCCGCTGCAAAAAAATCCACTAGTGCCGGATCGTTACTTTTTGCGATTGCCAGCTGACGCTTTAGTCCGGCAAAGGTAATGTGATACCACTCTTCTGCCATCCGCTCCTTCGTTAGCGGTTCCTGCATCATTGCTCGCGTTTTCGCGGCAACTTCGGTCAGGCGCCACAGCCCGATGCTGGAAGAAATTGTCGCAAAAAATAATACAATGACAAGGCCGAGTCCAAGACGTATGCCGATTGGCAGATCTTTAATTTTCATGGTTATTCCTCACAGCAACTATCGTCAATCATAAAAAATCAGCCTGGATTCCAGCCGTTTATTTTGTGAAAATTCGATCCGGTTGACGCGACGGGCCGGCTATCGAAGCGCGTTCAGGTAACGGTTGACTTCGGTCAAGAGAGCCGCGTGGTATTTTTCGTGTAAGCACCGGTCGTCACCCAGGGACATCAGATTTTCAATCCTGTCGCGGAACGACTTGACAATATCTGCCCGCATCGTGTCCGGCAGGTGTGTCAATACGGAAACCAGCAACTCGCTCATCACGGCAAGGCGCGCACCGTGCTGGACCACACCCATGCCGTTTGCTTTTGACAGGATGGCGACCAGATCGAGCAACATATCGTCGCTCAGCTGTTCAGCTTGAGCGGTCAGGCCGGGTGGTGCTTGCACTGGCGGAGCTGGTTGGGGCGCACTCGCTGGGCGACCGGCCCACATTTTGAATATCCTGAACATCGTGCATTCCTCAATCAGAAAACTTGCTGGTCTGCATTCGCTGTATCACGCTGCGGCGTCTGATCTGTCAGCAAGAGGGGGTAAATCACGCTTGATCCTCTCGGCGATCTTGTGCTTGCCGTCGCTGGATAGGCCGTCCGGATAGCGGTCTTTATGGATGTGCTCCTGGTCACGATGTATTGAGTCCACCGCGGAGTTTGATTTTCCTTGATCGTGAAACAACGACATGCGTTTCAACTGGAGGCTAATGTTCGCAATGTCCCTCGCGAAACTCCGATCGTTCGGTGAGCAGGATTGCGTTGCCGGTATACGCATCGATGACGTGCGAACTGGGTGTGGACAACCCAGATTTATCAAACGCACCGAGTGAAGTCATGAGCGTGACACATGCACTGAACGTGGGGTTGATCTTGAAACTGGCGGTTTGTGCAAAAGAGGCCATGTCGATTCGGTCGAAGAACGGGTGTCGAGTAGAGTTCTGGCTGTAAAACGCTCAAAGCCACGGGCTAGTATGCAAAAAAGCTAACGAGCTATATGGGTATACGGCCGCGTGCTTCGATTTCTGCAAGGAGATTAGAGGCAGGGTTGGCTGAATTTACTGTAGGGATATGCTTACCGATTGAAGATAAGAAGGTTTTGGGCAAGGTGACGACAGACGATCAAGTACTTAGCAGTACATTGCATTAGGTTTGTGTGGAAACCGAACTGAGATTCCCTGCGCCCCAAGTCCGTCGGCCTGTGCGATCACGTGCAGATTGCCGGGTTGTACACCGCAAGGTGACACGACTGCTCTGCTGAGTCGGTAAAGCGCTGCATTGCCGGAAGCGCGTCTGTATCGAGCGGCGCCAGGGAAAGTCCCGCCAGTTGTTCTCCGTTATGTCACTTGACTTAGCGTTGTTCATATAAGAATAATATGTTCACGGGTAAACTTAATCCCGTGTCCGGTAGTCGTCACGTCCCGTTCCGATCGCCGGAACAGATCAAACAGGCAGATAACCAGGAGACCAGATCAATGACGTTCATCAAGGGGCTAGCCACGGCCCGTCGTTTCGTGCGCCACACCATTTCCATCGCGAGCCTCGCTGCCTTCAGTCTGGGCGCGGGCTTCGGTACACCTGCCCACGCGGACGAAGCGGGCCGGATCGGGCTGGATCTGCCGCTGCTCACGTCGCCGTTCTGGCAGTCGTACAACAACTACCTGCCCACGTATGCGAAAGAGATGGGGCTTGCCATCCTGGCGCCGGTGAACTCGAACGGCGACCCGGCCCAGCAGATCACCGACATGAACAGCCTGCTGAACCTGGGGGCCAAGGGCATCGTCGTCGGTCCGCTGGATTCGGCGGCGATCAGCCGCGCGCTGGACGCGGCCGCTGCGAAGAACGTGCCGGTGGTCGCGGTGGACGTGGCGCCGACCCAGGGCAAGGTGGCGATGGTCGTGCGTGCGGACAATCGCGCATACGGCTCAAAGGCGTGCGACTACATCGGCGCCCATGTGAAATCGGGCAAGGTCGTGCAGATCATGGGCGATCTGGCGTCGGTGAACGGGCGCGACCGGTCCGAAGCATTTCGCGCCTGCCTGAAGAAATATCCGGGGCTGTCGCTGCTCGAGATTCCGGCGGGCTGGAAGGGCGATGTGGCGGCGACCGCGCTCGATACGCTGCTGACCGCGAACCCTGACGTGAAGGCGATCTATATGCAGGCGGGGGGTGTGTACCTGGCACCGACGCTGCAGACGCTGCGTCGCAAACAGATGCTCTTCAGCGCGGGCGATCCGAAGCACATTGTGATCGTCAGCAACGACGGCATTCCTCAGGAGTTCGATGCAATCCGCCGCGGCGATATCGACGCAACCATGTCCCAGCCGGCGGACCTGTATGCGAAGTACGGCCTGTACTACATCAAGGCGGCGCTTGCGGGGCAGACCTTCAAGCCCGGTGCGACGGATCACGGCAGCAACATCATCCAGCTGTCGCCCGGCATTCTCGAAGACCAGCTGCCCGCACCTCTCGTGACGAAGTCGAACGTGGACGACACGTCGCTGTGGGGCAATACGATCAAGTGAGCACAAGGATAAGCATGACGATGAGTACCGGAAACATCCCGGTCGTCGAAGCGCG
>NZ_MCAS01000045.1 GCF_003610895.1 Paraburkholderia fungorum
GTAAGGGGCTCGTCCCGGCCGTCCTAGGCGGTTACTGCGATACACAGCAAAGTGATGTCCATCATTTTCGATTTGATGGACACCACTTTGTCAGAGTCTCCAGAGAAGAAGCCGGGTAGTCGAGCAGGCCGTCCGAATTACCCACGAGAGCTTCGGGACCGGCTGGCGGCGGCAGCGTGCGAGCCGGGCGTCTCGGTCGCGAGACTGGCCCGCGAGAATGGCATCAACGCGAACATGCTGTACACCTGGCGGCGGCGATATCTTGCCGAGCAGCAAGCTCCGTCTACCAGCCTCCTCCCGGTCGTACTGCTGAGTGACGCGCCGACGCAGGTCGTTGCGTCATCTTCGGGCGTTCCGCAAGCGCCAGAGATGAAGCCGGCGTCTCCTGGGGGTACGATCGAGATCCGCATCGGCCGTGCGGTGGTTAAGGTAGACGGCCTGGTCGACGCTGACATGCTGCGTACCGTGCTGGGCAGTCTGCGATCATGATCTCTCTGCCGGTTGGTACGCGCATCTGGATCGCTGCGGGCGTGACCGACATGCGGTGTGGGTTCCAGGGGCTGGCCGCAAAGGTACAAACGGCGCTTGAAGAGAATCCACTGGGCGGCAACGTCTTCATCTTCCGGGGCCGCCGAGGCGACCTCGTAAAAATCCTCTGGGCAACGGAGGACGGAATCTGGCTTCTCGCGAAGCGGCTTGAGCGGGGCCGTTTTATCTGGCCCCAGGCCGACGGCGGGAAGGTCCATCTGAGTTCAGCACAACTGTCGATGCTTCTCGAGGGCATCGATTGGCGACAACCCCGTCGCACCGCCGCGTTATCGATGTTGTAAACCGCGCGGCAGACCCGTAAACTACGGCGTATGTCGAACGGCGCCGATCTTCCAGACGATGTCGAATTGTTGAAGGCCTTGCTGGTCGAGGCCCGTAGTCTGCTTGCTGAACGCGATGTCGAGATCGAGCAGCTTAAGGCGCAGATCGACAAACTTCGGCGCATGCAGTTCGGCCGCAAGTCCGAACAGTTGCAGCGGCAGATCGAGACCCTCGAGACCCAACTCGAGGATCTGGCCGCCGGCCGGGGCGTTGCAGACGTGGAGCGTGCGCAAGCTCGAGGCGCAAACGCTTCCTCCTCCAATGCAACGACGGACGAAGCGGCTTCGAGACAAGCGCTACCTGCGCACCTCTCGCGCGAGGATCATGTGCTTGAGCCCGAATCGAGTTGCCCGCACTGCGGTCAACAGATGCAGGTGCTCGGCGAGGACGTGTCCGAGCAACTCGCCCGGGTCGCAGCGGCGTTCAAAGTCGTTCGCACGATCCGGCGCAAATTCGTTTGCTCATGCTGCAGCACCATCAGGCAGCCGCCGATGCCCGGCCTTCCGATCGAGCGGAGCATCGCCCATCCAAGCTTGCTGGCGGACATCCTCGTTTCGAAATACGCAGACCATCAGCCGTTATATCGGCAATCGGCGATCGCGGCGCGCGACGGCGTGACACTCGACCGGGCCAGCATGGGTCGCTGGGTCGGCCAATGCGAAGCGTTGTGCGCGCCGCTGATTGAGGCGCTGCGCCGCTATACGGTGTCGGCCGCCAAGCTGCATGCGGACGACACGCCAATCCCGGTGCTCTCGCCGGGCAACAGGAAGACCCGCACCGGTCGGCTATGGGTCTATGTGCGCGACGATCGTCGCTCGGGGTCGACGCAACCCGCTGCGGTATGGTTCGCATACTCGCCGAACAGGCAAGGCATCCACCCTCAGACTCATCTCGCCGGCTTCAGGGGGACCCTGCAGGCGGACGCTTACGCGGGCTTCGATGAGCTGTTCCTGGGTGGCTCCGTACTTGAAGCGGCATGTCATGCTCACGCGAGGAGAAAGTTCTACGACATCCACGTGCGCACGCCGTCCGACACGACGCAAAAGGCACTTGAATACATTGGCGCGCTATACGACATCGAGGCCTCCATTCGCGGCAAGCCTGCGGCCGAACGGCTACGAATACGGCAGGAGAAAGCCAGGCCACTGCTTCAAATCTATGAAGCGTGGCTCAAGGCCAAGCTCGAAACGTTGTCGTCGAAGTCCGACACTGCCAAGGCGATCAACTACTCGCTTAACCAGTGGCGCGCCCTGACGCTATATTGCGAAGACGGTACGCTCGAGATCGACAATAACATCGCGGAAAACGCGTTGCGTTGTGTAAGCCTGGGCCGGAAAAACTTTTTATTCGCCGGCTCCGACAGCGGTGGTGAACGGGCAGCCGCGATGTACGCGCTAATCGGCACCTGCGCACTGAACGACATCGATCCGCGCGCCTATCTGGACCACGTGCTAACTCACATCGCAGATCACAAAATCAATCGCATCGACGAGCTTCTACCGTGGCACGTGGCCGACAAGCTGCAGCCGCCAGCCAGTCCGCCGACACCCGCTATCTGACAGTGCAAGTCCGGATCACCATCATGCCTCACGTGCACGCGCGTGGACGAACGGCATGCGTGAGCCGCTTACGGTCTTTGTGGGAGTCTGTTATCCGGAGGTGCACCCCGACCGCTGGTCGCGGCGTGGGTGGCCATGTGGCTTCGCCGTCGGAGAGAGTTTCCCGTGTTTGCTTCGCGACGGCTTGCAGCAGCAGGACCGCAACCGCCATTGTTTCACCACGGACGCGTCTGCACACCAAAGTGCCGGAGGCCAGAAGCGCGGCGTGCGCCGTTCCATTCTTTACTTTGTAGACCGGATGGCGGTGACATGCACGGTTGCCAGGGTATTGGAGAGATGCCCTACCAAATGAGACAGGGCAGAGTTAAGGATGCCGGCAAGATTCAGGCTGCAGTGGATGCAAAATGGGCACCAAAGGGGTAGGAGACGGCTTCGCTAACAATCGACGTTGCGGGAGGAAGACATGGAACTGAAATGCGTCGTGGCCATTGTCAGGCCTGGTGTAGTGGAAGTGCTGGAAAGGAAACTTGGTGTTATCGACATCCATGGTGTGACCGTTACGCGAGTCAGGGGATTCGGCGCGCACCCGAATCTCTTCGCCGATGACTGGACAAGGGAGCACATCAAAATCGAAATTTTCGTGCAGGCGGAAAGCGTCGATGCGCTAATCAGGACAATCATGGATATTGCTCACTGCGGCACAGCTGGAAACGGGGTCGTTGCAGTCATGCCGGTGGAGAAATTCTTCCGCGTTCGCAGTCAGTCCGAGGCAGTGCCCTGATTCGACGTGCGCAACATAGGTCGGACGAGCAGTGCCAATGTGCCTGCTCGTCCTGGTCCCGGCGACCAGTCTGTCAAGTCCTCGCCAGCCCCAGGCGTCGTAATAGCTCGGTACCCTCCGATGTCACACGGAATTCGGGTTTCTTGGATGTTGTGGGCACGACTTCGACCAATTGTTCCTGTTGAAGGGTCACGGCATCGGGGTCTGCGAGCGCCACCTGTCCCGGCGCGCTAAACAGCACAAACAACATCGCAATCTCATGGTGGCTAAGGAGCTTCTTCATGATGTGCCTCAATAACTGTTACGCACATGGAGTTCGGTCAACACGCGATTTGACGAACGAGGAAGGTGGTTATGCTCCTTGTACGCTATGACGGAATATAGCGAGGCCGCGTGACAACGATTTGATAACGACACCGGCTGGCTGCGACATGTCGGTGGTAGCGGAAAGTAGGTTTTCCATCATGAATGAGTGGATGAGCGGATTATCGCCGTCGCAGACAGCGCCTGGTAGTGGGGAAAAAACGGACCCGGCGGAGCTCCGGGTCCCAAAGTCGACCCTGCAGGACCCGCAGAGGGACGACGAGCCATACCTGACAAAGATGTCTTCGGCCAACTGCGGTGCAGCCAGACCAGTTAGGTTTCAGCATAAATGCAAACGCGGCAATCGCCTTTGCATCGACGAAGCGTTCCATGCTATGTGCTCAGGTCCGCAGCGACATGTGCGGCGATGACACTGGCGCAAGACGTAGCGTCGTTGACCATCGCAGTGCCGACTGAGCGGTAATGCAATCTACGCGATGGCACTTAAGACAAACTTAAATTCGGCGGGAGATGCAATCGCTGGCGATTTGACGCAAAGGAGAGTTCGCAGCCTGGGAAAATATCCCATGGAGGCAGCGCGCGTGACCGCGAACTGACGATAGACGAAGGCCGCACCGGGTAGCTGTCAAGGAGGATTTATACCGACATAGTTATACCGACATAGTAACGGGCCGAGTTCGCCTGGACAAACTCGCGTGCTGTGCTTTGCCGCTCGATTCGGATTACGCTGGCTTGCACATGTTCAGCAGGGGAGCGTTCAACGCGGCGCCATTGCAAGAGCGGCATGCCATCGTTGCGTGTCTGTCCGCCGGTGTATCACGCACTTAGTCGAATTTGTCCGTGAACTTGTCGCCTACGCCTTAAGTGACCACGTACTGGTGAAGAGCGCTCCGGTAATTACTCCGACCGCCGTGAGCGCCAGATAGGCGATATGCAAATGCTGATGCGATGCAAGTCCACGCGTGCCGTACGTCAAGACACCCAGGCTGACAAGGCATGCGAAGGCCCTGACGGAAAACGCAGATGTCGAACGCATTCTTTTGCTCCTCCAGTGACACGGCCGCTCCGCAGGGTCAGTGGAACCAAGGCCATTCATCAATGTTGTTGTACACACGGACCGTCTAGCGTCGCTACGCACTACTGTCTGTGTTCGCACGTGCACGGAAGTACGTCAAGCAAGCGTACACGGAGCGCGATGTCATGCGGGCGCTGCGTAGAATACTAAAGCAGCGGTAGCTCGAATAGTTGCTGAAATCCCTCGGTGGCACAGAGACCAGTGCCTCGTGCGACCTAGAACTCCGCGGCCGGACCTGCTGCGGCGCACCAGTTTCTGGACTAACTGCTATGCCGCGCGGCTTCTACAATCGGAGAATGGGTTTGCGCTGCGATGCAGTGAAGGGTGACAGTGGAGGTTACCGTGGACTTGAGGTTTTCGTGGGGGTGGTACTTTCTGGCGCTGCTTGCAATGATGGCGCTCAGTCTAGGGTTGACGGCACTTCGAGCCGGGGATACGGACAAGGAAAAGCGCGGCGAACACGATGACGAGTGACGCGCGGTTCGTTTGCGAAAATGCACCGCTCGGGAGGCTAGTATCGCGCGCTCCGCAAGGGAGCGCGCTTGATGCCTAGAAGTCTTATTCAGCGATTGGCTTGCCAGCGGCGTCTTTCACCTTCGCGCTCCATTGCGTGCGAATTTCGGTAACCACGGATTTCGGCAGGGAAATGTAATCCAGGTCCTGTGCAGCCTGGTCTCCGTTCTTGAACGCCCAGTCGAAGAACTTCAACGTTTCCTTACCTTCGTCGGGCTTGTCCTGCGCGGTGTGCAGCAGGACAAAGGTTGCGCCGACGACCGGCCACGCATCCTTGCCCGGTTCATTCGTCAGGATTTGGTAGAACGATTTCGACCAGTTGGCGCCGGCAGCGGCGGCCTTGAACGTTTCCGTCTCTGGCTGAACCACGGCACCCGATGCGTTTTTCATTGCCGTGTAGACCATGTGGTTCTGCTTCACGTATGCCCACTCGACATAGCCAAGGGCGCCCGGGATGCGCTGGACGAAAGCGGCCACACCGTCGTTACCCTTACCACCCGTACCCGTCGGCCAACTGACGGTCGTGCCTTCGCCAACCTTGCTCTTCCACTCCGGATTGACTTGCGACAGATAGTGCGTCCAGATGAAGCTTGTGCCTGAGCCGTCGGCACGACGGACAACAGCGATATCTGTGTCGGGGAGCTTAACTTTTGGGTTCAAAGCGGCGATGGCCGGGTCATTCCACTTTTTGATTTTGCCCAGGTACATGTCGCCGAGCACTTCGCCAGATAGAGTCAACTCGCCCGGCTTGATGCCGGGAAGGTTGACGACCGGCACCACGCCACCGACAACGGTCGGAAACTGGAACAGACCATCTTTCGCCAGTTCGTCGTCCTTCAAGGGTGCGTCTGACCCGGCGAAGTCGACCGTCTTGGCGATGATTTGTTTGATGCCGCCCGAGGAGCCGATGCCCTGATAGTTGACCTTGCCGCCGTTTGCCTTCTGAAAGGCGTCGGCCCACTTGGCGTAGATAGGTGCGGCGAACGTGCTGCCTGCACCGGTAATGTCGGTAGCGTGAGCCGCGACGACGAAGAGTGCGCCAGTCAGGCCGGCAATCGCGGTTTGCATGAGTCTCATATGTGCTCCACAGCGTGTGGTTGTTGGAAAAGGTCGCCCGAAAATAGACCTGTTTGATGTCAATACTGTGACGGGGTACCTCCGCTCAAATGCATGGAGCTGCGATACTCTGGTGAACACAGCGCCGGGCCGGTGTCGGACTCTTGTCTTTTAATAAGGGTAACTTCTTGGCGTAGTGCCGGATTCGAACTATTCTGAGGAATCGCTTTGCGTTGCTGCAAATTGCCGGCCTGTACGCAAGGCGATACCGCGAGAGCCTTCGAGCTTTTTTGTCTTTCATTTCGATGACAATGCGCTAGAGGTGTGTGATGGTTACGAGAAAACCCGCTCCCGAAAAGATAAAAATCCCCAGCAGCCATGGAAAGACGAGGATTGGGTCCGTTTATGTCGGAAGCTTTGGTGATGGCGACCTGTGGATTATTTCGCCAACAAAAGGTGGGGGAGTGGTAGTCACGCACGTTCCTCCCCGGGAACCTGTGACCGGGGCGCTAGTAAGCGTTGAAAGCATCATGGTTCAGGCGAAGCAGGTCAGCGCGGCGCAGATTAGTGAGCACTTCAAGACGTCGGCGGCCAGTGGGCAGGATGTGCTGGAGGGAATCGCGATGCTCGGTGGAGAACAGGGCGCTTGAGGCGTGCTCCGCTATGGATAAACACGCCGTTCAGTTGGTCATGCTTCAGTTTGCCGGCGACGCTCAGGCGGCAAGTCGCATGAAATCGACACAGGTTGATGAGGTGGTCCAATGGTGGAAGTCACAGGAACGTTTATGGGCATAGCAGTGCTGGCAATTGCCGCTTTGCTGGTCGCAGGACACTATCGACGTGAGCATGTCCGCAAGCGACTTCTCGGTCGGATGGCCCGTAGCGAATGCTGGGACGCATTTCGTCACAGGCGATAAGGTTTGACCTGCGAGCAATCCTCGGTTCAACACCATCCTGCCATATGTGCGTGTTGATTCAACGGCATCGTGGGTCCTTTTCTGTGGAGGCAGAGCCGAAAGGCTTACGGATGCCGTCTGTCCGGTGGACACATCCGTTAAAGCTCCCGAAAGCCGGTGTACAGCCGTTGCAACAGGAGCCGCGTCTGTCACAACGTGTCGAATTCTGGTGTAAATCGGCGGCGTTCGGTGTAAGCGCTTCCTGTAGCATTTTGCGGAACCACATAATCCATGTCTGTGGTTAAGCCGGGAAAGAAGCACTTGAACTTACTTCTTTTCAATGAATTGTCTCGTGCCCGCAGCGGTTATGCTTCCGTGATTATTGGGGCATCACGGGCGTACCCAGCATGCTCCCGCCATTGACCTGATGTTGGATGGCAACGGCTAAAACGCAGGGAGTGCAGTGCTGACCCCGAAATACCTAGAACCTGTCGAAGAGTGAAAAAATGACGCCCCGGCGGCCGAACCTCCTGATTGGCGTTAGCCTGTTTGTTTCGCTTGCCATATTCCTGATTTCGGCTCTGGTTCTGGTGGAGATGCGCCAGGATGCGCTTCGCCGAGTTCAGGAGGCTGCTACCAACCTGTCGCTCATCGTCGAGCGGGACACATCTCGAAACCTTGAAATCTATGACCTGTCTCTCCAGGCGGTCATTGATGGGCTCCAGGAGCCTGGCGTCAACAAGCTTCCGCCGCTCATGAGACAAAAGGTGCTGTTCGACCGCGCAGCGTCCGCCAAGGATTTGGGCGCTCTCCTGGTTGTGGACGAATCCGGCAACGTTGTAATTGATTCAAGGGCCGTTCCGGCTCGTCGACTCAACGTTGCCGACCGCGACTACTTCAAGGTCCACCGCAAATCCCCAGATGTCGGACTCTACGTGAGCCACCCTTTCCTGCCTCGCCTGGGTGAAGGAGGTGATTCCATTGCGCTCAGCCGCAGACTTTCTCATCCCGATGGAAGCTTTGCCGGTATTGTGGTCGGCACACTTCAACTCAATTACTTCCGCTATTTGTTCGACGGCATGAATCTTGGTTCAGGCGGTTCGATGGCGTTAATGCTTGATGACGGCACGATGCTGATGAGGCGGCCATATGACCAGAAGGTTATCGGCCGGAGTTTGATGGGGACCGCGAACTACACTCGTTTTGCGCAAACTTCGAATGGCGCGTTCTTTGGTACGGCAGCTCTCGATGGAGTAAAGCGCTGGTACACATATCGGCACATCAATGGATTCCCGATAATTCTCGATGTTGCGCTTGCGACCGACGACATTTACGCCGAATGGCGCGGTCGCGCGTGGACGATAGGTTCACTGATGGCCGCACTCGACGTGATGATTATCGGATTTGCCCTTCTGTTTTCGCAGCAATGGAAACGTCGTCTTGCATTCGAAGAGGAGCTTCGGGTGCTCGCGCGAACCGATGGTCTTACGGGATTACACAACCGTCGTACCTTCGAGGAAATGGCGGACATCGAGTGGCGTCGTGCCCAGCGAACCGGGCAGCCACTGTCGATGCTTCTAATCGACGTTGACCACTTCAAGGGTTTCAACGATTTGTACGGGCACTCGGCAGGTGATGACGCGCTGATTGCGGTCGCATATTGCATCAGTCAAAGCATCAGACGCCCAGGAGACATCGCAGGGCGCTACGGTGGCGAGGAATTTACTGTGCTTCTCCCCAACACGGATAGCGGCGGTGCAGCGCATATGGCGGAAAAGATTCTTGCATCGGTAAGAGCGCTGGAACTCCGGCATGTCGCCAGCACGCACCAGTTTCTGAGTGTGAGCATCGGGGTTGCCTGTGCCGTGGACCAGCGGTTTCCGACTTTGAGGTCTCTTGTGAATGCGTCCGATGCGGCGATGTATGAAGCGAAGAACAGCGGCAGGAGTCGAGTTGCCTGTTATCCAGTCGCGACGCAGCAGGACAGCGCTTTAAGTGCTCAGTCATCCGAGGGCTGCGCGAATTGAGCACCGAGACCGCACTGTGCCTTGCCGACGCGTGCTCGTAAATCGAAAGACAAGTTGCCTTAGCCAGGCGGTCAGACTGGTCGCGCAAGCGAACGGCTCAGGAGTCGCCGGCTCCGTACGACGTGTGTCGGGAGCGGGGCGGTCAGCTTGCTGACCGTTCGCCGCCGTAAACCAGCCTGTCGAATGCCTCACGTGCGTCGCGCAACTCCTGCATGGCGGCTGCGAATCGCGCGAGTTGCAAGGTCGATGGTTTCCCACTTCCTTTTTCAGGGAAGCTTGCTTCGAGTGCTACTGACGCTGCGTGTACTTCGCGTGCGGCGTCAACGACACGTTCAAGCGCTATCGCTTCATTTGAACGGGGTTTTCCGTTTGCCATTCTTTCTCGACCCAGTGCGCGCGATTGGACAACGGCGCGCGGCTTAGGTTCGGGTACATTACGTAGACGACTATCCCTGTGCGTCGTCCCGACGAAATCTAAACCGCGTCGTCAAGGACGACCTCGCCACGATAGGTCCTATAGCGCTTCACCGCGCACTCTATCCGCACCAATCGGACGGCTCATCAAGTCGCGTCGGCGAGTTCGTGGCCACTTCTGCGGTCTGGTCGCCTCACATGGGCCGCCGAGCACGGTGGTCGTATGTTCAGGCCGTGCCGCCCCCGCCAATTCTGCACTATCAATCCAGCTTTCATCTCCGCTGGAATTTTAAGAATTCTTTAAGTTTGCCGGTCTACGCTGGAATTGTCGTGGTAGGGAATGGATACGGGGCTCTTGCGTAAACGCGGGGTCACGCGGGTCATTTCCACGTCGCCAGGAGCGATGCTATGCGAACCGGAAATCTGATGCGCGCGCAGGTTGCGGCGTGTCTGGTGGCGGTTTTGTCTGTCGGATGCACGTCCGGGCCGGCGTATTCGTCGGCAGTGCAGGGTTCGACGGTCCCCAGCGCGCTACCGACACCACCGCGCGTCCTCTCGACAGGCATTACGACGGATTTTGCAGACATCGTGCGGCAGAACGGGCCCGCTGTGGTCAATATCAGCGCGGCTCATGGGAGCCATGTCGCCAATCTGACTCAGCTTTGGCCGCCCGCATCGAACGAGCATAACCCGTTCGTCCAGTTCTTCAGACAATTCTCCTCCAGCCGGTCCAGTGAAGGCATATTGCCGTCGGGAAGCCTTGGCTCGGGCTTCATCATCAGCCCGTATGGATACATTCTCACTGACGCCAAAGTGGTCGCAGGTGCAACGCAGATTAGAGTCGAGCTAACCGACCGTCGCGAATTCAAGGCCTCCGTTGTTGGTATTGACGCGCCGAGTGACGTTGCGCTGCTGAAAATCGATGCGCGTGACCTTCCGACTGTGAAAATCGGGAAACCGTCCGAGGCGAGAGTCGGCCAATGGGTCGTCTCCATCAGCTCACCTTATGGGTTTGAGAATACGGCCACTGCCGGCATCATCAGCAGCAAGGGACGACTGATTCCGGACGAAACGTATGTCCCCCTGATTCAGACCGACCTAACTCTGAATGCCGGTGATTCCGGCGGGCCGCTGTTCGATTTGAACGGCGACGTCATCGGCATTGAGGCACCCGTTCACCCAACGTTCCAGGGACTTTCATTCGCGATTCCGATTGATGTCGCGATGAGAATCGAACGGCAATTGCAGCTTCACGGGAAAGTCGAACACGGCCGCCTGGGCTTGAGCGTTCAGGAAGTCACCGCGCCGCTCGCGCGGTCTTTCGGGATGCCAGAACCGGTCGGCGCGCTCATCAGTTCAGTCGACAGGAACGGACCGTCAGCCAAATCGGGCCTGCGTGCCGGAGATATCATCCTGAAACTGAATGGCGTAACAATCCGCGATTCGACGCAATTGCCGATGGCCGTGGCCGACCTGCGTCCCGGTTCCATGGTGCGTGTTCAATTCTGGCGAGACCATGAAACCCTTGAGGCACTGGTTGTGCTGGCTGCCGTGAAGGGCTACCTGCTAGCCTCCGATACGCCTGCCCGGACC
Organism: Paraburkholderia fungorum; assembly: GCF_003610895.1. Taxonomy (GTDB): domain Bacteria; phylum Pseudomonadota; class Gammaproteobacteria; order Burkholderiales; family Burkholderiaceae; genus Paraburkholderia; species Paraburkholderia fungorum_B. The sequence goes on from NZ_MCAS01000045.1 coordinate 11,109, forward strand.
GCAGTTGGTCAGATTGGTTTGACGGTGCGCAGTCTGACATCCGAAGAGAAGCGCAAGGTCGGGGTGACTGACGGTGTCCGTGTCGAGCAGAGTGAAGGTCCTGCAGCACTGGCTGGCATTCAACCGGGAGACATTGTCTCGCGGGTCAACAATACACCGGTGTCAAATGCGGCTCAGCTACGTGATGAGCTAAAGAATGCTGGCAACAGTGTCGCGCTGCTGGTTCAGCGTGATGGTCGTCCGATTTTCGTGGCAATCGACTTAGGATAGGAGTACCCGCGCCGGATGCTCCCGTATTTCAAGGCGTTCGACGGAGGTCAACATGAAGCATCATTCGATATTGCGATTAGGTGCCATGGCTCTCGTGCTCGCCGGCACCGCACAACTCGCGTTGGCCATGCCGGAGGGACTTCCACCAGTGCAGCACTCGGGGGGCATAAGCTATTTGTCCGGTGGCGTGGGTAGTGACGAGTCGACAGCAATCAAGGGGGAGATGGGGAACTATCCGCTTGTTCTCGAGTTCGCCGGAAAGACGAATGCAGGGAACGACTATCTCGCGGACATACCAGTCCAGATTTCCGACGCACACGGTACCGTTGTGCTGGATACAAGCTCGCGGGGTCCGTTCATGCTGATTTCGCTACCGAATGGCAGGTACACCGTGACCGCCATCTACAACGGAAAGCAGGTCCGTCGCGCGGTGAGTGTCGTAACTGGCGCACACGCGCATGAAGTGTTCATATGGCCTATGTAGACAACGGAATCGGCCATGCGCGGCGACTGAACTCCAACTATCCGTCTGGCGATAACACAAACCAGCTTGATTGCCATGTCGACACCGACCCAATCAGGCGCTGCCATGGTGAGTCTGCGACATTGGGGGCAACCGATGACGGCCGAGGGTTACGCGGTGACCGCGACGTTTCGTTTCCCGGCGCTGCAGGTACGAAGGGGACCGGAGGGTCGTTTCTGATTGACGGCGCTCGACAAAGCTTAGTCGAGCAGATTCGACAGTGAGGTGCGAGGCGCTAATGAGACATCAAGCCACGACACGGGAAGAACGTCGAAACGGAGACGTTCATGCACAATCAGCCGCCGCGCGGCGAGGTGCGAGAATCGCCCCAACGACAATTCCCGGACCATCGGGGCTTGCTCGTCCGACGAGTTGGGAGTCAGGAGTGTTGAAGAGCCTGTGGGTTATCGTTCTCGTGCTCCCCGTCGTGATTGTTGCACTGGTTGTAGCCATTGGCGTTCTCGGCGTTATGGCGAGACTATTTCCGCATTGAATGCCTGGGACGTACCGACACAGGGACGGCGCATGCGCTCTGTCCCAGAATCGGTGAAGGGAACGGGACTTGATGCGATGCCGGTCGGCACCATTAACGGGTCGGCAGGTTGGAGAAAAAGAAGCCATGAGACACGGTCCAGCCGCTTTGCTAATTGTCGTTTCGACTGCATGCGTGAGCCCAATAGCTAGCGCCCATTCGGAAGCGCGCATCGACATCGGAATGCTCAATCCGGTCGAGGTCAACACGACATCCATTGCGAGCGACATGTCCGTCGTCAAGAATGACTTTCCGCTGGTGGCATATCGACTCCCTCCCGTGGTCCATGGACCAGCGTATTACCCAGCGTGGCGAGGTGGTGAGTCGCATGGCAAAGGGTGGTTTGAGTATTTGCGCGGTGGCCGCTTTTTCCTTCATGAGAGTGACGATGACAGGTGATTGCCGGGGCTGGTGACCGTCGCGGGAGGTTGTCGCCATGATGATTCGTTGTTGCTGGCAGTGTTTAAACCACGTAAGGAGAGACCAAATGACATCAAGAATTCTCAAGTTGCTCGCAGTTCTGCTCGTCGGGACACTGACCGCATGTCACTCGGGCGTCAAGCTGAACGAGGGCGCCAACGCAACTGGTGCCAGTGGCGGTGTTGGCGCACAAACGAACCCGAACGCCGTTACCCAGATAGGGGTCGACCCGCTGAACGACCCGAACAGTCCGCTCGCTAAACGCAGTGTCTACTTCGACTTCGACGACTATACCGTCAAGCCGGAATATGAGCCGCTTCTGAAACTGCACGCGCAATATCTGAAAAGCCATCCACAACGCCACGTGCGCATTCAGGGCAACACTGATGAACGTGGCACGAGCGAATACAACCTGGCGCTCGGTCAAAAGCGTTCCGAGGCCGTCCGCCGTGAGCTGATTTTGTTTGGCGTTCCCGATTCGCAGCTCGAGGCGGTCAGTTTCGGAAAGGAAAAGCCGGTCGCAACCGGACACGATGAAGCATCGTGGGCGCAAAACCGTCGTGCGGATTTGGCCTATCAACAGTAGCCCGTGATGCATGGTGTGTCGGACCGATTCGCGATTTCTACACGATCACGGCGACCGTAGTTTCGCGAACGGCATTCGGACTGCAACTTACAGTGCAGCCCCGCCATCGCTCTAGTGCGTCGTGTCGTGAACGCATGTCGTGCTAGCGACACCAGCAAATATTTCCGCCTGACGCGGCTCGATGCCTGCAGGGCTGGGAACCGCCAATGGCGTGAGGAGCATCAAGAAAATAGATAAATTGCCGATAATGCATCAGCCATCCGGTAAAATGTTCTGCCCTTTTGGCAGGGCGAGTCGGGACGTGCACGGCTAAAAGACACCCGAATAGCGTGGCGGTTCGGTTGTGCGTTTATCGATCGCCCACAGCATCCACTGATCCCCGAGACGCGCGGTCCGCCCCGCAGGGCGCCCGTGCGGCGGATTTTCCTCAAGACAGGAAAGGCATATGCAGACCGACCAGAAAAAGAACAGCGCGCTTTTGTCGCTGGCCGGACGCCTATGGCGCAGCCGCCTGGTGCCCCATGCGATTATCCTGGGTGGAATCTTTACCGCGCTGGTCATGGTCTCCCTATGCGCAACGGTGCTGTATCAGGGGCGCATGGACGCGATGGACCGCGCCCGTGAGACGTCGCGCAACCTTGCACTGATCGCCGAGCGCGATATTGAACGGAATTTCGAGCTGTACGCGCTATCGCTGCAGGCGGTCGTCGACGGCATGCGCGACCCGGCGGTGTTGTCACTACCGCCCGGCCTGCGGCGACAGGTGCTGTTCGACCGGGCTGCGACCGCGAAATACCTGGGTTCGATGCTGGTGCTGAATGCATCCGGCAACATCGTTGTTGACTCGGCCGGCGATGTGCCGCGCCAGGGTAATTTCTCGGACCGGAAGTATTTCACGGTTCAGCGCGATAACCCGAACGTCGGTCTCTATATCAGCGATCCGTTTGCCTCGCGACTGCGCAACGGCACCCTCAGCATTGCGCTGAGCCGGCGCCTTTCGCATCCGGACGGCTCGTTTGCCGGCATTGTGCTGATTGCCATGAACCTCGAGTATTTCCACAACCTGTTCGCCGGGTTGTCACTCGGGCCGCATGGCGCCGTGTCCGTGATCGGCAGCGACGGCATCATGGTCATGCGTCAGCCGTACAACGTCCACACCATTGGGCGAGATATAAGCAAGGCGAGCACGTTCCGGCAGTTCAGGTCGGCGCCGGAAGGCAGCTTCTCCGAAACCGCGTCGATTGACGGCGTGCGCCGCCTGTATTACTTCAGGAATTTTCCGGACCTGCCGCTGATCATCATGGTGGCTGAGGCCGAGCGGGACATCTATACGGCCTGGCGACAGCGCGCGATTACGATCGGATCGCTGATGGCCGCATTCGCGCTGGGGTTCGTCGTGCTCGCGTTCCTGCTGGGCGCTCAGTTGCGGCGCCGCATGCGTGCGGAGTCGGAACTGGAACTGCTCGCGAAAACGGACGGCCTGACCGGCCTCAATAACCGACGCACCCTCGGCGAGATTCTCGACCAGGAGTGGCGCCGCGCCCGCCGCACGCGCAGCATGTTTTCGCTGCTGTTCGTCGATATCGACCGGTTCAAGGCCTACAACGACACATATGGCCATCAGGCAGGGGACGATGCGCTGGCCGCCGTCGCCCGATGCATCGGGGACAATATCCGGCGGCCCGCGGACAGCGCCGCACGCTACGGTGGGGAGGAGTTCGTCGTCGTGCTGCCCGATACGCTGCCTGCGGGCGCCGCGCTGATCGCCGAACAGATCCGCGCGGCAATCAGCGAGCTGGCGATTGAGCATGCCGGCAGCGAATACGGACGCGTGACCGCCAGCATCGGTGCGGCGAGCTGGGCGCCCGAACAGGACGGCGACGTGACCGCAGTGATCAAGGCCGCTGACGAGGCGCTGTACAACGCCAAGGCTACTGGCCGGAACAAGGTTTCGCCGTTCGACCCGGCGTGAACAGGCTCCAGCCAGCTTCCGGGAGCACCGGTCCAGAAAGCGCCGTCGTAAAGGGATAGAATCAGAACAGGCCTTCGGTGGACTGACGTCCCGCGACGGGGCAGTCTTCGGCAGACTGGAAAAACGATTCGCCGGGATGGTGCGCGCCGGTGGGGAAGCCGCCCCTCGCGCGCAAGCTGGAACCCGCCGTTCCGGAGGCCCCAATGGCGCGCGGGGTGGTGGCGCGCGCCAGGGCGCAAGCCATGGGGGATTGTCGTTCGCCTAGGTTCCCCGATCTGCCAATGTCAAGGGATCGCCCCGGACCGATCCGGGTGCCCGAAAGTGCGACCACAGAAACGGCAGCGGAAATCTCTCATATGTTACGCAACGCCCAGATCCTTGGCGTCTCGGCTCTGCTGCCCGGCGCTTCCACATCGCATGGATCGACTTACAGCGTGGTGCTCGCGCTTCGCAGGCCCGCCGAGGCGCTTTCCACCTTGCAATTCGCGAACCGCGCCAGGTGTGAACGGCGGTCGCATTCTGATCGTGAACACAGCTGGATGTCTCAAGCAAGGTCTTCCATCACGCGGGGATACTTATACGAATCAGGGTTTGTTCGCGGTTTTGTCGGCATGGTCTTCGGAGGAGGCTGGGCAAATCGACACGCGGCTCTCCCCAATGTTCGCCGTCCATGCCATTCCGGTTCACTCATCGCGTAACCGGATCTTTTGCGCCGGCTTCTGGCTGGCTTTTTCTTGACGTTTTTCAACCTGCCGACAGCGCATTGCGCCTGTGCAACGTGGTGTCTGCGCGGCGACGCGCTGACTGCAGGTAAGGAGGGGCGGGGCGCAGCACGTGCTCCGCCAACCGTGCATCAGGGTTCGCATTCGATGCGTTCGTCGATAACGCGAATTCATTTCGTAGAACAAAGAGTTAATGCCATTCCGGCGAAATTTCACGATCGCGCGCAACGACAGATCATGCGAAGCGACGACCGAGCCGCTTAAACGATGTCGAGTCAGCGGGCTTCAGGCCTGGTGCGGACAACCATTCCGGCGGAACGCTTCCTGATGCCGCCGCCCTGAACGGCTTTTAGAGCGGAACAGATCAATTGCCAACCCGTGATAACTGCGAATCATGGAAATCCCCTATGAAAAACCCGTCCCGGTGTAAGTCGGAAGAAGGATTTGTTCCCCTAGAATCGCCCCATCGATGCAGACGGGCGGCATTCCGCCGCACCGGACAATAACGGAGACTATCGATGACCCCTAGCTTTCGCACGCTGCGCCAGATCGCTCTTGCTTCCAGCCTGCTGTTCGGCCTCGCGTCGCAGCACGCGAGCGCCGCTGACAGCGGGAAGATCACGATCATGGTGGGCGGCATCACGAAGCTGATCTATCTGCCGGCACGCCTGACCGAGCAGCTCGGCTATTTCAAGGATGAAGGGCTCGACGTCGAACTGCTGTCGCAACCGGCCGGCGTTGACGCTGAAAACGAACTGCTGGCTGGCGCTGTTCAGGCAGTCGTTGGTTTCTACGACCACACCATTGATCTGCAGACCAAAGGAAAGGACGTCAAGGCGATTGTGGTGTTTGGACAGGTGCCTGGCGAGGTCGAAATGGTGTCGGCCAAGGCGGCCGACACGGTCAAATCGATGGCTGACGTCAAGGGCAAGACGCTCGGCGTGACGGGTCTTGGTTCTTCAACCAGCTTCCTGACGCAATACCTGGCCGGCCAGCACGGCATTCAGTCGACCGAATACACGATGCTGCCGGTGGGCGCTGACGCGAGCTTCATCGCGGCGATCAAGCAAGGCCGGATCGACGCGGGCATGACGACCGAGCCCACCGTGTCTGCATTGCAGAAGTCTGGTGACGCCAAGGTACTCGTCGATATGCGCTCGGTCGAGGGCACGAAGGCAGCGTTGGGCGGCACCTACCCGGCGTCGAGCCTCTATGTGCAGGCGGCATGGGCCGATTCGCACAAGGCTGAAGCAGCGAAGCTCGCGCACGCGTTCGTTCGCACTATGCAGTTCATCCACACGCACAGTGCGGAAGAAATCGCCGCGAAGATGCCCGACGACTATCAGAAGGACAAGCCGCTCTACGTGAGCGCGCTGAAGGCTTCGCTGCCGATGTACACGGCGGACGGCAAGATGCCGGCTGATGGACCGACGACGGTGCTCAAGGTGTTGTCGGCGTTCAATCCGTCGGTCAAGGGCAAGCATATCGAGCTGGCGAAAACCTACACCAACGAGTTCGTTAGCGCGAAGTAAGTCCGTGCCTGCCGGTTGCGCCTTTGTGCCTGATGCAACTGGTTTCGTTACGCGGCCGGTGCCGCCTTCGCGGTACCGGCCACTTTCCTGGATTTACCTGATGAACCACGTTGTTTCAAAAGACGCGCCGGTGATCGAGTTCGACTCGGTGTCATGCCGCTTTATTTCTCCGGACGGCAAGGCGACGATTGCGTTGCGTGATTTCAGCATGTCCGTCGCGAAAGGCGAATTCGTCGCGGTGGTCGGGCCGACCGGCTGTGGCAAGTCGACGACGCTCAGCATGATCACCGGGCTGCTGAAGCCGACTACCGGCGAAGTGCGTGTGATGGGCGCGCCTGTGGACGGCATCGATCCGCGCATCGGTTTCGTGTTTCAGGCCGACGCAGTGTTTCCGTGGCGCTCGGTGCTCGACAACGTGGCAGCTGGGCCGCTCTACCGCGGCCGCTCGAAATCGGCCGCGCACGACGAGGCCAATGAGTGGCTGCGCCGCGTCGGACTCGAGAAGTTCGGGAAGCATTATCCCCATCAGCTGTCAGGCGGAATGAGAAAACGCGTCGCGCTCGCGCAGACCTTCATCAACAAGCCGGAAATCCTGCTGATGGACGAGCCATTCTCGGCGCTCGACATGCAGACGCGCACGTTGATGCAGGACGAACTGCTGCAGCTGTGGTCGGCGAATTCGGGGTCGGTGGTGTTTGTCACGCACGATCTTGAAGAAGCAATCGCGCTGGCCGATCGCGTATTCGTGCTGACCGCACGGCCCGCGACACTGAAGAAGGTCTACGAGATCGATCTGCCGCGTCCGCGTGTCACCTCGGAGATCCGCTACGCGCCGCGCTTCATCGAAATCTCGCGCGATATCTGGCATGACCTGCGCGAGGAAGTGCAGATCGCCTGACATGGATCGACTGATACAACCTGACACCGGAACAACACAGATGGCAACTCCTGAATACGCATTGCAGACGGGCTTCGATAGCGCGTCGCTGGCCAATGTTGAAAAGATCGCACAGCGGCGGCTACGCCAGCGGCATACACTGATTATCGGCCTGCGGGTACTGGTGCTGGTGATCGTGCTGGGTGGGTGGGAAATGGGTGGACGATTCAAATGGATTGATCCCTTCTTCTTCTCGATGCCGTCTGCGATTTTCACGCAGATCGTCGACTGGTTTGTCAACGGCACGTCGCAGGGGCCGCTGCTGCAGCAGGTCTGGGTCACGCTCGAAGAAACCTTCCTGGGTTTTCTGATTGGCTCAGTCGGCGGCATCGTGTGCGGTGTGGTGCTGGGTCGCAACAAGCTGCTCTCCGACGTGTTCAGCATTTACATCCAGATCGCCAACTCGATCCCGCGCGTGGTGCTGGGGTCAGTGTTCGTGATCGCGCTTGGTTTGGGCATGGCATCGAAAGTCGCGTTGGCCGTCGTGATGGTGTTCTTCGTCGTGTTCGGCAATGCGTTCCAAGGCGTGCGTGAAGCCGACCGCTACATGATTGCGAATGCTCAGATCCTCGGTGCCTCAAAGCGTCAGTTGACCACGTCAGTGGTGATTCCATCAGCGCTGTCGTGGATTCTGGCCAGCCTGCACGTGAGCTTCGGTTTCGCGCTGGTCGGTGCGGTAGTCGGCGAGTTCCTCGGTTCAAAGCAGGGCATCGGCCTGCTGATCTCGACGGCGCAAGGCGCATTCAATGCGAGCGGCGTGTTCGCCGCGATGATCGTGCTCGCGGTGGTCGCGCTCACGGCCGACTATCTGCTTACCGCGCTGGAGAAGCGACTGCTGAAGTGGCGGCCTGCGGCATTCTGAGCTTCAGGGGGAAGGATGATTGTCGCTGGAGCGAAGGGACAGAGCGGCACGACGTGGCGGACGGATGCTCTGGTGCAACACATCGCCTTGTTGTCGTTGGCGGAACGTCGAGTGACGATGCCGACGCAGAAGAAGATCCGCTGTCCGTGACGAGTTCGCTGCTGTGCTGAAGGCACTCGGGTCGCCGTCGGGCGACCGGGTCGTGAGGTGGGTTGAGCGGTTCGGGTATTTCCGCGGAGGCGCGTATGGGTTCGATCGCTTTCATCGCGGCATAGCCGACGTCGGGCTCACCGGACTCGGGTTGTCAAATGTCCACGGGTTTCCCTGGTCTCAGGCTGGCACGGTGGGCCGGCACAGGAGGTTGAGCATATTGGCCGCCGCTGGGCGCGTCGCGCGATTGAGGAAAAGCAATGAAGCTGCTGCTCGTGGAAGACAACGCGGAACTCGCGCACTGGATTGTCAACCTGCTGCGCAGTGAAAACTTCGCGATCGATTGCGTCGGCGACGGCGAAAGCGCGGATAGGGCGCTGGCGGCTCAATGCTACGACGTGGTGCTACTGGACATCCAACTGCCAGGAATGGACGGCAAGGAAGTGCTGGCACGACTGCGCCGCCGTGGCGACAAGGTGCCCGTACTGATCCTGACGGCGCATGGCTCGACAGACGACAAGGTCGACTGTTTTAGCGCGGGCGCCGACGATTATGTCGTCAAGCCATTCGATGCACGGGAACTGGTGGCGCGGATCAAGGCGCTGATCCGCAGGCAGGCAGGTGCAATGTCGGACTGTCTCGTTTGTGGCAACTTGAAGTACATACCCGACACGCGTGATTTCCGTCTTAACGACCAGCCGCTCGCGTTGCGACCTCGTGAGCACACCGTCCTCGAAGCGCTGATGCTGAGACAGGGGAAAACAGTTTCGAAGGCAACCCTTATGGAAAGCGTGTTCAGTCTCGACGACGAGCCTAGCGCGGATGCTATAGACATCTATATTCACCGTTTGCGCAGGCACCTGGCCTTGTCGAGCGCACAGATCATGACGTTGCGTGGGCTTGGCTACATTTTGCGCAGCAGGGATACGACGTAGCGGATGCTAAATCAGTGGCGTATATAAGTGAATTCACTTAGTTGTGCGAATGATACGGGAAAGCTGCCTGAAGGATTGACGTCACTAGGATAGCGCTCATTGACGGAACGGGACTGTCATCCAGATGTCCGGACCGCAGTTGCAGCAGGCAACCAGAACAAAAATTTCAACGCAGTAATCAGAGGAGATGACCTTGAAGCAAAAGTATATGACCCTGGCCGTCGCAGCAGGCGCTTTGGCGGCGAGCGGCGCGCATGCACAGTCGAGCGTGCAACTCTATGGTCTCATCGATTTGAGCGCGGTCGCCTACACGACGAATGCCGACGCAGCCGGCAAGCACGTGATCGGCATGGGCCACGCGGGCGAGCCGTGGTTCAGCGGCAGCCGTTGGGGCGTGCACGGCGCCGAGGACATCGGTGGTGGCAATAAGATCATTTTCAAGTTGGAAAGCGAATTCGTTGCCGCGAACGGCAACATGGAAGATCCCGGTCAGCTCTTCGACCGTGACTCCTGGGTCGGCGTCGAGAACGCTACGATCGGCCAGGTGACGGCCGGCTTCCAGGATACGGTCGCGAAGGATTTCTCGGGACTTTACGCCGACCCGTACGTCAGCGCGAAGTTCTCGACGAACGAAGGCGCCTACACCAATTCCAATAACTTCAAGCAACTGGTGTTCTACGCGGCTGGCCCGACTGGTACGCGTTCCGAGAACGGCATCCAGTGGCGCAAGCTCTTCAGCAACGGCATTTATGCGGCCGCCGGCTATCAGTTCAGCAACTCGACGCAGTTCGCCAACGGCTCGGGCTACCAGGCCGCGCTCGGCTGGAACGTTGGGCCGGCCTCCATCGGCGGCTTCTACAGCCACACGAACAACGGCGGTTTTACTGATCAAACGTACTCGGTGGGGGGCGACTATCGTTTCGGCATCGGCCGTGTCAACGCCGGCTACTTCCATTACACGGGCAAGCAGGGCTCGCTGCCGGATCGGGAGGACAATGCGTGGACGGTGTCGTTCAAGCTCGCACCAAAGGGTCCGTTCGACTATGAACTCGGCTATCAGCAGATGCATGTGAAGAACGCCGCCTACAACAGCGACGGTGACATCCCGAACGCCAACTCCGGCGCATTCGACACGACGGCCACGACGGTTCACAACGGCTACAAGGAGACGGTCTACGCGTCAGCTTTCTACCACCTCTCGAAGCGCACAGAGGTGTATCTGGCCGCCGACTACATGAAACTGCATGGTGGCTATACGGTCTCGACAACGTTTGGTCACAACAACCAGCTCGAAGTGGCCACGGGTATCCGTACGCGCTTCTGATCTAGGCATCAGCTCCTCGCAGTAGATCTTTCTGATCGATTTCCTACAATTTGCGGCGGCGGATATATCCGCCTGCCGCTTTTTTTCTGTTCAGCGGGTCGGGGAAGAAGACAACCATGTTCAGAGATACCACTATCCGAACAGCTTTGACGATCACCATCGCCGGTTATTCAGCAGCGCTGATGCTCGTAATCGCAACATCGATCGCGGGTCTGAAAGCGGCCAACACGGCGCTCGACAGGATGTACCGCGAGGAAACGGCGTCGCTGCGACACCTGACCGCCAGCAGCGACGCGCTTCTGCAGGTGCGGGTCGATCTCGGTGCGTACGAAACGCTCGTCGCGCAGGGCAAACCGACCGACGCAGTGCTCGCCCGGGTGCATGCCGAGCAGGCCAGCAGCGATCACGAACTGGTTGCCTATGCGGCGCAACCGCCTTCGAACGAGGTCGAGAGGAAGCTGGCCGACGCACTGCACGCGAAGCGCGAGCAATTGATGAAACAGGCGCTTGCGCCTGAAATTACGGCGCTCGACCAGAACGATTTCATGTCGTTTCGCACGACGCAGCGACAGGCGCCTGACACACTGTTCAGTGACTACCGGAGCGCCGCGCTCGCGCTCGAGGATTTTCAGGCAAACCAGCAACAGGCGCGTTTCGCGTCGGCGCAACAGCATTTCCATATGCTGCTCTGGCTCTTTGGCGCGATCGGATCCGCCTCGATCGTGCTGGGCGTGTTCGCTCGTTTCGCGTTGACGGCGTCGATCGTGCGGCCCATTAATCAGGCGATTCAACATTTCGAGCGCATTGCAGCCGGAGATCTGACAGGCGCGATCGATACGCTGCGCGCCAACGAGATGGGCCGGTTGATGGCTGCACTGGCGCGAATGCAGGCGGGGCTTGCTGCCGCCGTGGGGCAGGTGCGGCGCGGGACGGCGGCGATCACCCATGGCGTCCGCGAAATCGCGAGTGGCAATGGCGATCTGTCGACACGTACCGAGCAGCAGGCGGCGACTTTGGAGGAGACCGCATCGAGCATGGAAGAGTTGACTGCGACCGTCCGGCAAAACGCCGACAACGCGCGGCAGGCCAGCACGCTCGCCGAAAACGCGTCGGAAGTCGCGGAACGCGGTGGCGACGTTGTCGGTCAGGTTGTCGATGTGATTGCGGACATGTCGTCGAGTTCAAACCGGATCGTCGACATCATTGGCGCGATCGAGGGCATTGCGTTCCAGACCAACATCCTCGCTCTGAATGCAGCCGTCGAAGCTGCGCGTGCCGGCGAGGAAGGGCGCGGATTCGCGGTGGTCGCGGGCGAAGTCCGCACGCTCGCGCAACGTTCGGCCGCTGCAGCGAAGGAAATCAGAGAGCTGATTGGCGATTCGGTTGCGAAGGTGAAGAACGGTGCCGATTTGGCGGCTCGCGCGGGTAACACAATGACCGAAATCGTCGCGGCGGCCCGCAACGTTACCGGCATCGTCAGCGAAATTAGTGTGGCCTCGGAGGAACAGTCGCGCGGTATCGATCAGATCAATCGCGCCGTGACGCAGATGGATAACGCGACCCAGCAGAACGCCGCACTGGTCGAGCAGGCCGCAGCGGCGGCTGCGTCGCTTGAAGAACAGGCGCGCGCGCTCGACCATGCGGTGGCCGTGTTCCGGCTGGCTGAAACGGACATGCCGTCCGCCGTGGAACCCGGCAGGCAGAACTGGATGGCGTCGGGGCCATCGACCGTAGACGCATGACGGTAGCCGACGGAAGCGAACACTATCTGATCAGTGGCCGCACGCACCACCGGACAGTCTTCCGACCGGGCGACTGGGCCGAGCGTCTGATGGGCGTCATCATCCTGTTCGTCGGGGAGCGTCGGCCCGGGATTCACATCGCCTCGACGCGCCTCGCCATGCCGGTCGTCGATACTGGCGTGAAATGCCTGATTGTGTCCGGTGAACTCCGAAGCGTTTGTCCGGAAGCCTTTGACTTCGTTGTCGGGTTTGCCGAAGACAATGATCTGCCGGTTGCGGTTCGTTTCTCGTGCGGCGACGGGGCTGCCCGGTCGGGTCCGGCCCGGGTCGACTGATTCACACCCTGCCGGTGCGGCGCGGCCCCGCGTGGGACGGGCAATCGGTCGAACCGGCCGCGGCGCGACCTGCCGTGGCAACTGAAGGTTCATCTCAAAGTCGCGCCAGAGGCGAAGAGGTGCGCGGTGAGCCCTCAAGGGCAGTGTGGCGCGTTTGCGCCGGTTGCCTCACGTTCAGTTTTTGCTCGTTCTCGCCAGACACGATGCGGTTGCGGACTCGGTCTATTCGTTACACGTTACGCGCCATCGGCGCGCGGTTCTCGGAGATTGAGCTGATTTGTTCTGACAGTTCTCTTCTCTCTGCTCGTAGTCACCGCGCCACCGTCATTTGGGATCTGATCATTGGCATTGGCTGCGATGTTTCCGGTTAGTTCTGTGCGTCGATATAACCCTGGCGTTTATGACAGAAATTTGCGCTCAGCTTGGTCTACCCCCCTGTAGAACGGCTTTCCTCCAAACGACCCGAACGGTCCGAGGGAGGACGGGTCAAATGATCATGCAGTTTTTTCGGAGAGAGGAAAGTGGATGATCCTGCAAAGCGTATCGTGCTGGTTGCAGTGACTGTTTGCAGCACTGCTTGCCAGGCCGTGCAGCCCGACTACGCGTACGAGACAACCGTACGTCTGCCCGAGGGTAAAACGGCGCATTGTGCCGTGAATGAGCCTGCGGATGCCGGGCGCGTCTCAAGCACTACGCTTGACCTGAGTGATCAGCGCAAGGCCGAGGTGCTAGCCACGCAGCGCCTGCGCGTGTTGAGCGGCCCCAGATCGGACTACCCGTCCCCCTATACGGCGCCCGTCGTGAGGTGCGAGCTTGTCAACTGAGCATCGGGGTTGTCGCACTTCCGTGCGAATTCTGGCAGTTGGTTTCGAAAGATCGATATTGATCAATAGCTTGCGCAATCCCCGGTTGCGTACCAGCCGCACAGCCGTCGAGTCTTGCTGCACGCGTCTCTGCATCTGACTACCGTCAGATTTCGCACCAACCTAACGATTTCCCCCGCCGGACCGCTGTGCGACTATTTGCACGCAGTCCGCAGGTTAACTGACTGCGGAACTTGCGTCACCGCCCTTCACCCCGCAGACACGTCGCCTGTCCTGTCGACCCGCAAAGGGATGGCCATTTAGATCAGTTGATCCCGCCGAATCACCATCCGTAAAACCGGGACCACGTTCCGACCGTCCCTGCCAACCCGACTGTTCCCGGGTCAGTCCGCGTGGCACCTGCCTCTGGCTACCGACGCAGCACTTGTGAAAACGTGCCCCCTTCCGTGACTGAAGCAACCGGCTGCCCGCCTTATGGTCTGGGCTTGGCGGCCGCTTTGGCGCATCTCATCTAACGAGGTTTTTAACAGTTCACATATCTTGCGCCTACGGAACTGGGCTCGCATCTCATACCGCGCGGCGCGCCGGCAGTGTCGATTTCCTCCGCGTCGCCGGGTGAACCCCAGGTCAATCACAGCCGCCTCGTGCCGGTTACGCATGTCTGAATAGGCAACCGCCGGTCGTACAGCAGGTCGCCGCACTTGTGACCGTTCGCGCAAACGCAGAGCGCAGCGAAACAGAAACGAGCCTTACCGTCTACTACGTACCGCTTGACGCGCGCGGCTGACGGCGACACGTGTCGCATCACGAAAGGGACGAATACCTTGGGTTCGCGTCTCCGTACAACAAAGCGCATATCCTGAAAAAGAGAGTTTCAGGATATGCCATATCTCAAAAGCGTCGGCCGATGTCAAATGACGAGGACGATTAACAAGGAACACATCATGATGATTCGACACTTCACCTGCGCGCTGCTCGGCGTCGTCACTTTCTGGTCGACCGACGGCATGGCTGCGCAACCCGATTACGTCTATCAAACGACCGTACAGCTCGCCGACGGCAAGATGCTGACATGCGGCGTCAACGAACCGCTACCGCACGGCGCCACGCCCGCTAATCTCACCCGCCGCGAGCAAACGCAAGCTGACGTCCTCGCGACCCAGCGCCTGCGCGTCCTGAGCGGCCCGGATTCCGACTATCCGTCGCCCTACACCGCGCCGACCATCATTTGCTCGAGCGCAGGCTAAGGCTGGCCGCTTCGCACCGTCCGGTGCCTGAGGCGACTACCAGGTGCGATGCGGGACATCGCCCGGAAAAGGATACGGGGTCAAGCCAAGATACGGCGCGGGCAGGCCCATTCGAGGTTGGCGGCCCGCACAACGCGTCGCATCTCGCGCAGTTCAGAACTGCCGAGGCACAATGACCTGCGAAGCCAGCCGATGATCGATAGTTTGTCCGTCGCGTGCCTCCTTCTCGCGAAGCCAATCGAATGGTCTGGCCTGCCCGGCTTCGACGACCCGCTGGATCGCGCCTCGACCGGCAGGTCGTTATCGCGTGCAAAGCGAACAACGAAAACGCAGCTTCGACCCGGCAGACAAGCATCGGCTGATCACTGCCTGCTTGCAAGCGGACGCATCACTGTCGGGCCTGGCCCCTGAAGGCTGGGGTGAATGCTAACCAGTTGCACAAATGGGTTCGGCTGCGCGAACAGTCAAATGCGCCCGTGAGGGAGGACATGGCGGTCGCGTCGTCAGCCTTCTTCCCGGTCATCGCGATCGATGATGCGGCGGGTGCTGGTTTCATCACCCGCTGCGCGGCCCGTATCAGTCCCGGAGCCAACGCGTTTGTCGCCGCGATCAGGGACGCTGGCACGGCTGTCGGCTGATTTGCCAAACGGCGTAAAGCTTGAGCTCGCGTGCTCGGGACACGATGCCGCACTCGTTACCGCGATGATCGGCACATGGGGCGCACGATGACGAGGCGAGCAGCCTCACCGAGCACAAGCCCCGAGATATTCAGGACAAGCTCGCCGATCTCGGGTGCTTGGAAGCGGTCCTCACCCAGTTCGTGTGCGCGTGCCGTTTGCGCAGGGGTAATGTGTCGTGTCCGTTGATTGCATCATTGCAGCGAGGCGAAGAGCTACGCGAGACTGATGTCCGCTGATGGCTGGTCGGCCTAAGCGAACGAAAAAGCGCGTTTCTTGACGGCCCTCCTGGTCGGGCCAAGATCTGCTCGCGGTCTCAGCCAGCGATATGAAATCGGCCAAACGTGGTTTAAATTCCGCTTTCTAAAGTCGCCCCTCATATTCTGACAATTTAAATGCCGCAACGGTCGCCTTCAGGTCGCGCCCCTGTTCCTCAAGTGACTGCGCGGCCGTATGCCGCCTCTTCGACGAGCGCGGCGTTCTGCTGGGTCACTTCGTCCATCTGCGTGACCGCCAGTGCAACCTGTTCAATACCGGTTTGTTGCTCGGCTGAAGCGGCGGATATCTCACCCATGATATCTGTCACGCGCCGCACGCTCGTATCGATCTCATTCATCCGTTGGCCGGCCTCCCCAACCAGCAGACTTCCGGCTTGTACACGTTCTGCGGACTTTTCAATCAAATCCTTGATTTCCTTTGCGGCAGACAACGAGCGTTGTGCGAGCGTGCGCACTTCGCCCGCGACCCTGTTCTCCGGCCCGGGCAGCTTCGACCGCCGCATTGAGCGCGAGGATGTTGGTCTGGAATGCAATGCCTTCGATAATCCCGATGATGTCGCTGATCTTTGCCGAACTCTGACTGATTTCGGCCATCGTGGCGACAACGCGGCTCACGACCGCGTTGCCCCGCTCGGCCGTGCCGGCGGCGCTCAACGCAAGCATGCCGGCCTGCTGCGCATTGTCGGTGTTCTGCCTCACCGTGCCAGTCAACTCTTCCATACTGGCCGCCGTCTCTTCGAGCGACGCTGCCTGCTGCTCCGTGCGCTGCGAAAGGTCGAGATTGCCATGTGCAATCGGGCTCGATGCGGTACCGATACTCTCTGCCGCGGCACGAATGCGCTGAACGATGCCCTCGAGCGAGCGGCTCATTGCGAGGGTGGACTTCATCAGATCGCCGAATTCGTCGACCCGGGTCACCGTCAACTCCGCGTTCAGATCACCTTGCGCAATTCTCGCCGCCAGGTGATTGACTTCGAGCAAAGGCCTGCGGATTGACCGGATCAGTACGGCAGCACCGGTCAGCACGTCCAGCGCGAGAGTTACCAGAAGCATCGCTGTCGTCACAACCATGACGTAACGCTGACGTTCGATACCTGCCTGGGCCATAGCCAGCTGCTGCTCCTGCAGTGCGACGAATGTCCTTATCGCCTCACCGTAAGCAGCCTGATCTGGCATGTATTTCTCGTTCAACATGTCCAGTGCCGCTAGCTTCCTGGCCTCGTTGGACCGCATTGCCACGATCTTGTCACGAGTTGCCAGCACCTGCTTGCGCAACCCGGCGATAGTGTCGAGCTGCTTCTGATCAGCGGGGGTGTGTGCGAGGGCGGCTATCGTACTCTGCACCCGGGGCGATCTGGGCAATCGTCGCGCCATTGTCCTTGCTGAAGACATCCGATAACACGGGATCGGCACTAATAACCATTACCTGCGTGCGCAATGTCCGCAAGTTTCGACCAGACGCAGGCAGCAGTCACTTTCTCTGACAGCATCTTTGGCGAGCTGTCACGTTGCGCTTCCATGCTCGCGAAGCGCCACATCGACAAGCCAACGATGCCGAAAATCAGCACAAGCAGCAACGCAGTTGAAATCCAGAGTTTGGTGGCGAGTTTCATGCAATCTTGATCTATGAGTTATCGCGATAGGGGCGGCAGCGTTTAAACAAACCTGCTCGACAGGTCTCGGCTGGGTTGCAGGGAGAACTCACCGTCCGGAACGGGCAAATAAATGCAATCGATATGCCGCTCCAGGCCGACGCATAGATGGCTTGCGATACGCCGAACGGGTGTCAGTTGCCCGTTCGACGAAATGAATCATCCGAGGACACCCTGTCATGCCGGCTCCATGCCGTGACGAAGCTTGGCGGAGGCGGCCGCGGGGGAGGCCAGAAATGAGAGCAATGCCCTCGGGGCATCTCTTTGTCGGGATGCCGTGCATATGGCCGCCGAAAAGGTAGTGATGATCTGCACTTCGGGGGGCAAAGGACCGATGACATCGATGCCCGGCAGGTGCATTAACTCACTCAATTGCTGGAAACCGAGCTCGACATCCCCGCGCGCGACGAGTGTGCCGACCGGAACACCAGGGGGCGCCTGCACGATGCGCGGTGCAATGGTCTCGGCGATGCCCCAGCGTTCGAACAGGCGGCCCAGGTGTGAACCGCTTGGGCCCGTCGAGTAGCCGATACTACGCGCGGCCAGAATGGCGTCGCGCAACGCGGCTTCAGTGGCGATCTCGGGCCGCGGCGCGCCAGTTGCTACCGCAATCGCCACGCCCGAACGGACCAGGTCGATCCGACTGGCCGGATCGATCCGGCCGGCTGCGGCAAGCCGGTCGAGCGCGTCGGTCGCAAGCACGACGATATCGAACGGCTCACCTTCCTGGACGCGCCGGGCAGCGACAACCCCGCCGACCGAGTCGATGACAACTCGCCGCCCCGATAGGCGCCCGTATTCTTCGACCAACTCGGCCAGCACCTGGCGCGTGGCCATCGAGGAGATGCCGGTGATCTGCTCACTCATGGTTTGACCGATGGCCATGTTCTTCGCCTTTTCAGTCGATATAGCGCAGTCCAGCCTGTTGCAACGGCTCGCGCATCTTGTACATATCCAGGCCGAGTACGCCGGCGGCCAGCTTCGCGCGCTTCTCGCCTTCGCTGGCTTCACGCGCGGCTGCCTTTTCGAGCACCTGCGTCGCCAATGCTGCGGGCACCACGACCACACCATCGTCATCGGCGACGACGACGTCTCCAGGATTCACCAGCGCCCCGGCGCACACGACGGGAATGTTCACGGATCCGAGCGTTGCCTTGACCGTCCCCCTGGACGAAATCGCCTTGCTCCATACAGGAAAGTTCATCTCCGCCAGCACGCGCACGTCGCGCACGCCCCCATCGATGATGAGCCCTTGCGCACCGCGCGCCTTGAAGCTCGTCGCCAGCAGGTCGCCGAAAAAACCGTCGGTGGAGTCGGTCGTCACCGCGGCAACGACGATGTCGCCCGGCTGGAGCTGCTCCGCCGCGATGTGCAGCATCCAGTTGTCGCCCGGCTGGAGCAGGACCGTGACGGCCGTGCCGCTCGCCTGCGTGCCGCTATAGATCGGACGCATATAGGGTTTCATCAGTCCAGTACGCCCCATTGCCTCGTGTACCGTGGCAGTTCCGAGAGCACCGAGCTTCGCGGCGACGCCGCCGTCTGCCCGCTGAATGTTGCGATACACAACGCCAAGTTCGTACATGATCAATGTCCCTTCGCTTTCAATGCTGCATCCAGACGCGGGTAGACACGTCGCGCGTTACCCTCGTAAATCTTGTACCGTTCATCTGCATCGATGTGCGCCGCCTCGATATACCGCTTCGTGTCGTCGAAATAGTTGCCGGTCTCCGGGTCAATGCCACGCACCGCGCCAATCATCTCGCTCGCAAACAGAATGTTGTCCACGGGAATCACGCGCGTAAGAAGGTCTATGCCCGGCTGGTGATAGACGCAGGTATCGAAGAAGACGTTGTTGAGCAGATGCTCGGCCAGTAGCGGCTTCTTCAGCTCCTGGGCGAGCCCGCGAAAGCGACCCCAGTGGTACGGCACAGCGCCGCCGCCATGCGGGATCACAAAGCGCAAGGTTGGGAAGTCGCGGAACAGGGCCGACGTCAGGCACTGCATGAAGGCAGTCGTGTCCGCGTTCAGATAATGTGCGCCGGTGGTGTGGAAACACGCGTTGCAGCTCGTGCTCACATGAATCATCGCGGGAATGCCATACTCGACCATCTTCTCGTAGATCGGGTACCAGTAGCGGTCGGACAGTGGCGGGCTGGTCCAGTGGCCGCCGGACGGGTCCGGATTCAGGTTGATCGCTACGTTGCCGTACTGCTCGACACACTTCACCAGTTCAGGAATGCATGTAGCGACGTCCACGCCCGGGCTCTGCGGAAGCATCGCAGCCGGAATAAAGTGCTCCGGAAAGAGCTGGCTCACCCGGTAGCAGAGTTCGTTACAGATGGCGGCCCAGGTGCTCGATACTTCGAAGTTGCCAATGTGATGTGCCATGAAGCTCGCACGCGGGCTGAAAATGGTCAGATCGAGGCCGCGCTCGCGCATCAACCGCAACTGGTTGCTTTCGATCGATTCGCGCAACTCGTCGTCCCCAATCTCCAACTCGGAAACCCTGGGCATCTCAGAAGGACTCTTGATGCCCGCAATCTGGCGATTGCGCCACGTCTCCAACGTCTTCGGCGCGGTGGTGTAGTGGCCGTGAATGTCGATGATCATCGTCGCTCCAAAAAAACTGGTTGAGTTATCGGCGCGATGATGCGAATGCCATGCGCGCCGACTTTGTTAGCGAGCCTTTTTTGGCTGCAGAGTCGCCGCGCCCTAAAACGTATGCTGCATGCCGACACCGTATGTACTGCCCGATGGATTGGCCGTCAGCTTGTCATAGGAATAGACCACATACACATAGGTGCGCTTGGACAGAATGTAGTCGTATGCAATAGAGCCGGTGTTGCGTACGTTGCTATGGTTCAACGGTGCGCTGTGCTTCGTGCGCGCCCATTCGGCAAGGATCACGTTTGACGGTGACAACGGTACGGAAACCCCTAGCTCATATGTATGCGAGCCGGTCTCGACATCGTTGTTGCTTGTCATCTGCGCAGCCCCATAGAGCTTGACGAGCTTTGCATCGTACGCAGCGCCTGCGAGATAAAGATACTGACCGCTCGACGGCGCGACCGCCGCCGTTCGTACACGCTGCGCCGAGAACACCGCGGTGAGCGGCCCATTCACGTACGTCAGATGCAAACCGATGTTGTCCTTCCCCTGTTGGCCCGTGGTGCTGCTGACGCCATAGATCGCAGTGCCCGTGAGGCCGCCGTAGCTGGGCGAAACATACTCGATGGCGTTGTCCCAAACGGTGTCACCGATCTGCGTATTGCTGTAGCTCGCCGTGTATGACTGCACGATCAAGGGCGAAAACACCACCGATCCACCGAAGGGATTGACGAGGATCTGATTGAGGTAAGTTGGATTGGTCTGCTCGCCGAACTTGAACGTGCCATATGCGCCGGTCAGGCCGACATACGCATTGCGGGAAAACAGGCCATCCGTCGTGTTGCGTCCCATCTGCCCCGTGTTAGGCCTGAAAAAACTTTCGAGAGCGAAAAACACCGCATTGCCGCCGCCAATGTCCTCCCGGCCACGCATGCCCCAGAACGACGTTGTCATCCCGCCGCCGCCAAGCTGTACCGTGCTTGCTCGCGTCGTGCTCAGTTTTGAACTGTCGAGATACATACCGACTAGTCCGTACAACTGAACTGCGGAGCCTGACATCGTCGCTGCGCCGGCGGCTGCCTGCGAATCGTCGGCGTACGCGGTACTTGCGACGAACCCGCTGGCCGCGAGCAATGCCGTGCCCAGACATGCAGCGTTGAGTTTCAGGAGCAGGCGGTTGCCGCCGTTTTTTAGTGACATCATGTTTTATCTCCAAACCAGTTTGTAGTTTTATGTACGAGTGTTCCCGGCTGCGTGCACCGGTAGCGCGCGCAGACAGCGAAACACACGAGAATTTTTCTCGCCGGCTAGCCAGTCATTCGGTGTGACGGCACGACATTTCGGCGTTCATTTTCGAACGGTCAAGCTCATGCTCCCAGGCGGACACCACCAGCGTGGCGACGCCGTTGCCGATGGTATTGGCAACCGCGAGTCCCGTTCCCATGAAGCGGTGAATCCCGAGAATCAGCACCATGCCGGACACGGGAATAATCGGGAACACCATCAATGTCGATGTCAGCATCACAAACGCCGCGCCAGCCACACCGCTGGCACCTTTTGATGTCAGCATCGCCACGCCCACGAGCGTCAGCTGCTGCGTCAGGGTGAGTTCGATGTTGAAGGCCTGCGCGATGAACAGCACGGCCATCGTCAGATAGATGTTGGTGCCATCGAGGTTGAACGAATAGCCGGCTGGAATCACCAGTCCCACCACCGATTTCGAGCACCCCAGCCGTTCGAGTTTTTCGAGCATCCGCGGCAGCGCGGCCTCGGACGAACTTGTGCCGAGCACGATCAGGATTTCCTCGCGGATATAGCTCAGGAAGCGCAGGATGCTGAAGCCGAGTAACCGGGAAATAATGCCGAGCACCACCAGCACAAAGAAGGCGAGCGTCAGGTAGAACGTCCCGATCAGCTTGAGCAACGGCAATACGGCGCCGATCCCAAAGGTGCCGACCGTGAACGCGATCGATCCAAACGCGCCGATCGCCGCGACCTTCATGATGATATGAACGATGCCGAAAAAGGTCTGGGCAAACCGGTCGATCATGCGAACCAGTGGCCGGCCATATTCACCCGTAGCCGCAAGCGCGGCGCCAAACAGTACCGAGATCAGCAGAATCTGCAGCACGTTACCAGTCGAGAACGCACTGACGACCGTGTCGGGAATGATGTGCATCAGAAACTCGACCGTGTTCTGTTCGTGCGCGGCAGTCGTGAATCCGGCGAGCGCTTTGGTATCGATCGTCGCGGGATTCAGATTGAAGCCGGTGCCGGGATGAAACAGGTGTCCGGCCACTAGTCCGATCACGAGCGACAGGGTCGATACAATTTCGAAATAGAGCAGCGCTTTGCCGCCGACACGTCCGACCTTCTTGATGTCGCCCATGCCGGCCATGCCGGTGACGACGGTGCAGAAGATGATCGGGCCGATCACCATCTTGACCAGCTTGATGAACGCGTCGCCGAGCGGCTTCATCTGCACGGCGAGCGACGGCGCGAAATGACCGAGCAGCACGCCGAGCAGAATAGCGAGTAAGACATGGAAATACAGCGTGCGATAGAAAGGTTTCCTCACGCTCCGCGCGGGGGGCGTCATCACGGCACTGTCGTTCATGACGATGTTCCCTGATCAGCCAAAGGGGCTGCTTTGGCCACGTGACGATGCATATTGGTCATCGTTGTCTCCTGATTCGAATGGTGAGCGGAAGGCCGGTTGATTCCGGATTTCCGCCTGACTGCCATTCTTGGTGTGGCAGTTCAAAAGTGAGTGAAGGGAGTGGTTCGCTCAGAATCCGTAAAGCCGCGCCGGGTTCGTTACGAGCAATTGTTCGCGCAGCGCCGCGTCAGGGCAAAAGCGGAACAGCAGATCGACCAGTTCGCCGTCGTTCGGCATATCCTTGCTGATGTTCGGATGCGGCCAGTCGGTGCCCCACAGCACACGGCCGGGAGCGGCTTCGATGAGCGTGCGCGCGAACGGAATCGCATCGTCGAATGGACGGCGCCCTGCGGAGACCCGCTCCGCTCCGCACACCTTGACCCATGCGAGCGGATTGCGCATCAGTTCCAGAAGCTGGCGGAACGGCTGCTGGTCGACTCCGGCTTCGGCGCGCACGCGTCCCATGTGATCGATCACGAATGGCACCTTGATGCGTGCGATCCGCTCGGCGTATTGCAAAATGTCCTGTGCGTCGAGGTGCAGTACGACGTGCCAGCCGAGCCGCTCGATACGTTCTAGCACGCGGTCGAAAACGTCCAGATCGGGCGCACCGCCCAGATGCGCGACGAAATTGAAGCGCACGCCGCGCACGCCGCGCGCGTCGAGGTCCGCCAGTTGTTTGTCGGTGACGTCGCCGTCGACGATCGCAACGCCGCGATAGCGTCCGTTGCCGCGCTCAATCGCATCCAGCATCGCGGTGTTGTCGGTGCCGTGGCAACTTGCCTGCACGATTACGCCGCGGCTCGCACCGAGAAAATCATGCAGAGCAACAAGACGCTCGAACGGAGCGTCGGGTGGCGTGTAGCTACGGTCGGACGCGTAGGGAAAGACGTCCGCGGGGCCGAACACGTGGCAGTGCGCATCGCAGGCGCTGGCAGGCAGACGCTGAGCTGGTTGAACGGGGTGAGGATCGGGCGGCAGGCAGGATTTCATGAGCGTCGTCTCGATGTCATTGCCGCGGAGCGCGGCTATCTGTGGCTGTACGTATTGTGGCGGCGAGTATGACTCGCTACAATCGCAATACCCGCCTACCTGATATGTGAATTTCACATGAGCCGCGAAATATGGACCTGAAGCAGCTCGAGGCCTTTGTTCACGTCGCTGAACTTGGCAGCTTCACGCGCGCTGCGACTACGCTCGACACTAACCAGCCTGCCTTAAGCCGGCTGGTGCGGCATCTGGAGGTGGAATTGCGGCATACGCTGCTTGAGCGGACCGGCCGCGGAGTGACGTTGACGCCGGCGGGCCAGCGAATGCTCGCGCATGCCAAAGGTATCCTGCAACAGGTGCAGCGCGCCTCGCAGGACTTGGACGAGCTGCACGGTGCGCTCGGCGGCCATTTCGCCATTGGCATTACCCCGAGCTTCGCCAGGGTCGCTACGCATGAACTCGTGCGTGGCTTTCGCTCCTCGTTTCCCGGCGCGACCATCTCGGTGGCTCAGGGCTTGTCCACTTATCTGATCGAATGGCTGATGATGGGCCGCATCGACGTCGCCGTCCTGTACGACACATGCGATACGCCGTTGATCGACAAGCGAACGATCTTTACTGAAGAACTGTTTCTGATCGGCTCGGACAACGGCGATACACCCACAGAGGCAGTAGGCGAGTCCACAACAACGATCACGCTGCGGGAAATCGTGCGCTACCCGCTCATCATCCCCGGCCGCATGCACGCGATCAGACGGATGGTTGAGGCGGCCGCCGCAGAACAGGGCGTAAGATTGCGGATCGAACTGGAGGTCGATGCAGTGACCTCCATTCTCGACCTCGTAAGCGAAGGCATCGGCTATGCGGTGTTATCGCTTAATGCGACTACGAGCGATGCGCTCAAGCGGCGCTTCCAGGTAATCCGCATTACCGAGCCGACGCTCTTCAGCCGTCTTGCAATCGCAACCAGTAGCAAGCACACGCTGTCGCAACTTGCCATTCAGGCGATCGCCATGCTCGAATTGAAAATATTGCCGCTCTACGGCACCGCTGCCTGACCCGGCGTTTACTTCGCACGTCCGCTCTCTTGGCCAACTCGACGTCGCCGACCGCCGAACTGCTCAATCTCGCCCAACTGCGAGTGTTCACCATTGTCGTCGAACACGGCAGTGCAAGCCGGGCAGCGGCGCTGCTCTTTCGCGCGCAATCGGCCGTGACGCGCTCCGTGCGGGAACTCGAGGAAACGCTCGGCGAACGGCTGCTGGAACGTCGGCCATCGGGCATGCTGCTACCTCGGTCGGCCATGCCGTCGACGAGCGCAGCCGGCGCATCTTCGCGGAATTGCATGCACTCGCGCAATGGTGCGCGACGCGCCAGACGCGCGTACGAACCTTCACTTCAGGCTCGATACCTTCCTACTTGCTGAACACGCGGCGCCTGCAGTTATTCGTGGCTCTCGTGCGCCATCAGCATATGCCGAGTGCGGCGCAGGCCCTCGGGGTCAGCCAGCTGGCCGTCAGCAGCGCAGTGCGGATTCTTGAGAACGGTGCTGATATTTCTCTGTTTCATCGTACGGCACGAGGCGTGCAGCTCACCCGCGAGGGCGAAATTTTCGCACCGCACGTGCGGCGCGCGCTTAACGAACTGCGCCACATCCCGGACGACATCGCCGCCGTGCGCGGCGTTATCCGTGGTCACGCTGCGGTCGGCGCGTTACCGCGCAGCCGCACGTTGATCGTTCCGGAGGCGGTGGCGCGTGTCAGGCGTGACTATCCGGGTGTGCGCATTACCACCGACGAAAGCGCCTACGAGACGCTCGTGGCGAGGCTGCGCGCCGGCGACATCGACTTTATTCTCGGCGCGCTGCGTCCCACCGATGCCGCGAGCGGGCTGCATGGCGAACCGCTGATGTCGGACGACATGGTCGTGCTCGCCCGGGCTGATCATCCGCTCGCCGGCAGGCGGGGACTCAAGTTACGGCAGTTGGCTGACGCAGAGTGGGTTTTACCGCGCAACCACACGCCGGCGCGTTCGATTCTCGATACGCTGTTCGTGCGTATGACGCTGGGGGCGCCGGTGGCCGCGATCGAAACAGCGGATCTCGCGATGTTTCGCGGTCTCCTGTTGCGTACGGACATGCTTGCCGTTCTGTCAGCGCAGCAGGTCTATTACGAAATTGAGACCGGACAACTGGTGATTCTGGACGTTGCACTGCCCGACACCGAGCGCGCAATCGGTCTGACAACGCGAGCAGCGGCCGAACCGTCGCCGGCCGCCCGCAAGCTGATCGAAGCGGTTCGCGAAGTCACGCAGCGAACCTGAGCAAACCTGAGCCGATCCTGCGCGATTTGCCGCGACCGACATACCGCCCACGGCACATTTCCATCTATTCCATCGGTATAAACGCGGACATCGGACCTTCCCCGCTGGCACCGATAAACGAAACAGGTGCCGTCAACGCGTCATGACGAAGGTGGCAATCGCGGCCGGCGACTACGCCGGCCTGCACAAGGAAGTAGTCAGCGTCGTCGAGTCGGCGCGGCGCACGGCGGCACGAAACGTCAATGCCGTGATGACCGCCGCCTACTGGGAGATCGGGCGACGGATCGTCGCCAGTGAGCAGGGCGGGCAGGCGCGCGCCGGCTACGGACAGGCGCTGATCGCCCGGCTCGCGGACGACCTGGCGCGCCGTTTCGGACGTGGCTTCGGCCGGGCCAATCTGGCCAGCATGCGCGCCTTTTATGTCGCCTGGCCGGCGGCGGAGATTTTCCAGACAGTGTCTGGAAAATCTGCAGATCCTGAAAATGTCCAGACGCCGTCTGGAAAATCGCTGCCAGCGAAAGGCGTCGTTGACTGCATGGCAACGACGCCCGATTACATGGCGCTAGCCACCCGTTTTACGTTGCAGCGGTCCGCCTATGTGCGCCTGCTTTCAGTGAAGACGGCGGCCGCTCGCGCTTTCTATGAAGCAGAGGCGTTGCGCGAAGGCTGGTCGGTGCGCCAACTCGACCGCCAGATCGGTAGTCAGCTTTACGAGCGTCTGGCGTTGTCGCACAACAAGGCGGCCCTGCTCAGGAAAGCCGCTGATGTCCAGCCGGGTGATCTCCCCACGGCAGAGGAGGCGATTCGCGACCCGTTCGTCCTCGAGTTTCTCGACATCAGGGACGAGTACTCGGAGTCGGATCTTGAGGAGGCGCTGATTCTGCATCTGGCGGATTTCCTGCTGGAACTCGGCGACGACTTCGCTTTCGTCGGCCGGCAGCGCCGCCTGAGAATCGACGACAGGTGGTTCAGGGTCGATCTGGTGTTTTTCCATCGACGGTTGAGATGCCTGGTCATCATCGATCTCAAGGTTGGTCGCTTCAGCTATGCGGACGCCGGGCAGATGCATCTCTATCTGAACTACGCGCGTGAGCACTGGATGAAGCCTGGGGAGAATCCACCCGTCGGTCTGATCCTTTGCGCCGAAAAAGGTGCGGCCGAAGCACACTACGCGCTGGACAATCTGCCGAACAAGATTCTCGCGGCGGAATACCAGACGGTGTTGCCCGATGAGGCGATGATCGTGCAGGAGCTGGAGCGCACAACAGCGGAACTGGACCTGCGCACCGGGGCTTCGTAAGGTTTGTCCCCGATGCCCGAGAGATCCCCGATCATCTGAAGGCGAGGCCGCGAATCGGTACCGCGTCGCCATTTGGAAAGGGTGACGTGCTTTCATATCTGCCAGTTCAGGCAGAAAACTGGCGCCTCAAGATACGATGGTTATCTTAACGATTACGTCGGAGATGCGCCCTGGCTTTTGTGGCGTGTCTCGACAGGGAACCGGATTTCAAAGGTCGTGCCGTGTCCCTCGCGGGACTCGAAATGGATGCGGCCTTCAAGAGCCCGGCAAAGCTCCCTGACAATAGCCAGCCCGAGGCCCACCCCCGGTATGTCGTCGCCAGCGACCCGTTGGAACTCCTCAAATACGCGTCGCTGGTCGGGCACGGCAATGCCGACACCGGAGTCGGTGACACGTAGATACCAGCTACCCTCTGCGGAGTTGCCCATCGCCATTTGAATTTCACCAGCCTTCGTGTACTTGGTCGCATTGGACAGCAGGTTGAGAGCCACCTGTTTCACCTTGAGGCGGTTCGACAGCACCGTTATCTCGCCAGCGTCGCAGTAAGCCGACAGACGCAACCCTTTTGCCTCAATACCTGGCCGGCAAGCCGCGACCAGCTCTTCGAAGAGCTCGTGCAGGCCGAACTGCTCGACGGCGAGCGGTGCGTTGTCGCCTAGAACGACCGAGTACTCCACCATGTCGTCCACCAGTTGTTTCATGTCGGCAGCCTGCCGGGTGGCGAGCGCAATTCCGGCATCCGCCTTTGATGGGGCGCGGGATATCAGCTGCAGCGCGACCGAGAACGCGTTCAGGAAGTTGCGCAGGTCGTGCACCACGCTGCGGGTGATCTGCATGCGCGACTCGTAGAGATCGCTCACCAGCCGCTGTTTCAGCGTCAGTTCATGGTTAGCCCGCTCAAGACTGCCGGTGTATTCGTCGATCTTCCGGTCGCGCTCGGTGACGACTTCCCGGATGGATGCCACGGTGACAAAAGCGAGTGCCTCATCAATCAGCCGCCGCGCACGCCCTTCGTGACGCCTCGTAAACGCGTCATCCGACTCCGCAAACGCCTCGACCGCGTCCGCCAGCACCTGCCGGAACAGTTCCAGCTCGTGAACGAGTTCGTCAATGCGATAGCCCTGTCGCCACCGGACCCGTGCATGCATCCGGGCGTCGTGCTCAATCGCCCGTTCCACCGGCTCCAGGTCCTGCGCTTCGAGTGCGGTGCAGATCCCGCCGAGGATTTCCGGAAGATGATCGGCGAGCTGCTCGTAGGTCAGCTTGTCGGCCTCGACGAGGTCAGCATCGGCCGCCACCGCGTGCATCCATTTTTCCGTCAGGCTTGTCCGCTGCTGGCGCAGGAGTCCGGCAAAGCCGCGCAGGGGTGCTACTCGCGAGTCAGTCATGATCGTTGTTCGCAGAATGATGTTTCGACAGCCGCGGGTGAGCGCTCCGCGCTACTTCGAATGTGCGGGCGTCCCCGCAACCTGCACTCGCGTCACGATGACGGGAACAGGTTAGTCGGGGAAAACCGGTCCGGTAACGTTGCCTGACGGGACGTACACCATTTTCATTTAGTCGCATGCCAGGAACAAGTTTTGCGCCGTCGTGATAGATGGGAGAAGTTAAAGAAAGCATAACCCGAAGGTAGGGCCGGTATGTATTCAATCCTGCTCGTCGATGATGACCCTGACCTCCTCGCGGTGTGGCATTTCATACTAAGCGGGGAAGGATATGACGTACGTTGCGCAGGCAACGGCGCCGAGGCGCTGGAGTGTCTCAGGCAGCGCGTGCCTGATCTCGTCATCACCGACTGGATGATGCCCCTGTTGGACGGGGCGGAGCTGTGTCGCCGGATGCGGGCTCACCCGGAGTTGGCGCGTGTGCCGATTTTTGTCCATACCTCCGCGCCGCTCTCACAGAAAACCGGCAACGCATGGGACGTCTGTCTGCAAAAACCTGTCCCTATGCAGGTTTTTCTCACAACCGTGGGACGGTTGTGTGCGGCGCGCCGATAGCCTGCCACGCGCGCCAGGTCGATTGACCGTGGCCTGGCAGGTCTGTTAACGAAGTACGAAAAGGTGCTGGTTGGACCTCGCACCTCGCTTTTGAAATCACAGGAGAATAATCATGCGCAGGAGACAGTTCATTATGGCCACGAGTGCGGTGCTGGCGACCGGCAGCCTCGGGCTCGCCGGCTGTACGACCACTTCGCCGAAGTCTGCGTCGGGCACGGCGGGCAACGCCGGGAAACGACAGTCGATCAATGCTGATGTCGATTCGACGTTGGCGCGCCTGTATTCAACTGCCAACGGGTCGCGCGAACTGGTCGCGAAAGCCCGCGGCGTGCTGGTCTTCCCGTCGGTGATCCAGGCCGGCTTCTGGATCGGCGGCCAGTACGGCGAAGGTGCGTTGCGAATCAGCGGCCAGACGGCTGGTTATTACAGCACGGCCGGCGGCTCGTTTGGCCTGCAGATCGGCGCGCAGTCCAAGGCGATCATTTTCCTGTTCATGACGCAGGATGCGCTGGACCGGTTCCGCAACAGCGAAGGCTGGGCCGCCGGCGTTGACGCGACGGTCGCCGTGATGAAGGTCGGCGCGAACGGCAATATAGACACATCGACGGCGACCGCGCCGGTCGAGGCCTTCGTGCTGACCAATGCCGGCCTGATGGCCGGTGTCTCACTGGAAGGCACCAAGGTCACGCGTCTGAAGATCTGAGCGCCTTAGGTGCGGCGTGACCCGGATCGCGTGCACATCAGGTCATCGGGGTCCGCCGTAAGCTTAGTCGGCCTCGGGGAGCGCGCCATTCTGGGGGATGGCTTCACCAGCCGGTTTCTCGACTGTCAGGCGCGCGTTACCGTGGAAATGCTCCCGCAGGGTGCTCGGCCGCCTCCTGGTGGATCATTCCTTGCCCGATCAGGGAAGGGACAAGCACTCGTTCACGAGGCGCGGTGTCGCGTTGGGTCGGCCGAGGCGCTTGCCTCAGGCGCGCGCATTGCGCCGGGTCCGAGCGGATTCGTTCCCGAATAAGCTCCTTTCGAATTCCGCGACCGCCGAGAGCACATGCGCCCGCATCCGGCCCACTGGTGTGCTCATGTCGGTCTGGCATCCTTGTGATTTCCATAGTTATCCACTTTTTCTGCGTATAACCCTGTGTGAAAAATGCGCCCAGTACTGCAGCGCACTGTTCCAGCGCGCGCTGAAGGCCTACGGTATGCGCTCGCCGATGAGCCGTCGTGACGATAGTTGCCCGCGTTGCCTGAGGGAGCACATACGCTATCAAGTTCGGGGGCAGACGACCGAGTCTGCCATCAAGCGAGGGTCACGGTCGGGCAGCTGATAGACACAGTCTGTGATGCTGAAATGGACGTCCGCCAACATCAGGCAACGCTGCGGTACGGACATTGAAATGTGACTGAAACGAATGCCCTGTTGGCCTGTCAAGAGCACTTCTTACGAGACAAACCTGCTTGTCGCTTTCCTGCAGGTCTGCGTGGCGTGGCCGACTTCGCCAGCGGCTTGTATCCACGTAATGCACGGCGTTGACTGAGAATCGAATTGGAGATGGCATTCCTCCATAACCGCCCGCAGGGGCTAACGATGCCTACAGGTCTGGGTTAGGGCACTGTGGGCACGCTCGACTTGCTTCGTTTGTCTGAAGCGCGCGCCATCGTCAAACTGGCGTCCCCTCCCAGTTTTCATCACCGTACCGATCACGTCTGTCCGCCTCACCGATTGCAGTCGCGCGCGTAATCGGATGTCGGAATCTCTGCCAGGCTCCATCCCACCGTGTGGAACCATTGTTTCACGCGGTCGACGGAATCTGGTGGCAGGCGCGCGTGTGCGGCTGTCAGGCAGGAAGGGGGTACGCATGGTCTTCCACAGCATCCTGTTCAAAAAACCAGAGGACGGACCAAAGCGCGATGACGTGCCGGAGCCAGGTTTCTTTGGTGATCTCAATCTCGACCAGATAATCTCCGCAATCACGATCGGATGGAGCGACTACAACCTGAAGCCGTTCTTTTATACCGAGCTGTCGCGTGAGGAAGCGATTACGTATCGGCACGAGGTCATGCAGGATCTCGACGATACCGGTGTGTTCGACAGCATCAGTGTTTTCTCGCACGGCATGCGCAAAATGCGCGAGCACCTGGCACAGGCGGAAAAACTCCGCTACCGGCTCCAGAAGGAGTGGTGGTTCCTCGAAGCGATCGTGGTCTATTGCGAGACACTTGCGGCCTTTGCCCGGGATCTGCCGCTGGCAGCGCCCAAGTCAAAAGGACTCAGGGCGTTTCATCGATACCTGACCGGATATGTTGCATCGGAGCATTTTCAGTCGCTCACACATGACGCGGACCATCTCAGGAGGCGCCTATCGGCGATTCGATATTGCGTGCTCATCAAGGGAAACGCCGTCACGGTACGCAACTACGACGCGGAAATTGACTACAGTGCCAACGTTCTGCGGATCTTCGAAAAATTCAAGCAGGGGGCGGTCAAGGATCATCGCGTCGAGTTGCGCGACTGGCTGGACATGAATCACGTCGAAGCCCATGTCCTGGATTTCGTCGCGCAACTGTACCCGCAAAAGTTTATGGCGCTCGCCACATACCGCGCGAACAACGCGAGCTATCTCGATGTCACGATCCAGACGTTCGACCGCGAAGTCCAGTTCTACTTCGCGTACCGCAGTTACATCAATATCTGCAAAGGTCCGGGCCTGTGTTTTTGCTACCCGCGCATGTCATCCAGCAACAAAGCCGTGCGCTGCGACGAGACGTTCGATCTGACGCTCGCGCACAAGCTCACAAGCGAAAACGCGTGCGTCGTCAAAAATGATTCCCACCTCAATGGCGAAGAACGTCTGATCGTTGTATCGGGTCCCAACAACGGAGGGAAAATGACTTTTGCCCGCACCTTTGGCCAACTGCACTATCTGGCGAAGATCGGCTACAAACCGAGCGGGCGTGCCCCGCTGACAATCTTCCAGCAAGACGTTCAGCCGAAGCTGACGTTGCCGCCGGAAACATCGGCGAGCGTGCCATGAGCATGATCCGCATAGCAGAGGTGACAAGGAGACCGGGATGCTCGCGAACCCAGCTATACAAGCTTTCTTGATGTTTCTGGCTGGCACGGCATTGACGCTTGGTGATGTGCATAGCCGGGTGTGGGCATGGGTCTGCTGGTGCGTGGCAGGAGCGCTTCTCTTTGTCGCGTTTCTCAGGTGGCTACGTTGGCCGGGCCGCTACGGTCGCAAGCTGGAGAGTATCTGGTATCTAAGCTGGGGTGGGCGTGTTCCGCTGCGAAAAGCCGCCGAAATCATTTACAGCGAGGCGCGTGCGCAAAATTCGGTCTGGGCACACGCAGCCGAGCGCATGAGCCTGGACAAGTCGCCTGATGGCATCCTTTGCTACATCGCAGAGGTGATCAAGCAGGACACGCATCCCAGTCCACTGAACCAGTCCGCGTAGCGGCGCATCTCCGTGACGACCTCGAAAGGTAGTGTGTCCAGGATGCGTCCGAGCGAGCGCATTTTGAGCACGCGCGTCTTGCCCCGCTTCGACAACAGCCACGCACCTTGTCCCGTCGGCGCAACGCCTACGCGGCCCGTGACGCCAATGGTCTCAACGATTTGTCTGATTGCGCGGCAGATGCGTGGAACACCGCCGAAAAGCCGGATGCTCGCAGTGACATCCATGAGGACCGTGTCTTCTGCACACTGCGCGACCATTGGCGAAAAACGCATGACCGCATACGCGACTTCCAGCAGCACGGCGTGCTCGCGAGCAGGGTCACGGTCATACACCAGTGCGTCCTGCGCGAGCGTGATGACCCCGCCACGCCGCATGCCGACGGCGACACCCGCCTCCCGCGCGATCGCATCGGCGATGAGGACTGTTTCCCGCTCGAGCACGACGCATCCACGCTCCGCCCTAGTCGACCACCTCGGACGGAACACCTCCAGCGATAGCCGGGGTAAGTGAATGGCGACGAACACGGCCATAGGGGCTCAGCAGAATCGGTGAAGGTTGGAGGGTGACAGACAGCGTCTCGTTTCGGACTGGACCTTTTCGTTTCAGTATGTCGACGATCAGTCCTCCTTCAGCAGGACGCACGCCCAGCCGCAAGCCGGCGGGTGACGCATCCACTGCGCTGGCCAGGGGGCGGACAAGCACGAAGAGTGTCTCCGTAGCCTGAGCTGCAAGGTGCAGCCGTCGCAGCGCATCCGTCCGGATGTGTTGCTGCCAGAAGAGAAGTGCGCCGCAACTGCCAGTTCGCAATATCTGCTCGGCGCTCCAGAGCGCATCAGCGGTCCTCGGCGCGAGAAGCCGCATCAGCTTCTCGATGGGCAGTCCCAAATACGCGAAGGCTAGCGCGTTGGGCACATGCGGTGGCTGTATCAAGGCAACCGATCGCTTGCTGACCGTGTTGAGCGCTGGCTGGAGCAGCCGTATTTCGCCGACGCCGGGCTGCTGCACCAGCAGCTCTACGAGAAAGAACTGGCCTTCCAGCTATCGAGCCACATCCTGCACACCATTTACTGGACCAGCATCTCGGGCAAAGGCGGTGAAACGAAGGGCGAGCTGGCCAAAGCAATCGACAGGAGTTTCGGCTCGTACGCGAAGTTCAAGGCCCAACTGGTTGCCGCAACGATTGCAGTGGAAGCATCCGGCTGGGGTGTCGTTGGCTACCATCCTGCGACGGGCAAGCTCATGATCCTGCAGTGCGAGAACCATCAAAAGCTGACTGCCTGGGGCATCCAGCTCATCCTCGACGTTTTTGAGCACGCGTATTACCTGAAGTACCAGAACAGGCGTAACGAATACGTCAATCAGCTTTTTAGCCTCGTCAACTGGGACAACGCGGCCCTCAGAATGCAGGCAGCGTCGCTGGTGCGGAGGCTGACATGAAACGGTCTACGCGCGAGCGGCCAGAAGCCGACTGATTCGCTACGGACGACGGACACAATCATGCGGTTTCTGACCAGATCAGGATGGCTCACCGCGGTCAGCACGGAAGGGCCGCAGTGGGCGGTGCCGACCCGGTTTGCTGTAGGCGTGCTGCTGCTTTGCCTGATCGATGGCAGCCTCCAGCAACTGTTCACGTTCTATCACGTTGACCAATCCGCGTTGTCTTCCGGTGCGGTTGCCGTCGGCATGATCCTTCGCGCCGTCGAGATCCTCGCTGGAATGAGCTTCGTTGCTGGACTGGGAATCAGGCTGGCGGGGTATCCAGCGGTGGCCATTTTCGCCGTGCGAGCAGTGGCCAATTCTGCGAACTCAATCGCCTGGCTGCGGGATGTCGTGAACAGCGTAATCGTGCCTCAAGGCGACTGGGGCTACGGCGCAATGTATCTCGGCGTCGCACTGCTCCTTGGCGAGTTGCTGGGTGCCGGCAGCGGCAGGTTGTCGCTCGATCGCTGGCTGTCAGGGAAATTCGGGGCAGTCGCGAAGTCCGATCCCAGGCGTTGAGACGGCACAACACGTTTGATGCAACAGGAGACGTCCGTGACCTTTCAGATGAAACCCTTGGCCTGCAATCCAGCCAGACTCGCCGGTCTGTCTGAGAAGCTGATCGTCAGCCACTACGAGAACAACTACGGCGGCGCCGTCAAACGCCTGAACGCGATCACCGGGGAGCTCGCCGCGATCGACGTGACCAGCGCGCCTGTGTTCGTGCTTAACGGACTCAAGCGCGAAGAACTGATCGCTGCGAATTCGATGATCCTGCACGAGACGTACTTCGACAGCCTGGGTGCCGACGGCGCGGTGAACGGCGATTTCGAGGCGGCGCTCACGCGGGACTTCGGCAGCGTCGAGCGGTGGGCGGCCGAATTCACAGCCATGGGCAAAGCGCTGGGCGGCGGCTCCGGCTGGATGCTGTTGAGCTACTCACCACGCCTCGGTCGCCTCACAAACCAGTGGGCGTCCGACCATGCTCACACGCTAGCTGACGGCACGCCGATTCTCGCGCTGGACATGTACGAGCATTCGTACCACATCGATTTCGGCGCGAAGGCTGCAGCCTATGTGGATGCCTTCATGCGAAACATCAACTGGACTCAGGTGGCGACACGATTCGAGGCACTACGCCTTTGATCAGGGTGGACTGCGCATTGCTGTACAACCGGGAGAATGTCATGTCGATTCGTATTCATCCGCTGGCTCTTGCCAGCCTCGTCATGGCCGCAGCCCTCGCGGCGCCCGGGTGCAAGGAGAGGCCGTCCGAAGCGCGCTATGAGGAAGCTATCGCCCTGTCGCAGGTTCCGGCGCCCGTCAAGGCAACGATCGAGCAACAGGCACAAGGCCGCAGCGTTGGCGAAATCGAATGGCAGTCCGCCAGGGGTACCACCCGCTATGCCGTCGCGCTGGGTTCTGGTAACCAGAAGCAGGAGCTACTCATCGACGAAGACGGAAAGGTGATCGCCACCAACGTTGATGAAGACGACGACTGAACGAGCGTCACTCGCGGACCTTTGTTGCATGGTGACACACGGATGAAACTCGCGCCATGAATGCCCGTTGGACTCGAACTGCTGCTGGTTGGCTGCGTCCCGCGGTGTCCGTTATCGCGGTTGCGCTTATGTCGCTGACTTCATGTGCGAAGGACGGTTCTGACATGGGCGGCTTACCGTTGAAACTGGTGCGAGCTTGTCAACTGAGCATCGGGGTTGTCGTACTTTCCGTGCGAATTCTGGCGGTTGGTTTCGAAAGATCCGTATTGATCAATAGCTTGCGCAACCTCCGGCTGCGTACAAGCCGCACAGCCGCCGAGCCTTGCTGCAAGCGGCTCTGCATCGGGCTATCCCCAGATTTCGCACCAACCTGACGATTGCCCCAGTAGTTGCGCCATTGCTCGCGGGTAGGCGGGAGTCGGTCCTATGCTTGAGATTGACGGCCCGGGGTTCCGATTCACAGAATGTAAGCGTCAGTGTAAGAGCTCGCCCTAAATGCCGTCAGCTGAGCCGACTACAATGGTTGCTAGCTAAACGACCAATACGACCAGCCATGCATCGTCCCTCGATCCATCGCGCGCGGAAGCGAGCAGCCCGGCCAGTCTGGAGCGCCGTATGCATCACGCTCCTTCTGTTGCCGCCATCCCTCCGCGCTCAGGACGAAAAACCGGGTATCGCCTTTTCCGCGATCGAGCCCGGCGCACCACTGCCCCCTGGCTGGAAGAACCTGCCGGTCGTGCACGGCAAGCCCATGACGCAATACACGCTCGTTCCCGACGGTCACACCACCGTCCTGCAGGCGGACGCGAACCGCTCTGCGTCTGCGCTGATGCACAAGGGCAACATCGACCTCGCCCGCACACCTGTCGTGGCATGGCGCTGGAAAGCAGAAGGACCGATCGAGGGGGCCGACAACCGCGTCGGATCAAAGGAAGACGCGCCAGTGCGACTGGTGTTCTTATTTGACGGCGACAAAAGCAAGCTATCGTTTTTCGACCGGGCCAAGATGGATCTGGCAAGGCGCCTGGGTGGCGAAGAGCTGCCCTATGCCACGCTGATGTATATCTGGTCAACCACCGCCGCGCCAGGCACCGTTATAGCCAACCCTCACACCGATCGCGTGCAGATGATCGTGGTCTCCGGTCTGCCCGGCGACGCGGGTCAGTGGCAAAGCCTGCGCCGCAATATCGTGCGAGACTACGGACGGGTCTTTCACGAACCGCCAGGACAAATCAACGGCTACGGGCTGTTGACCGATACCGACAATACCGCTACTACGACGCGCGCCTGGTATGGAGACGTCGAGTTCCTGCCCGGGCCTTGATAACGCAACGGCGGCGAACTAACTGAGTCCATCAGTACGATACGAGTAGCTGTCTTTCAATCCTCGCGCCGTACGCAAGCATTCTCCCTGCGGCAACGACAGCTTTGCGACGGCATCGCTCAGCGAGTGCAATCGGGCAGTTTCGGCCAGTCACATCGCGTAGGTGACGGGCCGGTTCGGCGGCGACATGAGACACCCATCGCAATAACATGCGTTCGAGGCACGCCACTTCGGCGCGAACGTGTCCCGCAAATCGAGGATCGTGGTTGATGGGATGCCCAGCGTGCATCGGGAATGTGGCCGTACGCGATCGCCGACATTCTTTCGGATATCGTGAATCCCATAGCTGAGCAGTTAGGCCGCGCGGTCAATTCCTGATTGCACTGCACGGAAACCTCTCAGTTCTGGCCCTGGATTGCCGGGGCCATCAGATTCTCACCCCGATTCGTATCGCGAAGTACTTTGGCGGCGATTCTGACCGGTGCTGTCAAGCCACCAATCGCAGACGCGGCACCGTCCGACAGTTTGAACACCGCCACGGCTTGCACCAATTGCTGGGCTTGAGACTTCAGGCTTTCCGCCGCCGCGGCACTTTCTTCTACCAACGCAGCGTTCTGTTGCGTGACCTGATCCATCTGGTTCACAGCTTCACCCACTTGTCCCACACCGACGCTCTGCTCGTTGCTGGCCACGCTGATTTCACCGACGACATCGGTCACACGTTTGATTGCGCTGACAATCTCGGTCATTGTCGCGCCCGCCTGATTTACCAAGGCAGTTCCCTGATTTACACGTTCGACGCTGGTTGAGATCAGGGTCTTGATTTCTTTTGCCGCAGCGGCGCTACGTTGTGCCAGGTTGCGCACCTCCCCAGCAACCACGGCGAAGCCACGCCCCTGGTCACCGGCACGCGCCGCTTCCACTGCAGCGTTCAGCGCCAGAATATTGGTCTGGAAGGCTATACCATCGATCACGCTGATAATCTCGGCAATCTTCTTCGAGCTGTCGTTGATCCCAGTCATCGTCTCCACGACCTCATCGACAACCTTTCCGCCTTTAACGGCGATCGTGCTCGCGCTGCGCGACAGTTCATTGGCCACCTGGGCATTTTCTGCATTCTGTTTGACGGTAGCCG
Organism: Paraburkholderia fungorum; assembly: GCF_003610895.1. Lineage (GTDB taxonomy): Bacteria > Pseudomonadota > Gammaproteobacteria > Burkholderiales > Burkholderiaceae > Paraburkholderia > Paraburkholderia fungorum_B. The sequence goes on from NZ_MCAS01000045.1 coordinate 49,406, forward strand.
TGAGTTGCTCCATTGACGCAGCGGTTTCTTCCAGCGCGCTCGCCTGCTCCTCGGTGCGACTCGACAGATCCAGATTACCCTGAGCAATCTGCGCACTCGCGGTAGCCACGCCGTCGGCGTTCTGCCGAACATCCGACACGACCCGTAACAGACTGTCGCGCATGTTCTTCAGCGAGGCCATCAGGCTGCTCGTGTCGCCAGGCCGGAGGATGATGTTTACGCTGAGATCTCCTTCCGCGACACTTTTCGCAAGATCTGCCGCTATCGCTGGCTCCGTCCCAAGTTGCCGCGTCAGGCTACGCGTGAGCCACATGCCGATTCCGATTCCTGCCAGGGTGGAGAAGATCACCAGGGCGATCATCAGATTGCGACTTTCCACATACAGATTCTGGTTGGATTCGGCAGCTGCCTTCGCGTCTTCCTGCTTCCTGCTCACCAGAGTGTTCATCAGTTCATCAACCTTGTTGGCCTTCTCACGGAAATCGCCAAAAAGGTGTTCGGCGAGCTCGCTGTGATCCTGTAACCGGGCAGCGGCGGTCTTTGTCTTCATTTCCTGGAAGGCCTCGGTGTAGTCATGCCAGCTGCGATTGAGATCAGCAAAGACGGCCTTACCTTGTTCGCTCCAGAATAGCGGTCTGGCCTTGTCGAGCGATTCGCGCGCCCGCGCCAGATTTTGCTCGCTTCTGCCCAGGAAGCCGGCTCGCTGTTCGGCGGTAGAGGACAGAATGGCGTTGCTCAGCGACCGTCCAGCCTCCAGCAGATCGACGTTCGCCTTTTGGGTGAGGGATAGTCCGATCAGGTCAAACTGGTAGACCTTGTCGCCCTCATCGTTGATCGTGGCCATATTGCGGATACCGATTCCGCTCACAACTGCGCCGACCAGGCACACCAGAATAAAAGCGCTGATCAGCTTGGTGCCAAGTTTCATCTTGCTGAATTTCATGCTGCCATCCCTTGAAATCGAAGGACCTTTTCCGTCGCGAATCATCGCATTGGGCATGCACAAAAACTCGCACGCGGTTCCAGGTAAAAAACCAGCGCCTCACCACTCAGTTTCGTCTGAAGATAGAAGCGGACTGCCACATACATTCGTAATGCACTTAGGAATGCGCTGCATAGTTGATGTGCGACCTAACAATTCAGGTTCAGATCAAGCTAACACAGGTGCTCTAGCACTATTTCGGCGCCGGCGCGCCGAACTTGAGATGCTCTGTGCGTAGATTTACCCTCACTGATCGTAGGCAGAAGATCGGGGCAGAAATGCCGGACAATCGATCACCCGACGGGGATCCTGGCAATTGGATTCGATTGCAGATTGATGACGATTTGGGCGGCTACGTCGAACGTCCCAAATTGGCTGAACTGCGCCTTATCCCTCGGTACCAGATGCCTGCTTTGACCACAGGTGGTCGAACAGCGTTGACTCGTAAGCGCGAATTAACACGCACCATGAAGAGCCAGCGATTGCCCTTTGCTCGATCAGGTTGATGCGGATACGTCGTTCCGCTTCACGCTGTTGAATGGGAGCAGGTCACTGATATCGGCATCCGCCGCGCGCTGCGGCAGCTCGGTCAGCACGCGCAGCAGATAGGCATACGGCTCGACTCCGCATGCACGGCACGTCAACATCAGGCTGAAAATGATCGCGCTGGCCTTTGCGCCGGCGACCGTGTCGCTGAACAGCCATGCCTTTCTTCCGGTCGCAAGTTCGCGATCATTCTGCCCATATCGGGCAGGAAGTTGAAGTCCATTACCGTTGGCATCCCTTGCATGGGCGTCGCGTCAAGGTACGAGACGTCGAGGAACGAAGCGGTGGTCGCGTGGTGCACGTCGAGGCCAGCCCAGGCGTAGTGAGGGTCGTGTCGGCATGGATGCTGGATCGAGTCATGTGTTTTGGCATGGCGTTGGGCGAGCCGCGCGTCACAGTTGCGGTGCTGAGCGAACTCGACCGGCTGCTGGTTGACTGGAGCTTGCGTGCACACTCGCCGGACGGTTCCACTACCGTCCGGGAGAAACGCAATGGACAAGCTGCCAAGGGGCGTATTCCTACGCCCACAACCGCCTGCACTAACGCTGTCTCAGATGAGTCTGAGGTTCGACACCGCCGAGCTTCGGGGAATGAGCGCGGCGCAGCGCGCAAGGGCAATCACACACCTTGCGAACCTGCTGCTCCAGGCCGCAGGCGTCGCCATCGGCAAGGAGTCTGACGATGACGAACGTTGATCGTCTGCCGGCGCCCCTTCTCAAGCGCAAGGCAGTAGTTTATGTCCGGCAGTCGACGCAGGCCCAGGTGCAGATGAACCTCGAGAGCAAGCGTCGCCAGTACGGGCTCGTGGACGAAGCAAAGCGTCGCGGATTTCGCGACATCGAGGTCATCGACGACGATCTGGGCCGATCGGCGGGCGGAGCGGTGGCGCGACCCGGCTTTGAGCGCCTCGTGGCATTGCTTTGTGCCGGTGAAGTCGGGGCTGTCCTTTGCCTGGATGCATCACGTCTTGCCCGTAACGGGCGCGACTGGCACCATCTGCTCGAACTTTGCGGTCTCGTCGAGGCGAGGGTCATCGACCTTGATGGCGTGTATGATCCCTGCCGGCCGAACGACCGGCTATTGCTAGGCATGAAGGGCAGCATCAGCGAGTTCGAGCTCAACATACTTCGAACGCGTATGCTCGATGCCGCACGTGCCAAGGCTCAGCGCGGTGAATTGCGCATCAGCGTGCCGATTGGCTACCTCTGGCATCGTGACATCGGGCTGGGTCTCGATCCAAACCAGCGACTGCAGGAAGTGATACGCCTGATCTTTACTCGATTTCGTGAACGGGGTAGTGCGCGACAGACCTTCCCGTCGTTGCGATCCGAGCAGGTCCACTTCCCACGCCCGACTGATCGCACGAGCCTGACGCACTTCGACTGGACGCTGATACGTTACCGTAACGTGATCTCGGTGCTCAGGAATCCGTTCTATGCCGGGGCCTATGCTTATGGTAAGAGCGGGAAGCAGACAACCATCGTCGATGGCCGTGCACACAAGAGCTACAAGCACCCCAAGCCGTTGGAGGAGTGGGAGGTTCTGCTCAAGGAGCATCACGAAGGCTACGTCGACTGGGCAGAATTCGAGCGCAACCAGAAGCTGCTCGCTGCCAACGCCTACGGCAAAGCCGGCGACGTAAAATCGGGGCGTGGTGGGCGAGCCTTGCTGGCAGGTCTGCTCGGTTGCGCCCGCTGCGGACGCCGCTTGTCGGTAGCCTATACTGGACGCACACCGCGACCGGTCTACCGATGCTATCGCTTTGACCTGCCACCGAAGTGCATGAGCTTCGGTGGCTCGCGCATAGACGCCGCGATTGCGAGAGAACTGATGCAAGTCGTGGAGCCAATAGCGATTGAGGCGGCCTTGCAGGCCGAGCAAATGCATATGGACAGCCTGAATGAGCAGCGGCGGATCATCGAGCTCGACCTGCAGCAGGCTCAATACGAAGCCACACTGGCAGAACGACGCTACGCCGCCTGCGACCCTGATAACCGTTTGATTGCCGCGCAGTTAGAGAAGAACTGGGAAGCGGCGTTGCGTCGCGTACAGGCCTGCCAGGCACGTCTGGAGACTGCGCGCACACCAGCGCCAGCCAGCCCTGCTCCTGACTTCACCCAGCTTGCCGAGGACCTCAACGTCGCCTGGAATGCTCCGGGTGTCACCATGCGCATGCGCCAGCAACTGGCTCGGGCGCTGATCGTCGATATCGTTGCGGACGTGGATGAGACGACGCGTGAAGTTAATCTCACGATTCACTGGCAAGGAGGCCAGCATTCACAGTTGCGCATCCGCAAGCCCAAGACAGGCGAACACGGATGCAGCACGTCTGACGAAGCGCTCGTAGTCATCCGCAGCATGGTTACCCGATGGTCTGATCAGGACATCGCCGCATCGCTAAACAGGATGGGCATACGGACGGGCCAAGGCAAGACCTGGACTGCGCATCGGGTTAGATCCGTACGGCATGTGCGAGACATTCACGCCTATAAGTCGGCTGAGAAGGAAGGTGAGTGGTTGACGATGTCCGAGGCAGCGGAAGTGCTTGGCGTCACCAATCATGTCATCCGCCGCCTGATCAAGGACCGGATCCTGCCCGCCGAGCAAGTGATGGCCGACGCTCCATGGCAAATCCGTGCAAGCGACTTGCATACCGAGGCGGTGGGCGTTGCGCTGACCACCCGGAAGCTTCGCCCGTGTCGCGGCGCCATCGAAGGGCAACTCTCAATGTTTATCGAGGATTCAGCAGGAGGTGCACAATGAACGCCCCGTCGTCATGGGCCTGGAGGTGTCGCGGCTAGCCCGAAACAATGCTGACTGGCATCGGCTTCTGGAAATCTGCGCGCTCGCTGATACGCTGATTCTCGATGAGGACGGGATATATGATCCAGCAAGCTTCAATGACCGGCTCCTGCTTGGGCTCAAAGGAACAATGAGTGAAGCGGAGCTTCATGTTCTCAAAGCGCGTCTACGAGGCGGCATTCTTAACAAGGTGAATCGAGGCGAGTATCGGTGCCAGCAAAGAAAAAGACCTCGAACCAGTCGTTGGAATCTCCGCGATCTGAGGAGTCAGACCAACTGCTTCGTGAGAATCAGCAGTTACGCGCGGAGGTCGCGTACCTAAAAAAATTCAATGCCTTGGTTCTAGCAAAGAAGTTGGCGCGGCAGAAATAGCCAAAATAGTGCTTGAACTGAGGCAGGAATTCCCCTTGACCGATCTTCTCCAGGCTGCAGGGTTGCCACGCAGTACGTACTACTATCGGGTCAAAACGTTAGCCGCCTCAGACCGGCATGGTGGGCTCAAGGCGAAGATTCAGGCTGTCTATGCTGCACATCGCGGCTTGTATGGCTATCGTCGCATCACCTTGACTATCCGCAGTGATGGCGAGCTAGTCAATCACAAGAAGGTGCAGCGCCTCATGAACGAATTGGGATTCAGGTCGAGGGTGCGCCGGAAGAAGTTCCGGTCGTACCAGGGCGAGGTCGGCGAGGCCGCTCCGAACCTGCTCAATCGTGAATTCACCGCGTCGGGCCCAAACGAGAAGTGGGTTACCGATGTGACCGAGTTCCGGGTCGCGGGGAAGAAGCTGTACCTTTCTCCGGTCATGGACCTCTACAATGGGGAAATTGTTGCCTACGAGTCGAGCCATCGCCCCGACTTCCCGATGGTCATGGGCATGCTCAAGAAAGCTGTCAAGAAACGCGGAAATGCGGCTACACCGATGCTTCATTCAGACCACGGTTGGCACTATCGCATGCAACCGTACCGAGCGGCACTGGCGCGCTACGGAATGAAGCAAAGTATGTCGAGAAAAGGAAATTGCTTCGATAACGCGGCCATGGAAAGCTTCTTTGGCACTCTGAAGGCCGAGTACTTCCATCTCACGGACTTCGAAGACGTCGACGCATTACGGGTAGGCCCGAAGGGCTACATCGACTACTACAACCGGCACCGCATCAAATCGAAACTTGGTGGACTGAGTCCCGTGGAATATCGAATGCGAGCGGGAAAAAATTAACGCTTCAACGTCCAACTCTCGGGGGTCAGTTCAAATCCGGGGCGGTTCATTGCGCAAAGCGTGAAACAGGAGGGCTGGATGCCCTCGCAGACAAATGCGAATCACACGGCCGAATCAAAACATGCGCTCAAGGTTGCGGCATGTTTGCAGTGTGAATACGGGGTGCACTACAAACAACCGACTCACGGGAAAACGGGTTATGCAGATGGTATGGACGCCTCCCCCCGGAAGCGGGTTGTCGCGATCGCGTTCCCCCGAAATGTGCGATGGTAATCATGCTCGTCAACCGTTCTTCAAGGAGAATCCGAAATGAAGCTCACGATCATCGGGATGGACATTGCGAAGCAAGTGTTTCAACTTCACGCATTCGATCCGCAAAACGGCCAAGTCGAACGGTTCAAACTCAAGCGTGCACAAGTGCTCGAGTTCTTCGCGAAACGAGCGCCGTCAACTGTCGTGATGGAAGCCTGCGGAAGTGCTCACGACTGGGCGAGGCGATTGCAAGCACTCGGACATGAGGTGAAGCTCATATCTGCTCGCTCGGTACGCCCGTTTGTACTTCGGAACAAGACTGATGCGGCCGACGCGCGGGCGATCTGCACCGCTGCTCAACAGCCAGAGGCACGTTTTGTCGCGATCAAGAGCGAAGCTCAGCAGACCGTTCTCGCGATACATCGGGTGCGAGCTCAGCTGATGAAGTTTCGCATTATGCAAACTAACGCGTTACGCGGCTTGCTCTATCAATTCGGTGAGGTTTTGCCTGAAGGCTATCGGGCCTTCAGCAAAGTGTTTCCAGCGGCGCTGGCACGCGCCGCTGAACGTCTGCCAGCCATGCTCATCGACAGTTTAAGGGAACAATGGGCGCGTGCCCAGGATACTGATCGAGAAATGGCCGTACTAGAGCGGCGCCTCAATCACTTATTTCGCCACAACCTGGATTGTCAAAAAATTGCCGATATTCCCGGCGTAGGACTTCTGACTGCAACAGCAACGGTCGCGGCAATAGGCGACGTGCGCACCTTCAAATCGGGACGCGAATTCGCGGCTTGGCTGGGGCTCGTGCCGCGGCAGTCTGGAACCGGTGGCCGGGTGCGGCAGATGGGTCTGAGTAAGCGGGGCGACACTTATTTACGCACCCTACTAATGCACGGCGCCCGCTCGGTGATCATTCAAGGCAAACGATCCGATTGGGTTGACGGGTTGCTCAAACGTAGACCATTCAACGTAGCGGTTGCCGCTGTCGCAAACAAGTTGGCAAGAACCATCTGGGCGGTGCTGGCGCGACCGGAAAAATATCAGACTTCGCCGACTGCAAGGGCTTAGACGCGACGATCCACAACATCCACAACTTCTTCAAGGAGCGCAAGCAAGTGCTGCATGATGGCTAACAGGTTGGACCGGGGCGAGGAAAACCCGATAGGGAAGATGAACCATTGTGTTCGATATGCAGATGAGGACCTCGCCAGCGAATTCCATTAGGGCCAGCAGGCAGCTACCAGCCTGCACGAACGGGCCGGACATAAGCGTGCTGCCTTAACCTGCCAGTCAAAATCGTGGAACTGTTTGCAATCCGGGAGGCGTCCACATAAGACCTTCCCTAGCTCCGATCTCTTCGGGAGCGTGCACAACACGGCCATGGTTGTGGGCCGTCGCGTCAACGCCACCACGCGGGCGTGTTGAACCCTGCCTCACTCACTTACCTCGACGTATAGAGGTGCGCCGAGGCAAACGGGGCGATCATGCGGCCGGCCTCGCGTTTCCCCTATCGCCGATGGCCCGAGCATCGTCGTATTCGCGCGAGATGTCCTTGTTCGTGTAATCACCAAGCATCGATGCGGCGATAAGGCTGAGTGCCGCACACGCCAGAATATAGACCGCGATTGCATAGCCCGAATGGTAGTAAGCAAAGAGCGCGGTCGCAATCAGCGGTGCAGGGCCGCCGGCAATGACCGAAGCCAACTGGTAACCCATTGATGCACCGCTGTAACGCAGCCGTCCCGTGAAGGATTCAGCGATCAAAGCGGCTTGGGGACCGTACAACATCGAATGCGGTACCAGCGAGAGCACGATGGCGGCGAAGACCCACATCGGATCCTTCGTGTCGACCATTGCAAAATAGAGGAAGCCGAATACGCCCACGACGGCCGCGCCGATCATATACATTCGCCGCCGCCCGATCAGATCGGACACATGGCCAAAGAACGGGATGGTGAAGAATTCCAGCACGGAAGCCGCCAGCACCGCCATCAGCAACAGGTTGCGTGACGCGCCCAGGGTCGTGACGCCATAGGTGAAGACGAACGCCGTGAAAATATAGAACGGTGCCTGTTCGGCCATGCGTGAAAAGGCCGAGAGAAGGATATCTTTCGGCTGGCGGCGCAACACCTCGAGCATCGGCGTCTTCTCGATTTTGTGCTCAGCCAGGAGCCGTGCGAAGATCGGCGTCTCGAGAATATTCAGGCGGATGTAGAGGCCAATCGCGACCAGTATGATGCTGAGGAAGAACGGTACGCGCCAGCCCCACGTGAGGAAGCCGCTGCCGGAGATCTGACTCATGGCCAGCACGGCGAGGTTGGCCAGGAACAGTCCCGCTGGCACCCCGAACTGCGGCCAGGAGGCGACGAAGCCGCGATGCGCGTTGGTACGTGCCCATTCCATCGACATCAGGACCGAGCCACCCCATTCGCCGCCGACACCCACCCCCTGGATGAAGCGCAGCACCGTAAGCGCGACGGCGCCCCAGACGCCGATCGTCGCATAGGTCGGAACAAAGGCCACGGCAAACGTGGCCAATCCCATCAGCAGTAGCGTCACGATTAGCGTGGCCTTGCGGCCGATGCGATCACCGTAATGGCCAAAAATGGCGGCACCAACCGGCCTCGCTACGAAGCCGACGGCATAGATGAGAAAAGCCTGCAGTGTGCCGACGAGTGGGTCCGAACCTGGGAAATACAGCTTCGCGAAAACCAGACCGGTGACAATACTGTAGAGGAAGAAGTCATACCATTCGATCGTGGTACCAACCGTGCTGGCGACGACGGCACGGCGCAACTGGCGCCGGGAGTCCTCATCGGAGAGGGGCAGCGCCCCCGAGTGCGTGGCAGCCATTTGACATCCCCCACAAAAAGGGCGACATCATGTATAGACCATTTTCACGATGAGTGGTTCCGGCGGCGGCAAGGAACGCGTCACGATGACAAGCATGTGCGTCTCGGCAGGCCGCCGATGCCGTCGGACTCGATGCGGTTATCCGGCAACCCGTTGGTGCCGCGGCACTTGGCTTACGGGCTCTTGAAGAATCTCAAATAGAGGGCTGCAAACACCAGGACAATGCCGATGTTCACTATCAGCCGTTCCCGGAATCGATTCTTGAAGAACAATAAATCTAAGCTAACGACAACGGCTATCAACACCACAACGTAAAGTACGACGGAAGTGTTCCTTGTCATCCCAATCACCAGTTCGAATAGATCAAGAGCTCATTACCTATGGAGTTCCCGGATTTGCCCCTGGGAATTCGCTGAAGTACAAACAGGGCAGGAGCGAGGATCCGGAGCGCCTCGTCAAGCACGTTTCTTAAATTATCGACGCGTACGGGGGTGGGATCTCATAGCGACACTCGCGCTGAATCCCGGCCTTGCGCGGCGCGATGTCAATCAGCGTCACAGTCGTGCCATCCCTGCTTGCGATCAGGCGCAGCGCGCGACACATGCGGCTGGTTTCAAGCTCGCGCAATGTCAACAGACTCGGTTTGCCTCCCCAGCAAGGGATTCGCTTTTCGGTGGCAAGCTCGTGCAGATTAGCCAACGAACATCGGCTACGCTGCGACTATTCCCAGCGTGCCGTTTAAGATGCGATTGCCCAATGGCTATTGCTATCGAGCAACGGCTGCAACGCCGGCGCGAGCGACTTCAGAAACTGCACCGCCATCGCACTCGTAAAATCGTAGCGGGCCGCATACGGTTCGTGAACGTAAGCGGTCAACGCACCAAAGAAACGGTCGCCGAACGCGAACACAAAAATTGCGGTCCGGTTGACCTTGCGCGACTCGATCAGCCGGGCACCGGGCGCAAACACGTCGAAGCGCTGGTCGCCCGTACCGGTTTTGCCGTACACCGCGAGCGTCTTGCCATCGGGGAACGTCATGCCTTGGGCAAGGCGCCTTGCGGTGCCGCCCTGCACCACATCGCTCAACAACTCACGCACCACGTTGACAATCTGTGGCGACACCATGGCCCGCGGGGCCACCGACGCTCGCGTGAAATGCGTCTCGTACGGCGTATCCTTCGCGAAGTCGAGTCGCGCGATGCTTTCCGTCGGCACCTTGTCGCCGCCGTTGACGATGATGCCGATCAGTTGCGCGAGCGCGGCCGGCCGGTCACCCGATGCACCGATGGCCGCCGCATACGAGGGTGTCAGGTTCGCAAACGGGTACCCTAGCGCCTGCCACGATTTGCCGATCGCGTCGTACGCACGCAGTTCCACCATGCGTTTGATCCGGCGGTCCTGCGTCGCGTGGTAGCGCGTCTTGAAGAGCCAGGAATAGGTGCCAGGACGTACAGCGCGGCTCGCGTTCTGCAACTGGTCGAGCGTTGCGTCCGGATGTTCACGCAGATAGTTGACGGTCCACAACTCCAGCGGATGCACGCTCGCGATGTAACCGCGATCATTCAGGTTGAAGCGGTCAATCGCGTACTTCTTGTAGAGCTTCGCGAGATCGTCATCCGTTAGCGACGCCGCGGATGTGCCCTTCAAGGCCGCGCGCATCCGCGCGTCGAACCATGCCTGCGAGCCGTCGGGCGCGATGCTGCGCAGCACCGTCGCAATCTTCGGCGGCGACTTGCGCACGCCTTGCAGCAGAATCACCAGCGCTTCGTCGGGAGCCTTGCCATCGTACTTCGTGTAGAAGCGCTTCATGTACACGCGGCTTTCCTGATCGGCAAACCGCGTGAGATACAGCTTGCGTGTCGCCGGATCGTCGAGCCAGTAGGAAGACGGCCCCGAGGTGTGGATCATCTCGTAGTGCACGACGTCGCGCATCAGACGCACGAACACGAGATTCACCGAGTGCTGGAACGCCACGTGCACGGTCAGAATGCGGCCGTTATCGCTCGATTCGAAATTACTGAACGTTTGCGCACCGCCGCCCGTATAGAACGTCTCGCCCGGGCTGGCTGAATATTTTCTTTCCACCGCGGCATCGAGCATATCCTGCAAGGAGCGGTCCGACGTATGCGCGAGGTAGTCGAGTGCCCAGCGTGTCAGCACATCCATCGGATCGGGTTTGACGCGTTTGAGCTCCGCCATGCTCAGCGACGCATAACGCGTGTGCAGGTCGGAGACGATCTGCAGGTACGTGATGACCGTGCGCAGCTTGGCCGTCGAGCCGAGATTCAGGCGCGCGCCCTGGTTGATGTCGAACGGTTCATTCACGCTGTCGGTTTGAACCCTCAGCAGGTTCGCGCCGTTGCGCCGTTCAAACAGCGTGAAACTGTAGGCGATCTTCGATGGGTCGTCCTGAGGGCGCAGCATTTCGAAGCCGTATAGTCCCGCAGCCTGCGCGCCGTCGCGGGTTGCCGCGCTCGCGAGCCGGTCGCTCACCGTCTGCTGAACGGCGTTATTGAGCGTACCGGTCACCTGCAGATCGAGCCGGTCGAGTTCATAGAAGCCCGGTATGCCGAGCGCCGCCAGTAGATGGGCGCGCATTGAGGTGACTGCCTTGCGGTTGACGAATGATTCGGTCGAATGGCTGCGCGGCGGTGGACGCAGTTCGATATGCGCGGCGAGCGCCGCATCGCGCAGCGAATGCGAAATGACACCACCTGTCGCCAGCAGCCGCAGATAGCTGTCGGTCCGGCGCTCGAGATCGCCATAGCCATGATGCAGAAAGTACGACGGCGCGCGCTGCGCGATCATCAGCGACAGAACCTCCCTGAACGCCACCGCCTGGTCGGCGAGGCTGTCATCGGACGTAGGCACATCGAGGATGCGATTGACTTCGTCGAAGTTACGCCCGTACCACGCGGCAAGGCCGTCGCCAATACCGTTGATCTCGCCGATGCCAGGAAGCGCCGCAAGCGGCACCGAGTTCAGATAATGCACGACAATCTGGCGGCGTACGGGCATGGTCTGCGGCCCGTCCAGGTAGGCGCGTACCGAAGCCGATGCGATCTGCCGCAGCTTCTCCGGCGGCGTCTTCGTGCGCCCGCCAGGCGAGTGGCGGAATTTCTCGATCTGCGTGGCGAGCGTGCTGCCGCCCGGCGTCGATTGATGCCGGTTGAACACGCGTATGCCCTGGTCAACCAGCGCGCGGCTGAAGCGCCCCCAGTCGATCGCGGGGTTGCGGTCCGGCTGATCCGCGTCGAGCAGGTAACGGTCTTCGATGAACAGCAGCGAGTTGACGACCAGCGGCGGAATCGCCTCGAATCTATTGTAGACGCGGTTCGGATAACGTCTGTCAAACAGCGGCGCGCCGGTGCCGTCAAACAATTGCAGGCCTGCCTGATCTTTCTCTTGGTAAGGCAGGAACAGGCCGTCGTCCGCGAGCGACAGCATCCGCTCGGAATCGCGCGCCTGTGACGCGACAGCGAAGTCGCGCGCAGTCAGACGCTGCTGGAACGACGGCAATAGCGTGTAACCAAGACGCTCATCGTAGGGGCCGTGGGTGGGAAAGCGGATACTGGGGCTCACGCCCTCGCCGAGGGTGAAACCGACGTCGTGCGTCAGTTCGGACAAATAGCGTGCCTGGAACCGGGAGGTTTCGATTTCGATCTGGCAAAGCCTTGCGACGACTAGCAGCGCCAGCAGAAAGGCTGCGACCAGAGACCACTTGAGCCAGTTCCAGACCCGCGCAGCACCGAGCGTACGAAGCGAAAACCGAACCAGCGGCCGGTTCATGGCGGCGTCTCCCGGGTAGCTGCCCGATCACAAAAAACCTAACCAGCTTCAGTCTAGCGCGGAAAACGGATACGGACCCGTCCGGGCTTACCCGACGCTCAGTCCTTCCCGGGTTACAACCAGTAGTATTTCAAGTGCGCTGATCGCGTTGTACGCTGTCGACCGCGCCGGATGGAATGCATTTGCACCTCGGTCCAGGCGGTCTATCGTGCACTTGAACGATTTCAATGGAGCACGCCATGGCCGACCCACTTGCCGAATGGCACACCGAGCACATTAATTTCGTCCGGCTATTCGACATTCTGGAAGAACAGGTAGCTGAGCTCTGCCGGGGCGAGAGTCCAAATTACGCTCTCATGGCCGATATCCTTTACCACATGCGGAATTTTTCCGATCGTGTTCATCATCCGCGGGAAGATGTTGCGTACGCGCGGCTTGCAGAAAGGGATCCCGGCACTCAAATTGTGGTGGATCGCCTTCTGCAGGAGCATCGCGTGATCGCCACGGCCGGCGATGAACTCTTGGTTCGAATCAGTGAAGCCGCGGGAGATGTTGTAATCCCGCGCGCGGCTCTGGAGGCGGCAACGGCGACGTATCTTGTATATTATCGTCACCACCTTTCCACTGAGGAGCGAGGCGTGATGCCTCGTGCTGCGCAGGTGCTGACAGAACAGGACTGGGCTGCAGTCGATGCGACCGTATACCCGCTAGCCCGGATCCGCTTTTCGGAGACAATGTACTGGAGCGCTTCGAGGCGCTTCGCAGGCAGATCGCTCTAGACGTGCAGGTGTCAAAGGACTTGGGTCAACCACCGGGCACTCATTGATTGACGCCGGCTAAGGGTGCTGTTCGCGCGCGTCAGCGATGCAACGGCATCCGGCTCACCTGTCCGTGGAAAAATGTCCTCGCGCAGGCCGTCGACTTACTTGTAAGAGATTGCCAGGTGCGCTGTCAGGGCGTAACGATGCTCGAATGTCCGCAAACGGGTTTGGGTGAACGCCCCGAGCTGGCCGCGAGGTGCCGCACCTTCCTGCTCGTACTCGAACCGAACGGCTGGCCACGCAGCGACACGTGTCGCACGGGCGGGGGCATGGTAACGGGGCGGCGCCGTCAGCGTGCTCTAAACGGCATTAAACCCGCGTAACCGAGCCATGAAAAAAAGGGGTATCGTGAAGAAGTAATTGAACGCCAGGCTCATCCGCGCTGTGCCTGCACATGTAGCGTCTCCGTAGTCAGGCGGTCTTGCCATGATCTTGTATGACACCGAGCCCGATTCCCCTGTCATCGAAATTTTCGTCGAAGGCAAAATCACCGACCACGATCTGGGCGAAGCCATTGAGCGCATGCGTGGTGATCTCGGACTGAACGGCAAGACTCGCGTGCTCGAACGCATCGAGCATTTCGCCGGCATCGAGCCGAAGGCGCTGTGGACCGATATAACGCTCGGTGTTTCAGAGACCCGCAAGGTCACGCGCGCCGGCGTGGTGGCCGATGCGGGCTGGATCCGTGCCTCGATGCATCTGGCGCGGTTCTTTGCGAAGGCCGAGGCCAAGGCGTTCCACGTCAACGAGCTGGACCAAGCGGGCATCTGGATCAAAACCTGAGCGCCGCCCGGTGAATTTCGTCGCGATGAGCGCGTGCGAGCCGGGACGGAGAGGTGGTCGGGCGAGGCTTTAAGAGGGGGCGTTTTGTGCGCTACAGATTTGCTACAGCAATGGTAGCAATCCATATCTGACAGGCCTTGCGCCTGTCATTCCCCCCTGAGCCATCGCCGCGCGAGGAAATCCGGCCAAGTGACTTTAGGCGTCCTAGTTCGGCCTTTACAGTCCTTCGGTAGGCCTTTTCGGAAGTCCGAACCATGATGAATAGCGGTCGTTCATACCCGGATCTGCGCGACTTCAGCGTAACCCGCTCCGTTTCATGTTGTCGGACCTGTTAGCTAGCCGGTTGCGCCCCGTCGTAAATGATGCCGAGCAAGAAACATATCTGGGTGTGTTGCGCGCTTAAGGCATCCATAAGGTATCCCCGATACCATCTCCGCCACTCCCAGCAGACGGGCAACGGACGCGAAACGTCAAGTCGAATGTTTAAGCAGGTTGAGAATCGTTCAGTGAATACCGAAAGCTCCGACATTTGGTCAGAATGGCTTTTAAATCACCGCCACGGCGGTGACGCCGGGCATGAGAAAACTATTCGCGATGATGTCACGCGATACACGGATCGTGTCCTTGATACTGCAGATTTAAGCGAAGGTATGACGCTCGCGGACATAGGCACCGGAGACGGTCTGGTTGGTTTCCGTGCAATCGAGCGCATTGGCCCATCGCTAAACGTACTACTGACTGATGTGTCCAAGCCGATGTTGCGTTACGCGGAAATGCTCGCGAATCAGCGGGGCATTCGACAACAATGTCAGTTTTTTAATTGCTCTGCAGATTCGCTCGCCGGAATCGACGATGCGGCGGTGGATGCCGTGGCGATGCGCGCGGTCCTAGCCTATGTTGCCGACAAAGTCGCCGCGATGCGAGAGTTTTACCGGATTCTCAAACCCGGTGGACGCATCTCGATTGCCGAGCCCATTCTCCGCGATGAAGCGTTCGAGGTATGCGCGCTAAGGAAACTGGTCGACGGATTTACCCCCGAGTCTGACGATCCATTCTTTCCGCTGATGCTCCGCTGGAGGTCTGCGCAATTCCCAGACACCGAAGAAAAAGCTCGTCAACTTCCCATTACCAACTATGGCGAACGGGATCTCATCCGTTTTGCGATGGACGCGGGCTTTACCGAAATCCATCTTGAGCTACATATAGACGTTTTACCCGCCAACGCGCCTTCGTGGGAAGTATTTGTTAACAACTCGCCTCATCCATTGGCTCCAACACTCAGGAGTATTCTTGAGGACAGGTTCACCCCGGAGGAGCGGCAATTCTTCGTATCGAGGTTGCGACCATTGGTCGAGAGTGGCCGACAGTTGTCTGCATCACGAATTGCCTACGTCACCGCGGTAAAGCCGCGTGGGTAGTTGGACAAGCGGCCACAAGTCTGCTCCGTTTCGATGAGGCGTCGCCCGTTTGTGTCGGCAATGATTGCAGCTGGCAAAAATCGAAGAGAGCACGCGAAACAGACGGTTTCGGCGGATATTCTGCGAACTGACTAACTGAAGATTTCTTCCGCGAATCCGGCGAATCGAGCGTGAAGAATAACCAGGTGACGCCGCGGACAAGTTGCCGAAACCGATACGAGACTATGCCGAGCGTCAAGAAATGTCACATCGTTGCGGCCGATGGCAGCCACGAAGGCGATCCGCGCGACGCACCTTATTGCGCCCACCATACCTAGAACCAACGCTGCAGCTGAGAGCCGAAACATGGTTGTCTCGAACAAATGCTCTGGCACCCCGGCCAAAAAAATGGCTGCGAGCGCAACCAACTGAATAGACATCGCCGCCACAGACGCCGCTATTAGATGCGCACGAAAAGCACGCACGGTCTCTCCCGCATTCAGGCCAGGCATCCACCTTGCCGAATTGAACCTCGATATCATTCTCATTTCGGTCCGAACCCCCGCACAACTTAACCAAGCCGTTTGGCGTTGATTATCAGAACAAGTCATAATAGTCCCATGACCACTCTACAGAACGTACCTGAGTGAAACCTGAAGCATTCCAAACGGGCCGCCTCCGATGGAGTATCCACGACAACCTTAGGCGCATGAAAACGGAGTACTGGTTGGTGCCATTGTGTAACGCGCCCCGAAGGGGGCCGATCAGTGCACTTTGGCCGCAGTCCATGGCCATGGCGTAGTCTCCGGAATCAGCTACGTTCTCGGCACGCAAGAATACTGCTACGCGGTCACAGGTCATATGTGTGGCACAAGACGTCGGCCTTCAACTTTCGCTTCACGTTGAGTTCAAAAGTATCCTATTCTGCCTGGCCAGGTTGACATCTTCCATCCGTTCGACTTGAAGACAACGCTGATAAAAAATGATGCTCGGTCCACGAATGCCCGTGATCGCGCTGCTTTCCGCCGCTGGTCTCACGGTGGCGCCATCCCTCGCACAAAGTGAGGATGGTGCCCGCATTGCCATGCAGATTTGTTCCGGCTGCCACGGTGTAGGCGGGCGTAGCGAATCGCCGATGTTTCCGAAGCTCAATGCGCAGACCCCCGAATACATCGAAGCCCAGTTGAAGGGATTCCGAGAGCACGCGCGCGGTGAAAACACCGCTCGCGATTACATGTGGGGCATGGCCGCCCTGCTGGACGTCGCCGCCGTCAAGTCTCTGGCCGACTATTTCTCGCACCAGCCGGCAACGCGAGGCGCGACTGGAGATGTCGCCTTGACGGCCAAGGGAAAGGAAATCTTCGGACGCGGCGTGCCGGACAAGGGCGTACCGGCTTGCGCAACATGTCACGGCACGGAGGCCCAGGGAGTCGGCGCGTTCCCACGGCTGGCCGGGCAACACAAGGAGTATCTATTGCATCAGATCGAGGTTTTCAAAAACGGTACGCGTGGCAATGCGCCTGTGATGAGCGCAGTGGCCCATACCTTGAATGACGAACAGGTCAAGGCCGTGGCGGTCTATCTGCAATCCAAATAAGGTATTCCCCGCATGGCGGGTCGGCGGACTCTGAACAATCTATTCCGAAGGGCAGGTGATCTTGCTCAATGCGACGCTGCCAAGGCACAGCGAGAGTCATTTATGCTTGAATAAATCGCCTTCGCTACCGATTCCTTAAAGGAAGAGTGCGACGCGGGGCGGCACTGTAGAGGAAGAATCGATCATGACGTCCGCTCTTACCCGCGACCAAACATCCTGCTGCATGCTTCGCCGCGCCTGGATTGCTGTGCTGACGGCCCTCTGCCTGCTCCAGGCCTCTGCCGCCCATGCGTTACCCATATTCGCACGACAGACGGGGCAAAGTTGCGTGGCGTGCCACGCTGGTGGGCAATTTCCCGAACTGACACCATACGGGCGCTGGTTCAAGTTAAATGCGTGCCCAGACCACCAAACCGGAACAGATAGGTCAGTGTTGTCGCAACAAGTCCCGTCTCTTCTTCAAGCTCGCGCCGCGCGGCATCAGCAGGCGTCTCGTCACGCCTGATCCTGCCACCGGGGAGCGCCCACCTGGCGCGCTCCCTTGCGACCAGCAGTACCCGGCCATCCCGGATACATAGCACCGTTGCCCTGTCTTTCATGCGAAGTCTGTCCTCTTATGCGAGGCGCCGATTTTATGACGACACGGACGATGAATCGATGAAGTTGCGCGATCAAAACCTGGTGCCTTTCCTTGACGCTGGCAGCAAGCGGCGATCCGTGCAGCGCGACTAGCAACGGCATTCCGATGTGCACTTCGCACACTATATCGTCACAAAAATGTCACAATTATGCGTTTTCAAGGTGTCGCATGGCTATCGAAATAGGGATTTGATAGCTATTGCGATCCGCGCGCGACTGCGAGTGGATTCCGATAGATTGCGCGGCTGAAAACCATGTCAGGCATGCGAGCCTGCAAGTACGGCATGTCAATGGAGCACGCCATGACACAGACATACGAATACAACGGCTTTACCCTGCAGGTCGCGGTCGAATCTGATTTCTGCAACTGCCCGACAAAGCTTGCATCGGCCCATCCGGGCTATGTTGCTGTTGTTCGCATTTTCGAGGCCGGCAGTGCGATGCCCCGATTGTCGCGACTCAGGCTGGGTGAGGCGGGCGGCCAGCCGTTCGATAGCGAGGCCGCCGCCCTGCATGGGGGGTACATCGCAGCATGCACGATCGTCGACGATCTTTTTGGCCAGGACTTGGCAGACACCTTCGTCGTGCCATTACGGCCGCCGGCAGTGATGCCAGGACGCCGGGCATGGTTGTCGTCCAGAGAAACGTGACGATCATCCAGTGCTTCGCCCGATCGTTGAGCCTCCGCTGTCCGGTGCTCAATGATTCAGGGCTTCGCGCTCAAGCCGCTCGCGCGACACATGGCGCACATCCGTGCCCTTGACGACATAGATGGCGAGTTCTGCCAGATTCTTCGCGTGATCCCCGATCCGTTCGATGGCCGATGCAATGAACAGGTAGTCGAGCGCAGAAGCGATGGTGCGTGGATTCCCGGCCATATACGCTGGCAGTTTGCGCACAAAAGCGCGGTACCGGTCATCGATCGCCTCGTCCTCGCGCATGATCCCGGCTGCCGCAACCATATCGAGTCGGGCAAATGCGGCGAGCGCGTGATGGAGGATGGATGCCGCCATCTGGCCGGATGACTGGATCTCGGTGATGTTTATGTCCCTGCCCACACCGTCCATCGCGATTCGCCGCGTGCGCTTCGCGATCTTGCGTGCCTCATCGCCGGCACGCTCGAGATTGGTAGTGCCTTTCGAGATGGCCATCACTCGACGCAGGTCGGAAGCGGTCGGCTGGCGCCGCGCGATGATGTTGCCGCACTCGGCATCGATCTCGACTTCCATTGCATTGAGTCGATGCTCCTGATCTACCACCTTCTCCACCAGATCCATGTCGAAGCGGCCAAGCGCATGCATTGCATCGGTCAGTTGTGATTCGACCAGTCCGCCCATCTCGAAAAATCTCGACGACAGGTGATCAAGGTCAGTGTCGAATCTGCTGGAAATGTGCTTGTCTGACATTGAAAACTCTCCTTGCCAGAAAGAGGATAAACTGTTTGTACGGTTTGTCCAATCTGCGCAAAACCATGAAACCACAGGCCACCAGGAAGAGAAGCGGCAAAGGACGGTCCATGCGCACGGCAACAGGCGCCATCGAGGTACCTGCGGACAGGGAGTCGGTTAGCACGACGAAGCCTCGACGTTCGTCGACGAATGGGGCGGCCCGGAAGGTAGCGCCCGTTGAAGCGCCGCCTACGCGCGTCGCCCGGGACCGCAAGGAGGAGGTAAAGCGGGAAAAGGTCGTGCGAGACACCTTCACGATGCCGAGGGCAGACTACGAAAAGATCGCGGTGCTCAAACAGCGATGTCTCGACGCGGGCGTAGCCGTAAAAAAGAGCGAACTCCTGCGTGCGGCGCTGCTTCTGCTGGCGTCTGAACCGACGAAAGGGCTGCTCGCGACCATCGCGGCGCTCGAGCTGGTCAAGACCGGCCGGCCACCCAGATCGAAGTAGAAGCCGGGCACGAGGCCTGAGGGTCGCGCTGTATGGCGGCCAAAGCCGGGGACTTGTGTCAGGAGAGCGGGCTGTCCGGGTTCCGGGGTCCAGCCTGACGTTCGGGCGCCGTGCGACCTTGCAGGCAAGGCGCGACACACCCGCACGAAGAGTCACATGACCTCGCCGTCCGGCACGGAGGGCTCTGAATCATGACATTGACGTTCACGCTGATCGATCTGGCTGGGTCGGTTGCGCTGCTGCTGTGGGGTACCCACATGGTGCAGACCGGCATCCAGCGCGCGTTTGGTGCCAGCCTCCGCACACTGCTCGGTCGGGCCCTGCATGGGCGACTGGGCGCCTTCCTGGCCGGCATGGGCGTCACTGCGGTATTGCAGAGCAGTACGGCGACGGGACTCATGACGGCCGGCTTCGCTGCAGGGGGCCTGGTTGACCTGGTTCCCGCGCTCGCCATCATGCTCGGCGCGAATGTCGGCACGACACTGATCGTGCAGGTGCTGTCGTTCGATGTCGCCGCGGCCTCACCGGCGCTGATCCTCGTTGGCGTGCTGATGTTCCGCAAGGCGTCGACCACGCGGGCACACGATCTGGGCCGCGTGCTGATTGGCCTGGGCCTGGTGCTGCTTGCACTGCACCAGCTACTCGGGCTGATGACGGACTACGAGGATGCGCCCAGCCTGCGCATGCTGCTGGGTGCCGCATCCACAGTGCCGGTGGTCGATGTGCTGCTGGCAGCGGGTCTGACCTGGGCTGCGCATTCGAGCGTAGCGATCGTCCTGCTCATCATGTCGCTGTGTGCGCAGAATGTGGTCCCGCCCGACGCCGCGTTCGCGCTGGTGCTGGGTGCGAATCTCGGCACTGCAATCAACCCGCTGGTGGAAGGGGCCACCGCAGGCGACCCGACGTCGAAGCGCTTGCCGGTGGGCAATCTGCTTTCGCGGGCCGTGGGCGTCGTGATGGTCCTCGCCGCGCTCGGGCCACTTGGCCGGCTCATGGTCACGCTTGAACCAGACAACGCCCGGGTGGTGGCCGATTTTCACACGCTGTTCAACCTGGTGCTGGCCTGCCTGTTCCTGCCGGTGCTGTCTCCTTACGCGCGACTGTTAGGCCGGTTGCTGCCTCAGCGCGCAAATCCCGCCGACCCGTCGCGGCCGCTGTATCTCGATCCGGCCGCACGCCAGATTCCGATGGTTGCACTTGGCAATGCGGCGCGTGAAGCCCTGCGGCTGGCCGACGTGCTCGGCGAGATGCTCGCGGGTGCCCGCGCGGCGCTGGTAGAGGGCGACCGGAAACTGATTGCGGAAACCCGCCGGCACGATGACGTGCTGGACAGCCTAAATACAGCGATCAAGACGTACCTGACATCGCTCGATTCGGAACAGCTTGCCGACAACGACCATCGGCGGTTGCACGAGATCCTGACCTTCGTGATCAACATCGAGCAGGCGGGCGACGTGGTGGATCTGAACCTGCTCCCGCACACTACCAAGCGCGTGAAGCGCGGACTCGCGTTCTCGAAGGAAGGGGAAGCGGACCTACTGGCCATGATGGACCGGCTGATGGCCAATCTGCGTACAGCTGCGTCGCTGTTCATGACGGAGGATCCACGCACCGCACACATGCTGGCCGACGAAAAGGTGGCTTTCAGGGAAGCGGAGTCTGCTGCAACGGCTTCGCATTTTGAGCGGCTGCGCGCCGGTCGCATCGACAGCGCCCAGACCAGCGCACTGCACCTCGATCTGCTTCGTGATCTGAAGCTCATCAATTCGCATATTGTGGCCGCAGCCGCGTACCCGGTCCTCGAGCGCACGGGCGCGCTGCTGCCAAGCCGCATTGCCGCGAACGAGATGTAGTCGCGAAAAAGAGCGCTGACACCGCGAGGCAAGCCATTTTTCAGCGGAACCCCCCGCACTCATGGGCGGCTATAGTGCGGGAAGACGTATTGTCGATGACTTGTTCACGTCATAACCCTGTGCCGCGGTGGCCATACCGGGTAGGCTGCTATGGTGTTTCATTTTTCCCGTTACCCGACGGGAAACGTTCAGAACGCTCGAAGCCGCATGGGTCAGTAACCATCAAGTCAAGTGCGAGCGAGGATGCAGCCATGAAGATAAGAACGGCCAACGCCGGTGACCTGAGCGAAATCCAAAAGCTTCTACTTGCCAGTGGCTTATTAGTGGGAGACGTTTCGGCATCGCTTATCAAGGGATTTCTGGTCGCAGAAGATGCGAGCGGATCTGTCATCGGCAGCATCGGACTTGAGCGACTCGGCTCCAGTGTGCTGTTGAGATCGCTCGCTGTCGCGTCACAAGTGCGCCGAACGGGCATCGCACGGGAACTGGTCGTGCGGCTCGAAGACAAGATGCGCTCGTGCGGCCAACTGGATATCTGGCTACTGACAACGACTGCGGAGCATTTTTTGAACGAGCCGGCTATGAGCGGGTAACCCGGATCGACGTGCCAGGCGAAGTGCAGCTATCTAGGCAATTCGCCGTCCTGTGTCCTTCGACGGCCATCTGCATGCGAAAGCATGCTTCTCCCGATGCAGCACTCTTAGTCCATCGTCGGAGGGCCGCTATCCAACTGATTTCTGCTGTTCGACTTCAGCTTGCAAACGGCTCTTGGCCGACAGCCGTCTTTTCCGGGTACGGATCCATGGGAGTGACACTTTTATTTCGCGTCCTGCAGACCTTTGTTCCATAAGGCTTGGTGACTGTCGGTACGCCGCGACAGCGCGAAGTGCCAATTCTATTGGCGCAACGGTGACACTTTTAATGCGGTCTACGGGAAAAGCGCTGCCCCACCTTGACATGCCAAACGCAAACATGATCAGCGCGATCGCCGATGGCAGCGTGAATCCAGCCCAGGCGGCGAGCGCGCCTGGGAATCCGGCGCGCGATAACCCGAGCGCCACCCCAACCTGACTGCTGGCTGGGCCGGGTAGGAACTGGCACAACGCAACCAGATCCGCATAGCTACGTTCGCTGAGCCAGCGTCGGCGCGTGACAAATTCGGTTCGGAAGTAGCCCAGGTGCGCGATGGGGCCGCCAAAGGAGGTCAGTCCCAGGCGCAAAAAGACCAGAAATACCGTCCAGGCCCGCTCGTGAGCGACGGTCTCGATTTCGTTTGCTGACATGCATTGCGCGACCGGGTGGAAACAGGCAGGATAATAATCGCATTTCGATATCGAAATGCGATTATTAACGATCGCTAGTGGACCTCTACGATAATTCTCTCCATACATTCTTATATTCGCTAGAATGTACGAATGAATAAACGATCGATCAAGGACCGCCTGTACGAACAGGTCGCCCGCATCGGCAAGGCCGTCTCGAGTCCGAAGCGACTTGAGTTGCTGGAATTGCTCGCACAAGGTGAAAAGACGGTGGAGGTGCTGGCGGACGAATTGTCTGCCGACATCAGGCTCACCAGCGCTCACCTGAAGGCGCTCAAGGATGCCCGTCTGGTCGCTTCCCGACGGGACGGCAAGTACATGGTGTATCGACTGAGCGGCAAGGACGTCGCCGCCTTGTGGGTGGTCTTGCGGGAAGTGGCCGAGGAGCACCTGCTGGAACTGCGCGCGGCACTGGCACAGATGGTGGCCGATCCGGGCCGGCTCGCCTCGGTCGGGCGGGAGGCGTTGCTGGAGCGGGCACGCCATGGCGAAGTGATCGTCATCGACGTGCGTCCGGCAGCGGAATATCAGGCGGCGCACCTGCCCTTCGCCCGGTCGATGCCGCTGGCCGAGCTTGAACAGCGTCTGGCGGAGCTGCCCGCCGACAAGGAGATCGTCGCGTACTGCCGCGGTCCGTTCTGTCTGCTGTCCGATGAGGCCGTGACGCTGCTGGCGTCGCGGGGATACCGGGTGAGCAAGATGCTGGACGGTGTGAGCGAGTGGCAGGCTGCGGGCCTTCCGCTCCAGGTCGCATGCGACGAATGAAGCGGATATCAGTGAGGACAGGATCATGTTTTTCAGACAGCTGGCAACCCGGGAATCATCCCTCTCTTACTTCCTCGGCTGTGGTGGTCACGGTAAAGGGATGGCCGTTGATGTCGTCGCCGGCGACGAAGCCTGGTTCATCGACGAGGCGAAAAAAGCCAACGTCACGATCACCCATGTCATCGACACCCATGTTCACGCGGACCATTATTCCGGCGGGCGCGCACTGGCCCAGACGGTTGGCGCACCGTATTGCCTGCATGAGTCGAACCAGTCTCAGGTGAAGTACGACTTCGAGCCCCTGCGTGACGGCCAGGTGCTCGATATCGGGAACGTCAGGATCACCGTGGTCCACACGCCGGGCCATAGCCCCGACAGTGTTTGCCTGCTGGTGACCGACATGCGGCGCGGTGAGGCGCCCTGGTTCGTGATCACCGGCGACACGCTGTTCGTCGGTGCGACCGGACGTCCCGATCTGGCCGGCCGCGAACGTGAAATGGCCGGCGTGCTGTATGAGAGCCTGCATAGCAGGCTGCTGTCGCTGCCCGATGACATCGAAATTTTTCCCGGCCATCAGGCGGGTAGCGTCTGCGGTGCGGGTCTGTTCGGCAAACCGTCATCGACTTTGGGTTTCGAAAAGCTCTGGAATCCCGCGCTGTCGATGGATAAGGCCGCCTTCATTGACCACGTGACGGCGGAAATTCCGCCGCGTCCCGCCGACATGGAGGCGATGGTGCGCTTCAACCTGGGACTGGCGGCCTGACGCATGCACGCGGCACCCGTTCGGCTCGGACTGCGCGAGAACCTCGGTCAGTTCTCGCTACTGCTGCTCGTCAACGCTTTCGTGGGCGCCATGGTGGGGCAGGAGCGCAGCATCCTGCCCGCCATTGCCGGGCAGGAGTTTCACATCGCGGCCAAGGCCGCGATTCTCTCGTTCATTGTGGTCTTCGGCATTACGAAGGCGCTGACCAACTATTTCGCCGGACGTCTTTCCGACCGTTTCGGCCGCAAGCAGGTGCTGGTGGCCGGCTGGCTGGTCGCGATCCCGGTGCCGTTCGCGCTGATGTGGGCGCCCGACTGGAACTGGGTGGTCGCGGCCAACGTGCTGCTGGGCGTGAGCCAGGGGCTGACGTGGTCGACCACCGTCATCATGAAGATCGATCTGGTTGGGCCCAGGCAGCGCGGTCTCGCGATGGGTCTCAACGAGTTTTCCGGCTACTTCGCGGTGGCCGGCAGTGCACTGGCCACCGGCTGGATCGCGGCGCACTTCGGGCTCAGACCTGAGCCTTTTTATCTTGGCGTCGTCTACGTGGCGGCCGGACTCCTGCTGTCTATGCTCGTCGTTCGTGAAACCCGTGGGCACGTGACGCAGGAACTGCGGGCACATGCTCCGGCTGCGGCGAGCGAAAGTGCCCTCACGCAAGTCGAGATCTTCCGCCGCACCTCGCTCACCGACCGCAATCTATCCAGCGTGAGCCAGGCAGGCCTGGTCAACAATTTGAACGACGGCATGGCGTGGGGACTGTTTCCACTGGTCTTTGCCGCAGCGGGCATGACACTGTCGCAAATTGGCGGGCTGGCCGCGATCTATCCGGCGGTCTGGGGTATCACGCAGATTTTCACCGGCGCGCTGTCCGACCGGATTGGCCGCAAATGGCTGATCGTGTGCGGGATGTGGCTCCAGGCCATCGGTATTGCCGTCACTGTGCTAACGGGGCATTTCGCTGCCTTCGCGACCGGCGCCGTGTTGCTCGGCATCGGCACCGCGATGGTGTATCCGACGCTGCTGGCCGCCATCGGTGATGTGGCTCACCCCAGCTGGCGCGCGTCCGCGGTCGGCGTCTACCGACTCTGGCGTGATCTCGGCTATGCAATCGGCGCGCTACTGGCCGGCCTCACCGCCGACCTGTTCGGCCTGGCCGCAGCCATGTGGCTGGTCGCGGGACTGACCTTCGTGTCGGGCGTCGTCGCCGCAGTGCGGATGAGTGAGACCCGATGGTTGGGGAGTGCCGCGAAATGATCGCCATGTTTTATGAACGACCACCTGCGCAAGAGGCGACGTTCATGCGAGTATCCCGCGCGACGTCATCGGTTTTCAGGCAGCGCATCGCGCTCGCCCTCCTGAATTAAGGCACTGTGCCTGATGGTCGCATTTGCCGGCATCGGTACTACATTGGCCGCGTTCGCCGACAGGGGGAAAGCCTGCGATTCAACGGCCGGCGGCTGTTGCGGCGACAGGTCTCGCCAGATTGAGGCATGGCACGACTGGACAGACCTCCGCCGGGAGCGATCGTTGATGACCAGGCAGCACCGGTGTTTCACCGCATCCGCGAACACAAGAATGGGACCGAGCAGAATCGTATTCCGGGACTGCGCAATGAGCAGCGGCTACCCGGCTCCGACGAGGCCTTCAGGGTCGCCACGATGAGCGGTAAGCACCTGAAGAATCCCGCATTCCTCGGCGGACCGACGTTGGGTGTGCTGGCACTGACCTGTCAAGACAATCGCATCTGGGTTCGGGCTGTCGTTGCCGACCGTCGTGAGAATAACCCGTCAAGGTCAATGATGAGCGCAAAGCGCCGGCAAAATCTGGCAGCATAGTGCCCGTCCGAAGGACCGCGCAACGCGGCGTCTCAATGGACTTACATTGCAGCCAGTTTGCAGCACGTGCCCGGAATCCTCATGCGCCCAACACTACGAAAAGCCTTCGTTACCTTCATTTTTCTGACTGCCTCACATGCCGTCTTCGCACAAACACTGAAGACCGTATTCCTCGATGACCTGACGTGGACCGAACTGCGTGATCAGATTCAGGCCGGCAAGACGACCATCCTCGTTCCCATTGGCGGCACCGAGCAAAGCGGTCCGTATGTCGCACTAGGCAAGCACAATGCGCGCGTGAAGGTGCTGTCGCAGCGCATTGCTGAAGAACTCGGCAATGCGCTGGTCGCGCCGGTCATCGCCTACGTGCCGGAGGGCGGCTACGCACCACCGACCTCGCACATGCGTTTCCCCGGCACCACCACGGTGCCGGACGATGTGTTCGAAAAAACGCTGGAATCCATCGCGAACAGCTTCAGGGTCCACGGTTTCAGGAACATTGTGTTTCTCGGCGATCACGGTGGCTATCAGAACGACATCCGGCGCGTGGTCGCGCAGTTGAACAAAGCCTGGACAGGCTCAGGCGCGCGCGCATTCGATCCGCCGGAATACTACGGCGCGAGCTCGGACGGTTTCGCACAGATGCTGCGTCAGCGCGGTTACAGCGAAAACGAGATCGGTACGCATGCCGGTCTCGCAGATACGTCGCTGCTGCTCGCGGTGGCACCCCAGATGGTGCGGCAGAGCGAATTGAAGAATGCGCCGAAACCCGGACCTGCCGATGGCGTCTATGGCGGGGACCCCCGCCGCTC
The DNA here is from genome assembly GCF_003610895.1 of Paraburkholderia fungorum. GTDB lineage: Bacteria > Pseudomonadota > Gammaproteobacteria > Burkholderiales > Burkholderiaceae > Paraburkholderia > Paraburkholderia fungorum_B. The sequence goes on from NZ_MCAS01000045.1 coordinate 76,337, forward strand.
GACTGCTGGACTCGGCGAGCCAGGCATCGAGGCTATCGTGTCGAAAACGGTCAGCGCCATCAGGAAAGACACCACGAACCGGTGACGGTCCCGGCAGGATCAGGTTCATCTTCCTCCATCATTTCACTGAATAACGGAACTCATCATGTACTCACTTTCCGGTCGCTTCTTCTCGCGACTCGCGCCGTCTGCCGGTGTTGCGCTGGCCGGTTTGTCCATCGCGGCTTGCGTACTGGCAGCCCCGACTCCCGATACCGTCGCGGGCATGCCTGCGGTGGTGAACGCCAGTAACCTCTACAGTGAAGCGGGCGCTGGTCATTTCAGTCCGGCGGTCAAGGATGCATTGCCGCGGATTTATGTGCCCAATCTGCGTTCCAATGACGTCTACGTGATCGATCCGGCCACGTTTAAGGTGGTGGACCGGTTTCACGTCGGCTACAGCCCGCAGCACGTCGTCCCGTCGTGGGATCTCAAGACGCTGTGGGTGGCCAACAATGCCGAGGGCCGACCGGACGGCAGTCTGACACCGATCGATCCGAAGACCGGGAAGCCCGGCAAGGAGGTGATGGTCGACGATCCGTACAACATGTATTTCACGCCGGATGGCAAGGAAGCCATTGTGGTGGCTGAAGCGCATGCACGACTGGATTTTCGCGATGCTCACACAATGGCACTCAGATCGAGCCTGTCCGTACCGGAGTGCAGGGGGATCAATCACGCCGACTTCTCGATTGATGGCAAGTATGTTCTCTTCACCTGCGAGTTCGGCGGGAAGCTGGCGAAGATCGATCTGGTCAATCGCAAGGTAGTCGGCTACCTTCAACTCGACAAGAAGGGCATGCCACAGGATATCCGCGTTTCACCGGACGGCAAGGTGTTTTACGTCGCCGACATGATGGCTGATGGCGTGTTCGTGGTCGACGGCGACAACTTCACGAAAACCGGATTCATTTCGACCGGTGTTGGCACGCACGGACTCTACCCGAGCCGCGATGGCACGAAACTGTATGTTGCGAATCGTGGTTCAAATAAGGTTCACGGGCCGCGCCTTGGCAAGGGTAGTGTGTCGGTGATCGATTTCGCGACACGCAAGGTGATCGCGACCTGGCACGTTCCGGGCGGCGGTAGTCCCGATATGGGCAATGTCAGCGCAGACGGAAAAACGCTGTGGCTGTCAGGCCGGTTCGATGATGTGGTGTACTCAATTGATACAACGACCGGCGCCATGAAGTCCTTGCCGGTCGGCATGGAGCCACACGGCCTCACGGTCTGGCCGCAACCTGGCCGCTACTCCCTGGGCCACACGGGCAACATGCGCTGACCTGCGCCGATGGGTCGCACGGCACGTCCGTGCGACTGCCCTCCCAAGACTGGTGTGCCGAAGGGTACGCTTTCTGTTGCGGGACCATGCAGGCGACTGTTCGTGTTCTGAATCGGGTAGGGTGATGGCTTCGGAAAGGTCTTCATCGTGGCCATTGGGGATGTTGGTTTGGGTGAACTGTTTATCGATTACCGGCTGGCGGCGACGATCCGGGTGACGAAGAAGTTCAAAAGCAGTATGCCCGCGGTTGCGGAACCGCAACCTGTCGCGAGACGATGCTCCAAGCTGCCGCGTAAGTGCATTACACAAAGACGCAGGAGTGCATTGCCCCGAGACACATGAGCGTAATACCCGAGGACGCAGGCGTGTGCGGCGCAATTTGACCTGAACGCGCGAGCGTCGATCTGGTTAGACGTCAGGCTGACGCGGCATCACAATGTCGACACGGTGCCTCGCCGGGAAAGCAAGCTTCCACCTTTTTCCATGCCGGGAGGGCGCAATCGGGTAGGCGTTGCTACAAACTGGCCATATTTTTCACGCTATAATCGCCGCCATGAAATTCCTCCGGACAATGTTCCTGCTGCTGCTCTGCGTCGCGCTACCCGTCAGTGGGCTGGCAGCGAGCGGGCTGACGGGCGCGTGTCCGATGCAGATGAGCATGGACGCGGGTGAAAGCAGCGCAATGTCGTCGGACATGTCCGGCTGCGAAAACATGAAATCTTCACCGGTCGGGAAAACCAAAGGTTTTTCCTGCAAGGTGTCGGCGCAATGCCAGATCGGCAGCCTCTATCACCCGGTCTCCAGCACCGAGGTGACCCATCCCGCCGGGCGCTCCAGCCCCGTCGTTTTCCACTACGTACAGTCGTTGCCCGTCCGTGAGCCGGGCGGTTTCTGGCGACCGCCCCGCGCGATCTAACCCCCTTGCAAGTTCACCGCGTACGCGGTGAGGTCGTCCTGCGTCCAGGACGTGATTCCGTATGGGATTCGACCGTTTGGGGTTAGAACATGTCTTTAACATTCGGCACGCCGTCGTTACGGCGTGCAACGGTGCACGCGCGCACGCTTTTCGCGTTGCTAGCCTTTGCGAGTGCGGCAGCGCACGCCCAGCAGGCAGCACTCACACTTGATGCCGCATTGCAAGCCGCGACGGACCGCTCCGCTGCGATGCAGGCCGCCCAGTCATCGGTGCGGGCCAGCTCGGAGGCGGTGATCAGTGCCGGCCAGTTGCCGGATCCGATGCTCAAGGCGGGCGTCGACAATCTGCCGGTGAACGGACCGCAACGGTTCACCATCGGCCAGGATTTCATGACGATGCGCCGTATCGGCATCGAGCAGGAATGGGTTTCGCCTGAAAAGCGCCGGCTGCGGTCGGCGCTGGCCAACGAGGTCGTCGATCGCGAGCGCTCGGGCTATCTCACGCAATTCACCAACACGCGTCAGCAGACCGCGACCGCGTGGCTGAACGCTGCCTACGCCAAGAAAACGGTGTCGTTGCAGCAGGAGCTGGTCATGCACATGACGCATGAGCTTACGGCCACGCAGGCCTCCTATCGGGGCGCAAAAGCGTCGGCGGCCGACGTCACGCAAGCCCAGCTCATGCTTGCGCAGACGCAGGACCAGTTGCTCAAGTCGCAGCAGACATTGCAAACCGCACTGATTGCGCTGTCGCGATGGACTGCCGCACCGGTCACTGACGTAGCGGGCGAGCCGCCAGCGCCCCAGTCGTTCGTGACTTCACTGCCGCCCGAGGAGCTGCAGCACGTGGAGCCGGCGCTCATTGCGGCAGCGGCAGAGATTGCCGTCGCTGATGCCGACACCGCCGTCGCGAACAGCAACCGCAGCCCCAACTGGACGTGGGAAGTCTCATACCAGCAGCGCGGCGGGGCCTACTCGAACATGGTGTCGGTTGGTGTCAGCATCCCGCTGCCCATCCATCGCGAGAACTACCAGGACCGGGACGCGGCTGAAAAAGCGGAGCTTGGGACCAAGGCACGCCTGATGTATGAGGACAGCCAGCGGCAGATCGAAGCGGATGTGCGGACGCTGTCGGCCACACTGGCTAACGGGCGCGAGCGCATCGCCAGTCTCAATCAGGCCCTGCTGCCGGCGGCAGACCAGCGCGTGCAACTGGCAACGGCGGCGTACAAGGCCGGCACGGGCTCGCTCGCCGACACATTTGCTGCCCGACGTGGGCAACTCGACGCGCAATTGCAGGTGCTCGACCTCCAGCGTGACGTATCCCTGACCTGGGCGCAGCTGGAATACCAGGTCGTGCCCGCCACGATGTCCGCCGCTCAGTGAAGGAGAAACCTATGGAAAAGAAACAACTGGTGCGCGCGGTTCTGGCTGTGTTTGCCGCTGCCGTGCTCGTGGGTGCAGGTTATGTAGCAGGCACGCATCGCGAGGAGATGGGTGGCGCAAGCGCTGTCGCGGCAACCCCCTCCAGCGACAAAATTGATCCGAAGACGGGTCGCAAGGTGCTGTACTGGCACGACCCGATGGTGCCGAACCAGCACTTCGACAAGCCGGGCAAATCGCCTTTCATGAACATGCAGCTCGAGCCGGTCTATGCGGATGAAGGTGGGTCGAGCGGCATCAGGATTGACGCAGGGCTGCAGCAGAATCTGGGCATTCGATACGCAACGGTACGGCGGCAGGACACGGCAGAAAGTTTCGACGCGGTGGGTACGACGCAGTTCGATGAGTCGATGGCCGACGTCGTCCAGTCGCGGGTGACGGGCTACATCGACCGCCTTTATACGAGCGCCCCGATGCAGCGCGTGACGAAGGGCACGCCCATTGCGTCGCTCTTCGTTCCCGACTGGCTGGCGCCGCAGGAGGAATATCTGGCGCTGAAGCGTGGCGGCATGGACGACAGCATGCTGGCCGCTTCCCGCACGCGCATGCGGGCAATGTCGATTCCGGAGGGCGTCATTGCCAGTCTCGACCGGACCGGCAACGCACAGACACACGTCACGCTGTCCGCGCCCGAAACCGGCGTGCTGACCGAACTCAATGTGCGCGATGGCGCGATGGTGTCGCCCGGCCAGACGCTGGCCAAGGTATCCGGGCTGAGCAGACTATGGCTCATCGTCGAAGTGCCCGAGGCGCTGGCCCTTCAGGTGCGGCCCGGGATGACTGTCGACGCGGTGTTTGCGGGTGACCCGACGCAGCACTTCACGGGCCACATTCGCGAAATCCTGCCCGGCATCAGCACGAACAGCCGCACGCTGCAGGCGCGTCTGGAAATCGACAATGCCGGGATGAAGCTGACGCCGGGGATGCTGATGCGCGCGCGTATCGGTGCCGCGAAGCCTGTGTCGCGATTGCTGGTTCCGTCCGAAGCAGTCATCACGACGGGCAAGCGCTCGATCGTCATTGTGAAGAACAGCGACGGGCGGCTGCAACCCGTTGAGGTCACGGTCGGCAACGATACCGGCGACAACACGGAAGTGACAGGCGGATTGACGGAAGGCCAGCAGGTCGTCGCGTCGGGCCAGTTCCTGATCGACTCCGAAGCCAGCCTGAAGTCGGTGCTGCCGAAGCTGGAAGGCGCCGTTGCGCCTGGCGCCGCAGCGTCTGCAACGTCCGCAGTGGTGCCCGCCTCTGGCGCTGCTGCCGCCGCTGCCCAGACCTACGAGACAACCGGCAAGGTTGAAAAGGTCACACCTGGTGACATCACGTTCTCGCACCAACCGGTGCCGGCACTGGGCTGGGGTGCGATGACGATGACCTTCGGCAAGCCATCGCCAACCGCCTTCCCGGACATCAAGGCTGGCGAGGCCGTGCATTTTGTCTTCAGGCAGTCGGATGACGGATACCTGCTGACGAAGGTCGAGCCAGTCGGAGGTGTCAAATGATTGCCCGCCTGATTCGCTGGTCGATCCACAACCGGTTTCTGGTCCTGCTCGCGACACTGCTCGTCACTGCCTGGGGCGTGTATTCATTGAAGGAAACACCGCTCGATGCGCTGCCCGATCTGTCGGACACGCAGGTCATCATCAAGGCGTCGTATCCCGGCAAGGCGCCGCAGGTCATCGAGGATCAGGTGACCTATCCGCTCACGACGACGCTGCTCGGCGTGCCGGGCGCGAAGACCATCCGCGCGTACTCGTCGTTCGGCGATGCGTTCGTCTACGTGCTGTTCGACGACAAGACCGACCAGTACTGGGCACGTTCGCGCGTGCTCGAATACCTGAATCAGGTACAGAGCCGTCTGCCGCAGGGCGCGACCGTTTCGCTTGGACCGGACGCCACGGGTGTCGGCTGGGTCTACGAGTATGCGCTGGTGGATCGTACCGGCAAGCACGATCTCGGGCAGCTTCGCGCGCTGAACGACTGGTTCCTGAAGTTCGAACTGAAGTCAGTGCCGGACGTCTCAGAGGTCGCGAGCATCGGCGGCATGGTGCGGCAATACCAGGTTGTCCTCGACCCGGACAAGCTGCGGGCCTACAACCTGACGCAGGCCACCGTCGCGGACGCGCTTGGCAAGGCGAACCAGGAATCAGGCGGTTCCGTGGTGGAACTGGCCGAATCCGAGTACATGGTCAGGTCGTCCGGGTATCTCCGGTCACTGGATGACTTCCGTAACATCGTGCTGCGTACCAACGACACGGGCACGCCGGTGCTGCTGGGGGACGTCGCGCGCATCCAGATCGGGCCAGAGATGCGCCGCGGCATCGCCGAGCTGAATGGGGAAGGTGAGGTCGCGGGTGGCGTGATCGTGATGCGCTCAGGCAAGAATGCGCTGACGACCATTGATGCGGTGAAGGCGAAACTGGCTGACCTGAAGCGGTCATTGCCGGCCGGTGTTGAAGTCGTGACGACCTACGACCGCTCGCAGCTTATCGAACGCGCGGTCGACAACCTCAAGGACAAGTTAATCGAGGAGTTCATCATCGTCGGGCTCGTGTGCGCGGTGTTCCTGTTCCACCTGCGCAGTGCTTTCGTCGCGATCCTGTCGCTGCCGTTGGGTGTGCTGGCTGCGTTCATCGTGATGCGCTACCAGGGCGTCAATGCGAACCTGATGTCGCTGGGAGGCATTGCGATTGCGATCGGCGCGATGATTGACGCGGCCATTGTGATGATTGAGAACGCCCACAAGCATCTCGAGGCGTACGACCACGACCATCCGGACGAACCGATCACGACGGCACAGCGCTGGGAGCTCATCGCAACTTCGGCGGCGGAGGTGGGGCCGGCACTGTTCTTCTCACTGCTCATCATCACGCTGTCTTTCATCCCGGTGTTTTCGCTCGAGGGGCAGGAAGGGAAGCTCTTTGCGCCACTCGCCTTCACCAAGACCTACACGATTGCCGCTGCGGCCGGTCTGTCGGTAACGTTGGTGCCGGTGCTGATGGGCTACCTGATCCGCGGCCGGATTCCGCACGAGAACGCCAATCCGATCAACCGTGTGCTGATCAGGCTCTACCGTCCGCTGCTCGAAGCGACGCTGCGCCGGCCGTGGGTTGCCATTGGTCTGGCGGTCGTCGCGCTCGCCGTCACGCTGATTCCCGTGTCGCGGCTCGGCGGTGAGTTCATGCCGCCGCTCGACGAGGGCGACCTGCTCTACATGCCCACTGCGCTACCGGGTATCTCGGCAGACAAGGCGGCCGAACTGTTGCAGCAGACGGACCGCCTGATCAAGACGGTGCCGGAAGTGGCCACCGTATTCGGCAAGTCGGGCCGCGCGGATACGGCGACCGATCCTGCGCCGTTCGAGATGTTCGAGACCACCATCCAGTTCAAGCCACGCAGTGAATGGCGCCCAGGCATGACACCGGAGAAGCTCGTCGATGAGCTCGATGCGCGGGTGAAAATCCCAGGCCTGTCGAATGTCTGGGTGCCGCCGATCCGCAACCGGCTGGACATGCTGTCGACCGGCATCAAGACACCCGTGGGGGTCAAGATTTCTGGCGCGGATCTCGGGCAGATCGACAGGATTGCGACGCAGGTCGAGGCGGCGGTGAAGAACGTTCCCGGCGTCACGTCGGCGCTCGCGGAACGGCTGAACGGCGGGCACTACATCGATGTTGACATTGACCGGCTGGCGGCGGCCCGCTACGGCATGTCGGTGGCCGACATCCAGTCGGTCGTGTCGTCGGCGGTCGGCGGCGACAACGTCGGCGAGGTCATCGCGGGGCGCGAGCGTTTCCCGATCAATATCCGGTATCCGCGATCGTTCCGGGACTCGGTCGACACGCTGCGTCAGTTGCCGATCGTGACCGATCGGGGCGCGCAGATCACGCTGGGCGACGTAGCGGCCATCAGGATCTCGGATGGGCCGCCGATGATCCGTAGTGAAAACGCGCGGCTGTCTGGTTATGTCTACGTGGACATTCGCGATACGGACCTGGAATCGGCAGTGAAGGCGATGCAGCAGGCCGTTTCTCAGAACGTCGTATTGCCGCCGGGCTATTCGATTGCCTGGTCCGGCCAGTTCGAGTACCTCGAACGCGCGGCAGCCACGTTGCGCACCGTGATTCCGGTCACGCTCGTGGTCATCTTTGTGCTGCTCTTCCTGACCTTCAACTCGGCGGCTGACGCGCTGCTGCTGATGTCGACCGTACCGTTCGCGCTGGTCGGCGGCTTCTGGCTGATCTGGATTCTCGGTCACGCCGTATCTGTCGCAACGGCGGTGGGATTCATCGCGCTCTCCGGGGTCGCTGCCGAGTTCGGGGTCGTGATGCTGCTGTACCTGAAGGGGGCGCTCAACAGCCGGCTCGAGCAAGGCGCGCCGTTCACGGAGGCGACACTCATTGACGCCATTCGTGAAGGCGCCGTGCTGCGCGTCAGACCGAAGGCGATGACGGTCGCTGTGGTGCTGGCGGGTCTGATTCCAATCATGCTAGGCCACGGGTCGGGATCCGAGGTGATGAAGCGCATCGCCGCGCCGATGGTGGGCGGCATGGTGACCGCACCGCTCCTGTCGATGCTCATCATTCCGGCCGCGTGGTTCCTGCTGCAACGCCGGCGCGTTATCCGTACCAAGAAAGCGTCACAACCTCATGCAGTACCTGTTGGCACATCCGTGCCGCAAACCCTCCCTGGAGAAAACCAATGAAGAAGTTGATTATCGTATCCGCCGTATTCTGTACCGCGAGTGCATTTGCCGGTGCCGCACTGGCAGCCGACGATATGGGCGGCATGAAAGTAAAAACCGGTGCAATGGATGCGGGCAAGTCCGCAGACACCACACTCACTGACGCGGTAGTCAGGAAGGTGGATCCGTCGACCGGCATGGTGACGCTGCAGCACGGTGACCTGAAGAACATCGGCATGTCGGCGATGACGATGGCATACAAGGCCAAGGACGCGTCGATGGTCAAAAGGGCCAAGGAAGGCGAGAAGGTCAAGGTCCGCGTTGAAAGCGTCAATGGCACACTGACCATCGTGAAACTGGAAAAACAGCAGTGATGGGGCGCTGACACCAGCACCCCAGGTCCGTCCGGTAACGACGGGTCTGGGGTCGCGTTTTCGCTCACGTCTTGCGCAGGAGACCTGCCATGCGAATGACATCATCCAGCACACGCTGCGGCACCCGCTGTCTCGCGGAAACGCTGAACCGGGCGTTGCGCATGGTGTTCGCCTTTCTGCTTGTGCTCGCTCCCTTCACCGCACATGCAGTGAACGAGTCCGATCTGCTGTCACCCCGTGATGCCTTCCCATTGAAGGTCAGCCTCAGCGGGCAGCAGCAGGTGACGCTCGATTTCGGTACAAAACCGGGGTACTACCTGTATCGCGACCGCTTCAGCTTCGCTGTGGATGGTGTGCCCGTGAAGCCGGCCGGGATGCCGGCGTCAGAATCGAAGAATGATCCAACTTTCGGCGTGGTGCAGGTCTATCACCGGCCGGTACAACTACAACTGCACCTTCCTCACGTCATTGCATCGAACATCGTGCTTTCCGTCACGTCGCAGGGCTGTGCGGACCTGGGCGTGTGTTATCCGCCGCTGATCCGAACCTACCGGATCGCGGCCGACGGGACCGTCACCGCCATCGTGCAGGACGGAACCGCCACCGCAACGACAGGCCCGGGTGAATCCACGGTTGCCAGCGAAAATCGGTGGTTCACGGCTTTCGGTCTGAATCTGCGGTCGGCGAATGGTCCTGGTGTACCGGAATTACTCGGCTTCGTTCTGGCCGGCCTGTTGATGGCAGCCACGATGTGCATGTATCCGCTGATCCCGATCGTGACGCGCATCGTCGTAGGTGGTGAGAGTGCAGGGAAGCCGTGGCGGGGGTTCGTGCTGACCATGGCCTATGTGCAGGGGCTGGCCATGACCTACGCGCTTGCGGGCACGATCGCGGCGCTGCTCGGCATCCCGCTCGTAATGCTCACACAGACGCCGTGGGTGCTGGCCAGTTTCGGATTGCTGATGGTGGTTTTCGCGTTGGGCATGTTCGGCGTATTCCGCTTGCAGTTGCCTGGCAGCTGGCAAACGCAGTTTGCCGGGTGGAGCGGCTGGTTACCTGGCGGACGGATCTGGTCGACGTTCCTGATGGGGGCGCTCTCCGCGCTCATCGTCGGTCCGTGTTCCACGCCTGCGCTGGCTGGTGCGCTGCTCTACATCGCCAATAGTCATGACGTTCTTTCGGGCATGCTCGATCTGTATGTGATGGGACTTGGAATGGGCCTTCCGCTGTTGCTCGTTGGCACCCTTGGCGCACGGATTCTGCCCAGGGCTGGCCGCTGGATGACGACGGTGCAGAACACGCTCGGTGTGATGCTGCTGGTAGCGGCATTGTGGTTTGTCTATTCGCTACTGCCTGGCTGGTTGCTGATGCTGCTGGTCGCGGCGTTGCTGACCGGTTGCGGGATGATGCTCCGGGCGACCGATCCGCTGGCACCAGACGCCACGGGTATACACCGCGTGGTCAAGGCGCTCGGTGTCCTGCTGGTGGCCGCCGGTATCGCAGAACTGCTGGGTATTGCGTCCGGAAACTACGACCTGCTTCAGCCGCTTCGAGGCGTGAGCGCGGCTTCGTCGGCGACGAAGGAAGCGTCGGCACAATTCGAACCGGTAAGATCGGTGGCCGAACTGGATCAGGCACTCGAGTCAGCACGTGGCCAGCCGGTGATGGTGGATTTCTATGCGGACTGGTGCATCACGTGCAAGGAACTCGAACGCTTCACGTTTTCCGACCCGCGCGTGTTGCATGAATTTGCTCACTGGAAACTGCTGAGAATTGATGTGACGGGGAACACAGCCGGCGATGGCGCGATGCTGCGCCGCTACCGACTGTTCGGGCCACCCGCGCTGATTTTCTATGACCGCAATGGTCATCAGCAGGTCGACGCGCAACTGGTGGGGTTTGTGAATGCTGACGCGTTCCTCGTGCACCTCAAACAATGGGACCGCTAGGTCAGCAAACTTCTGTGCAGGACATCGCTATACCGTGGCGATGTGTAGCCACAGCGCCTATACTGAAGCCATGAAATTCTGGACCCGATTCGTCGCCTGCTTTCTTGTTGCTTGGTTGCCGCTCGCCGGCTATGCCACGCAGGCGAGCGCGTGCCCGGAAATGTCATCGTCCGTGATGCAGCGACCAATGAGCGCCTCGCCCATGACCGGCACGGCGCCCGGTGCACAGACGGCTGCCGCGCATGCTGCCCGCGCGGCACTCGGATGCCATGCTCATCCCGGCAGTCTTTCGTGCGGTATGGCGGCTGCCCTCCCGGCCACACGCGTGATGCCCGACATCCCGTCATCGCCCGTGTACCGCGCAACGATTCCTCTTCTCGCCGAGCAGTTCATTCCTGAACCGCTTCAGCCTCCCCCCCGGACCCTGTAGTTCTCCATCGTCGAGTTCCGGCTGATTGCATGCCACGCAGTCGGCACACGTGCGCCACGCGTGCATCTGATCGCGAACTTGCATGCTCATCATCTACCACGCTTGCCGTGATGTCGGCCTTGTCCGCGCACGCAATCGGATAGACACATCCGTAAGACGCAATACGAACCAACGCACCGGGCCTGGAGAATGATATGAACGCGAAATTTCTACTTATCGTTCCGCTCTCGACGCTCCTGTTGAGCGCGAGCGCATTGAGCATGGCTGCTGTGGGAGGGGGAGGCAACACCGACGCGAAAGCGTCACCTGAAATGCACGCCAAGGGCGGCTCAGGGATGGACGGCATGATGGGGCGCGGCGGCAGGGGTGGCGACATGATGGGTACCTGTCCGATGATGGGCGCAGGCTCCGGCGTGGATCCGAAAACCTCCATGGAGATGCAAGGCGAAATGATGAAGGCGATGGGCGACATCATGCTCAAGTACGCCGACAGGCTGGAGACATCGCCGTCGAAGTGATGGGCGGCGTTCCGTTCCGGAGAACACACCATGTATCGGGGCAATTGTCGATGAAGCGCAACACGAAAGCGATAGTCGTGGCAGCGTCTGGTCTCGTGGCTCTGGTGGTTCTGGGGTACTGGGCGCTGCTTCAGTTCAGGGGATCCTGGCTTAACTTCATCGTCCTCGCCTGCCTGGTGATCTGCCCGCTGTCGATGCTGTTCATGATGCGTGGCAAGCGGCCGGATCGGAGCAAACCGGACCACCGGGACTGATCCGTCACGAAGTGCAGGTGGTGCCGCGTCTGCGCAGCGAACGTGCGTCATGGCGGAATGGCGCGCCAGTGCGGTGGCTGAAAAGAAGCAGGCAATGTTTGACTGATCGCGGATTCCAAACGTTCTGATTGCGATCTTCGCCGTCATCGGCATCATCTCGGTCCGCGAGATGGAGGGGATGGTTGCTGGGCACGTAAGGATAATGGGCGGAATGTGGTTCCGCAGCGCGGCCATGCATGTGAGGCCGTAACGTCGACGTACTGACTGGAGAGAGGCTTTAATGAAACATCGAGACCACAACAGGAAAACGGCGAGTCCGCACGGCAAGCCCGTGCCAGCAGGCTCGCCGGTAATCACGCCCATAACCACTCAACGGCCCGCTGGACGAAGATGGCGTCTGCTGGCGCTACTCTTTCTGGCGTTCGCCGTATTCCCCGCTATCTTCGCGTTATTGCCCCTGATTACGAGACAGCGGCTGCTCCGGCTTGCCACCTCGAAACCGGATCTGTCCACCGCACCCGCTAGCCAACCAGCGTGGCAGGTAGGTATGTTGCGCCCGGACGGATTGCGCATCATTCCGGGCGGACGATCGGACGCGTCTCACGTTCTCGATCCGGCTCAATTCTCCGACAAGGCCGTCAGGCACTCGTATTGGGTGGCGACGCAGATTCCGGCCGTGCTGAACAAGCTCTACTGCTGGTGTGGCTGCGAGAATCGCGGTGTGCACCGCTCTAATCTTCAATGCTTTGAAGACAAGATGGCGGTTGACTGCGCGGTATGCCAGGGTACCGCGGAAATTGCCTATCAGATGACGCAGAGTGGGGTTCGGGATGCCGGGAAAATTCAGGCAGCCGTCGATGCGAAATGGGCTCCGAAAGGGTGACCTAGGGCTTATCCAGGCAGTATGAATAACGCTTCATTCATCCACTACTCAGGAGGCGATCATGGAAATCAGATGCGTTGTCGCCATTGTCAGGTCCGACGTGCTGGAGATGCTTGAAAGACGGCTCGGCGCGATTCACATCCACGGTGTCACGGTCAGCAAGGTCAAGGGGTTCGGCAAACACCCAAACTACTTTTCCGATGACTGGACGACTGACCACATCAAGATCGAGATCTTTATGCAGGAGCCGAATGTCGATGCTCTTGTCAGGGAGATCACGGTCATCGCGCACGCAGGCGCGGGCGGGGAGGGAGTCGTTGCAGTGCTGCCGGTCGAAAGGTTCTTCCGTATCAGCACCTCGTCTGAAGCGGAGCCTTGAGCCGCAGCCCGGACCCGCTGTCACTGACGGACTGGGTAGAGTGTTCAATCACTGAGTCCGAAGCCCCACGAACACGGAGACCGATATGTTACGACTGGAGGATGCAACGCGACGTGCCTTTCTGCGCGAGTCCGCATTGTCATGTCTGGTCGCGGCCGGAGCGTCCGGGCTACTGATGCTGCGTCCCGCGCGAGCGCAACGTGGCGTCAGGAATCCGCAGTTCGTTCCGGACCTCGAGTTCCAGTTGCGCGCCATGGAAGACCACGTGCCGATCCTGCACGGACAGGCCACACGTGTCTGGCGTTACGACGGCAAGGTCGTGAAGGGCGATCCGGGCAGTCTCGGTTTCCTGTCGAACGGCTATCTGCCCGTGTTGCGTGTGCGGCGAGGGCAGAAATTGCGCATTGACCTCGTCAACGACTTGCCGGAACCGACCATCATCCACTGGCATGGCCTGTATGTGCCGTCGGGCATGGATGGGCATCCGCGCAATGCGATTTCCACCGGCCAGCACTACGTGTATGAGTTTGAGGTTCTCAACCGGGCAGGGACGTACTGGTTCCACGCGCACCCGGACGGTCGTACGGGGGCGCAGATCTACTTTGGCCAGGCCGGGCTCCTGATCGTCGCGGACGATCAGGAAGCGGCCCTCGGGTTGCCCAGCGGTCCTTACGATGTGCCGCTGATGATTCAGGACCGCGTGCTGGACGACCAGAACCAGTTCACGTACCTGGCCGACAGCGACGGTGGAATGATGGGGCGCGGGATGATGGGTGGTGGCGGGATGATGGGGCAGGGCATGATGGGTGGTGGGGGCATGGGGCAGATGATGGCGCGAATGATGGGTTTCCTGGGCGACCGGATTCTGGTTAACGGCAAGCCCGATTTTGCGTTGCCGGTGGCGACCCGCGCGTATCGCATGCGCCTGCTGAATGGCTCGAACTCCAGAATTTACAAGATAGCGTGGAGCGACCGGTCACCGCTCGCGGTCATTGGCACTGACGGCGGACTGCTGGACAGGCCGGTGATGCGTCCGTACATCACGTTGGCACCGGCGGAGCGCGTGGACATCTGGGTGGACTTTAGCCAGCGGCCGGTCGGAACGGAGCTCACGCTGCAAAGCCTGGCATTCGATGGCGCGATGGCGATGGGCGGCATGATGGGTAACGTGCCGCTACCGAACGGCGCGTCGTTCCCCATCCTGAAGATCAGGGTCGAACAGCGCGCGAATGCAAAGGTCGATCTGCCGAAGCGGCTCGCATCGCTACCGGCACCACTGCCCCATGACGCGGTCAATGCCCAACATCCGAAGGTGTTCAACATCACGATGGGCATGATGGTCTGGGGGATCAACGGGCGTCGCTTCGACATGGACAATGTGACGAAGACGGAGACCGTGAGGCGCAACAGCGCAGAACTCTGGGAATTCCGTAACGAGAAATCGATGATGCTGATGGCGCATTCGATGCACGTCCACGGCCTGCAGTTCCGTGTGCTCGGCCGTACTGTTCTGCCGGATTTTGTTTCTGCGCACCGCACCGTGGCAGCGGGACTGGTCGACACCGGATGGAAAGACACTGTGCTGCTGATGCCTGGCGAGCGCATCCAGTTGCTGCTCCGGTTCGAGCACTTTACGGGCATGTTTCTCTATCATTGTCACATGCTGGAGCACGAAGATTCCGGATTGATGCGCAACTATCTGATCGAGGCGTAGCGAGGGTGGGGCCTGCCATCCCGTACCGCGCTACGCGGTCGCGAAGCGCAAACAATGGAAGGTCATCTGGAGTGAAGCCATGAAATCGTCCCGCCGTAGCTTTATGTTCACCGTTGCAGGGGTTGCATCAGCGCTCGTCCTGCCGCGTGAAGCGTCAGCCGACGCGACCCCTGTTCTGGAGTCCGATACAAACGCGCAGGCGCTCGGGTACAGAACCGATGCAAGCAAGGTCGACCGCGCGAAGTACCCGAAATTTCAGGCGGGCCAGGCCTGCGCGAGTTGCCAGTTCTTCCAGGGAAAAGCCGGGGATGCCACTGCGCCCTGCACGATCTTCGCGGGCAAACTGGTGAACGCGAAAGGCTGGTGCAGCGCGTATGTAAAAAAAGCGTGAGAGGGTCAACATCAGGCCCCGTCTGGCCTCTCACTGTTGTGGTGACGGCATGGTCCCGCGATCAGGTCTCGATCACTGCGTGGCAACCAGCGAGTTGCGCGGTGCGGGACGTCGCCTGCGCGGTTCTGCCCCGTAGCGCGCCGCGCTGGCCTGCAGGATATCTTGATCGACGCTTCCCACCGTGGCGCCTTTAATTGGCATCTGGTGGTCCAGCAGGGCTGCTTCGGTAATGAGAGTCTCGACACTCAATACGGGTTCGACATGAAAAAAGCTCTTGGCGCGTTACTGGTTTCCTTCAGTTTCGTTGCTGGCGCGATGCAGTTCGCGCACGCGACACCCGCGGCTCCGCTCGCCGGCACCGATTACACCGTGCTGTCCGCGGTCCAGCCGGTCGATGTGCCGGCCGGCAAGATTCAGGTCACTGAATTCATGTGGGTCGGCTGCCCCCAGTGCGACGAGTTTGATCCGTATCTCGAAGCGTGGGTCAGGCAGCAAGAGCCGGACGTTGTCTTCAGGCGCGTCCCGGTGGCTTTCCGCGATGACTTCATTCCGCATTCGAAGATGCTGCCTGCACTCGACGCGATGGTTCTTGCCGACAAGCTGACGCCGGCGGTTTTCCACGAGATCCACGTCAACAGAAACTATCTGCTGACGCCGGACAGGCAGGCCGGCTTCCTCGCAACACCAGGCGTTGACAGGAAGACGGACCTCGACAAGGACCAATCGTTCCCAGTCGCCGGTGACCTGGAACGTGCAACCGTATTGATGAACAGTTACAAGGTCAACGGCGAACCGACGCTCGCCGTGCCGGGAAAGTACGTGACGGGCCCGGCGCAGACCGGCAGCCTGCCGGGTGTGGTGCAGGTACTTGACTGTCTGGTGCTGCAGGTGCGGGAGAAGAAGCTATGAGCCAGAGCCACGCGACCGTGTGTTGCGGACACTGGGGCGGCACGACCAGGCCAGGGCCCTGCGGGCAATGGCGAAGGCCAAGGCCAAGGCCAAGGCACCCTGAGATTTGATGGACCAGGTGTGTGGTGCAGTGATTCGGCGCCGGGGTCGGGACGGCTTCGCGCTACATCGCTGGCGGCTGGACAAGGAGATCGATAGCCGGGGTGGATGTTTTGCATCTGGTTGGTCGGTTCTGTTTCCCGGGATTTGAGGTCTGCAGCGCAGACCGGTATGTTGCTGATTGAGGCTTTACCATGGCAAACGTTCGCAGGTTCAGGTTTTCAGTTGGCGGGACGCTGGCGGCTCTCGTGATTGCCGTCCTTGCTGCGACGGCCTACATGACTTTCGGCAGAACAGAAACGGTTCCGGACGCGACGTTCACGTTGATGTCAGGTCAGAAGCTGACGACCGCGGAGCTGCGCGGCAAGGTGTATCTGGTCCATTTCTGGGCCACGAGTTGCGCAACCTGCATCAAGGAAATGCCGCAAATGATCCAGACCTACAACCGGTTCAGGGGCGAACATTTTGACTTCATCGCGGTGGCGATGAGCTACGACCCACCGCGATATGTCACCAACTACACCGAAGCCCATCATTTGCCATTCAGAGTCGTGATGGACACGGACGGCAGTCTTGCCCGGCAATTTCATAACGTGCAGCTCACCCCAACGACGTATGTGATCGACGGCAAAGGCAGAATCCTCAAGCGGATTCTTGGTGAGGCCGATTTTCACGAGCTGCACCGGATGATTGAAGACGCGCTCTCACAGTTGACGTAAAGGAGCTCAGTCACTGCATGAAGTTCGGTCACGTCATGCAGTGACTGGGGGACGAGCCTACTGACCGCACCGTGAACGCTGTATCGAGACCGATCGTTTGTTCGACACGGTGCGGGGACTTAGGTGCCGCAGCGCCATGTCTGCCTGGCTGAAACGTCCACATACAGAAGATCGGAGCAAGATCTGGACGCAGATTGCAAGGACAGGTCAAACGCTGTGAGCAGGATGTCAGTTACACCTGAGCCTACGGTTGGGCGGATCTGCCTGTCCGAACCGAAGGAAGGAGCGATAACATGATATGGCTACAGGCTACGATCCCCGCCGTGCTGTTTGGACGTGCGCCGGCGGTTCTGGCGGACGCCGCGGCGATTCGGTATGCCACTGCGCGGCTAAGCCCCCATCACGGTCAACGCTTGACCTCGTACACAACACGATCTGTGCGATGAACTGGCAACTTCACCGATGCGCGATCCTGGCCGCGCTTGCCTTTGCTGCGCCAGTTCACGGCGAAGGCGACCTCGTGCGCGGCGCGCAGGCCGCCCGCGCCTGCATGGAATGCCATTCGTTTGCGCCGGGGCGGCACATGACAGGACCGAGTCTGGCCGGCATATGGGGTCGCAACGCGGGTACAGCTGCCGGTTTCGCGCGCTATTCGGATGCGCTGAAACGATCCGGTCTGGTGTGGGACGAGCGGCACCTGGATGCGTGGCTCACGAACCCTGCGGCGGTGGTGCCAGGCAATGCGATGGACTTTCCGGGCATTAACGACGCGCGCACCCGGGCCGATCTGCTTGCTTACCTCAAGGCGGTTTCCAGCGGTCGCGTGTCCGCGCCCGATCAGCGCCTGCCGAACCTGAAGGAGGCGGACGAGGCTTCGCAGGTCATTGCGATCCGCTACTGCGGAGATACTTACCGCCTCACCACGGCGGATGGGAAGGCCCACGCCTTCTGGGAGTTCAACCTGCGATTCAAAACAGACGGCAGTGCTGAGGGTCCGTCCGCCGGCAAGCCTGTGGTTCTCGGTACCGGCATGCGTGGCGATCGCGCCGCAGTGGTCTTTTCGCGCCCCGAGGAAATCTCGGGGTTCATCCGGAGACAGTGCGCATGAACAACGAGACTCCTCGCCACTCCGAGGCGCCAACGCATTCCGGGGAGGCTCTCGCGGAAGGTAAGGCCGGGCGCAGCCGGCGCAACACGAGAAGAGCCTTGCTTGCAGGGCTCGGAGCTGCAGGCCTGGCCGCCGGTGCGACAGCGTACTGGCGTCTCAGCTCCGACGAGATAGTGAGCGGCGTCTTGATCCATGCACGTGCGCGCGAGTTACCGTCGCTGCGATTCACGGATGCGAACGGCGCAGCGACAAGCCTCGCCGCATTTCGCGACCGGGTCGTGCTGCTCAACGTGTGGGCTACCTGGTGCCCTCCGTGTCGTGAGGAGAGGCCAACGCTGGACCGCCTGCAGGCAGCTCTGGGTGGACCGAACTTCGAGGTCGTCGCGGTGTCAGTCGACGCGGGTGGCATGCCGGTGGTTCAGGCATTCTTTCGCAACACTCGCGTTACGCACCTGCATCCGTATCTGGACGCCTTCCACGACGCGGCTACGCTGATAGAGACAGGCATTCCGATCACGCTGCTTGTCGACCGTAATGGCTGGGAGGCGGGCCGCAAGCTGGGGTCCGCGGCGTGGGACGATGCGCAAATCGTACGGCTGATACGACGCTACTTGCCCGCTTAGACCGCGGGAGAGAAGTTGGTGAGTAAGTTGCCGGCAGACCAATCCCTATACATCGCCCGAGACGTTCTTTCTTTTGTCGTGGGAAGTTAGCACCAGTCCGCTGCGATGATCACGACGGTTTTTTGGGGGGACATGTTGGCGATTGGTTCTACGGGTGTCCGTCATCCGGAAGAACGCCGCGACCTTGTTCGCGGAATGAGGGCATCGCTGTTTCGCAGCGAGAGAGGCTGCGCATAGCCGCTTCGCGAACGTCTCGAATAACGTAGCCGGTACCAGGCTTGTTCGCTGCGAATATCTCAGTTCGCGAGAAAGCTAACAGCGAGCCAGGGAAAGACGACGTTTTCCGCGCACCCAGCGTCCACCAATGCCCGTCAGCCTGACAGTAGTCGCTGCAAGCCGGGCAGCGCTATTCCAAGCGTCTGGAGCAGCAAGAGTGCGTTGAGAGACAGAACCGCAGTTGCTGCTACAGCGGCCAACATGATGGTGAACGTGCGGTTCTTGCGAACACCCATGATGTCCTGCCGACAACTGAACCATAGCAGCGCCATCATCGGAAACGGCAGGGCAAGACTCAACACGACCTGGCTGATGACGAGTGCATTGGTAGCATTCACCCCGAAACCGACAACTGCAAAACTGGGCACCATCGTCACAACTCTTCGCACCCAAAGAGGGATTCGAAAACCAACAAAGCCCTGCATAATCATCTGGCCGGCCATCGTGCCTACGACCGAGCTGGATATTCCGGAAGCGATTAGCGCCAAGAGAAAAATGCCCGCAGCGCCTATGCCTAACAGAGGCGCCAGGGTGTGATATGCCGTTTCGATTTCGGCGACATCAGGATGACCCTCGTGGAATGCACCGGAAGCCATGATGACCATGGCCATATTGATAAGGCCGGCAGTGGTCAGTGCGATGACGACCTCGAGGTTCGAATATGCCAGCAGCGTGGTGCGTTCAGCTTCTGTCTGTGGGGCCACGCGATTTTGCGTTAGCCCCGAATGGAGAAACAGTGCATGTGGCATGACCGTGGCGCCAACAATGCCAACAGCAATCGTGAGCGCTTCCGAATCCGGAAGATGCGGCGAGAACGTATGCGTGAAAACTGCTGGCCAGGCGACCGGTACGATAAATAGCTCGGCCAGGTAAGACAAACCAATCACACCCACCAGTCCCCCAATTGCAAGTTCAAGTGGACGGAAACCGGCACGCTCAAACAGCAGAAGCGCATAGGTCACGAGAGCGGTGACAGCCATGCTGACGAACAACGGCATGTGGAACAGCAGAGACAGGCCGATTGCTCCGCCCAGAAACTCGGCCAGATCCGTGGCCATCGCGGCCACCTCGCTCACGCCCCACATGAGAAGGACGAGTGACTTCGGGAAGTGATCGCGGCAGAGCTCAGCGAGGTTTTGTCCGGTAACTATCCCCAGCTTCGCTGAAAGCGCCTGAAACAGCATGGCTATCAGATTCGCCAACAGCACGACCCAGAGGAGCGTATATCCGTACTTCGCGCCAGCCTGAATGTTCGTCGCGAAGTTCCCCGGGTCCATGTACGCGATTGAGACAACCACCGCCGGGCCGAAAAATGGCAGGAACACCTGCGCGCCTCGACCTTCGAGTCGCTCCCGTATCGCCGACGTCGTTTGCTCCGTCAGGGTTTTACGTTTGTCCTTGCGACGAGCACGGTCGTCCATTGCCACTCCAGCGTGTCACTGGCTGCACGCACTGCGCGTCAGCAGTCTGTCTGCGCGTTACAACATCATTCACCAGCGTGCCTGGTCTGCCACTTCTTCATGTACGCAATTTCCTCATTTTGTACCTTGGCGATGCTCCTGGCCAGTCGCTTCATGTCTGGGTCCTTGCCGTACTTAAATCCCACCTTTGCCATATCGATGGCGCCCTGATGATGGGGAATCATGTGCGCAACAAAGTCCTTGTCGGTGTTGCCACCGTATGGAGGAGCGCTCATTTCCTGCATCATCTTTTCATCCGCCTTCTTGAACGCTGGCGTTGATGGACTTGAGCCAGTACCCGCCGAACTGGACATATTCATTCCGGGCATGGATGCACTCTGCTGGGCGTGCGCGGGGAGCGCGGCAATGCTCAATGCGGCAGTTGCGCAGGTAAACGCGACTCGGATGGCAAAAAAACCTTTCATCTTGAATCTCCTGTTGGAATGGGTCATTCGGAGCGGCCATGATGCTGATGGTGTGTATGGCCATGGGAGGCATGATGCTCATGTCCACCGTGGTCATGCTGATCGCTTTCCATCATCCGCATCATCTCCGGGCCGCCGGTTCTGAAAAATACAAACGTCAGGACGATGAAGACTGCACCGAAGATAATGTCGAGCACGGTGGTGTAGTTGAAGGTAATCGCTGCGTCCACGACTGCCGTATGCCGTTCCGTCGGCACCCACCCAAGCGATTGGAACAACGCTTCGACCACGAGTGCCGCTGAGACCATCGCAAGATAGAAGGTCACAGCGAGGAACACCGTCATCCGGCCGCCGTAGTACTTTCTGTAGATGTTGAGGATGGGAAGAATGATGAGGTCGCCAAAGATGAAAGAAGCGACACCGCCGAAGCTGATACCACCATTCCACAGTACAGCGGCGAGCGGCACGTTACCCACCGAACAGGTAAACGACGCAACAGCAATCAAGGGGCCAACAAACGCCCCCCAAATCATTGCCGCCGTCGGATGACTGACAAGGAAGAATTTCTGCCAGAAACTGTCCGGTGCCCAGGCGCCGAGCGCGCCTGCAATGAGCAACCCAATGCCGATGTCGCGCCACAGCATCGACCAGTTCATTACGTAGCTGTGGCTGATTGCTATCCATCCGTCTCTGGATGAGAGACGGTGCTTCCCGGTCCCGTGCTGTCCGGCCATCGACATGGCCGCGTGACCCTCCATGCTGCCGGCGATACCCTTGTCCGCCTGCTCGATAGCTTCGCTTTTGAGCGAGTCTTTGAGAAAGAACCGGAAGAGCAGCACCAGAACGACAATCATGATTGGGCCACCGATGAACTCAGCGGCCGAAAATTGCCAGGAAATCAGCACCCACATCAGCACACCGAGTTCGAGCACAAGATTCGTGGCTGCGAACTGGAACGCCATCGCGGCCGTGAAGTCACCGCCCTTGCGCACGATGGAGCGGGCCATCGCGACGGCGGCATATGAGCATGAGGAAGACGCCGCTCCGAGTAGGCTCGCGACTGTCAGCGAGCGAGGCGATGCGTCAGGCAGAAGCCTCGACATCTCAGACCTCGAGACAGCGACTTCTATCACCGCGGAAAACAGGAAACCGAGACTTAGTCCCCAGAAGATCTGCCACAACATTGTGAAGGCCATCCACAACGCGTGACCTAGGGCTGTGACAATCTGCATCGCGAGCTCCTTGATGAAGACTTCTATATCAGCGCGGCGCGGCTATAGAAGTAGGTGAGAAGTAATCGCCGTAGGGTGATTTCCCGAGCTTGATGCTGTTGAGGAGCTTCAGCATCGCCTTTCCAACCCGGCTCACGCTTGCGTCGGCCAAGTTCATGATGATCACGTTTTCATCATGAGCCGGAAGTTGAAACACGCGCATGACTCGTGACCTGCCGGATGAGAACCACGTTTCAGCTACCACAGTCAGGCGATTTGATTAGACGATGAACGTAGGGTAAAGTCCCGCTGCCTTAATCGCGATAATCAGATGCTCCGGTGGTAACGCCGGAGTGACCTTCACAATTTTAGTGCTGACGTTGATGTCCAGCTTTGCTGCCACGTCAACGCCGGTGACCGCGCGCGGAACCGCGCTGGCGCAGCCGACGCATTACAGATCTCTGACTTCGAACTCCATCTTTTACATCCCGTGGCAAATCAGAACCATCAGCGTGCAATTTTCCATAGCGGGAATGTCAAGCGAGACGGGCCGCCTGCTTGCGCAGTCGACCCGCGCCGGTCAGACAGGTTCAGGACGCGGAGAAAATACAGGGCAAAAGTTGCCCCGTTCTCGACAGCTTGTAAGGTTCGATCTTCCCGCGCGGCCGTTCGGTGATGGACTTCGCCAGCAAGGCCCGGACCCGCGTATCTGGCGAAGCCGTGACATAACGAGCTCCGACGCTTGCGTGGCGGCGTACTGCGCGTAGGGCAACGAACAAGCAAGCAGCAATTCTTTGAGCCTGTGACGACTTCGCAAATTCCCGCGACGCTGAGGGCACTAGCGCTGTAAGCTGTTTCAGGAGACCCCTAATGTCCTCACGGCGCGGGTGGGCGCACAATTGCTCATCAAGACAGGTACGGGTGGTGTTTGCAACGCCGGACTATTTGAACGTGGTACGGCGGCCAGGCACGTTTTTCTTTGGGGACCTTATGGATGCGTTATACCGTACTGCCGTCATGACAATTGCCGCTCTCACGTTAGCGACGGGCACAGCCTACACCGTACAGGCCGACCAGAAGACGGTCGAAGCTCGTCTTGCCGAGCCTGATACGTTTGACTTCACGAGCCTGCCACTCGCGGATGCGATCAAGGTAGTCAAAGGCAACGGCAGTCGCAAGATCGCCGTGTTCTCGGACCCGAATTGCCCGTATTGCAAGAAGCTGGAAAACACGTTGAAGAGTATCGACAACATTACGGTTTACACGTTCCTATACCCGGTACTGACGTCGGACTCGGCGATCAAATCAAAGGCAATCTGGTGCGCAGTGGATAGAGCCGCAGCGTGGCAGTCGTGGATGATTGACAGGAAAGCTCCCGCGACGGCAGCCACCTGCGATACGACGGCCCTCGATAAGAACCTGGCGCTGGGTTGAAAGCTTGGTATCACCGGTACTCCCACGGTGTTCCTCACAGATGGGCGACGCATCATTGGCGCACTATCTTCCGATCGCCTTGAAAAGGAAATATCCGCAGTACGCTAGGTACTGCGAGCGTCACGCGTTACCGGGGGCTGAGTCATTCGGGTGGCTGGCATGAGTTGCCCGAAATTCTGCTCCACGACCGTGAGCCAGTTTTCCTGCGAAGGTTTCCGGAGGGCGGGTATGCTGCCGTTACTGCTGGTTCGCAGGCTGGGCGACGTCCCTATCGGTTTCCGATTCGCTCTCGCTACTTGCCGACAGTCGAGCGAGCGCCTATGGGCTGGATTGCCGGCGTGTCAAAGCGCCGCGAAATGCCAGTGCAACGCCCCGGCGAACCAGCCGTCGAGCGTGAGATGCAACGGGATCATGAACCCTTTGAAGACGGGCGACGCGTCGTGGATGCGCCAGTCCGGGAGCACTATCACGATTGCGGCCAGCGCGTTGAGCCAGTGCGTGATCCGCAGCCAGAGCGGATGCCGGCTCTGCGGGTCAATCGTAGCAACCGTGTCATTGAAGGCATCTGGCACGTCCCAGTGGCGCTGCCTTCGTCCGGTGACGAACAGCGACGGCACGTATATCGTCCTGAGGCGGGTACTCGCCGTCAGTTATCGCTGCCTCCTGGTAAACCGTGTGCCCCGAGGAACGATCAGTCCATCCGGTGTTATTCCAGTCATCGACTTGCAGTGCGATCGGAACCGATCGGGCGCTGTGCCAGCCGAGCGCCGTCCTCGCAGCGCGGCAGATCCTCAGACGGATAGCTGGTGTACGTTTTGGTCCGGATAGCGAGTGCCTCGCATACCGCGCGCGTCTTCCGCCTGCTGTTCGCGCCGCAATTATCCTCCGTGTCTTCAGGCAGGTCGGTACGCAGTTCATGGCGGTAGCCATTTCTTTGAACGAGAATCCGACGCGTCATTCGGAGGGCGCAGCCGACGAGGTTCAAGGCACGCTACGCGACCGGCTATTGTCGATTTGCGGTTAACCCTTTGTACGGACCATCGCTACGCCGGTCGCTTGCGATCGTGCCTGGACTGACTGGTCAATGCATCCCGATGGTCTCGCGCAAACAAAGCCGTCGGGAGTTGCGCGCCATCGAGTTCCGTCACACACGTTCCCTCGGTCTCAGCGCTCGGAGATGCAAACCGCTGCGGCCAGATACTTTGCGCTGAGGCGGGATTAATCGACGCGCGGGAGGGTTCCGCACTCAACTTTGGACCCGGACTCCAACGGACCGTCGGAGCGCAAGCCGTTGCGCGTGTTTCTTCGCAGCACCGGTGGCGCGCTCCCGATCGCTCCCCAGCGATTGCCATTTTCCGGGCGAGTGAGCGTTATCGTGCCGCCACACCCGCCTGAAAATCTGCCCGCCATGCCTGTCGCGTCTGCTGGAACTGCGCCTGATTGCGGACGATCGTATCCGCACTGGGCGGATACTCGGCGTTAAGCGTCGGAAGCAGGCCGGCTTCTTCTGCCTGCAGCAACTCAGCGCGTACCTGTGCCCGCGTCTTGCCTATGCTCGTGCTTGCGCCCGCCGCTGGCGTCCAGCTGTTACCGGTCGGGGAAGACTGCGACCCGGGATATGCGGAGGCGGCGGCAACAGCACCCGGCGTGTCCGGTTGCGAACCGGACGCCGTGATCGGGCGCGGGTACTGGTTATGCTCCGATCCGTTGGAACCACCACCACCACCGCCACCGGCGAACGCCGCTGCGGTCGCGGCCAGCAGCAGGGTTGCCACGAGGGATTGATTCAGAAGAGTACGACGTTGCATGGTTGATTTCCTTATGTCGAGAGTTTCGTTACGCGCCCATGCGCCTAGACTGCGTTGCAAAGAAATTTGAAACAGAGCAGCAATGCAATGCGGTTGATATGTACCCGTGATGTCAGATCAGCGGCGCGGCAGTAAGGCGCCGCGCCGCGTGACCGTTCTTCAACGCCGCGCCCGCGGACTTACTGTTCGCTCGCGGTAACCTGATCGCCTGCGTGCCAGGCCTGCTCGATCTGCTGGAACCGAGTCCGGTTGCGGGCGATGGTTTCGGCACTGGGCGGGTAATCATTCTTGTGAACCGGTGCGAGGCCCGCACGCTGTGCCTGCAATAGCTCTGCGCGTACCTGTGCCCGCGTCTTCCCGTAGCCCGCGCTTCCTGTCACGTTGGCCGTGCCGTCTGCGGCCCTTTCAGGGACCTTCGCCGCAGGATTTCGGTTGCTGGCCAGCGCCGTCTCCTGCGAGCGGGACGCTGCACCCGTGGCCGAAACCGCGTAAGGATTGGGATTGTGTCCCAGTCCATTGGCCTGGCCTCCCGCGGCGAATGCCGTGACGGTGGCGGACAGGAGCATCGTTGCAAAGACAGACTGTTTGAACAAAGTGATGCGTTTCATGGTCGATTGCCTGAAATGAAAAGAACGTCAAATGTGTAGGTGCATTCCATGGCGACAGTCGGGGCGTCAACGTCGGCGGGGCGGCGTCGCGCGGCGACTGTCCGGCAGACGGTTCAGGGCAACGAGGCGTCCGCCCGCGCTCCGCCACCGCTTACCTGTTGCTCCTGCGCAGGAATGTAGCCATGCGCGCGCCAGTAAGGCTCAGCCTGCTGGAACCGGGCCTGATTGCGCGCGATGGTCGTCGCGTTGGGTGGATACCCGGTATGGCCAGCCGGGATGAGACCCATCCGCTGCGCCTGCAGTAACTCCGCACCGACCTCCGCCCGTGTCTTGCCATGGCCCGTGCCAGGGCCCACCACGGGTGCTCCCTGAGCCGCGGGGGGCAACCCGGCTCCATCTGCAGGCGGGCTGGCGGCCGCAACAACTGCCGGCGCTACCGGCTGTGCACCAGCGACCGCATACGCATGCATGGATAGGTTGTTCCTCGGTCCGGAGGGGCCGCCCCCACCCCCACCCGCGAAGGCCGTGATGGCCGTCGACACGAGCAGGGTTGCGAAGGCGGACTGTTTGAGCAGGGTGAGATGTTTCATTGTTGATTTCCTTGATGAGAAAAAAGCGCAATGCGCAATACGCATCGACGACACGAACAACCTGAGTGCCAAAGCGCAAACGATGGGTCCGCGATCAGGACTTCGGCGACTTGCGGGATTTGCGAGCTTCGACTTGATCCAGCGGGTGCGACTATCCGGGTCCGGAGGCGCAGGCGGCACTCGTGCGGGCTGACGAAGACAGCCAGCGCGATGCGACACCCGCGCCTGCACGCAGCGAACGGGCACACGTTGGGAGAAGTCTGGAAACCGTTTCGCGAATGAGCGGGATCGCGCGCCAGCTTTCGCCAGGCACGACCGACGTCAATCGCGAGAGGTCAAATGCGAAAAACCTGGAAGAGGATGCGGGGAGGGGGAACAGCGGAAAGCAGAGCAGGTTCGGACCGGGTCGGCAGGCGCGGCCTGATCGCCAGTTCAGGGATCGTGGAGTCGCCCCAGATCAGCGGTACCCAGGCGAGCGGCGCGGGAGGGGGTTGCTCGGCATGGTCGGGCTGGGCCGAATTGTCGCAATGTGCGTGGCAGACCGCGGCAGTATGGTGATCGCGCTGATCGCTATGGCCATCGGTGACCATGGCCGCTGTCGCAGGACCTATCGACGGAGGATGTTGCGTTGTGGCGCAGGCGTACGCCGCCACCCACAGCTGGCTGAAGAACAGCGCAACGAGTAGCGTGATAACGGTGAGCGTACGTCGGGTCTGGCGGCGCATGATTCGGTCAGGCTGCCTGATGGACGTCAAGGGGAATGCACGGCAGATGTGCGAGCAGCGACCCCGCACATCCAGAAGCCCCTGCGGCGTATGCGGTCGCGCCGTCCGTCCGGTACCCCGGTCGTGCCGTCGCCGCCTTCGCTGTTGTTGTGCACCGCATTTCTGTCGCCTCTAGTGGTTGATTTTCCTGATCGCCGCCGGTCCTGCCATTCGGATCGTGCACGAAAAGTGGCGCCGTCGGTCGAGCGTGTCGCGGCGTTCGCGACCTCGCAGTACCACGCCGTCCCTTATCAGACGATAGACCGGAGTCTAGGCACTCCCATGACGGGAGTGTCAAGGGGCTGGGTACGTTCTGGGTGCGGCAACGCACCAGAAAAAGACCTTGACATTCCCGCAGCGGGAAGGTCTAGAGTAAATGCAGGCTCGAAAACAAGCGGGCGGAGACGGGTGTAGCGGGTTTTCCCGGCGTCGGGTCCGAAGCGTGTCATGCGACGTTTTGGCGCGGCTGACATCGCCCTGGTCCAATCGCTGTGATTTGACGTATGAGGTGCGGGATGAACATTGGACAAGCGGCGAGCGCCTCGGGCGTCACGGCCAAAATGATCCGCTACTACGAGACGATCGACCTGGTGCAAGCTGCTGGGCGCACCGATGGTGGCTACCGGATTTATGGCGACAATGATATCCACGTGCTGAGGTTCATCCGGCAGGCGCGTATGTTGGGATTTTCGATTGAGCAGATCAGACAACTGCTTTCGTTGTGGGAGAACCAGGACCGGGCGAGCGCGGAAGTCAAGGCGATCGCCACCCAACACATTCGCGAGCTGGATACCCGGATCGCGGAACTGGTCGTGATGCGTGACACTCTCACTTATCTGGCACGGCACTGCGCAGGCGACAAGCGGCCGCGCTGTCCGATTCTGGAAGGGATCAGCCACCCGGTTACCCGACAGTTGCCGAATCAAAAAGCAGGTGGGCGCGCCGCGGCGCTTTCGTCGTGATTCGCACTAGAAACGTGATAAAACTGGCTGAAGTGCTCCATTCTCTGTCTGAACGATGCCGTGAAACACGCCGCTAAATTAGTACTGTGCTTCCTGATCGCCTGGCTGCCTTTGACAGGGTTTGCCGCGCCGGTACTGGTTTGCCCGCATGTTTCGTCGTCGATGACGGGATCGCATACAGCACGACATCATCCGGCAATGCAGCAAACATCCTCCCCGGCGGGTGCAACAATGCACCCGCACACCGCCGTATTGACCATGCATCAGGCGGATTGCCACGGCGGCATGGGTAGTCTTGCCTGCAGTCTTGCGGCGATCCCCGCGACTCCGGTTGCGATTCTCGTTGCCCCCTCCACACCCATCTACGCGTCACTCGACGCCACGATACCTCCGCAATTCATTCCCGACCTTCCGCAGCGCCCACCACAAATTCTGTAACACCCGTCGAGGCATCAGGCGTACGCGAGCTGTACCCGCTCGCGAGCGCGGCTTCGCGTCCGCGCACCGATGATTCGGTTTAATCATTGCGTAGAGCGATTTTCCCGTGGCGCACATGAATAACCGGCAGCCTTCAACTCCCGATTCCGGGACTGGCAAAGGAGATTGAGATGAATACCAGACGCCTGGCCGCTGTGTCGCTGGCCCTTGCGCTTTTCAGCGCGAGTGGATGGAGCGTGGCCGCTAGCCCATCGCAACCGGCAACGCACGATGGCGGCAGCTCGATGATGGGCGGAGGAATGATGAGTGGCGGGATGATGGGCCACTGTCCGATGATGGAACAACTCCCTCCGGGGAATGAAAAACTCGCCATGCAGATGCACGGTGAAATGATGAAGGCGATGGGCGACATCATGCTCAAGTAGGCCGACAAGATCCAGACGCCACCTACGAAATAACAGGGTTGTTGCCTGTTCAATCCGGGCAACTTACCGCGACTTGCATAAAGGAGCAACACCATGAAATGCAATATGAAAACAATGCTCACCACAGGGATCATCCTGCTCGCCTTGCTGGCTGCGGCCTATGCGGCGTTGCCTCAGTTCCGCTCGCTCGTGCTGAGCCTCGGGCCATCCCTGCTGTTCCTGCTGTGTCCGTTGTCCATGATCTTCATGATGGCAGGCATGCGTTCAAAGAAGGACGATCATCGTTCGTCTCCGAGCGACGCAGCGCAGGATTCGCAGCCGCCTCAATCGCGTATCACCAGGTAGTGGTCTGCGACGGCAAACGTGCTGGACGAACGCACCATCGTGCGCGTTCGTCCCGGCAGGGGACATCCACGCGATTATTCCCATGATTGCAGGCGTCATGTCGTCGCCTTAACTTTGATGACGTGCGGCAGATGCGCAGCAGACACGTGCCGGATAGGCAGGCTGTGGGAAGAAGAGACCCCGGCAGCGAGTTGCACGGCCGAACCTCAGCAAGAAGACGTATTACGTCAGCAATCCGAAAAATCCGCTGGCGATGATCGAACAAAGGAGGGAAAAATGGGGACCAGTATTTTTTTCGGGGGGTCGGTGATCGCCGCGTTCATTGCCGGCATGATCGCACTGTTCGCGCCGTGCTGCATTTCGGTCATGCTGCCGGCGTACTTCGCGAGTTCCTTCCAGAACCGCAGCAAGCTGGTAGCGATGAGCTTCATCTTCGCGGCGGGTGTGGCGACGGTGATCCTGCCGCTGGTCATGGGTGCTGTGGTGTTGCGCGAACTGTTCGTCACGCAGCACACGCCTGTCTACTTGATCGGCGGCTCACTGATGCTTGGAATGGCAGCGTTCACGTTGCTCGGCGGCAAACTTCAGCTCCCCATGCCGGGGCGATCCGCCAGCGGCGGCGCCGGTCCGATCAGTATCTATTCCCTCGGAATGTTCTCGGGCGTCGCCAGTTCGTGCTGCGCTCCTGTGCTTGCCGGCGTTATCGCGTTATCGAGCGTGGCGCCGTCTGCCGTACTGGCGGCCGGTCTGGGTGGCGCATACGTCTTCGGCATGGTGGCACCACTTTTTGTGATCTCGCTGCTCTGGGAGCGATACGACTGGCGATCGAGCCGACTCTTCTGCAGCAGAAGCGTGACGTGGCGCATCGGTCCGCTGCAGCGCACGCTTTCAGCGTCGATGCTGGCGAGTGGACTGTTGCTTGCCGTGATAGGCATTGCAACATTGTGGACCGGACTTGCCTATCACTCCATGCCGACCTCCAGCCACTGGGCGCTGGTGGTCTCAGTCTGGCTCCAGCATATCGGCCAGCTCGTGACTGATGCGCTTTCAGTCATTCCGAACTGGCTGGCTGCGGTACTACTGCTGGGTGCCGTGACGGCGCTCGTATTGCGGGCCCGCACACAGTGGCGTCCGGCACGGCATGACGACAACGACGTCGACCTTCAAAAAACCCGGCAGGAATAACGGAGGACAACATGAAACAGGCACAGGCGAAACCATTCGTCGGTCAACGAATCGACCTTCGGACAAAACTCATCCTTGGCGTGGCCATCGCGATACTTATTGGCCTGGTGAGCGCCATCGTTCTGCTATCCAGATCAAATGCGCCGGATCACGGTGGAACTTCGACCGGCGACGATCTAGCCGGCAAATACAGTTTCCAGGTCGGAGATCCTGGTCCTGGCCAGGTTGCCCCGCCGATCCAGCTGATGAGTACCGCTGGCAGCGCTTTCGATCTGGCCAGTTTTCGGGGCAAGACGGTCCTTCTGTATTTTCAGGAGGGCGTCACCTGCCAGCCGTGCTGGGATCAGGCTAAAGATGTGGGACTCAAGTTTCAGGAGTTTCACGCGCTGGGCGTTGATCAGGTTGTCACGATTGCGAGTGACCCCGTCGATCTTCTGAAACGGAAGTCGAGCGATGCGGGCCTCTCAATGCCGGTCCTGTCGGACCCTGATCTTGTCGTGTCGAAGGCATATCACGCCAACGATTACGGCATGATGGGCCAAAGCCGCGACGGTCATACTTTTGTGCTGGTGGGTGCGGATGGCCGGATAAAGTGGCGGGCTGACTACGGTGGCGCACCCGCCTATACGATGTACCTGCCGGTCGGGAACCTGCTTGCCGACATGCGACGCGGTTTGCAGAAAACCAACTGAGAAGCACTCATGAAACCACTCAATGTTGTCGTGGTTACCAAGGATGGCTGCATGTTCTGCGATATTGCGATGACCATGCTCAACAGGTTGTCAGCAGAGTATCCGCTGGTGATATCCACGCTGTCCGCCCACTCGGCGGAGGGGCAGGCACTCGCACTGAAGTGCGGCATTCTTTTTCCGCCAGGCATTGTGCTTGATGATGAGCCGCTGTGCTATGGCCGACCGTCCGAGCGAAAGCTTCGGCGTGCGTTCGAACAGAAATTGTCGTAGTGGCGGCCATGACACGTTGATGAGCGCGCGGCCGATCGCATCCAGGTTGCGGTGCCGCGTCACGGGTTTACCGATCAGGTTGCGAACGCCGCGTCCGTTCACGGTTGCGCCCGTGCCTGACCGGTCGCGTGCATTGACGCTGCACGCAGCCTCTGGCGACAGGTAGAGCGTATCGCAAGCTGCGGCCAGCAAAGTGAATCACCGGGCGCGACGGGCGGCGGCAGACTGCGATCGACGGGGATGTCAGGGGGCTGCAGCAACGGACGGGCGGTTGACCCGAAGCCGGCATGACCGCGAGAGCCGGGCGACAGAAAGACGCCGGCCATGAGGGAAGCTATCGAGCTGACGCTGCCTCGGTCGTCATCTAGTGACAGGGAGTCCTGACATGAATGATATGACTGGCTTTGCCGAACACTACGGGCACTGGGGGCTGGTGACGATCATGATCGTACTGGCGAGCTGGATTCTATACCGCTTCGCGGCGCCGAGGGGCTGGCGCCAATGGACCGGCGCCGGTCTGGTCCAGGCTTTCATCATTGCGCTCTACGCCGAGATGTACGGGTTTCCGCTCACGATCTACTTGTTGACCGGATTCCTTGGTATTGACGTTCCGCGCACTGCTTACACGGGTCATCTTTGGGCAACGCTGCTCGGTTACGGCGAAACAGGCGCGGCGGTGGAGATGATGCTCGGCGGGGTGTTCGTCCTGTTCGGTATTTCACTGCTTGTTGTGGGCTGGCGCGCGGTGTGTCTGGCCTCCCGCGAGGGCCGCCTCGAAGTGGACGGTCTGTATGGCGTGGTGCGTCATCCGCAGTACAGCGGAATCATGCTGGCCGTCTTCGGCCAGATCGTGCACTGGCCGACGGTCGTGACGCTCGCGCTGTTTCCAGTCATCGTGCTGGCCTATGTGCGGCTTGCACGCAAAGAGGAACGGGAAATGATCCGCCGGTTCGGCGCGGATTATGAGGCCTACCTGCATCGGGTACCGATGTTTTTCCCACACTGGGGGCAATGGGGACATTTTCTCAATCCGCTCGAGTGGTAATGAATCCGGGGCGGTCGGTCCCGTGGTTTTTCCTGGGAGACTCATCTGGCGAAGACGACTTCGCGGCTGCGTGATATGCCTGACCCACAAAAAAGACCCGGCGTGAACCGGGTCGAAATGGGCGGTGATCGGGACAACCTTGCGCGCCGGAACACCACTCCGGGTTGCCTGGTTCGTGGCCGCGAATACCGCCCGCGTGGCCTTATTGCGTGGGCGACTGCCTGGCAGGGAACATGTTTTCGCGCGCGTTCATCGATGGGCCCGCTCCCTCGTGCAGATCGCGGTTACGGAATATGTGTAAAGGAAGTCGTCCTCGATTGCACATTGAAGAAAGTTTGCAGCGAGGACATCGCGCCTGTCAGAACAGGAAGAAGTGCCGCTACGGTACTGTGCCACCCGCCAGTCGATTCCGTCAACGGATACGGCGATGCGAATCGGCCCAGCCGTGACACGGCGGAGAGCTTGACCCGAAATCACTTGACCGAGAGACCGATCAATGAGACCTGCCGATCAGTCAGTTTGCTGGCGCAGTGCGGCCGACGTGAAAATCGCGATCAGCGCGACAGGTCGTCTGGAGGTGTCTTACGGGCAGATCGACTCCGTGTATTTGCGCGGTGTCCGGCATCGTGCGACAACGCAGGACACCACGAGTACCTTCACGCTGATTGACGCGACGAAGAATGCCTGACATCACGCGCCAGGCGAGGTTAACCCGAGCGGCTCCCGTTCGCCACGGACAGGATCGAACTCCATTGCGCAAAGACGCGGTAGCTGGTGCCGTCCGGGTATGGGATGTCGAATTCCAGACAGAACGCCACGACAGAATCAGGATCAAAGAAGCATGGACAGCGACAGCATGGGGGCGCGCCGTGACAGTAGATCATCAGGAAAGTGCGGACGACAACCGTTGCAGGTGGCTGATCGCAACGTCGGTTGCGGGAGGCATTGGGGGCGTGGCTACCCTCGTGCCTTTTGTCGATTCGTTCGCGCCGTCCGAGCGTGCCAAGGCAGCAGGCGTACCGGTCGATGCAGATATCAGCACTCTGCGTGGCGGCGAAATGATGATGGTCGCCTGGCGCGGCATGCCGGTGTTTCTCGTCAACCGGACCGACAGAATGCTGACAAGTGTGGTTACGGCGGACCCGATGGTCGCGGACCCGACCACCCGACATCCGTTCCCGATGCCCCTGCCGACCTACTGCAGGAACGAATACCGATCGTGTTCCGATCATAAGAATCTCCTTGTTATCGTCGGCGTCTGCACGCATCTGGGCTGCACACCTGCAGCGCGATTCCAGGAAGGCCCGCAGTCCAGTCTCCCTGATACTGGCCGGGCGGCTTTCTCTGCCCGTGCCATGGCTCTACCTACGACCTCGCTTGCCGCGTTTTCGGGAACAAGCCTGCGCCGCAAAACCTCGACGTGCCACGCTTCATGTTCACTTCGCCTGCAAACGTGTCGATTGGGCGCGACGAGCAGGGAGAAGCATGATCCAGCTTGTGAGCTTCGGCTGTGAACTTCATTGGAACAGTGCATGGAATCGTTTAGCAGTCCTATGCGAAGGCTTCAGTGTCTGGACGACTCATCCCGAAACATTATGTAGATGCCAATGAGAAAAACTTTGGGGGCGTTGATATCCAGCGCTGTGCCGGTCCGCGGCAATGCCGACTCCGAAGGTTGATTCAGTGCCTGACCGCGCCAGATCTCATGAGAGAAGCGGGGTGCAAAAAATCATGGAAGAACGGGCTGGAGGCGGTCGGACAATGACAAATCTCCATGAGCAGCAGGAGCTTCTGCACATCCAGACAATGGTCCTCGAGCTCGAACGGATAGCTAGCCGGGGCAGTATCGTGCGCCGGGGCACTTCCGTTACGCAACCCGAATACTGGCGCAACCGGATCCATACGTTACTGGCAACACCTGGCATTTCTGGGTCCACTGCCGCGCAGGCATCGGCGTTGCTGGCAAAACTGGATGGCATCGCAGAAGCGGGGAAGAAATGCAGATGACCTGATGGGCGAGGTTGCAGGACCGGGCAAAGCACACACTGGCTGCGTGGCACAATCAACCTGGTCAAACAAACTTGGCCGTCGGGCGCACCGCGCAATCACGAGGCTCGGCCACGTGGCGTTGGACTGCATTTTCCTGAGTGACATTCCAGGTGCTGAACTGATGCTGCACCGTATAAGGACGCGTGTGCCGGACCAGCTCTGTGTACCGGAATGTTCGCATCCTGACGGCGCCTCTGCCGGCCGGACTTCGGCAAGCGCCACACGCGGCCCGGTCACTGCGCGGTTTCTTCCGCCTGCGCCACGGCACGCGGTTCGATCTCGCGGGACGCGTGTTCCCGAACGTTCCGGCGCCACCCAAATCGGGTGTCCGCCGGAAGACAGATACCTGTGTGCTCCATGTTGTGCATTTTTGAAGCGCACAAGGCCAGGAAACCCGCCGTGCCACTGCCGGGAGCGGGTGAAAATAGCGCTTGACCTTCCCATCGCTGAAACGTCTAGGATGACTTTAGACGGGGGGTATGGAGAGAGTCATGAGTCATCCAGCGACATTTGAGACGGACGAGGATGTCGACACCCGCGACTGGACGGTCGCAATTCAGGGCATGACCTGCGCATCGTGCGTGGCGCGCCTGGAAAAGGCGCTTCTTAGCGTTCCGGGCGTCAAACGTGCAAGTGTGAGTCTCGCCACGGAATCGGCGGTGATCAACGCGCGATCCGATCTCGCGGCGCAGGCGCTCAACGCAGCGATCGACCGGGCGGGGTATCACGTCGCAGAGGCTGAAATCGAGCTGAGCGTCAGCGGCATGACCTGTGCATCCTGTGTCGCGCGTATCGAGAAAGCGCTCGTGCGCACACCGGGCGTCGAAGCTGCGAGCGTCAATCTCGCCACGGAGCGGGCGCGTATCCGGATACTGCAGAATGCCGTCACCGCGGACGAGCTCGTCGCGGCGATTGAACGGGCTGGCTATCAGGCTGCAGTCGCGCAGGAAATCGACGAAGAGGCGGAGCCTGGCGCCTGGATCGAAGCATGGCCAGTGATCGTCGCTGCTGCACTGTCGTTGCCGCTGGTGATCCCAACCTTGGCCGGCTTTCTGGGTATGCACGTCGTCCTGCCAGTCTGGTTGCAATGGCTGCTGGCGACGCCGGTCCAGTTCTGGCTCGGTGCGCGTTTCTATCGGGCTGGGTGGAAGGCGTTGAAGGCCGGTGCGGCCAATATGGACGTGCTGGTGGCTGTCGGGACTTCGGCGGCCTATGGACTCAGTACCTGGCTGTGGCTGACCCGCGCGGGCGATACCGCCCCCGATCTGTATTTCGACGCCGCGGCCGCGGTGATCACGTTGATCCTGCTTGGCAAATGGCTCGAATCGAGGGCGAAGCGCCAGACCACCAGCGCGATCCGGGCTCTCCACGCGTTGCGACCGGAAACCGCCCGGGTCCTGCGCGATGGTCTTGAACACGATATCCGCGTTGCCGCTATCAACGTGGGCGACATGGTCGTCGTGCGGCCTGGCGAGCGGGTGCCCGTCGACGGTGTGATCGTGTCCGGTACCAGTTATCTCGATGAATCGCTGCTGACAGGCGAGAGTCTGCCGGTCGTCAAGGCGCCCGGCGACCAGGTCGTCGGCGGCGCCATCAACGGCGATGGGCTGTTACGGGTCAAGACAACGGCAATTGGCGCGGAAACGACACTGGCGCGGATCATCCGGCTCGTCGAAAACGCCCAGGCGGTCAAGGCGCCCATCCAGCGCCAGGTCGACCGTGTCGCGGCTGTTTTTGTACCGATCGTGCTGGGCATTGCCGCCGTCACACTGGTTGGCTGGTGGATGGGCGGCCGAGGTATCGAATACGCGATCATCAATGCGGTAACAGTCCTGGTCATCGCCTGCCCATGTTCGCTCGGACTGGCCACGCCGACCGCCATCATGGCGGGCACGGGTGCGGGAGCCCGGCGCGGCATCCTGATCAAGGATGCCGAAGCCCTGGAGGCGGCCCATCGAATCGCCGTTGTCGCTTTCGACAAGACCGGTACACTCACGGAGGGCAAACCCGAGCTGCTGGCTTATGTCGCCGCGACGGGCGCCACCGAAGACGAGGTGTTGACGATGTCCGCCAGCATCCAGGCCGGCAGCTCACATCCCCTTGCTACTGCAGTGCTTGCGGCCGCCTCGCGCCACGGGGGCGAGCTTGCCGTATGCGAACGGGTTCAGGCACTACCGGGGCGCGGCATGACCGCCCATCTGTCGCACGCCGGCATGATGCGTGAGTTGCGGCTTGGCAACGCCCGGCTCATGGCCGAGTCGCAGGTCGACATGGGCTCCCTGTTCGCTGTCGCCAGCGATTGGGAGCGCGAAGGAAACACGGTTTCCTGGCTGGCGGACGTCACCGGCGCACCGCGCCTGGTTGGTGCGCTCGCGTTCGGCGACACGGTGAAAGATACCGCGCGTGACGCGGTGAACCGGTTGCGCGCGCTTCGCATCGACACGGTGATGGTCACAGGCGACAACCAGGGCAGCGCGAACGCAGTGGCCCTCGAATTGGGTATTCAGCAAGTGATTGCCAACGTGTTACCCGAGGACAAGGCCGCGACCGTGAATTCACTTAGGGTCGGAAATTGTGTGGTCGCGATGGTTGGCGACGGCATCAACGATGCGCCGGCACTGGCGGCTGCTGACGTGGGGATTGCGATGGCGACCGGGACCGATGTTGCGATGCACACGGCGGGCATTACACTGATGCGGGGTGATCCGTCACTGGTGGCCGATGCGATCGATCTGTCCCGTCACACGTGGAACAAGATTCGCCAGAATCTGTTCTGGGCATTTGCCTATAACGTCATCGGTATTCCACTGGCTGCCCTGGGACTGCTCAACCCTGTGATCGCAGGCGCCGCGATGGCGGCCAGCAGCGTTAGCGTCGTGGGCAATGCACTCCTGCTCACGCGCTGGCGTCCGCCGAGTGAACGTAACAGGCACGTTTGAGTCTACGGATAACCAATAAAGGGGGACAACCATGAACATTGGCGACGCCGCACGAGCCACCGGCATGTCGGTCAAGATGATCCGGTACTACGAAAGCATTGACCTGATCCAGCCACACGGGCGTAGCGGGAGTGGCTACCGGATCTATAAGGACAGCGATGTTCACGTGCTGCGCTTCATCCGGCAGGCGCGCTCGCTCGGCTTTCCCATCGAGCACATCCGGCAGTTGCTGGCCCTGTGGCGAGATGAGGATCGGGCCAGCTCCGATGTCAAGGCCGTTGCCCTGAAACACATCGCGGAACTCAACGCGCAGATAGCCGAATTGACGTCCATGCGCGATTCGCTTGATCAACTCGCGCAGCAGTGTGCCGGGGACAGCCGTTCGGGCTGCGCGATTTTACAGGGCATACAACGGATCGAGGCAGACATCGTTCGTCCCATTGATGCAGAAACGGATACTCCGACGGACGATCGCCGGCCAATGGGCTGACGACCCTTCGTCCGACCGCTGGTCGCCTCAATACGTGACCAGCCCACCTGCTGGCGTAAAACGGGAGAGCATGATCATGCAGTTCTCAGTCGATGACATGACCTGTGGGCGTTGCGCACGCGCAATCACCGAGGCCGTAAGGGAAGCAGACCCGGTGGTTTCGGTCACTGTGGATGTGGGTGCGAAATGCGTGACGGTAATTTCTGACGTGCCATCAGGCGAGATTGTCCGAGCCATTTCGGTTGCCGGCTACACAGCCGTGATCCGTCCCGGGTGATAGCAATCGATGGCAATAGCCGGTATCGGCGTCGCGGGCTATGCCGTGGCTGTCGTCGACCGCTACGGTTTTTTTCGCGGCATTGCGACGGTTGGTGTCTGACTTGCGCCGACGGCCTGGGGGACTTTGGACATCGATCAATGCAACGTCGCCGGATGGTGTTCAGGGCAGATGACCAACCACAACCCGGGTCGCCCTGCCGAGCGCAGTCAAGTTTGTGTATGCGACTTTCAACGGCTCCTCGCCGGGCCATGGAGTTCGACCATGCTCATTTTCCGGCAGCTATTCGACCAGCAATCAGCAACCTACACATACCTCCTTGCCGAGCGTAACAGCGGCGAAGCGGTGATCATTGACCCGGTGTTCGAGCAGGCACGTCGGGACGCGGCGCTTGTCGAAGAACTCGGTTTGCGGTTGTGTTACACGCTGGACACTCACATCCATGCGGATCATGTCACGGGCGCCTGGATGCTCCAGCGCCGGACGGGCGCCCGGATCGCCGTTTCGGCAGCGAGTGGAGCGGTCGGCGCGGACCGCTATCTGACACCCGGGGATGAAATTCAATTTGGCGTGCGCCATCTGCAGATCCGAGCAACGCCCGGTCATACACATGCATGCCTGACCTTTGTGCTGGACGACGCAAGCATGGCGTTCACCGGTGACTGTTTGCTGATCAGAGGCAGCGGTCGCACCGATTTCCAGAACGGCGATCCGCGTGCCATGTACCAGTCGGTGCATCAGCAGTTATTCACGCTACCTGAAGCATGTCTGCTTTACCCCGCTCACGATTACCGTGGGCTGACTGCAACGAGT
Source organism: Paraburkholderia fungorum (assembly GCF_003610895.1). Lineage (GTDB taxonomy): Bacteria > Pseudomonadota > Gammaproteobacteria > Burkholderiales > Burkholderiaceae > Paraburkholderia > Paraburkholderia fungorum_B. Next base: position 115,556 of record NZ_MCAS01000045.1, read on the forward strand.
GTCGCAGAAGAGCGGCGCTTCAATCCGAGGTTAGGCGGCGAACTGGGCGAGGACGACTTCGTCGGATACATGGCGAACCTTCGACTGCCACATCCCCGGAAGATTGATGTCGCGGTCCCAGCCAATCTGAAATGCGGCCTCACTACGAATGATCCAACACAGACGGCTGATCCGGACTGGGCTCCGTTGAACTATACCTTTGCAGGCATATGGGAACTTCAGCCGCAATGGCTTGAAGAAAACGTGGATTCGGTCCAGGTGATCGACGTGCGGGAACCCATGGAGTTCGTCGGTTCGCTGGGACGGATTCGCGGCGCCACGCTCATCCCGCTGGGTGACCTGTCCCAGCGGGTCAGCGAGCTGTCGCGGGACCGCCCTATCGTGACCATTTGCCGGGCCGGAGGGCGTTCGGCTCAAGCCACGATCATCCTCCAGCAGGCGGGGTTCGATCAGGTCGCCAACCTCGCGGGCGGCATGCTGCGCTGGCGCGCGGAAGGTCATGCCGTGGACAGCGGGAGTCTTTGAGCGATGCAAACCCGTCAGGGCGGCGACCATCGCAACGGTCGGACGGCGAGAGTCTGGATACCGCCCCAAGGGTATGGACGTCATCCAGGTTCGCTTCATTCCCGGAAAGGTACACAATGAATATTCGTGATTCTCAACCCGGAGTGCCCGCTGCTTCGCGGCGGGATGACTCCGACTCACGCACGTAGTGGAGGTTTGACATGTCGATCCGCATTGGCGAGGAAGCACCCGATTTCACGGCGGAAACAACGGAAGGAACGATCCGGTTTCACGAATGGATCGGGGACAAGTGGGCCATTCTGTTCTCTCACCCGAAGGATTTCACCCCCGTTTGCACTACCGAACTCGGGTACATGGCCGGCCTGAAGCCGGAATTCGAGAAACGCAACACCCGGATAATCGGACTGAGCGTCGATCCCGTCAGCGACCATCAGAAATGGGTCGGGGATATTGCAGAGACCCAGGGACACGCGGTCAACTATCCGTTGATCGGCGACGCGGACCTGACGGTCGCGAAGCTGTATGACATGATCCACCCGAACGCAAGTGGTGGTCCGCGCACGGCAGTGGACAATGCCACGGTGCGCTCGGTTTTCCTCATCGGACCCGACAAGAAGGTCAAGGCCATGCTCGTGTATCCGATGAGCGCGGGCCGCAATTTTGACGAGGTGCTGCGGCTGCTCGATTCGCTGCAGCTGAACGCGAAGCACGCGGTTGCCACGCCGGTGAACTGGAAGCCGGGCGATGACGTCATCATTCCGACATCCGTTTCCGACGAGGATGCCAGGAAGAAGTATCCGCAGGGCTTCAAGACGCTCAAGCCGTATTTGCGGGTCGTGTCGCAACCGAAGTAACGTCTGCCTGAACAACGATAGACGCATGCCGCGTTGCGCATCAATACCGTTTGCGGTTCGATGTACAACGCGTGCGACGCGCCAAAAGGGGTTCCGCTCGATCGGGTCCACGACCGTGTCTCGCTGCCCGGCGTCGTTTCCCCAGACGGGCTTGGGCTCCCCATCCGCTGGCGCCATGCAGACATGGCGCTCTTCTTGCACCGTCGCTACCGTGCTGTTTGCGTTGCGGAGAAAGTCCACACGTCGCGGACCGAAACCGGCAGCCCGATGCATCGTTGAATCGTACGAATTTGGGCTTGCTGCGGATGAAAGAAAACGCGGTTGCGCCGCTTCGCTTTGCGGCTCGGTGGCAACCCGCCCGTCGCGGGTTCCATACCGAAATTTCGTGACATTTCCATCGTGAGAAGGTGCAAAGTGAATCAGGGTTAGAGGCATCAGCGACCCTGATGGAGTGGCGCTCGCCAGGCCACGATTGGATTCGAAGTCGAACGAACGAGCTGTGCCCGGTTTTGATCGGCCTGCTCGCGGCAACAAGGCTTGCACTGAGAAATTCTGGGCACGCTCAAAGCGCTGGATCGGGCCGTCCAGGCAGGTCAGCCGCTCATGATCGTCTGGTCGGGTTCAGTGAGCTCCCGATGTGGCATGCGCGGACGGTGACTGCGCCGGATCGTCGAACGGTAACGTTAATTCCCGAAGCGCCGCTTCGCAACGGAGGACGGTGTCAGTGCGATTCTCACCACCAATGTTTAGCAAAGCATAGCGATAGTTTTTGCCGTCCTGCAGTTCAGAGGAAAGTCGACGGCCCGCTGAATACAGCAGCTCGAACCGCACATCAGGAAACCGGAGGACGAGATCGTCTATTTCCGTTTGTTCCGGGACCTGCCGCACGAGTCTGTCTTCGAATTGCTGCGGCACGTAGCTGACCGCCGTGCGATAGCGTGCGCCTTTACGCCTCATCGCTGGACGAACACCACTTGCGATCGCGAGCGCGATCTCGTATGTAACCCCATTCACTTTTTCGATCACATCCGCGACCGTTCGCCGAAGAGGGGTGATCGTTCTGATCGCGACTCCAGTTTCCCCCGTCGTCTTCTGCAGTACGGCGATGGTCCGCATGCTGTGCACCAATACCTGGCGACGCCCAGATCGACGCTGACTTCTGCACTCGTGGTCGACTGCATTGATCGGCGTTTGCAATCACGCAGGCGTTGTGCACGCACTGCCTGCTTTCTGCCGTGTAGCGGTACATGGAAATTCTCCGCAAGGTCGACCATAGTCCCGAGTCCGGGGTTTGCCTCGATTGGAAAGTCAATCGTTTGTGCGTAGGGCATTACGCTGTTTCCAGATGCGTCCCGCCCTCCAGAACTTTCGTGACACGGACAACGACGGAACGATCAAGGCGTCGCGGCCAACGACATTGCACGTGTTTTGACGGCAAGGTCTGCATCCGTCGTACGTTGGCTACCTCAGCCGCCTGATGCCCAATGCTGACATGTTCATCTTCGTGGTCACGCATGGCCGTCTGGTTCAACGCGGCACCGAGATCCACATCGGGGGGCGGAGGCGAGATGATCAAAAGAGCTTGACCTTCCTATCGTGGAAAGTTGTAAGGTGAACTTAAGCAATGATCTGTGAGCCCTTGCATGCGAAGGCCTCAGCAACTGCAGCGGTCTGATTCCGTAGTCGTCAGGACCGCCGTGTTCCATACCCTTTGCCTCACGAGGAGGTTTTATGGACAGCCCACATTCAAATCGGTTAAGTCGCGTGTTCCGGTCGATTTCCCTGAACCGTGTGACGATGCTCGCCGCGGCCGCTGTGCTCGCTCTCGGTTTCTTCGCATCAAACGAAGCGGATGCAGCTCGGCTCGGAGGCGGTCGCAGTTTCGGCCGACAATCGCAATCGATCCAACGCCAGCAAAGCACGCCAGTCCAGCCAATGTCGCCATCGCGCGCGCAACAGGCCACGCCCTCCACGCCCTCCACGCCACCTGCAGCCACGCCCCAGCCATCGCCCAACCGTTGGCTCGGGCCGATTGCCGGTCTCGCCGCCGGTCTCGGCATTGCGGCACTGCTGTCCCACTTCGGGTTGGGTGGTGCGCTCGCGGGAGCGATGGCAAATCTTCTGATTATCGCGGCGCTGGCACTGGTCGCGGTCGGGGTGTTTCGCCTCCTTGCCCGCCGCCGCGCCGACGGCGGGCGATGGTACACGCAGGGCGCGAGGCCGGGGTTAGATTCCGCGCCGCACGGTGCGTGGCCGCAGCAGGTACAGGATATGTCTGCGGCCCCCTCGGCGGGCATCGTCGGCCCGGCACAACCTTCGGGCTTGCCGGCCGGTTTCGACACCGACGCGTTCCTGCACAATGCGACGGTCTACTTCGTCAGGATGCAGTCGGCGTGGGACAAGGATGACCTCGATGAGATCCGCGAATTCACCACGCCGGAGATGTTTGCCGAGATCAAGGTGGATCTCGACGAGCGTGGCGCCACGCCAAACCACACCGATGTCGTGCAACTCGATGCGGAAATCGTTAGCGTTGAGGAGAGCGGCGACGAGTCTCTTGCGACCGTGCGTTTCCACGGATTGATCCGCGAGACGGCGGGCGCGGCAGCCGAACCGTTTTCCGAGATGTGGACCCTGTCAAGGCAAGCCAAGCGGGGGGAGGGCTGGCTGCTCGCAGGTATCCAGCAGGTCAGCTGAAACGGCCCGCAGAGGGAGCAGTGGCACGGCGTTACCGGTTGGGTGGTCGTTTTTCCTGCGTCGGCTTTACGGATCGCGTCATCTGACCGTGGGGAGAAAGCGGGCCGCCGATCGCCGGCATTGCACCGGATCGCCGAGCCGCCTGAGCATTATTGCCAGTGCGATGGTTATCCCTGTGCACGGAAAGCCCTTGACTTTCCCATGGCGGAGCGTTGTACGCTGAACTGAAGTAACGAGGTGTCGGCATAGCCCGATCTCTCTACCGGCTATCAGGCGTCATCGGGCGATGGGCGCGTGAGACGGGAGCGCGTACGGGGGCTGTACCGATCCCCGGACAACGGACTGCACGGGACGCGTGGGCGAACGGAGGCAGCGTGAATATCGGACAGGCAGCCAGGGTGTCCGGCGTTTCAGCCAAACTGATTCCCTGCTATGACAGCAGTCACCTGCTGCATCCCGCCTTGCGCAACGCTGCAGGTTATCGCGAGTACGGCCAGCAGGACGCCCACATGCTGAGGCTCATCGGTTGCGCCCGTCGCGTTGGCTTTACGATCGGGCAGATCCAGCGTCTGTTCGGACTATGGCAGGACGCTGATCGCACCCGTGACGAGATTAGGGCGCTCGCTCTCGAGCACATCAATTCGTTAAACGGGTGCCTCGAAGAACTTCGCGCGATGCGTGACTGCCTGAGGCACCTGGTCCGGCACTGCGGAGACGCCAGACGATCAGCATTACCCGAGATTGGGAAGCGGAATGGCGAGGTGAAGGATCGATGCTGTCCGGACATGGACCAGCCCCTGGCGACCCGCGGCTGACAATGGGTAACGATCATGCACGCCACGGAATGAATGGTTAAGCGCGGACCGTGGATCAACGGCCCCCTTTCCAGCAGTCCTGCGTTGTCGGTGCCGCCATATGCGCGAGGGTTGAAGTGGCAGGCGCGACCAGTTGGATCCTCTGGGCTGTGACCCAACCGGCGGGGCAACAGCAGAGCGCGCAGGCTGAATTGTGCACGGGGCAACACGGAGGTGTTCATGGCAAATTCTGAGACTCCTCGCTACGCCAGTTTGCTCGGCCGGAAGTACGGCGATCTGCGCCGCCGGCTGATATTCCTGCTGCTAGGACTGGTCGTCTACCGGATCGGCGCGCACATCCCGGTGCCGGGCATCGACCCCGATCGGCTGGCACAGTTGTTCCAGCATCAACAGGGCGGCATCATGGGCCTGTTCAACCTGTTTTCAGGGGGCGCATTGTCGCGCTTTACGGTCTTCGCACTGGGCATCATGCCCTACATCTCCGCATCGATCATCATGCAATTGCTGGCGATCGTGTCGCCGCAACTCGAGACGTTGCGCAAGGAAGGTCAGGCCGGCCAGCGCAGGATCACGCAGTACACCCGGTATTCCACTGTAGTGCTGGCCACCTTTCAGGCGTTCGGCATCGCGGTGGCGCAGGAAAATCAGCCTGGCCTCGTGATCGATCCAGGCCTGCTGTTCCGCCTGACCACGGCGGTGACGCTCCTGACGGGCACGATGTTCCTGATGTGGCTCGGCGAACAGCTTACCGAGCGTGGCCTGGGCAACGGCATCTCGATCATCATTTTCGCCGGTATCGCGGCGGGCCTGCCCAACGCGGTTGGCGGCCTGTTCGAACTGGTGCGTACGGGTTCAATGGCTATCTTCTCGGCGATCGTGATTGGTGCGCTGGTCGTGTCGGTGACCTTCTTCGTGGTGTTCGTCGAGCGTGGGCAGCGCAAGATCCTGCTGAATTACGCCAAGCATCAGGTGGGTGCCCAGCTCTACGGCGGCCAGGCGTCGCACCTGCCGCTCAAACTGAACATGTCCGGCGTGATCCCGCCGATCTTTGCGTCGTCGATCATCCTGTTCCCGGCGACTTTCGCGAACTGGTTCAGCACGGGTGAGAACACGCGTTGGCTCAAGAACGTCGCCAGCCAGCTTTCGCCGGGCCAGCCGGCCTATGTCTTCCTGTACGCACTGGCGATCGCCTTCTTCTGCTTCTTTTACACCGCGCTGGTACTCAACAGCCGGGAAACAGCCGACAACCTCAAGAGGAGCGGCGCGTTTGTGCCAGGCATCCGCCCGGGTGAGCAGACCGCGCGTTACATCGACACGGTCCTGACGCGTCTGACGCTGGCCGGTGCCGCTTATCTGGTACTGGTTGCCTTGCTACCGGAATTCATCATCCTGCGCTGGAACGTGCCGTTCTACTTCGGGGGAACATCGCTGCTGATTATCGTCGTGGTGACGATGGATTTTATGGCGCAGGTGCAATCCTACGTGATGTCGCAGCAATATGAATCGCTGCTCTGGAAGTCAGGCTTCAAGGGCAGCGGTTTGACGCGCCACTGAGCAATGAAACCCATGACACAGACGGCACCATGGAAAGGCAACTGCGGGCGCGCGCGCCAACGGCTTCCATCGTTGCAGTCGGGGCAGTCACGCGAATGGTGTCGTCAGGCCCGATTGCAGCCAGGCCGAGCCTTTGAGAATGCCGGGCAATGCTGATTCACCCGAACTTCGATCCTGTCGCCATTCATCTCGGACCGCTCGCCGTGCGCTGGTACGGCCTCATGTACCTCGTGGCGTTCATCGCGGCCATCGTCGTCGGCCGGTTGCGGTTGCGTCTGCCACATGTTGCTGCGCAGGGCTGGAGCGCCAGGGACATCGACGACATGCTGTTCTACGGCATCGTCGGCACGATTCTCGGCGGGCGGCTCGGCTATGTGCTGTTCTACAAGGCGAACTACTACCTCGCGCATCCGCTCGATATCGTGAAAGTCTGGCAGGGCGGCATGTCGTTTCACGGCGGCCTGCTCGGCGTAACGCTGGCGATGGTGCTGTTTGCGTATCAACGCAAACGCACCTTGCTGCAGGTCACCGACTTCGTCGCGCCGATGGTGCCCGCCGGTCTTGCCGCAGGGCGTCTTGGCAATTTCATCAACGGCGAACTGTGGGGGCGCGTCACTGATCCGCAGGCGCCATGGGCGATGCTGTTCCCCACTGCAGCGAAAGACGATGCTGCATGGCTCGCGGCGCATCCGCAACTCGCGTCGCGATGGAATCTCGACGCAGTGTTCGCGCAGTACCATATGCTGCCGCGGCATCCTTCCGAACTGTACGAGATCGCGCTCGAAGGCATCGTACTGTTTTTTGTGTTGTGGTTCTTCACGCGCAAGCCACGCCCGGTGGGCGCCGCGTCCGCCATATTCCTGACCGGCTATGGTCTCGCGCGATTCACGGTGGAATTCGCGCGCGAGCCGGACGATTTCCTGGGCCTCCTCGCAATGGGCATGTCGATGGGGCAGTGGCTGTCGCTGCCGATGATTCTGGTGGGTCTGGCCATGATGGCGTGGGCATACAGACGCACAGGAAGCGTTTAGTTGGTGTTTCCTGGACGCTTGGCGCAAGCGCTCGCGAAGCGTCTGGACGCAGACAGCAACAAGTTTGGAGGGGCCGTTTCCGCCAGAGCGCTTTTGGGAGCCAGTTCACCGGACGTCGATCGTTGCGCCTGCGTCTGCGGCAAGTCTTATCGTGCGCCCACCACGCCCGGCGTACCGACACCCAACGTCGGCAATCGCAATGAACTTGCCCGCGCGACAGGCTTTCTTTGCGCAACCGGCGGCATCGACTCCCGCATCCTGCGGTACGAAGCGTCTGTATTCATGCACAGGCAGATGCGTGAGAAGCGGCACCGGGATTGTTGACTGATCTGCGCGACAGGCGCACGGTTGCGCCCGCAGACAGCGCACCATCAGCCGCCTCCGTCTTTCGGCTGCAGCGTAATCAGAAAGCTCGCGGGCGTCTGACCGTTCACGTCGAGCGGCATCGGATCGGATTTCTGGACGGCGCGCAACGCGATATCGTCCCATTGAGCATTGCCGCTCGAGCGTTGAATGGCTGCATTAAGCAGCACCCCGCCCGGCCCCAGGCGAACTGCGATGACGGTAACTGGATTCCCTTCGATGGCGCCCGGCGCGATGATGTTCGGCCGCACGCGCTGCCTGACCCTGTCGGCATAATCGGCCGACGGTGCCGTACCGCCGGAGCCGGTCTCGCTGTTCGCGAGGCCACCCTTCGCTGCCGGCTCTTCAGCGGCCATGGCCTGCAATGCAGCGAGCCTCGCCGTACGATCCTGCTCAGCCGTCTGTTTCGCCTGTTCCCGGGACCTTTGCGGCATCTGCTTCACGTCCAGTTCTCTTTGCTGTTCGGCCGTTCGCTGCACTGTGGTTAGTGGCTGCTTTGCCTGTTCGCGTTTCAGCTGGCTCTGCTGCTGTTGCCTGGCGCTCTGCCGCTCAGGCTTTGTTGGGGTCGCGCGTGGCGCGGCGACCTGTTTCCGGCGTTGCCTTTCCTGCAACGTGATGTCGGCCTGTTCATTGTGTGTGGGCAGCCGGATCGGCTGGGCAAGGGCGCGCGGCGCCTGCGGGTATGGCGGCGCCATGCCGGGCACCGCGGACCACAGTTCCGCATCCGCTCCCGCAGGCGTTCTGCTCTGCCAGCGGATGCCACTGAACAGGAACAACGCGAGCAGCGCGTGCGTCGCCAGTGCGAGTAGGAAAGCGGGCCAGATGCCGCGCTCGCGCGGCGGACGCAACGGGAAGCCCGGGTTTGCCGTCGCGTGCGATCTGACGCGTAGCCCCGCGCGGTTCACGGTGTACGTCTTCGCCCAGGACATCAACCTCACCATCACTGCACCTTCGTACTTCATGCCCACGCCGACGGCCATCAGGACCGGATGGTTCAGCTTCGCCAATATGGCTGGTCACGAAATTCCTGCGATCCGTTTTATGCGTCGTGTTCTTCAGCGTCGCTCTGTCGCTGACGTATCTGTAGCGTACCACTCATCTCGCTATCGGTGCGGACTACGAAACACTGTCCGCGGGGGTAAATCAGGCTCTTTCGACCGTGCGCCGAAGTGTCCGGCAGCCCAGCGAGGCAGCGGGCGACTCAAAATGGCGGAAGGGCGTCGGTGTGGCGATGATGAAAAACGCCTTTACCGGGTGAGGTCGAAGCAGCTCCGGTTAATCGGGCAAAAGGATGCCAGGAAGTGGTACCGGAAGGCATGCTTTCCGGTGGCCGCCCGATACCCGATTGCGGAGGCGTGATTGGGGTCAAACCCGCATGATGCAGTGCGGTTCCGATCCGTTGCGACGTCATGCTGACCGGACATTGTGGCCCGAGAGGAAGGTCGCTCTGCCGACGCGACACCTTTTCTTCATACGAGCGTCGGGCTTCAGATGGTTTCGTCTGTTGTGCAGTTGGGTGCGGTTGAAAGACCTTGACATTCCAATTGGAGGAACGTCTAGAGTGAAATTATGGATAAGTGCCCGGCCCCTTCGCAGATGTCTGGGATGGGGCCGCCTGGCGCGACCGCACCAGTCCGTTATCCGGGTCACCGGTCGACCGATCGCGGGCCGGCTGTTGCAAGGGGCAAAGAGAGCGCCGTGAACGTCAGGGAAGCCACATGGTATGGACGGGCGCCCCAACCGCGATGCAGACGATGAGAAGATGATCCGCGCCTATGCCGACAGGATCCAGACCCGACAGTCGAAATGACATGCCCGTTTTCACCGATCGCCTGAGACAACGGAAGATCGATACAGGAGTGACACCATGAAGTGCACGAAAACCATGCTTGCCACCGGTGCCGGCCTGCTGGGCGTGCTGGCAGTGGCATACATCGCATTCCCGCAATTCCAGAGCCTCGTACTGAGCCTGGGACCTTACCTGCTGTTCCTGCTGTGCCCGTTGTCGATGCTGTTCATGATGAAAGGTATGAACTCATCCAGGGGTCATCGTGACGAGTCTGGCTCGAGCACCGCGCGAGAATCCGAACGGCGGCCTGCGGGCAGGGACTGATGCCCTCCATGCCGATGTTGATGTGGTTCCGTTCGTCCGCGGTCCAGACGCTGCAGGAGCAAGTCGGGCACGGCGCAGCCCGCGAAATAGCCGCCAGGGCCTCGAGCGGCAAGTCCATGCATGAGGAATGACGCAGGCGATCGAGGGTATCCCGTTCCTGCGGTTGAAGTGACATACCTGTCAGCGCTCTCCGGGGACAACTGAAGATCGTGTGAGGAGTCACATTGTGAAAGGCACGAAAACCATGGTTGCGACCGGCGCGAGCCTGGCTGCTCTTGGTCACATATAGCGCCTTCCCCGGATTCCGAAGCCTCGTGATCAGGCTGGAGCACGCCCTGCTGATCCTGGCGTGCCCGTTGTCGATGCTACTCATGATGAATGATATGGGTTCGCGTCAGGATCGCCGCGACCAGTCCGGCGCGGGTACCGCCCGGGAGCCTCGGGCGGCGACTGGCGGGCAAAGAATAGTTCCCGCTGTCTTGCGTAAATACTGCGGGCAGTAGCGCCACGGGTTCGCCTGCGCCCCGGAGCGCAGCCGTCTGGAAGAGCATGCAGCTTCGAAGACAGGACGCGCGCTGCGCGTCGAGCAGGGAAGGAGCGATCATGGCGAACACCGATCCGGTACGCGGGATGACCGTCGAGGAAAATGCAGCGGAGGGCCACGCATCGCATCAGGGGCGGACGTATCACTTCTGTTCGGCGCACTGCCTGCAGCGCTTCGAGGCGGATCCTGCCAGGTACATCACGCCCCCACCCTCCGGCGCGGCGGGCGACGCAGTCGGCAGCTATACCTGTCCGATGCATCCGGAGATCCGCCAGCCGGGGCCTGGCACCTGCCCGAAGTGCGGGATGGCGCTGGAACCCGACGTGCCGTCCCTGGCTCCAGCCACGCCTACCGAATATATCTGCCCGATGCATCCCGAGATCGTGCGCGGCGCCCCCGGCGCCTGTCCAGTCTGCGGCATGGCGCTCGAGCCGAAGGTTGCGGCACCCACACTGGAGAACCCGGAACTGGCGGATATGACACGGCGCTTCTGGACCAGCGTCGCGCTCGCGCTCCCCTTGTTCCTCATGGCGATGGGCGCCGATCTCTGGCCGGCCGCCGCGTCGCGCCTCATCGCGCACGACACGCTCCAGTGGCTCGAGTTCGCGCTCGCTACGCCCGCCGTTCTGTGGTGTGGCTGGCCACTTTTCGTGCGCGGCTGGCAGTCGGTGGTCAACCGCAGCCTGAACATGTTCACGCTCATTGCCCTGGGCGTAGGCGTCGCCTGGGGCTACAGCGCAGTGGCGCGCCTGATGCCGTCCGTCTTCCCGTCAAATATCCGGATGCCGGACGGGAGCGTGCCGATGTATTTCGAAGCAGCGGCTGTCATCACGGCGCTGGTGCTGCTCGGTCAGGTGCTGGAGCTGCGGGCGCGCAGCCATACGAACGCCGCCATCCGTATGCTGCTCGGTCTAGCTCCGAAAACTGCGCGCATTGTGCGGGACGGCGGGCACGAAGAGGACATTCCGCTGGCGCAGGTCCGGCCGGGGGACGTGCTGCGCGTGCGACCGGGCGAGAAGATCCCGGTGGACGGTGTGGTGAAAGAAGGCACGAGCGGGGTCGACGAGTCAATGGTGACGGGCGAACCTCTTCCCGTCGAAAAGCAGGCAGGCGAGCGCGTCATTGGCGCGACGCTGAACGGCACCGGCTCGCTTGTCATGCGCGCCGAACGAGTGGGCGCCGAGACGCTGCTCGCGCAGATCGTGCGCATGGTTGCCGAAGCCCAGCGTAGCCGCGCGCCGATTCAGCGACTGGTGGATGTCGTATCCGGCTATTTCGTTCCGGCCGTAATCGTTGCTGCTCTCATTACGCTGGTAGTCTGGGGCGGCTGGGGGCCGGAACCGCGGATGGCCCATGCGATCATCAACGCGGTCGCGGTACTTATCATCGCCTGTCCATGCGCGCTGGGGCTCGCGACGCCGATGGCCATCATGGTCGGCACGGGCCGCGGCGCCAGTGCGGGGGTCCTTATCAAGAATGCCGAGGTGCTGGAGACTTTGCAGAAGGTGGACACGCTGGTCGTCGACAAGACGGGCACGCTCACGCTGGGCAAGCCGAGGCTCACGGCCGTGATGGTGGCGTTGGGATTCGACGATCATCAGGTGTTGCAGCTCGGCGCAAGCCTCGAGCGGGCCAGCGAGCATCCGCTGGCGGGAGCGATCGTCGCGGGGGCGCAGGAGAAGGGCCTCGCGCTGTTGCCGGTGGCCGACTTCAAGTCGCTCACGGGCAAGGGTGTGACCGGCGTCGTGAATGGCCATGAAGTAGGCATCGGCAACCGCAGTTTGCTGGACGCGCTCAGCGTCGGTACCGCCGCGCTGGACGGGCAGGCGGCGGCCATGAGAGCGGAAGGCCAGACCGTGATGTTCGTGGCAGTGGACCGCGAGGCGGCGGGACTTATCGGCGTCAACGATCCGATCAAGGACACGACACCGGAAGCAATCCGCGCGCTTCACGCGCAGGGGATACAGGTCGTGATGCTCACCGGCGACAACCGCGTGACTGCTGACGCGGTGGCCCGCAAGCTCGACATCGGCCAGGTGTTCGCCGACGTGCTTCCCGAACAGAAGACCGTGGTAGTGAAGCGCCTGCAGGCGGACGGACGTATCGTGGCGATGGCGGGAGACGGTATCAACGACGCACCTGCGCTCGCCCAGGCGCACGTCGGAATTGCCATGGGTACGGGCACTGACGTCGCCATGGAGAGTGCTGGCGTCACGCTGGTCAAGGGTGATCTGCGGGCGATCGTGCGGGCACGGGGCCTGAGCCGCGCCACCATGCGCAACATCCGGCAGAACCTGTTCTTCGCGTTCATTTACAACGCGCTCGGCATACCGGTTGCGGCTGGCGTGCTGTATCCGGTCTTCGGCCTGTTGCTCTCACCGGTCATCGCGGCTGCGGCCATGAGTTTCAGTTCGGTGTCCGTGGTAATGAATGCGCTGCGCCTGAACCGGGTTCGGCTCTGATTTCGCGCCCATACTCCGCAAACTAGGGGACAACCGGTTTGGCGGTTCCTGAGCTGTCTCGGTCCACTTCACTCTCTTCCGACATTGACGGAGCATCCATGTCAATTCGCATGAAACTCGGCCTTACGCTGGCTACCTTCGCTTTCGTTGGCGTGACGCTCGCACAGACGCCGGCGGTCAAGCCGGAACGCATTCGTGGCGAGATTGTTGCACTCGATGGCGATATCCTGAAGGTGCACCGCCGCAGCGGTGAGACCGTGTCCGTCGAAATCAAACCTGCCGTGACGGTCTCGGCAGTCAAGGCGATCAATCTGTCTGAGATCAGGCCCGGTTCGTTTGTAGGTACGGCAGCCACGAGGGGCGCCGACGGCAGGCTGACCGCTACCGAAGTTCTGCTCTTCCCGGAAGCCGCGCGCGGCACGGGTGAGGGGCACTACGCGTGGGACCTGGGTCCGAACAGTACGATGACGAATGGGAACGTGGATGCCGTCGTCGAAGGTACCAGCGGTCGCGACCTGAAGCTTTCGTACAAGGGTGGCAGCAAGACAGTGACCGTGCCGCCCAATGTTCCGGTCGTAACCTTTGCCCCGGCAACGCGCGGCGACCTCACGCCGGGCAAGAAGGTCTTCGTGGTGGCGACGCCCGTGCAGCAGGGCGCGTTTGTGGCGCAACGTGTCATAGTGGAGAAGGATGGGGTTGTGCCGCCCATGTGATGGGCTCGGGCCACGATGACGACTGCGCGCGGCGCGTCAGATCCTGAAGGGCTGCTTTCGAGCAAAGCGACTGACCGGAATGGAGTGCCTGCTGCCGTCCCGACCGTCCGGGTCCGGCCACTATCCACGCAATCGAACTATGCCCAGATGGGGTATTGGACCAGGCGCTGGCCACAGCCCCGATGCGCATGGAGGCGGGCACAGGGCGTAGGCAGGCGACGCGACAGCAGGTGAAACCGCTGCCCCTCGCGTTGTCGAACGGAGACGGAGCGCCGCTGGGTTCAATTGGCGACGAGGTACGTGTTCGCGAACACGTCGCAAGGCGAGCTTTGTCGAACTGCAGCGCTGACCTGAATGAGGATAACGGATGGGTCTCTATCGCAATGTCATTCTGCCCTCGCTTTGCGACTTCGTGATGCGCAACCGGTTTCTTCTGCCCTACCGGGAACGGATCATTGGCAGCGCCGAAGGCACGGTGCTCGAAATCGGCGCGGGGTCAGGTCTGAATCTGCCGCTGTACGACGCGGGCGTGAGAGAGGTTCTCGCACTTGAACCCGATCCCAAACTCATGACCATGGCGCGGCGCAACGCGAAGCAGGCGAGACGACCGGTAACTTTTCTGGACGCGTCGGCAGAGGCGATCCCGCTGGAAGACAGGAGCGTTGATACGGTCGTCACTACCTGGACCCTGTGCACGATCCCGGAGGCAATGCGCGCGCTGGAGGAAATGCGTCGCGTGCTGAAGCCGGCCGGACACCTGCTCTTCGTCGAGCATGGTCTCGCGCCCGAAGCGAGCGTATGCAAGTGGCAGAACCGCTTGACGCCTGCATGGAAGTGCATCAGTGGCGGCTGCCATCTGAATCGGCCCATCCGGCAAATGATCGAAAGTGGCGGCTTCAGCATCGACCAGATCGACACGGGCTACGCGCCGGGCCCCAGGCCGATGAGTTTTCTGTACGAGGGGAGTGCCCGACCGAACCGCTAGTCCGTACCTGCGCGCGGGTGCTCGGTAGCGAAAGTTTGCATGCCGAACATCTCTGGAATACTGCCGCCATATCTGAAAAGGACTATGACTCGCCGGTCGAAGCGGGCACAGAAGCCGCAGGGGCGTCAGCGGGAGAACAGAGCGGGGGACTCTGCGATGAAAGAATCAATCCCGGAACACCGGGCGTCCGGCGCCACACGTCGGGATTTCATCTTTGCATTGACCACGGGGTGGGTAATTGCTGTGCCGTGGTTGCCGGAATCCGTACCGATATTGCATCTGCGCACCTCCGGATTGATATGGATGGCGTCCTCCCGAACAAGGAGATCAGTACAGAGGTCGCCTTAGGCGACTCAATCCGGAAACTGGCGAAGGAGGGGGCGCTCGATTCGGACAAATACCGGGCCGTGAACTCTTCGGGGCACGGTCTCCCCCCGCAAAGACGCAAGTGCCATCCGATCCACGCTGCACGACGACGCGCTGATGGCATTTGAGCGCGCCTGTTCCGAGAAAGACCTCGAAGTTGCCTGGTACCTGCTTCGCACGCTTGAAGTCATCTCGCGCCGCGAGACGAATGACGCGTCGCCCGATAGAGCGTACCGGGTGCTGTCGCATTGCCTGGGAGGAATCCAGGCGTCTTCGAGAAGAAACATGGCGCCGTCCGTCAGATTCGTCCTGGCGCGCCAGCGGGAGCCGCGAGGTGATCCGGAAATGGCGGAATTACACGTGGTCCGCGTTCTTCGTGTTTCGCAACCGGGCAGCCTGCAATAGCCGTTGCGCAGTCTCGCGGCCCACGTCGAAGGCATCGTGGACGTTCACGATGTCCACGCCAGCATGTGTCGAGGTCCAGTCGTGAGCCGCGGCGGCGGAGGCAAAGAAATGCACATGGCAGCAGAAGGCCGCGCGGATATCGGCGATGTCCCCTGGGAGTAACAGCGACACGACCGCGCCGGCCGGTTCGACATCCTGGATCGCGCTCGGCGTGACCGTCAGCGCCACCGGCACGCCAGTGCCGGCGCAGCGCGAGACCACATGGGCCGTCCGATCGATCAGGGCGGGGAAGAACAGGGTGTCAAATGCGCACCACGTGTACAGGCGCCGTCCGTCGATTTCGAAGGCGTGAGCGGTCTCGCGCAGGGTCAGGCCGTAACCGACAACGTTGCCGTCGTCATCCCACTCGGTGCTGACGGCCTGTTGGAGTGCCATTGCCACGCGTTCAACGGGCCAGTCGAGGGCCAGCGCGAGCGTGCCAGGAGAAACCGGCCGTCCCTTGGCGAGCTCGCGCAACAACACGACAAAAAGCTCCTCGAGCCCTTCGGACCGGAAGGCCATCGTCAGCCGGTCGACGAGTTCTGCCGTGTAGCGTGCAAGGTCCATCATTGCGTCCTGGTTATCCGGCGCAGCACGAGAGCTGCTTCACGTCCTTCGAGAAGGTCTGTGCGGTGAGCTTCAGCGCCTCCACCATCGTCAGGTAGGGGAACAGCTGGTCGGCGAGCTCCTGTACGGTCATCCGTGCATGGATCGCGATTGCCGCCGTCTGGATGATTTCGCCCGCCTCAGCGGCCACCGCCTGTACGCCGATCAGGCGACCGCTGCCTGCTTCGGCCACGAGCTTGACGAATCCGCGTGTGTCGAAGTTCACCAGGGCGCGCGGCACGTTGTCGAGTGCCAGCGTGCGGCTGTCGGTCTCAATGCCCGCATGATGTGCTTCCGCCTCGCTGTAGCCGACCGTTGCCACCTGTGGGTCGGTGAACACCACGGCGGGCATCGTGGAGAGATCGAGCCGCGCGTCACCGCCTGTCATGTTGATCGCCGCGCGCGTGCCGGTCGCCGCCGCAACATAGACGAACTGCGGCTGGCTGGTGCAGTCGCCGGCCGCATAGATGTCAGGTGCGCTAGTGCGCGTGCTGCTGTCGATCACGATGCCGCCGCGCTCGTCGAGCTGCACGCCCGCACTCGCCAGGTTCAGGCCGCCGGTGTTGGGCGACCGTCCCGTGGCAATCAGCAGCTGGTCCGCCCGCAGTTCGCCGTGGTTCGTGGCGAGCACGAATTCGCCATCGACGTGCGATACGCGGCTCGCCCGCGTCTGCTCCAGCACGACGATGCCTTGCGCCCGGAAGGCCGCGGTTAAGGCTTCGCCGATGTCCGGGTCTTCACGGAAAAGCAGGGCGCTCCGTGCGAGGATGGTGACGCGGCTGCCCAGCCGGGCGAAGGCCTGAGCCAGCTCGACGGCCACCACCGACGAGCCGATCACGGCCAGCCGCTTCGGGATCGCGTCGCTGGCGAGCGCCTCGCAGGAGGTCCAGTACGGCGTGTCCTGGAGGCCCGGAATCGGCGGGAACGCTGCGCTGGCGCCAGTGGCAATCAGGCAGCGGTCGAACGGTACCTCGCGTTCGCCACCGGCCGTGAGCGCGACGGCGAGCGCATGGGTACCCGTGAAGCGCGCTTCGCCATGCAGCACATTGATGTTCGGGTTGGCGTCCAGAATGCCTTCGTATTTGGTGTGGCGCAGTTCGTCCACGCGCGCCTGCTGCTGGGCGAGCAGGCGCGGCCGGTCGATCGCCGGCGTCACGGCGCTGATACCCGCATCGAACGGGCTCGTCTGCCGCAGATGCGCGATATGGGCCGCGCGGATCATGATCTTCGACGGCACGCAGCCGACATTCACGCATGTACCACCGAGGGTGCCGCGCTCGATCAGCGTTACGTGGGCACCGTTTTCGGCGGCCTTCAGCGCCGCCGCCATCGCAGCGCCCCCGCTGCCGATCACGGCGATGCGGAGCCTGCCGGCCACGCTACGTGCCTTTTCGTGGCCCTCGAGCCACCCCAGCGCATTGTCGAACGATCCGGCTGGCGCGTTCATCGACTGACCCTCGGCCAGCGCTGCGCGATAACCAAGCCGGGCCACTGCGGAGGTGAGCGCATCCACGGACGTACGGGGATCCGTCCTGACGCTCGCGGTGCCTTGTGGATACGACACTGTCGCCGACATCACCCCTGGTACGTTCTCCAGCGCGGACCGGATAGGGGCCGCGCACGAGGCGCAGGTCATCCCGGCAATTCGCAATTCGGTCATGTAAAGACTCCTTTCTTTGACGGTCACGGCGCTCCACCTTATCTGCGCCGAATCGGCAACGCGTGTCAGCACGTCTATCGTGCAGATCCCGGCCGCGAGGCCTATCGCTTCACCGAACACGGATAGCCCGCGTTCGCGGTCGCGCGCGTCAGCGCCGCAATACTCGTCTTCGCGTCATCGAACGTGACCACCGCTTCGCGCCTGTCGAAGTTCACATCGGTGTGAATCACACCCTGGACCTTGCTGAGGGCTTTCTTCACGGTGATCGGACAGGCCGCGCAGGTCATACCCGGCACGGCCAGTGTGACGGTCTGCGTCGCGGCCCAGACCGGAACAGCTACGAGGGCAACCGCGAGCGCAGCGAGCAGCTTTTTCATGACGAACTCCGGTCAGTAGAACAGCGGCAGGACATAGGGAAAACCGAGCGCGACCAGTACCAGCGCGACCACGATCCAGAACACAAGCTTGTACCCGGCGCGCACCTTCGGGAGAGTGCAGACCACACCGGGCTTGCACGCCTGCGCCGGACGGAAAATGCGCCGCCCGGCAAGGAACAGTGCCACCAGTGCCGCCCCGATGAATATCGGTCGGTAGGGTTCGAGCACGGTCAGATTGCCGATCCAGGCCCCGCTAAAACCTAAAGCGACCAGCACCAGCGGCCCGAGGCAGCAGGTCGAGGCGAGGATCGCGGCCAGCCCGCTGGTGAAGAGCGCGCCGCGCCCGTTTCCCTGTTCAGCCATGCGCGTGTCCTTTCGAATCCTGGATGAATAGCGTAACCTTACTTCCGTACCTGTGTACGGAGTCAAGCGGTATGGAGAACGATCGTGAAAGTCTGACCATCAGCGCTTTCGCCAGGGCGGCCGGCGTCAACGTGGAAACCATCCGGTTCTATCAGCGCAAGGGGTTGCTGCATGAGCCGGATAAGCCGTCGGGCGGCATTCGTCGCTACGGTGAAGCCGATGTCAAGCGCGTGCGGTTCGTCAAATCTGCCCAGCGGCTCGGCTTCAGCCTCGACGAAATCGCCGACCTGCTGAGGCTGGAAGACGGGACGCATTGCGATGAGGCGAGCAGTTTGGCCGAGCACAAACTCGGGGACATCCGGGACAAGCTCGCGGACCTTCAGCGCATGGAAGCCGTGCTGACCGAACTCGTGTGCGCGTGCCACTCGCGCAGGGGCAGTGTGGCGTGTCCACTGATTGCCTCATTGCAACGAGGCGAAGAGCCGCGCCACGCCGATTAGGGATTGCTTCGAGGTGCCATTCGGAAAAATCAACTTCTCGTGGCACCGCATCAACAACAGGGAAGTGCCAGCCTATACACCGGCCGGCGTGGCGGAGTCGTCGCGGTCAGCTAAAGCCCGCGCGTGCCCGCTCATTCGGACGCCCGGGCGCGCCTGACATCATGACGTTTGCGAGCGATGTGTGCGACGCATCAAGACGATTCACACCTGGTGTCGTTGCTGGCTGCGGCCCAGCTTGGCGATCAGGCGAGTTACACGCGACTGCTTCTCGATATAACCCCCTATTGCGCCGCCTCACGCGGCAGGGGTGGCTATGCCTATCATGTCCAAGTTTGCATGACGCAAGCATCACACAAGATATCGAAGGCTCTATGTTCATCAGTTGAATCGGTACTGCAAGTCCAGTTCTGTCGTGCACGAAGGCCGACAGCCTGGTGGCATTCCAAGGTTCGGAATGGTCCTAATCGCCTTGATGCACGTTCGCACTTCGTGCCCGCACTCTCTTACGGCGCGATAGCGGCATTGAGGCGCGCCGGCTTGCGCTTGCGTCGATCGACGATATTTTTTGCTATCGATCCGCACACGCTTTCCAAACAGTTTTCAGAGCAATGCGCCTCATCTCGCCGCGCCGGCAGCAGCGCGGGCACTGGATCGTGCAGCGTTGGCATCTGGCGAGATTGATGCGGTCGTGGGCATTACAAGTGCCAGATATATGTGTCCGGGCCTATCGGGTTATGTCGTTGAGCGTGTGGGCCTGCGCGCAGACGTTCAGGCATTCGACCTTGTGGGACAGGGTTGCGCCGCCGCTTTGCCTAATCCACCACTCGACCATGCGTTCGTGGGGGATCCGCTGCCGGCGCATCTTGCGGCTGCGGGCACGTGCTGTGAATCTGCGTCGAAGTCAGTAGAGCGGCGGTGTATCTGGATAACGTCCCTGGCGTCAATACAAGCTCTCGTTTTTCGGCCGTAAGCACGGATCGCTCGTGAGCCGATACGCGACTCGCCCGGACCGACGCTCTCCAGTTCGTCTAATTGGGGAGCGAACAAGGTCCGCGCTAATACTCTGCAGCGCATTAGCGCCGTATCCCGGCATGCCTCCTTTATCGCCAAAAGGCGCGACAGTCAGTTGCGGCACAGCAACAGCTCTCACCGTAATACCACTCAGTTTGCCGCGACTCCGGAATATCATCCAACGCCTATCATTGATACATCGCCACACGACATCGTTGGTCCGCTCGTCGCTTGCGCCAGCGAAGTCAGGGCGTGTAGCACCGAGCGCTGGCACGCGCGGAAAGATGTCGCGTGAGCCGCCGGACGTCAGTTGCGCGGCGGCGAGCCTGATGTGGCGTTTGGGCGCCGTTCCTTGTCGCGATGGCGCAGGATCGAGTTTGATTCGATGAGCACTACACCATGCCGTCTTCCGATGCAGCAGTCCCCCGCAGAGATGCGTTTTATTACCGCCACACATTGCCAGTGCGGATCATGCACTGGATCAACGTCATCGCGTTTTTCATCCTCCTGATGAGCGGACTGCAGATCTTCAACGCACACCCTGCGCTCTACTGGGGCAAGTCGTCTTATACGGGCCGGCCGCCGATCCTGCAAATGGTGGCGAAGGAAACCGAGGACGGAAAGGTGGTCGGCGTAACCAGGATATTTGGCCGCGAATTCGTCACGACCGGTGTGCTCGGCGCGTCGAGAGGCCCGGACGGCGATCTGGTCGGACGGGGTTTTCCTTCCTGGGCAACCATTCCCGGGCCCCAGTGGCTATCGCTGGGACGGCGGTGGCATCTGTTCTTTGCCTGGATCTTCGTCATCAATGGTCTGGCGTATGTCATCCACGCGATCCTCAGCCGGCACCTTGTGCGCGACCTGATGCCGACCAGGGCGGACTGGCATTCGATCGGCAGTTCGCTCAGGGACCACCTGCTGTTGCGCCACCCCAAAGGCGAAGCCGCGAAACATTACAACATTCTCCAGAAGCTTACCTACCTGATCGTCATCTTCGGCCTGCTGCCGCTCGCTATTTTGATGGGATGGGCAATGTCGCCGCGGCTTGATTCGATCATCCCCGGTTGGGTCGACTGGTTCGGTGGCCGGCAGTCCGCTCGCTCGATCCATTTCATCGTCGCCCTCGCGCTGGTCGCTTTCGTCACCATTCATGTATTTCAAGTCATCATCACCGGGCTCTGGAACAACCTGCGCGCAATGATTACCGGGCGCTATCGGATCCCGGCGACGGGGGACCGTCATGGCACCGAGTGAGCCGAGCCGCCGCCGCGTTCTTGCCCGCCTCGTGGCCGCCGGCGGCGCCCTGTTGCTCGCAAGCTGCGATCGGTTGTCAGGCACCGTATGGTTTCCGAAGCTTCTGGAGGGCGGGGAAAAGCTTAGCCAGGTCACGCAGCATCTGATGATTTCGCGCCAGTCGATGGCGCAGGAATTCACCGAGGCGGACCTCTCGCCAACGTTTCGCAGCAATGGCACCGCCAATCCGGACGACCCGCGATACCAGTTCCTTGCCGCTGGCGAATTCGCAGCGTACCGGCTCAAGGTTTTCGGCCTGGTCGAGCAGCCTGCAACGTTTTCGCTCGCCGAACTGCGCGAGCTGCCAGCCCGAACCCAGATTACCCGCCACGATTGCGTCGAAGGATGGAGCGCCATCGGCAAATGGAAGGGCGCGCGATTGAGTGCCTTGCTGTCGCGTGTCCGCCCGAAGCCGGGAGCACGCTATGTGGTCTTTTACTGCGCCGACCCGATGGACGACGAGGGGACGAAATATTACGAGAGCATCGACATGGAGGATGCCTACCATCCGCAGACCCTTCTCGCCTACGAGCTCAACGGCCAGCCGTTGCCGATCGCCAATGGCGCGCCGTTACGCATCCGGGTAGAACGGCAACTCGGCTATAAGATGGCCAAATACATTATGAGCATCGAGCTCGTCAGCAGCTTTGAAAATATAGGCGAGGGCAAAGGCGGCTACTGGGAAGACCAAGGGTATGAGTGGTATGCCGGCATCTGAACAAAAGCTGGCTTATTCGTAGCATTGCGGTTCAACTAACGTGCGATTTCCTCCGATTCTCCGACGTTTGTCTTTCGCCGCTCCCTCCAGCGAGCCGCTGCCTTTAATAAATCGACCGACTCACGATCTTAGCTCCCAGGAAATCCCGAGAGGGCATCGTGAGCTGAGGGCGCATAGGTCGAATGGACATTAATCGAACCGGTGCGCGTCGATGCGTTGACAGTTTCCTACTCCGCTGGATAGCAAACCGGCATGAACAAGAATACTCTCCATGAATCCCACTCCGACTCGTTTTTTGCCTGAAGCGAGCAGAAGGCCATTTGCGCAGTATGATTGCGATGATCGAGGCTGGCCGGAATAGCGTCAACATCGTGCAACAGCTTCACGCCATCGAGAAGGCCATTACAAACGCGAAAAAAGCGCTTGTCCACGACCACGTGGCCCACGGCCTCAAATTGCAGTCCACGTCCGATGCTGCGTCAGCGCAGGCCGTGGTTACAGAATTCAAAAAATCAGCACGTACCTCGGGGTGGAGCAAGCTATGCGCCAATACGCTGCAGAGCATTAGCGCTTATCTTGGCTGATCTCCACAACCGGCCGCTGCCATCGATCGGCTCGTACGTCACTCGACGATCTTCGAACTCAACGTCGAAAGTTACCGTCGTCGCAACGCCATCGACAACAAGACTGCCCGGCGTGACAATTACTCCACGCCGAATCTGAACGCGCATTGGCTCATCAGAACTGCAACTCGTGTTGACCTGTTGCCTCACGTAGTTTGCTACCCGTCGGATTGTCCGGCGGGAGCGGCACGAGGTGACGAGGCAAATCAGCATGACAACACGCAAGGAGTTGGTCGCAGCATTGCAATCGCGGTATAGAAACGCGACGTTCGATGACCGCGTCAGGATTCTCGACGAGTTCGTGGCTTTGACCGGCTATCACCGCAGGCACGGCATCCGGCTGCCGGGAGCAACCCGGCGAAACGAAGGAGACCCGCGAGCGCAACCGGTTATACGACGAGGCGGTACGCCAGGCGCTGACGGTGTTGTGGGAAGCGGCCGTCCGGGGTTTGTGGCAAGCGCCTGAAGGCGTTGATTCCGAAGCTGGTTGACGCTATGGAACGGCATGGCCATCTCGATCTGGATCCGGTCATCAAGGCCAAACTCCTTCAGGTCAGCGCAGCGGCCATCGACCGCCTGCTGGCCAATGCGCGTTTGCACATTGACGGGCCGCGCAAACGTCGCAAGGGTGTGGGCTCGGCCATCCGGCGTAGCATCCCGGTGCGCCCGTTCGCCGACTGGCGTGATCCGTCGCCGGGTTTCTTCGAGATCGATATGGTCGAACACTGCGGCGGCTCGAAGACCGACGGTGAGTTCGTTCACACGCTGACATTGACCGATATTGCCAGCGGCTCGACAGAATGTGTGGCCATGCGCACGCGCAACCAGATGCTTGTTATCGAAGCGTTTGAGAAGGTGGCCGCCGATCTGCCATTCTCAATGCTTGGGGTGGATTCGGATAACGACACCGCATTCATGAACCAGAGCGTATTCGACTACTGCAAGGGACATGGCCTTGAGCAGACTCGCTCGCGTGCGTACAAGAAGAATGATCAGGCCTGGGTGGAACAGAAGAACGGCGCCGTCGTGCGACGGCTGGTTGGTTATGGCCGTCTGAGCGGTACCAATGCGAAGAACGCGCTAGCGCAGCTATACGCGTCATCGCGTCTATACATTAACTTCTTCCAGCCTTCATTCAAGCTGAAGTCCAAGACGCGCGACGGCGCTCGTGTGCACAAGGTCTACCTTGCGCCGGCAACACCGTGCGATCGGCTGCTGGCGCACGACAGCGTCGAACCCGCGATCAAGCAAAAGCTGCGGGCGCAGTTCAACAGCCTCGATCCTGTACGACTGCTGCAGGAGATGCGAACGGCCCAGCAGACATTGAGCGAGTTCGCGGCCCACGGTGTGCGCGCTGAAGCAGCGCCAGCAAGCGAATCAGATGTTGCCGTCTTCCTCGCGAGCCTCTCTTCGGCATGGCAGGAGGGGAGCACGTCCGATGCACAGAAGCACCCCAAGGCAAAGCACTGATGGAAGACCCGCTTGGATCCGTTCGCCGACGTGTGGCCGGTCATTGAAGGGTGGCTGATCTCCGAGCCCACAGTTGCAGTTAAGGAGTTGATTGACCGGTTGGCAACGATGGTTCCGGACGTCTATGCACGCAAGACGCAACTACGAACGCTGCATCGCCGGGTCAACGCATGGCGCGCGGAGCGTGTGAGAGAAATGGTTCTGGGCAGCATGCGCCAGTGCACCGAAACGCCGACTGACGCGTGAACTGCTGAAAAGTTGAAAACCGGCGGGGGCCGGGCGCTTCGCGCCCGGAAAACCACGAAAGAAAAGAAGAAGGAAAGCGAAACGACAACAATCCGTCGGGTAACATTGCTTCGTGAGACAACACGCGCAGTCTGCATTACTGACTGACGGCGCATGAAAGGGTGTTGCTGTGGCCGTTAAGATTTCCTTAAGGATCACCGATTCAAAATCTGGAGACATGGTGAACAGCGTCATCGATTCCGCTACCTCGTTGCTCGCGTCGTCGCTGAGGCTGCGGAATCACATCAAGCGACAAGTCAGATGTCATGTCCATTTGCGTTTCTGTTCCCCACCACCAGCACTTCCTTCTAAGTGGTGGCGCCAAGCGACTATCGGAGGTCGATTTGAAATTCCGGAAACGTAACTGGTTTGTTGAAGCTACGCAGTGGTTTTCGCCGGGAGATCACCCAGCGGTAGAACAACGCAATGGCGCATGGTCCATCGCTACATCCGAAGGATGGATCGACGTGCTTCCCGGCGACTGGGTAATCACCTCAGCGGACGGCTCAGTTCACTGCGTCAGCAATAAGCTATTTTTCGGTCTGTATGAACCGCTTATATAGCCTAGCGGCGCACCCCTGCGACTGTCAGGAACCATCGCCATACTTCAACCGGTCATCATGCGATGTGCCACTGGAGACCGCGGCAACATCTAATTGTGGCTGGCACTCACTTATCCGAACTCTCAATCGATATCTCGCTGGCACATTGCGGACGAACGCTGTATCCACAAGACTAAAAGTCGATTTCCCCGGGCGATCTTTATTTTCGATTGGAGCGTCGTTGTATGCGAAAGCGGAGATCAGCTCAACTGCGGCGATCGGATCCGTCGAAGTGTCTGTATGAGGCGGTCGCCTCGCAAGAAATACCAGCCGCCGATGCATGACAGGACCGGACTCATACAGCAGAGGCGCACCAGCGCGCAGAGATCGGAAAGTGAATCCATGACATTCCTCGTTGTCGTCATTGGCTTAAGCATCGATCGTTTCTACACCTGTATATACAACGATCTGTCATCTTAGTCCCTTTAGTGGCGGACGGACATCGAGTCCATCGGACGTGTTTCGCAGACCTACTCTCCTTTTATCCGGGCAAGGCAGATTGTTAAAAAGCGTAATCAGACGCAGTGGACCTGACGCGCCGAGCGCCGGTCGTGCTAATGGACAACTATCAGCCTCAAAGGGCTCCATTCACACGCGCTTAGACGCTGACCGCAGTGTGCGGGCTTTTGGCCAGCGATTCGGTGAAATCGCGACGCTGGATGACTGATCAAACGTAGGTGCCGAGTGTACTCTTCGCGGAGGTTCGGAGCTTATGGGAGGCTTAGGAAAAGACGTCTATGAAGAAGAATTACCTCCACAAAAGATAATTTGCCTGTGGCCCAATTGGGATCGGGAGAAGCCGGCTGCGTTCATCCGTTTGACGACCGGATTTGGACCGCGCACGACATGACGATCTTCCAGAACGGTCAGGTTTCCGGTGGTCACGTGTGCGTTATCGAATACGTCACGCAACCACCCTCCTCGTCAAACAAATATCTTCTTGCAAATGGGAGACCATATAAGAGGTGTGTGTCGCGTATGGTGCCTAAAACCGGCGGTAGCCTATCCTGCAATACCGTGTTTTCAGTGCGTTTTTTGTCGCCTGGAGTAAACGTGTCACGCAGAGGTAGCGGCTTTCACGCAAATGACAGTTCAGGCCCTGTAGAAACGTTGCGTAACCCCGCGCGAAGAAATGGCGTAACGGTCGCCGTGAAAGCGTAAATGCCGTGCGCTTTCGGGCGCGCAAAAAATGCGTAACCCGTGCGTCATGCTCTCCCGTCTCGGGTTAAACCTCGTGCATACAAAGGTGCGTATCAATATGTGTACCTCGTGCGTATCAAGGTGCGTACCGGCGTGCGTCAAGGTGATCACTCAAGGCGCAAGCCGCGTGCGTTAAAAGTGCGCTTTGGCGGAACAATACGATGCGTTCCGACTGCGTCGCGGAAAACGGGCGAAAGCCCATCGTCTGCGCGCGGCGGATACAGGACCTGCCCGGTGCGGTGCGTAACACAAGGCGCAAGGTGAGCGTGCTGTGTACGCAGAAATGGCGATCCGCTGGCAAACCTCACGCATTGAGGGTTCACAAGGATGTGCAAACCGGTTGCGTCAACGGCGGTGATGTTGCGGCGTCAAGGTGTCCGTGTTCAGCGGGAACGCAATGCGCAACGGCGGTGAATGGGAATGCGTCAGGGTGGAAACGTTGCGAGCGTACGACACGTGAAAAAAATGCGCTGTTCTCCTGGGTTCCCATGAGTTCCCCGGAGTTTCCACGGGGCCGCGCGGCGCAAAAGGACGGCGTTGACAGGTGCGTTACGCGTGAGCAGGATGGTGCGCAGGCGGTGTGTACCGATGTGCGCTGGAGGTGGTGATGCCTGTTGCCAGGATCTATACAAAATCGCAATGGAATGCGTTTGCCCGGACGCTCGATGCGCTGCCTGAAAAACCGGAGGCCGAACGTGGCTTGAGCGTTCGCGACGCGATGAAAGACATGCGTGGCCATATACGTACGGCACAGACAAAGGGCTACACGCTGGAGCAGATCTCGGAGCAGGCAAGACAGGCGGGCATCGATATCACGGCTGGAACGATCCGTTACGCGCTGCGTCCTGCGGGAAAAGGAAACAGCGCAGGAAATACGGCACGTCCGGCAGCAAAGACGCCTGCGCAGGGCACGGTTACGGCACTGTCCCGCGCACATGCGGTGGCGCAGGGCGGTGCGTCACGGGCGAACAGTCCGCGCGCAGAGGGACGCCCTGAGGGGCGCACTGAAGCGCGTCCGCATGGGGGAAAGGCAGAAGTTAAACCGCAACCCATGCCGGTGCAGGGTTCGCTCGCATTTGCGATCAAACCCGATACCGACGACCTGTAAAGGACGGCAATGGCAATGACCCTCAACCCCATCTATCTGGTAGGTGGCAGCAAAGGCGGTGTGGGCAAAAGCATCGTTGCGCTGGCGCTGACCGATCACCTGCAACGGCGCGATGCGAGCCTCGTACTGATCGAGACGGATACGTCAAATCCGGATGTCATGAAGGCGGTCCACGGCGAGATCGAATGTGCGGCGTTCGACCTTGACGAGGCGGATGGCTGGATTGGACTCGTCAACTATTGCGATGCGAAGCGCGATGCGGTGGTAATCGTCAATACGGCGGCGCGCAATCAGGCGGGCGTGGCGCGCTATGGCGCGACGCTGGCGAGCACACTCGACGAACTGGCGCGGCGGCTCGTCGTGTTCTGGGTCATCAACCGGCAGCGCGACAGTCTGGAATTGCTGCGTGAATTTGGTGCGACGTTTCCTGACGCGATGACCCACGTTGTGCGCAATGCCTACTTCGGCACGGCGGACAAGTTCACGCTCTATCAGGATTCGAACATCCGCAAGGGGATCGAAGCAAAGGGGAAGTCACTGGATTTTCCGGACCTTGCGGATCGCGTGGCCGATGATCTGCGCAGCCAGCGCCTGTCGGTGCGCAAGGCGGCAGAGACGCTGCCCATCGGGCAGCGTGCCGAACTGTTGCGCTGGCGCTCGCTCTATGACGCAATGTTTACCGGTGTCATCGCCGATGGCTGACCGACTCTCGGGACTTGCGGCACACCCGCGACGTTCGGGACGCACGCGGCGTGCGCACCCGCCCGATCCGCTCGCGCGCCTGTTCCTCGATGTGTCGGGCGAAGTCCCGGACGACGCGAGCATCGCGCGCATGCGGCGCGTGTCGGCCGCATTGAACCTGCACGATAACGATGCGCTGTGGTCGGTGCTCGCCGTACTCGAATACTATGCGCGGCTGTATGAGGTGATGCCGGATCGCATCAGGAAAGCGAGCGAGGGCAGCCTCGATGCGATGCGCGCCGAAGCGAGGGAAGCGACGGATGCACTGATGGCACAGCACCGCGATGCGCTCGCGCGCTGCAAGGAAACGATACAGCTTGCCGAGCACATGATCCACGAGCATGAGGAACGCTACCGGGCCGTTCTCGCGGGGCTGAACGAGGCCGCGCTCGATGCGCTGGTGGACCGCGCCGCTAACCGGATCGCGCGTGCTGCGGGCAACCGTCTGGTGGGCGCGTTTGCCATCGCGGCACGTGAGCAGCGCGCGCGACTTGACGGGGCCGTTGCGGCTTTCGGGCGGGCAACGCAGGAAGCGGGGCGGCAGGCGCAAGCCGGGGCGCAAACACTGGAGCGCCGGTACTGGCGCGCGCTGAGGGCCACGCTGGCGCTCGGGCTAACAGTGCTGGCCGCTGCGGTAGCGATAGCTGTCTGGCTGGCCGCGTGGCGGGGATAACAAACAGGTGCGACAGGCGCGAGAGGTGAAAAAAGGGGTTCCCGGTCTGTCGCGTGATGCGCTAGTGCATGGCGTTGCTCCGCGCGATGAATGCGCTGATGTCCATCAGCAGCCTGACCAGATCGTCGGCCTCCAGTGCCAGCATGGGAGACACGAAGCCCGTGTCGGTGGCCCGCGTGACAGCGATACGGAAATGCTCGCCGTTGCGGTATTCATCGTCAGTCACTTCAACCTGGGTTGTGAAAACGTGGCAGGAGTCGTCGTTGATCGCGATCACGATGACCTTGATGCATTGTTTCATGATTGCCTCTGTCCGGATATGCACGCCTGACGGCATGCGGGGAGTGAGGCGCAGTCCTGCCGGGCTGTGCCGGGTCAGTGGGTTCCACCGGACTGACCGGCGGAACCCACGCGGATCACGCAGCGTTCTGCGTCATTGACGCGTCGTCAGGCGGCGTTGAGGTTGCGGCAGTTGGGAACGGCCACGCGGATAGCGCACCGTTGCGGTCTGTCGCGGCGTGCTCCTGTGTCCCGGTCGGGCCGCCCGCCCGCGACGGGGTTCCGGCGCCTTCGCCGGGTTCCGTGCCGTTGATGCGGTCGGGGCCGTGGCTGTTGCGTTGGTCATCGCCTTGCGCGTCGCCGTCCTGCTGCGCTTCGTCGCCGGTGTCACCTTCCTCGTCGTCGTCCTCGTCAGGCTCATGGGCCGCGCCATAGGAGCGCGCCGCGGGGACTTCACGGTCAGTGAGGATTTCCGGTAACCATGCCGACTTCGCTAGTCGCAGTTCTGCGGCGGCTGCCGCATCGATTTTCTTCATCTTGCCGAGGTCGGCGGCGATCTTCGGTGACACAGCGCTGGCGACGACTTCCGCGATGCGCGCCTTGCTGACATGATCGAAATACGAGGCGCGCGTGGGCGTCCAGTACCGGGTCATGTCGAGGTTCAGCACGCTGGCAAGCGCATTGATGGCGTGAGGCTTTTCTTCTCCAGCAATGCCGTCGAGCAGGGTGCCGGTGCAGAAGGCGAGCAGGTCCAGCAGGGTTGTGCCGGGGTCCTGTTCAAGCAGCCACGGCAGCAGGTCCGCGCGCCGCGTGGGCAACTCGCGGCCCCAGCGCTCGCGCTGTGCCTCGATGACGCCCCACGCGGTGGTGGCGGGCAGGTCGTCCGCCGCGCCGAGCAGGTTCTCGCGGTTGCTGTTACAGGACAGTGCCAGCGCATGCGGCGCGAAGCCGATCCCATACCGCTCCGGAAAGACTCCCGGAATCACGCGGTGCAGGAGGGCGGCGAGTGCGACGCACGGCTGCGCGATGAGTTCCGCATGAACGGCTGCGGTACGGTGCGCGGTCAGGCGCTGGCAGAGCTTCGCGCTGTGAACTGGCTTTTCCTTCTGCGCTGGTTGTACTGCCGTGTCCGGTTCACTGTCCGCTTCCGGCGTGCCGGTCACGGTCGCGCCCGCCGCATCGAGTGCCGCGCTGTTCTCGCGGCGCACCAGACCCCGTTCCACCTCCAGTTCGCCCTGCGGGCTCAGGATCACGAATGCACCCGCCTCGGCCATCTGCTGAACCTCCCATGTCAGCACGCCGCTTTCGAGCGCGATGAGGGCGGCGTTCACCCGTTCGATTTCGGTTTCGAGCCGTTCGGCTTCCTCGTAGGCGTTTTCGTCGTCCTCCCCGAGGGCGTCAAACTTTTCGGCCAGTTCGTCCTGCTGTGCGGTGAGCGCGTCCATCTCCCGCTGTTCGTCGTCGGTGAGGGCGCGCTGCACCGGTTGCAGCCTGCCGTAGCGGTTCAGTTCGAACACGTCCCGTTCGATACGCGTTTCGGTCCAGCCCCAACCTTCGGCACGGACTTCTTCGGCTGCGACATCGAGTTTCGCGGCGGCGAGACGTTGCAGCAGTTCGGCGTCGGCAATGTATCCGGCGTTTTCATCGTCGCTGAAGAGGTCACGTCTCACATAACCTCCCGCTGCTTCATAGGCGTCCAGCCCCACGAAGCGCACCAGACGGCTGCGGCTCGCGTCAATCTCGGTACGCGTGATCGCCTGCCGCAGATAGTTGGGCTGGCGTTGCCACTCGTTTGCATCGCACCAGATGCGCTCCTGCGTTTCGTGATCATCGGTGAGCGCGAGCGCCGAAAGCTGGTCGAGCGTGATGGCGTCCTCGCGTAGGAGAGCAAGCAGCTTCGGAGAGGCGCTGGCGAGCTTCATGCGTCGTTTGATCGTGATCGGCGCGGCCGAGAAAAGCGCGGCAATGTAATCGACGCTGCGACCTTCTTCGGCCAGCATCCGGTAGGCGCGCAGCACGTCGAACGGGTCGAGTCCTTCGCGTTCGCTGTTCTCGATCAGCGAAATGGCGAGGGCTTCGCCTTCGCTGACGATGCGCACCGGGACGGGATGATCGGCGGCGATGTGTTTCTGCTCGAACAGCAGGTCGAGTGCGGCCTGTCGGCGCTGACCGGCACAGACGCCAAGCTTGCGATGTTTGCCTCGCGAGCCCTTTATTTCGTGAACAATGAGGTTCTGCAGCAGCCCTTTTGCCCTGATGTTCGTGGCGAGCGAGTCAAT
Source organism: Paraburkholderia fungorum (assembly GCF_003610895.1). GTDB lineage: Bacteria > Pseudomonadota > Gammaproteobacteria > Burkholderiales > Burkholderiaceae > Paraburkholderia > Paraburkholderia fungorum_B. The sequence goes on from NZ_MCAS01000045.1 coordinate 146,810, forward strand.
GCCCGATAGCGGTTTCGTACGGGCATTGAGCGGTGAGCGCCGCAGGGCGGAATACGGCACGGTCACGACCGGCTGCTCGTTGCCGAAACTGGTTTCGAGCAGCGGCGCAGCGTTGGCCGTCGCGTCTGTGACGGTGTCGGCTTCGACGGCGTTTGCGGCGTCGTTCATTTGCGTGTTGACTTTGGCTTGCATGATTTACTCCAGATATAAAAAGGAAGGTTTCGGGTCACGGTGCTGCGGAATATCGTCAGGACTGGACCCGGATAGGAGTCCTGACGGAGTGAACCGGAATCGGGTGGCGATGGGCTGCCACCCGTGCCGTGGTTACGCCTTCATCTGGCGCATCGCTTCCGCGAGCATCCACAGCGCGCGGTTCAGTTTCACGTTCTGGTCGATGCCGGTGATGGGGCGGGTGGACATGGAGCGTCCGCTGCGCGAGCGTCCGTGGAGGCCACCCTTGGTTAGCGATTCCTGAATCCGGTTAAAAACGGTCCAGAGATCGTCGCGGCGGTCCTCAAAGCGGCGCACGTTCAGAAGCTGGCTTTCGGTGATGGGGGCGGGCGCTTCCGCGTCGGTAGGGTCGTAGCGCAGCGCGAGGGCGGAGCGGGCGAGCGCCTGCTGTTCGTCGCGGGTGAGCGTCACGGCGCGCATGCCGTCCTTCTGTTCGCGGATCAGGTCGAATCCGTCGAGCACATCGAACGCGCCGTTGATGACGTTCTGCACAATGGAGCCCTTGTGGGGAACGCGTATTTCGCCGACGGTTTCGCCCGCGACCATGCCGTTCTGGCAAACAAATCTGTAGACACCACCGAGCATTTGATAGCTGCTGGTGCCATCGTGCGAATTGAGCAGGATGATCTCGTTGACGTCCTCGCCGGTAATCTCGTTCGCAGGGCGCATGCGGATCAGATGTTTTGTGAACTCGCGCTTGTCCTGATCGCGCACGCGGGTCTGGCAGACCATGAACGGCTGGAAGCCTTCGTTGCGCAGGCCGCGCAGCACGTCGATGGTGGGGATGTAGGTGTAGCGCTCGGAGCGGCTTTGATGCTTGCCGTCCGCGAAGATGGACGGGGCGACGCGGCGGATCTGGTCATCCGACAGGGGCGAGTCGGAGCGGAGCATCGGCGAGCCGTAACGGAAAGAGGAAGCGAGTTGCATGGCACTCTCCACAACAAAAAAGGTTGATCGGTGTTGCGCTGACCGGGCTCCAAGATTCCGCCCCGTTGTAGGGGTTGGGCTCGTCCTGGTGGAACCCGGGGGTTGGCTTTATCGCCGCCAGTCTCCTGAGTTCGCGCCCGTGCGACTCAAGGAGCCGGTGGCGGGCAAACGTCAAGGAAAAAAGGCGAGGGAGGGGTGCGGGCAACACGGTCCCTCGCCCCTTGACGTTTGCCCGCCATCGGCTACGGTCGCGGGTTGTCGGGCGGGAACACAGGAGACTGGTGGATGCGAAGCGTCGGGTTTGACCGGGATGAGCCGCCGCGCGGCGAGCGCGAATGTGGAGGCCGCGTGCGGCCTTCACCTGACTGGGGGTAAAGGTGTTGGTTGTCGGGGGCTGAGGGTTTGCGCCAGGGATTGAAGCCCGGGAGGGCCGGGACGCCGCCGGCGGCCTGGTGCGAAGCACGAAAGCCCGCCCGCAGCGCAGCGTGGGGGCGCCCGGAGAGGGCTTCAGGACTGCGATGACACAGCCTGCTGCACCGAACTACTGACACTGGCCGTTGAGGACAACGCCATGACAGGCGGTGGCGACGTCAGGCTGGACACGCCCCTTGCGGCGAGGTCTTCAAGGTATGCACGACGGATAGCCTATGCCCACGCCGGTACCTGCCGGCAGCACCGGCATCGCCCACATCGTTGCTAGAATGCCGGACTTGAGAACAGACCGTTATGACCGATGCCTTTGCCAGCCGATGTTGAACTGCTCGCGGGTTTGAGCATGAATGACCGGGATGCCACATCGAAGCCGCATGGCCCCGCACCCGGGCGTTCACGAACCAGCGCGTTCACCGGATCGCGCATCACGTTCCGGGGCCACGAACTCGTGGTGGTCGAGATTGGACCCTTCGCGCATGCGCAGGGCGCCACCGTGACATTTCGCGCGCGATCGGTGGGCGCGCAGGCCGTACGGGTGGGCGCGATCATCGAGACGCGCTGGGGCCTTTGCGAAGTAGTGGCCTGAACAGTGAGCAGACCGGAGATCCCACGCCGACTGCTCACGCGTGCACACGGATGCGGCCTAGAGCGACCGACCTGGTTCGCGCGCTGGCGCAGATCCTTGCGGCGTTCGGGCAGATGGTGATGACGTCTTTGACGCTCGAGGTTTAGCAGATCGGGAACCAGACGCATCGCCCGCACGGGTGTGAGCTATCGGGAGGGCTGTGCGAAGCGCAGCCCGTGTGCGAGACGGGTTTTCCTGACCCGCGCCCAGGCAGGAAGCTGGACGAGATCGGTCGGTGTCGACCATGCTCATGCTGGAGGTGCCGCTGTTCTCCCCGGTGTTGCCCGGCCGTTGCACGGGAGTTTCACGCCGGGCACGACGCCCTGTGAATTCCCCTGCGCCACGACGAAGCAGCATTGGGGGCTTCCTGCTATGCGTCGATCAGTGTGTCCGCGATAGTCGTTCGAATGTGGATTGCGGCTCGTGCTGTCACGTCCGCATCCACACTGCCCTCGACCACCCTACGGTCAGGCGCTGAAATATGCTCTTTCCCTGACTGCCTTCCCCGTTTGGCCAGCATGGTTCCCCGGCAGTCCGGCGCGCCGCAGTGGCAGGCGTACCGCTCCCGAAGCTGACGGGTGTGCCGTCCTTCCACGAAGAGCGCATAGTCGATGCTCAGTTCTTTGCCGGCCGGCACTGGCTCCACAGTGCGAATGAAGATCCGGCCATCGCGGTCCTCGGCTTCGCAGTTGGGGCGACATGCATGGTTGATCCATCTAGCACTGTTACCGCCGATTGCCCCGTCGATGACGGTACCGTTACCGACATCGAAGTAGAAGGTGTGATCCGGCTGTGCGGGATCGCGCGGGTGACGGAGCACGGCCTCGCCCCAGGAGATCCGTTCGCCCAGGTACTCGCAGACGAGTTCGCCGGCCACAAGCGCGCAGGTCGCGAACACCCCTTTGCCGTGAACGGGCGACCGCCGCACAGTAATCCGGCAGCGATGACGCAGGACATTGGCAGGTTTCAACGAGAAGGCATCAGGGGCGTTCATTAGCGGCATCGTCGATACGGTTGCGGGGGCCGACGTAATCGACCCGCGGAAGGAACATAGATTGCACGACCGAAATTTCCGTTGCAACCGGTGCAGCGCGTTAGCTACGTCAACGCCGACGATGGCAGGGGAAACAGCTGTGTGGCGTGAACCGGGCTGCGAAACAGTTGCGTCTGGCCGGGAAGCGCTACAGTATCCTCAGGTCACGGATCCTGCCAATCTGGGGTGATCGTTTCAGGATCAGATCTGCGATGAATTCGGGGAGCAGGGCGCGCGGAATGTTCGCGGGGACGTCGTCGACCCGATGCGAGGTGATACGCGCGATAAAGTCGTTGGGGGCGCTTGCCAGACTGTGCTCAAAACTGACTCGGTACTCCATGATCAGCCGCGCTCCGACGGATATTTTCTGTGCGACTGATTCTATCAGCAGTTGGCGCGATGATTGGCGATCGAGCCTTGGGCTTCCGGTGAATGCAGAGAGACGGGGCTCTGGATTGTCAGGGAAAGTTCCGGGTCGGAAGTCTGGCTTTGCACGGTGTTGCCCTGGCGCATCGCTACGGAGCCACCGCACGATGCCGACGTGCACATAGAGGACTCCCGAGGAGCGATGCGCGATCAGTGCTCGCCCTGCTCCCATGTGCGGTGCCCACACCGGGGAAATGACTCGTTCGCAAAGATCTGTTACCTGAGGAAGCGCGGGCAGATCGCCTGTCCATATAGCCGTACCACCCTGACTGGTCTCACGAAGCAGGGTGTCCATCAGTCTGGCGAGGTGCTCGATTTATCAACGAAGTTATTGTGTAAAGGGCGGCGCCGCGCGAGTTCTTTTTCCTGGACGTCCGACTATGGCCCGACGTGTGCGTCGGGCTCCCAGCGATTCAGGCATTGTGAGCGTTATCTGGCGCGATCGGCGACAGCGCGTCGTTGGCAAGAAAAATGTTCAACTGTTCATCGGCCTGTGCAATCCGATGCGAGGGGAGCATCGAGAGCTGTTCGTCGTGCAGCGACAGAACGTGTGCAAGGGTTCGCCCGTCAGCTTCAGGCAGCGACCAGTCGCCTGCGGCCTTGATGCGCGCGGCGATAGCGTGCAGTGCCGCCTCGGAGATACGGAAAGCCGCGAGGGAGCGACGGCCATTCAACGTTTCGTGAATGAAATAGGCGAGGTACACGGTCCTGAACAGCCGGCCGATCAGTTCGATATTGCAGTTTCCCGAGCGCAACGCGGCAAACGCCAGATGGTGTTCGAGTGAGCGGCGACGCCAGATCGTCGCCGGGAGCGGCAGCAACATGTCCCGCGTCATCGGCCGTCTGCCACCAGGTTGTCTTGACTTGCGTGGCTTTGGAGTCGGTGCCATAGAATCGTTTTCAGTCCGTTTGCGCATTCTACGGCACGCGCAGGATCCGGAGGCCGGCCGCAAAAAGAGCATGGCAGGGCGTGCTGGTTAAGTCCTGCAACATGTTTCGCGCGGCTTTTCCGCAGCGAATGACGCTGGCGGTCCGGGTCCGATCCCGGATTGTCGGGGAGCCGATGCAATCCGCGTATCCTGCGCCGATTCGTGTTCCGGACGGCTTTTCTTGTCGGCCGGCCTTATGTTGTCGTTAACGTGGGAATAGGCTCAGGTCTTTGTGGAGGGCCGTGTGCCGATAAATTCGGAATAGCCATCCTTGTATGAACGGATCCCGTCCTTGTCGAAGTCAAGCAGTTGATCCGCAGGTACATTGACCGTCACGCACCATAGGCGGACATACTTGTTCCGGCTCGCGAGCCGGGTCTTGTCGGCTTCCCAAGGCGACTGTAACCAGCTGGCGATTGAATCGTCACACTGCCGCGCCGCGATGATGCGTTGCTTCGGATTTCCGTTTATAAAGTCACGAACCGATTGCTCCTGGGTCAGGAGAACCGGTTTCGGGCTGAGGGTCGCTGAAGGATCCGACAGATCGGCGGAAACCGCAAGTCCGGCGGTGTTCAGCGCCCTGTCGATGTCGGGTCCTTGACGCCGGATCTGGAGTTCCAGTGTGGCTGTCGATCCCAGCCTGTTCAGGACGTTGACATTTGTCACGACGATGGCATCGTCCTTTTTGGCTTCGCATTCGATTCCGTACATGGCGAGGCGGGGACACTGGAGGGAGGACAGCAGAATCGCGGAGGAGTGGAAATTGCCTAAACCCAGCGCAAACACGACCCCCGTCGGAATGACCGTTGGACGTTGCGTGGGCACCATTACCGTAACTGCAAAGAATCCGACGGCGATCAGACACGTCTTGAAGAAATCACGCTTCATGCTTGCCATTGAGAAAAAAGCAAGATTGAAGACCGCGAGGTACAGGACTATCGTGCCCAGCGTTCGGATCGCGTGCGCCGGTCCATTCAGCTTCGCAAATTCAAGTGCGAGCATCAACGGAGAAAAACTGAAGGCGACGTAGATCAGTGTCAAGCACAGGCGTATGGTGAACATGGAGGGGGGCAGTTTGGGGCGCAGTGGACCCGAAATGGTGTCGCGCCATATGCGGCGACGCTCAGCCAGGATTGCAGCGTATGAAAGAATCCCCGTTGCCATAGCAGCAAGCGACAGAGCGAGCACATAAACGTGGACACGCAGGAACTGTCCGGATACAGAGGGTCCAGCTATGTCAGGAATCGTACCTCCTGGAACACTGAACGAAAGCAGCGGAGTCGCTGAATCAAGGCCGGCTTTATGAAGGAGAAACAGCGTCGCAATGGCGCAGAGCCCGAATACGACGAGCATTCGAAGTGCGATTCTGGGTTTTCTGCCCAAGTGGGCGCCTGCGAATACCAATGTGAGCAGGGCAAACACCGCGACTGCGTAAATCGCCATCACGAGCCCCGGATCACTCGGCCAGAAAAAATCTGCGAGAGACGGGAATCCGATGCCGCTCCACGCCAGTACTGAAAGCGTGCTGAGTTCAACCGCAAAGTCACCTCTCAGCAACTCAGCCCGCATTCGCGACGTCACTTTGGCTGCCTGTTCTGCTCTCGCCTCGCCAGGTAACCAGAAATGCGAGGAAGTCGGGTTTTCCGGAAGCATTGCATCCAGTGCATATCTTGCAGAGGCGGCAGGTGCCACGCAGGTCAACGCCAGGGTACCGATAACGATAATCCCGGCGAGGAATGCCGCAGAGAAAAGCCCTGTTGTTTGCGGTAGAGTGAAATCTGGCATCTGGCCAAGCAGCATGTAATACCAGAAAAGCGTTCCGCCGCCCACTATCCCGCTGAGCAAGCCCAGTGAGGCGATCGGATTATTCCTGGCATACCGTTTCGCCCAGAACGCGAACCGTACCATCCAATTTCGTTCAGTCTGATTTGACATTTTGTTTCGATATATGATATGCACTACTTATTTTTATGAAGAGATTCTCCGTATTCTGGAAATACGGAGCCGGCTTTCTGGTTAGCCGCAGGGGATTACTCGGGGATCGAAATAAACCTGTCGGCAGGCGCGTCGAGAAAGTTCTGGATAAACATCGGGAGCGCGTTCCGCGCAAAACTGCGCTTAGTCGTCGAGGCCCGCCTCTCAGTGGCGTTAGGCCATCCATTTTTGCAGGCCATCCGATCAAGCCAGCGATGCGATCTCCTGCAGCGCGCCGTCGCGGAGCAACTGACTACCCACGCCGCTTAGCCTTGCTTTGCAGCTTTTCAGCTTTGCAGCGGCGTCCTACGTGGACGACGATTTCGCTCGGACGGTTACGGCTGCTTGAGGCCGGCGAGTAGCGCCGATCATTTGTGCGGTGAGGCCAGTGCAGTCGACACGCGCATCGAGATGAGAAATGGATCGTACCGGTGAAGGTCCTGAACTCGTAAGGCGGTTGTGGTTCCCTTTCGGTTGTGATCCAGTCGATGCCGCTCCTTGAACGGTTCGACGACGCAGGTTGAAAGGGGCGTGGAGACAGCATCGCCGAAGCGTACGGAGCGCCGCGTCGGACCCACTTAATCCCCGGCTGGACGGAGCCTTAGTTAAGCCCCAAGCTTGTCACGATATCGGCGACAATTTCCTCGACGGGACGGTCTGCGTCGATGAGGATATCGGCCAGACCAGGAAGACTCTGAATTACCTGTATCTCTGTAGAATGGGTTTCCGCCAGGGAGCCAAGATCAGGTAGCTGCCGCTGGAGCCGCCTTTCCCGTAACAACGATTCCTGTATGTCCAGATAGGCAAGTGCCGTTCGACGGGGTGCAACGAGTTTCTGCAGGGCTGTGTACGCCTCGATATGTCGGATACCGTCTACGACTAGCGATTCGTTGCCGGACCAGCCGGAATGGCTGACAACCTTCTCGCAGAAGGTCTGCCAGCCATGCACTTCGATCAGGGCGGCGCCTAGGGCCTGCAGAACAGAGCGATCTTCAGCATCACTTCCTCTTTCGCGTGCTACAGACCGAACGTAGTCTCCAAAGCTCACGTACTTCCAATGGGCGCGTTCGGCGAAAGACCGCGATACGCTTGACTTCCCCGAGCCGATGCGGCCGGCAAAGCAGATGACTGTTGGGTTCATAGATCCAGCTCAAATTGGGCGAAGCGACGTTTCTCGACAACCCATCCGCGTCGGTCGCTTTTTGCGTACGGAATGGCCTGAATCGGCAAAACGTTATCCAGCGACATCAAGGTTGCAAAGCGTGCGCCTTTGCGGGCGTCCCAGAAGGATTCGTCGACTTCACCAATCAATGCACCGAAGCGTGACCGGATAGTGTGCAAGGTTCGAGGGGAAAGGCGATATGACCAGTTGGAGGCAATCCTGGAAATCGCCACCACCGGTCCCGCGACCGCTTTCAGTAGTACGATATCTCCGTCTTCGATGGCTCCATACGGGGCTACCTCGTTCCTGGAAAAGCGTGACTCAACCGTTTTCTTGCCGTCAATGACCCACTGCAGGAACGGCTCCTGGAAGATCGCAACGTGTACGGCCGCCTTTGGATGAGCGGTGCATACATGCCGTTTCAGATATTCCGGCCAGAACGGATCTGTCTGGCACACATCCAATAGCAAGTCAAAAAACGACTGCCTACCATTTTTCATAACCCAGTTCTTGTTGCTCAATGAGGACCAGACGAGATAGTTGGGTCAGCGTCTGTCTTACAGGTTCAATATGTCGCCCGACAAGCGCGGCGGCGCGTTTCGCACCCAGCCGTAGTTTTAGACACTCAGCGAGGCGAAGTAGGGTGCCCGGATCATCGCACGCGAAAATCCTGTTGCCGGAAGTCCAGACGGCCGCTAGTTGCCTGAGGGCGCTACGCCGACTCACACTTGCCAGTACGTCGCCGCCGACGACGGATCTGAGGTCGGTCGACTCGCTCAGTTGCGGAGCGGCTGTGTCAATCCGCAGGCGAACAGGGCCGAATGAAACTTCGTTCCAGTGCGCCTCCCCCATGTCACCCGGCCAGTCAAAGGTACTGCTCCGTACGCGCCGGAGAATAACGAGGTCTGCCTTGCGCCAGTCGCTGCGCACATGGGTGATGCCCGCAGCCCGCAACGCGTTACGTTCGAAGGGCGGGCTTGCGTACGGCAGGAAACCCGGCCGACGGCCCATCTCCGTAAATCCCGCCAGTTCCCACCATTTCCGGTACCTGGCGTATTCACTCTGCATACCAGGCCGTGTACCCACGGGTGGAAGCGATAGCAGCACGTGACCATCACTATTGCAGACAGCAGCGCAGAACCAGATGAACCGAAGCATGTACTCATCGTACCAGGGCGGGTCAATTATAACCGTGTCGGCCGCCACAGCCGGAACCGTCCGCCTGCCGAGATCCACAACGGCACTGCCCGCGAGATTCCGGGCTTCATGAGATTGACAAACCGTATCGGCATCCCGGCCGAAATACCAGAACGCGAGGTTTGAGGTCGACCTGATCTCCGACACCGCGATGGAGGGGGTGGCAACCAGTGCGACCCGACCAGCTGATGGTGTGAGGACCGTGGCTTCGTCCACGAGGCGGGAGATGGCCGTGTCCGAAAAGCGCCATTCGAAGTCAAGCGGGTGGGGTGGTAGCAGCCTGTCGAATCGGGTGATTGCGTCGTTGGGCGTGGAGGATTGGGCGGATGCAATGAGGGCGGTGGCCTGGTCGTGATGCGGATCGCCCGGACCTGACTGTATGTGTTTCAATGTCTCGAGGACGAAACCTGGATAGATACCGGGCAATTGTTCAACGAGTTCGGCGAAGTCCGCGCTTCCAGCGGATATGGTGTCGTTGATAAGCGAGCGCGCCCAATCGCGATATTCGATGTCCGTTTCAGTCAAGACGTACCTCTGTGATAGGCATGGCGAGCTCTTCGGAGGAATAGCGCTTCTGGAGGGCCTCTTTCCAGGCGGTTATGGCGCGCTGCTGCTGCTCCAGCGCCTGTTCACGGGACGTGTCCAGGCGCGGCAGGACAGGAGAAAATGCCTGGATTTCCAGTGGCACGGTTCGGAGGGGCAGGTTTGCGTGAATGCTGCAAAGTCGGTCGACAAATTGCGCTATCCGTGTCTCGAGGTCATCTCGGTACGGCGAGGTCAGCGTGACGTAGGCGTAAAGGTCGATCCGGGATCCGGCAAGTCGAGAAAACCGGGCGAGTTGGCGCTCGAATTCATCGGAGCTGGCTGCTGTGTTGAATGCAAAGGATTCAGCGTCGAAGCCCTTGAAGCACGTCACCCGACCATACATCCGGTAGCTGCCGATTATTTCCTTGTGTTCGGGAGCGAGATTCCAGAAAAAGTCTGCGCTCAGGTTGTCATCCGACCATAGATAAAAATCTTTCTCCAGGCCGCGTTTGACCATCGCCTCCATGAACCAGGCAATCCATTCGGGAGTCAGGTCCGGGGACCCGCCAGTCAGATCGATGACGCGAGGCTGTTGACGTTCTGCGAGAAAAAGATCCAGCATGTCGTCCGCGGTCATCCATCGTGCGCGACGCTCGTCGGCGCTGAGCAGGTTGTACGGGACAAAGCAGTACCAGCAGCGCCATGCACAGGCTGCGTTCTGGAATACCTGGGCCTCGAGGGCGTCCGAAGGTGGGAGCCCTAAACCTCTCGAGGCCGGATCGATCGGTAGTGGGTTGCATGGCCAACGTTGACCGTCGCCACGCCTGAAGTGCCGGATGCGACCGAAGCCACCACAGTTCGCGGGCACAGTGAGATCGCGTGCCTGATCCGAGTCATCGAGCCTCGAGACAAGGATTGACCTGGTGTCGAGGTTGAGAATGCGCGATCGGTACTTTTGTGCGGTCCCGGCGGTATCAATCGCTGGCGGGTTGTGCCGACCCGTCGGCGCCAGAGGATGAATTGTCATTTTTCGGTTTCCTCGGAATTTTCTCCGGACCGGCGGGTAGATCAGGAATCCGGCGGTTGAGGAACTGGATGATGAGCGCTGTCAGATAACCGATTTCATCATGGGTCAGTTCGCGACCTTTCGGGATGCCATGCCAGTATTCGATGCAAGTGCGGCAGCATGACGCCGTCGCGTGCTGCGCATAGTAGAGAACGTTACCCTCCATGGGCGTTTGCTGGCCGTCACGGTAGGGCGTCGCACGACCGACCGACGTTTCCACGCGTCGGCGGACAGATGCGATTAGCGCCGTGCGTCCTTTTCTTCGTGCATGGAGTGTTGCCTTTTCATCGATGGCCTTATGCCAGAAGTGGTGACGGATGTACTCGTGCTGGAGCTCATCGAAAGTGTGCTGGACGTCACCGCCGTCGCGCTCATGAACACGTTCCCAGTCAATAAGTTTCACGCCGCAATACCTGCAGGCACCATGATCCGTTTCCGGCATCGTCCGTTTCAGGAACTTGAAGCAGTGAAGCTCGCGGTTACAGTCTGCATCAGTGCATTTGACCTTTAGCGGTGGCAGTTCAAAGTTCGTTTGAGTTATTTCCATATCCATCACAGATTCTCCGACGGCGTTAGTGCTCGCCGCAACAATTGTCTGTCCACCTCATCGAGCCGAGCAAAGTCAAACCGTTTGAAGAATACATCCCTAACAATCACATAGGGGTCATTTTCTCGATGTTGCAGATTACCCGCCGCTCCCCACCAGTTGATTTTCTGTAACGAAAGCCGGTATGCCAGATAGTTAGCCAGATGCGCCTGGGAGACGTCATGGCGCGATGCAATTTCCACTACAGCGCGCTTCAGATAGGACACGTTGCCATTGGCGAGATCAACGCATTCAGCTACCAGCACTTCGGCCTTTTCCCCGAGCAGTACATCAGCTGCAAACCGGTTTGCAGCCTGCTCCTCAGCAGACACGCGCCGTGTTGAGGTAAGGTCAGCATCTTCAATCCATGCAAAGGTGGATTCGCCTGCGGACTGGCAACTGTGAAAATACTCATGCAGAAGATCAAAGAGCCAACGGCTCTCAAACAATGAGCGCTGTTTTACGACGATAACGTTTCTTCCTGATACACGCCAGCATGCGCCATGAAATGCGCCGCTGTCATTCAGAGGAATAACGGGCACGCCCACGTCCCAGAGATAATCCACTACGCCCGCGAGATCCAGGTTTTTGCCAGTTTTTTTCATTGCTGACAGGAATGAGGCTGGTTTGCAGTCGAGCTCCTTTAGAGGCAAATCCCGGCTGGCATTCGCGATAACCATTGCCAGATAGTGAGCGTAGACGACATAAGCACTTAGCTTTTTCCCCTCGGCGTGTGCGGGTACCTTGAAGCGCGCCAGTGACGCGGCCTCCCTGGGTAGTTTCAGGGCGTCAACGCCCATGAGGCGATCTGCATCCCATCCAAATACACGTTCAACGATACTTATGGACCGTGCTACAGACGGATCCGTACCTTCAACCGTCTGTTCGCCTTCGTCTACCGGTGTGCTCAGTTCAGGCGGAAGTAGCCGACTGGTCAACCAGTCAACGGAAATGCCGGACGTCGACAGTCGATCGAGGAAGCTCCTGCGGTCCAACCGTGCCTGAGGCAGAAAAACTGTCTCGGCCACACGTACGCCAAGTGCCTTCGCAATTTCCGAAAGTCGGGTTAATGTTGCTGACTCATAGTTGGTTGCTTCGTAACGCTGTATCTGCTGTTCCTTCAGGCCTGTGCGCCTGGCCAGCTCCGCCTGGGACAGATCCAGCGCAATACGGGCGCTGATCAGCGCGGCAGGCAGATCTTCGAGTGTTGCGGCGTTGATCTGTGATGGCCTGTGAGATTTCAGTACTTCATATTCTTTCAAGTCTGAGGAGAGTTCGTCGTATTGACTCTGCAGGGCATCGAGCTGGGCTTTCCAGAGAAGCGGGTGAAGATCGGCAGGCCTATCCGATCTGTGCAGATTACTGATCGCGAGCTCGAACTTTCGCGCCTGCGCAGCAGTGATCTTGTACTGACGATCGTTCTTGATCATATTGCCTCCTGAGGTATCAACATCACGATGCCTTTCGGATTGCCTGTTGCCTTGTCGATTTGGAAGAAGTCAAGAAACGTTTTGCCACTTTGCCCTTCCGCCCAAGAGGCGGCAAAGATGTCGCCTCCATATTTGAGTTTCATGGCGCTCCTGCCATTGCTGAAATCCAGTAGCACTGGATCAATGAGATTGGGGGCGACGCCGCTGGGGTCCCAGCAAAGGTCGTAGTCCGAGGGCAGAAGCTTGCTGGTCACAAAGCTGCCATCGACATAAACCTTTGTGCATCCGGCACTGGCGAGATTGCCGAGCAGTAGCAGTAGTAGCTGGATCAGGCCGCTGCGGTGTTTATTGGTGCCAAAATATTGAACAAATTCCGGCCATGCTGCGTTATGTATGCCCGGCGGGAGCAGGCCCGTAGTGGCGTCGAGCGGAGGCATCATAGGGCAGCCTTTTTGCTGGTGATATGCAATCGTAACACAACGAAATCGTTGTGTTGAAACGTCTGCTATGAAAATCGGGGCGTGCGGAGCAACGTCAACTGATGTCTGAAGCGTCTGCTGTATTGGTTTTGGGGCGTATCCGGAAGTATATCTGTCCGAAATTTGTCATCTTTTTTCGGACGTATGACTTGCGCTCTGTCCGGAAAAAATATACAAATATCGGACAAGGAGTATTCCTCATGCCCGATCTCAAATCCAGAATCTCAGCGTTAATCGATTCCGCAGCGCCTGGCCAGGTTTGGGGACCGTCCGACTTCGCAGATCTGGGAAGTCGCGACGCGGTCGACAAGGTTTTGCAGCGCATGGTTGTGGCAGGAGAGTTGCGGCGAATTGAACGGGGACTCTATGATCGACCGACGCTGAATCGGCTGACGAAAAGTCTCACTACGCCGGACTATCGCGCCGTAGTGGCCGCGATCGCCCGACGTGATCAATTGCGCGTACTGGTCGATGGCATGACCGCAGCAAACGACCTGGGTCTGACCGATGCTGTGCCCGCCCGAGTGATAGTCCATACGGATTCCCGGCGCCGCGGAGTCCAGCTTGGGAACCTGAATATCCAGTTCAAGCAGACTGCCCCGAGCCGGCTCTATTGGGCGGGACGGCCGGCTATGCGAGTGGTGCAAGCCCTGCACTGGCTCAAGGATATGCTGGCCTCCGACCGTGGTCGCATACTCGATCGGTTGAGGTGTGTTCTCGCTGACCCGGTAAACGGAGACGCTATTCGCGAGGACCTTATAAGTGGACTAGGAATGATGCCCATCTGGATGCAGGATGTCGTGCGGGATCTGCTCGATTGTGATCCACCGGACGCGCAGACACCTGTACGGGGACCTTCGATGAAACAGGAGTCTGCACCGACGCCGGGGCAATCGTCTAATACACGGGAGTGAATGATTGAACGACGCTTACCAGGAAGTTATAGCTGCTTCTGATCTCGACCGGCGTGACCTTTTCCTGCGTGCTGCCACCCGGTTGGGGACGGCGGTGCAGAATGTCGAGAAGGACTTCTGGGTCTGCTGGACATTAGACGCATTGTTTAATGGGCTCCCCGCCGGCGGCCCGAGGCTGCTGTTCAAGGGCGGCACGTCTCTATCGAAGGCATTTGGTTTGATTACGAGATTTTCGGAAGACGTCGATGTAACTGTTTTCCGCGATGATCTTGGTCAGCATGCGGATGCGGGCGAACTTGACACGTTGAGCGGAAAGAAGCGTCGAGGGCGGCTCGATGCGATCCGGGAAGCCTGCCAGGCATATATCGCTGGCCCCTTGTCGGATCAGTTCAGTCAGTGCGCACTTGCTGCGATTGGCGACGGGCGCTTCCGGCTGGAGTTGGATCCGGATGATCAGGATCGCCAGAGTCTCCTTTTCTGGTATCCCGCTGTCACGCCTGCAGCAGGAGACTACGTCCGCTCGGCCGTAAAAATCGAATCTGGAGCCAAGTCGGCGCTCGACCCGCACCTCGTTTCCAGCGTCGCGCCATACGTTGATCAGGATCTGCCAGAGCTGGATCTGGCTGTGCCGAACATCACCACCGTGGAGGCAAGACGCACCTTCTGGGACAAGGTCATGATCATTCACGGACTGAGGCAATGGCACGACCGGCGTGCCGAACTTCGGCACGGTGGTCAGCGGGTCTCACGCCACTACTATGATTTGCATCAACTCATTCAGGTCGCTACGGAAGCCGGGTGGCTTGCGGATCGCGAACTTGCTACGGACTGTGTCCAGCACGCGAGGCTCTTTTTTGGCAGCACTGATCTGGGGCTTGAAATAGCGCGGCCGGGCACTTTTACCTTGGCTCCGAGCGCGCCTATGCGCGAGGCGCTCGCCCGGGACTATGCCGCAATGGTGGGAATGGTCTTTGGCGACGTCCCGGCCTTCGACGCGTTGTTGGACGCTGCCGGTCATCTCGAACGAGTCATCAATGAGGCTGCGCCCTAGCGATTGGCGATGGCTCGTTGCGTCGATGACCATACCCTCGCAGGTTGATTCCCGTTTTTCGAGCATATCTATTTGCCGATGCAACAATCCGTTTGATGGACATCGGACCGCGCCCAATTGTGTGTGCTCACCCGGCCAGTCTGTCGCCATATAATCGGTTGCTAGCTGTTTGCTTATCAACGATTGGCGCACGAGTTTACGGGCATGCAACTGTCGCTGAAAGCTACGAGGCGAGCCCGCGTTCAGTAAAGGAGCATAGCGTTATCGTCGCCACGGACGTCTGCATGTTTGAGATCTCATACACGCGCTAAGGTGAAGTTCCTTTGTGTATCACCGACGTTCAGGGCCAAAAAGTAAGATTTGCCGGCGCGAGAGAGAATGGCTAAAGTTGCGCCTAGACTTCGAATTGGCGCGCCACACAAGATCGTAACGGTCCTATCTATCTTCCGATTCTGTTAAATGAGCACACCGCAAAATACAACACGGACTGGCGACGAGTTCGAGAGACGTATTTTTGAACTATTTCGAACAGAAATAGACGCTGAGCGCTTCCCATTTAAAAGAGACTGCTGCAAGCTTTTTTCGAAAAAGGGCTACTATTCGCGCGATCGCTGTTCGGAAATTGTTTTCGATATTGCAATCGAAGTGTACTTTCCCGGGGCGCAGGAATATTCAATGCTGCTCCTCGTCGAGTGTAAGCGATACTCCCACGCTGTGCCGGTTGATGATGTCGAAGAATTCTTCACAAAGGTTCAACAGGTCGGAGCAGCGAACGCAAAGGCTGTGGTCGTCAGTACAGCGGCATTTCAAAGGGGGGCGCTCGAATTTGCGAAGGCTAAGCGAATTGGCCTTGCACGCTATTTCGGGCCTGAAAACTTCAAATGGGAACTGAGACGCTCACCGTCAACGACAGTTCAAAGAAACGCTGATTCTAAGGAGAACGTTGAGCGGGGACTTTCCGACGAAACGTTCAAAAGCTCATCGTTCGATTTTTATTTTCAATCGCCCGGCCGGCTGACTAACTCGTTGTGGGAATTCATTGAAGATGCTTTTTCGGACCTTATATTGGCGCTGGATGTAGCTATACGCGAAATCAAGAACCTACGACGCGACTTGGAAGAAGTCGCCTTTGTGGAAAAAGGAGCAATTGAAGAGATTGGCGCATCCGTCCTATCGAGAATCGGCTACGCCGATGGTGAAGTCGCGCTCCAAGAAATTTGCAAGCTAGAGGCTGAAAGATCTGGACTGCAGTTGCGACTGAACCACCCGGTGGTCGATTCGGGCGCAGAGCCGCATGCACTGGGGCGCATCACGTTTGATCCACTAGTCATTGATGTCTACGCGCAACAGGAGCCAAACCGAGGCCGAGAACGGTTCACATTGGCCCACGAGATGGCGCACCACTTCCTTGACCACGGCCGATATCTGGTAAGCGAATCCTGTGATAGTGACGACTTCGTTCTGCACCGTGCTGGCCTAGATGATTTGGCAATTTCGCGCCTCGAATTTCAAGCTAATTACATGGCCTCCAGCATACTGTTGCCGCGCGCCCAAATCGTTGCCGATTTTTACAGACTCCTACAGACAATCGGGGTGTCGGATAAAGGATTCGGCTCGCTGTACGTGGACGACCAGCCGTGCAACATACAAAATTACGATTTCATAACGGGACGATTGATGCAAAAGTATGGCGTATCTCGCAGTGCCGTTCGAATCAGGCTAGAGACTCTTGATTTGTTGCGAGACAATCGACGCCAACTCGCTGTGGGGCAAATGTTGCACCGATAGGATGCTTTCGCGAATGGATGCGGAGCTACGCAAGTATTGCGGTGACGCGCAAAGACGCGGGGCAGGCCGATCAGCCAGTTCGACGTCGTGATCGCAGCCTGTGCGCGTTCAAGAGGGGACGCACTGGCCACGCGCAATGCGAAGGATTTCTCCGGTTGCGAAGTTGCAGTCATCGAACCGTGGGCGCTGTTCTGAATTGGGATTCGAACCGTCTTTCGGCGGAATGAAATCGGGAATCGGGCTGTCCCAGGCGACAGAAAAACGGGTCTTTCTTAATATGGGTAGAAGTATGGGTAGCGGAAAGGTGTTTTTTCAGAGCCTTGCCTGTAAAGCGCCTTCGGGCGTTTTGGCATCCCTCCGTCTCCGCCAAAAGCGGTTAAAAAACCCCGTAAGCTCAAAGGCTTACGGGGTTTTTTGTTTTTGAGCCCGTCGTCAGGTCCGTCATCCGGTGGCGGCTCGATTCCCTCGATTCTGTTCTTCCGCGTCGTGCCTTGGATGGGCAGTGCCCGACGCTACCCAAGATTTTGTCCCCCGCACTTCTTAGAGGGAAATGGCGCGCAGCCTGCGGCCTTTTGCACTCACAGAAATTTACGACGTAGTCCTACGGGGTATTTGTACGAGTCCACATCAGAATGCCGCCCGACCCGCTGATCGAGTATTTGAGTTCTGCGAAGCGATAGCCGAAGCAGTCTGTCTCAACTGGAGAGCGAGGATTTGAAGCCAGCAAGGCGTGCAATTCTGGACGCGCCTGCAACTCCGTCGTGCACGGCGTATCTCGTCTACAGGCACCACCAGACATCCCTACCGAGAAATCAGCAAACCCCTACATCGATGAACCCTTCATAAGCCAGGGTCCTGGTCGTTTACAAATATTAAGGGCTATTCCTGCCACAACATGCCACTTCGCGGACGCCGGCACGGTTCCCGATCAACTCTGATCGGCTGGGGTGGAGGAAGGGACGCCAACTCTTAATGGTAGGGAAAGAAAATGCAAGGCTTCACACAGAGCATCAAGTTCAAGATCGTCCTGGCCTTCGGTGTGTGTTTAGCGCTGACGGCCGCGGTCGGTGCTTTTGGTATGCAAGGCTTGTGGAAGATGAACCTGGCCATGAGCAGGGCTTATTCACAAAACACAGTTGCGATAGCCGATCTGTCCGAGGTTCGCGCTTCTCAAATCGACTCCCGTCTGCAATTGCGGCGGATTCTATATTTTCGCAACCCCGAAAAGACAGAGACTGCCAAGGAGATTATCCGCGCCGACTGGCAGCGCATCGACAATGCCTGGAGTGAGTACTATCCGGGCGGCGTTTCCAGTGACAGGGAGCGCGCCATAGCCGATGGCATAAATAATCTCCTGTCACAGCTCAAGTCCTCAACAGACTCAGCAGTTGCGGCTATGAGCGCCGGCAACTACGACGCCGCGGCTCCGCTGGTCGAAGATCAGGCTCAGATTGCCGAGTCGATACAGAAACTCATCAATGATGACGCTGCTTTAAACAGAGCCGATGCAAAGCAGGCTGCTGAGGACGGCAACTCTCTGTTCCGGACACTGTTTGGGGTCGCGGTCGCGCTGGTGGGTGCGGGCGTCGTCCTCGCAACCGGTATGTCGATCTACCTGATCCGCGCGATCACGAGGCCTCTAGGCATCGCCGTGAGCGCTGCGAATGCGGTCGCTGACGGCAAGCTTGAGAATCAGATCATCGTGGACTCGCGCAACGAATTCGGCCAGTTGCTGGAAGCGTTGAAGAAGATGGACGGACGGCTCAGCGAGACCGTGCGCGGAATTAAAGGGAGCGCGGAGTCGGTGACGGTGGCGTCTCGTGAAATCGCGAGCGGCAATACGGATCTTTCCGCCCGTACGGAGGAGCAGGCCGCGTCGCTTGAAGAAACCGCAGCCAGCATGGCACAGTTGACCGAGACGGTAAAACAGAACGCTGACAATGCCCGGCAGGCAGACGCACTGGCCACGCGCGCTACTGACATTGCCGATACAGGTAACGATTCGGTTCAGGCCATGGTCGGGACAATTAGCCAGATCAGCAGTAGCTCAAACAAGATTTCAGAAATCACCGGCGTCATTGAAGGCATTGCTTTCCAGACGAACATTCTGGCGCTCAATGCCGCTGTTGAAGCGGCACGGGCAGGTGAGCAAGGGCGAGGGTTTGCTGTGGTGGCCAGTGAGGTTCGCAGTCTCGCACAACGCTCCGCCACCGCCGCGAAGGAAATCAAGGAACTGATCAACTCGTCCGTGACAACGATTCAGGACGGCGCGCAGCAGGCAGCCGAAGTTAGCGCCACCATGGGGCAGGTCAAGCAGGCAATCAAGCAGGTGTCCGATATCGTCAGCGAGATCGCGGCCGCGTCCGACGAGCAAAGCCGTGGCATTGAACAGGTGAATCAGGCCGTCGGTCAGATGGACGAAGTCACGCAACAGAATGCGGCGCTTGTCGAGCAGGCAGCCGCTGCGGCACAGTCACTTGAAGAACAGGCCAGCCGTCTGAAGGAGGCCGTTTCCGTGTTCAGGGTCGCCAATACGAGGCAATCTTCCGCACGTACGGCGATTCCGCAAAGCAAGCCTCGCACCCCTGTAACCAGAGTTTCCGACGTGCGTTATTTGGAGCCCGCAAAGCCGAGAGCTGTCCCCGCCATCATCGCAAGCGGAGCGACCAACACCTCGACCAACACCTCGACCGATATCGCGAAAGCGGACTGGGAAACGTTCTGATTGCAAGACGCGTCGTGCTCAGAAGCGTCAGGGTTCAGAGCGATAAGCACCCTTCAATTCGGCTGGGCGCTCTATGAGAAGAGCCTGGAGTTTCTGGAATGGAATCGCCACAGCTTTAGTTCTGCTGTTGGCTTGTTGTTTGCCGTTGATCGCGCCGCACAGAGGCGGATGGACATCCGCGTCTCTATTCCTGTTAGGGGCGGGGTTGATTGTCCTCGGGGTTTCAGAGGCTCGCCTGACAAAATTGTGGCGAACTTCGATGGTCTGCATCGGAATTTTTCATGTTGGTACAGCGATTTTTTGATGGGTCGGCATTTCGTGAGGCTGCAATCCTGCGTCGGACGATGGCCGACGTGCAATTACCATGTGTCGCCGGGAAGTCACTACGCTAGCAATGTACAAGGACCTTGATATGCAGTTGATGCACAAAATCAGGTCCCTCGAAAGAGATGTCATCTTTCGAGACCGCTCAGAGCGATGGCTGTTTTGGCACCATTCAGCCCTCAACTTGCGACATCTGGCGGTTTGTCTCGGAATCGTGGGATTCGCGGCCTGGACTTTGTCGAGAATTTTCGCTCAACCGGGTCCTCCGTTTGATGTAGCGGAAACGATCATGGCAGTGGCCGGCATGCTGATCGGATGGACAACGGTGTATTTTTCCCGTGGAGCGGTCACACATTCGATTGGCTGCTCTGTTTTTGTAACGGCACTCGCGCTCGGTCTTCACGGTGACGTTGTCAGGACATCAAATCCCGAATTCTGGACCATTCCGTTGGGCATTGTGATTACTCTTGGTATGGTCGCGGTTTTCGCAGATTATTATAGTTATTTTATATGCAACATGATCGTCTGGTTTATTATAGCGCGCAATGAGGTTGATCTATTGTTGAACTTGCAAGATTTAAACTGGATAATAATCGCTATTTCATCGGGAATCACGTTGGGATTCCTGCTTAACTACCTTTTCGTGCAAGAGAGAAAAAAGGTATTTCTTGTTCAGAGAGAGTTGATCAAGCTGGCCTTTAAAGACGCGCTGACAGGCATTGATAATCGCCGAAGCCTGATGGAGTCGATGCAGGATCATCACGCTCGCGCCGCAACAGACGACTTCTACCTTTTGCTCATTGACATCGACGACTTTAAACGCGTTAACGACACGTTGGGCCATGACGTCGGGGACCAGGTGCTGGTGGCAGTAGCGGCTGTCATCGACCGGTGTGCGCAGATGCATACTTTCGGGCGCCTTGGCGGCGAAGAGTTCGGTGTCATATTTGCGGGTGAAGAAGGCGCTGCGTGTGCTTTGGCACAGCGGCTTTGCGAGAACGTTGCGAAATCGCGCATTTCAACTCACGCCGTTACGATCAGCATCGGGTTGTCAAAATTTTATGAAACAGTAAGTCTCGCGGACATTTTCAGAACCGCCGATCAGGGGCTCTATGAAGCGAAGCGGCAGGGTAAAAATAGATATGTTTTGATTTCCTGATGTGTTCAGGTGTCGGGCAATCTATGATTGAGCACGAGAACCTTGGGTTTCAGATCGCGATGGGCATGTTGTTTCGCCGCACTCGAGTGGCTTACGGTCGATAAAATAGACACGACGCAGGAAATAGGCGGACCATCAGGTCGACACGGGAATCGATCTCGCATGATTCGCGTCACTTTTCACATGTTTGTAACTGAAAAAAACATCAAATGGGAATTTCAGAATGTCTGTGATTATCGGCATTGATCCTGATACAACCAGTAGTCTTTCCGCGTTTTGGCAGGGGAGCGCGCGACGCTACCAATGTCCGGCTGACGTCTGGGCCGGTTACCCGGTACGTCTTTGAGTGCGCACAGGAAGACCGCTTCGAACGCCGTCCCACGCGGGTGCTGTACCGGAAGCCGGAGTGCATCTGGTGCCTGCAAACCGCGCTGCATGACCGTTGGCTAGTAACAGCAGCAGACAGAAGATATAGAGTCATTTGTCGACGCCAGCATTAGCGGGCAGACAGGTATTCCGCGGCAGTTTGCGGTTGTGCCGAGACGCAGGTAAACACATAAACGGGGAACGAAATATGCGAATTCGACATAGTGCGACACTGATTGCGGCAACGTTGCTGATGTGCGGAGTTGCGGAAGCTGGGCCGCTGGAAGATGTCACGCGGCTGATCGGCAAGGCAAACCAGACGCCGCAACAGCCCATCAAGTTCTCGGACGGTAGCGTCAATTGGATCGACGGCTCCTCTGTTTTCAGGCTTCCGGCTGCCCAGGCGGTCATCGTCAAAGCGCGAAACCTCGCGCTCGACACGGATGGAGCTTCTGCAGAAGTTCGAAGTTGCGACCCGGATGCCCAAGGTGGTACTGCACTTCCGGACCGCCATGGCAACGCCATCGATTCGAATGCGACGCCATACTACGTTCTGCCCTCATGTGACCGGGGGTCCAAAAACTATGCAAGCTGTAAGAAGAATCCTCCGTATCGGCAGCTTGGCTTGCAGACGGGTGACCTTGCGGCGGTTATAACGGGCGACAAGATTGCCTATGCCATCGCGGGAGATACTGGTCCGGAAAAGAAATTTGGCGAAGGCTCCATTCAGCTTCATCGGCGACTCGGTCACGAGGTTATCGGTGCGAACCCGAGGAACCCGCAATGCGCAGCGAATGTGAGCCTGCCGCAAGAAACCTACCTGGTGATTTTTCCAAAGTCGAACCACAAGTGGTTGCCCAACGAAGAGATTGATCGCGCCGGCGCGGCGCTGTGGAATAACTTGCTGGCGGTAGATGGGCAGTGACTGCCTGCAACGTCAGTCAGGCATGCGGCTATGCCGCGAAGATCGTACCGGGAAGCGGGACTGTGTTGCACGCGTATCCGGTTTGTTTTTTTCCGCTCCAGAATGTCCTTCATTCTGGAGCGGCATCCAACCGGGTATCTGCATCAAAACGCGTGCCGCAGTCCCACCATGCCAACGAATTGCGACGGCCCGGACGACGGCGTCGTATTCTGCGAGTCGCCGACCACCGCTACTGCGTCGGTAATGCCCGTTCCTGTGCCCGCTGAAACCAGCGTCTTGCCTCGCGCATGTTGGTACGCTTCCAGTGCGTACACCGTGGTGCGAGTCGAGAGGTTGTAGGTCTGCTCGAGCGAGATCTGGTGATAGCGCGCGGCATCGTTGATGCCATTTGCCTTGCTTGTCTGCGTATAGCTATAGCCGGCGCCCACAGTCACGGCCGGCGTAATCCGGTATGTGGAAATCACGCCGTACGTATTGAACACACCCTCGTCGGTGAACAGTGAACCGGAACCCGGTGCGTACTGCACGTTCGAATAGTTCACGCCGACCATCAGGTCCTGGTGCGTGTAGCGAGCCGCTGCGGCGAACAGTTGTGCGCTACGTGCCGTCGCATAGCCGCTGTTCACCGGCGAGTTGACGGCGTAGGTGCCGAGCGCCTGGCTCGTCGCGATGTCTTTCAGCTTCACATAGCCCACTGCGATCGCAAACGGCTGGTAGTCGTAGCGAGCCGCCGCGCTGAATTGGCTGCCGCTGGCCACGCTGCCCGGCACACCGCCCAGACCGTACTGCGCGCTGAACTGCAAGCCGGCCAGGTTCGGCGACAGGTAGGTTACCGAATTGTTAAGGCGCAGCGTGGTGTCGAGTGCGTCGAGGTCACCGGGGTGCGCACCTGTCGCACCCGTTAGTACACCTGTCGGCCCGAGCGCGCCGACCATCTGGAAGTAGGGCGTGTACTGGCGGCCAAGCGTCACAGTCCCGTACTTGTCATTGCTCAGCCCGACGTACGCCTGTCGATTGAAAATGAAGCCTGAGCTGCTTTGCGCGCCAGTCAGCGAGTTGAAGCCGCTTTCGAGCCGGAAAATCGCCTTCGTGCCACCGCCAATGTCTTCCGCGCCAAGCAGGCCGAATTTGCTTGCCTGCAGGTTGCCCTGGCTCATGTAGAAGTTGGCGTGCCCCTTCTGGTTGCTGGAGTAGGCGAAGGCGTTATCGACAACGCCATACAGCGTCACGCTGCTTTGCGCCGCCGCACCAGTTGATAGCACGGCGCCCGCAAACGGCAGGCACGAGAGGACGAGTGCGCGTGTCCGCGCGCGCT
Organism: Paraburkholderia fungorum; assembly: GCF_003610895.1. Lineage (GTDB taxonomy): Bacteria > Pseudomonadota > Gammaproteobacteria > Burkholderiales > Burkholderiaceae > Paraburkholderia > Paraburkholderia fungorum_B. The sequence goes on from NZ_MCAS01000045.1 coordinate 170,399, forward strand.
TCAATGAATTCATGGCTAGCAGGTCTCCGGATTAGATATCGAGCGTTGCACTTACGGTCAGCTCGGGTCAGTGATGCATGCCTGGTTAGTGGGCAATGGAAATCGTCAGGCACCGCCAGCCGTCGACCGTGTGGTCGGCGACCAGCGTGCCGTCGATGCAGACGGGCGTGCGTACTTCGCTTGCAGGCACGAACAGTCGAACGTCCTGCTGTGGCTGCTGGACCCAGCCTTCGCGCAGGATCGAAATGCGTAACGTGCTCGCATCGCCGGTAATCGTGACGTTCCAGCGGCCTTGCGCGCCTGTGCGCCAGGCTTCGCTTTCGCCATCGTCCTCGACGCAGCCGCCGCACGCGACGCCCGTGCCGGTGTGCGGCACGGCGATGAACGCACGTTCGTCGGCGGGGCGCCCAAAGTGCTGTTCGGCGATGTTCAACGGAATCACGCTGCCCTCACGCAGCAAGGTCACCGGTCGCTCGAATGGGGCAGGCAGGTTCACCGTCTGACCGCCTTCGAACACCTCGCCACTCCAGTACGACGCCCAGCGCGTGCCGGCCGGCAGATAAACATCGCGCGTCGACTGGTCTGCCTCGACCACGGGCGCAACCAGCATTGAGGAACCCAGCATCATGTCGTCGCCATCGGCGAGACAGCGCGGATCGTGTGGAAACTCGGCGAACAACGGGCGCAACACAGGCTCGTACGCGCTGTGCGATTGCCACAACAACTCGTACAGGTAGGGAATCAGCCTGTAGCGCAGTTTGATCAGGTCGGCCACCTGACGCGTGACTTCGGGGTACATCCACGGCTCGTTGACCGTGCCGTCGTCGTTCCAGGAATGAATGCTGAAACGCGGCAGAAAGATGCCGAAGGCGACCCAGCGGACGAACAGATCCGGACCCGGCGCCGGACCCGAGAATCCGCCGATATCGTGACCGCTGTTCGACACACCGGACATGGCGAGCCCGAGGCCCATCTTCAGATTGAAGCGCAGCGTTTCCCATGAGGTGTAGTTGTCGCCGGACCATGTCTGCACATAGCGCTGCATGCCGGCGCCACCTGAGCGGGACACGAGGAACGGCCGGCGCTCGGGTGCATATTCGCGCTGCGCGTCGTGTGATGCACGCATCATCAACTGTGTTTGCAGTACCTTGGCCTCGCGTGCCGGATACGGCTGGCCGAAACCCTGAGCGATCGCGTCGGACGACCAGATTTCGAATTCGTTGTTGTCGTTCCAGGTGGCGGCGATACTGTGCTTCAACAAGCTGTCTTTCACGCGCGCTTTCCACCAGTCGATGGTGGCGGGATTCGTGAAGTCCAGATAGGCGCCTACTTCGTCCCAGAACTGCACCCATGCCGGATCGCCGTTACTCGATGCGATCAGCAGGCCGGCGCGCGCCACTTCGTCGAACGCCGGGTGATCCTGCAACAGGCACGGCTTGATGTTCGCGCACAGGCGCACGCCATGTTCGAGATAGCTCCGCACGAAACCGTCGATATCGGGAAACTTCTCGTGGTTCCAGTTGAACACGTAACGCTTCGCACCGATCGACGTATAGCCCGACGACAGATGGAATGAATCGCACAGCACGTCGTGCTCGCTGCATCGTTCGATGAATTCGCCCATGCGCTGCTGGGCGTCGGGCGCGTCGGTATAGCTCATTGTCGAGCCGGAGTAGCCGAGTCCCCATTTCGGCATCCAGGCCGGACGCCCAGTCAGCCAGGTGAAGCGGCGCACCGCATGCAAGGGCGTACCCGCCGACGCGATGAAGTAATAGTCGAGATCGCCATGCTCGGCGACAAAGTGCCGGTAGTGGCCGTGATAGTTATCGAGCTCGCGGCCCATGTCGAAGCGGCAGTCGGCAAGCGTGTCGTAGAACAGGCCGAATCCGGTCGACGTTTGCGGCTGCCACGTCACGTAGAAAGGGATGTGCTTGTAGAGCGGGTCGGTGGTGCGCGCGCTATAGCCCATCGCGTCGATGTTGCGCATTTCGTAGGACTGATCCGCGCGGTTGAGCGAACCGGCGCGCTCACCTAAACCGACATATATTTCGTCCTTGCGACGCTCGACGTAGTGGTACACGCGCTCGTCCCACCAGCCGAAGTTGTACGCCTGGGTCTTCCGATCGGTCATCACGCGATGCCACGCAGCGTCGTGCAGGATGTCCCAGGCGCAGAATCCGCCGTCCAGCGTGACGGTCAACCGCACGCGGGCCGTTTCAATGACAAGGTGCCCGGCGTCGGTCGAGACGTCAAAGCTGGGCGGCGTGAAACCGCTTATGTCGCGGCGCTCACGGCCTTCGAGCGGAACGTCGTCCGCGCCCGGCGCGATAGACCAGGTTCGCGGGCCGTGCGTTTCGCCGTCCGGCAGCACGAGTACCCGGATGATGTCTTCGGCGAGAACGAACAGTTCAATCCGGCAGTTCTCCTGCGCAGTAAGAACGATGTGATTGCCGGCGTGGGATGACAGTGAAAAACGCGGCGGGTGTTTCAGATTCGTCAGTGAACGCATGATGTGTCTTCGAGTGAGGTCACGCAGCCGTGCTGGCATTGTTGTCGACTTGATGCGGACGCGCGTCGCGGGTGACGCCGCGCATCAGAATGATCAGCAGCGTGGCGCCGATCAGGTCGAACGCGCCGAGGGCGCCGAATAGCGGCGTATAGCCGATCGAATCGGCCAGCGCGCCGACCAGCAGCGAAAAGCCCAGGCCGCCGATCCACGCGGACATCCCTGCAAATCCGGCAACGGTGCCGACTTCGCCGGGGTCGAACACGTCGGCGGCCAACGTGTTGACGAGCGCCGAGATCATCTGATGCGCGAAGCCGCCGACGCAGAAGAGTGCGATTGCCTGATACGGTGAGGCGACGAGGCCGATGCATGCCGGTCCGAGCATCATGAACGCACCGAGCACCACGCCCGCGATTCGCGATCCGATCAGCGGCATGCGGAAATGCTTCATCAGGAAGGGCGACAGGTAGCCGCCGAAAAGACCGCCGAGGTCGGCGGCCAGAAACGGCAGCCATGCGAACAGCGCGATCTGCTTCAGATCCATATGGCGTTGCGTCGCGAGGTAAAGGGGAATCCAGAAACTGAAGGTTTGCCAGGCGGGTTCCGCGAAGAAGCGTGCTTGTGCGATCGCCCAGAACCGGCGCGTGCGCAGTACTTCGCGGATGCTGCGCCGTTGCGGCGCGCCCGGCGTTTGGCCGCTGACAATCGCTTCGCGCTCGGCCGCGCTGATGCGGGCGTGGTCGGCCGGTGAGCGGTACAGCACATACCAGACGGCTGCCCAGACGAAGCCGAGCGCACCGGTCACCGCGAAGGCGCTTTGCCAACCATATCTCAGCGACAGAAAGACGACGAGCGGCGGGGCGAGCAGCGAGCCGAGCGACGTGCCCGCATTGAAATAACCCACCGCCACGGATTTCTCGCGATTGGGAAACCATTCGGCGACCACCTTCATGCCCGCCGGAATGGCGACGGCCTCCGTCAAGCCCATGAGTCCGCGCAAGGCGGCCAGCGAGAGCCAGCCGCTCGCGAAACCGTGCAGTACGCCTGTCAGCGACCAGAGGCAGGCGAACAGCGCAAAGCCCAGACGCAAACCGATCAGATCGATGATCAGGCCGCACACCGGCTGCATGATCGTATAGCCGACCTGGAACGCACCGACCACGTACGAGTACTGCTTGGTGCTCATGTGCAGAAGCTTCGTCAACTCCGGCGCCATCACGCCGAGAGCGTTGCGCGACAGGTAGTTGACGATCGTCCCGGCACACACGAGCGCGATGATCCACCAGCGCAAACCAATGATTGTTTTCAAAATCTGTCTCCGTACCCAATGTGTCCGCTGACTGTCCGCAGGTCGGCAGGCATGCGCGAATTCGAACATTTATCTGCATTTAGTGTCAGTCATCGTATCACTGGTTGAGCACCGTTGCACCAGGGAAAACCATGGTTTAAGTGGTTGAGTTTCTTGAAATATCCGCTGAATTCGGCTTTTTTTAAAGAATCTTGAGCATATTGAGGTCGGACGACCGGTGACTAATGAAAATGGAAAGAATGTTCTTTCGAACATCAAATGTTCGTTTGGGTGGTCTTCGCGAATGGGCTCGGCCGAGCGTTGTGGGAATCGCGGCCGGGGAGTGGTTCGGCGACAGATAGCACGTTGCAACGCCATGCGGCCCTGGATCCGCGGTGCGTCGTCTATGAGGGGGGCGGCGGCGGGAACACGCTGCGATTGCGTGGGGTGGCCCTGGGAGTATGGCGTTTGTCTGGGCGCGTTACGCGCCGAAAAATACTTCGATATCCTACTGATATAGATGTGCGCGCACGGTCTCGACCGCAAGAGTAATTGGGGAATCGGCGACTGGATGATCTGATGCGCGCGAGCGCAGCGGGCAGCATTGCCGTGCAGCGGCGAGGGCGGTGAACGCGGGCAACTTGCCGGCGGACGGGCGGCTCAAGGTGTGTCGGCGCGATTACGTCACCGCCACTTTTTCACCAAACCTTTGTCCAATGTAACGAGACGTAACCGGGCGGCCAACAGTGCGATGTTATGCATCAGTTATTACAAAGTTGAAATACGCGGACGGTTGCCTTGCGCTATATTTCGGCCAACAACACATTCTTCAAAAGGGTGATCAATGAAGTCCGCACGTATTGTTCCATTTCTGATCGGGGTTCTCGGGTTGGCTGCGTCGGGTGCTGCAATGGCCGGCGGGCTCAGCGTAGGCGTCAATATCGGTATCCCCGCGCCGGTCTACGTGGCTCCGGCGCCGGTCTATGCACCGCCGCCGCCGCCTCCGCCGCCCGTTGTCTACCAACCGGCTCCCGTGTACTACGGTGGTCCGGCCATCGTGATCGGCTGGCACGGCGACCGCTACTGGGACGGCCGCCGCTACTGGGGGCGTGACGACTGGTACCGTCGTCATCCCCCGGGCCGCTACGATTATGGCCGTGACCATTACGACAATCATCGCGGCTGGCACTGAGCCACGAGGAAGCTGCAGTTGACGCGTTTGCCGCGTCGAAAAAAAACCGCCCAGAGTCTGGGCGGTTTTTTATTGCGCTCGCGAAAGCTGTCAACCATGAATTTCCCCGATGAGGTCTGCCTACCCCACACGTCAAACTCACGCCGATGAGATGTGCGGATTGCGCGAGTTTATTGGGTAGAATTCTCTCCACATTACAATCGCCCACTGACCAATAAGGCCCCCATGACAACTGGCTCGCGATGGGTTCAAACGCCTCGTGCACTTTGGTGCCGCGTGATTCACAGGCTATCGCGTGTCGGTCTATCGGTTGTGCCACGCCGCGGTTGCTCGGGACGTGCCAGCGCGCTGTGCGGCGTGTTCGTCCTCGCCGGTCTGCTCGCGGCGCCCGAGGCCCGGGCGGTCTATGCGATCGCGCAGTACGGCGAGCCGAAATATCCCGCGGATTTCAAGCACTTCGACTACGTCAACCCGGACGCGCCCAAAGGCGGCACGCTGGTCATGGCCAATCCGAGCCGGCTCACCAGCTTCGACAAATTCAATCCGTTCACGCTGCGCGGTAACCCCGCACCGGGCCTCGAGATGCTGTTCGAAAGCCTGACCGTCGGCAGCGGTGACGAAGTGGCTAGCGCCTATGGGCTGCTTGCCGACGACATCAATATTGCGCCCGACGGCTTGTCGACCACCTTCCACATCAATCCGCGCGCCCGTTTTTCGAACGGCGATCCCGTCACCGCGGATGACGTCAAGTTTTCGCTCGACACGCTGAAGAGCCCGCAGGCCGCGCCGCAGTTCGCGTCGGTATTCGGCGAGATCACACGCGCGGTAGTCGTTGATCCGCATACGATCCGCTTCGAGTTCCATCAACGCAATCGCGAGTTGCCGTTGCTGGTGGGCAGCATGCCGGTGTTCTCGCGCAAGTGGGGAATGAAACCGGACGGCAGCCGGATTGCGTTCGATCAACTGGCGTTCGAGAAGCCGATTGCCAGCGGCCCCTATCTGATCGACCAGTACGACAACGGCCGCACCATCACGTATCGGCGCGATCCGAATTATTGGGGAGCGGCGTTGCCGGTGCGTGTCGGTACCAACAACTTCGACCGGATTGTCTACAAGCTGTATTCGGATAATGTCGCACGGCTGGAAGCGTTCAAGGCAGGCGAATACGACGCGATGGTGGAGTACATTGCGCGTAACTGGGTGCGGCGCGACATCGGCAAGAAGTTCGATACCGGCGAGTTGATCAAGCGCGAGTTTCCGCAACATAACGGCACCGGCATGCAGGGCTTCATCCTCAATCTGCGCCGCCCGTTGTTCCAGGACGTGAGAGTGCGCAAGGCGCTCGATCTCGCGTTCGATTTTCAGTGGCTGAACCGCCAGTTGTTCTTCAATCAGTACACGCGCATCGACAGCTTCTTCGCCAACACGGATTTGCAGGCGAAGGGGCTGCCAACGCCGGGTGAACTCGCGCTTCTCACGCCATGGCGCGCAAAACTCGATCCGGCCGTGTTCGGCCCGCCGCCGAAGCAGCCGGACACGGACCCGCCGGGTTCGCTGCGGGCCAATCTGCTTGAGGCTCGCGCCCTGTTGCAGCAGGCAGGATGGACCTACCGCGACAATGCATTGCGTAACGCCAAAGGCCAGCCATTCGAATTCGAAATTCTCGACGACTCCAGTTCCGAAGCGGCAATGTCGCCGATCGTCGCGACGTATATCCGCAATCTGCAAAAGCTGGGCATCAAGGCGACATTCCGCGTTTCCGACTTCGCGGTCTATCAGAAGCGGCTCGACGCATTCGACTTCGACACGACCACGATCCGCATGCCGGACGTACAGGTGCCCGGTTCGGAGCAGATCGAGCGGTTCGGCAGCAAGGCCGCGGACACGCCCGGCTCGGACAACATAATCGGGCTCAAGTCGCCGGCCGTCGACGCGATCCTGAGCGCGCTCGTGCATGCGCAGACGCAGGAGCAACTGATCGACGCGACACACGCGCTCGACCGCGTGCTGATGCATGGCTACTATGTGATTCCGCAGTGGTACAGCGCGACGCACCGGGTGGCGTTCAAGCGCGGACTCGCGTGGCCCAAAACCTTGCCTCTGTACTATGGCGCGGAAGGCTGGATCACGACGATGTGGTGGTATGCGCAGCCCCAATCGACGCAACCGCAGACGCAGCCCCAACCGCAATCCGAGGCGCACTAAAGCGTCATACATTCACTGCCTTCGCACCGGAACCGACGCCATGTGGAGCTACATCCTCAAACGCCTGCTGTTGATGATTCCGACCTTGCTCGGCGTGCTCACGCTGACCTTCGTCGTGATCCAGTTCGTCCCGGGCGGCCCGGTCGAGCAGATGCAGCACGAACTGCGCAAAGGCGCCGAGAACGGCGCGCCGTTCGGCCTGCGCTCGCATAGCGGTGTCGACGCGCAGCAGATCGCGCAACTGAAAGTGCTGTACGGTTTCGACAAACCGCCGCTCGAACGCTATGTGCTGATGCTCAAACGTTTCGCGACATTCGACCTTGGTCAAAGCTATTTTCGCCACCAGAGCGTGTGGTCGCTGATCATTTCGAAGTTGCCGGTATCGATCAGCATCGGCTTATGGACGTTCTTTCTGACGTACCTGATATCGGTGCCGCTGGGGATAGCCAAGGCGGTGCGCAACGGCTCGCGCTTCGATGTCGCGACGAGCCTCGTCGTGCTGGTCGGTTACGCGATTCCGGGTTTTGTCCTCGGTGTGCTGTTGCTGGTGCTGTTCGGCGGCGGCAGCTTCCTGCAGCTTTTCCCGCTGCGCAATCTCACTTCGGACAACTGGGCGCAGTTGAGTTGGGGCGGCAAGATCCTCGACTACCTGTGGCATATCACGCTGCCGATCACGGCCTCGGTGGTGGGCAGCTTCGCCACCGTCACGATGCTGACGAAAAATGCCTTCCTCGACGAGATCCGTAAGCAGTACGTGCTGACTGCGCGCGCCAAAGGTTTGTCGGAAAAGCGCGTGCTGTGGAAGCACGTGTTTCGCAACGCGATGCTGCCCTTGATCGTCGGTTTCCCGTCGGCGTTCGTCGCTGCGTTCTTCACGGGCAGTCTGCTGATCGAGACGCTGTTTTCGCTCGACGGACTCGGCCTGCTGTCGTACGAATCGGTCGTGCGGCGCGACTATCCGGTCGTGCTCGGCACCTTGTATCTGTTTACGCTGATCGGTCTTGCGACCAACCTGATTTCCGATCTTTGCTATGTGTGGGTCGATCCCCGCATCCAATTCGAACAACTGGAGCGCAGATGAATCGAGCCCGCCTTTCAGCCGACGCGACCGCGCGCACCGAACTGGTTCGCGCATTCGTCTCGCCGACGCCCGCGCGACGCGTCTGGCAACGTTTTCGCCAGCAACGGCTTGGCTACTGGAGTCTGATTATCTTTGTCGTCGCGTTTGCAGCGAGTCTCGCCGGCCCGCTGTGGTCGAACGACAAACCGCTCGTCGTGCGCTACGAAGGACAGTTGTATTTTCCGATGTTCAAGACCTACGCGGAGACCACGTTCGGCGGCGACTTCCCGACGCAGGCCGATTATCTCGATCCGTATATCAAGCATCGTTTCGATGCGCCGGGTAATTTCGCGGTGTATCCGCCGAACCGCTACTACTACGACACGCTGAACTATTTCTCGAAAGCGCCGAACCCGGCGCCGCCGTCGCGTGACAACTGGCTCGGCACCGACGACCGCGGGCGCGATCTGTTCGCGCGTCTTCTGTATGGCTTTCGCGTGTCGGTCGAATTCGGGCTGGTGCTGACCTTGATTGGCACGGTACTCGGGATTGCCGCCGGCGCGGTACAGGGATATTTCGGAGGACGTATCGACATTGTCGGGCAGCGGCTGATCGAAATCTGGAGCGCCATGCCGCAGTTGTATCTTCTGATTATTTTCGCTTCGATCTTCGAGCCGGGCTTCATTCTGCTGATTGTGCTGCTGTCGCTATTTGGCTGGGTGAGCCTCGCGGCCTATGTGCGCGCGGAGTTTCTACGCAATCGCCAGCAGGACTACGTGCGCGCGGCACGGGCGATCGGCCTGTCGAACTGGCAGATCATGTGGCGGCATATCTTGCCGAACAGCCTGACGCCGGTGATCACGTTCCTGCCGTTCACCATGAGCGGCTCGATTCTCGCGCTCACCAGCCTCGACTTTCTCGGCCTTGGCGTGCCGTCGCCGACGCCAAGCCTCGGCGAGCTGCTTGCGCAAGGCAAGGCGAATCTCGACGCGTGGTGGATCTCGTTGTCCACCTTCGGTGTGCTGGTCGTGTTGCTCCTGCTTCTGACCTTCATGGGCGACGCGCTGCGCAATGCGCTGGACACCCGCATTGCCGACGCCATGCGCGCAGGAGGCAACCAGTGAGCGCGATAGTGGAGAACGACGTCAAACAGGGCGTGACGCCGCCGCTGCTGGAGCTCGATCGTCTGCATGTGGCGTTCGGCGATACCGTCGCGGTGAACGATGTCACGCTCGCGATTCAACGCGGCGAGCGGGTCGCGCTGGTCGGCGAATCAGGCTCGGGCAAGAGTGTCACCGCGCTGTCGATCCTGCGTCTGTTGAGCGACGCGCAGGTGAGCGGATCGATCCGTTTCGACGGCGAGGATATGCTCGCCAAAAGCGAACGTGAGATGCGCGGTGTGCGCGGATCGGACATCGCGATGATCTTCCAGGAGCCGATGACGGCGCTCAATCCGCTCTATACGGTGGGCAACCAGATTGCGGAGACGATCGTCGTGCACGACGGCGTCGCGGCGAACGAAGCGCGCAAGCGCGCCGTGGCGCTGCTGGGGCGTACGGGTATCGCCGAGCCCGGCAAGCGCGTGAACAGCTATCCGCATGAGCTCTCGGGCGGTCAGCGGCAGCGCGCGATGATCGCGATGGCGCTCGCGTGCCGCCCCCGTCTGTTGCTGGCCGACGAGCCGACCACGGCGCTCGACGTGACGATTCGCGCGCAGATCGTCGAACTCCTGCTGGAGTTGCAACGCGACGAAGCCGAGAAGCGCGGCATGGCTGTGCTGCTGATCACGCACGACCTGAATCTGGTGCGCCATTTCGCGCAACGTATCGCGGTGATGGAAAAGGGTGTGTTGGTGGAGAGCGGGCCGGTCGAGCAGGTGTTCGAGTCGCCGCAGCACCCGTACACGCAGCGCCTGCTCGCGAGCCGTCCGCAGCGCACGGTGGTCCCCGTACTGCCGATTTCACCGGTACTGCTCGAAGCGCGCGATGTCTCGGTCGACTTCAAAACGAAACTGCCGGGCCTGAGCGGCTGGTTTCGCTCGGGGCAGTTCCGCGCGGTCGCCGATGCGAATGTGTCGGTGCGCCAGGGCGAAACGTTGGGAATCGTCGGCGAATCGGGTTCGGGCAAATCGACGCTGGCGATGGCGCTGCTCGGACTGCAACGCACCGCGCACGGCGAGATCGAGTTTCAGGGCAGGGCGCTTGGCAGCTATCGCGGCCGCGAACAGACCGCCTTACGCTCGAACATGCAAGTTGTCTTTCAGGACCCGTTCAGTTCGCTGTCGCCGCGCCAGACCATCGAGCGGATCGTCGGCGAAGGACTCGCGCTGCATCGGCCGCAGATGAGCGAGCAGGCGCGGCGCGACAAGGTGGTGTCGGTTCTGCGCGAAGTTGGTCTGGATCGCACGGTGTTGTACCGCTATCCGCACGAGTTCTCCGGCGGCCAGCGGCAGCGCATTGCAATCGCTCGCGCGCTGGTGCTGGAGCCGCGCATCCTGATCCTCGATGAACCGACCAGTGCGCTCGACGTGTCGATCCAGCAGCAGGTATTGAAACTGCTCACCGGATTGCAGCAGAAGTACAACCTCGGCTTCGTTTTCATCAGCCACGATCTGGCCGTGATCGGGGCGATGGCGCATCGTGTCGCGGTCATGCAAAACGGTTCAATCGTCGAAAGCGGCGACGTTGAGCAGATTTTTGCGACACCGGTGCACCCTTACACTCGAAAGCTGCTGAAAGCGGCGCTTGAGTACTGATTTTGCACTCTTTCACCAATTGGGTGCGTGTCTCGATTGTATTTTTCTATTTGTTTTGACACACGAATACTTACTGGCTAGTATCGACCAAACTTTTTTTCGTAGCCCACTGATTTTTAGGCAAAAAATACCGACCAATGCAGCACAGAAACCTAACCCAGGCTTGCACGCGCGTCGTCGCCGGGATGTTCATTGGCGTCTTGATGGCAGCAACTCCCGGCGCGTTCGCCGACGAAGTAAGCAGTTTTAATCAGAATGCCTCATATTCGACCCCCAGCGGGTCGAATTCTTTGTCCCCTCTCGGTTCGCAATCGGCCGCTCCCGACAGCGACGGCGGCGCCAAATCGTTCCTTTCCGGCATGGCCGGCAAAGCGGGCGACGTGGTGGTTGGCGCGCTGAACATGATCGGCGTTCGCTACCGTTGGGGTGGTAATACGCCCGATTCGGGGCTCGATTGCAGCGGCTTCGTTCGCTACGTGTTCCAGGACACGCTCGGTATGGCGCTGCCGCGCCGCGCTGAGGAAATGAGCCGCGTCGGCGAAAAGGTGCGCGTGAGCGACCTGAAGCCGGGCGATCTGGTGTTCTTCAATACGATGCGCCGTACCTTCTCGCACGTCGGCATCTACATCGGTGACAACAAGTTTGTGCATTCGCCTTCCACAGGCAGCACGATCCGTGTCGACGATATGGATAGCGGCTACTGGGAAAAACGCTTCACGGGCGCACGCCGGATCGAAACGTCCTATCAGGACGGTGAAGATCTGCGCAAGCGCGTGAATGCTTCGATCGGCGGTAATCAGTAACTGATCGGCCCGCGCCGGTAGTTCTGGTGCAAAAAGCCTGCTTCGTCTGAAGCAGGCTTTTTGCGTTTGGGCGCCCGGTGTCAGCTGTCAGGTGTCAGGTGTTTGCTGGAGGTGCCGCGGGATCTTCCGCGTTGCACCGTTCAGTCTGAACCGGCTCTGTGTCCGTGACGGTAGCCGGCGCGCGCGGTCGGCTTAACCGGCGTTGCCTGCCAGACAGGTCAAGCCGTGGCGCGGCTCGCGGCCAGCTTGCGCTGCAACTCCGGCATCATCTTCGCGACCGCTTCCTCTCCCGCCAGAATCGCCGCGTTGCGCTGCGAGAAATCGCTGCCGCTCATGGCGGCAAGATTCGGCCGGATCACGACGTCGGCGTACTTGTCGAGCTCATAGGTCTTGATCGTCTGGCCCATGATCGTGAAGGTTTGCATCAGCACATCAAACGAACTGGCGGTGAGGCCGCTTTCCGGGCGCTGCGAGATGTCCACGGCGATCACGAAATCCGCGCCCATCTTGCGCGCAAACGAGGCCGGCACCGGGCTCACCAGGCCGCCGTCCACGTATTCGTGCCCGCCGATCTTCACCGGCTCGAAAATCGACGGTACGCTGCACGATGCGCGCACGGCAATGCCGGTGTTGCCGCGTTGGAACAGGATCGGCTGGCCGGTTCTCAGGTCTGTGGCCACCACGCCGAGCGGCTTGACCATCTTCTCGATCGGACGGTTGTTGAGGGTCGTATTCAGATAGTTTTGCAGCGCGATGCCTTGCAGGAAACCGCGCGTGCGAAACGGCATGGCCCAGTCGCTGATCGACGCTTCGTCCATGGAGAGCGCGAGTTTGTTGAGCGCGAAGCCGTTCATGCCCGAGGCGTACAGCGCACCGACCACCGAACCCGCACTTGTGCCGGCCACCAGGTCGACCTGGATATTGCGCGCCTCCAGCGCCTTGATCACACCGATATGCGCGAAACCGCGCGCGGCGCCGCCACCCAGCGCGAGTCCGACGCGAATCGGCCGCTGCGGTTTGTCGAGCGGCGGCACGTTGGCGGTGGGTGTGGCGGCGACCGGCGTGCTGTCGGTCTTGCCGCCGCTGGTCGTGGTGCAGGCGGCCAGCACCGCGGAGGCGGCCGCCAGTGAGAAGTTACGACGGGCGAGGCGAGGGGGTGACGATTTCAACGGGTTCTCCAGCAACGGCACGGACGGCGCGATCGGAACAAGCGGCGCAACCTGTGCCGCGATCAGGCGGATAGTCAAACGGACGGGGCCGCCGGCGGCGATCCCATGCGCTGTGGTTCTATCCCCACCCGCAGCGCGCGCACATCATAAATCAAAGCTCTGGGTGCGCGCCGGCCCGGTAATGAAACGTTGCAGAGGAAATTGCCGGGCGGCTTGACGCACGCTTCGTGGGCGTTCTGTGTGCGTCCTGTGCGCTGCCGTTGGCCATTCGGACGAGGGCAGGCAACGCGGGTTCGGAAGGTATAATTCGGCTCTCGCATTTATTTCCTTCGTGTCCATGCATGGCGTTTCTGCTGCATGGGCGCGCTCCGCTGCCGCGCTTTGCAGGCAATGTCTGTCACGGCGCCGGCGCCTGTCTTCCGAGTAACCGCTAATGACCACCTCTGTCCGTACCCGTTTCGCACCGAGTCCCACCGGCTTCATCCACCTCGGCAACATTCGCTCCGCGCTTTATCCGTGGGCGTTCGCGCGCAAGATGAAAGGGACCTTCGTGCTGCGGATCGAGGACACCGACGTCGAGCGCTCCAGTACTGAAGCGGTTGATGCCATTCTCGACGGCATGGCGTGGCTCGGCCTCGATATCGACGAAGGCCCGTTCTACCAGATGCAGCGCATGGACCGTTATCGCGAAGTGCTCAAGCAGATGCAGGACGCGGGGCTTGTGTACCCGTGCTACATGTCGACGGAAGAACTGGACGCACTGCGCGAGCGTCAACGGGAGGCCGGTGAAAAGCCGCGCTACGACGGCACGTGGCGTCCGGAGCCCGGCAAGGTCTTGCCGGAGCCGCCGGCGGGCGTGCAGCCCGTGCTGCGCTTCCGCAATCCGCTCACGGGTGTGGTTGCGTGGGACGACGCCGTGAAGGGCCGTATCGAAATCTCGAACGAAGAACTCGACGACCTCGTGATCGCGCGCCCGGACGGTACGCCGACCTACAACTTCTGCGTGGTGGTCGACGATCTGGACATGCGCATCACCCACGTGATTCGCGGCGACGATCACGTGAACAACACGCCGCGCCAGATCAACATCCTGCGCGCGCTCGGTGGCGAACCGCCGGTTTACGCGCACTTGCCGACCGTGCTGAACGAGCAGGGCGAGAAAATGAGCAAGCGTCATGGCGCGATGAGCGTGATGGGTTACCGCGACGCCGGCTTTTTGCCGGAAGCGGTGGTCAACTATCTGGCGCGTCTGGGCTGGTCGCACGGCGACGCGGAAATCTTCACGCGCGAGCAGTTCGTCGAATGGTTCGATCTGGAGCATCTGGGCAAGTCGCCGGCTCAGTACGACCACGACAAGCTGAACTGGCTCAACGCGCACTACATCAAGGAAGCGGACAACGCGCGCCTCGCGGAACTCGCCAGGCCCTTCTTCGCCGAACTGGGTATCGACGAAGCCGCCATCGCACAAGGCACGGATCTGACTTCGGTGGTGGGGCTGCTGAAGGACCGTGCGTCCACGGTGAAGGAAATCGCGGAGAACGCCGCGATGTTCTATCGCGTGCCGGCGCCTGAAGCCGAGGCGCTCGCACAGCACGTCACGGACGTCGTGCGCCCGGCGCTTGCCGATCTGGCAGCGTCGCTCAAGACGGTGGAGTGGACCAAGGAGGCGATCGCTGCAGCGCTGAAGGCAACGCTCGGCGCGCACAAGCTGAAGATGCCACAACTGGCCATGCCGGTTCGTCTGCTGGTGGCGGGCACCACGCATACGCCGTCGATCGACAGCGTGCTGATGCTGTTTGGTCGCGATGTCGTCGTGAGCCGTATCGAAAAAGCGTTGGCTTGAGCGCATTCGCGCCTGCCTTGAGAGGGTTTGCATGCGACTTGCGAAAAAAGTCGCATGCAATTGCTCAAAGGGTATTTACAAAGCGCAAATTGGCCTCTAGAATCTCGTTTCTGTTCTGCAAGGGGGGTATAGCTCAGCTGGGAGAGCGCTTGCATGGCATGCAAGAGGTCAGCGGTTCGATCCCGCTTACCTCCACCATCAGAGCAGAGTGAAGTGGTTCCGAAGTCTGGAGCTTGTAGCAAAAAAGACTTCACAAACAGCTGTAACGTAGTTAGAATATCGGTCTTTGCTGCAAACGAAACGAAATTAGCCGAAAGTTAAGCTAAGTTGGCGGCAAGATAAAGACAGATCTGAAAAGATTATGTCCCCTTCGTCTAGAGGCCTAGGACATCACCCTTTCACGGTGAGTACAGGGGTTCGAATCCCCTAGGGGACGCCAAATATCAGCGTCGCTTGGTAGCAGTAAAGCAGCGCAGCTTGCAGAGAAAAAACCAACGCTCGCAAGTCATGATAGGCAAACTGGAGTGGTAGTTCAGTTGGTTAGAATACCGGCCTGTCACGCCGGGGGTCGCGGGTTCGAGTCCCGTCCACTCCGCCAGACAAAGCCCGTTCATACAAACCTGAACGGGCTTTTTCATTAAAGGTGTAAGCAGTACGTTGTCCCCTTCGTCTAGAGGCCTAGGACATCACCCTTTCACGGTGAGTACAGGGGTTCGAATCCCCTAGGGGACGCCAGGACATCGGCGTTGCTCCTTGAGTCCACATGAGTGGGCAATATGAGCGAGGCAGTGGTTGACTGAGCCAGGCTCACAAACCACGGTGCAAAAATCTGGAGCGGTAGTTCAGTTGGTTAGAATACCGGCCTGTCACGCCGGGGGTCGCGGGTTCGAGTCCCGTCCGCTCCGCCAGATTTTAGAAAGCCCACTTCGAAAGAAGTGGGCTTTTTTTATTCCCGCAGTGCTTCGCCTGGGCATCGTCCGGGTATGCTCGGGACAAACAGCCATTGCCAGCGCGCGCGGCCTGTTTTACCGTTGACCCGACCCATCTTCGTCGTCCCGCCATGTTCGACCCAACCGAAGCTCCGTCACCGTTTTATCTGCGTCAGGCCAGCATGGACGATTTCGAGTTCGCTGAGGCGCTGACCCGCAACAACATGGGCGGCTACTATCGCCGGCACCATCTGGTCTGGCGTGGCGATCTCTTTCTCGGCAGCTGGCGCGAGTCGGAAAATTTCATTCTCGAAGTGGACGGCGAGCCGATCGGCGTGCTGCGCATCACGCAAGAAGGCGATTCGCTGCATATCCGCGACGTGCAGATTGCCGAAGGGCATCGGCGGCTGGGCGCCGGCACGTATCTGCTCGACATGTCGCATCAGTGGGCGCGTGAGCGTGGGCTGCATGAGTTGCAACTGCGCGTGTTCGTCGACAATCCTGCGGCACGGCTCTATCAACGCAAGGGGTACAAGCTGACCGGGCCGCGCCTGGCGCAGCTCGGGGCAATCCGTCATCTGGCGCGGCGCGTCTGAGCCGCTGTGGCAGGCCGTGACGCCTTACGCCGTCACTTTTGCGCGGTTTCTTCGTCCGTCACTGAATCACTACGATCCGCAGTTTCCACGCGATGCTCGGCGCCACGCTCGATGAACGCGCGCGGACTTTCGCCGAATGCGCGCCGGAACATCGCCGAGAACGCGCTTTGGCTCTGATAACCCAGTTCTTGCGCGACGTGAGAAAGCGGCCGCCCCTGACTCAATAACGGAATCGCCCGCGCGAGAATGGCCTGCTGACGCCATTGCGAAAAGCTCACGCCCAGTTCCTGACGAAACAGCCGTGCAATCGTGCGCGTGCTCGCACCGACGCTCGATGCCCATTGTTCGAGCGAGTCGCCGTGCGTCGGGTCGGCAATCACGGCCTCGCACAGCGCACGCAAGCGCTTTTCGTTGGGCATCGGCACGGATAGCGGCAGGGGCTCCGAGCGGGTCAGTTCGTCGAGCGCGAGCGCGCCGAGCAGTTGTTCGCGCGTTGCCGAAATGCCGGGCGTGTCGAGCGCGGCGATAACTTCGCGCAGCAGGTCCGATACTTCGACCACGCGCGGCGTATCCAGTCCAGCCGGGACCGTGCTTTCGGTAATGTAGAGCGTGCGCAGAAAGGCGTCTTCGACCGCGACCACTTCGTGCGTCACATGCGGCGGGACCCAGATCGCGCGCGATGGCGGCACCATCCACGTCGTGCCGGTTGTCGCGACCCGCAGTACGCCGCGCGACGCATAGGCGACCTGCGCCCACGCGTGTGTGTGCCGCGCGATACGCCAGCCCGACGGCATCAGCCGTGAGCGTACGCGAATCGGGTGCGCTTGCGTCGGCTGGAATTCGGACGGGATGTCGGCGAAACTGGTCTTGTTCAACTGGTCTGAATCAGCGGACGAATTCATCTTGAAGATCGATCCAAGGGATGGAACTCAAAAAACACAGCGCCTGTGAGTATGAACCGATGAGCAGGACGCTTAAGCATGGCGCCTTCGGGTGCGCATTGAGGGAGCGCGGAGCTGGCCGCACAGGCCTGAAACCGCGGCGGGTTTCTCATTGTAGGTGTTGCGTCGGAATTGACGTTGCATAATGTCCCGATTGCACGGATGACGAGGAGAACCCCATGAGCTCTGCAACCGCTGACTTGTGCGACGCGCACGAGGATCAACTGGCGCTGGGCACGCTGCGTGTGCTCGAACCGGTCTTTCATCTGTTCAGCCGGGCCGAATCTTTCAGCGGCGAGGCGGTGACGCTCAAGGTGTTCGAAGACAACGCGCTCGTGCGCTCGACGCTGGAGGAGAAGGGCGCCGGCCGGGTGCTGGTGATCGACGGCGGCGGCAGCCTGCGTTGCGCGCTGGTCGGCGGCAACCTCGCGCAAATCGCCGAGCAGAATGGCTGGGCGGGCATCGTGCTGAATGGCTGCGTGCGCGATACGCTGGAGCTCAATGAGATCAATGTCGGCGTGGCGGCGTTGGCGACCTGCCCACGGCGTGGCCAGAAGCTCGGCACGGGTGAGCGCGACGTGCCGGTGCAACTGCCGGGCGCGCTGGTGCGTCCGGGCGAATGGATCTATGCGGATATCGACGGCGTGCTGGTGGCAAGCGCGCCACTGAACTGAATCCCCGGCAACAGCCGGGGCGAGCCGATGCCAACATCAAGGAGAACAAACGACGATGCAGACCGTTTTCGTATACGGCACCTTGCGTGCCGGTGAAGTGAATGACCTTAGGGAGGCTGCGGCGCGCAACGAAATCGCCGCGCCGAATCTGCTCGGCACGGCCACGGTGCGTGGCCATCTGTTCGACTTCGGGCTGTATCCGGGCCTCGTGGTCGACGAAGCGGGCGTGGATGTGATGGGCGATGTCTACGAAATCGACGACGAGTTGGTGGCGGTGCTCGATGAGATTGAAGCGGTGTATCCCGGCGTCGAAGATCGTTTCCTCGCCCGGGAAGTGATGGTGAAAGTGGATGGCAACGTCGTGAATTGCCGCTTTTATCCGGTCGCGCCCAACGCGGTGAAGGGGCTTCCAGAAATCAGGTCGGGCGATTGGGTCGAGCATCGCAGCAAGCGCTGAGGGACTGCAAGGGCGGCCCACGCCGAGCGTATCGCGAGTACGTGGCCAACGCATCACGCGTACATCGCGAGTGCACGACAAGAGCAGGACAAGAGCGCGACACGCGCCCTGGCTGAAAAAAACGGCCCGGCAGGCATGCGCCTGTCGGGCCGTCCGGTCGGTCAGCCTTGCGAGCCGGGCCGCTCTGTCATCTTGTGTGGCTGGGTGAAAGCGGGCCCGGTACGACGTCGTTTTGCTGATGCCTGAGGCGCGGAACCTCAGATTTCCTCGTACAGCGGCAGCGTCAGGAAGTCGGTGAACTGCTCCGACGTCGACATTTCGTCGAAGATTTGTGCAGCGCGGTCGTACGGCTGGGTATCGCCGCCGACGGCCTGCTTCACCTTGCCGAGTTCTTCCGCCGACAACGCGCGCACCAGCTCGGCCGTCACCTTGCGGCCGTCTTCGAGCTTGCCCTTCGGCGAGCGAATCCATTGCCACACTTGCGAGCGCGAGATTTCCGCGGTGGCGGCGTCTTCCATCAGGTTGTGAATCGGCACGCAGCCATTGCCCGCGAGCCACGAACCCAGGTAGTGAATGCCGACGTTGATGTTGTTGCGCAGACCGCCTTCGGTGATCGGCGCTTCCGGGCGGAAGTCCATCAGGTCGGCGGCGGCGACGAGCACGTCGTCGCGTTGTTTGCCGATCTGATTCGGCTTGTCGCCCAGCACCTTGACGAATTCTTCCATCGCGATCGGCACGAGACCCGGATGCGCGACCCAGCCCCCGTCGTAACCGTCGCCGGCATCGCGCGCCTTATCCGAACGCACGCCGCCCATGGCCTTGTCGTTCGCCGCCGGGTCGTTCTTGATCGGGATCAGCGCGCTCATACCGCCGATTGCCGGGGCGTTGCGACGATGGCAGGTCTTCAGCAGCAGCAGCGCGTAGGCACGCATGAACGGCGAGGTCATCGTGATCTGCGAGCGGTCGGCGAGGCAGAAATCACGATCGCTCTTGAACTTCTTGATCGCCGAGAAGATGTAATCCCAACGGCCGGCGTTCAGACCCGAGCTGTGCTCGCGCAACTCGTACAGGATCTCGTCCATTTCGAACGCGGCGACGATCGTTTCGATCAGCACGGTCGCGCGAATCGTGCCGCGCGGCACGCCGACGGCTTCCTGAGCGGCGAGGAAGATATCGTTCCACAGGCGCGCTTCCAGGTGGCTCTCCATCTTCGGCAGATAGAAGTAGGGCGCCGTGCCGCGCGCGACCTGTTCCTTCGCGTTGTGAACCATGAAGAGCGCGAAATCGAAGATGCCGCCGGAGACACGCTTGCCGTCCACCGTCACATGCTTTTCGTCCAGATGCCAGCCGCGCGGGCGCACGATCAGCGTGGCGATCCTGTCGTTCAGTGTGTACGTCTTGCCGTTCTGTTCCAGCGAAATCGTGCGGCGCACCGCGTCCTTCAGATTGATGTGGCCGGTAATCTGGTTATCCCAGCTCGGCGCATTCGAATCTTCGAAATCGGTCATGTACGAATCCGCGCCCGAATTCAGCGCGTTGATGATCATCTTGCGCTCAACCGGACCGGTAATTTCCACACGGCGGCATTGCAGATCTTGCGGCAGCGGCGCTATCTTCCAGTCGCCTTCACGCACGCTTTTTGTTTCGGCGAGGAAGTCAGGGCGCTCGCCGGCGTCGAGCCGTTTGGTGCGCTCGACACGCGCTTGCAGCAGCTGCTGACGGCGCGGCTCGAACGTGCGATGCAGCGCGGCGACGAGCTCGAGCGCTTCGCGGGTGAGGATTGCTTCATAGCCCGGCTTGATCTCAGCCGTGATTTCCATGCCCTGCGGCAACTGCAGCGATGACTGCGATGACAGCGGATTTGCCATGGTTTCTCCTTGGTCGGTCAAATTGCAAAGATGCAAATGTTGAGATGCGGTTGAATTGCGTCGTGGAATCCAGTTGGTAGCGGTCATGCGCCAGGGCTGTGGCGCGTGCGGCTGCCACCGGGATTGCCGGTGCTGCCCGTGCCGCCAGTGCGGCCGGGCGACGCGAGGGACTTCAGAAAAGCGAGCAGATCGTTCATGCTTCCGCCCGCGCCATGCGGCGTGACGCCCAGTTCTTCGGCTGGTGCGTTTTGCCGGTTAAGCCAGAAAGTGGTGAAGCCAAACCAGCTCGCGCCTGCCACGTCCCAGCCGTTCGACGACACGAAGACGATTTCGCGCGGTTCGACGCCGAAGGCTTGCGTGCCGAGCGAATAAGCCGCGGGCGAGGGTTTGTAGGCGCGTGCGGTATCGACGGACAGAACATGGTCGAACAGACGCGTCATGCCCGCGCTTTTCACGGCGATGTCCAGCATTTGCGGATTGCCGTTCGAAAGGATCGCGAGACCGGGGCGGGCCGCTGTCTCCGGCGCAGCTTTGCCGCTCGTCGAGGCGGACGGGGTTGTGATCCCGCACGACGCCACCGGCGCCACCGGCGTGTCGCGCAACTGGCGCAGCGCGGGCACGGCATCGGGGAAAGCGGACAGGCACGCATATTCGTCCATCAAGCGCTTTTCCGCCGCGCGGCCCAGCGTGAGTTGCAGTTTCCTAGCAGCGAAGCGCAAGGCGTCGAGCGTGATGTCCCAGAACGGCCGGTAATGCGCGCCAGGTGCGCTGGCGGGATCGGCGAGGGTGCGCAGTTGCGTGTATTCGATCTGTTTTTGGCGCCACAACTGCGAGAGCGCGTCGCCCTGGCCCGGGAACATCTGCTCCGCGGCAGCGATCACCGAATGCACGTCGAAAAGCGTGCCGTATGCGTCGAAAATCACTGCTTTGGGGAAAAGTGTCGTTGTGGCCGACATTGCCGTGCACTCCTATCAGAGGTCAGGACGGATTGTATTAGTGATGCTCCATGATAAAAAAGAGGCTAAAGATCACTTGATCTTTTACTTTCATCCACCTAATCTGACGCGCACCGACCACTTTCCCGCAATGCTCCCGAGGGAATTCCTTTGGGGCATTGCGGCTTCGCGACCCATGGACCGTTTCAAGCAGATCGAGACTTTCGTCACCGTTGCGGCCAAGGGCAGTTTGTCCGCCGCGGCACTCGCCGAAGGCGTCGCGCCCGCCATCATCGGCCGCCGCATCGATGCGCTCGAAGAGCGCCTCGGCGTCAAACTGCTGGTACGCACCACGCGCAAGATCACGCTGACCTTCGAGGGCTCGGCGTTTCTCGAGGATTGCCAGCGCGTCATTCACGATATGCAGAACGCCGAGGCCAGCGTGTCGGCGGGCGGCGTGAAGGCGAGCGGCCATCTGCGGCTGTCGGCGCCGGCCGGATTTGGGCGCCGGCATGTTGCACCGCTGGTGCCTGCGTTCACCGTTGCACACCCGGACGTGTCGATCACGCTTGACCTGTCCGACCGGCTGGTCGATCTGGTCAACGAGGGATTCGACTGTGCCGTGCGTCTGGGTGAGCTGCCGGATTCGTCGCTGGTGTCGCTCAAGCTCGGTGAGAACCGCCGCGTGTGCGTGGCGGCGCCGTCGTATCTGAGCCGGCGCGGCTCGCCGCACACGCTGGCCGATCTCGCGCACCACAACTGCCTCGCGCTCGGCGCAAGCGCCAATCAGCAGCGCGGCTGGATGTTCCAGCAGGGCGACAAGGTCGTGTCGATCAAGGTGTCCGGCACGATGGAATGCTCGGATGGCGCCGTGCTGCATGAGTGGTGCCTCGAGGGTTATGGGCTCGCCTGGCGCTCGTGGTGGGAAGTCGGTACGGATATCGCCGCAGGCCGGCTGGTTAGCGTGCTCGACGAGTTCGCCGCGCCGCCGATCGGCATCCACGCGGTGTTTCCCCAGCGCCGGCATTTGCCGCTGCGGGTTCGTCTGTTTCTGGACTTTCTCAAGCATACGTACGGCCATCCCGATTACTGGAACTGACACCGGTCGAGATGCTGCCTGGGTGCAGCCAGCACGCCACTGACAGCCTGCGCTCCAATGCAATACCGCCTCGCCCAATCGCCGCGCAGCGGGTTTCCGATATGCGGACAGACCCGCACGACGGCCTTGAGCTCATTTCTGCGACCTACAATCGATTGGAACGGCTTCTGGCCGATCGAGGGACGCTGACGCCGCGCAGCACGAAGCCGGCGAAGGAGGACATCATGTTCAGGCACATCCTGGTTCCGACCGATGGTTCCGACCTGTCACGTAAAGCGATAGACGGCGCCATCGATCTCGCGCAGGCCGTTGGCGCTCGCGTTACCGCCTACGCCTGTCTGCCGCAATATCCGTACTCCCCGTTCTCCGACGTCGTGATCGAACCGCCGGTCGAGTTTTTGCAGCGCAGCGAGCGTGAAGCACGGGTGCATCTGCGGGAAGTGGAGTTGGCCGCGCGCCGTGTCGGCGTCGCCTTCGACAGCCGTACCAGCGTGCATCCGGCGCCGTATCTCGGCATCATCGAAGCTGCGGAGCAGGGTGGCTGCGACGTGATTTTCATGGCTTCGCATGGGCGGCGCGGGCTTGGCAGCCTGCTGATCGGCAGCGAGACGCAGCGCGTCCTGACGCATACGAAGATTCCTGTGATCGTCTACCGCTAAGCGGCCTGGGCGCAATTCGCGCCGCCGGCAGATATAGCGCTGCAAAAAAAACGCGCCGGCGATAAGGCCGGCGCGTCCTATGCTCGCCGCACAATGCGTTGTGCTGACTTTGTCTACGCTGGTCCCATGCAAGATGGTTGCTGTTGCCACCTCTCCCAGATTCCAGCCATCAGGGCAAACGGCGTACTCTCTCCGCAAGCCCTGATGGTTTCGCTCCTCCCTGACGGCGGCCCTCTCACGGGGCCGCTTTTTCGTCTGCCTTGCCGTTCCTGCGATCAGACTTCGATATGACGTGACTCAAGTCGCTGATGCGGCTTAAGCGACCTTCTTGTCGAAGAACTGTTCGTCTTCCGTCGAGCCATGCAGCGCGGTCGTCGATGCATCGCGCTCGACCGTTTGCGTCACGGCGTCGAAGTAGCCGGTACCGACTTCGCGCTGATGCTTGACCGCGGTGAAGCCCTTTTCCGCCGCCGCGAATTCAGCCTGCTGCATTTCGACGAACGCGGTCATCTGATTGCGGGCATAGCCGTGCGCGAGGTTGAACATCGAGTAGTTCAGCGCGTGGAAGCCGGCCAGCGTGATGAACTGGAACTTGTAGCCCATGGCGCCGAGTTCGCGCTGGAACTTGGCGATGGTTGCGTCGTCCAGGTTCTTCTTCCAGTTGAACGACGGCGAGCAGTTGTACGACAGCAGCTGATCCGGGAATTCCTTGTGGATCGCATCAGCGAATTTCTTCGCGAACTCGAGGTCCGGCTTGCCGGTTTCGCACCAGATCATGTCGGCGTACGGCGCGTAGGCGAGGCCACGCGAGATCGCCTGCTCCAGACCCGGCTTGGTACGGTAGAAACCTTCCACCGTGCGTTCGCCCGTCAGGAACGGCTTGTCGTTGTCATCCACGTCCGACGTGATCAGGTCGGCGGCTTCCGCGTCGGTGCGCGCCAGCAGCACGGTCGGCGTGCCGGAGACGTCGGCGGCCAGGCGCGCGGCGGTCAGCTTGGCGATGTTTTCGCGGGTCGGCACGAGCACCTTGCCGCCCATGTGGCCGCACTTCTTCACCGAAGCAAGCTGATCTTCGAAGTGCACGCCCGCAGCGCCCGCTTCGATCATGGCCTTCATCAGTTCGAACGCGTTCAGCACGCCGCCGAAGCCGGCTTCCGCATCGGCCACGATCGGTGCGAAGTAGTCGATATAGCCTTCGTCGCCCGGGTTCTTGCCTTCCGACCATTGGATCTGGTCAGCGCGCGTCAGCGTATTGTTGATGCGCTTCACGACGAGCGGCACCGAGTTCGCCGGATACAGCGACTGGTCCGGGTACATTTCACCGGCCACGTTCGCATCGCCCGCCACTTGCCAGCCCGACAGGTAGATCGCCTTCAGGCCGGCCTTGACCTGTTGCATCGCCTGGTTGCCGGTCAGCGCGCCGAGCGAGTTCACGAACGGCTCGTTATTGACGCTTTCCCACAGTTTTTCCGCGCCACGCTTGGCGAGCGTGTGCTCCACTTGCAGCGAGCCGCGCAGACGGATCACGTCCTCGGCTGTATACGTACGCTTCACGCCTTTCCAGCGCGGATCGGTTTCCCATTGCTGTTGAAGTTGTTTGGCTTGTTGTTCGCGCGACATGGTGTGCTCCTTGGTTGCCTGTAATGGATGGGGTGACTCTGTCTTCGTCGAAGCGTTTGGCCGCTTGAGGCGTTTCGTTTCGTGAAGTCTTATATAAGAGTCTAGGCAAATCGATTGTCGCGCAATAGCGGGCAAGAAGCGTTTTTTGAATATTTATTTTCGTTAAAAATCAATTCATTACGATCTACGTTCCACATTGAGAAACGTATTTTTCCATCTTGCAATAGGGTGTGTTGTGCCGTGCAGCACGATTTTTTACGACGCAAAAAAATTTTCCACATCGTGAAATATCGACAGATGCCCAGGTACAGACGAAAAAAAACCGGTGCCTGAGCACCGGTTTCTTTCGACTGACGAACGGCGCAAAGGCCGTTCGGGTCTTTTCAGGCCGCCTTACGTGCTGAACGAGCCACGCCAGTAGCGCTTGCCTGATGACTGAGTTGCTTAGCTGCCGCTTAGCTGCCGCTTAGCTGCCGCGACGCGCCGTACGCGGACCATCGCTGCGGCGTGCGCCGTAACCGCCGTCGCGCGAACCGCCGCCGAAGCCGCCTTCACGCGAACCGCCGCCAGCCGACTTGCCGGCCCAGCCGCCGCCATTGCCGCTACCGCTGCGCGAACCGCCGCCGTTACCGGCCGGCTTGCCAGCGCCGCTGCCGCTACCGAAGCGACGGCCACCGCCATTGCCACCGCCCGGACGGCCACGGCCGCCAAAGCCAGGACGGCCGCCACCACCAGACGGAGCCGACTTGCGCGGCTCGAAGCCGGCGACGACGTTGACCGGCAGCGGGGTGCGCACGAAACGCTCGATGCGCTTGAGTGCGCCTTGTTCGGCGTGATGCACGAGGCTCACCGCGATACCCGAGCGGCCAGCACGGCCGGTACGGCCGATACGGTGCACGTAGTCTTCAGCGAACTTCGGCAGGTCATAGTTGAACACGTGCGTGATGCCCGGAATGTCGATACCGCGAGCGGCGACGTCCGTGGCCACCAGCACGCGCACACGACGCTCGCGCAGGGCCTTGATCGTGCGGTTACGCGCGCCTTGCGGCAGATCGCCGTGCAGAGCTGCCGATTCGAAACCGGCGTCGGCCAGACGGCCAGCCAGTTGGTCAGCGTCCATCTTGGTTGCCGTGAAGACGATAGCCTGATCGAGGCCTTCGTCGCGCAGCAGATGGTCGAGCAGAC
Source organism: Paraburkholderia fungorum (assembly GCF_003610895.1). Lineage (GTDB taxonomy): Bacteria > Pseudomonadota > Gammaproteobacteria > Burkholderiales > Burkholderiaceae > Paraburkholderia > Paraburkholderia fungorum_B. Next base: position 196,183 of record NZ_MCAS01000045.1, read on the forward strand.
GATCCTTGTGATCGCGGTCGTCGACATAGTGGACGGTTTGCGCGATGTTGGTGCGTTGTTCGAGGCGCTGAACGATTTCGATCCGTTCCGGATCCTTCAGCAGGCGGCCCGTCAGCGAACCGATCTTGCCGTCGAGCGTGGCCGAGAACAACATGGTTTGACGCGAAGCCGGCGTTGCCGCAACGATCGTTTCGATGTCTTCGATGAAGCCCATGTCGAGCATGCGGTCAGCTTCGTCGAGCACGAGGATCTGCAGTTGCGACAGGTCGATACGGCCGCGTTCCAGGTGGTCGATCAGACGGCCCGGCGTGGCAACCAGGATTTCCGGGTTCTTTGCCAGCAGCATCAGCTGTTGGCCGTAAGCGACGCCGCCCAGAATACTGACGGTGCGCAGACGCTTGAGGTGCTTGCCGTATGTGGCAGCGGCAGTGGTGACCTGCATCGCGAGTTCGCGGGTCGGCGTCAGAACCAGCATGGTCGGACGGGCAACCGGTTGCGGACGGCGCGTGCGGGCGCCATCAGCCGGACGCGGTTCACGCGGCTGGCTGGCTTGCGCCTTTTGCAATTGCGAGAAACGTTCGATCGCGGGCAGCATGAACGCGGCGGTCTTGCCCGAACCGGTCGGGCTCGAGACCAGCAGATCGCGGCCGGCGATGCCGGCGGGGATCGCGCGTTGCTGAACCGGGGTCGGGGTTTGGTAGCCAGCGGCGGTCAGCGCGGAGACGACATCCGCGGACAGGCCGAGCGACGCGAACGACGGACCGGCCGGCGCAGCGGCTTCAGCGGCGACAGCTTCCGGAGCGGCAGCAACGGCTGCGGCTTGTGCGGGAGCGTCGGCGAGACCGAGGGCTTGATCGGCGATGGCGTTCAACGGGCTGCTGGGGGTATTGCTCGAAGTCATGAGAATCCTTGATACACAGGGAATTAAAACGTCGGCGCCAATCGGCATACCCAAGTCGTCGGATTCAGCGAGCAAAGAAGCAGCGAGCAAATCGAAAAACGGGGGCAGCTCGCGACAATAAAGGCGAGCTTTTCGTTAGAAGCTGTATCGGATGCGACATGCCAACACGGCGTGCCGCCAGCCTGGGACATGATCGCCCGTAGGGGGCTAGGCAGGAGGGGACAGGTTCTAAACTGGATTGGAGCTAAACGCTACGAGGCGCTGCGCCGCAAAGGCCGCTAGAAGAAGCCGGGCAAAGCAGTGAAGCGCAGGCAGCATTGTATAGAGTTTTGTTGCACTGCGCCACCGTTAAGACGTTTCCTGGCGGAAAACTTTCGCGGGGCGGCCCGAATGGGCTTAAGGTGCCGCGCCAAGGGGGCTGCCTGTGTCGGCTCGCAATGAGCTCTCAAGCCCTCCCGCGGGGCCGCGAATGGCCTCGGCCTGGCGAGATCTGGCCGATGTTCCCGGCCAGACGTTTCGACAGCGGATTTCCCTACGGGGTCAGATTCAGGCAGCGGCGCCGCTCTTGAGGGCTTCGATCAGTTCGACGTATTGCTGCTTTGCCGCGTCTTGCGCGGTTCCTTTGAGTGCGGCCCACGCGTCATACTTGTATTTGCCGACGATATCCGTGAAACCGGGTTTGTCGCCGTGGACGTCGCCCTCGGTGCCCTGCTTGAAGAGGGCGTAGAGGCGCAAAAGGGTGAGGTTGCCTGGACGCTCGGGCAGTTGCTTTGCATCTTCCTGAGCCTGGACGAATTGCGCGTTGATGTCTGTCATGGTGATTTTGCCCGGCTGGCGGGATTGAATTTGGCTGGGCTGACGATCATAACAACTGCGCGTTACCGCAGGGCCGAGGGCTTATTCCAAACATCCATCCCCGCCTCGCGCGCAAATCCAAAACCGCATCTGCACGCGCCGTGCCGATTACAATACGGTCCATGACTCAAACTGTGCTTCTTGCCCTCGATACCTCGACCGAATTCTGCTCGGTAGCGCTTCTGTCCGCGGTTGGCGGCGCGGCGAGCCAGGCAGCGGACCCAGGCCGCGCCGAACCGCGAATCTGGGTGCGCCACGAACAAACCGGTGCGGTTTCCAGCACGCGCCTGCTACCCGCCATTCGCGAACTTTTCGGCGAAGCCGGCCTGAAACTGGTGGATTGCAACGCCATCGCTTTCGGCTCCGGCCCCGGCTCGTTCACCGGCCTGCGCACGGCGACGGGCGTCGCTCAAGGCCTCGCGTTTGGGTTGAACCTGCCGGTCGTGCCGGTCAGCACGCTGCTGGCCTGCGCGGAAAGCGCACGGCTGCGCGATCCGTCGGCAACGCGCGTGCTTGCCGCGCTCGATGCCCGGATGGACGAAATCTACTGGGCCGACTACGAATGGGACGCCGCTTCTGGCGAATGGCGCACGCTGCAGCCGGCGTCGCTGGACGCGCCGCAACGGCTGGTCTTGCCCGACGTCCCGTTCACGTTGGCAGGCAATGCCGCTGCTGCGTTTGGTGAACGGCTGCCCGCCGTCGCGGCGGCGCGAACCGTCGACGATGAAGCGTTGCCGCATGCGGTGCCGCTCGCGCACGCGGCGCTGCGCGCATTGCGCGCCGGCCGCACCGTGCCCGCCGACCAGGCCGCACCGGAATACATTCGCGACAAGGTCGCCCAGACCACGGCAGAGCGGGTTGCCGAAAAGGCCGAAAAAGCCGCCAAGGCCGGGCAGGCGGCCGGACTGGCGCATGACGCGCATCAGGGCGAGGGCCGGCAATGAGTGGCGTGTTGCTGGCGGACCGCTATATGTCGCCGATGACCGAAGCCGATCTGGACGAGGTCGCGGCCATCGAAAAGATCGCCTACGAATTCCCCTGGAGCCGCGGTAATTTCGGCGACTCGCTGCGCAACGGCTACTTCGGCATCTGCATGCGGCACGTAACCGGCACGCTGATCGGTTATTGCGTGTTGATGCCGGTGGTCGATGAAATGCATCTGCTCAATTTGTGCGTGACGCCCGCCGCGCAAGGTGCCGGTGCCGGGCTCGCGCTGCTGCGCGAAGCGGTGCGCATCACGCGCGCGGAGAAGCTCGACGGCCTGCTGCTCGAAGTGCGGCCGTCGAATCATCGGGCGATCCGGCTTTACGAGCGCTTCGGTTTTGCGTCGATTGGCCGGCGCAAAAATTATTATCCGGCGCGGCATCGCAGCCGGGAGGACGCCATCGTGATGCGTTTCTCGTTTGCCACGGAGGGCGCAGATGGCGCTGCATGAATCGGTACTGGAAGAGTTCGGACTCGCGCCGTTGTGGGTGCGCCGCGGTATGTCGGCGGCGCAGGAGCCTGCGGTTGAAGCCGAGGTTGGGCAGAGCGCCGGGGCGCCAGCGGCGAATCAGGCGGCACGACCCGGCAATCCGCGTGAGGCGGCGCATGAAACGTCGCCGGCTGCGCTTGCGCAGGATAGCCGGCCGGCAACGCCTGCGGCCGGTTCGACGCGCGCCGCGCCGCCTGCGGGCGACGCGTGGCAAGACGAAGCCGCGCGAGCGCCAGGCGAGCGTCGCGCATCGCCACCCGAGCAGAAACAGGCGCAGGCGCGGATGCAAGCACCGGCCGATGTCCCGCCGCCGATCAAGCACCCATCGCACGCATCGCAATCATCGCAGCAGTCGCGCACGCCCGAGCCACCTGCGTTCGACACCCCGCCCGACGACGATTTCGCATGGTTCGACGATCTGCCGGGTCACGCTCCCGTTGAGGCGCGCGGGGAGGCACCCGAGCTTGCTCCGATCCAGACACTCGACTGGGACGCGTTGAGCGAGCGGGTCGCCGCCTGCGAGCGCTGCCGTCTGTGCGAGAAACGCACCAACACGGTATTCGGCGTCGGCGATCGCAATGCCGACTGGATGCTGATCGGCGAAGCGCCCGGTGAGAATGAAGATCGGCTGGGCGAGCCGTTCGTCGGCCAGGCCGGCAAGCTGCTTGACAATATGCTGCGCTCGTTGATGCTCGCGCGTGACAGCAACGTCTACATCGCGAACGTGATCAAGTGCCGCCCGCCAGGCAACCGCAATCCCGAGCAGGATGAAGTCGCGCGCTGCGAGCCGTATCTGCAACGCCAGGTCGCGCTGGTCAAGCCGAAGCTGATCGTGGCGCTCGGCCGCTTCGCCGCGCAAAGTCTGCTCAGGACCGAAGCGAGCATTTCGTCGCTGCGCGGCCGTGTGCACGAATACGAAGGGGTGCCGGTGATCGTCACTTACCACCCGGCGTATCTGCTGCGCAGCCTGCCCGACAAGGCGAAGGCCTGGGCCGATCTGTGCCTCGCGCGCGACACGTGGCTCGCGGCGGGCGGCGTGCCGTCCAGCGCGGCAAAGTGACGGCCGGGAGCGGACCGGCGGCGCGCGTCGCCGGCGCGCCGGACCCATCCGCTGCGATTCTCGGAAAACTGCTCGACACATTGCGCGAACCGGCTGTGCGCGATCTCGCGTGGCTGCTGCTGAGCGCCGATTTGTTGCGCGCGCAACCACCGGTCGGTGCGCTCGCCCGTCCGTTCGGCTCGCCGCAGGAAGCTGAAGCGACCTGCAACTGGTTACGCGCGCTGGACGCCGATCCGGCGGACTTGCAGCGCGAGCTCGCCGCGACGCGTATCACGCGGCTTGGCCGCTACGCCGAATGGCTGCTCGGATGGTTCCTGCAACATGGACCGGCGGCCCGCCTCGTCGCGGCCGGCGTGCCGTTACGGCGCGCGGGCATGACGCTCGGCGAATGCGATTTTCTGGTGCAGACGCAGCAGGGCGCGCGCCTGCATTGGGAGTTGGCGGTGAAGTGCTATCTGCATGCGGGCGAACACCCTGCGCAGTCGGTGCCGCGATTAGCCGATTACGTCGGCCCGAATCTGAAGGACCGCTTCGATCTGAAGCTTGCGCATGTGCTGAATCATCAATTGCCGTTGAGCGCACGTGAAGAGTTCGCCTCGGTCGGCTATGCAGGACCGTGGACGCCGCAAATGTTCATCAAGGGCTGGCTGTTCTATCGGGCGGGAGAAACGCCGGCCGATCCTGCCGAACTCGATCCGTCGCACGGGCGGGGCTGGTGGGTGACGCGCAGCGACTGGGCGGACTTTGCCGCTGCCCATGCACAGACGTGGCGCGTGCTGCCACGGTTGGAATGGCTTGCGCCGAGGCGTCATGAAAAGGGGGAAGCGGGCGCCCTGGAGTTTGCCTTCGTCGATCAGAGCACGCTTGCCGAACAAACCTCATCTCAGCATGGACCGACGATGGTCGCGGCGTTCGCGGCCGACAGCGCCGGCAACCTGGTCGAACTTTCGCGTGGCTTCATCGTACCGGATGCCTGGCCAGAGCTGGCGCAGGCCTATGCACGGCAGCCGCAAGAGTCGCGAGAATCGCCAGAAAAATAGGGCGAACCCCGGCAATAGCGGCGCGGAACCGGCTGCGCATCGCAGCGGCTAGTCCCGCCGCGATGCCGAAGCGCTTTCGCCGCTCACCACCACCGATAGAAATGGTGCACCGGCCCAACGCCGCTGCCCACGTCGAGTTGATCGCTTGCCTGCAACGCACCGGTCAGGTACAGCTTGGCATCGGCGACCGCGCCCGCCAGATCGGCGCGCTGCGGAATCAGCGCCGCAATCGCCGACGACAGCGTGCAGCCCGTCCCATGCGTATTCTTCACCGGCACGCGGGGGCCACCCAGGCGTAGCGCGCCGCTGTCCTGAACGAGCCAGTCGGGGCTGTCCGTGGCGCTCAGGTGGCCGCCCTTCATCAGCACCGCCCGCGCGCCAAGCGCGCGCAGCGCTTCGCCTTGTTCGACCATGCCGGCTTCATCGGTGGCTGCCTGCATGCCAAGCAAGGCTGCGGCTTCCGGCAGATTCGGCGTCAACAGGTCGGCGAGCGGCAGCAACTCGTCGCGCAAAGCTGCAACCGCATCCGGCAGCAGCAACGCGTGGTTGCTCTTCGAAATCATCACCGTGTCGAGCACGATGTGCTTCGGCTTGTAGCGCCGCAGCGCGTCGGCGACCGCGCGCACAATCTGCGCATTCGCCAGCATGCCGATTTTCACTGCATCGATACGGATGTCGTCGAACACCGCGTCGAGTTGCGCCGTGATGAACGCGGGTTCCGGCGCATGAATTGCCGTGACGCCGCGCGTGTTCTGAGCGGTGAGCGCGGTGATCACGCTCGCGCCGTAGGCGCCGAGCGCCGAGAACGCCTTCAGATCGGCCTGAATGCCGGCGCCGCCGCCAGAGTCGGAACCGGCGATCGTCAGCACATTGGCAATGGGTTGAGTCATGGTAAAGCGAGGAAAAGAAGAGGGCGTGGGCAGCCGGTGCACTGCCCGGCGCGGGTCAATGCTTGGCTTCGCCGATCAGCGCGACCGAGTCGAACGCGCGCTGATTCGCCTGGTGGCGCCGCATGACGAGCCACATCATCACGCAGACGAAGGTGCCGAATAGTACGATCACCGCCGTGACCGGCACGTCGAGCCAGACCAGCACGGCATACAGGCACAGCATCACGAGCACGGAGAGATTTTCGTTGAAGTTCTGCACGGCGATCGAGTGACCCGCCGAGAGCAGCACGTGGCCGCGATGCTGGAGCAGCGCATTCATCGGCACGACGAAAAAGCCCGACAGGCCGCCGACGATCATCAGGAAGATATACGCGACGATCAGATAGCCCGGCACATGCACACGGCCGAAATACAGGCCCCAATGCGTGGGGAACAGATTGCGCGTGTAGAAGGCCATCAGCATCACGGCAATACCCATCATGATGCCGACCGGCAGGACAGTCAGCGATTTCTTCAACGGCACGCGCGAGGCCGCGAAAATCGCGCCGGCTGCCACGCCTACTGCCACCACGGCCTGCAGAATCGCCGCTTCTGAAAGCGACATGTTCAACTGCACCTCGGCCCACTTCAGCACGATGAATTGCAGCGTCGCGCCGGCGCCCCAAAACAGTGTGGTGACGGCAAGCGAGATCTGGCCCAGCTTGTCGCGCCACAGCACGAGGAAACAGTCGGCGAAATCGGTGACCAGCTTGATCGGGCCGCGTTCCTGTTTCGGATAACGCGCGCCGGTGTCGGGAATGCGCAGATTGAAGAGCGCCGCGATCACGTAGATTGCCATGATCACCAGCATTGCCGCTTCGGCGGGAGTGTTGACCGTCGGGATGTGGTGCCGCAGGATGGGCGCGGCAATATGCGGACTGATGAGCGCGCCGCCGAGCACGGTGCCGAGAATGATCGAGCCGACCGTGGTGCCTTCGATCCAGCCGTTCGCCGCGACCAGCCGGTCAGGCGGCAGCAGCTCGGTAAGAATGCCGTATTTGGCGGGGGAGTAGGCCGCCGCACCGAAACCCACAATGCCATAGGCGATCAACGGGTGTGCGCCGACCAGCATCGTGATGCAGCCGGCCACCTTGATCGTATTGGTGACGAACATCACCTGTCCCTTCGGACGGGAGTCGGCGAAAGCGCCCACGAAAGCGGCCAGCACGACGTACGACAGCACAAAGAACAACTTGAGCAGCGGCGTCATCCAGTTCGGGGCGTGAAGATCTTTCAGCAGTGCGATAGCAGCGATCAGAAGCGCATTGTCGGCCAGCGACGAAAAAAACTGCGCGGCCATGATGGTGTAAAAACCTTTTTTCATCTGATGCGATGCTGTCCTCGCTGCGGTCTGTCCGCCCCGGCCGCGTGCGAGGCGTCCGGGCTTATACCGTTCGAAATGGGTTGTGCGCACGGCTTTATATCACGAAAATAGCTGGATTCGGACTAGCAAAATCCTTGATCGCACCGCCCAGCGGGCTGCCGAGCACTGAAAACGCCCTGTAAGCTCCTGATTCGCAAGCGTCTTTACGAAAATTACCTATGCCGCGCCCGCTCTCAGCCACGATTCACACCGCCGCACTCGCCAATAATCTCGCTGTCGCCCGGCGCTATGCGCCGAAATCCAAAATCTGGGCTGTCGTCAAGGCGAACGCCTACGGGCATGGCCTTGCGCGTGCTTTTCCCGGCTTGCGCGCGACCGACGGCTTTGGTCTGCTGGACCTCGAGGAAGCCGTGAAGTTGCGTGAGTTGGGCTGGGCCGGACCGATTCTGCTGCTCGAAGGCTTCTTTCGTCCGACCGACATCGACGTGATCGATCGCTACAGCCTCACCACGGCGCTGCATTCGGACGAACAGTTGCGCATGCTCGAAATGGCGCGTCTGTCCAAGCCCGTCAATATCCAGTTGAAGATGAACACCGGCATGAACCGCCTCGGTTACACGGTGGAAAAATTCCGCTCGGCGTGGGAGCGTGCGCGGGCCTGCCAGGGCGTCGGTCAGATCACGTTGATGACCCATTTCTCGGACGCCGATGGCGAGCGCGGCATCACGCACCAGATGGAAGCGTTCGAGCGCGGCGCGCAAGGCATTGCCGGCGCGCGCAGCCTGTCGAATTCGGCGGCCACGCTGTGGCATCCGGCCGCGCACTTCGACTGGGTGCGGCCGGGCATCATGCTGTACGGCGCGTCCCCCTCGGGCGTGACAGCCGCGATCGCCGGCACCGGCCTGCAACCGGCCATGACGCTCGCCTCCGAACTGATCGCCGTGCAGACGCTTGCCGAGGGCAATACGGTCGGCTACGGGTCGGCGTTCAAGGCGCGCGGGGCGATGCGCATCGGCGTGGTGGCCTGCGGTTATGCGGACGGTTATCCGCGAGTCGCGCCGGAAGGCACGCCGGTGATCGTCGACGGCGTGCGTACGCGGATCGTCGGGCGGGTGTCGATGGACATGCTGACCGTCGACCTCACGCCGATCCCGACAGCCAACACCGGCTCGCGAGTCGAGTTGTGGGGCGCGTCGCTGCCGATCGACGACGTCGCGCAGGCTTGCGGCACGATTGGCTACGAGCTGATGTGCGCGGTCGCGCCGCGCGTGCCGATGCGTGCGGAGTAAGGCACGGTCGGCGTAACCAACCATCCAGAGAACAGCAACACAGGCAAGGACGCGTGGCTAAACAGAAGACGTTGTACGTATGCAGTGAATGCGGCGGTCAATCGCCGAAGTGGGCCGGGCAGTGCCCGTCATGCAATGCATGGAACACGCTGGTGGAATCGGTCGCGGAAGCGCCGTCCACGCATCGCTTCCAGTCGCTCGCGAAGAGCGCGCCGGTGCGGCGCCTCGCCGATATCGAAGCATCCGACGTGCCGCGCTTTTCGACCGGCGTCAGCGAGTTCGACCGGGTGCTGGGCGGCGGTCTCGTGCCAGGAGGCGTGGTGCTGATCGGCGGCGATCCGGGCATCGGCAAATCGACGCTGCTGTTGCAATCGCTCGCGGAAATCGCCGCGGACAAGCGCGCGCTATATATCAGCGGTGAAGAATCCGCCGCGCAGATTGCGTTGCGTGCGCAACGACTTTCGTTGCTGGAGCCCGGCTCGAAGGCGAGCGAGCTGCAACTGCTGGCGGAAATCCAGCTGGAGAAAATTCAGGCGACGATCGCCGAGCAGCGGCCGGACGTCGCGGTGATCGACTCGATTCAAACCGTCTATTCCGATGCGCTGACCTCCGCGCCCGGTTCGGTCGCGCAGGTGCGCGAATGCGCGGCGCAATTGACGCGCATCGCCAAGCAGTCAGGCACTACCATCATCATGGTCGGCCACGTCACCAAGGAAGGGGCGCTCGCCGGGCCGCGCGTGCTCGAGCACATCGTCGATACGGTGTTGTACTTCGAGGGTGACACGCATTCGTCGTACCGCCTGGTGCGCGCGATCAAGAACCGCTTCGGCGCGGTCAACGAACTCGGTGTGTTCGCGATGACCGAGCGTGGTTTGCGCGGCGTCGCCAATCCATCGGCGTTGTTTCTGTCGCAGCACGAGCAATCCGTTCCGGGGTCGTGCGTGCTGGTGACGCAGGAAGGCACGCGGCCGTTGCTGGTCGAAGTGCAGGCGCTGGTCGACGCGGCCAATGCGCCGAATCCCCGGCGCCTCGCCGTGGGATTGGAGCAGAACCGGCTGGCCATGCTGCTGGCGGTGCTGCATCGGCATGCCGGGATTGCCTGTTTCGACCAGGACGTGTTCCTGAACGCGGTGGGCGGCGTGAAGATTACCGAGCCTGCGGCCGATCTGGCCGTGCTGCTCGCGATCCACTCTTCCATGCGCAACAAGCCGCTGCCCAAGGGGCTGGTTGTATTTGGCGAAGTGGGGCTTGCCGGCGAAATCCGACCGTCGCCGCGCGGTCAGGATCGTCTGAAGGAAGCGGCCAAACTGGGTTTTTCAGTCGCGGTGATTCCGAAGGCCAATGCACCGAAGCAGCCGATTGAAGGCTTACAGGTTGTTGCTGTCGAAAGGATCGAGCAGGCCATCGACCGGGTCCGCACGCTCGACTAGACGGGGCTTTGGCGCCTGCGGGCGCCGGCGCGACCGTAATGGGCGGTAAATATCTCCATATTGTCTGTAACCTGCCCGACATTCCTTTTTTCTAAGCTGCGAAGGTGTTGCATCCGTTCTGATGCCGAAAAAAGGATCGCGCCTTGAAACAGTCATATGAATCCGTGGTCGAGCGGCCGATGCAGGTGCGTGGCTGCCGCGTCTCCGAGCCCATTCGCCAGCCTTGGGGCGGTGCTTGCCGGATTGTCGAGTGGATCGATACGACCGGGCAGATTTCGCGCCGGGTAGTGGCCGAAGATGTGACCGCCGCCGAAGTGCGCGCGACGATCAACCGTCACGTGGAAGGCCGCAAGCATTTCCTGTACGACGACGAAAAATCGCCGCGCCAGGTTTTACCGCGGCAAACGGCGGTGCGGCGCTGAAGTTGGGGGCGGTGGGGTGTGGAGCCGGCCGTCCGCAATTGCTCACAGGCGCCCACAAGCGCCCGCAATCGTCTGCGTCGAGAGCTTGATGATTTGGCCGATCAGGTGCTCGCTGCCCCAGCGTCGTTGCTGTCTTTATCGTGGTTCATCGCCGCATACGCCTCGCGGTTAAACAGCGGGTGCTGCGCGGCTTCCGCCGGCGTCAGTACCGGCGAGACGCAGCAGTCCAGCGATTCCAGCAGCAGTACCCATTCCTCCAGCGGGCGCTTGCCGATCAGGTCGGCCAACTCCTGCGTCAACGCGATGGCATCCGGGCCGCCGATCGCCTGACCGAGGCTCCAGTGGCGCGTCGCCCATTCGGGCCGGTCCAGCGCCATGCACAGCGTTTCCCAGAACTTCAGTTCGAGCGCGCCGACCGCGAGCCAGCGATTGTCGAGCGTTTGATACAGGTTGTAGCAGGGCACGCCGCCGTTCAGCAGACCGGCGCCGGCAGCGGGTGCGGCGCCTTCGTTGGCGAGCGCCACTTGCGCGACGATGTTGTGCGCGTACGTGACATGCGTCATCGACACGTCGACGAAGCGGCCTGGGCCGCCGCGCGACACATGCCATAACGCGGCGAGAATCTGCGTCACCGCGCTCAACGCGCCGCCGAGCAGATCGGCAATCTGGAAATTCGGCAGGATCGGCACGCCGTCGCGGCTCGCCAACTGATCGAGCACGCCGGCGTAGCCGATATAGTTGAGATCGTGACCGGCATGGTCGACAAACGGACTGCTCGCACCGTAACCGCTGATCGCGCAGTAGACCAGCCTCGGATTGAGCGCGCGCAGGGTCTCATAGCCAAGGCCTAAGCGCTCCATCACGCCGGGCCGGAAACTCTCGATCAGCACGTCGGCCTCAGCCGCGAGCGCGCGCAACACATTGCATCCGGCTGCCGACTTGAGGTCGAGGCGCGTTTCGCGCTTGCCGCGATTCACCAGCCGGTAAAAGGCGCCCGGGCGGCCCGCCACGCGGTCGGCCGACGACTGCATCATCGTGCGGGTGGGGTCACCCGCGCCGGGCGCTTCGATTTTCAGTACGTCGGCGCCGAGTTCCGCGAGCCGCAAGGCGGCCACCGGACCGGGCAGCAGGCGCGTCAGGTCCAGCACGCGCAGGCCTTGCAGCGGCGCAGGCGCTGCCGCCGGTGACGACGTAGCCGAGGGCTCGGCTGAAGACCCCGACAAAGACTCAGGTGAAGGCGCAGACGGACTCACGGGTGACAAGGGCTACCTCCGATCGATGCCGGCGCGGTGCAGCAACATCCTGCCGCTAACCGATTTGTTCGAGTTCCTCGTGAGTCTCGAGCCATTCGGCTTCGAGCGTTTCGAGGCGCGCGTTCACATCTGCCTGACGGCGAATGGCCTCCGTCAGTTTGCTTTTCTGCTCGGGCTCGTAACTGGCCGGATCGACGACAAACGCGTCAAGCGTCGCCTTTTCCGCGTTGAGCGCGTCCATTTCCTTTTCGATCTTGCTGATGCGGCTTTGCAGCGGCTTTTTCAGGTGTGCGAGCTTCTGGCGCGTTTCCGCTTCGAGGCGGCGTTGCTCCTTGCGATTGACCCCGTTGTCCGCGCTGTCCGCGGCGCTCGATGCCGTGCCTGCCTTCAGCGCCGCGCGTTGTTCCGCGGCGTGTTGGAGCAGCCAGTCGCGGTAATCGTCGAGGTCGCCGTCGAATTCCTGCAGACGGTGCTTCGCCACCAGCATGAAAACGTCGGTGGTGGCGCGCAGCAGATGCCGGTCGTGCGACACCAGAATCAGCGTGCCCTCGAATTGCGCGAGCGCCATGGTCAGCGCGTGACGTGTTTCGAGATCCAGGTGGTTGGTCGGCTCGTCGAGCAGTAGCAGATTCGGCTTTTGCCAGATGATCAGCGCGAGTGCCAAACGGGCTTTTTCGCCACCCGAGAAGGGGGCGATTTTCGCGGTCGCCATCTCGCCGGAAAAGTTGAAGCTGCCGAGGAAGTCGCGCAATTCCTGTTCGCGTGTGTCTGGTGCGAGACGCGCCAGATGCTGCAGCGGCGTGTCGTCCGGACGCAGGGTCTCGAGTTGATGCTGGGCGAAGTAGCCGATGCGCAGCCCTTTGCCCTCGCGCACATGACCGCCGAGAGCTTCGAGCGTGCCGGCGAGCGTTTTGATCAGCGTCGACTTGCCCTGGCCGTTCGCGCCGAGCAGACCGATGCGCTGACCGTTCTGGATCGACAGCATGACATGGTCGACGATCGGAATTTCGCCGTCTTCGCCGCGATAGCCGCAGCGCACGTCTTCCATCACCATCATCGGATTGGGTGCGGAATCGGGCGTGCGGAATTCGAATGTGAACGGCGAGGACGCATGCGCCGGCGCGATCAACTCCATTTTTTCAAGCGCCTTCACGCGGCTTTGCGCCTGGCGCGCCTTGGTGGCCTGCGCCTTGAAACGGTTGATGTAGCTCTGCAGATGCTCGACGGTGCGCTGCTGCTTCTCATACGCGCTTTGCTGCAAGGCAATTTGTTGCGCGCGCAGGATTTCGAACTGCGAATAGTTGCCGCCGTAACGCTTGATCTGCTGATGTTCCAGATGCAGCGTCACATTGCAGACCGAATCGAGAAACTCGCGGTCGTGCGAGATCACGATCAGCGTGCCCGGATAACGGTGCAGCCAGTCTTCGAGCCAGACGATCGCGTCGAGATCCAGGTGGTTGGTCGGTTCGTCGAGCAGCAGCAGGTCGGAGCGGCACATCAGCGCCTGCGCCAGATTCAGCCGCATGCGCCAGCCGCCCGAGAAACTGCTGACCGGCTCGCGCGTTTGTTCGAGCGTGAAGCCGAGCCCGAGCAGCAACGCCTCGGCGCGGGCGGGCGCGGTGTAGCCGTCGGCGTCGGCAAACGCGGCGTGCGCTTCACCTTCCGCGGCGCCGTCATGCGCAGCCGAGGCTTCGGCGATGCGCACTTCGATCGCGCGCAGGGCCGCGTCGCCGTCTAGCGTGTAGGCGAGGGCGGTCTTGTCCGCCGCGGGCGTTTCCTGTGCGACGTGGGCAATCTGCCAGTTCGGCGGGATGGAGAAATCACCGCCGTCGGCGTGCAGTTCACCGAGCAGCACGGCAAACAGCGTCGACTTGCCCGCGCCGTTCGCCCCCACCAGGCCTGCCTTCTCGCCAGGATTGAGGGTGAACGTGGTGTTTTCAAAGAGCGGCTTGGTGCCGCGCGCGAGGCTGAACTGGTTAAAGCGGATCACGAAGAGGCCGGCGGAGGAAAAACGCTATTTTAGACTGCCGGGGCCGACGCCGGGCGCTCAGTCAGGATCGGCCATTCGGCCGACTGTACCGGCGCGGCTTTTGGCATAGACTGACGGCTTTCACGGGGAGAGCACATGACATCGATCTATTCGTTTTCTGCACATACGCTCGGCGGCGAGGAAGTGAGCCTCGAGCGCTACCAGGGCAAGGTTCTGCTGATCGTCAATACGGCGAGCGAATGTGGGTTTACGCCGCAATACGCGGGTCTGCAAAAGGTCTATGACACTTACGCGGCGCGCGGACTCGCGGTGCTCGGTTTTCCCTGCAACCAGTTCGGCAAGCAGGAACCGGGCGACGCCACGCAGATCGGCAGCTTCTGCGAAAAGAACTATGGCGTGACCTTCCCGATGTTCGACAAGATCGACGTGAACGGCGCCAATGCGCATCCGCTGTTCCGTTACTTGACCGGTGAGGCGCCGGGCTTGCTGGGGCTCGAGGCGATCAAATGGAACTTCACCAAGTTCCTGATCGGCCGCGACGGCAATGTGGTGAAGCGCTATGCGCCGCTGACCAAGCCGGAGGCGATTGTCGAGGACATCGAAAAGCTGTTGTAACGCGTGCCGGAGCCGGCGGCAGGGGCTGGGCGCTGAAGTTGGCGGCCGGGCACGATCCGGCGCTCGAACTCAGGTTGATGCCGGCGCCGGTTCCGCTGGCGCGGCGGAAGTGGCGCTACAGGATCGGTGAAAACAAGCGCGCCACGTGCATCAGCACGCGTCGCAATGCGCTCGCATTACGGTACTCGGTGCGATCGATCTCGAGCGATTCCGCGAAGTCCTTGAGCAGCATTGCTTCGACTTCTTTGGCGAAGCCACGGTCCACGGTCAGCACCATGATCTCGAAGTTCAGCCGGAAGGAGCGGTTGTCGAGATTGGCGCTGCCGATCGCCGCCGCCACGCTGTCGATCAGTACGACCTTCTGATGCAGGAAGCCCGGCTGATAGCGGAAGATCCGTATGCCCGCGCGCAGCGAGTCGTACGCATACAGTTTCGAGGCGGCGAACACCACGCGGTGATCGCGCCGGCACGGAATCAGAATGCGCACATCCACGCCGCGCAGCACGGCCAGCCGCAGCGCGGCGAACACGGCTTCGTCGGGCACGAGATAAGGGGTGGTGATCCAGATCCGCTCGCGCGCCGCATTGATCGCCTCGACGAAGAAGAGCGAACAGGTCTCCTGCTTGTCGGCTGGACCGCTCGGCATGACGAGGCAGTGCATGCCCTCGTCGGCGGGCTGGGAGGCCGGCATGGCGAACTCTGGCAACTGCTGGGTCGCCCAGTGCCAGTCTTCGGTGAATACGAACTGGATGCTGGCGACGGCCGGGCCGCGCACTTCGATATGCGTATCGCGCCATGGCGACAGGGGCGGCTTGCTGCCCAGGTATTCGACACCCACGTTATGTCCGCCGACAAACGCGCGCTCGCCGTCCACCGAGACGATCTTGCGGTGATTGCGGAAATTCAGTTGCAGGCGGTTGACGAAGCGGCGATTGGTGGCGAACGGATGCGTCTCCACGCCGGCCGCGCGTAGCGCCGCCACGTAGCGGTGGGGCAGATCGAAACTGCCGATGCTGTCGTACAGGAAATAGACGCGCACACCTTGCTGTGCCTTTGCGATTAGCGCGTCCTTGAGCATCTCGCCGAGCGCGTCGTCGCGTACGATGAAAAACTGCACGATCACGTAATGGCGTGCGCCTTCGATTGCTTCGAAGATCGCCTCGAAAGTCGCCGCGCCGTTGACGAGTGTGCGCACGGAATTGCCCGGCAGGAACGGCATGCCGCTCAGGCGCGTAAGCGAATGCACGAGTCTGGCGCCGAGCTCCTGGGTAGGCAGTCCCGCGGATGAGGCCCGCGTGTCCCATTCCTGAGGATGGGCGCGCGTGCGCAGCAATTCGTTCTCGATGCGGCGGGCGTCCGCGTAGCCCTCGAATTTGCTGCGTCCGAGAAACAGGTAGGGCACCAGTGTCAGATACGGCATGGCGACCAGCGACACGGCCCATGCGATCGCGCCTTGCGACGTGCGGGTGTATAGAATCGCGTGGCACGCCGCGACCAGCCCGAGAATATGGGCAAGGGCGACTAGCGGGCCGACATGAAGCAGGTCGAATTGCATAGGCGGGCGAAGGGTTGGCAAAGCGCCGCCGGGGCTGCTAGATGGCGTCGCGGACAGCTGACCGCGCCCATCTTACCGAAGGTGGGGGCGTTGGGGGGCGCGACGGTCCGGCTTCTTCGGCGATTTGACGAATGCGGAGCGTGCGGGTGGGGGCGAGATGGGCGGTGCTGGCGTGTGCGGCTATGCGCTGCAATACGCACGGCAGGTACGGCAGGTACGGCAGGTGCGGTAGGTACGGCAGGTACGACAAGCGCGGCAGGCAAAGAACGTCTGCCGCGCGTGTCGCGCGATAAAGCGGTCTGGCGGTCCGGCGTTATACCGGCAGATCCGCGGCCTGAATCAGGAATACGTTGTCGTCGCCGGCACTGGTCGACAGCCAGACCAGGTCGAGGCCGCCGAATGCCGCTTCGACGTTCGCACGCTCGTTGCCGATCTCCACCACCAGCACGCCGTCTTCGGTCAGCCAGTTGCGGGCTTCGGCGATGATCCGGCGCACGATATCCATGCCGTCCGTGCCGCCTGCCAAAGCCATGTCCGGTTCGTGCTTGTATTCGGCGGGCAGTTCCTGCATCGACGCGGCGTTCACATACGGCGGATTGCTGATGATCACGTCGTAGCGGCGCTCGGCGAGCGGCGCATACAGATCGCCTTCAAACAGGGCGACGCGGTCGTCGAGCCGGTAGTCCGTCACGTTGCGCGCGGCGACTTCGAGCGCGGGCGCGGAAAGATCGACCGCATCGATATCCGCGTTCGGGAACGCGTGCGCCGCGAGGATCGCAAGGCAGCCGGAGCCCGTGCACAGTTCCAGCACGGCACTCACCTGTTCGGGGTCTTCCACGTACGGCTGCAGGCCGTCCTGGAGCAGCTCGCCGATAAACGAGCGCGGCACGATCACGCGTTCATCCACATAGAAGCGGAAGCCGTGCATCCACGCTTCCTGCGTGATGTAGGCGGCCGGCACGCGCTGGCCGGCGCGGCGCTCGATCACGTTCAGCACGGCGTCGATTTCGGCGGCGGAGAGGCGTGCGTCGAGAAACGGCTCCAGCAGGTCGAGCGGCAGATGCAGTGTGTGCAGGATCAGGTAAGCGGCTTCGTCGTACGCATTGGCCGAGCCATGGCCGAACGACAATCCGGCCTGGTTGAAACGCGACACCGCGAAACGCAGCAGGTCGCGGACAGTGGAAAACGGGAGCGTCATCGCGGAAATTCCTTGGGTCAGGCGATCAGTTGTTCGAGCACGCGGCGATACACGTTCTTCAGCGGCTCGATGTGTGCGACGTCGATATGTTCGTCGATCTTGTGAATGCTGGCGTTCAGCGGGCCGAATTCGATCACCTGCTCGCAGATGCGGGCAATGAAGCGGCCGTCCGAGGTGCCGCCGGTGGTCGACAGTTCAGTCGTGACGCCGGTTTCGTCCTTGATCGCTTTGGCCAGCGCGTTCGACAGATCGCCGCGCGGGGTGAGGAACGGCAGGCCGCTCACGCTCCATTGCAGGTCGTACTCGAGACCGTGTTTGTCGAGAATGGCATGGACGCGGGCCTGCAGGCCTTCCACCGTGCTGGCCGTCGAGAAGCGGAAATTGAACATCACGTCCGCATGGCCGGGAATCACGTTCGTCGCGCCGGTGCCGCCATGGATGTTCGACACTTGCCAGGTGGTGGGCGGGAAGTACTCGTTACCGTCGTCCCAGCGCTCGGCAACCAGTTCGGCCAACGCGGGCGCGAGCAGATGCACCGGATTTTTCGCCAGATGCGGGTAGGCGATATGGCCTTGCACGCCCTTGACGATCAGCTTGCCCGACATTGAACCGCGCCGGCCATTCTTTACCATGTCGCCGAACTGCGCGCTCGAGGTCGGTTCGCCGACGAGGCAGTAATCCATGCGCTCGCCGCGCGCCTGTAACGCTTCGACGACCTTGACGGTGCCGTCGGTCGCGGGACCTTCTTCGTCGCTGGTAATCAGGAATGCGATCGAGCCGCGATGCGCGGGGTGCGCCGCGACGAACTCCTCGCTTGCCACCACGAAGCCGGCGATCGAGGCCTTCATGTCCGCCGCACCGCGGCCGTAGAGCTTGCCGTCGCGATGGGTGGGCTCGAACGGCGCCGAGTGCCATTGTTCGAGCGGGCCGGTCGGCACGACGTCCGTGTGGCCGGCGAAGGCGAGCAGCTTGCCGCGCGTGCCGTCGACGCCGCGTTTGACGGCCCACAGATTGGTCACGCCGTTCGATTCGATCGTCTCGTGCTCGAAGCCGAGCGCGGCCAGGCGTTCGATCAGGAGACGCTGGCAATGCTGGTCGTCGGGCGTGACGGAGGCGCGCGCGATCAGTTGTTGGGTAAGGGCGAGGGTGCCGGACATGGATTCAGTACAAGCCACTTTGAAATGAAAAAATGCCGGCTGGCGGTTGGACACCGCAGCCGGCAACAGCTTTTGAGCAACGCGGCGAGGCCGCGTTTTACCGCATTGTTAATGCCTGGTGCTGCCTGGTGCTGCCTGTTACTGCTTGTTGCGTTCCCGTTTTTCGCGAAATCACGCAAACAGCGCCGTGTACTCGTCCGCGGAAAAACCGAGCGACTTGACCCTGCCGTTGACCACCAGCACCGGCCGCTTGATCACCGACGGCTTGTGGATCATCAGAGCGATCGCGCCCGATTGCGTGTCCGCCGCCGCCTTCATGTCGTCGGACAGACCACGCCAGGTCGTGCCGCGGCGGTTCAGCAACGCATCGAGCTTGACGTCCTTCAGCCAGTCCTGAACCAGCGGCTCGGTCACGCCGTGTTTCTTGAAGTCGTGGAATTCGAACTCGACGTTGTGCTCTTCAAGCCACACACGGGCCTTCTTCACGGTGTCGCAGTTCGGGATGCCGTAGACGACGGTCTTGGTGCCGCGTGCCATTAGTCGCCTCGCAGGAGCTCGTTCAGGCCCACCTTCGCACGCGTTTTCGCGTCGACTTTCTTGACGATCACGGCGCAGTACAGGCTGTGCGAGCCGTCTTTCGAGGGCAGGTTGCCGGCTACCACCACCGAGCCCGCCGGAATGCGGCCGTACGTGACTTCACCGGTTTCGCGGTCGTAAATCTTGGTGCTCTGGCCGAGGTACACGCCCATCGAGATCACCGAGTTTTCTTCGACGATCACGCCTTCCACCACTTCCGAACGCGCGCCGATGAAGCAGTTGTCTTCGATGATGACCGGGTTGGCCTGCAGCGGCTCCAGCACGCCGCCGATGCCCACGCCGCCCGACAGGTGAACGTTCTTGCCGATCTGCGCACACGAACCGACGGTCGCCCACGTGTCGACCATCGTGCCTTCGTCCACATAGGCGCCGATGTTGGTGTACGACGGCATCAGCACGACGTTCTTCGCGATGAACGAGCCACGGCGCGCGATGGCGGGCGGCACCACGCGAAAGCCGCCTGCGGCGAAGTCTTCAGCGGTGTAGTTGGCGAACTTCGACGGCACCTTGTCGTAGAACTGGGAGTAGCCGCCGGCCGGTTGCACCACGTTGTCTTCCAGGCGGAACGACAGCAGCACGGCTTTCTTCAGCCATTGATTGACGATCCAGTCGCCGTCCTTCTTTTCGGCCACGCGCAGCGCGCCCTTGTCCAGTTGCTCGATGGCGTGGGCGACGGCTTCGCGCACGTCGGCCGGGGCCGCTTTCGGCGACAGTTCGGCGCGGTTTTCCCAGGCGGTATCAATGATCTGCTGAAGTTGTTGCGACATATGCGTGCTTTTCTGAAGAGTTGAAGTCTGAAGAAGGGAATGCGGTGCGCGGGGTTGCTGAATCGCGAAACATTCGCGAAAACTCAGCCCGCGAGCGCGCGGCAAAAATCGACGATTCGTTGTGCGCCCTGGGTGCATTCGTCGACATCGGCGACGAGCGCCATGCGCACGAAATTGCGGCCGGGGTTTACACCGTGCGCGGTGCGCGCGAGGAAGGAGCCCGGCAGAACCGTCACATTATAGTCGGCGTAGAGGCGCTGGGCGAACTCGGTGTCCGACAGGCCCGTGCGCGAGACCTCCGCCCACAGGTAGAACGCGGCGTCCGGCAGGCGCACGTCGAGCACCCCGGCGAGCATCGGCGTCACGGTGGAAAACTTCTGCACGTACTTCGCGCGGTTCTCGCGCACGTGCGTTTCGTCATTCCAGGCCGCGATGCTGGCACTCTGGAACACCGTCGACAGGGCCGCGCCGTGGTATGTCCGGTATAGCAGGAAGTCTTTCAGGATCGCGGCGTCGCCCGCCACGAAGCCCGAGCGCATGCCCGGCACGTTCGAGCGCTTGGACAGGCTTGACAGCATCACGAGGCGTTCGAACCCGCGGCCGAGCCGATGGGCCGCTTCCAGGCCGCCGAGCGGCGGATTGGCTTCGTCGAAGTAGATTTCGGAGTAGCACTCGTCCGAGGCGATCACGAAGCCATAACGGTCCGACAGCGCGAACAGTTCGCGCCAGTCTTCGAGCGTGAGCACGGCGCCGGTGGGGTTGCCCGGCGAGCACACGTACAGCAGCTGGGTGCGCGCCCAGATGTCCGCCGGGACCGCCGAATAGTCGCAGGCGAAGTTGCGCGCCGGGTCGCTATTCACGAAGTACGGCTGCGCGCCGGCGAGAAGCGCCGCGCCTTCGTAGATTTGGTAGAACGGGTTCGGACAGAGTACGATCGCAGGCTCGCCGTCAGGATTCCGTTTGGGGTCGATGACCGTCTGTGCGAGCGCAAACAGCGCCTCGCGCGAACCGGCCACCGGCAGCACCTGGCTGGCCGGATCGAGCGGGGGCAGGGTGTAGCGCTGCGTCACCCATTTCGCGATCGACTCGCGCAGTGCCGGCGAGCCGAGGGTGGCCGGATACGCGGACAAACCGCCGAGCGAGGCAATCACCGCGTCGCGAATCAGGGTCGGCGTGGGATGTTTCGGTTCGCCGATGCCGAAGCTGATGTGCGCGAGGCCGGCCGGCGGCGTGACGTCCTTGAAAAGCGCACGCAGCTTTTCGAACGGATAGGGCTGAAGGGAGTCGAGTAGCGGGTTCACTGGGCGGATCGAGCCTGATCGAAGAGGGGCGCAGACGGATGCAGGGAAATGCCGGGCACGCGCGCTGACGGCAAAACGCCTGAATGGCGTGAAAACGGTGGCAGCGGCGGCGAGCGGATGATTATAGCGTGGCGCGCGGCCGTTCGCGGACCGGCGCGGCGCAACCCGCCAGGCAGCGCAGGCAATGCGACGCAGCGGGAACGACGCGAACCGCAGACGGTTCGCGCAAAAAAGAAGCAGGAGCAGCAATGTATGTAGCAGCAACGGAGACATCCGCACGATTCGGACGAAGCGGGCGCAAGAACGCCGCCTTCGGCAAAGTCAGCAACGCCGCCCGCGGGAGCCGCAACCGTCGCGGGAGTCTTGCATCATGAACAACTGGCTCCGCAATGGCTGGCCAACCCTCGCGATCATGCTGGGCGCCTCGGTCTGGGGGATGATCTGGTACCCCTTGCGCATGCTGAATGCACTCGGGGTGACCGGCACGGCCGCGAGCGCGCTCACGAGCGGCGCCGGTTGCCTGTTCGTCCTGCTGGTGCGCTATCGCGCGCTGCGGACCGTGCGCTGGCACTGGTTGCTGCCGGCTCTCGCGCTGGCTGCGGGCATCACGAATCTCGGCTTCGTGTGGGGCTCGATCCACGGCGAGGTGATGCGCGTCTTGCTGTTGTTCTACCTCACCCCCGCCTGGACCGCGCTCTTTGCGCACTTCATCCTGCATGAACGGTTGAACTGGGCGGGCGCGGGCCTCGCCGCGCTTTCGCTGGCCGGCGCGATGACCATGCTGTGGTCGCCGCAACTGGGCATGCCGGTACCGGGCAATCTCGCCGAATGGGCAGGACTTGCGGGCGGCATGGGCTTTGCGATGAGCAACGTGCTGATCCTGAAGACCAGCCGCGTGCTGCCTGAGATGAAGCCCGAAATGCGCACGGCGACGATTTTCGGCGGCGCGGCGATTTTCAGCGCCTTTGCATCGTTGTTCGAGGCGATGCCCGCACCGCCCACCGGCGCGCATCTCGGCACGGCCGCGCTGCTAGTGCTCGGCCTCGGTTTTTTGCTGGCGTCCAACAATATGCTCGTGCAGTACGGACTCGCGCGGGTGCCGGCCAACCGGGCCTCGATCATCATGCTGTTCGAGATCGTGGTGACGGCCTTGTCCGCGTGGCTCTTCGCCGGCGAGACGCCCGGCCCGCGCGAATGGGCGGGCGGACTGTGCATCGTGCTGGCGTCCGCATTGTCCAGTTGGGTGCACCGGACCAAGGCCTTGCCGCCCGATCCGGCCAATCAGGACGTGCAGCCCGGCGTCGATGACGATACAGACCGTAAGGACGGTAAGAACCGCTCACGCGCGATGGTATGATTGCCCCTCAATAGCTGGCGCACGCTTCACTGCGTGCGCTCGGCGCCCGTATCGCGAAGTTTCGCGGGCCGTTGCGCTGCATTGGCGAACGGCCGGTGCAGCCTTCACGAGCCACTTTTATTTTCCCTTTTCAAACAGCGAAATCGCCGTGCGTCTGACCTCGATCAAACTCGCTGGCTTCAAGTCATTCGTCGATCCCACGCATTTCCAGGTACCGGGCCAGCTCGTCGGCGTGGTCGGACCGAATGGGTGCGGCAAGTCCAACATCATCGACGCCGTGCGCTGGGTGCTCGGCGAATCGCGCGCTTCCGAGCTGCGCGGCGAGTCGATGCAGGACGTGATCTTCAATGGCTCGACCGCGCGCAAGCCCGGTAGCCGCGCCAGCGTCGAACTCGTGTTCGACAACGCCGACGGCCGTGCCGCCGGGCAGTGGGGGCAGTATGCCGAAATCGCCGTCAAGCGCGTGCTTACCCGCGACGGCACCTCGAGCTACTACATCAACAACCTGCCGGCGCGCCGCCGCGACATTCAGGACATCTTCCTCGGCACCGGCCTCGGGCCGCGTGCCTACGCGATCATCGGGCAGGGCATGATCGCGCGCCTGATCGAGGCGAAGCCGGAAGAGTTGCGCGTGTTCCTCGAAGAGGCCGCGGGCGTGTCGAAGTACAAGGAACGCCGCCGCGAAACCGAGAACCGCCTGCACGACACGCGCGAGAATCTGACGCGGGTCGAAGACATCGTCCGCGAACTGGGGGCGAACCTCGAGAAGCTGGAAGCGCAGGCGGTCGTCGCGACCAGATACAAGGATTTGCAGGCCGACGGCGAAGAGAAGCAGCGCCTGTTGTGGCTGTTGCGCAAGAATGAAGCCGGCGGCGAGCAGGAACGTCAGCAACGTGCGATCGAACAGGCGCAGATCGACCTCGAAGCGCAAACCGCGAAGCTGCGTGAAGTCGAAGCGCAACTCGAAACGCTGCGCGTCGCGCACTATTCCGCCAGCGACGCGATGCAGGGTGCGCAAGGCGCGCTGTACGAGGCGAATGCCGAAGTCAGCCGCCTCGAAGCGGAAATCAAGTTCATCGTCGAATCGCGCAATCGCGTGCAGGCGCAGATCGCCGCGTTGACCGCGCAGCGCGAGCAATGGCAGTCGCAGGCGCAAAAGGCGCAAGACGATCTCGAAGACGCTGAAGAACAACTGGCGGTTGCCGAAGAAAAGGCCGCACTGGCCGAAGACGAAGCCGCCGCCAAGCATGACGCGATGCCGGCGCTCGAAGGCCGCTGGCGGGATGCGCAGACCGAACTGAACGCCGAGCGCGGCGGTATCGCGCAGACCGAACAGGCGCTCAAGCTCGAAGCGGCGCATCAGCGCAACGCCGATCAGCAATTACAGCAGTTGCAGCAGCGTCACGAGCGGCTGAAGTCGGAAGCGGGCGGTCTCGATGCCCCGGACGAAGCGCAGCTCGAAGAGCTGCGCATGCAGCTTGCCGAGCATGAAGAAATCCTGCACGACGCGCAGACCCGTCTCGCCGACGCGCAGGAAACGCTGCCGCGTCTGGACGGCGAACGGCGCGCCGCTCAGGAGCGGGTGCAAGCGGAGAGCGCGCAGATTCATCAGCTCGACGCACGCCTTGCCGCGCTCAAGCAATTGCAGGAAAACGTCCAGACCGAAGGCAAGATTCAGCCGTGGCTCGAAAAGCACGAGCTGGGCGGCCTGCCGCGTCTGTGGAAGAAGCTGCACGTCGAGGCCGGTTGGGAAGCCGCGCTCGAAGCGGTGCTGCGCGAGCGGCTCGCCGCGCTGGAAGTGTCGAATCTCGACTGGGTCAAGGCGTTCGCGACCGACGCGCCGCCCGCCAAGCTTGCGTTCTACGCCCCGCCCGCAGCCGGTCAGCCGGTTGCTGCGCCGCCGGCTTTGCGCCCGCTGCTGTCGCTGGTTCGTATCGACGATGCAGGCATCCGCGCCGTGCTGAACGACTGGCTCGGCCTTGCCTTCGTGGCTGACGATCTGCAGCAGGCGCTCGCTATGCGCGCGCAATTGCCGGAAGGCGGCTCGTTCGTCGTGAAGGCGGGGCATGTGGTGACGCGCGTCGGTGTCCAGTTGTATGCCGCCGATTCCGAGCAGGCCGGCATGCTGGCCCGTCAGCAGGAAATCGAAAACCTGGCGCGTCAGGTACGTGCGCAAGCGCTGCTGGCCGATGAAGCGAAGGCCGCCGCGATCCGTGCCGAGGCCGCGCACACGCAAGCCGCACAAGCGTTGACCGACGTGCGTCAGCAGTCGGAGCGCGCGACGCAACGCGTGCACGCCTTGCAGATGGACGTGCTCAAGCGCGCCCAGGCGCATGAGCGTTACACGCAGCGCAGCACGCAAATCCGCGAAGAGCTCGGGGAAATCACGGCGCAAATCGAAGAGCAGCGCGCCTTGCGCGGCGAATCGGAGGCGAATTTTGAGCGTCACGACTCGGAGCTCGCCGAATTGCAGGCGCGTTTCGAAGACCACCAGCTGGCTTTCGAAGCACTCGACGAAACGCTTACGGCCGCGCGTGGAGAGGCGCGCGATCTCGATCGGGCCGCCACCGACGCGCGTTTCGCCGCGCGCAATATGGCGAACCGTATCGACGAATTGAAGCGCAGCATTCAGGTGTCGCACGAGCAGAGCGAGCGCGTCGCCGCGTCGCTGGAAGACGCGCGCGCCGAGCTGGAAACGATCAACGAGCAAACCGCGCATACCGGTTTGCAGGACGCGCTCGATATCCGCGCGGTCAAGGAAGAGGCGCTGCACGCGGCACGCCTCGAACTGGACGATCTGACGGCCAAGCTGCGTGCCGCTGACGAAACCCGCCTCACCGCCGAGCGCGCGCTGCAGCCGCTGCGCGACCGCATCAACGAATTGCAGTTGAAAGAACAGGCCGCGCGCCTGAACGGCGAGCAGTTCATCGAGCAACTGGCCGCGGCCGGCGTCGACGAGGCGCAGTTGCAGGCCAAGCTCACGCCGGACATGAAGCCGTCCTACCTGCAAGGCGAAGTCACGCGGATCAACAACGCGATCACGGCGCTCGGCCCCGTCAACATGGCCGCGCTGGACGAACTGAAAGCGGCGACCGAGCGCAAGACGTTCCTCGATTCGCAATCGGCCGACCTGAACAACGCGATCGAAACGCTCGAAGACGCGATCCGCAAGATCGACGGGGAAACGCGCACGTTGCTGCAAGGCACCTTCGATCAGGTGAACAGTCATTTCGGCGAGCTGTTCCCGCGTCTGTTCGGTGGTGGCCAGGCCAGGTTGATCATGACCGGCGACGAAATTCTCGACGCCGGCGTACAGGTGATGGCGCAACCGCCGGGCAAGAAAAATTCGACGATTCACCTGTTGTCGGGCGGCGAGAAGGCGTTGACCGCCACGGCGCTGGTGTTCGCGATGTTCCAGCTGAATCCCGCGCCGTTCTGTCTGCTCGACGAAGTGGACGCGCCGCTTGATGACGCCAACACGGAACGCTTCGCGAACCTTGTGCGCGCAATGTCGGACAAAACGCAGTTCCTGTTCATTTCGCACAACAAGATCGCGATGGAAATGGCGCAGCAACTGATCGGCGTGACCATGCAGGAGCAGGGCGTGTCGCGGATCGTTGCCGTCGACATGGAATCGGCTGCCGGTTTCGCCCAGAATATCGTTTGAGTTTTCGGTTAAGTTGATCATCGCGGTCTCCCGCGTTCAGCGCAGCGGCCATGGGTCGCGCGACACATGGGGCGGGTGCAAAGCCGCGCAGACAGAAGAATTGCTGATGGAGCATGCATGGACGAGTTGACACTCGGTTTGATCGGCGCGGGCGCCGTGGTGGTCGGGGGCGTGGTCGTGTACAACGCGTGGCAAGGCGCGAAGGTGCGCCGCAAGATGCCACGGCCGATGCCGGCCGATGCCGCCGAAAGTTTCGCGCGGGACGATCAGGAGGAACAGAGCCCGTTTATCGAACCGGCCCGGCCGACCACCCGGCGCGAACCGGTAGTGGGTTCGGACACGGCTGCGGAAACCGCTGCGGCACGCGTCGAACCGACATTTGGCGCCACCGCTGCGCCGCTCGATACACCGGCCGATATCCAGGCCGAGATGACGACGCCGAACGGTTTCCCGGAAGCAGAAGGCATCGCTCAGGCCGAAGGCGGCCACGCTGCGAATGCCGACGAACCGGTCGAACCGATCCTGCCCGCCGCCACGACGATTTCGTCGGCGCCGCCGGCTATCGTCGATCGCCGCATCGACTGTATCGTGCCGATTCGTTTGAACGGCCCGGTGGCCGGCGACAAGGTGATTCCGCTGGCGCAGCGTTTGCGCCGGGCCGGCAGCAAGCCGGTTCATATCGAAGGCAAGCTTGAAGGCGGCGCGTGGGAGTTGCTACAGAACGGTGCGCGCTATGAAGAACTGCGCGCGGCCGCGCAGCTGGCCAATCGGAGCGGCGCGCTCAACGAACTGGAGTTCTCGGAGTTCGTGACCGGCGTGCAGCAGTTTGCCGATGCGCTCGACGCGTCGCCGGAATTTCCCGACATGCTCGAAACGGTCGCGATGGCGCGCGAACTCGACGGCTTCGCCGCGCAGTGCGATGCGCAACTGTCGATCAACGTGCTTTCCGACGGCGCGCCGTGGTCGGCGAATTATGTCCAGGCCGTGGCGTCGCAAGACGGTTTGCTGCTCTCGCGCGACGGCACGCGCTTCGTCAAGCTCGACGCGAAGCAGAGCCCGGTGTTCATGCTGCAATTCGGCGACACCAATTTCCTGCGCGACGACCTGACCTACAAGGGCGGCCAGATGATCACGCTGGTGCTCGACGTGCCGGTCGCGGACGAAGACATCCTGCCGTTCCGCCTGATGTGTGACTACGCGAAATCGCTGGCTGAGCGGATCGGCGGGCGAGTAGTCGACGACGGGCGCCGGCCGCTGCCGGAAACCGCGTTGCTGGCGATCGAAAAGCAGTTGATGACGCTTTACGCAAAGCTCGAACAGGCGGGTATCCCGGCGGGCTCGCCGGCCACCCGGCGTTTGTTCAGCCAGTAAGGT
The DNA here is from genome assembly GCF_003610895.1 of Paraburkholderia fungorum. Lineage (GTDB taxonomy): Bacteria > Pseudomonadota > Gammaproteobacteria > Burkholderiales > Burkholderiaceae > Paraburkholderia > Paraburkholderia fungorum_B. The sequence continues at coordinate 223,738 of NZ_MCAS01000045.1, forward strand.
CAGTAGAGCCTCTGTTTTTCAGGTAGTACACGACGGCCGCACAATGTGCGGCCGTTGGCGTTTTGGGCCAGTCCAAAACTGGCCATTCGGCCGATGTAAAGGGGCACGCTTCCTGCGATAATCCAATGTCTGAATTCCTTTGAAGAAGCTTCCGACAGCATGGCCCGAACCCCCGCCTCCAATCCTGCAACCAGCGCTCCTGCCGAGCGGGCCGCGTGGCTGCGCGCGGAACTCGAACGCGCCAATTACGCGTACTACGTTCTCGACCAGCCGGACCTGCCGGACGCGGAGTACGACAAGCTTTTCAAGGAACTGGAGCGAATCGAGGCCGAGCATCCGGACCTGATCGTGCCGGATTCGCCCACCCAGCGCGTGGGCGGCGAGGCGTCGAGCGGTTTCGAGCAGGTCGTGCATGATCAACCCATGCTTTCGCTGAACAACGGCTTCGCGGATGAAGACATCGTCGCGTTCGACAAGCGCGTTGGCGACGCGCTCGGCAAGAACGCAAGCGAGCCGCCGGTGCCGGTGGAATACGCGGCCGAGCTGAAGTTCGACGGTCTTGCCATCTCGCTGCGTTACGTCGACGGCGTGTTCGTCCAGGCGTCCACGCGCGGCGACGGCACCACCGGCGAGAATGTCACGCAGAACATTCGTACGATCCGTTCCATTCCGCTCAAACTCAAGGGCAAACGCATCCCGCAGGTGCTCGACGTGCGCGGTGAAGTGCTCATGTTCAAGCGCGATTTTGAGCGCCTGAACGAGCGCCAGCGGGCCGCTGAGCAGAAGGAATTTGCCAATCCGCGTAACGCTGCCGCGGGCAGCTTGCGGCAACTCGATTCGAAGATCACCGCGCAGCGGCCGCTGTCGTTTTTCGCTTATGGAATTGGCGTGCTGGAGGGGGGCGAGATGCCGGCCACCCATAGCGAGCTGCTCGACTGGTACAAGGAACTCGGCTTGCCGGTGAATGGCGAGCGGGCAGTGGTGCAGGGCGCCGAAGGCTTGCTGGGATTTTTCCGCTCGGTAGGCGAGAAGCGCGACACGCTGCCCTACGATATCGACGGCGTGGTCTACAAGGTCAACCGGCGCGACGAGCAGGATGCGCTCGGCTTTGTGTCGCGCGCGCCGCGTTTCGCTCTCGCGCACAAATTCCCCGCGCAGGAAGCGCTGACCAAACTGCTGGCGATCGACGTGCAGGTCGGCCGCACCGGTGCGATCACACCGGTGGCGCGGCTGGAACCGGTGTTCGTCGGCGGCGCGACGGTGACCAATGCCACCTTGCATAACGAAGACGAAGTGCGCCGCAAGGACATCCGCATCGGCGACACGGTCATCGTGCGGCGCGCTGGCGACGTGATTCCCGAAGTCGTGAGCGCGCTGCTCGATCGCCGCCCGGACGACGCCCGCGAGTTCGTCATGCCTACGCACTGCCCGGTGTGCGGCTCGAGTATCGAACGGCTGCCGGACGAGGCGATTGCGCGCTGCACAGGTGGCCTGTTCTGCCCGGCACAGCGCAAGCAGGCGCTGTGGCACTTTGCGCAGCGGCGGGCGCTGGATATCGACGGGCTCGGCGAAAAGATCATCGATCAGCTCGTCGAGCAGAATCTGGTGCGTACGCCGGCCGACCTGTTCAACGTTGGCTTTGCGACACTGGCCGAACTTGACCGCTTCGCCGAAAAGTCCGCGCAGAATCTGCTCGACTCGCTCGACAAAGCCAGGCACACCACGCTGGCGCGCTTTATTTACGCGCTCGGTATCCGGCATGTGGGCGAATCCACGGCGAAAGATCTCGCCAGGCATTTCGGCTCGCTGAATCCGATCATGGATGCCTCGGTCGAAGAATTGCTGGAGGTGAACGACGTGGGGCCCGTGGTGGCTGAGTCGATTCACCGGTTTTTCGCCGAAGAGCATAACCGCACGGTGATCGAGCAACTCCGCGCGCCGGGCAAGGTCACATGGCCGGAAGGGCCGCCCGCACCAAAGGCGCCGCAAGGCGTGCTGGCCGGCAAGACGATCGTTTTGACCGGCACCTTGCCGACGCTCGCCCGCGAAGAGGCGAAAGAAATGCTCGAAGCGGCCGGCGCGAAAGTGGCGGGCTCGGTGTCGAAGAAAACCGACTACGTGGTGGCGGGGGCCGAAGCTGGCAGCAAGTTGGCGAAGGCCGAGGAACTCGGTATCCCGGTACTCGACGAAGATGGTATGCGTAAGCTCCTGGAGGGGCAGTTATGATCCGTGAAATTCTCAAGATGGGCGATCCGCGCCTGTTGCTCATTGCCGATCCGGTCGATCACTTCGACACCCCCGAACTGCATGAGCTCATCAAGGACATGTTCGAGACCATGCACGACGCGAACGGCGCCGGGCTTGCCGCGCCGCAGATCGGCGTGAATCTGCAGGTGGTGATTTTCGGTTTCGGGCACAACGAACGTTATCCGGATGCGCCGCCGGTGCCGGAAACGGTGCTGATCAATCCGACCATCACGCCGGTGTCGCTGGATATGGAAGAGGGCTGGGAAGGCTGCCTGTCCGTACCGGGCCTGCGAGGCGCGGTGAGCCGGTTTTCGATGATCAAGTACCACGGCTTCGATCAATACGGTAATCCGATTGACCGTGTCGCCGAGGGCTTTCATGCACGCGTCGTACAACATGAGTGCGATCACCTGATCGGCAAGCTGTACCCGATGCGGATCAACGATTTCGCGAAGTTCGGTTTTACGGAAGTGCTGTTTCCGGATATGGACCCGAATAACGACGACTGACGCTGTATTCTGGCCGGCGGCGAACGCGTCGACGCTTGCGCCGCCAGCATAAATAAAAAAGCCCACGTTTTCACGTGGGCTTTTTGTTGGGTGAGCGTCACGGCGCGGGCACCGTGAGTTTTTCGCTGTTTGAGCGTCAGGCTCCCGGCATCAGAACGACTCGTCCGCCGACAGATAGCGCCATTGGCCCGGCGGCAGTGCGCCCAGCATCACCTGACCCATGCGCACGCGCTTCAGGCCGATCACTTCGAGACCGACCAGCTCGCACATGCGGCGGATCTGACGCTTTTTGCCTTCGCGCAGCACGAAACGCAGTTGTTCGCCGTTTTGCCAGTTGACCTGTGCGGGCTTCAACGGCACGTCGTCGAGCGAGAGGCCGTGGCACAGGAGCGCGAGACTTTCCGGCGGGAAGTGGCTTTCGACATCGGTGGTGTGCTCGCCGTACGACACGCGCACCAGGTACTCCTTGTCGATCTCCGAATGGCCGCCGATCAGCTGCTTGGCAATGCGGCCGTCCTGCGTCAGCACCAGCAAGCCCGTCGAATCGATGTCCAGGCGTCCGGCCGGCGCGAGCTGGCGCAGATGTGAAACCGAGAAGCGGATGTCCGAACTGTCGCCTTCCCAGCGGTTTTCCGGCGTGACCAGCGTGATCGCCGGTTGATAGCCGTCTTCCGCCTGGCCCGATACGAGGCCCACGGGCTTGTGGATCAGGACCGTCACCTGGCTCGCTTGCGCGGCTTCGGCAGCGGGGTCGATCTCGATGCGCTGATCCGGACGGACCTTGGTGCCGAGCGTGTCGATCCGCTCGCCATCGACCATCACCCAGCCTTTTTCGATCCATTCGTCGGCTTCGCGGCGTGAGCACAGGCCGAGTTCCGACATCAGCTTGGACAGGCGCAGGGTGCCTGGCGCATCTTCGTAATCGCGGCGCGGCGTGCGCGGGGCGACGTCGGCGTCATCGTCGCGTTCGGCTCTGGCTGCGGGCGCCGGGTTGCGCGGCTTGTCGGCACGCGCTGGGCGGGTGTCGTCGCCAAAGCGGCGGCCGGCGGCCGGCAGCGCCTTGTCGAAGCTGCGAGCCGGGCGTTCGCCCCGGTCGTTACGTTCGCCACGGTCGCCGGCACGCGCCGGACGATCGCCGAATTCACGTTTGGCCGGTGCCCGTTCGCCGCGGTCGTCACGCGGCGCGCGCGCCGGACGATCCGTGCGGTCACCGTAGCCGCTTTTGACGGGCTTCGCGAAAGTGCGCTCGCCACGTTCGGACGAACCGCGCTCGCCTTCAAAACGGCGCGGCGCGCTGTCGCTGCGCGGGCCACGTTCACCGCTGCGGCGTTCCTGAGGGGCGCCACGGTCGCTGCCGAAGCGGGGGCGATCCGAGGCGTCACGCGCCGGGCGTTCGCCACGCGGGCCACCTTCCGACGGACGGCCCGCACCTGGGCGCGGGCCGCTGAATGAGCGGCGTTCGCCTTCGTCACGGCGCGGCGCGCGGTTGCCTTCGAAACTGCGGGGGGCGCGTTCGCTGCGGTCCGGGCTTCCTTCGAACCGGCGGGGTGCGCCCTGGCTGCGTTCGGTGCGATCTGCACCGCCTTCAAAGCGACGGGGCGAGCGCTCGCTGCGCTCGCCACTGCCTTCAAACCGGCGCGGCGCGCCCTGGCTGCGTTCACCGTCAGCGCGGCGGGGCGCACGATCGCTGCCGCCTTCAAACCGGCGGGGTGCACGATCGCCATCGTCCCGGCGCGGCGCACGGTCGCCGCCCTCAAACCGGCGCGGAGCGCGTTCACTACGATCAGCACCACCTTCAAACTTGCGGGGTGCACGAGCACCCTCGTCCCGCCGTGGAGCACGATCGGCGCTGCCTTCGAAGCGGCGCGGAGCGCTTTGGCTACGTTCGCCGTCAGCGCGCCGCGGCGCACGCTCGCCACCGCCTTCAAACCGACGCGGAGCGCGCTCGCCACCACCTTCAAAGCGGCGCGGCGCACCACCGGCCCCTTCACGGCGCGGCGGCCGATCCGACGGTGCGCGGCGCGCAGCGCCGGCACCACCCGCATCCCGCTCGCGGGAAAACGATCCTTCAGCCCGTGGCGCACGCGCACCGGCGCCTGCGGGCTTGCCTGCACCGGCTGGCCGCTTGCCGCCGCCCGCTGCGCCGGCGCCTTCGCCTCGTGCCCCGTTAAACCCGGCCGTCGGTGTGGACGGCCTTGGCCCGCTCGGACGCGTCGGCTTACGTGCCGAGGTGCTTCCGGTACGGACAGGGGCGCGTTCGGACGAAGCCGGCCGCGGGTGCTTGGCTGTTAATTTGACTCGCATGAAATCTCACACTGCAATCGCGCGCAGCAGTTCGGTCTCGACCTGAATTTGCAGGCGGTTGTCCGACAGACCGTGTCCATCCAGCAGGAACACGTCTTCGACGCGTTCGCCGAGCGTATTGATCCGCGCCGACGCGACGCCGACCCGGTGCTCGGCCAGCACGCGCGCGATTGAATAAAGAAGGCCTGGCCGGTCGTTAGCGGACACGGACAGGATGTAATATTGGCCGCGCTCGTCGGCCCGAAGATCGACGCGCGGCGTAACAGGGAAGGTCCGCGACAGCCGTGACAAGCGGCCTTTCGACGGTCCCGGAAGCAGGGTGCCGTCACCGGTGAGGCGTGCGGTCAGTTCCTGTTCGACCAGATTGGCAATATCGCGATAATGCACGTCTTCTTCGGTATGCGCGACGAGGAAATTGTCGAGCGCGTACCCGTGACGGGTCGTGCTGACCCGCGCATCGAGCACCGACAAGCCGTTGCGGTCGAAATACGCGCAAATGCCGGCAAACAGATCGGGTTGGTCTTTTACATATACGAGCACCTGCAGCGCTTCGCCGATCGGCGAAGGACGCGCCCGCACGATCGGCGTCGCGGTTTCGACGTGCCGGTACAGCACGCGGGTCTGCCATGCGATGTCCGCCGCGTCGTGGCGCAGGAAATAGCCGATGTCCAGTTTGTCCCACAGTGCCTTCTGCGCGCCTTCCGGCACGGTTTCGAGGCGCAGCAGGGCCAACGCCTCTTCCTGGCGCGATTTCAGTTCTGAATGCGCGTCAGGCCGTGCGCCGCCGAGCACCGCCAGGGTTGCGCGGTAGAGGTCTTCGAGCAGCTTGCCTTTCCACGTGTTCCAGACTTTCGGGCTGGTGCCGCGAATGTCGGCCACGGTCAGCAGGTAAAGCGCGGTGAGCCGGCGCTCGTTGCCGACCAGTTCGGCAAACCGCTTGATGACTTCGGGGTCGCTCGTGTCCTGTTTCTGCGCGACCTGGCTCATGGTCAGATGCTGCTGGACCAGCCAGACGACCAGTTCGCCGTCCTCGCCCTCGATGCCATGGCTGCGGCAGAAGCGCCGCGCGTCGGCCATGCCGAGCGTGGAGTGGTCACCGCCGCGGCCCTTGGCGATGTCGTGAAACAACGCCGCCACGTACAACACCCAAGGCCGGTCGAGGTTGGCGATCAACTGGCTGCAGAACGGATATTCGTGCGCATGCTCGGCCACCGCGAAGCGGCGCAGATTGCGCAACACCATGAGAATGTGCTGGTCGACCGTGTAGACGTGATACAGGTCGTGCTGCATCTGCCCGACAATGCGCCGGAAGTTCAGCAGATAGCGCCCGAGCACGCTGGTCTGGTTCATCAGGCGCAGCGCGTGCGTGATGCCGGCCGGCTGCTTCAGGATGTCCATGAACAGGCGCCGGTTCTCCGGGTCGCGCCGCCAATGCTGATCCATCACGTCGCGGGCGTTGTAGATCGCGCGCAGCGTGCGCGCTGACAAGCCCTTCACGCCCGGCGTCTGTTCGTAGAGCAGGAAAGCTTCGAGGATCGCGTTTGGTTCGCGCTGGAACACGTCGTCGCTGGCAATCTCCAGCATGCCCTGCTTCTCGACGAAACGGTCCGACAGCACGCGCGTGATGCCGCTCGTGCTGGGGAACAGCTGGGCTTCGATGTTCTGGATCAGGATCGTAGCGAGCTGCGTGACAGCCTTCGCGGCCCAGTAATAGCGGCGCATCAGCTGTTCGCTGGCGCGCTTCGTGGCCGTTGGCTGGTAGCCGAAGCTTTCGGCGACAGGCGTTTGCAGGTCGAACACCAGAATGTCCTGGCGGCGGCCGGCGATCACATGTAGCCGGGCACGCAGCGTTTTCAGGAAGCCTTCGTTGCGGCGCAGTTCGCGCGCTTCGCGCTCGGTGATCAGGCCGCGTGCCTCAAGCTCGCGCCAGCTGCTGCCGAAGCCGGCTGCCTGCGTAATCCACAGGATCAGTTGCAGATCGCGCAGGCCACCCGGGCTTTCCTTGATGTTCGGTTCGAGTGAATACGGCGTGTCCTGAAACTTGGCATGCCGCTGACGCATTTCGAGTACTTTGGCCTGGAAGAACGCGCGCGGGTCGAGCGTTTCGCGGTAGCGCTTTGCAAAGTCATCGAAGAGCGGGGCGCTGCCGGTAATGCGCCGCGCTTCCAGGAGCGAGGTGCGCACGGTGACGTCGTTGGCGGCTTCTTCGACACACTGCGCCACACTGCGCACACTGCTGCCGAGTTCGAGCCCCAAATCCCACGCGAGGCTGATAAAGCGCTCGATGCGCGCCTCGAGATGCTCGATCGGCGCGTCGGGCAGCAGGACCAGAATGTCGATGTCTGAGTGCGGCGCAAGTTCGCCCCGCCCGTAACCGCCGACCGCCAGCAGGGCCAGTTCGGGCGGCAGGCCGCAGGTGTTCCATGCGGCGCGCAGCGACTCGTCGGTGGCGCGCGAGAGCGCGGCCATCAGCGAATCGACGTTTGAGGCGGTCTTGAAGCGTTCCAGCAACTGGGCTTTGGCCACTTTATAGTCTGCCTTGAGCGACGTGGCGTGGGATTGGGCGACGGCTGGAACACTACTCATTGGCAGGCGGGCAGGTGAGGTCGAAAGCCGGTCAGGCCGTGGCTGCGACAACGGGCGGACGCGCGGGCGTGCCGGCCGAGACAGTCAGCACGTCGTAGCCGGTTTCGGTGACGAGCACGGTGTGCTCCCACTGTGCCGACAGGCTGCGGTCCTTGGTTTTAACGGTCCACTGGTCCGGCATGGTGCGGATGTCGCGCCGGCCGGCGTTGATCATCGGTTCGATCGTGAAGATCATGCCGGCTTGCAACTCGAGCCCGGTGCCGGGACGGCCGTAGTGCAGAATCTGCGGGTCTTCGTGGAACACCGTGCCGATACCGTGGCCGCAATATTCACGCACCACGCTGTAGCCTTGCCCTTCGGCGTGCTTCTGGATGGCGTAGCCGATATCGCCGAGATGGGCGCCCGGGCGCACCTGATCGATGCCGAGCCACATGCATTCGAAGGTGGTCTGCACGAGGCGTTTGGCCATGATCGAGCCTTCGCCGACGATGAACATCCGGCTGGTGTCGCCGAAATAGCCTTCCTTGATCACCGTGATGTCGATATTCAGCGCGTCGCCGTTCTTCAGCGTCTTGTCGCCCGGAATGCCATGGCAGATCACGTCGTTGACTGAAATGCAGGTGGCTTTCGGGTAAGGCGGATAGCCGGGCGGCTGATAATTCAGCGGCGCCGGAACCGTGCCTTGTTCATTGAGCATATATTCGTGACACAACCGGTCGAGCTCTCCGGTCGTGACGCCGGCGGTGACGAACGGCGTAATGTAGTCGAGCACTTCGCTCGCGAGCTTGCAGGCGACGCGCATCTGCGCGATATCGTGTTCGTTTTTGAGCGTAATAGCCATGAGTCGGGCCTGAAATGCAATTTATTGCAAGATTATCGCACCATATTCCCCCTGCCGCTGCGTTTTGCGAGCCGGCTGGTGCCTTTTTGCCCCGGGTTCGTGGCGAATCGCGGGCCGTTTGCCGGAGGCGGCGGCAGGCGTCCGGGTGCAACCGCCCACGGTAAACAGGAGCTACCGCGCGGGTTGAGTCGGCCGATAGTCGCGTGCTATAATGTTTGGCTAAGTCGATCTCTGTCTTATTTCGTTGATGTATCGCTGTTCTAATGAGCGGTGAGCAAATGCGGATTGGCAGAAAAGGCTTCTCGTGGCGATAGTTGCCTGCGCTACGGGATGGAGCGGTACCAAGGCGGCAGACTCGCAAGCCGGCGCACCCAGGGTGTCCGCCGCGTTCAGCCAGAAAGTGCAGTGCACAATGGCGGCGCGGCCGATACGGCAGCCGGCTTAAGACCCAACCCTCGCGGAGATTTTCATGGCAGTTACCATGCGTCAAATGCTGGAAGCCGGTGTCCACTTCGGTCACCAAACGCGCTTCTGGAACCCGAAGATGGCCCCCTTCATTTTCGGCCATCGCAACAAGATTCACATCATCAACCTCGAAAAGACGCTGCCGATGTACAACGACGCGCTGAAGTACGCGCGTCAACTGGCAGCGAATCGCGGCACGATCCTGTTCGTCGGCACGAAGCGTCAATCGCGCGACACGATCGCTGAAGAAGCGCAACGCGCTGGCATGCCGTTCGTCAACGCACGCTGGCTCGGCGGCATGCTGACCAACTTCAAGACGCTGAAGGTCTCGATCAAGCGCCTGAAGGACATGGAAGCATCGCTGGAAGCAGGCGAAACCGAACGCATGAGCAAGAAGGAAGCGCTCCTGTTCGAACGCGAAATGGCCAAGCTGCAAAAGTCGATTGGCGGCGTGAAGGACATGGGCGGTATTCCGGACGCGATTTTCGTGGTCGACGTCGGCTACCACAAGATTGCCGTGACCGAAGCTAACAAGCTGGGTATTCCGGTTATCGCCGTGGTCGACACGAACCACTCGCCGGAAGGCATCGACTACGTGATCCCGGGTAACGACGACGCTTCGAAGGCTGTCGCTCTGTACACGGCTGGCGTGGCTGACGCGATCCTCGAAGGCCGTGCCAATGCGGTCAACGAAGTGGTGCAGGCTGCACGTGGTGGCGACGGCGACGAGTTCGTCGAGGTCAACGCGGAAGCGTAAAGCTGCCTTGTGTCCGGCAAAAAAGGGGGCTTTCTACAGGCCCCCTTTTTTTAAGCTGCGACAAAGTGGTGGTGTGCTGTGAGCAGTGCCTGAAACGTAGTTCGTAAAAAATACGTGCGACGTTGAAACGAATTCTTGCCGCCGGTATCGAAGTCCGGGCGGCGTGTGACAGACGGAACTCAAGGAGCAAATGATGGCGGCAATTACCGCAAGCATGGTTGCAGAACTGCGCGCAAAGACCGACGCGCCGATGATGGAATGCAAAAAAGCGCTGACGGAAGCCGAAGGCGACATGGCGCGCGCTGAAGAGCTGCTGCGCGTCAAGCTGGGCAACAAGGCCAGCAAGGCAGCGTCGCGCGTGACGGCTGAAGGCGTGGTCGCATCGTTCATCGGCGGCAACGCTGGTTCGCTGGTCGAACTGAACTGCGAAACCGACTTCGTTTCGAAGAACGACGACTTCCTGGCTTTCTCGAAGACGATCGCCGAACTGGTCGCTACGCAAAACCCGGCTGACGTCGCTGCTCTGTCGGCACTGCCGCTGGACGGCTCGACGGTCGACGCAGTGCGCCTCGCGCTGGTCGGCAAGATCGGTGAAAACCTGTCGATCCGCCGTTTCGTGCGCTTCGACACGTCGAACAAGCTGGCAGCGTACCTGCACGGCACGCGTATCGGCGTGCTGGTCGAGTACACCGGCGCGGACGAGCAGGTCGGCAAGGACGTGGCCATGCACATCGCCGCCATGAAGCCGGTCTCGCTGTCGTCGGACGACGTGCCGGCGGATCTGATCGCCAAGGAACGCAGCATTGCTGAACAGAAGGCTGCCGAATCGGGCAAGCCGGCTGAAATCGTCGCCAAGATGGTCGACGGCAGCGTGCAAAAGTACCTGAAGGAAGTGTCGCTGCTGAACCAGACGTTCGTTAAGAACGACAAGCAGACGATCGAGCAGATGCTGAAGGCGGGCGGCGCGAGCGTGCAGAAGTTCGCGTTGTTCGTGGTCGGCGAAGGCATCGAGAAGAAGCAGGACGACTTCGCGGCTGAAGTGGCGGCTCAAGTCGCTGCTGCAAAGCAACAATAAGTCTCACCGCAATACCGTTGGACCCGCGGCGGAGCAAGACTTTGCCGCGGTCGGCGGCGCCGCAAGGCTGCGCACGGGTGACCCCCGTCGCGCACGCCGCTGGCGAACCCTAGGGTTCGTCAATTTGGCGACGCTTGCCCGAATCAGTATTTCACCCCTACATTAGTCCCTTGTTGTTGCCCTGTTCTGCGCGATCTGGATACCCCTATGCCCACTGCCTATAAACGCGTCCTGCTCAAACTCTCCGGTGAAGCTCTGATGGGCGACGATGCCTTCGGCATCAATCGCGCAACCATCGAACGAATGGTAGCGGACGTGGCCGAAGTGGTCCGTCTCGGAACGCAGCTGGCCGTGGTGATCGGCGGCGGCAATATTTTCCGCGGCGTCGCGGGCGGCGCGGCCGGTATGGATCGCGCCACGGCTGACTACATGGGCATGCTGGCTACGATGATGAATGCGCTGGCGCTGCAGGACGCAATGCGCCATGCCGGCATCGAAGCGCGCGTGCAATCCGCGCTGCGCATGGACCAGGTGGTCGAGCCGTACATCCGGCCCCGCGCGATTCGCCAGCTCGAGGAAGGCAAAGTCGTGATTTTCGCGGCCGGTACCGGCAATCCGTTCTTCACGACGGATACCGCCGCCGCGCTGCGTGGCTCGGAAGTCGGCGCGGAAGTCGTGCTGAAAGCCACCAAAGTGGACGGCGTCTATTCGGCCGATCCCAAGAAAGACCCGAGTGCGACCCGTTACGCCACGATCAGCTTCGACGAGGCCATCGGCCGCAATCTGCAGGTGATGGACGCCACGGCGTTCGCGCTGTGCCGCGACCAGAAGCTGCCGATCCGGGTGTTTTCGATCGTCAAGCCGGGCGCGCTCAAGCGCATCGTACTAGGCGAGGACGAGGGCACCCTCGTCCACGTGTAAACTCTCGTTCACATAACGTGGGCTTTAACGCGAGCCCAGGCCGCCGCATAACGCGCGCGCTGGCCGGCTCGCACCGTTTTGAAGGTTCGGAGGTTTAAAAATGTCTGTGGCTGATATCAGGAAGGGCGCTGAACAAAAAATGCAGCGTTCCATCGACGCGTTCAAGAACGACCTGTCGAAGATTCGCACGGGCCGTGCACACACGGGCCTGCTCGATCACATCCAGTGTGATTATTACGGTTCGCCGGTGCCGATTTCGCAGGTCGCGAACCTGACGCTGATCGACGCACGCACGATCGGCGTGCAGCCGTGGGAAAAGAAGATGGTCCAGGTCGTCGAAAAGGCGATCCGCGAGTCGGACCTCGGTCTGAACCCGGCTACGCAAGGCGACGTGATCCGTGTACCGATGCCCGCGCTGACCGAAGAGCGCCGCCGCGAACTGACCAAAGTGGTCAAGAGCGAAGCGGAAACGGCCAAGGTCGCGATTCGTAACCTGCGCCGTGATGCAAACGAGCAACTGAAGAAGCTCGTGAAAGACAAAGAGATTTCAGAAGATGACGAGCGCCGTGCAGGTGACGACGTTCAGAAACTGACGGACAAGTTCGTCACGGAAATCGACAAAATGGTTGTGACCAAAGAAGCCGAGATCATGACGGTCTGAGGCCGGTTGGCTCAGCACCTTTAAGATCTCCACTTCTTTTTTGCAGTCACTGTCCCGACGGCCATGACCTATACCAGCTCAACCGTGCGCGTGCCTGATGTCGCCGCGGTGCCGCGACATATCGCGATCATCATGGACGGCAACGGCCGTTGGGCGACCCAGCGCCGTCTGCCGCGCGTGGCCGGCCATACGCGCGGCGTCGACGCGGTGCGTGCGGCCGTCGAGGCCTGCGCACGGCAGGGCGTCGAATATCTGACACTGTTTGCCTTCAGCTCGGAAAACTGGCGCCGCCCGAACGACGAAGTGTCGTTCCTGATGCGCCTGTTTGTCACCGCGCTTGAGCGCGAGATCGGCAAGCTGCACGCGAACGGCATCCGTTTGCGTGTGGTCGGCGATCTGTCCCGATTCGATACGCGTATTCGCGACCTGATCAAGCGCGCGGAAACCAAAACCGCGCGCAATACCCGTCTCACGCTGACCATCGCCGCCAATTACGGCGGCCGCTGGGACATCATGCAGGCCACCCGCAAGCTTGCCGAACAATCGGCGCTGGCGGGCAAGGCGGTCGAGGTGAACGAGGATTCGTTCGCCGAACACCTGTCGATGGCCTATGCGCCGGAGCCGGACCTCTTTATTCGCACCGGTGGCGAGCGCCGCGTCAGCAACTTCCTGCTGTGGCAGCTTGCTTACACCGAGTTCTACTTCACCGACACGTTCTGGCCGGATTTCGACGCCGACGCGCTCGGCCACGCCATTGCTTCCTACGCGGAGCGTGAGCGCCGCTTCGGCCGCACCAGTGCTCAACTCGAGCCGCAATCGCAAAACGTCGATTCGCTTCCATGCTAAAAACCCGTGTCATCACGGCGATCATCCTGCTGGCGATCTTCCTGCCGGTCACGCTGTTCGCGCCGGTAGGCGCGTTCGGCGCGCTGATCGCCTTTGTCGTCGTGTTCGCGGCGTGGGAATGGGCGCGCCTGCTGAAGCTCGGCGGCGCGGGCCCGGTCATTTACGCGCTGGTGGCCGCCGTGGCGCTGGTCGCGAGCACGCGCCTCGGTACCGGCGTCGAGGAGCCCCGGCCGCTGTTCCAGGCGGCCGCTATTTTCTGGGTCATCGCGGGGCCGTATGTGCTTCTGCGCAAACCGACCCTCGCGCAAGGCGCCTGGCGCGCGTTTCTGTTCCTCGCCGGCATTGTGGTATTCGTTGCGTGCTGGCATGCTCTCGTCGCCGCGCGCATGAAGGGCGTGCCGTTCGTGCTCTCGCTGCTGCTGTTGGTATGGCTGGCCGATATCGGCGCATACTTCTCCGGAAAGGCTTTCGGGAAACACAAGCTGGCGCCTGCCATCAGCCCTGGTAAGACCTGGGAGGGCGCGATCGGCGGCTGGCTGGCCGTGATGATCGTCGCCGCGGCGGCGGTCTTTTTGCACGCGTTCGAGCCGACCCTGTATTCTGCGCTGCTGGCGCAATTGGGCGCCGTACGTACGCTGCTCGCACTGACCCTGCTCGTGGCATTCAGCGTAGTGGGCGATCTGTTCGAATCGATGATGAAACGTCAGGCCGGAGTGAAAGATTCAAGCGGCCTGTTGCCCGGGCACGGTGGTGTACTCGACCGCATCGACGCATTGTTGCCGGTGCTGCCGCTTGCCATGCTGCTGCTTGGCTAGAGAAAGAGATATGCAAAAACGTCTGACATTGCTCGGCTCCACGGGCTCGATTGGAGACAGCACGCTCGACGTCGTCGCGCGTCATCCTGAACGCTTTTCGGTTTATGCGCTCACCGCGCATCGCAACGGCGACAAGCTCGTCGAGCAATGCTTGCGCTTTCAGCCTGAAGTCGCGGTAGTCGGCGACGCCGACACCGCCGCGCACGTCGCGGCGAAGCTGCGCGAAGCGGGTTGCAAGACCGAGGTCGCGTACGGGCCGCAAGCGCTCGTCGACGTATCGGAGAGCGCGGGCTGCGACACGGTGGTGGCGGCGATCGTCGGCGCGGCAGGCCTCGCGCCGAGCCTTGCCGCGGCACGTGCCGGCAAGCGCATTCTGCTCGCCAACAAGGAAGCGCTGGTGATGTCCGGCGCGATCTTCATGGACGCGGTGCGTGACCACGGCGCGGTGCTGCTGCCGGTCGACAGCGAACACAACGCGATTTTCCAATGCCTGCCGCGCGAAGCCGCGCTGCACGGTGGCGTCTCCCGGATCATCCTGACCGCCTCGGGCGGTCCGTTCCGTACGCGCGAACCCGCCACGCTGGTGGACGTCACGCCCGACGAAGCTTGCAAGCATCCGAACTGGGTGATGGGCCGCAAGATTTCGGTCGACTCGGCCACGATGATGAACAAAGGCCTCGAGGTGATCGAGGCGCACTGGCTGTTCAACGTGCCGGGCGAGCGCATCGAGGTGCTGATTCACCCGCAAAGCGTGATTCATTCGATGGTCTCGTACGCAGACGGCTCGGTGCTCGCGCAACTGGGGAATCCCGATATGCGCACGCCAATCGCGCACGCGCTGGCGTTTCCGGAGCGCGTCGATTCGGGCGTGGCGCAACTCGATTTGCTGCAGGTCGCGTCGCTCTCTTTCGAAAAACCGGACTACACACGCTTCCCGTGCCTCGCGCTCGCCGTGAAGGCGCTGGCCGAGGGTGGGTTGGCGAGCGCGGCCCTCAATGCCGCCAACGAAATCGCAGTTGAGGCGTTCCTGTCGCGCCAGATCGGGTTCATGGCGATCGCCCAGGTTGTCGACGCCGTACTCAACGCGTTGCCGAATCGCAGCGCGCACGCACTCGATGACGTGATCGAGGCCGACGCCGCGGCGCGCCGCGCTGCCGCCGACTTCATCGCGCGTCTGCCGGACAGCGCCCGTCGCACGGAACGCGCCGTCCAGTGAGGCGCCTATGAATCTGCTAATCGAACTGCTGGCCTTCGCGGTTGCGATTGGCGTACTCGTGGTCGTCCACGAGTACGGGCATTACAGCGTGGCGCGTTTGTGCGGCGTCAAGGTATTGCGCTTTTCGATCGGCTTCGGCAAGCCGCTGGTCCAATGGGTGAGCCAGAAGACGGGCACCGAGTGGACAATTGCCGCGCTGCCGCTGGGCGGCTACGTGAAGATGCTCGACGAGCGCGAAACCGGCGGTGCGCCGATTCCGCCTGAAGCCTTGCCGCATGCGTTCAACCGGCAGTCGGTGTGGCGCCGTTTCGCGATTGTCGCGGCCGGCCCGGTCGCGAACTTCCTGCTTGCCATCGTGCTGTTCGCCCTCGTGTTCGCCACCGGCGTCACAGAGCCGGCGGCCGTGGTTGCCGCGCCAGCTCCAAATACACCGGCCGCGCTGGCCGGTTTCGACGGCGGCGAAACCGTCGTCGCGGTGCGGGCTGAGAACGCCAGCGAATCCGAGCGTGTGCGTTCGTGGTCCGACCTGCGCTGGAAGCTGCTGGGCGCGGCATTCGATCATAAGCGGGTCGTGTTGAGCGCGAAAGATGCCCATGGCATCTCGGATTTCCAGCTGGATCTGCGCGGCATGACCGAGAAAGACGTTGACGACGACTTTATGTCGCGTCTCGGCTTCGAACCGGGCGGTGGCAAACTCACGGTCGCGGGCGTGCAGCCGGATAGCGCGGCGCAAAAGGCAGGCCTTGCAGTGGGTGACCGTCTGCGCGCGATCAACGGTGTACCTACCGACAATGCCACGGCCTTCATCGCTTATGTAAAATCGCACGCCGGTGTGCCCGTGACGCTGCAGGTTGAGCGCGGCGGGCAAGCGGCAGGCAAGCTGGAAGATGTGCGGATCGTCCCGCAGTCGCAGCGTGACGAGGCGACGGGGCAGCAGATCGGCCGTATCGGTGCGGAACTCGCCACTCAGGTGCCGTCGATCGACGTGCGTTATGGGCCGGTCGAAAGCCTGCAACTGGGCGCGCGCCGTACCTGGGACCTTGCGGTTTATTCGGTGCGCATGTTCGGGCGAATGATCGTCGGCGAGGCTTCGCTGAAGAATCTTTCCGGCCCCGTGACGATCGCCGATTACGCAGGAAAGAGCGCACGTCTAGGTCCTTCTGCATTCCTGTCGTTCCTGGCCCTTGTCAGTATTAGCCTCGGCGTACTGAACCTGTTACCAATTCCGGTATTGGACGGGGGTCATCTGTTATATTATTTGGTTGAAGCTGTAACCGGCAAAGTTGTCTCCGATCGCTGGCAACTCGTTTTGCAGAGGGCGGGTCTCGCCTGCATCGTCGCATTGTCGGCGATTGCGCTGTTCAACGATCTGGCTCGTTTAATCCATTTTTAAAGTGTCTGGCGGCGTTCACGATGGCGACCGTCTGACCTGATGCAGCTATACACACTGGGGAAGCACGTTGTTTAAACCTCATCGCTTTGTTCCAAAGACGGTTATAGCCGCGGCGTTCGCCGCGCATGGGCTGGTTGCTCACGCAACGACGCCCTTCGTGGTGCAAGACATCCGGATCGAGGGGTTGCAACGCGTCGAACCCGGTACCGTGTTCGCGTACCTGCCCATCAAGCAAGGCGACACCTTCAGCGACGACAAGGCTTCTGACGCCATTCGCGCGCTGTACGCCACGGGCTTCTTCAACGACGTCAAGATCGCGACCGAAGGCAATGTCGTCATTGTGCAGGTGCTGGAGCGTCCGGCTATCGGCACGATCGACTTCGCCGGCATTCACGAGTTCGACAAGGACAACCTGACCAAAGCGCTGCGCGCGGTCGGCTTGTCGCAAGGCCGCTATTACGACAAGGCACTCGTCGACAAGGCCGAGCAGGAGCTGAAGCGCCAGTACCTGACGCGCGGCTACTACGCCGCCGAAGTCACCACCACGATCACGCCGATCGACCGCAATCGCGTGTCGGTGTTGTTCTCGGTGGCTGAAGGTCCGAGCGCGAAGATCCGCCAGATCAACTTCATCGGCAACAAGGCGTTCAGCACCGGTACGCTGCGCGACGAAATGCAGCTGTCCACGCCGAACTGGTTCTCGTGGTACACGAAGAACGACCTGTACGCGAAAGACAAGCTCACCGGCGACCTCGAGAACGTCCGCTCGTATTACCTGAATCGCGGCTACCTCGAGTTCAACATCGAGTCGACCCAGGTGTCGATCACGCCGGACAAGAAGGACATGTATCTGACGGTCACGCTGCACGAAGGCGAGCCGTACACGATCAACAGCATCAAACTGGCAGGTAACCTGCTCGACCGCGAGCCGGAGCTCGCCAAGCTGATCAAGATCAAACCAGGTGACCGCTTCTCGGCTGAAAAGCTGCAAGCCACCACCAAGGCGATTGTCGACAAGCTGGGCGAATATGGCTATGCGTTCGCCACTGTCAATGCGCAGCCGCAGATCGATCAGGAACACCACAAGGTCGACCTGACGCTGCAGGTGGACCCGAGCCGCCGCGTGTACGTGCGCCGCATCAACGTGGTCGGCAACACGCGCACACGTGACGAAGTGGTGCGCCGCGAAATGCGCCAGCTCGAAAGCTCGTGGTTCGATTCGAACCGCCTCGCGCTGTCGAAAGACCGGATCAACCGTCTCGGCTACTTTACCGACGTCGACGTGACCACGGTGCCGGTCGAAGGCACGCCGGACCAGGTCGATGTGAACGTCAAGGTGTCTGAAAAGCCGACCGGCGCGATTACGCTGGGTGCGGGCTTCTCGTCGACAGACAAGGTGGTGCTCTCCGCGGGCGTGTCGCAGGACAACGTGTTCGGCTCGGGTACGAGTCTCTCGGTGAACGTGAATACCGCCAAGACCTACCGTACCTTGACGGTCACGCAGGTCGACCCGTACTTCACGGTCGACGGCATCAAGCGGATTACCGACGTCTACTACCGTACGTACCAGCCGCTGTACTACTCGACGGATTCGAGCTTCAAGATCGTCACGATCGGTGGTGACCTGAAGTTCGGTATTCCGTTCTCCGAAGTCGACACGGTGTACTTTGGCGCCGGCCTCGAGCAGAACCAGCTGGATATCGACGCGAACACGCCGCAGAGCTACATCGACTACGTGCACGAGTTCGGCCGCGTGTCGAACAACGTGCCGATTACGGTGGGCTGGTCGCGCGACGCGCGTGACAGCGCACTGGTGCCGAGCCGCGGTTACTTCACGCAGGCAAACGCCGAGTACGGTACGCCAATCGGCGGCACCCAGTATTACAAGGCCGACATCAACGCGCAGTACTATTATTCGTTCTCGCGCGGCTTCGTGCTGGGCTTCAACTTCCAGGGCGGCTACGGTAACGGTCTTGGCGGCAAGCCATATCCGATTTTCAAGAACTACTACGCCGGCGGTATCGGTTCGGTGCGGGGTTACGAGCCGAGCTCGCTGGGCCCGCGTGACGCGAAAACGAACGACCCGATCGGTGGCTCGAAGCTGCTGGTGGGTAACATCGAATTGACGTTCCCGCTGCCGGGCACGGGCTATGACCGCACGTTGCGTGTCTTCACGTTCCTCGACGGCGGTAACGTCTGGGGTACGGAAGGTAACAGCATCGGCGCGAACGGCCTGCGTTACGGCTACGGTGTCGGTCTTGCGTGGATTTCGCCGATCGGCCCGCTCAAGCTCAGCTTGGGCTTCCCGCTCACGAAGCACACTGGCGACCAGTACCAGAAGTTCCAGTTCCAGATCGGGACGGCATTCTGATCTGGTGGCCGGCGGTTCGGCCATCAGTGGCTGGCCAAACTACAGTATCGAGAGGATGACTTTGCTAACCGGTATGTTTTCGAAACGTGTGGCGTGTGCGTTCGCGCTGGCAATGACGCTGGGTGTCGGCGTGGCGGGCGCAGCGCACGCACAGGAAGCCAGGATCGCTGCGGTGAATTCGGACCGTATCCTGCGTGAGTCGGCTGCCGCGAAGGCTGCACAGGTCAAGCTCGAGGCGGAGTTCGCCAAGCGTGACAAGGATCTGGCCGACATGGCGCAGAAGCTGAAGACGATGTCCGACTCGCTCGACAAGAACGGTGCGTCGATGTCGACCGCCGATCGCGCGCAAAAGCAGCGTGATCTGTCGCAACTGGATACGGACTTCCAGCGCAAACAGCGCGAGTTTCGCGAGGACCTGAACCAGCGGCGCAATGAAGAACTGGCGGCGGTGCTCGACCGGGCCAACAAGGTGATCAAGCAGATCGCCGAGCAGCAGCACTACGACCTGATCGTTCAGGAGGCGGTGTATGTGAGTCCGCGCATCGACATTACCGATCAGGTGCTGAAGGCGCTTGCGGCCTCGGGTAACTGAACGCGCGTCGGGTTGCTGCTTGTGGGTTTGGCGGTGCCGGTTCGCAACGCAGGCGGTAGAACAGACAGGTTGGACTGATTTGCAGCAGGAAGCTTGCATGGGATCAGAGTAAGTGCTTTGCATGGGACCGGAGTAACGCGCTAAAGCGCGAACTCCTGTCGACAGCTAAAGCGCCAACTCTGATCGACAGCTTTGCATGGGATCAGAGTAGGCGCTAAAGCGCCAACTCTGATCGACAGCTTTGCATGGGATCAGAGTAAGCGCTAAAGCGCTAACTCTGATCGACAGCTTTGCATGGGATCAGAGTAAGCGCTAAAGCGCTAACTCTGATCGACACAGGAGACAGGATAGGCATGGCATTTACGCTCGAGGACATCGTCCAGCGGTTCGGCGGTGAAGTAGTCGGAGATGGTTCGCAGCGCGTCGGCAGTCTGGCGCCGCTCGACCAGGCAGGCCCGGACCAGCTGGCGTTCCTCGCCAATCCTAAGTACTTGTCGCAGGTCGAGACGACTCGCGCGGGCGCGGTGTTGATCAATGCCGACGACCTCGCGAAGCTCGGTTCCCTCGAAAATCATTCGCATGCCGCGCGTAACTTCATCGTCACGCCGAATCCGTACGCTTACTTCGCGCGCGTCGCGCAGACCTTCATCGACATGGCCGAGCCCAAGCCGGTGCCTGGCGTGCATCCCAGCGCGACCATCGACCCGTCCGCGCAAATTGCCGCGAGCGCGGTGATCGGCCCGAATGTCACGGTGGAGGCGGGTGCGGTGATCGGCGAGAACGTGCGCCTCGACGCCAACGTTGTAATCGGTCGCGGCACGCGAATCGGCGCGGATTCGCATCTGTATCCGAACGTCGCGGTGTACTACGGCTGCAAGCTCGGCGAGCGCGTAATCGTGCACGCGGGCGCGGTGATTGGTTCCGATGGCTTTGGTTTCGCACCGGATTTCGTGGGCGAAGGCGATGCGCGTACCGGCGGCTGGGTGAAGATTCCGCAGGTCGGCGGCGTATCGATCGCGGCAGACGTCGAGATCGGTGCGAACACGACGATCGACCGTGGCGCGATGGCCGACACGATCATCGAAGAGAGCGTGAAGATCGACAATCTCGTGCAGATCGGCCACAACTGCAAAGTGGGCGCCTATACGGTGATCGCGGGTTGCGCGGGTATCGCGGGCAGCACCACGATCGGCCGCCACTGCATGATCGGCGGCGCGGTTGGAATTGCCGGTCACGTAACGCTGGCTGATTACGTGATCGTCACGGCGAAGTCCGGTGTTTCGAAGTCGTTGTTGAAGGCCGGCATCTACACCAGCGCGTTCCCCGCAGTGAACCATGGGGACTGGAACAGGAGCGCCGCTTTGCTGCGTAACATCGACAAACTTCGTGACCGTATCAAGGCGCTCGAAAATGCAGCGCCGGCAGGCAAGCCTGCTGACACGGCAAGCAATTCCACAGGCGACCCAACCTGAGATATCCGACCCAACCCGTTCGCCAACCCCGCTGGCCGACACCTTGCAGGACAATCCGCGGGGCAAGCTGCCGGCACCGCGTAAAATAGCGGGCAGGCATCAGGAAGCAAAGTCGGTAGCCGTGACCGGGTGGCATGGCCGCCGGGTCCTGGCAAGCGCCGGCAGTATGCGTTACCAACCCACCTGCACCAGCATTCGCAGTCATCATCGCGCAGTTAATGCGTGAGTAGAAACACCATGAGCACCGAAAAAATCAATCTCGACATTCATAAGATTCTCACGCTGCTGCCACATCGCTACCCGATCCTGCTGGTCGACCGGGTGCTCGAACTCGAGCCGCATAAGAGCATCAAAGCGTTGAAGAACGTGTCGATCAATGAGCCGTATTTCCAGGGCCACTTTCCGACCCGTCCGGTGATGCCTGGCGTGCTGATCCTCGAAGCGCTCGCGCAAACGGCGGCCTTGCTGACGTTTTCGGAAGAGCCGAGCGATCCGTCGAACACGCTGTACCTGTTCGTGGGCATCGACAATGCGCGTTTCAAGCGCGTGGTCGAACCGGGCGATCAGCTGATCCTGAACTGCACGTTCGAGCGTCATATGCGCGGCATCTGGAAGTTCAAGGCGCGCGCCGAAGTGGACGGTGTCGTGGCGGCGGAAGCCGATCTGATGTGCGCGGTGCGGCACACGGACAAAGACGCTTAAAGGTGTCCGGGCAGTCAGCGGCTTACTCTGAGCCCTGCAGGCTCCGGCTACGTCCTTCCGGACAACGCAACAGAATCACAAGCGAGGACGCATGAGCAGGATTCATCCCACTGCGATCGTCGAACCCGGCGCGCAACTCGACGAATCCGTCGAAATCGGGCCGTATGCCGTCATCGGCGCACACGTGACGATCGGCGCACGGACCACAGTCGGTTCGCATAGCGTGATCGAAGGTCACACCACGCTCGGCGAAGACAACCGGATCGGCCACTACGCATCGGTCGGCGGTCGTCCGCAGGATATGAAGTACAAGGACGAGCCGACCCGGCTCGTGATCGGCAATCGCAACACCATCCGTGAGTTCACCACGATCCACACCGGCACGGTGCAGGACTCGGGCGTCACGACGCTCGGCGACGACAACTGGATCATGGCCTACGTGCATGTGGGGCACGATTGCCACGTCGGCAACAACGTCATTCTGTCGAGCAATGCGCAGATGGCCGGCCACGTGATCATTGGCGACCACGCCATCGTCGGCGGCATGTCGGGCGTGCACCAGTTCGTGCGTATCGGCGCCCATTCCATGCTGGGCGGCGCCTCGGCGCTCGTGCAGGACGTCCCGCCGTTCGTGATTGCCGCGGGCAACAAGGCTGAGCCGCACGGTATCAATGTCGAAGGTCTGCGCCGCCGCGGTTTTTCGCCGGACGCGATCTCGGCGCTGCGCGCGGCGTACCGCCTGCTGTACAAGAATGGCCTGTCGCTGGAAGAGGCGAAGGTGCAGTTGCGCGAACTCGCGTCCGCGGGTGGCGATGGCGACGAGCCGGTACAAACGCTGCTCGCGTTTGTCGAAGCGTCGCAACGCGGCATCATCCGCTAAACGATGGCGCTCAACCCAAGTCCGCTACGCGTGGCGATGGTCGCTGGGGAGCCGTCCGGCGACCTGCTGGCAGCGTCGCTGCTCGATGGCCTCGCGAGCCATCTGCCTGCCGCCACCCAGTACTATGGGATCGGCGGGCCACGCATGATCGCCACGGGCTTCGACGCCCACTGGCCGATGGAAAAGCTGACGGTGCGCGGCTATGTCGAAGTGCTGCGGCATATTCCCGGAATCCTCGCCATCCGCAACGAACTGAAGCGCCAGCTGCTCGCTGAGCCGCCGTCGGTGTTCGTCGGCGTGGACGCGCCCGATTTCAACTTCAGCCTCGAGCATTCGTTGCGCGAGGCGGGTATTCCGACTGTTCATTTTGTCTGCCCGTCCATCTGGGCATGGCGGGGCGGTCGCATCAAGAAGATCGCCAAGGCGGTCGACCACATGCTCTGCGTGTTCCCGTTCGAAACGGCACTGCTGGAAAAGGCCGGTGTCGCGGCATCCTACGTGGGCCACCCGCTCGCTGACGAGATCCCGATCGAGCCCGATACGCTCGGCGCGCGCCGCACGCTCGGGCTCGCTGAAAGCGGCCCGATCATCGCGGTGCTGCCGGGCAGCCGGCGCTCGGAGATCGATCTGATCGGCCCGACGTTCTTCGCCGCGATGGAGATGATGCAGCACCAGGAGCCAGGCTTGCGGTTCGTGATGCCGGCGGCCACACCCGCGCTGCGTGAAATGCTGCGGCCGCTGGTTGACGCACATCCCGGGCTCGCGCTGACGATTACCGACGGTCAATCGCAACTCGCGATGACGGCAGCCGATGCAATTCTCGTCAAGAGCGGGACGGTGACGCTAGAAGCCGCGTTGCTGAAAAAGCCGATGGTGATTTCGTACAAGGTGCCCTGGCTAACCGGCCAGATCATGCGTCGCCAAGGCTATCTGCCGTACGTCGGCTTGCCGAATATCCTGGCGGGGCGTTTCGTCGTGCCGGAGATTCTGCAGCATTTCGCCACGCCCCAGGCGCTCGCCGAGGCCACGCTGAAACAGTTGCGCGACGAGGCCAACCGGCGCACGCTGACGGAAATCTTCACGGAGATGCATCACGTGCTGAAGCAGAACACCGCGCAGCGTGCCGCGGAAGTGGTGGCGAGCGTCGTCGCGAAGCGCAGGGCGCTGCCGTGACCAACGCGCGCGTACCACGCCGCAAGACTGCGAGCGCAGCAGGTGCGGCGGCGCGGCAGGTCGGTCTGGACTTCGAGACGCCGGATGACATCGTCTGCGGCGTCGACGAAGCCGGGCGCGGGCCGCTGGCCGGCCCCGTGGTCGCTGCGGCGGTGATTTTCGATCCGTCGAAACCGATGATTCGCGGACTCGACGATTCGAAAGTGCTCACCGCAAAAAAACGCGACGAACTGTACGACAAGATCGTCGAGCGGGCGTTGGCGTACTGCATAGCCTCGGCGAGCGTCGAAGAAATCGACTCGCTGAACATCCTGCACGCCACCATGCTGGCGATGAAACGGGCGGTCGAAGGTCTCGCGGTCATGCCGACACTCGTGAAAATCGACGGCAATCGCTGCCCGACGCTGAGCATTCGCAGCGAGGCGGTGATCGGCGGCGATGCACTGGTCAAGAGCATTTCGGCTGCGTCGATTCTCGCCAAGGTCACGCGCGACCGCATGCTGCTCGAATTGCATCAAACCTATCCGGTCTATGGTTTTGACGCGCACGCCGGCTATGGCACGCCGCAGCATCTCGCGGCGCTGCGCGAACATGGGCCTTGCGAGCATCATCGGCGCTCGTTTGCGCCCGTGCGTGAGGCGCATCAGCGTTTCGGCACGGCTTTGAAGCTGCCGGCAGGCGACGTAATCGTCGTCCCCGGGACGCTTGCCGACGACGCCTTCGGCGAGCGCAGCGGCGCCTGAGCGCGCCGTGTGAGCCGGCACGTCGCCCCTTCTTTCCTCATTCTCACTGTCTTCGCTGCCTGTGAAAGCCATCACCTCGCGGGACAATCCGCTCTATAAGCGCCTCAAGGCGCTGGCCGGCTCGACGCATCAGCAGCGCCGCAGCGGCCATGCACTGCTCGAAGGGTTCCATCTGGCGAGCGCCTATCTCGACGTCGCCGGGCAGCCGGAAATGTGCATCGTCACCGAGGGCGCGCTGCGTCACGACGAAGCGCAGGCTATTGTGTCGCGCATTGACGGGCAGCGCATCGTCACGCTGCCGGACGCCTTGTTCGGGCAGCTGTCGAACGTGGTGCATGGTGTCGGGATTCTGCTGCTGGTCGAAAAGCTCGACACGCCGCTGCCGGAGCAGGTCGGAGAAACCTGCCTCGTGCTCGATGGTGTGCAGGACGCCGGCAACGTGGGTTCGATTCTGCGCAGCGCGGCGGCCGCCGGTATCCAGCAGGTGTTCTGCGCACCGGGCACCGCTTACGCATGGTCCTCAAAGGTCCTGCGCTCGGGCATGGGCGCGCACTTTCTGCTCAATATCCATGAGGACATCGAAGCGCAGGTTCTGATCGAGCGCCTCGCTGTACCCGTCGTCATTACGGATTCGCATGGTGCCGAGGCGATCTATGACTGTGATCTGAGCGGACCGCTCGCCTGGGTGTTCGGCAACGAAGGGGCGGGTGTATCGCAGACCTGGCGCGATGCGGTTTCGTTGCGGGTAACGATTCCCCAGCCGGGCGGCATGGAATCGCTCAATGTGGCGGCTGCGGCGGCTGTCTGCGTATTCGAGCAATGCCGCCAGCAGCGCAGCGCGTGAGCTTGCACTGACTCCGGGTCTGAGGTGACCTCCGCGATCACCTCAGCACCACGCGCGTAGGCAAAACAGCGTGCCGCTCAGCGGCCGCGCTCAATAAGCCGGCCGGTCCAGCTTGATCTCCTGCAGAATCGTGGTCGCGATCTCTTCGATCGACTTATGCGTCGACGATAGCCACTTGACACCCTCACGCCGCATCATGGCCTCGGCTTCATTGATTTCGTAGCGGCAATTCTCCGGCGCGGCGTACTTGCTGCCTGGCCGGCGCTCGTTGCGAATCTCCGAGAGCCGCTGCGGATCGATCGACAAGCCAAACATTTTCTGCCGATGCGCCAATAGCGGCGTAGGCAGCTTGCCGCGTTCGAAGTCTTCCGGAATCAGCGGGTAGTTGGCCGCTTTCACCCCATACTGCATGGCCAGGTACAGGCTCGTCGGCGTCTTGCCGCTGCGCGATACGCCGACCAGAATCACGTCGGCGTCGGCCAGATTGCGGTTCGATTGACCGTCGTCGTGGGCGAGCGAGAAATTGATTGCCTCGATCCGGTTCTTGTATTCCTCGGTATCGGCGTTCTGGTGGCCGCGGCCCATCGCGTGGCTCGACTTGAGCTCCAGTTCCTGTTCGAGCGGCTCGACGAAGGTCTGGAACATGTCCAGCACGAGTGCATTCGAGCCTTTGACGATCTGATTCGAGGCGCTGTCCACCAGCGTCGTAAAGACGATCGGACGGCGGCCGTCCTGCTGCGTCGCTTCGTTGATCTTTTCTAGCGTGACGTAGGCTTTTTCAGTCGAATCGACGAAGGGCACGCGAACCAGGCGAAATTTCTGGTCGAACTGGGAGAGGATCGAATGCGCGAAGGTTTCGGCAGTGATCCCGGTACCGTCGGAGACGATGAATACGGTGGGCGGCATCAGTGGGGCTGGGGAACGTGAGCGGGGAAAAACGCTCGAATGAAACATCGCTGCATCGACTTCGCTGCACGGTGGCTAACCGGAAATTGCAGCGGCGTCATTTCAGCGCGCCGTGGGCACCGTAATTGCGTCCGGAAGGCGGCAGGGTCTCGCGAGAGCTTCGCAAAAGCCCGTTGGCCGGTCCGGGGCGCGATTCGAGGCGCAATTCTCGTCCGACTGTCACATTTTGAGAGTCGGCACGGTAGAATAGCGGCAACCTGTTGGATAAGCAATTGCAGGCGATTGGCGTCTAACTCACCGCGAACGGTCGGTCAACGCCGCGCTTTCAGCTGGTAACTTGAGGTGAATGGGGTGGATCGATCGGTAATTTCGTCCATCCGCTTTCTACTTCGTGCATCTGGCGCTCACGGGTCCTCGCGGCCATTTGCAGCGATTGCTTCTCCAACAGGTTGTGCAAGACGCGAGGTCACGCTTCCAATGAGCGTCTCGCGTTCAAGCCCACTTGCACAGCCGTGAATTTCTTTCACACTTAGGGGCTTGTATGACTAACGCAGTTACCGTCGCAAAGGAAGAGGCGTATGTAGTTCCGTTTGAGCAGTTGCGGATGACCGATGTGGAGATTGTCGGCGGCAAGAACGCGTCGCTGGGCGAGATGATCAGTCAACTCGCCGGCGCGGGCGTTCGCGTGCCGACTGGCTTTGCCACCACGGCACTGGCTTTCCGCGACTTCCTGCATCACAACAATCTGACCGAACGCATTGCCAAACGTCTTGAAACGCTCGACGTCGACGACGTGAAGGCGCTCGCCGAAGCGGGCAAGGAGATCCGTCAATGGATCGTTGACGCGCCGATGCAACCGCGTCTCGAAGCGGATATCCGTGCGGGCTTCGACACCCTGCAAAACAGCTCGCCTGAAGAGTTGTCGTTTGCCGTGCGTTCGTCGGCAACGGCTGAAGACTTGCCGGACGCATCGTTCGCGGGTCAGCAGGAAAGCTATCTCAACGTGGTCGGTATCGACGAGGTGCTCGATCGCATGAAGCACGTGTTCGCGTCGCTGTATAACGACCGTGCCATCTCCTATCGCGTCCACAAGGGCTTCACTCACGCTGAAGTCGCGTTGTCGGCGGGCGTGCAGCGCATGGTGCGCTCGGACGTCGGCGCGGCAGGCGTGATGTTCACGCTGGACACGGAATCCGGCTTCAAGGACGCTGTTTTCATCACGTCGAGCTACGGCCTGGGTGAAACGGTCGTGCAAGGCGCCGTGAATCCGGACGAGTTCTACGTCTTCAAGACCACGCTTGCACAAGGCAAGTACCCGATCATTCGCCGCTCGATCGGCTCGAAGCTGATCAAGATGGAATTCACCAAGGCCGGCGAGCAAGGCCGCGTGAAAACCGTCGACGTCGCGCACGAGCAGCGCAACCGTTTCTCGATCACCGACGAAGACGTGATCGAACTCGCGAAATACGCCGTCATTATCGAAAAGCACTACGAGCGTCCGATGGACATCGAGTGGGGCAAGGACGGCCGCGACGGCAAGATCTTCATTCTGCAGGCACGTCCGGAAACGGTGAAGAGCCAGGCCGCGGGCAAGGCGGAGCAACGCTTCAAGCTGAAGGGCCAATCGAACGTGCTGGCAACCGGCCGTGCAATCGGCCAGAAGATCGGCGCGGGTCCGGTGCGCGTGATCCACGATCCGTCGGAAATGGACCGTGTGCAGCCGGGCGACGTGCTGGTGGCCGACATGACCGACCCGAACTGGGAACCGGTGATGAAGCGCGCTGCCGCCATTGTCACGAACCGGGGCGGGCGAACCTGCCACGCGGCGATTATCGCGCGTGAGCTGGGCGTGCCGGCCGTGGTGGGCTGCGGCGACGCCACCGACGTGCTGAAGGAAGGCTCGCTCGTGACCGTGTCGTGCGCCGAGGGCGACGAAGGCAAGATTTACGACGGCCTGCTCGAAACCGAAATCACCGAAGTGCAGCGCGGCGAACTGCCGCCGATTCCGGTGAAGATCATGATGAACGTCGGCAACCCGCAACTCGCATTCGACTTCTCGCAACTGCCGAACGCAGGCGTGGGTCTGGCGCGGCTGGAATTCATCATCAACAACAACATCGGCGTTCACCCGAAGGCGATTCTCGAGTATCCGAACATCGATCAGGACCTGAAGAAAGCCGTGGAAAGCGTGGCACGTGGCCATGCATCGCCGCGCGCGTTCTACGTCGACAAGCTGACCGAAGGTATCGCCACGATCGCTGCGGCCTTCTATCCGAAGCCCGTGATCGTGCGTCTGTCGGACTTCAAGTCGAATGAGTACAAGAAGCTGATCGGCGGTTCGCGTTACGAGCCGGACGAAGAAAACCCGATGCTGGGCTTCCGTGGCGCTTCGCGTTACATCGCTGACGACTTCGCCGAAGCGTTCCAGATGGAATGCATCGCGCTGAAGAAAGTGCGTGAAGAGATGGGCCTCGACAACGTCGAGATCATGGTGCCGTTCGTGCGTACGCTGAAGCAGGCGGAGCGCGTGGTCGGCTTGCTGGAGAAGTTCGGCCTGAAGCGCGGTGAGAAAGGCTTGCGCCTGATCATGATGTGCGAAGTGCCGTCGAACGCGATTCTCGCCGAGGAATTCCTGCAATTCTTCGACGGCTTCTCGATCGGTTCGAACGACCTGACGCAGCTCACGTTGGGCCTCGACCGCGACTCGGGCATGGAACTGCTGGCAGTCGATTTCGACGAACGCGACCCGGCGGTGAAGTTCATGCTCAAGCGCGCGATTGAAACCTGCTTGCGTCTGAACAAGTATGTCGGTATTTGCGGTCAGGGTCCTTCGGATCATCCGGACTTCGCGCAATGGCTGACTGACGAAGGCATCGCATCGATCTCGCTGAACCCGGATTCGATCATCGAGACGTGGCAGCAGTTGGCGAAATCGCTGGCGAAGTAATCGAAGTTGATTGGCGAAACGAATGAGCACCGGGCCGGCGCCCGATAAGCAGCTTGCATAAAGGTTAGGGCGGTGCGTCAAGAGTACGTAAAAGCGCGCCGCTCTATCCGATAAAAAGCACTCGCTTCGTGCTATAAACACCCCGGTAGATCCGGGGTGTTTTGCTTTGTGGAGATCAACATGGCGCCAGGTGGATTGTTCTGGTGGATCGGGGCGGGTGTGCTGGTCGTGCTTGAGTTGATCAGCGGCACGTTCTATTTGCTGATGATCGCATTGGGTTGCGTGGCGGCAGCCATTGCCCATATCGCGGGCGCTGCCGCCGACTTGCAGTTTGCGATTGCGGCCGTTGCGGCGCTGGCGGCCGTCCTGTTGCTGAGGCGATCGCGCTTTGGCCGTAGAACGCGCAAGGAGGCGTCGAAAAACCCGGACGTCAATCTGGATATCGGCCAAACGTTGAGCGTGCCGGCGTGGCATGAGCACCGGGCGCGCGCCAATTATCGCGGCGCTGCCTGGGACGTCGAACTGGCCGCGGGCGAGCCCGAAGATGCGCAGCTCTATGAAATCGTGGAGATGCGCGGCAGTTGCCTTGTCGTCGTGGCCAGCCGGCAGGCGAAAACCGGGGCGGCCGTGAACTGAGCTGAGCGTACACCCGCGCTCATGTCAGCGCGTGCACGGAACCAGGCACAACTATTCGAACTACGGACCGGAGGTCAGTCATGGATTCAACCATCGTCGCGGCGGTGCTTCTACTTATCGTGATCGTGCTCGCGGCACAGACACTCAAGATCGTGCCTCAGCAGCATGCGTGGGTGCTGGAGCGGCTTGGCCGCTATCACCGCACGCTGACGCCGGGCCTGAGCTTCGCGTTTCCGTTCGTCGACCGGATCGCCTACAAGCACATCCTCAAGGAAATCCCGCTCGAAGTGCCGAGCCAGGTGTGTATCACGCGCGACAACACGCAATTGCAGGTGGATGGCGTGCTGTATTTCCAGGTCACCGACCCGATGAAGGCATCGTATGGTTCGAGCAACTTCGTGTTCGCGATTACGCAGTTGTCGCAGACCACGCTGCGTTCGGTGATCGGCAAACTCGAGCTCGACAAGACTTTCGAAGAGCGCGACTTCATCAATCACAGCATCGTGTCGTCGCTCGATGAAGCCGCGTCGAACTGGGGCGTCAAGGTGCTGCGCTACGAGATCAAGGACCTGACGCCGCCCAAGGAAATTCTTCACGCGATGCAGGCGCAGATTACCGCCGAGCGTGAGAAACGCGCGCTGATCGCGGCATCCGAAGGGCGTAAGCAGGAGCAGATCAATATCGCATCCGGCGGCCGCGAGGCGGCCATCCAGAAGTCCGAGGGCGAACGGCAGGCGGCGATCAATCAGGCGCAGGGGCAGGCTTCGGCGATTCTGGCGGTGGCTGAGGCCAACTCGCAGGCGATTCAGAAGATCGCAGCGGCCATCCAGTCGAACGGCGGGATGGAAGCCGTGAACCTGAAGGTGGCCGAGCAGTACGTGAATGCGTTCGGTAACCTGGCGAAGCAGGGCACCACGCTGATCGTGCCGGGCAACCTCGCGGATATGAGTTCGATGATCGCGTCGGCGCTGACGATCGTGAACAAGGGCAAGGGCGCGACCGAGGTCCGCTGATTCCGGTTGTTTCTGTCAAAAAAATGGCCCGCACACCAGGCGGGCCATTTTTCGTTGAATTGCACGATCACGACGGCGAACGCATCAGGCGCGCCTTCTCGCGCTCCCAGTCGCGCTTCTTTTCAGTCTCGCGCTTGTCGTGCTGCTTCTTGCCCTTGGCGAGCCCGATCTCGCATTTGACCCGGCCGCCCTTGTAGTGGAAGTTCAGCGGAACGAGCGTATAGCCGCGCTGCTCGACTTTGCCGATCAGTTTGCTGATTTCCTCGCTGTGCAGCAGCAGCTTGCGCGTGCGCACCGGGTCCGGATTGATGTGGGTCGAAGCTTCGGGCAGCGGGCTGATGTGCGTGCCGATCAGGAACAGTTCGTTATTCTTGATGACCACGTAGCCTTCCTTGATCTGGCCACGCCCGGCGCGCAGGGCTTTGACCTCCCATCCCTCGAGCACGAGCCCTGCTTCGTAGCGTTCTTCGACCGAGTAGTCGTAGAAGGCTTTTCTGTTGTCAATGATGCTCATGAATGGAAAGTGCCCAACTCGTTTAAAATCACGATTTTAGCAAAGCGGGGCAAGGAAAGCCCGCGGCGCTTGTCCACCCTTGCCACGCGCTGTTCAATCTATGGCAGATGTCCAGAAAACCGTGTTGATCCGCCATTCGGCGGAACAGATGTTCGACCTCGTTACCGACGTCGCCGATTACCCCAACTTCCTGCCCTGGTGCGGGGGTGTCGAAATCCGCCGCCAGGACGAAACCGGCATGGAGGCGAAGATCGATATCAACTTCAAGGGCATCAAGCAGCATTTCGCCACGCGTAACAGCATGGAGCGGCCCACGCGCATCGATATGGAGTTCGCTGACGGCCCGTTTCGCAAATTTACCGGCTTCTGGCGTTTCACGCCCTTGCGCGCGGATGCCTGCAAGATCGAATTCGCATTGCACTACGAATTCACCAACATCATTCTCGAGAAGATCATTGGACCGGTGTTTAGCCACATCGCCAACACCTTCGTCGAATCGTTCGTGAAGCGCGCCGATCAGCGCTACGGTAAGGCATGAGCGCGCGCTTGTCGATTGAAGTCTGTTACGCGCTTGCCAATGAGCAGACCGTGATCGCCGTGGACCTGCCGCAAGGCGCCACGTTGCAGCAGGCGCTCGACGCCAGCGGCATCTTGCAGCGTTATCCCCAGATCGATCTGGGCACGCAGAAAGTCGGCGTGTTCGGCAAGCCCCGGCCATTGGATACGGTGCTCGCCGACCATGATCGCGTCGAGATTTACCGGCCCCTGCTGGTGGATCCGAAGCTCTCGCGGCAACGGCGCGTCGAGAAGACCCGCAAGGCGGGTTCGATCGAAGGGCGCCGCTGGCAGAACAAGGATTCGCGGTAGTGCGGTTGGTGCGCTCGGTGCGCCAGCGCGCCAGCGCGGTTTGCGCCTTAGTGCGCGGAAGGCTGGGCCTGTTCCTCGATCGACGTCGTGCCGGACGTGCCGTCGTCCGCATGTTGCCGCACCGACCAGCACACCCCTGCCACCAGCAGCAGGATCGCCGCGGTTTCCAGCGGGCGCGGAAGGCGCTGGTCGTAGATGAACGCGTAGAGCAGCGCGAATAGCGTCTCGAACACGATCATCTGGCCAGACAGGGTGAGCGGCAGCCGTTTCGACGCGGCATTCCACAGCCCATTGCCGAGCCACGAGGCGCCGACGGCGAGCCCCAGATTCAGCATCCAGAAGCTGTGCCAGCGCGCGTCGCCGAGCGGTGCCTGCAGGGCGTCAGAGGGCACGGCGGCGACCAGCAGCCACAAGGCCGCGCCGAGCGCGCCGGTCACCACACCCCACAGCACCGACCACTCGTTGCCGTTGAAATGCGTCTGGCGCTGCAGGTAGCGGGCGTTTTCGACCGCGAACCAGGTCCAGCAGGCGAGCGCGCCGGTCGCGCAGGCGAGGCCGAGGAGTTTCGTCGCGATGCTGACCGGCGTGCTGTCCGCGACCGTGAAGACGTCGATGTTGATGCAGGCGATGCCGGCCACCACCAGGGAAAGCGGCCAGACGAGGCGGGCGAGCGGCACGGCGCCGTGATCGCGCCGGCCGAGCAGCGTCACGGTGACCGGCAGCACGCCGACGATGAGCGACGCCGGCGCGATGCCGATCATATGGACCGCCGCGGTCAACAGCAGGTAGTAGAGCAGGTTGCCGGCCAGCGCGAGTTTGACCAGCGCGCCGAAATCCTCGCGGGTCAGGCGCTTGACGAGCGAGCGCGCCATTGGCAGCGCTGCGGCCAGCGAGACGATGCCATACATCGTGTAGCGGCCGGCGGAGAGCAGCAGCGGCGAAAAATCGGGCAGCACGCGCGGTACCAGAAAAACCATGCCCCATAAGGCCCCGGCCATTACTCCATATGCCACACCGCGCTGCATCGACTGCCCCTGCAAGAAAACTGGAATGGTCGGCAGAATAGCCGTTTGGCGGGCCAGGTGTCTTGTTTGATTCTGCATTCAAGCGGTTTTGGCCGTGGTTTCAGGCGTCTTTTGACCATCCCCATGGTCGCCAGGCGGACTGGATACCTCCCGATTTAGCCACATTCGGGCCGGCCGGCGTCTTCATGCACCCGAACGCGCAAACGAAACTGGATCGAACCCGAGGCGAACGCGGAAGTGAAATCCGAGGGCACGAAGTCGTGAAAAAAATCTCCCGAAATTCGCTAAGCTGCTGTTAGTGCAGTGAAAACCGGGGAGGTATCGCGTATAATTCGCTTTTGCGCCTATAGGATTTGCCATGCGTCTGATCCAAACAGCACTCACGTTCGATGACGTGCTCCTCGTCCCGGCTTTCTCCGATGTTCTGCCGCGCGACACCAGCCTCAAGACCCGGCTGACCCGCAACATCTCCCTGAATATGCCGCTCGTGTCCGCCGCCATGGATACGGTCACCGAAGCCCGCCTCGCTATCGCGATGGCGCAAATGGGTGGCGTGGGCATCGTCCACAAGAATCTCACGCCGGCCGAGCAGGCGCGTGAAGTTGCCAAGGTCAAGCGCTTCGAATCGGGCGTCGTGCGCGATCCGATCACCGTGCCGCCGCAAATGAAGGTGCGCGACGTCATCGCGCTGTCACGCCAGCATGGCATTTCGGGCTTCCCGGTCGTCGAAGGCGCGCAACTGGTCGGTATCGTCACGAACCGCGACTTGCGCTTCGAAGAGCGTCTGGACGAGCCGGTGCGCAACATCATGACGCCGCGCGAGCGCCTCGTCACTGTCAAGGAAGGCACGCCGCTCGCCGAAGCCAAGGCGCTGATGCACAGCCATCGCCTCGAACGCGTGCTGGTCATCAACGACGCATTCGAACTGCGCGGCCTGATGACCGTCAAGGACATCACCAAGCAAACCGAACACCCGGACGCATGTAAAGACGAACACGGCAAGCTGCGCGCGGGCGCGGCGGTCGGCGTGGGCGAAGACAACGAAGAGCGCGTGGAGCTGCTGGTGCAGGCGGGCGTGGATGTGATCGTCGTCGACACGGCGCACGGCCACAGCAAGGGCGTGCTCGAGCGTGTGCGCTGGGTCAAGCAGAACTTCCCGCACGTTGAAGTGATTGGCGGCAACATCGCCACGGCCGCGGCGGCCAAGGCGCTCGTCGAATACGGCGCAGATGGCGTGAAGGTCGGTATCGGCCCGGGCTCGATCTGCACGACGCGGATCGTCGCCGGTGTGGGCGTGCCGCAGGTCACCGCGATCTCGAACGTGTCGGAAGCGCTGAAAGGCACGGGCGTTCCGGTCATCGCCGACGGCGGCGTGCGTTTCTCGGGCGACGTCAGCAAGGCGCTGGCCGCCGGTGCGAATTCCGTGATGATGGGCAGCATGTTCGCCGGCACCGAAGAAGCGCCGGGCGACGTGTTCCTGTTCCAGGGCCGCCAGTACAAGTCGTATCGTGGCATGGGCTCGGTCGGCGCGATGAAGGACGGCGCGGCGGACCGCTACTTCCAGGACAACTCCGCAAACATCGACAAGCTGGTGCCGGAAGGCATCGAAGGCCGCGTCGCCTACAAGGGCTCGGTCAACGCGATCCTGTTCCAACTGATCGGTGGCGTGCGCGCCAGCATGGGCTACTGCGGCTGCCGCACGATCGCGGAGATGAACGACAAGGCCGAGTTCGTGCAGATCACGGGCGCGGGCTTGCGTGAGTCGCATGTGCATGACGTGCAGATCACCAAGGAAGCGCCCAACTACCACGTGGACTAAACGCCAATGAAGCCATTGCTGCGCGCTGTACTCATCCTCGATGCATTGTTGCTGCTTGCGTTTGGCCTGCTGTTTCTGCTGACGCCGTGGACTTCGCTGTACAACGCGCTGCAACTGGTGCAAACCCAGCCGGCTCTGGTCGGCCAGGGGTTTGGCGTGGCGCTGATCGGGCTCGCGTGGCTTGCCTTGCACGCGTCGATCGACGGTTCGCTCACGTCGACGGTGGCGAAGGTCGTGGGCCATGTGAACTGGCTGACCGGTGTGCTGATGCTGGTCTGGCTGCTCGGGCTGCATACGCCGGCGCTGACCGGCTTCGGGCAGATCATCGCGGTGCTGACCGGGGTGGTGCTGCTCATCATCGGTTTGGGCGGTGTGCGCCTGTCGGGCGCGGTGCGGCGGCGTGAAAAACTGCGCCTGGTTGAAGCCGCAGCCGCCGGGCGTGCCGAAAAGCAGGCCGCGAAAGATGCCGCCAAAGACGCTGCCAACCGGCGCGACTCTGGTCGCGTGACAGCGGAGCCGGTCTATCGCGCCGAACCGGTTGTCGAGCCTGTCGTGCCGGTCACACGGCCCGTGAGTGCTGTTTCGGCGGCATCGCTTCATCCGGAGGTCGACGAACCGGGTCTGACGGCGTCTGAACGCGCCGCACGGGCCGAGGCCGCAACCGCGCGCGACGAAGCCCGTGACGAAGCCCGTAAGGCCGCCGCCGATGCACCTGGTGCGCCCCGGCCGCCGTTTCATGGCTGACGCGCCAAGCGCCAGAACGCCAGCCCAAGCTACCGGATTTCGTGCGTGCGCGCGGCAACTCAGCGTGTGCCGCGCCCACTGTTCCAGTGCGCTTCACCGTTACGCTTCATGTTCGATCGTCCTCACGTGGACCGCTTTGAATTCAACGCCGCGCTTCTTGCGCGGTATCCCGTATCCGTTCACTTTTGACTCCGTCCGCTGCCATGCATGACAAGATCCTGATCCTCGACTTCGGTTCGCAAGTCACCCAACTGATTGCACGTCGCGTTCGCGAAGCCAACGTGTATTCGGAAATTCATCCCCACGACGTCGACGCGTCGTTCATTCGCGATTTCGCGCCGAAGGGCGTGATCCTCTCCGGCGGCCCGAGCTCGGTCACCGAAACGGATGCGCCACGCGTGCCGCAAGTGGTGTTCGAACTCGGCGTGCCCGTGCTGGGCATTTGCTACGGCATGCAGGCCATGGCCGAGCAGCTCGGCGGCAAGGTCGATATTGGCCACCTGCGCGAGTTCGGCTACGCCGAAGTGCGGGCGCGCAACCATACGAGCCTGCTCGAAGGCATTAGCGACTTCACCACGCCGGAAGGTCACGGCATGCTGAAGGTGTGGATGAGCCACGGCGACAAGGTGCTGGAAATGCCGGCGGGCTTCCAGCTGATGGCTTCGACGGAATCGTGCCCGATCGCGGCGATGGCCGACGAAGCGCGCCATTTCTATGGTTTGCAATGGCACCCGGAAGTCACGCACACCGTGCAGGGCCGTGCGATGCTCGAACGCTTCGTGCTGCAGATCTGCGGTGCGAATCCCGACTGGGAAATGGGTCATTACATCGATGAAGCCGTCGCGAAGATTCGCGAGCAGGTAGGTAACGAGCACGTGATTCTGGGCTTGTCGGGCGGCGTGGACTCGTCGGTGGCGGCGGCGCTGCTGCATCGCGCGATCGGCGACCAGCTCACCTGCGTGTTCGTCGATCACGGCCTCCTGCGGTTGAACGAAGCCGAGCAGGTGATGGCGACTTTCGCCGATCACCTCGGTGTGAAGGTGATTCACGTCGATGCGAGCGAAGTGTTCCTGTCGAAGCTGGCCGGCGTGACCGACCCGGAAGCAAAGCGCAAGATCATCGGCGCGGAATTCGTCGAAGTGTTCCAGACCGAAGCCAACAAGCTGACCGACGCGAAGTGGCTTGCGCAAGGCACGATCTATCCGGACGTGATTGAATCGGCCGGCAAGGGCAAGAAGGCGACGCAGACCATCAAGAGTCACCACAACGTGGGCGGCCTGCCTGAAACGCTGAATCTGAAGCTGCTTGAGCCGCTGCGCGAACTGTTCAAGGACGAAGTGCGCGAACTCGGCGTCAAGCTCGGTTTGCCGCCGGCCATGGTGTATCGCCATCCGTTCCCGGGCCCGGGTCTGGGCGTGCGGATTCTCGGCGAAGTGCGCCGCGATTTCGCGGATCTGCTGCGCCGTGCGGACGCGATTTTCATCGAGACGCTGCGTACCTTCATCGACAAGGAAACCGGCAAGTCGTGGTACGACCTGACGAGCCAGGCTTTCGCAGTGTTCCTGCCGGTGAAGAGCGTGGGCGTGATGGGCGACGGGCGCACGTATGAGTATGTCGTGGCGCTGCGCGCCGTGCAGACGCTGGACTTCATGACCGCGCATTGGGCACATCTGCCGCATGAGTTGCTGGGGCACGTGTCGAACCGCATCATCAATGAAGTGCGCGGGATTAACCGGGTGGTTTATGACATCTCGGGGAAACCGCCGGCGACGATTGAGTGGGAGTAGGCTGTAAAAATTCCCAATAAAATCAATGACTTGCGATGATTGATGTAAAAGCTTCTTTGTTGATCGTTTCGTTGTAAGTCATTGATATAGAAGCAAAATTTTTGAACATTCCGGAGACAACCGGGCCGTTGTGTGCCGCAAAATGACGGTATGGCGGACGGCATGCGCCGAATGCACGATTGCGACTCGATAATTTGCCGGCAGCGCGATTCGGCCGCGAAGGTAAAATTCTTTCCAAAAAGCTAGGCGTGGTGTGGGTTTGCGGACTCATCGAGGACTCGTGGTTGGTGACGGTAAAAGGTGTACCAACCACGAGAACGAGAAACGATGCTCACCGAATTTGCACTACGCAACCTCAGGCCGTACAACTCTGTACAAAATCGCCGACCGTGACTGCATGTATGTCACGGTATCTTCGGCGGGCACCATTTCCTTTCGATACGACTACCGCATTAACGGGCGGCGAGAACCATTGGCAGTCGGCTGCTATGGCTGAGGAGGCATCTCGCTCGTGTTGACGCGGGGAAAACTGCTAGACGCCTGACGTGCTGTCCGTGAAGGCATGTCGCCGGCTGTGGAGAAACAGCAGGAAAAGCGCGGCGCGCTGTAGCGAAGAGCATCGGTGAATGGGCTGCCAACTGGCCTGACGGAGCCAGAGTGGTGAGCACGACGCGGTCCGTGCGCAAGGACAGCGTTGTGCACGATATCCTGCCGGTCTTTAACGGGCGGCGGCTTCGCGAGATCACCACCGATGATCTGCGGGCGAGCCCTGCGCTTGCAAGATTCGCATTGCCTGGCACAAGATACGTACTGCGCGAGGGACGTCCGGGAGCCGGGTCAAGGCCACGGGATTCGTCCTCGATCCGCCAGTTTCGCAGCCCCCCGCAAATTCTCAATGGAGGAATCATGCAGATCCCTATTTCGGAAGCCATCCAGCAGTTGCGCGACGAACTCCGCCAGGCGATTCTCGAAGGAGAGGGACAGGATATCGTTTTCACCCCGAATGGTGTCGAAATTGAGCTGGCCGTGAAATTCACCGTCGAAGCGAAGGCTGGTGGCTCCTTCAAGTTGCTTGCGCTACTCGACATGTCCACGGAAGCGAAAGCCTCACGCGAGCGTCAGCACTCCATCAAGCTGTCTCTGTCGGTCGCGGATCGAGACGGGCAGCCGATCAAGATCCGGTCGCGGTCAGACGCGGGAGACCTGCCCCAGTGACGCAAGTCCCGCCCCTCACGCACGCAAGATTGATAGCTGACGTTGCCGTCGTCTACAGAGAGGGCGGTGGCTTCGGGTCCGGCAGACTCATCGCTCCGGGACTTGTGCTGACGGCCGCCCATGTCGTCGGCGCGAAGGATTGCGCAAAGGTTGGCGCACCCTGGAATGTCCTGTTGATGCGCATGTTCGGAAGTGATGGCACGTGGGAGGCTCCATACAAGGCCAATATCGTCTGGACCGACCCGGGCGGACTGGACGTGGCTTTGCTCCAGATCGCCAGCGACGGCGAGGTTACGCCCATGCCGGAACCGTGCGTCGCTCCCGTATTCGCGTCATACGATGGCCTCGTTTCTTTGCCTGACGTACGCGCGAGCGGTTTCCCAACAGCTTGGCGCAGCGAGGGCAAGACCCGGGACTTCACCGTGCCGGGCACGCTCTGGCAATCGAGCCGCGACTTGTACGCTTGGGCCGCCATGTCGAAACCGGACAAGCCGGAAGGCTGGCAGGGAATGTCGGGCTCGACACTCTACCTGCCGACGCAAGATGGGCGAATCTGCCTGCTTGGCATCGTGCAACAGGTGCCCGCCAATTTCGCCCGTGGTCATCTCGACGCCGCGAGAATTTCCACCCCGTTTTCGAACAACGTTTTCAGAGCGTTGATCGAGTCATCCTTGGGACGTGGCGTGTCAATCGAATCCGTGCGCGGCGTGAATGTCGAGTCTCAGCGCGCGCGGATCGAGCCTGTCAGCCTACTGAGCCGCTTCCCGGGTTTGAGCGACGGTGTTTCCGGCAACGCCAAGGCCAGCCTGGAAGGCTTTCTGGCTGAATACCTCCTTCGGCCCAGTGCGCCGCTGACGTTTCTTGGACGTGAGGCCGAACTGGATGATCTGGATCGCTGGCTCGCTGGAAGTAGTTCAAGCGCGTACGCCGCGTTGCTGGGGCCCGCAGGGCGTGGAAAGTCGGCTCTGGTCACTCAATGGGCGGCAAGGGTTAGCGATCGCGGCAACTGCGACGTGGCACTGGTGCCAATCAGCATGCGTTTCGGCCTGACCAGTCCCGATGAACTTGGCAAGCTCTTCCTGCAGCGGCTCAGATACCTCGGCCATTCTGGTTCGGAACTCACCGGTTCACCTGAGGCCTGGCTCGACGAAATTCAGGAGACCCTGAACCGGGACCGGTTGCCACATGAACGACCGCTGCTGGTCGTGATCGACGGCTGGGACGAGGCACGCAACCCCAGGTGGCTTCGCCTGCCGGCGCTACTGGGCAATGGTGTGCATGTGATCGTATGCAGCCGCTCACTCGCTGGGGAGTCGACGGCAGCCGAGTCGCTCGACCGGATCGGGCTGCCTCACGGCTCGGTGTGTCCGAAACTGCCGTTGCTTTCTGAAAAGGATCTCGCAGAGGGGTGCGCCAACTTTGAGGCGAGGCTCCCGGGACTCGCCAGGCGTCTGTGGCAACTTTCAAAGGGCGATCCGCTGCTCGCGCGCCTCTATCTCGATCGCTTCTCGGAAGCATTGGACTGCGGCGAGCCGATTCCGGAGGACGACTCCGATGAGGGGCCCGGACTCGCGCGCTATATGCGCATCTGGTGGGAACAGATCGACCGTGGTCAGAGTGCATTGAAGTCTGAGGACGTCAGGCGCCTTCTCTACACGCTCGCAATCGCGTGCGGCCCGCTGAATGCGGACGATCTGGCCGAAATCGCGCAACTCGAGCCGCTCGACGTGTCCGCTGCTCGTGAGCCATTGAACCGACTTATTATCGGAGACGGCAGGAGCCTGGGTTATGTCTTCAGTCATCCGCGGATCGCGCAGTTCGTGTCTGATGAGCAGATGACCTCGGCTGCGAAAGCCGATATGGAGCGGCGGTTCCTTGCTTACTGCCGAAAGATCGCCTGCGCGCTTGAAGTGCGCAATGCGGCATACAGCGCTCCGTCGCGCTATGTACTGACATTTTGCTTTGACCACTTTCGCAGGGGCGGTGCCCCCATCGCCGACTATCGCCTCCTGTTATCGGAGGGATGGATGCGAGCACGGTGTGTCGCCGATGGTCACTATTCGGCCTTTCTCGCTGACCTTCTGCGTGTTCGCCTCGCAGCCGAGGAGTCCGGTGCTGCAGATCTGCTCACACGCTGCGCGCTATCCAAGGCGACCGTGATCAGCATGGGTACGGCCGTGCCCGCAAAACTCCTGCGGATGGCCCTCGACGAAAAAGTGATCACAGGAAGCCAGGCTGTGGAGGAGATCAGCGCTTCGGAGGGTCCTTATGCCCGCGCAGTTTCACTCTCGACCATCGCCGGAGGCCTGCATCAGGAAGATTGCGCGCGTGCGCTCGAGGTCGCATGGCAAATCGAGGAACCCGAGGCCAGGCTGATCGCGCTCGCGGCGCTGTCAGCCGTGCTGCCGCCGGCCGAGCGCGACTCCCTCGCGCAAGCGCTGGATAGTGCGCCGCCTCTGGACAGCGCTGTCGGTGTCCTTTTGCAGCGTGCTATCGATGCCAATCTGGGACGGCCGGTATCACCTGAACTGCCTGATCAATGGGTGGAGGCGTTGCAAGGGGATTTCGGCGGGCGCATCTGGAACGATATCCCCGGCTACATTGAATGGGTTCGACATATCACGAGTGCGCTCAATGGCGTCGATCGGGATGTGTTCGTCCGCGAGGTTGTAAGCTCGACAGAGCATCGGCACTACAAATGGCTAGAGAAACACTACGCGCAGCAATTGATCTTTGCCATTGGCGATGTCGTTCCTGCCGACGCACTCGATTCGCTGGATGCATTGCTTACGGAGTCAGGGGAACGGAAGAGTGAAGGGCACAGGCATCTCCTTGCGAGGCGGTTGGCCTTGCAGCTTGTCCAATTCGAGCCCTCAATCCTGGACGGCCTCAATGAGGCGCACCCTTGGGCCAGCCTTCCGCTTTTAATTTATATGGACGGCGAACAACGATCGATCTGGGCTGAGCGCTGCCTTGCACGTTGCGAGAATTCGTCGACCCAAGGGCGATGGCATGAGCTTTCGCGTTGCCTTCCCTTCGTGAGCACCGCAAGGCGCGCAGCCTTCGTGAAGAAGACGTGGACATCGTCCAGGCGGATCCGGGACTTACCCCTCATCCTGGAATTTGGCGCGGCCGCCGCGGCGGCTATGAACGGAACCCATAAGGCTCCGACAGCAGAGCGCTTCCTCGACAGAACTCAAGGCATGCAATTCGAGGATATGAATAGTGTCGCACTCCTTGCTTGCGAAGCCTCACCACACGTACGGCGAATGGTGCGCCTTCGCATTTCCGATCAAGTCGACTCAGAGAATATCGATGCGTTACTGCTTCTCTGCCCGCGCCTCGAGCGCGGCGAGCGCGAGAGAATCCTCGGATACGTTCTCGAGATGGAGCGCATCGAAATAAGCACGTTGCCGTGTTTGGCTCGATGCTTTGACTATCTCGACATGCAGGAGCGTCGGGATCTTGCTTCGGCTTGCCTTGAACGGCTGACGGGCCGATCTACCGCCTGGTCGCGAAACCGGAATTCGAATCTTCTGCGCGCCGAATTGATAGAAAAATTGGCATTCCCGATCATATCGATACTGGGA
The DNA here is from genome assembly GCF_003610895.1 of Paraburkholderia fungorum. GTDB lineage: Bacteria > Pseudomonadota > Gammaproteobacteria > Burkholderiales > Burkholderiaceae > Paraburkholderia > Paraburkholderia fungorum_B. The sequence goes on from NZ_MCAS01000045.1 coordinate 266,214, forward strand.
GGTAATGCTGTCTCGCAGCTCGAAAAGGTTGCGCGTCGCATTGAAAATAGCGAGAACCGCTCACTGGCCTATGCGAGTCTGACCGCATGCACAAAAGGGACCCAGGCATTGGAATTCGCGAAGAAGGCTTTGCTGGCATTCGTGGACAGTAGAACCGATTCGTCGGGTCTACTCCGGATTCACGACCTCCTTCCTGCAGCGTCGGCCATCTTGTCCTTGCCGGTGCTGCCTGGGCTTACAAAACCGGTGGCGGACAAGGTGGCACGGGTCCTCGAGGAGCTTCACAAAAGGGATCCCGCTGGCGCCCGTTCGCGTCTCAGGAGCGTTTTCAGTTCCGGCGACATGGCGGCTATGCAGTACCAACTGGACTCCGCCGCCCGTGACTTGGGGAAGGATCTTCAGAACTGCTTCGCAATGCTACGTGAAATGTTTCCCGCTGGCTCCACGGTAACGAGGAAGCTCTGGGCGCGAGGCATGGACAGCGCGGCAGAGCGGGGACGCTTCGTCCTATTGGAATATTTGACATGCTCTGTACCGCTGATCGAGTTCATGTTGGGCCAGGATGAGTTCAAGGATGTCGTCGATTCCGTACTCGACGTGACGTCATGGGAATGGCAATAGAGGTGTGGCGACCAGCTCTTCGCATGCTCCAGTGTGAAGACGACATCGAGCCAGTGGGTAACGGACATCGCTAACCCGTACTCGTCAAAGCAACAACAAAATCAAGAAATACCCGTGCCTTGGCCGGCATATGATGCCGCGATGGACGGTATGCATAGAGTGGAAAGCGCTCGTCCGGCCAGTCGGGGAACAGGTTGACGAGCCGTCCCTCCTGGATCAGATGCTGGGCGCCGAGCAGAAGCATCTGCGCGACACCGGAGCCGGCGAGGCACGCGTTGAGGAGCGCGCTCGGATCGTTCAACGTAAGCCGTCCATGCGTTTCGACAAGCAGCTTTTTGCGCTTGCGATGAAACTCCCATGGGTATGGTTTCCCGGTTTCCGGGTTCCGGAATTCGAGGCACCTGTGCACGCCGCGCCCCAGCTCCTGAGGCTCCGCTGGCCGCCCCTGGCGAGCGAGATACGAAGGCGATGCGACAGTGACAACCGCGGTGTCAAGGAGCTTGCGGGCAACCAGACTCGACGCGCGAGGCTCGCCGAATCGCAAGGCTAGATCGAAACCGTCCACGATGAGATCGCCGAGCTGATCTCTCGCAATGAGCTCGAGTTCAAGTTCCGGATGCAGGTCCATGAACTCGTCGAGCTTCGGACCCAGAATGATTCGCGAAAAAACCGGGTCGAGATTGATACGCAGCTTCCCGCGCACTGTCACTGCGCCGCCTGCCGCGGCTGCGGCTGCTTCCTCCATGCCCCTTAAGTGCGGCATGACCTGCTCGTAGAACCGCCGGCCTTCTTCAGTCAGGGACACCGCGCGGGTAGTCCGATTGAAGAGCCGTATTTTCAAGCGCTTTTCGAGTCGCGCGATTGCCCGGCTGACCCCGGGTGGCGACATGTCCATCAATTCGGCGGCGGCGGCGAACGTTCCCGCATCGACTACCGCAGCAAATACGCTGATACCGCTGGAGAGATTCTCGCTGGACGATCTCATTGGCGCTGCACCGTGTGTCAAAAACTGCACTATGACTCATTAGTAACTATGAGTCATTTAATAAGTGCCATTCATGTCATTTAGTTTCTCGTCGAGTTTGCCGACAATGCGTCCCATCAGATCGTTTCAACCTCAGTCCATGTACGTCTGGGCGGCGATCGTTGATCGGGACTCATCTATCTACGCAAGGAGAAACTGCAATGTATGCAATCACAGGAATAACGGGAAAAGTCGGCGGTGCGCTGGCGCGCACGCTGCTCGCAGCGGGCCAGCCGGTACGCGCGGTTGTGCGCGATGCCGCGCGGGCACGTTCGTGGGCTGAACGCGGCTGTGAAGTGGTGACAGCCGACATGGACGATGCCGCATCCCTTACCGCTGCCTTCGCCGGCACGCAAGGCGTCTTCATTCTGCCGCCGTCCGACTTCGATCCGTCGCCGGGCTTCCCCAAGGCACGTGCTGTCATTGACGCCGTACGTGGAGCGCTTCAATCGGCAGCACCTGGCAAGCTTGTCTGCCTGTCGACGATCGGCGCGCAGGCCACCGAGACCAACCTGCTCACGCAACGAACGCTGATGGAGCAGGCGCTTCGCGAGTTGCCGATGCCGATGCCGGTGACATTTCTGCGTCCTGGGTGGTTCATGGAGAACGCCGCATGGGACGTCGCGCCGGCCCGCGACAATGGGATCATCCCCAGCTTTCTGCAGCCGCTCAATAAGACTGTGCCGATGGTCGCGACCGCGGACGTTGGCCGAGTTGCCGCGCAACTGTTGCAACAAACCTGGCGCGGCGTGCGTGTCGTCGAACTTGAGGGGCCGCAGCGTGTGAGTCCGAACGATCTGGCGCAGGCGTTTGCCCAGGTGCTCGGCCGCCCGGTTCGCGCGGAGGCGGTGCCGCGCGATACCTGGGAGGCGCTGTTCCGCTCGCAGGGTATGAAGGAGCCGTTGCCGCGCATGCGCATGCTCGACGGGTTCAATGAAAACTGGATCGCCTTCGAAGGCAGTCCAGCCGACATCGTCAAAGGCGAAGTGAAACTGGAAACCGTTTTGCGGAGCCTCGTTTCGCAGGCGGCCTAAGGCAGCGCGCCGCACGCTTTTCAGGCCTTGATGATTACCCACGACGATCGTTACTTTCATCTGGCTGACCGTTACATCAAACGCGATTACGGTCAGCTTGTGAAAGTTCGCCGCACCGGTTCGTGCGACTTCGATACGTCACCGTGCGATTCCTAAAGCACACCCGGACGAGCCGCGACACCATGTCCGCAGGCAACCCGAGGCCGCCGGCACATGTGCCCGCGCGCCTCGCTACCGGGAGAGCGAGATGCAGAAGGGATACACCGGGGAGGCATCATGACCACCGCAGCAGACTATCTGGTCGATGCGCTGACGCAAGCCGGCGTAAAGCGCATTTACGGTGTCGTCGGCGATTCGCTGAACGGCATCTCCGATTCCCTCAGGCGCTCCGGCAAGATCGACTGGATCCACGTCCGGCACGAGGAGGGCGCTGCCTTCGCGGCCGGCGCCGAGGCTCATCTCACCGGTCATCTGGCGGTATGCGCGGGCAGTTGCGGACCGGGCAACCTGCATCTGATCAATGGGCTATTCGATTGCCATCGCAGCGGCGTGCCCGTGCTCGCGATCGCCGCGCACATTCCGAGTTCGGAGATCGGCATCGACTACTTTCAGGCGACCCATCCGGAAAGCCTGTTCAAGGAGTGCAGCCACTACGTGGAACTCGTCTCGAACGTCGGCCAGTTGCCTCAGATACTCACCCGCGCGATGCGGGTCGCGGTCGGGCGGCGCGGCGTGGCGGTCGTTGTGATTCCGGGTGATGTCGCTCTATCGCCTACGAGCGCCGAGGTCGCGCCCTGGCTGGTGCCGTCGGCGCCGCCCGTGCTGCGTCCAGCCGACGATGAGATTGCGCGCCTCGCGGATATGCTGCACGCGGCCTCGGGTGTGACGCTGATGTGTGGCGCCGGCTGCGCGGGCGCGCACGACGAAGTGGTCGAGCTCGCGAAGCGCCTCAAGGCGCCCGTGGTGCACTCGCTACGCGGCAAGGAACACATCGAACACGACAACCCGTACGACGTCGGCATGACAGGCATGGTGGGGTTCGCATCCGGCTATGCCGCGATGAAAGCGTGCGACCTGTTGCTGCTGCTCGGCACGGACTTTCCTTACCGGCAGTTCTATCCTGAACACGCGAAGATCGCGCAGATCGACGTGCGGCCCGACGCGCTCGGCAACCGCTGTTCGCTCGATCTTGGTTTGATCGGCACGGTCAAGGACACGCTTGCCGCGTTACTGCCGCTGCTCAAGGAAAAGACCGATTCGTCCCATCTCGACAGCGCGCTCGCGCATTACCGGCAGGCGCGCAAGGATCTCGACTCGCTCGCCGAGAGCAATCCGTCGAGCACGACGATCCATCCGCAGTACGTGACGCGGCTCGTGAGTCAGCTCGCCGCCGACGACGCGATCTTCACCTGCGACGTCGGCACGCCGATCGCATGGACAGCGCGCTATCTGAAGCTGAACGGCCGGCGCCGGTTGATCGGCTCGTTCAATCACGGCTCGATGGCGAACGCGATGCTGCATTCGATTGGCGCGCAGGCCGCGTATCCCGGCCGCCAGGTGATCTCGATGTCCGGCGACGGCGGCTTCACGATGATGATGGGCGACTTCATCACGCTGATTCAGGCCGGGCTGCCCGTGAAGGTGATCGTGCTGAACAACGGCACGCTCGGCTTCGTGGAGATCGAAATGCGCGCGTCGGGCTTCGTCGATACCGGCACCAACCTCGTCAATCCGAACTTCGCGCGCATGGCCGAAGCGATGGGCGTGAAGGGCATTCGCGTCGAGAAACCGCAGGAGCTCGAAGGCGCGCTCACGGCGGCGCTTGCACACGACGGACCCGCGCTGGTCGATGTCGTCAGCGCGCGCCAGGAACTGATCATGCCGCCGAAAACCACTCTCGATGAAGCATGGCATTTCGGAGTCTTCATGATGAAGGCAGTGATGGACGGCCGCGGCAACGCGCTGATCGATCTGGCGAAAGTGAACCTGACGCGCTGAAGCGCGGCATCCTGGACTTCCGCGGCGTTCAGCCCGCGCGCGGTTGACCTCCAATTGCTTCATTACCTGCCATCGGGAGGAGACGGCGATGTCGAGTGGTGTGCGCTCTGGGCGCCATGCATGGACGATCCTGATGTCGAGCGCAACGCTGACTGCCTGCAGCGACGCGCCTTCGGTCGGCGTGCTGGGCGCGTACTTTCCGGACTGGCTGTTCTGTATCGCGGGCGGGGTGCTGCTGGTGGCATGCGTGCACGTGCTGCTCTCGCGCAGCGGTCGCAATGCGTGGCTTGCGCCGCCCGCGATTGCTTACCCGGCGTTGACGGTGCTGTTTTCGATCGCACTGTGGGCCGTTGGCTTCAACCTTTAGTGCCTTGAGTTTTTTGCTTCATTAACCCCGTTAATCTTCAACCGACCGTGTGACCATGACCGCCGACCACCGCACGGATGCAGGCAAGCAGCGTCCGCGAACCTGGCCCGCCGTGCTGCTGATCGTGCTGGCCGTGATCGCGATCATCGCCGTGATCTGGCGCGTGGATACCGTACCGCGCACCGACGACGCCTATGCGTATGCCGACACGATCGGCGTCTCGCCGGAAGTCAGCGGCAAGATCGTCACGCTTGCGGTGCGCAACAATCAGGCGGTGAAGCAGGGCGATCTGCTGTTCGAGATCGACCCGCGGCCGTATCAGTTCGCGTTGCAGCGCGCCCAGGCAGCGCTCGCACAACTGGATGCGCAGATTCCGCTCACGCAGCGCACCGTCAACGCGCAAGGGTTCAGCGCCGACGCGGCGAAGTCGGCGGTCGTGCGTGCGCAGAGCGCCGCGAAGCAGGCGGGGGACACGCTGGCGCGAATGGAACCGCTGATCGGGAAGGGCTACATCTCCGCCGACGAACTGGAGCGCGCGCGGACCACGCAACGCGCCGCGCTCGCCGAGCTCGCGGCTGCGCAGGCGCAGGCCCGCGAGGCACAGGCGGCGGTCAGCAGCGTCGCCGCGCTGGTTGCGCAGCGCGCGGTGCTGAGCGCTGAAATCGCGACGGCGCAGCTCAACCTCGACTATGCGACCGTGCGCGCGCCGTTCGACGGCCGCGTCGTCGAGCTGCGCACGTCCGTCGGGCAATTCGTGTCCGCGCAAAAACCCGTCTTCACACTGATCGATACGCGGCACTGGTACGTGATCGCCAACTTCCGCGAGAACGAGCTCGACAACATCCGGCCCGGCACGCATGCAACCGTGTACCTGATGAGCAATAGCCGCATCCGTTTCAGCGGCTCGGTCGACTCGATCGGCTTCGGCGTCGATCCGCAGGATGGCGGCGGCAGCGCGAACGGTCTGCCGAGCATCCAGCGCAGCATCAACTGGGTGCACGTCGCGCAGCGCTTTCCGGTGAAGATACTGGTCGATCATCCCGATCCGCGAATGTTCCGGATCGGCACATCCGCCGTTGCCGTGCTGCAGCCCGGACGGGGCGACAATCGGGACAACCCGGACAACCGGAGCAATCGCGCCACGCCTGCGGGAGCGCCGTCATGAGCGGTCTCGACGGCGTCGGGCGCGGTTTCGGATGGCCACGGCCGCTCGCGGAATTGGCCGCTTTCCTGCGCTACGAACTTGCCGCGTTTCCAGGGCGCGGCAACGTGACGATGCGCTGCGTGCTCGGCAGCGCGATCGTGATCGTCGCCTCGATGACCTTGCAGGTGCCCGAGCTGGCGTTGTCGCTGATGGCGGTGTTCTTCGTGACGCAGGCGAACATCGTGCTGACCCGCGCGATCGCATTGAATCTCGTGATCGGCACGACCTGCGCAATCGGCGGCACGATCGGCCTTTACGTGCTGACCTTCGACTATCCGCTGCCGCGCATCATCGTCGCGAGTGCGATCTTCTTTTGCAGCACCTATCTGATGCGGGCGGTGACGAAGTTCGGGCTGGTGTTCTTTCTCGTCTCGCTGATTGTGATCTACGCGCAGACCTTTGCCGATCTGACCGACAACGCGGAAGCGCTGGTGCGTAACTGTCTGTGGGTGTGGGCAGCGGTCAACTACGCCGTCGTATTGTCGTTGGTCATCAATACGCTGTTTCTGCCGGCCGAGCCGGAGCAGCAGTTGCGCGCTGCGATGCAGCTGCAACTCGCGAGAGCCCATGCGCGGCTCGCCGCCGTGATCGACAGCGAAGCGCCGGCCGTGCGCATCGGCCCGCTCGATCTCGAGCGCGGCGCGCTGTCGTTGCAGAAGTTGCTGCGCTTCTCGACGATGCGTCACCGCTATAGCGCAGAGGGTGCATCGGCAAGGCTCGCCTGTGTCACGGCGGTATCGCGCATTTTCGAGGCCGCGGCGGTGCTGCCCGACCATGCGGTCGTGCATGACGCCGGGCAGATCGATGCCATTCGTGCGGTGCAGGACGAACTCGTATCGCTCGACCATGCAATCGGCGACGACGCGCAATGGCTGCGCTGGAGCACATCCGGGCGCGCGCCACTGTCGACCTCGATACCGGCGCTCGCTTCGATTCAGCGCGCGTTCAACGCGCTCGCTGATGCAATGCGAGGCGCCACCGCGCCACCGGACGATGCAGCCGCCGGCAATGTCGCGACAGACACGACGAACACAACGAACACGACAACCGCAGCGAAACCAGCCCCACACTCCGCGCTGCTCGAACCGGACGTTTTCACGAACCCGCGCTACGCGCGCTTTTCGCTGCGCACGCTGCTGTCGGTGCTCGTCTGCTATGTGTTCTACAACGCGGTGAACTGGCCGGGCATCCACACGATCATGCTGACGTGTCTCGTGATCGCGTTGCCGAGCCTTGGCGCGTCAAACCGTCATGGCGTGCTGCGGATCAGCGGCGCCCTGGTCGGCAGCGCGCTGGCGCTGTTCATGGTCGCGTTCGTGATTCCGCACCTGGAGAGCGTGACGGGGCTGCTGCTGATGAGCCTGCCCGTGATCGCGCTGGGCGCCTGGGTGTCGGCGGGTTCCGAGCGGATCAGTTATGCAGGAATCCAGATCATGTTTACGTTTGCGCTGGCCTTGCTCGAATCGTTCTCGCCGCCGTCCGATCTGACTGAGATCCGCGACCGGATTGTCGGCATCCTGCTGGGCGTCGGTGTGGCCACGTTCTTCCAGATGTCGATGTGGCCGGAAGGCGAGGCCGACACGCTGCGCACGCAATTGGCGTTGCTAGTGCGCAAAATCGCCGCGCTGGCGCGCCTCGAGGTGCGCGCGGTGCTCAGCGGCCCGCGCGTGACGGATGCACCGGAGGTGGTCGCGACGTGGGCCATGCTCGCGGACTGCCAGACGGTGCTGGCGCGTGTCGCGCTCGAACCCGACTGGCGTGAGGGCGAGACGGCGCGCATTACGCTGCTGTCGCAGACGGTGCTCGCGCAAAGCCGTGCGCTGCTCGTCGCCATCGAGGCATTTCACCATGAGGCGATGACCGGCGCGCCGGGCGGCGCGTCGATGGAGCGCACAGCGACGTTTCAGTCGGATGTCGCGGATGCGCTCGAACGATACGCGTCGCAACTGGCGGCCGAGCCACCCGCCGCGACGACCCCGGCGCCGCTCGACCCGGGCGGACTGCGTGCCGTGCCGCGAGAGGCGGCGGGCGCGGCCAGCGAACAGGCGCTGGAACAGCATGCGCAGCGGATCGCCGGGGCGCTCGCCGGACTGCCGCGCTGGTTGGCGCTCGAGCGTGGGCCCAGTGAATTCGCAAGTGCGGGGTGATCTGCGATGACACGCTTTGCCCACATCCTGCGCCGCCTGCTGCGCTCGTTGAATCCCCGGCCGGCTGCTCGGCGTGTTGGCCACTGGCTTGCGTCTCTCGCACTGCCGTTGCTGGCCTCGTGCGCGATCATCCATCACGACAGTCCGCCCGCCGCGATGATTGCGCCGCAACAGATCCGCCTTGCCGACGACATCCATCTCGCGAACGAAGCCTGGCCGTCCGCGCGCTGGTGGGAGCAGTATCGCGATGCGCAACTCAATACGCTCATCAGTCTCGCGCTTGCCCATGCGCCGACGCTCGCGATCGCACGCGAGCACGTCGCCCAGGCTCATGCGCAGGTCGAACTGATCCGCGCGGGGGCGGGTTTGCAGATGTCCGCGCTTGCCAGTGCGGATCGCGAGCGAGTTTCGGGGCACGGTTTTCTCAGCGCGTATTCGTCGCACGATCCGGCGATCGGCGCGTATGGGCCGTGGTACTGGAGCGGGCTCGTGGGGGTCGCCGCGCACTACGACATCGATGTCTGGGGCAAGCAGCGCGACCTCGTGCGCGCGGCGCTCGGCGAGCAGAATGCGCGGCGTGCGGAGGCGGCGCAGGCCGAGCTTGAATTGTCGGCAGGCGTCGCACAGCTTTACTACAGTATCCAGATTACCTACGCGAGTCTCGATCTGCTGCGGCAACTTCGCGAAGTGCGTGCTTTCGAACTCGACACGCGATCGGCGCGGCACGAGCGTGGCCTCGAAGCGCTGACGCAAAGCGCCGAAGCGCGCTCGCAGGTACTCGCGATCGACCAGCAGATCGCGTCGAGCGAGGAGCAGATCGTGCACGCGCGCGAGGCGCTGCGTGCGCTGGCGGGCGTCGGCCCCGACGATCTGCCTGCGATCATGCCGGTGCCATTGCCTGCGCCGGCAGTTTCGCTGCCCGCAACGCTGTCGTATGAACTGCTCGCGCGGCGCCCCGATCTGCAGGCAATGCGCTGGCTGGTGGAGGCGTCGTTCGACCGGATCGATGCGGCGAAAGCGGCGTTCTATCCGAGCTTCGACATCACCGCGTTCTTCGGATTCAACGCACTGCGAATGCGCGACCTGTTCTTGCACTCGAGTCAGCAGATCAACCTCATTCCCGGCCTCACGCTGCCGATTTTCGACGGCGGCCGCCTGAACGCGAACCTGCACGGCGCGCGCACGGCCAGCAACACGCTGATCGAACAGTACGACCAGGCGGTGCTCGACGCGGTGCGCGACGTCGCGCAGAACGGCAGCGAGATCGGCGACCTCGACCACCGCGTGCATCTGCAGCGCGAGCGCATCGACGCGTTGCGCTTCGCGAGCGACAGCGCCGAGGCGAGCTATCAGACCGGCCTCGGCGACAGGACGAGCGCGATGCAGGCGAAGGCACCCGTCATCGCCGGGAATCTGGAGCTCGTGCAACTGACCGGCGACGAGATCGAGGCGGGCATCGTGCTGACCCGCGCGCTCGGTGGCGGTTATCGCAGCGACGACCTGCCGGGAGACCCGGCCGGCACGAAAGCGCACTAGAGAGGCCGGACGTGAGGAATGACATTGATCTGATCGAGCTCACCGCCGAAATCGTGGCGAGCTTCGTGTCGTGCAATCCGTTGCCGCCGGCCGATCTGCCGGGGTTCATCTCGAGCACCTACGCAGCGCTCGCCGCATTGCGCACGGCCTCGGCACCGGCCGCGCAGCAACGGGCCGCGGTGCCGATCGAGGAATCGGTGCATGACGACTACCTCGTGTGTCTCGAAGACGGCCGCAAGCTGAAGTCGCTCAAGTACCACCTGCAGCACTGCTTTGCGATGACCCCCGCCGAATACCGCGCGAAGTGGGGCTTGCCCGCCGACTACCCGATGGTCGCACCGGCTTATTCCGCGCTGCGCTCGTCGATTGCAAGGCTCCATCCCACGGGCGCAATCAAGCCGCGTCGCGGCGACCTGAGATGACCCGACGAACGAGGAACGAGGGACGCCGCATCCGTCGCACTCCCCCGAAGGGGGGATGTTGCGCCGCCGCCGGACTGCGCAAGATCAGGAACTGTCGAGACCCGGCGAGGACGCCGGCCGGCTTTCGTCGCGGGCGCATCGCCTGCATCGACAGGAGAGGCGTACATGATCACGAGGACATCGAATGTGGCGCGCGGCAGCAAGGCGGGTTGTGCCACCGGCAGCGGGGCCGCCGCCCATCCGGTCGTGCTGGTCGAGGAAGACTGGCGTTGCCCGCCGCCATCCGTGGCCGGCAGCGTCGCCGGCGAACGGATCGCTGTGGCGCGCTGGGCCCAGGAGCCCGGCGACGGACGGGAGGTGTCGAGCCGCCGCGACGACCGGTTCTGCATTGTCGGCATCAGTCTGACGCCCGCCACAGTGCGCCTCCAGCACGGCAGCAACGTGATCTGGGACGGCCCCGTGATGCCGGGCTCGATCCAGATCACGGCGCCTGGCGAAAGCGTCAGTGCGTCGTATTCGACGTCGTGCCGCGTCATGCATCTGTTCATCGAGCCGGATCTGCTGTCGAGGCGCTACGAGGAGGCCGAGGGTGCGCTGCGGGAGCCGCTCGGGGCCATCGCGAACCCGCGCGTCTTCCGCGACGTCGCGGTCGAGCGGCTCGCAACCGCGCTCGAGGAGGTCAATCCGGTTGCCGACGCCTCAGGCAGGCTGTTCGCGGACAGCGTGTGCGACGCGATTGTCGCGCGCCTGCTCACGCGCGCGGCCGAGCGCGCACCGCGTACCGAGCGGCAAGCGGCGCCGCTGCCGGCGTGGCGTCTGCGGCGCGCGCTCGATTTCATCGAAACGAATCTCGCGCAGCCGATCGGACTTGCCGATGTTGCCGCCAGCACGGGCTTGACCCGCATGCATTTCGCCGCGCAATTCCGTTCGACGACCGGCTATTCGCCGCACGCGTACCTGCTGCGGCGCAGGATCGAACACGCCCAGGTGCTGCTGCGTTCGTCGACGCTCAGCGTGCTCGACGTCGCGCTCAGTTGTGGCTTTGGCTCGCACGCGCATTTCACGACCGTCTTTGGGCGGATGGTCGGCGAGTCGCCTAACAGCTGGCGCACCCGCATGCTGCAGGGTAAGTGAGTCGTCCTTTCGATTGAGCGCGCGCGACATGTCCTCATTACCGCTGTTTGGCGGTCTCCCGCTCGCCGGAGTAAACTCGCCGGGGTTGCTCCGTGACACCGCATCGATGCATGCGTGTGAATAAGAGGAGTGGGGAAGGTAGTTCGAGTGGCGTCGGGGAAATCGGGAATGCGTCTGTCCAAGCTTGATCTGAATCTCTTCGTGGTCTTCGAAGCCGTCTACAGAACGCGAAATCTGACGCGCGCAGCGGAGCTGCTGTTCATCACTCAGCCTGCTGTCAGCAATGCGCTGGCGCGGATGCGCAAGGCATTCGACGATCAGCTTTTTGTCAGCACGTCGGCCGGCATGATACCGACGCCTGTTTCGGAAAACATGATCGGCCAGGTTCGTGAGGCGCTGCAACTGCTTGACTCGAGCACTCACGCCGGAGAGCGCTTCGATCCCGCGTCGTCTGAACGAACCTTCCGCCTCAGCATGACCGACCTCACGGAGGCACTCCTGCTGCCCGCGCTGGAGGAGGTGCTGCAGCAACTGGCGCCCGGCATCCGTATCGAAAGCTACTTCACGACGCGCAGAGAGGTTCCGGAAGCGCTAGCTAGCGGGGCGGTCAATCTGGCGATCGACGCGCCGCTGATCGACGATCCTTACCTCGAGCAGGAGCCCTTGGGCCGCGACCGTTATGCCTGCATGCTGCGCCACGATCATCCGTTCAAACGCAGGAAGCTGACGATCGACGACTACCTCAAGTTCGGTCATATACACGTATCGAGCCGCCCGCAGGGGTCGGGCCTCGTCGACGCGGAACTGAACAGGCTGGGCCTCAGGCGATCGATTCAGACGCGGGTTCAACACTATCTGGTCGCCCCCTTGATCGCGATGCGGACCGATCTGGTGCTGACGGCTCCGCTCGTGCTTCTTCAGCGATATGACGCGCGCATCCTCACGTTGCCGTTCGATCTTCCGGATCTTCAGTCGCATTGCTACTGGCATCGGAGCGTGACCGGGGACCCGGCTCATCGCTGGCTGCGCGAGCAGATTGCCCGCCTCATGCGCGAAATGAACCAGTAATCGGCGACGATGGGGCGCACGGGCCGCCATGCCAGGTGTCACGAAAACTTATTGCGATCTATCACAATAATCAATTTCCTGAATACTTCGGCGCTCGGTATTCTGCTAGCCATGTTGAAGCGAGGCTGGCATGGCAGAACTCTATCTTGTACGGCATGGCCAGGCGTCTTTCGGCGCCGAAAACTATGACGAGCTATCTCCCTGCGGTCGTACCCAATCGCTTTGGCTCGGCGAGTACTTCGCGCAGGCGAATCTGCGATTCGATCGCATTGTCATGGGCACGATGCAGCGGCATCGGCAAACCGCCGACGGAATTCTGGCTGCGCTGGGTGACCCGCAAGTCGAGATCGCGCAAAACGCGGGTCTGAACGAATACGACTTCCAGGCCCTGTTCGCCGCCCTCGGCTACGAGCGCTTGCCCGCGGGTTTGTCTGCGGATATGTCGGCCACGAGTTCAAAGAAAGACTTCTACAAAGGGCTCAGACACGTGCTGCAGCTTTGGGCCGACGATCGTCTGCCGGGCCGTGTGCCGGAGACATGGCGCCAATTCCAGGAGCGTGTCCAACGTGCGCGTACCGACATCCAGCGGGCTGGCGGTGGGCGCGTTCTGGTGGTGAGTTCGGGTGGCCCGATCGCGGTGATCGCCCAGCAGGTTCTGCAGGCGCCCGCGGCCACGGCGATTGCATTGAACCTGCAGATCCGCAACAGCAGCGTTTGCCAATACGTCTTTAACCACGACGCGATGTCGCTGGTCAGCTTCAATTCAGTGCCTCACCTCGAACATGCCGGGAGGCGTGAATTTGTCACCTACGGCTGATCTTCAACGGTATTCCCTCTACAGATGAACCACCCCCACGCTCACTCTCAATTCGACATCGAAGGCCTCTCAGGCTATCTGACGGCGCACGTACCCGGCTTTCAAGGACCGTTGTCCGTCGAAAAATTTCCCGACGGACAGTCCAATCCGACGTTTCTTCTGCATGCGCAAAGCGGTCGCTACGTGCTGAGGCGTCAACCTCCCGGCGTGCTGCTCAAGTCCGCCCATGCCGTTGATCGTGAGTTTCGCGTGCTGTCGGCGCTGGGACGAACCCCGGTCCCTGTCGCGCGTGCATGGCATCTTTGCGAGGACCGTGACGTCATCGGCAGCCTGTTTTACGTAATGAGCTACGAAGACGGGCGAATCTTCTGGAATCCGGCGCTGCCGGAAGTACCCGTCGCGGAACGTGGCGCGATCTACGACGCCCTGATCCGCACGATGGCGGCGCTTCACGACGTGGATATCGACGAAGCCGGCTTGTCGGACTACGGCCGCCCGGGCAACTATTTCGCACGTCAAATCGACATCTGGACCAAACAATATCGGGCCGCGCAGACCGATGTGCTGGAAGCGATGGAGTCGCTGATCGAATGGCTGCCTGCTCACTGCCCGGTGGAAACCGGCAAGCCTTCGCTCGTGCACGGCGACTTTCGTATCGATAACCTCATTTTCCAGCGTGAGGCGCCGCAAGTTCGCGCGATTCTCGATTGGGAACTCTCCACGCTCGGTGATCCGCTCGCCGACATCGCGTACTTCTGCATGTGTTTGCGGCTGCCGCCAGGCAGCCATATCGCGGGACTCGCAGGCATGGATCGAGCGGCATTGGGCGTGCCCGACGAGGCGTCGATTGTCGAGCGGTATTGCGGGCTGCGGGGCATTGCCGCGATCGAGAACTGGAACTTCTATCTCGCGTTCTGCTTTTTCCGGCTCGCCGCTATCGCACAGGGCGTGAAGAAGCGGGCCTTGGGCGGTAACGCCTCGAATGAAAAGGCGCGCCAGGTGGGCGATATGACTGGGGCGCTTGCCAGAATGGGCACCGACCTGATCTGAAGATACAGACGTAAAACCGGAACACAGACATAGGAATACTGATTGTGACGACCAATTTGTTTGATCTGAAAGAGAAGATTGCACTGGTAACGGGGGCGAGCCGCGGCATTGGTGAAGAGATTGCCAAACTGCTCGCCGAACAGGGGGCGCATGTGATCGTGTCGAGCCGCAAGCAGGACGATTGCGAATCGGTGGCACGCGAGATCAGGGAAGCCGGCGGGAGTGCCGAAGCACACCCGTGCCATGTCGGGCGTATCGAGGACATTCTCGCGATCTTCCAGCACATTCGCGCACGGCATGGCCGTCTGGACATTCTCGTCAACAACGCGGCGACCAACCCGTACTTTGGCCACATTCTCGACACCGATCTGACGTCCTTCGAGAAGACGGTGGAAGTCAACCTGCGCGGTTACTTCTTCATGTCCGTGGAGGCGGGCAAGCTGATGCGGGAGCACGGTGGCGGTGCGATCGTCAACACGGCTTCGGTCAATGCCTTGCAGCCTGGCGACAAGCAGGGCATCTACTCGATCACCAAAGCCGCCATTGTCAACATGACACGGGCATTCGCGAAGGAGTGCGGGCCATTGGGGATTCGGGTGAATGCGCTGCTCCCCGGATTGACCAAAACCCGCTTTGCGGGGGCGCTTTTCGCCGATCAGGCTACGTACGAAACATGGCTGTCGCAGATTCCGCTGCGGCGCCACGCGGAGCCTCGCGAGATGGCGGGTACCGTGCTTTATCTGGTGTCCGACGCGGCCAGCTATACCAATGGAGAGTGTGTCGTCGTCGACGGTGGACTGACCATCTAGTCAAAGGGCCGACGCCTGGTACAGATCAAGGCGTCGGCGGCATCAATCACGATTGTGGAGGAGTAGAAATGGATTTTGCCTACAGCCCGAAGGTCGAAGCGTTGCGCACCCAGGTGCGTGCCTTCATGGATGCTCACATCGTTCCGCGTATCCGGCAATGGCACGACGAAGTGAGCGCAGGTCAATATCCGGTCTCCTTTATGGAGGCGCTGAAAGAGCAGGCGCGTGAAGAAGGTCTGTGGAACCTGTTCTTGCCGCATCTGCGTGACGATGAACCCGGTACCCGCCTGACGAATCTCGAGTACGCGCCTCTTGCTGAAATCATGGGGCGTGTGCCATGGGCGTCCGAAGTGTTCAACTGCAATGCGCCCGACACGGGCAATATGGAACTGCTCCATATGTTTGCCACGCCCGCTCAGCGGCAGCAGTGGCTCAAGCCCCTTCTCGACGGCAAGATCCGCTCCGCGTTTGCAATGACGGAGCCGGCCGTGGCCTCGTCAGACGCGACCAATATCACGACGTCGATTCGAGCTGACGGGGACGACTATGTCATCGACGGCCGCAAGTGGTTCATCACGAATGCGGCTCACCCGAATTGCCAACTCTTCATCGTGATGGGCAAAACTGATCCGGACGCGCCGAGTCATAGTCAGCAGAGCATGATCCTCGTGCCTCGCGATACACCTGGCG
Source organism: Paraburkholderia fungorum (assembly GCF_003610895.1). GTDB lineage: Bacteria > Pseudomonadota > Gammaproteobacteria > Burkholderiales > Burkholderiaceae > Paraburkholderia > Paraburkholderia fungorum_B. The sequence continues at coordinate 282,135 of NZ_MCAS01000045.1, forward strand.
TCAAAGTGGTTCGCAATATCACGGTGGTCAATCACGTAGCACCGGAAGGACACTGCGAGATCGAGTTCAAAGGCGTGCGCGTACCCCGTTCGAATCTGCTGGGCGAAGAGGGCAGTGGCTTCGCGCTCGCGCAGGCGCGTCTCGGCCCGGGACGGATTCACCACTGCATGCGATCGATCGGCGCGGCGGAACTGGCGCTCGAGCTGATGGTGGAGCGGGCCCAGGCGCGCGTGGCATTCGGCAAGACGCTGTTCGAGCATGGCACGGTTGCTGAATGGATCGCGAAATCACGCATCGAAATCGATCAGGCAAGGCTCTTCGTTCTCAAGGCCGCATGGATGATCGACAACGTGGGTGCGAAGGAGGCGCGCAAGGAAATCTCGATGATCAAGGCGCTCGTGCCGGGTGTTCACACCGCCGTGTGCGAGCGGGCGATGCAGGTGTTCGGCGCGATGGGTCTGAGCCCCGACACGCCATTGGCCGAAAGCTGGACGTGGGGCCGCGCGTTGCGCTTCGCGGATGGCCCGGACGAGGTTCATCTGCAGAGCATTGCGCGCATGGAACTCAAGGCGCAGCGCTATGAACCGGGTAAGGGAAATCCCTATCTGACGACGCCGATGTAACGCCTGGCCTCAGTTTCAAAGTCGGTTTCAAAGCTCAGTTTCAAAGCTTTCAATTCCCCTCTCCAAGGACCGCGTTTGCTCCGGCAACGCGCGTCCACCTGATCTCTCCCCCCTTTGTGTCCGCGGCGCTCCCCCATTCAGGGGGTATTTCGCGCGCTCCGACACTTGCATGATTATCCCAACGCGTTTATCGCAGCAGGCCAGCAAGAACAACTCGATCAGCATTCGCCTGCCAGCTATCTATGCAACTCACGCTTGCAATCCAATTTGGGACTGAAGGAGATACAGATGCAGGACGAAGTCACGACGCCAGGATCCGACGCCTACGCCTATCCGTTGCTGATCAAGCAATTGTTGCTCACACCGTTCGTTCAGGCGCAGGACGAGGAGATCGTCTACCGGGATCAGTTCCGGATGACCTATGCGACGTTGCGCGAACGTATCGCGCGCCTCGCCAACGGTTTGAACCAGCTTGGCGTGCGCCACGGCAGCACCGTCGGGGTAATGGATTGGGACAGCCACCGCTATCTCGAGTGCTATTTCGCGGTGCCGATGATGGGTGCTGTGTTGCAGACCGTGAACGTGCGTCTGTCCCCGGCCGAGATCGCCTACACGATCAATCACGCAGGCGCTGAAGTCCTGCTGGTTCACACGGATTTTCTGCCGGTGATCGAAGCGATCAGGGACAAACTGGAAACCGTGCGCACCTTCATCTGGATCGATGAACCGGGCAGTGAAGTTTCCTCACACAGCATTCCCTTCGCGACGGAATACGAGGCGATGCTGACGGCAAACAGCACGAGCTACGTGTTTCCCGACTTCGACGAGAACACACGTGCAACGACTTTCTACACGACGGGCACGACGGGTCTTCCCAAAGGCGTCTACTTCACGCACCGGCAACTGGTTCTGCACACCATCACCCTGATGGCGGCACTGGCGAGCCCCGTCTCGGGACAGCGTTTCCATCGTGGCGACGTGTATATGCCGCTCACCCCGATGTTTCACGTCCACGCGTGGGGCATGCCGTATATCGCCACGGTTCTGGGTGTGAAGCAGGTTTATCCCGGCCGCTATTTGCCGGACCGGCTCGCGCGGCTCGTGCGCGAAGAAGGCGTCACGTTCTCGCATTGCGTCGGCACGATCCTGCACATGCTGCTCTCGTGTGAGGAAGGCAAGGCGACGGACATGAGCAAGTGGAAGATCATCATCGGCGGCGGCGCGCTGCCGCAAGGTCTCGCCAAGGCAGCGCTTGAGCGCGGCATCGACGTGTTCGTCGGTTACGGCATGTCGGAAACCTGCCCGGTGCTCAGTCTCGCGCAACTGCCGCCCGGTGCCGAAAAACTCGACGCCGACGCGCAACTCAGCCTGCGCTGCAAGACGGGCCGGCCCGTTCCGCTGGTCGATCTGCGGGTCGTCGACGACAACATGGCAGAGCTTGCCCACGACGGCAAAGCCACAGGCGAGATCGTCGCGCGGGCGCCGTGGCTCACGCAGGGCTATCTGAACAATCCCGAAGCTTCCCGGCAACTGTGGGCCGGCGGTTATCTCCACACGCAGGATATTGCCAGTATCGATCCCACGGGCAACGTGCAGATCACCGACCGTCTCAAGGACGTGATCAAGTCCGGCGGCGAGTGGGTTTCATCGCTCGAAGTGGAAAACCTGATCTCGCGATACGAGGGCGTGTCCGAAGTGGCGGTCATCGGCATCAAGGACGAGAAGTGGGGCGAGCGGCCGGTCGCGCTGGTCGTGCTCAAGGATGGGGTGGCGGTTACGGAGGACGACATCAAGCAGCACGTCCTGTCGTTTAGCACATCCGGAAAGATCTCGAAGTATGCGGTGCCGCAGACGGTGAAGTTCGTCGATGCGATTGCCAAGACGAGTGTCGGCAAGACCAACAAGAAGTGGTTGCGCGAGCAGTTCGCCTGATTGGCCAGCTAATTTCCGGGAGTGGAAGCGATGAGTATGAGCAAAGACAACGTGGCGAATTACAGCGTCGCCACCATTGGCGAGTTCGTCGGGCGCGAACTGGGCGTGTCGGACTGGGTGCTGGTCGATCAAGCGCGTATCAATGCGTTCGCCGAGTGTACAGGCGACAAACAATGGATTCACGTCGACGAGGAACGGGCGAGGCGCGAGAGTCCGTTCGGCGGCACGATCGCACACGGTTATTTGACCCTGTCGTTGTTAGGAGGCCTCGCTATCGAGATCGGCATCGTTCCCAGGGACGCGTCGGCCGGCCTCAACTACGGTCTGGACAAGGTGCGTTTCATGACGCCCGTTAAGGCCGGCGCGCGAGTGCGTAGCCGCATGACGCTCGTGTCGGCTGAGAGCAAGGGTGGCGGCCGGATCCTGATCAAGGTCATGAACGAGCTGCAGATCGATGGCGAGGACAAGCCGGCGTTGATTGCAGAAACCCTCGCGATGCTGGTCGCGTAATCCACAACGTCTGGCGAAGCGGAAGATATTCCCGAAGGAGCAGCAAAATGGCGGTGACCACTGAAAGCCCACAACAAAGCCCGCAGCAGAACTCGCAACCCGGTGACAAGGCTGACGATCTCGCGGCGTCGGCGGCAGAAGGCATGCTGGGTCCGAATCCCTTTGTCGGACTGCGGCCGTGCGACATTCTCGCCACCGCGCAGCAGATCGGCGCTCAGGCATGGCGGCAACCGGGTCTCGTCATGGAGCAGGAAGTGGCTTTTGCTCGCGAGCTTCTGGGGCTTTTCTCGGGTAGCGCGGAAGCAACCCCGCCTAAAGGCGACAAACGCTTCGCCGATGCGGCATGGCAGAACAATTCGCTGTATCGCATGACGCTGCAAGGCTATCTCGCGTGGCGCAATGCGCTGGCGGGTTTCGTCGATCGCTCCGCTCTGGATCCGGTGAACAAGGAGCGCGCGCGGTTCGTGATGTCGCTCCTGACCGACGCGGCCTCGCCGACGAACACGCTGCTGGGTAATCCCGCCGCGCTCAAGAAAGTGATCGATACGGGTGGCGCGAGCCTGCTCGACGGCTGCAACAACATCGTGACGGACCTGCTCAAGAATCACGGCATGCCGGCGCAGGTCAACAAGACGGCTTTCGAGCTCGGCAAGAACCTCGGTACGTCCGCAGGCGCGGTTGTGTTTCGCAATGAAGTACTGGAACTGATCCAGTATGCACCGACGACGCAGCAGGTCTATAGCCGGCCGCAACTGATCGTGCCGCCGCAGATCAACAAGTTCTATATCTTCGATCTGTCCGAGGGCAAGAGCATCGTCGACTATCTGGTCAGTAACGAGCTCCAGGTTTTTGTCGTCAGCTGGCGCAATCCGACCGCCGCGCAAAGCCACTGGGATCTGGACACGTATGTCCGCGCACTCGTGGAAGCCATTGCGGCGGTGCGCGAGATCACCGGCTGCGACGACGTCAACCTGCATGGCGCGTGCTCCGGTGCGATGACCATCTCGGCCCTGCTTGGACATCTTGCGAGCCGCGGCGATACGACGGTCAATGCCACTACGTTGATGGTCGCCGTACTCGACAATATTACCGACTCGCAACTCGGTCTCTTTGCAACGCCCGAGGCGATTGCGGCGGCCAAGCAGCACAGCATTTCACGCGGCGTGCTGGCCGGCGAGGAAATGGGGCGAGTCTTCGCCTGGATGAGACCCAACGATCTGGTGTGGAACTACTGGGTCAACAATTACCTGCTCGGCAATGCGCCGCCTGCCTTCGACGTCCTTTACTGGAACAACGACACGACCCGGCTTCCGGCGAAGCTGCATGGGCAGTTGCTCGACATTTTCACGCAGAACCTGTTCAGCAAGCCTGGCGCGCTGACGGTGCTGGGCACGCCGATCGACCTGTCCCAGGTCAAGTGCGACAAGTATGTGGTGGCGGGCATGACGGACCACATTACGCCGTGGAAGGGGGTGTACAACACCGCCACGACGTTCGGCGGCAGTACCCGCTTTGTTCTGAGTTCAAGCGGTCATATCCAGAGCTTGATCAATCCGCCGGGCAATCCGAAGGCGAAGTACTACCTCAACCCCGAGTTGCCGACGAATGCCGATGCATGGCTTGCCGGTGCAAAGGCAGAAACGGATTCGTGGTGGGGCAACTGGAGAGACTGGCTCGTCGCCCGATCCGGCGACAAGCGTGCAGCGCCGACGGCGCTCGGCAGTGAACGGCACCCGGTCGGTGCGAAAGCACCCGGGGCCTATGTTTCGGAAGCCTAAGCGGCATGGTTGCCGAATAGCGATACCGATTTTTTGAAGTTACCTTAACGGAGTCATCATGGCAGCAACGCAACCCAGCAACATCTTTGGCGAATATACGAAGCTCATTACGCAGTTCAAACTGCCGGGCGTCGACGTAGCCGCCATCCTCGAATCGCGCCGCAAGGACATTGAAGCGCTCGCCGAGGCGAATATGACTGCGCTCGCCGGCGTGCAGCAACTCGGCCAGAAGCAGGTGGATATCGCGCGCTCGACGATCACAGAACTGCAATCGCTCGTGACGCGTTTGCGGACTCCCGGCGGCGAGTCCGCTGCGGCAACGGGTGAAGGGGTTCAAAAGGCATTGCAAAAGGCCTTCGTGGACATGCAGGAGCTCGCGGACGCGGCGTACCGGGCCCAAACCGACAGCATCGCTGTCGTCACAAAACGCTTTGCTGAGCACGTCGAAGAGCTGAAAGCCCTCGTGCAACCGAAGAAGTGACGAGCCGGTGCGAGCCGCGGCTATAACAAAACGAAGCAAAACGAAACGAAGCGCAGCGTCCAACTTGGGGCCGACAGAATGACCGACGTACAAACAGGCGTGGAGTCTATTGACGCGATGCAAACTCAGACGATCGATCTGGACGGCCAGGTGCTGCGCGTCGCAGTGCGGCGCGGTAGCGGCGCTTCGCCGCCGTTGCTCATGTTCAATGGTATCGGAGCGAATCTCGAGCTGGTTGAGCCGTTCGTGGCGGCGCTGGACGACGTGACCGTCATCATCTTCGACGTCCCAGGCGTTGGCGGCTCGCCCGCGCCCCTGATCCCGTATCGGTTTTCCACGCTCGCCGTCCTGGCCGACAAACTGCTGACGCGGCTCGGCTACGCTGAGCCGGTCGACGTGCTCGGGGTATCGTGGGGTGGGGCGCTGGCCCAGCAGTTCGCGCACCTTTACCCGCGGCGCTGCCGCAGGTTGATTCTCGCGGCCACGTCGCCGGGGGTGATCATGGTGCCCGCGCGGCTGTCGGTACTTTCGAAACTGATCGGGCCGCGACGCTATACCGATCCGGCTTACCTGCGGCAAATCGGAGCGGAGATTTACGGCGGTGCGTACCGGCGCGACCCCGCGTTGCTCGAAGAACACAGCCGGCATATCGAAGCGCCGCGCGGCCGCGGCTATCTGTATCAGTTGCTCGCTGCGTCGGGTTGGACCAGCCTGCCCTGGCTAGGCGGTCTTCGGCAAACGACGCTCGTCATGCATGGCAACGACGACCCTATCGTGCCGCTCACGAACGCAAAGATTCTCGCGGCCAGGATTCGACATGCGAGCCTGCATGTCATCGATGACGGCCATCTGTTCCTGATCACCCGGGCAAAAGAAGTCGCGCCGGTGGTGAAGCGGTTTCTGCGGCAGGAGGCGCGTTGAGTTCCGCGATGCAAAGGCAGGGAAATTTTCAGCGCAATGAGCGCGACGCAAGCTCAGACAGGAAGCTCGCCCGATTGAAGCGCATGCGCACGGCGGCGACCTGTTTGCTGGCGGTGATGATCGGGCTGCTGGTCATCTGTGTCGCCTGGCAGGCACGGCACCCGTGGCTCGCGTGGCCACGGGCTTTTGCCGAGGCGGGAACGGTCGGCGCGATTGCGGACTGGTATGCCGTCGTTGCGTTGTTCCGCTACCCGTGCGGGATCCCGATTCCGCACACGGCCATCATTGCGAAGAATCAGCAGCGCATCGCCGAGAGTCTGGGCAGCTTTGTCGAAGAAAATTTCCTGACCGCCGAAGTCATCGTCGGGCGACTGGGCGATTTCAACGCGGCGCAAGCGCTGGCAGGATGGCTCGCGGTACCTGAAAACAGCACGGTGATCGCGGGTGCGGTGGCCGACTCGCTTCCCCGCTTGCTCGATGACATCGACGAGACTGACGTCGAGCATCTCTTCGACCGACTGGTGATTCCGCGTTTGCGCACGCTCGACGTATCGCGCGCCGCGGGCCAGATCCTGGCTATCCTTACGGAAGGCAATCGTCATCAGCCTTTGCTGGATCGCGGACTGAGCGCCGTGCAAACGTGGTTGAACGCCAACGTAAATCTGATCAAGGCGAAGTTCAGCGAGGCGTCGAAATTCACGCTGGCATCGCTGGACGCCTACATCGTCAACAAATTTGTCGAAGGCATCATTGCGCTCATCGAGGAAGTGGCGGCGAATCCCGGGCATGAACTCCGGCATCGGTTCGACGCGGCGGTACACGATATGTCCGGAAAACTGCGGACCTCGGCGGTTTATCGCCGCTTTGGCCGGCTGCTGCTGCGCGACTGCATCCGCCATCTTGAAGCGGGGCGCTATTACGGTGTCGTGCTCGATCATGTGCGTGCGACCGTGCTTGCCGATCTCGGCAGCAAGAACCCGGTGGTGCGCGACATGCTCGCCGGAACACTCGTATCCATCGGCAAGGGCGTGGCGAGCGAGCCTTCCATTCAGCACAAGTTGAACGCGTGGTGGCTCGATCTTGCCGGCCTGCTCGTGCTGCGCCATCGCCATCAGTTGTCGGCGCTGATAACCGATGTGGTGAAAGGCTGGGACGCGAAAGAAGTCAGCCGCAAGCTCGAAGCCGAGATCGGTCGGGACCTGCAGTACATCCGCATCAACGGCACGTTTGTCGGTGGCACGGTGGGCGTGCTGATCCATGCGTGTGTGCTGCTTGTCTTGCGGTAGGCGTGGCATCACCCGCGTATCAGGTGCTGCTAGCCGTGTTTGACGAGACCGAGTGCCTGCGCGCGTGCGACCGCTTGAGCGCGTTTGTCGACTTCGAGCTTCATGAAAATACTCTTCACGTGCGACTTCACGGTTTCAGGTGTGATCCCGAGCGTACGCGCAATTTCCTTGTTCGACTGTCCCTGTGCGATCAGCTCGACGATACCGCGCTCTCGCGAGCTGAGGCGCTCGCGCTCGCTTTCTCGCGGCGCCTGGCTGTTGGGTTCGTGCAGTGCTCGCCAGCTATCCAGCAGACGGTCTAGCCAGACCACGATTTCCTGCGCTTTGGCCTCTTTGGTGGTTGCGGCGCGGGTGCTTTCGCGGGCGAGCTTCAATAGCGGACCGATCTCCGGTCCTTGATCCACAATGGACTGGCAAATCCCGGCAGGCGCTGCAACTGTCGCAACCTGATGGAATATCTCGAGCGCCCGGTCGCGCTCGCCCGCGTTCAGCCACGCCAGCGCGAGGAGGGTGCGCAGCCGCAGGGCGAGATACGCTCCGTGCAGATGTTCGAGACGCGCCAGCGCCCCGTTCAATATCGTGACCGCTTCCTGTGTCTGCCGCTGTCGTATCGCAAGGCTTGCAGCGCCGAGGTCGCGGTAGTTCTCAATCTCCGGCGAGACCGGAACGGACGACCCGGCGTTGGCGGCAGCCAACTGACGCAGTTGCGCCACGCACGCGCTTGCTTCGGCAAACCGGCCTTCTGCGAGATGGAGCCGGATTCTTTCCGAGAGCCCGGCGGCGACCAGCCGGTTCCATCGACGTGACTGACCCAATTCCTGTGCGGTATCGAGCAACGCATGCGCGCGCGTAAAATTGCCGCGCGCCACGGCGATTCTAAGGAGTACACGATAGGCGATCAGCACGCTGTCGAGGAATACCGCCAGTTCAATAACCGGCATGAGCTCGACAATCAGTGCTTCGGCTTCGTCAAGCCTGCCTTGTTCATAGCGCAATTGCGCGAGCATTGGCGCGCACAAGGCCGCCGCTATCGACTGCGGACCCGAATGCTGTTCAGCAAGATCCATCGCTTCGTTGAAACGGCGCTCAGCGAGCGGACAGCGCAGTTGCTGCATTTCCACATGGCCGAGCAGACAAAGCCGGTAGACCGTGGAGAATACGCTGCGCTGGTCTTCCGCGATCGAATCGGGAATCCACGGTGTGGCATGCAGCGCATCAAGATCGCCTGCTTTCCAGTGGCAGAAACGGGCGACATTCGAGACCACGTTGGTGGTCCACGAATCGCGCGACGGCCGCTCCAGATACGCTTGCGTGAGCGCGAGCGCCCGTTGCGGGTCGTCCTGCAAGGCCGCGAGTGTCGAACGGAGCGCGACGCACTCCGAGCGGACGTGGTCTGCGTCGATCTGCTTGTGAGCGGCATCGTGTTCGATCGAATCCAGCATCGCGACTGCGTCGTCGAAGCGCAGAGCGAGTACCGTGCCCCACGCGATCGCAAGAGTGACCGTGATCTGCGCGCGCATCAGGTCAGCCGGAAATTGACGTTGCCAGCCGACCAGCGTGAGCAGATCGCCGCCTTTGAGGAGGGACATGGCGCAGTGTTCCATGAGGCGAATCGCATCCCCGGTCGCGCCGGCCGCAATGGCGTGCCTGACTGCGTCGGTCCACTGATGATGCGCCGCATACCATTGCCACGCGCGGCGATGCAGTCCGTCGATCTCTTCGTGATGCACGGCCTCCAGCCGGCGCTGCAGATACTCGGCCATGAGCGGGTGATAGCGGAACCAGTGTCCTTCGAGGTCCAGCGGCTCCAGCAGCAACTGGCGCGCAACGATGGCGTCCAGCATGGCCTGGCTCGGCGCGAGGCCGGTGAGCGCCTCGCACAGCGGAGCGCTCAGCCGATCGAGTATCGCCGTACGCAGCATGAATTCGAGCATGCCAACTGGTAAGGACTGCAGGATGTCTTCGAGGTAGTCGGCGAGCGGCCTTGACGCGCCGCTCGGCGCGCTGGTCCGCCAGCCGCGGGGGCGATCTTTACGGGCCAGCACTGAGGAGGAGATGCGCAGCGCCGCCGCCCAGCCTTCGGTCGTGGCGAAGAGCGACTTGACGTCGGTGCTGCCGAGCTTGCCGGGGCATTCGTGCTCGACGAAACGGCGCGTCTCGTCGAAGTTGAATCTCAAGGTCGACGCGTCGATTTCCAGCAGCTCGTTGTGAGCTCGCAGCTTGGCCGTCGGAAACGGCGGATCCGTGCGCGTGCAAAGCACGACGTGGACCTGCGAAGGCGCATTGGCGATGAACAGCGACATCGCTTCGTGAATCGGTGCCTCGGTGATCAGGTGGTAGTCGTCGATGAAAAGGTAGACCTCGTCGTCGACGTCGACAAGCTCGTTAATCAGCGTGGCCGCGAGCGAACTCACCGGCACGAACGACGCTTCGGCGGTCAAGCCGATCACCGCGGCGCCGACGTTGCCGCAGGCTTGCCGCAGCGCGTGGGCGAGATGATTGAAGAAGCGGCCGGGCTCGTCATCGTCGGCGTCGAGCGATAGCCAGGCCACCCGCGCACTGGTCGTGCCGAGCAACTTCAGCCAGGTGAGCGCGAGCGAGGTCTTGCCGAACCCGGCCGGCGCCTTGATCACCGTCAGGCGCTTCGTTTCCGTCTGCCCGGCAAGCGAGGCAAGGCGTGGGCGATCGATCAGACCGGCGGGCAGGCGTGGCGGAAAAACCTTCGTTGCGAGGACGAGCGGTGACCTGTTGAGGGGCGGCGCGTTTGCGGTCTTCGTCGCTGCTATCACGTGCATCAGCTGCTCCAGGCGTTCGGGTTGACCCTGGCTGCCATCCCCCATCCATCCAGGCGTGCTCCCCTTTATGGGGGATTTTGTGCAGTGCTGCGCTCAGACACTATGGATTCCAGCGACGAGACGCGCAGTTCGACACCTGGATAACGGTGCAGCAGGCCAGTCATGGGTGATTGCCCTCGGCGGGCTTTGCCTGAACCGGTGGTTTGCTCAGGAAATGATACGCCGAACCACCCGGTGGAGGAGACATGTCTGGCGCATCGAATCGTATTGCGGCGCACAAATCCGGACCGGCGGCGCGTATTTCCGACGAACAGAACGACACCTTGTGCGAACGGTTCACATGCCCGGCATGAGTGAGTCCCCGGCATCTTTTATCCCAACGGAGTAGGCAATGAAAATACTGGTTCCTGTCAAACGTGTCGTCGACGCGAATGTAAGAGTTCGCGTGAAAGCCGATGGCAGCGCCGTCGACATCGCGAACGTGAAACTGTCGATGAACCCCTTTGACGAAATCAGCGTGGAAAAGGCCGTGCTTTTGAAGGAAGCCGGTGTGGCCTCGGAGGTGGTGGTCGTGTCCTGCGGGGTGCAGGGCTGCCAGGAAACGCTGCGCACGGCGATGGCGACAGGCGCCGAGCGCGGCATCCTCGTCGAGACCGACTCGGAGTTGCAGCCGCTGGCCGTGGCGAAGCTGCTCAAGGCGCTGGTGGACAAGGAGCAGCCGCAACTCGTGATGCTCGGCAAACAGGCCATCGACGACGACGCGAACCAGGTCGGCCAGATGCTCGCGGCGCTGCTCGGCTGGCCGCAGGCGACCTTCGCATCGAAGGTGAGCATTGCAGCAGGTAAGGCGAGCGTGACGCGCGAGATCGACGGCGGGCTCGAAACGATCGAGGTCGATCTGCCGGCCGTCGTGACCACCGATCTGCGGCTCAACACGCCGCGCTATGCCACGCTGCCCAACATCATGAAAGCCAAGAAGAAGCCGCTCGATGTGACGACGCCGGCTGCCCTCGGCGTCGACATCGCGCCGCGGCTGACGACGTTGAAGCTGGCCGAGCCGGTGAAACGCGAGGCGGGTGTGCGCGTCGCCGACGCCGCGGATCTCGTGGCGAAGCTGAAAAACGTCGCGCACGTCATCTGACCGGAAGAGGAAAACATGTCCCTACTCGTTATTGCAGAACACGACAATCAGACGCTGAAGGCTGCGACGCTGAACACCGTGACCGCCGCCGCGCAGCTTGGCGAAGACATTGATGTTCTCGTCGCCGGATCGCAATGCGCGCGCGTGGCCGAACAGGCCGCCCGCATCGCCGGGGTGAAGCGCGTGCGGGTCGCCGAGGCGCCGCACTATGCGCATCCGCTGGCGGAGAACCTGGCCGCATTGATCACGACGATCGCGGCCGATTACAGCCACGTGCTGGCGCCCGCCACCACAACCGCGAAGAACGCCATGCCGCGCGTGGCCGCGCTGCTCGACGTCGCGCAGATTTCCGACGTCGTCGCGCTCGAGTCCGCCGATGTGTTCGTGCACCCCATTTACGCGGGCAACGTGCTGGCGACGGTGCGAAGCGCGGACCGCATCAAGGTCGTCACCGTGCGCACGACGGCCTTTGCGGCGGCGCCCGCCGAAGGCGGCGCGGCAGCGATCGAAGCACTCGCGCCGGCCGGCGAAGCGCCGGGCTCACGTTTCGTGAGCCAGCAGTTGACCCGCTCCGAGCGTCCCGAACTGACGTCGGCGCAGCGGGTGATCTCGGGCGGCCGGGGCATGGGCTCCGGCGAAAACTTCGCCTTGCTGGAAGACATCGCCAACAAGCTGGGCGCGGCGGTCGGCGCGTCACGCGCCGCCGTGGATGCCGGCTTCGTGCCGAACGACTATCAGGTGGGCCAGACCGGCAAGGTCATCGCGCCGCAACTCTATATCGCGGTCGGCATCTCCGGCGCGATCCAGCATCTGGCCGGCATGAAGGATTCGAAGGTGATCGTCGCGATCAACAAGGACGAGGAAGCACCGATCTTTCAGGTCGCCGATTACTGGATTGTCGGCGACCTCTTCAAGGTATTGCCAGACCTTTCCACTGAGTTGGACACGCTTCAACAAGACTGATTCCGGAGACCATGATGAGCACCTATATTGCACCGCTGCGCGACATGCGCTTCGTAATGACGGAACTGGCCGGTCTGGGCGAGCTGTCTTCGCTGCCGGGCTTCGAGGAAGTCACGCCCGAACTCGCCGAGGCTGTACTCGACGAGGCGGCGAAGCTTGCGACCGAAGTGCTGGCGCCGCTCAACAAATCCGGCGACGAGCAGGGCGCGCGTCTGACGAAAGATGGCGTCGCGGCCGCGGACGGTTTTGCGGCAGCCTACCGCCAGTTCGCCGAAGGCGGCTGGAGCGGCCTTGCAGGCGATCCGGATTTCGGCGGGCAGGGGCTGCCCGAGTTGCTGCATGCCGCGACCGTCGAGATGTGGAATTCGTCCAACATGGCGTTCGCACTGTGTCCTCTGCTGACGGCGGGCGCTACGGAGGCGTTGAGGCAGCACGGCTCGGAGGCACTCAAGGGACAGTATTTGCCGAAACTCGTCAATGGCGAGTGGACGGGCACCATGAATCTGACCGAGCCCCAAGCGGGCTCGGACCTCGCCGCTGTGCGCACGAAGGCGGTGCCCGAAGGCGACCACTATCGCCTGTACGGTCAAAAGATTTTTATTACGTGGGGCGATCACGACATGACGGGCAACGTCATTCATCTCGTCCTCGCACGCACGCCGGACGCACCCGAGGGTGTGCGCGGCATATCGCTCTTTGTCGTGCCCAAGTTCCTGCTGAATGCCGATGGCTCGCCGGGGCAACGTAACGACGTGCACTGTGTGTCGCTCGAACACAAGCTCGGCATTCACGCGAGTCCAACCTGCGTGATGAGCTTTGGCGATCAGGGCGGGGCGATCGGTTATCTGGTGGGACAGGAGAACAAAGGTCTCGCGCATATGTTCACGATGATGAACGAAGCGCGCCAGAAGGTCGGTATCCAGGGGCTCGCAATCGCGGAACGCGCTTATCAGCAAGCCCGCGAATACGCGAAGGAGCGCGTGCAGGGCAAGCTCGCGGGTGGCAAGCCGGGTGGCGCCGTGGCCATCATCCATCATCCGGATGTGCAGCGCATGTTGCTGACGATGAAGTCGCAGATCGAAGCGATGCGTGCTTTCGCGTATGTGATGGCCGCTGACATGGACCGCGCGCACCGTGCCGCGGACGCTGGCGAACGTGCAAGCCGGCAGGCGCGGGTCGACCTTCTGATTCCCGTGTTGAAGGCGTGGTGCACGGAATTGGGTGTCGAGATCGCATCGACGGGCGTGCAGGTGCATGGCGGAATGGGTTACATCGAAGAGACGGGCGCATGCCAGTTCCTGCGCGATGCGCGAATCGCGCCGATCTACGAAGGCACGACGGGCATCCAGGCCGCCGACCTTGCGGGCCGCAAGCTCGCGTCGGATCAGGGCGCGGCGATGGCCGCGCTGGTTGAGGAGATCCGTGAGGCGGCGCTGCAACTCGAGCGCAGCACGGATACGCAGGTCGCATCCGTCGGCACGGCGCTGGCGGCCGGCGTGGAGGCGCTCGAGGATGCCACCGCCTGGATGCTGCAAGCATTGACGGCTCAGCCTGACGCGGCGCTGGCCAGTTCCGTCGACTATCTGATGCTGACCGGCTACGTGTGCGGCGGGTGGCAGATGGCGCGCGCAGCGCTTGCTGCGTCAGGAAAGATCGCGGCGAATGAGGACCCGGACTTCCATCGCGCCAAGCTCGCCACTGCGCGTTTCTACGTCGACAAGATCTTGCCCAAAGCGAATGCGCTTCTGGAGACGATCCGCAGCGGCGCATCGAGCGCGTCGAGCCTGCCAATCGAACAATTCTAGGTAACGACTCGGAAAAAATGATTCGACACAAGATTGTTGATATGTAATCCGAAATAAAATGGAGGAGATGTAATGAAAAAATTACTATGTGCTGCATTAGTACTCGGCGCGATATGTTCCAGTGCCATGGGGCAGAGCGCCGGCAGTCTCATCACCAGTGTGGGCGGGGCGTGGCTCGACTTTGGGCCGTCTTCCGCCACCTCGTTGCAGAGCAGTTCGGCCTTGGGCACATTCACGTCGGCGGGAACGGGTGGTCAGATACACAACACGTTCACGCTGGAGCTCTCGACCACCTACTTCATTACGGATCATATTGCGTTTGATCTCGCGGCAGGCATACCGCCCAAGCTCAAGCTTTATGCGCAGGGCAACGCCACGCCGTTCGGCGCTGGAGGACCCTCGCTCGCACTGGGGAATCTGCAGCCGCTCGCCACCACCCGCTCGTGGGCACCGATTCTGTTCCTGAAGTATTACTTCTTCGACGCGCAGACGAAGCTGCGTCCGTTTATCGGTGTCGGCGCGAACTATACCTGGTACTCGCATACCGATCTGAATTCCACGTTCAACGGCGCGTTGCAGCAGATCGCGGGGCCGGGCGGGCGGGTCACGGCATCGCTTAGTCCGTCATGGAACCCCGCGTTCGACGTGGGCGCTTCGTACAACATCAGCAAGAACTGGTACGCGACGGCGTCGGTGACGTATCTGTTTCTGAAGACAAACGCGACGGTCAATTCCGTGGCCGCCAACGGTCAGACGGTGCTGTCCAACAAGACGCGCATCACGGCGGATCCGGTGATTGTCTTTCTCGGACTGGGATACCGGTTCTAGCGAGCGGATGCGCGAGAAGCGGCCTTCGGAACGTTCCCGCTTCGGGACTGGTTGCGCGGTTTGCTGGAAATACTGTATAAATGTACAGTATCGCGCGCGCTCTGGCGATCAGCGAGTACGCGCGCTTTCCACGCTCATTTCCACAGTCGACTTGTTCCCGCTGTTCAGCGGCGTCGGCATGCGCGCACTATTGAACGGAGACCCATCCCTATGCCGGCTTTTCCCCGTCAGGAGCGACATGCCTGAACAACTCTGGTTGCCTGGGCTCGAGGCGCCGCCAACGCCGACAGACGGGCTCTTTTTCGCGGTCTTTCCCGATACCAGCACCGCGGCCGGTATTGCGAAGCTCGCGCAGCAGTTGTGCCGGGAAACGCGCTCGAAGAGCAGGCCGCTCGCCGCCGGCCGCTTGCACGTTACGTTGCACCATCTCGGGAATTTTGCCGGCGGTTTGCCGCAAGAGCGTGTCGATGCGGCGATGCGCGCGGCTGCGTCGATCCGGATGAACCCCTTTACGGTCGAGTTCGACAAGATGACGAGCTTCGCCGTGAAGCCGCGGCCAGGGCCGATGGTATTGGCTGGCGACGAAGGCGTCGTTGGAATTCATGCGCTTCACGACGCGCTTGGACTGGTCTTGCAGGACGCGGGCTTTGGGGATCGCGCGCTTAAGCCTGGCACGTCGTACACGCCGCACGTTACCCTCGTTTATGGCATGCCTCCATTGCCACCGCGTCCCATCGAGTCGGTCTGCTGGAACGTGCGCGAGTTTGCGTTGGTGCACAGTTTGCTCGGGCGTACCCGGCATGTCGTGCTGGCCCGATGGCCCCTGATTGGCATGGGGGAGTAGCACCCCGGCACCAGGTTCGAGCCGCGATGCTGTCAATGCGTCCAGGCGCTGGCGCCTAGAACCGCACGCCGGTCGCGCAACCGCCGGCAAAGCCGCCGCCGCTTCCGCCTCCAGCGCCGCAGAATACGCCGCAGCCTGATAGAGCGACCGACATCGCCACGATCGCCGCGGTTACACGCAGACGAGCGTTGAAAACACGCAGCCCGCCGTGGGCAGGGCCTGCAGCGCGTCTGGGACGGTTGCTCGCGGCACAAGGGGGACCTGAGTTGTCAAGGCGGTGGTCGGTCATTCCTGATTGCATGGCGTAATTAAGCACGATAAGTGGGCACGATAGGCGATGTGTGACGCAACGAGTCGCGCTGTTCGTCGAAAGGATTTTGTCAGACTCCGCTAGCGGAAAGAGGAGTGGCGAGCGGCGCGGCGGCAAACCTCCCAGCCTAATTCACGTCATGCGTCCCTCAAATACGCAAAATCTGAAAACCAGGAGGATTCGTCGGTCAGACTGCCGGAAGGGTCGCGCGCTCCCTGATAGAATGCCTAGGCCGCAACGTAGTGGACTGCAGATGAAATTGCTTGATGCGTTAGTCGAACAGCGTATTGCCGCCGCAGCCGCGCGCGGCGAATTCGACGATTTGCCGGGCGCCGGCGCGCCGCTGCCCCTGGAGGACGATGTACTGGTCCCGGAGGAAGTGCGTGTTGCCAACCGGATTTTGAAAAATGCGGGTTTCGTGCCGCCGGCTGTCGAGCAGTTGCGCGCCTTGCGCGACCTGCAAGCGGAGCTGAATGCGGTGAGCGACCCGGCCACCCGCTGCCGTCTTCAGGCGCGCATGCTGGCACTGGATATGGCGCTTGAATCGCTGCGCGGCGGCCCGCTGGTCTTGCCGCGCGAATACTGCCGCCGCATTGCCGAGCGGCTTTCGGAACGTGCCGGCAACCTCAATATGGCCGATGCGGGTTCGCGGTGAGCGAGCCGCTTGTCCGCTCCACCGCGCCAGGTTCGGAGTCCATCGAGTACCCTGAATCAGCAGAGGCGGCTGTATTGCCGGCTCCTCAGGCCGGATCTGCCCCAGACGTGCCAATCCCCACGGCGAGCAACCCAGCGCCAACGGTTGCCGCCGCTACTCCGATCGACTCCCTTAACTCAGACGAATTGCCCGCGCCGCCTGTCTCCGAGCGCGATCGCCGCTTCATGGCGCTCGCCCAGGCCGCCGCCGAAGAGGCGCGCGCCGCTGGCGAAGTGCCGGTAGGCGCGGTGCTCGTGCGGGGCGACGAAGTCATTGCCACAGGGTTTAACCATCCGATCGGTGCTCACGACCCCTCGGCGCACGCGGAAATGGTCGCGTTGCGTGCCGCCGCGCAAGCTGTCGAAAACTACCGTTTGCCGGGCTGCGAGCTCTTTGTGACGCTGGAACCGTGCCTGATGTGCGCCGGTGCGATCATGCATGCGCGTATCGCACGCGTCGTGTTCGGTGCGCGCGATCCGAAAACCGGAGCGTGCGGCAGTGTCGTCGATGCATTCGCGAATCCGCAGTTGAATCACCACACCACGGTGACCGGCGGGGTACTCGAAACCGAATGTGGTGCCGCGCTCAAATCGTTTTTTGCCGAACGGCGGCGCGCAAGCCGTGAAGCACGCGCGGCGGCGCGGGGCGAAGCGCATGCGCCAGCAGGTGGTGAAGCGCAACCCGATGCGCAATTCGACCCAGGCTCCGCGACGCGCGGCGAACCGGGGTCGGCTGAGCCGCTCTAAAACAACAACGTCCAACAGGTCTTGCCAATGACCGTTCATCGCACCATTGAGCTGATTGCGCCGTCCGGGTATCCGCACGATTCCGAGGTGCTGCATCGCGCGTTGCACCGCTTGCATGAGCAGGGGCATCGCGTCGAAGGCGTGGAGGTCACCAAGCGCCGTTACCTGCGCTTCGCCGGCACCGACGGCGAGCGTGCCGCCGATCTGAACCGGCTGGCCGATCCGTCGCGGGCGTTGCCGGACGTCGTGCTGGCCGTGCGCGGTGGCTACGGTGCGGTGCGCATCCTGCATGGACTCGACTACGAAGGGTTGCAGCGGCGGTTGAGCGGTCAGCCGATCGCGCTGGTGGGCCATAGCGATTTCACCGCGGTGCAGCTCGCTTTGCTGGCACGCGCCGGCGTGAAGACCTTCGGCGGCCCGATGCTGCTGAGCGACTTCGGCGCGGAAGAACTGAGCCAATTCACCATGCAGCACTTCTGGTCCGCGCTGACCAGTCCGACCATGACGGTGACCAGCAACGTGCCGCAAGCGCAGACGGCCGACGTGTCGGGCATGCTGTGGGGCGGCAATCTGGCTGTGCTGACGTCGCTGATCGGCACGCCATACATGCCGCCGGTGCAGGGCGGCATTCTGTTCCTCGAAGATGTCAATGAGCAGCCGTTCCGGCTCGAGCGGATGCTTTATCAGTTGCACCTGTCAGGCATCCTCGCGCAGCAGCAGGCGCTTGTGCTTGGCGATTTCTCCGGCGGCAAGCAGTACGAATACGACAACGGCTACGACTTGCACACGATGATCGAGCAGGTGAGGTCGGTGATCGGGATTCCGGTGATCACCGGTCTGCAATTCGGCCATATTCCCAATATGTTGACGCTGCCGGTCGGCGCCGACGCGCACCTCGTCGCCAACGCGCATGGATTCAAATTGACGTTGTCGGGCTATCCCACCCTCGGCTAAAACGGCGTGAGGTAAGGAGGCGGGCACTTGTCCGCTTTCTTTTTGGGCTTTAAACGCAACTAACGGCCTATATTTTTAAGGCGCTAACCGGCAGATCCGATGCATGAAGGTCCATCACTTTGTTGACAAAAACTGTCTTCAATAGACGGCAGTCGCGTAGATTAATTAAACTTGTAGCGAAGCACAGCAGCGCCCGTGCGGCGTCGGCAGTGACACACTGCATCGCCAGGCCATCCAGATTGTCGAAATTAATGGCAAAAATTGTTGACAATCTTTATGTCCATCCTATGATGACAACCATACCGAGACGAACATCATGTCCGACACAGACTCAGCCGCCGCGAATAGTTCGAAACCCGAAGCGATCGCCGAACGCATCCGCGCCGCGATCCTCGAGCATCGGCTGGCGCCTGGCGCCAAGCTGACAGAAGCCCAGTTGTGCGAAGTATTTGGCGTGAAGCGCGGTCCGATCCGGCAAGCGCTTGCGCAACTGGCGACCGACCATCTCGTGGATCTTGAGCCGAATCGTGGTGCGTTCGTGGCCAGTCCGTCGCTGCAGGAAGTGCATGAAGTGTTCGAGATGCGCCGGATCATCGAGTTGGCCGTGGTTGAGAAGATTTGCGGTGGTCATGGCATGCGCCGTTTGAAGAGCATTGGCAGCATGATTGGCCGTGAACGCAAGGCGTTTGAGACACGTGATTTTCCGGCATGGATTCGCCTGTCAGGCGAGTTTCATACCGAATTGGCCGGACTTACCGGCAACGCCGTGCTATGCGATTGCCTGAACGGGTTGGTGGCGCGCTCTACGTTGATTTCGGCACTGTACGAGTCGCTCGGACGCAGCCCTTGCTCGTTTGAAGACCATGAAGCGATTCTCGCCGCGCTCGACGCCGGCGATGCCAAAGAGGCGGCGGCACTGATGTCGCGCCATTTGCAAAGCGTCGAGTTGAAGATGCTGGAGCGCCCTGTGCGTGGCGCTGCCGATCTACACGAGGTGTTCGGCGCACTTAACGGCGCAGCGAAGTAAGCACCCAGGAGCAAGTCCGCGCCAGACTGAGGCGAGCGGCCGGTGTGCACCCGTTGCTGGGGCGCGCCGCACTGAATTGAACTGAACCGAATCATGCGTTGCAAGGCGGCTCGACACGAGCGCTGCCGGCTTGTGCACGCGTGGCCGTTACGGGATGACGGCCTCGAAGTAGTAACGCATCGCCGGGAATCCGCGGCTACAGACGGTGCGATAAACACAAGTACATCAAGTACGGAGACAGCCGCGGCGTGGTCAATCAGTTGGCTCGAACCTTCTGTTTCCCGATCGGGAAGAAGAGGGCGGCTGGTATGGCCGATGCAATGTCCTTCGATTTGCTATCGACGGCCCCTATCCCAAGGAGGAATCATGGCCCAGTTCAGTGCAGCGCCCGGCAGTCCCGCAATTTCCACCTATGCAGATGCCCCCAGCGATCCGCCGATACCGGCAGGCTACAGCGAGCGGCTATACAACGAAGACCTGGCGCCGCTGCGCGATCAAACCTGGGGCGCTTACAACATCTTCGCGTTCTGGATGTCGGACGTGCACAGTGTCGGCGGCTATGTGTTCGCGGGCAGTCTGTTCGCGCTTGGGCTGACGAGCTGGCAGGTGCTGATCGCGCTGCTGGTCGGCATTACGATCGTCAACCGGCTCTGCAACCTGATCGCCAAGCCGAGTCAGGCGAACGGCGTGCCTTACCCGGTAGCTTGCCGCGCGACGTTCGGTGTGCTCGGCGCGAATATTCCCGCGGTAATTCGTGGTTTGATTGCGGTCGCATGGTATGGAATCCAAACTTATCTGGCTTCGAGCGCGCTGGTGATCGTGGTGCTGAAATTCGTCCCGCAACTGTTGCCGTACGCGGACGTGCATCACCATGGTTTCATGGGTCTCTCCACCCTGGGCTGGGCGGGCTTCATGTTGCTGTGGGTATTGCAGGCGCTGGTGTTCTGGCACGGCATGGAGACCATCAAGAAGTTCATCGACTTCGCCGGTCCGGCGGTCTATGTCGTGATGTTCATTCTCGCTGGCTACATGGTGTATCGCGCAGGATGGCGAAACATCGGCATCAACCTGGGCGGCGTCAAGTATCACGGCATGGAAGTCGTGCCGGTGATGATCACGGCGATCTCGCTGGTCGTGTCGTACTTCTCCGGGCCGATGCTCAATTTCGGTGACTTTTCGCGCTACGGCAAGAGTTTTCGCAGTGTGCAGCGCGGCAACTTCTGGGGGCTGCCGGTCAACTTCCTCGCCTTTTCGCTCGTGACGGTGGTGACGACCGCAGCCACGCTGCCGGTGTTTGGCCAACTCATCACGGATCCGGTCGAAACTGTGGGCCGCATCGACTATCCGACCGCGGTGATTCTCGGGGCATTGACCTTCACGATCGCGACCATCGGCATCAACATCGTCGCTAACTTCGTGTCGCCGGCCTTCGATTTTTCGAATGTCGCACCGCGTCTGATCAGCTGGCGCGCGGGCGGCATGCTCGCGGCGGTGGCGTCGATCTTCATCACGCCGTGGAATCTGTTCAACAATCCGGCGGTGATTCACTACACGCTCGATGTGCTCGGCAGTTTCATTGGACCTTTATATGGCGTCCTGATCGTCGACTATTTTCTTGTGAAACGCCAGAAGATCGTGCTTGACGATCTCTACTCGGTCTCCCCAAGCGGTTCGTACTGGTACAGCAACGGTGTCAACTATCGCGCCGTGGCTGCCTTGCTGCCGGCTGCGCTCATCGCCGTGATCTGCGTGATGGTGCCGACGCTCGATGGGCTGGCCAATTTCTCTTGGTTTATCGGCGCGGCATTGGGCGCTGTGTTCTACCGTGTGCTCGCTCGCTGAGCCAGTGCTGCAACAGGAGTCGATATGCGCATCAAACTGATCAATCCGAATACGACGCAACGCATGACCGAAGCGATGGGCCGCTGTGCGCGCGAAGCCGCCGCGCCCGGCACCGAGGTGATCGCGGTCAATCCGACGATGGGGCCGCCGTCGATTGAAGGCTATTACGACGAAGCTCTCGCGACGCCCGGTTTGCTGGCGGAGATTCTCGCCGGTGAGCGCGAGGGCTGCGACGGCTACGTGATCGCCTGTTTCGGCGACCCTGGTTTATATGCGGCCCGGGAGTTGGCGCGCGGGCCGGTGATCGGCATCGCCGAAGCGGCGATGCATGCCGCGAGCGTGCTGGCACCGGGATTTTCGGTGGTGACCACGCTGGCACGCACCTGTGGCATGGCATGGCATCTTGCCGAGCGCTACGGCATGAAGCGCTTTTGCCGCAACGTGCGCGCCACCGACGTTGCCGTGCTGGACCTTGATAAGCCGGGTTCGGCGGCGCGCCGCATCATTCTCGACGAATGCCGGCGCGCGCTGGAGGAAGACGGTTCGGACGCGATCGTGCTCGGTTGCGCCGGCATGGCCGAATTGTGCGCGGAGATCGAAGATGCCTTGGGCGCACCGGTGATCGAGGGCGTGACGGCGGCGCTCAAATGGACCGAGGCGCTGGTCGCGCTGCGCCTGTCGACGGCCAAGCGAGGCGACTACGCCCGGCCGCTGGCCAAGCGCTACCACGGTGCGCTGGAAGCCTTCAGCCCGGCCGATGCGGATCCAAATCCCGCGCCGCACCGCGATTTGGCCGTAGGCGCCGCGGAAAGCGCAAATGCAACCGGTTTACTCCGGGTAAACACCACGGAACGCCCGCTGGAAGCGGCTTTGCACATACATCCAGTCTGACATGCACTATCTGCCCGGGTGTATGGGCGCACCCGGGCGTTTTCGCTACACTGGTCCCACTCGGCGCTGGTACCCCGACGCTATTTTGCTGCTGCTTCCGGTGCCGCTGTTGGGGGTGTTGTCACCCGCGCCGGCCGCCGTAACAAGCAATTGCGCACAAACATTCGTGAACGCATGCTGAGCGCACGCAAACCGCACGTGCCTGTCACGTGAGTTCTCTGCGAATTTTACGTACCGTCATCACGCTTTCGTCAAACCATGCCACTCGACTCGAACTATCCACGCGATCTGATCGGCTACGGCCGCCACCCGGTGCAGGCGAACTGGCCGGGTCGAGCGCGTGTCGCGGTGCAATTCGTCCTGAACTACGAAGAGGGCGGTGAAAATTGCGTGCTGCACGGCGATCCGGGCTCGGAGCAGTTTCTGTCGGAAATCGTTGGCGCGGCGTCCTATCCGGCGCGCCACATGAGCATGGAGTCGATCTACGAATACGGCTCGCGCGCGGGCGTATGGCGCATTCTCCGCGAGTTCGAAAAACGCGGCCTGCCGCTCACGGTGTTCGGCGTCGGCATGGCGATTGAACGGCATCCCGATCTGGGGCGGGCCTTCGCGGAACTCGGCCATGAGATCGCGTGCCACGGCTATCGCTGGATCCACTACCAGGACGTTTCGCCGGAAAAAGAAGCGGAGCACATGCGTCTCGGTATGGAAGCGATCGAACGCATCACCGGCGAGCGGCCGCTTGGCTGGTATACCGGCCGCGACAGTCCCAATACGCACCGTCTGGTGGCCGAATACGGCGGTTTTCTGTACGACTCGGATTACTACGGCGACGATCTGCCGTTCTGGATGGATGTCGAGGTGACGGGCGGTGCAAAGAGCCCGCAACTGATCGTGCCGTACACGCTGGACACCAACGATATGCGCTTTGCGAGCCCGCAAGGCTTCAACACCGCGGACCATTTTTTCACGTACCTGCGCGACGCATTCGACGTGCTGTACGAAGAAGGCGACGAAGCACCGAAAATGCTGTCGATCGGCATGCACTGCCGCTTGCTCGGCCGCCCTGGGCGCTTTCGCGCGCTACAACGTTTTCTCGATCATATCGAGCAGCACGATCGCGTGTGGGTAACGCGGCGCGTCGATATCGCGCGGCACTGGCGCGAACATCATCCTTACCAACAAAACAACCGCGGGGCAGCGGCATGAAGGCGATGCAATACACTCTTGACCAACTCAACAGCACCTCGACCGACGCGTTCGTCGCGGCGCTGTCGGGCATTTTCGAGCACTCGCCGTGGGTCGCGGAAATCGCCGCGCAGCAACGGCCGTTTGCCAGCATCGACGAACTGCATAGCAAGATGTCGAACATCGTCGAAACTGCCGGCGAAGAAAAACAACTGGCCTTGATCAACGCCCACCCGGAGCTCGCAGGCAAGGCTGCGGTGCGTGGCGAATTGACGGCGGAATCGACACGTGAGCAGAGCGGCGCGGGTCTCGCTCAATGCACGCAGGAAGAATTCGACAGGCTGGTCGCGCTGAACAGCGCCTATCGTGAGAAGTTCGGCTTTCCGTTCATCCTCGCGGTACGCGGTTACGACCGCCACGGCATCATCGCGAACTTCGAGGCGCGCGTGAACAACAGCCGCGCGGATGAGCTACGCGCCAGCCTCGATCAGATCTACCGTATCGCGCGTTTCCGACTCGACGACCTGATCGACGCGTAAGGTCTCAACCACGCGTCGCGTACTTCGAATTGAAACGCTTTTTCAGTACCAACAAACATTAAGGAAGACAAAGATGGCACTCCCGATTCTCGACCCCAACGCACCGGAGTTCACGCGTCGCTATGTGAACCTGGCGGACCCGCGTCTGGGCGCGCAGGCCCTCGAGGCCAGCGACGATTTCTTCGCACCGAAGGATCGTATGCTGAATCCGGAGCCGGCCGTCTTCATTCCGGGTAAGTACGACGACAACGGCAAGTGGATGGACGGCTGGGAAACGCGCCGCAAGCGCGCCAACGGTTACGACTGGTGCGTTGTGAAGCTCGCACGCCCGGGCGTCATCAAGGGTCTCGACCTCGACACCAGCCACTTCACGGGCAACTTCCCGCCGGCGGCTTCGGTTGAAGCTGCGCGCGTCGTGGACGGCGTGCCGAACCAGTCGACGCAATGGACCGAAATCGTTCCGTCGACCACGCTGCAAGGCAACAGCCACCACTATCACGAAGTCAGCGACGCGAACGCTTACACGCATCTGCGCGTAAACATCTACCCGGACGGCGGCATTGCACGTCTGCGTGTGTATGGCCAGCCGCAAGTCGACTGGGCGGGCGCCAGCCGCACCGAGCAGTTCGATCTGGCCGCGATGGAAAACGGCGCGTATCTGGTCGCGGCGAACAACCAGCACTTCGGCGCTGCATCGACGATTCTGATGCCGGGCCGCGGTGTCAACATGGGCGACGGCTGGGAAACGCGCCGCCGCCGTGAACCGGGCAACGACTGGGCGATCGTCGCGCTGGCGCAACCGGGCGTGATCAGGAAGATCGAAGTCGATACGGCTCACTTCAAGGGCAACTATCCGGATCGCTGTTCGATCCAGGCGGCATATGTGACGGGCGGCACGGACAGCTCGCTGATCACGCAAGCCATGTTCTGGCCGGTGCTGCTGGGCGAACAGAAACTGAAGATGGATAACCAGCACTACTTCGAAAGCGAAATCGCGGCATTGGGCCCGGTCACGCACGTGCGCTTCAACATCATTCCGGACGGTGGTGTGTCGCGTCTGCGTCTGTGGGGCACGCTCGCATCATGAAAACGCTGGTCATCGAACCCTTGACGAAGGAAGCGTTCGCCGCGTTTGGCGACGTGATCGAACTCGAAGGCGCGAAGCAGATTCCGATCAACCTCGGCACCACGATCCGCTATCACGATCTCGCGAAAGTGGACGTAACCGACGAGAGCGGCCGCACGCTGGTGAACCTGTTTCGCGGGCAGCCGCGCACGTTGCCGTTCGAGGTGAAGATGCTCGAACGCCATCCGCTGGGAAGCCAGGCTTTCGTGCCTTTGAACGACAAGCCGTATCTGGTGGTCGTGGCGCCGGCGGGCGAGTTGGATCCTCAACAGATCCGGGCGTTCGTGACGAGCGGCTGGCAGGGTGTGAACTATGCGAAGGGTGTCTGGCACCATCCACTGATCGCATTGGGCGACGTGAGCGACTTTATCGTCGTCGATCGTGGCGGTGACGGACTCAACCTGAACGAGCTGGATCTGGCCGAGTCGCTCTGGCTCACTGAAGACGCGTTGAGCGCGGTCAGTGTTTGAGGGTGCTTGCCTTACTTAGCGTAGTACCTTGAGCAGTCTGATCATAGAAAAGCCCACAGTGCATGCTGTGGGCTTTTTTCATTTTGTCGAGCTTTACGACTCCGCGTCAGGCGTGCGGGGGTCTCTTCGAATGTCCGCCCGTGACCTGTACGCTGTACGCGACGTTGAGGTCGTAACCGGCCGCTTCGAACAGGCGCAGCCGCTCCGACACGCTCACATCGCTTTTCGCCAGCGTTTCCGTTTCCACACGTGCGATGGTGGTGCGAGCAACGCCCGTGGGACGCGTCAATTCCTCTTGAGAGAGGTGGCTTTCGCGGTGAGGGGTCTTCAGCATGACCGATACCTCGATACCTCGATACGTCAACGAGATTGGCCATTTGTAGCCCAAGGCACCAAATTGGCCAACATTAGCCATACTGCGGCCCATAAGACACAACTTGTTCTTTTGATTTTGTACTTCACGGGCGACATACTCATCGAATATCGCTGAATTTATGCCTCTTCGGCGAAAGTTTGTCCTGTCATTCTGACAAGACGTCCAGACCGGATGAACAACAAAAAACGGGCTTCCCGCTCACGCGAAAAGCCCGCTTCATGCCATGCTGCTTAACCAGGCCGGGCAACACGCCCGGCCGGTTCATTACTTCACCGCACCGCCTTCGAACCACGCGGCGATCTTCATCCGCTCGTCGTCGGTCATGTGCGTAACGTTGCCGAGCGGCATCGCCTTCAACGTCACCGCCTGCTGATAGATCCGCTGTGCGTTCTGCGAGATCTCGTCAGGCGTATCCAGCAGCACGCCAGCCGGGGCGCTGCCCATCATGGTCGGATGGGCGGAGTGGCACGCAGCGCAGCGTTGTTGCAGCACCGGTGCAATCTCGGCCACTGTGACCTTCGGCGCGTTCGCGGCTTGCGCTTGCGGCACGATTGGCTTCGGCATTGTCGAGAAGAGGGCGGCGAACATCAGCACGATACCGACCAGCGGCAGGTACCACAGCACCTGGCCACGGTGACGCATCACGAAGAACTGGCGAATCAGCGCGCCGGCCAGCATGATCATCAGGAGCACGATCCAGTTGTACTGATTCGTGTACGTCATCGCGTAGTGGTTCGACAGCATCGCGAACACCACCGGCAGCGTGAAATACGTGTTGTGCACCGAGCGCTGCTTGCCGCGCTTACCGTAAATCGGGTTCGGCGTTTCGCCCTTGAGCATCGCGGCAACCATCTTGCGCTGACCCGGGATGATCACGAAGAACACGTTCGCCGACATGATCGTTGCCAGCATTGCGCCCATGATCAGGTAAGCCGCGCGGCCCGCAAAGATGTGGCACGCGAGGTACGCCGCGATCACCACATAAATGCCGACGCAGATGCCGAGCACTTTGTCTTTGTTGCCGAGCAGACGGCACAGCGAGTCGTAGACGATCCAGCCTGCAGCGAGGAAGCCGAGTGCCGAAGCAACCGCGACCACCGGGCCCATGTCGAGTACGTTCTTGTCGATCAGGTACGTGGACGGCGACATCAGATACAGCACCGTAAACAGGCTCGCGCCCGACAGCCACGTGGTGTACGACGGCCACTTGGACCAGTGCAGATCGTCCGGCATTTCCGGCGGCGCGACGGTGTACTTCTGCATGTTGTAGAAGCCGCCGCCGTGCACGTGCCACAACTCGCCGAACACGCCGCGCTTGCGCTGGTTCGGGTCCGTAGGCGGTTTCAGGCTGTTGTCCAGCGCGACGAAATAGAACGACTCGCCGATCCAGGCGATGGCGACGATGACGTGGAACCAGCGCAATGCCAGGTTCAGCCAGTCAGTGATAAAGCCTTCCATGAAACTCCTCCACTTCTGATTCGTTGTACGCGTAACGACGCGTGTGCTTTGGTTACGCCGTGGGTGACCCGACTGATGGGTCCTCGGCATGCACGGTGTCGCTACGCAGACTGCGGGGTCAAAGACGCGGTGCGCTCAGTTCGCACAGCGCCGTTTTTTATTGGAACTTCGGGTCGAGTCGCTCGCGTTCGATTGCGCTTCGCGGGTGTCTCCAAGGATCCGCACAGTGCAATCGGGCGCGCTCGCAAATACCGCGCGACTTCAACCTCGTCTTCCTCCTGCGCCTATCGATAGGCGCTCCGTGCGCCTAGCTGCCTCGGTAGGTGCTATACGACCACGGCGATACCAGCAGCGGCACGTGATAGTGTGCGCCGGCATCGGCCACGCCGAAACGCAGCACGACGCGGTCGACGAAACGCGGCTCCGGCACCTTCGTGCCGATCGATGCAAAGTAATCGCCGGCGCCGAACACGAGTTCGTATTCGCCTGCAACCAGTGCGTCGCCTTCGAGCAGCGGCTGGTCGCAGCGGCCGTCGTCATTGGTGGTGGTGGTTTTGAGCGCGCGGCGGGTGTCGCCGGAGAGCGCAAAGAGTTCGACCTTGATGCCCGCGCCAGGACGGCCGTTCGCGGTGTCGAGCACATGGGTAGTGAGCTTTCCCATTCGCAATTTTCCTTATGTGAATGCGAGGTTTCGGCGGCGGCCCGATCCAGAATACGTTGCGGCGGATCGAGGCTCCACGTCAGTGGCTACATACCCGTCGGCGAATTGAAGCGAGCGCCGTGGCAGCCATTGTAAAAAGGATGTTCACGTCAGCGCGCGCGAGATAGGAAAGATAATACCTGGCGCATGACAGACAGCTTGCTGAAAGCCGTATTGAGGCCATTGGTTCGACCATTGCGGTGCATTTAGTCGTATCCGCGGATCGTACCGGGGCCAAAAAAGGCCCACTATATCGGCAGTGTGAGGTTGGGTATCGCACCGGCGCGAGTTGTCAGCATTATTTTGACCATCGAAGGTTACACCTGTGCGCCGCAGCAAACGTAAGTGAGGCGCGGCACACCCCGAAGACGGCGGACATACGCCGGGTAACCGGGCCAACGGCGTTCGACGGGACGCGGCGGCACGGTTGGCGTGCCGTCACATCGCGTTCGAACGACTTTGCACGGAAGCAATGAAGCGGAGAAACGAATGACGATGGAGCAGGCGGCGATGAAGCCAAACAAGCCGAAGAAAACGATGCTGGTGAAGCACGCGGACGTGCTGGTCACCATGGACGGCGCCCGGCGCGAATTGCGCGACGGCGGCCTCTATATTGAGGACAACCGCATCGTCGCGGTTGGACCGACGGCGGAATTGCCGCAAACAGCAGACGAAGTACTGGACATGCGCGGCCACCTGGTGATTCCAGGGCTGGTGAACACGCATCACCATATGTATCAGAGCCTGACGCGGGCGATCCCGGCGGCACAGAACGCCGAATTGTTCGGCTGGCTGACCAACCTCTACAAGGTGTGGGCGAATCTCACGCCGGAGATGATCGAAGTCTCGACGTTGACGGCGATGGCCGAGCTGTTGCTGTCCGGTTGCACGACCTCGAGTGACCATTTGTATATCTACCCGAACGGCAGCCGCCTCGACGACAGCATCGTCGCGGCGCAGCGGATCGGCATGCGTTTTCACGCCGCGCGCGGCAGCATGAGCGTGGGGCAGAAAGACGGTGGTTTGCCGCCGGATTCGGTGGTCGAGCGTGAAGCGGACATCCTGAAAGATACGCAGCGTCTGATCGAGACGTACCACGACGAAGGGCGTTACGCGATGTTGCGCGTCGTGGTGGCGCCGTGCTCGCCGTTCTCGGTGAGCCGCGATCTGATGCGCGAATCGGCGGTGATGGCGCGGCATTACGGTGTGTCGCTGCACACGCACCTGGCGGAAAACGTCAACGATATCGCGTACAGCCGCGAGAAGTTCGGCATGACGCCGGCCGAGTATGCGGAAGACCTCGACTGGGTTGGCCACGACGTATGGCATGCGCACTGTGTCCAGCTCGACGATGCAGGCATCGAACTGTTTGCCCGCACGGGCACCGGCGTTGCACATTGCCCGTGCTCGAACATGCGGCTCGCGTCGGGGATTGCGCCGGTCAAGCGGATGCGTCTCGCCGGTGTGCCGGTGGGCCTTGGTGTCGACGGATCGGCGTCGAACGACGGCGCGCAAATGGTCGCGGAAGTGCGTCAGGCGCTGCTGCTGCAGCGGGTCGGTTTTGGGCCGGACGCGATGACCGCGCGTGAAGCGCTGGAGATTGCAACGCTAGGCGGGGCGAAGGTACTGAATCGCGACGATATCGGTGCACTGGCGCCAGGCATGGCGGCGGATTTCGTGTCCTTCGATCTGCGTCAGCCGCTGTTTGCGGGCGCTTTGCACGATCCCGTCGCGGCACTGGTGTTCTGCGCGCCATCGCAGGTGAGCCATAGCGTGATCGGCGGCAAGGTGGTGGTGAGAGATGGCCAGTTGACGACGCTGGAACTCGGAGCGGTCATCGAGCAGCACAACCGGCTGGCGAAGACGCTTTACGAAGCGGCAGCCTAACGGCAAGGCAGGAGCAGGATAGGTCTATCGGCATCCACACAGGCTGGATGCCGATAGACCGCGGCGCAAGGATCAGGGCTTGTCGATCAGCGTCTTGGTCGCCTCGGCGACCAGGCTGCGCAGCCAGCGCACTTCGTCGGAGTAATGCACGCGTTCGTGCCACAGCTGGTAATACTGCATCGGCGGGAAATCGAGCGGCGCGGGCACCACCGTCAGCGGCAGGAATTTGGCGTAGTAATCGGCAAACAGGCGGGTGGTCGTGAAGATCAGATCGGACTTGATCAGCACGTAAGGCGCCAGATTGAAGTACGGCAACGTAACGACCACATGACGCTTTAAGCGTTCGCGCGCGAGATGCACGTCGATCGCGCCCCGTTGGCCCACCGAGTAAGGAGTAGGCGCAAGATGCGGCGCATTCAGGTACTGGTCGAGCGTCAACCCGCCGCGTTTGGCGAACGGATGCGCATTGCTCATCAGACAGACGATCTGATCGACGAACAGATTCGACAGGTGCAACTGTTCCGGCGGCTCCGGCCAGTTGCCGACCACGATGTCGAGCTTGCCGTCCTCGAGCGCGAGTTCGTAGTCGAATGCCGGCCCAAGCGAATGAAACTCGAGCGTCGCGTTCGGCGCGGCCTGACGAAAGCGTTCGACCACCGTCGGCACGAACAGCACGTTCAGATAGTCCGGGCAGCCGATCCGGTAGCAACGGATCGAGGTTGCCGGGTCGAAATTGTGCTGCTGGAACTTGATGCGTTCGATTTCACGCAGCGCGTTCTGCACCGGTTCGAGCAGGCGCAGGCCGTACTCGGTCGGCACCATGCCGGATTTGCCGCGCACCAGCAGCGGGTCGCCGGTGATGTCGCGCAAACGGCGCAGCGCCGCGCTGATAGCGGGTTGCGATTGATTCAGTTTGACGGCCGCGCGCGTAACGCTGCGCTCCATCAACAGGGTGTGCAAGACGCGTAATAGATACGTATCGATCGCCTCGCGTTGCTGACTCATGACTTCTCCGAAATATATGTTCTGGCTGATCGTACGGGCGTGGGTGTATATGGCTTTTAATATGAACACAAAGCCACGTCAAGAGTGGGATACCCGCAGAGCACGCTGCGGCGCGGGTTTGCGGGGAATTTTGGCGGCTCGACTGGGCTGATCGATTTAGGTATTGTCATCCGGTTGTGGTGACGGATCGCCCGCTGACAGGGCGGGCGGACGCGCTGTAACCGGCAGTCTCTGACGTACTACGGAATCACATGAGCGACTCTTCTTATAGCGACGGCGCCGCCGCGCAGCCGGCAAACAGGCCGGAACAGGCGGCGCCCCGGTTGATGCTTCAGGGCATCACCAAACAATACCCGGCCGTGCGCGCCAACGACGACGTCACGTTGATCGTCGCGCCGGGTGAAATCCATGCCGTGCTCGGCGAAAACGGCGCCGGCAAAAGCACGCTGATGAAAATCATCTACGGCGCGGTGCGTCCCGATGCCGGCGAGATCCGCTGGGAAGGTCAGCCGGTCGAGATCGCGAGCCCGGCAGCGGCGCGCAAGCTCGGCATCGGCATGGTGTTCCAGCACTTTTCGCTGTTCGAGACGCTCACGGTCGGCGAAAACATCGCGCTCGCGCTCGATGAACCGTTCGATCTGAAGACGCTTGCGAAGCGCATTCGCGAAGTCTCCGCCGACTACGGTCTCGACATCGACCCGCAACGTCACGTGCATAGCTTGACCGTCGGCGAGCGGCAACGCGTCGAAATCGTGCGCTGCCTGCTGCAGAACCCGCGTCTGCTGATCATGGACGAACCGACTTCGGTGCTCACGCCGCAAGCGGTCCGCAAGCTCTTCGAGACGCTCCGGCGCCTCGCGGCGGAAGGTTGCAGCATCCTCTACATCAGCCACAAGCTCGACGAAATCCAGGCGCTGTGCGACACCGCCACGGTCATGCGCGGTGGCCGCGTAACCGGTCACGTCACGCCGAAAGAAGAGACGCATGCGTCGCTCGCGCAGTTGATGGTCGGCCATTCGCTGCCCGACTACACGCGGCGTGAGCATAAGCCGGGCGCCGTGCTGCTGGATGTGAAGCAGCTGTCGGTGGAAAGCGACGATCCATTCGGCACCTCGCTTCATGACGTGTCGTTTGGCGTGCATGCCGGCGAGATCTTTGGCATCGCCGGTGTGTCGGGCAATGGGCAGGCCGAATTGCTGTCGGCACTCTCGGGTGAAAAGCGCGGTACGCGCGCCGATGCGGTCACGATCTGCGGCAAGGCGGCAGGGCGCCTCGGCGCGGGTGGACGGCGCGCGCTCGGCTTCGGCTTCGTACCGGAAGAGCGGCTCGGCCGCGGCGCGGTGCCGGCAATGAGCCTGTCGGAAAACGCGCTGCTTACCGCGCATCGTCAGCAGATGGTCAACGCAGGCTGGATCAAGGCCGGCGTGATGGGCGCGTTCGCGAAGCGCTGCATTGAAGCCTTCGACGTCCGGTGCGGCGGCCCGCAAGCGCTGGCGCAAAGTCTTTCGGGCGGCAATCTGCAGAAATACATCATGGGACGCGAGATTCTCCAGGCACCCAAGGTGTTGGTCGTCGCGCAGCCAACCTGGGGTGTCGACGTCGGCGCGTCAGCGTTCATTCGTCAGCAGTTGCTCGATCTGTCGGCGCGCGGCGTGGCGATTCTGGTGATCTCCGAAGAACTGGAGGAGTTGTTCGATATTTGCGATCGCATTGCGGTGCTTGCAGGCGGCAGACTCTCGCCGGTGCGTGCCACGGGGGCGACCAACGCCGAGGAAATCGGCCGCTGGATGGCGGGGCTGTTCGGCGAGCGCGAGGGCGCGCCGCCGTCGGCGGAACAGGCGCATGCCTGACCAGATGCCCGACCGGATAGCTGATCGACGCTAAAGCACCCTAAGCATCTAAAGCACCATAAGCACCATAAGCACAATAAGCACCAGAACCAGATAGAAGCACTCACATAAGCACACGCTCCCATGATTCTTCCGTATCGACTCGAAGCACGCACGACGCCCTCGCGCACGATGCAGCTTGCCGTGCCGCTGATCGCCGCGTTGCTCACGCTCGCAATCGGCTTCCTGATCTTCAGCCTGGTCGGCCGCGATCCGCTCGAAGCCATGCACGCGTTTTTCATCGAACCGCTTTCCAGCGTGAACGGCTGGTCCGAACTGCTGCTGAAGGCTTCGCCGCTGTGCCTGATCGGTCTTGGCCTCGCGATCGGTTATCGCGCCAACGTCTGGAACATCGGCGCGGAAGGGCAGATGCTGCTCGGCGGGATTGCCGCGAGCGGCGTCGCGATCTATTTCGATCAGGCCACCGGCTGGTGGATCCTGCCGACCATGATGATCGCCGGCGTGCTCGGCGGCATGGCGTGGGCCGCGATTCCCGCGCTCCTGAAAAGCCGCTTCAACACCAACGAGATTCTCGTCAGCCTGATGCTCACGTATGTGGCCACGCAGTTGCTGATCTATCTGGTGAGCGGTCCGTGGCGCGATCCGCAGGGCATGAACTTCCCGCTCTCGGAGATGTTCAGCGGCGACGCGCTGTACCCGACATTCTCTGGCGACTGGCACTGGAAATGGCTGCGCGGCACGCGCCTGAACGCCTCCGTGTTCGTCACGCTGATCGCGATTCCGTGCGTGTGGCTGTTCATGCGCAAGAGCTTCGCGGGCTACCGGATGAATGTAGGCGGTCTCGCGCCGCTCGCCGCGCGCTATGCCGGTTTCTCCGACAAGAAAACCATCTGGACCTCGCTCCTCATCAGCGGCGGTCTGGCGGGCTTGGCCGGCATGGGTGAGATTTCCGGTCCGATCGGTCAGCTGCAGGCGACGTGGTCGCCGGGATACGGCTTCACCGCGATCATCGTCGTGTTCGTCGGACGATTGCATCCGCTCGGCATCGTGCTCGCAAGCCTGCTGATGGCACTGTTGTACCTCGGCGGCGAAGCGGTGCAAACCTCGATGCAATTGCCGCAGGCGCTCTCCGGCGTGTTCCAGGGACTGCTGCTGTTCTGCCTGCTGGGTGCTGACCTGTTCGTGAACTATCGCGTGCGCCGGCGCTCCGTTGCCGCGCAAGCCCACTGATTTTCCAGCCGGATCTCCATGGATATTCAACAAGCCAGCGCGCTCACCTCGAGCGCCGTCACCGCCGCGATCCCGCTGATGTTCGCGGGCGCGGGCGAACTCGTCACCGAGAAGTCGGGCGTTCTCAACCTGGGCGTCGAAGGCATGATGCTGATGGGCGCCGTCACCGGCTACGCGGTCACCGCCATCACCGGCAACCCATGGCTCGGCGTAGTCGCCGCGATCGGCGCGGGGCTCGCAATGTCGCTGCTGTTCGCGTTCCTCACGCTCACCATGCTGGCCAACCAGGTTGCCACCGGTTTGTCGCTGACCATCTTCGGTATTGGCCTGTCGGCCTATGTCGGCAAGCCGTACACGTCGGCGGCGGTGCGCGCCACGATCGACACGTGGACCATTCCGGTTCTTTCGAAGATTCCGGTGCTCGGACCCGCGCTCTTCAGCCTTACACCGCTCGATTACCTCGCCTTCCTGATGTTCGCGGTAATCGGCTGGTTCCTTTACCGCACGCGTGCGGGCCTCGTGCTGCGCTCGGTCGGCGAATCGCCGCAAGTGGCGCACTCGGTCGGTTTTCCCGTGGTGGGCGTGCGTTACGGCGCGGTGGCCTTCGGCGGTGGCATGGCGGGTCTTGCCGGCGGCTATTACTCGATCGTCAACCTGCACTTGTGGCAGGAGCAACTGACTTCAGGCCGGGGCTGGATCGCGCTTGCGCTGGTGGTGTTCGCGACATGGCGTCCAGGGCGCCTGCTGATTGGCGCGCTGCTATTCGGCGCCGTGACCGGCCTGCAGTTTTACGCCCAGGCCATCGGCGTGCCGGTGCCGACGCAGTTTCTCGCGATGCTGCCGTACGTTGCGACGGTCGTCGTGCTGGTGCTGATTTCGCGCAACCCGAACACCATTCGTCTGAATGCACCCGCATCGCTCGGCAAGCCATTTTTCTCGGCGAGCTGACAAGGTTGTCGCTTCATATGACCGACCACACGTTTTAATCATTCGACAAACACGACAGGAGAGAACATGAAGAGAAGAAATCTGCTGACCGCATTCGCCTGGGGTGCTGCCTCGCTGGCGCTCGCCGCGCCGCTCGCACAAACCGCGCAGGCGGCCGACGCACCGGGCGTCGCGTTCGTCTACCTCGGCAATCCTGGCGATGCCGGCTGGACTTTCGCGCACGATCAGGGTTCGAAGGAAGTGGAGGCGAAGTTCGGCAACAAGATCAAGATCACCCGCATCGAGAACGTGCCTGAATCGGCCGACTCGGAACGAGTGTTCCGCGATCTGGCAAACAAGGGCAACAAGATCATCATCGGTTCCAGCTTCGGCTATCAGGACTTCGAACTGAAGGTCGCGAAAGATTTCCCTGACACGGTGTTCCTGCACGCAACCGGCTACAAGAAGGCGCCGAATTTCGGCACCTACGACGTGCGGATGTACCAGGGCGCCTACCTCGCGGGCGTCGCCGCGGGCTATGTGACGAAGACCAACACGCTCGGCTTCGTCGCCTCGGTGCCGATTCCCGAGGTGGTCCGCAACATCAACGCCTACACGCTTGGCGCGCGTTCGGTGAATCCTAAGATTCACACCAAGGTCATCTGGATCAACAGCTGGTTCGATCCGGGCAAGGAAAAGCAGGCCGCTGAAACGCTGATCGGCCAGGGGGCCGACGTGTTGCTGCAAAACACCGATTCGAGCGCGACGCTTGCGACCGCATCGGAAAAGCACGTGCATGCGTTCGGATGGGACTCGGATATGAAGAAGTTCGGTCCTGAAGCGCACCTCGGTTCGGTGGTTGCGCACTGGGGCGTGTATTACAACGCGGCGATTCAGCAGGTGCTGGATGGCAAGTGGAAGAACGACCCGGTGTGGTGGGGCATTCCGCAGAAAGCCGTCAATCTTGAGGACCTGAACACGTCGGCGATTTCCGCCGACGCGCAGAAGCAGGTCGCGGCGAAGCGCGATGAACTGGCCGGCGGCAAGTGGGACGTATTCACGGGCCCGATCAAGGACCAGTCCGGCGCGGTGAAGGTGCCGGCAGGCAAGACGCTGACCGATCCGGAGCTGCAACGTCTGAATTGGTATGTGGAAGGTGTGGACGGCTCGCTGCCGAAGTAATCCGGCTTGCCCGGTTATCGCGAGCGGATCGCGCAGCGATCGACGGGGGCGCCATCGACGGGGTCGCCATCGACGGAGTGGCGACCGGTCGGCTCGAAAGACCGATTAACTATCGACCAGGCGGCGGTCTCAGCAACCGCTGCTTTAAGGCGCTGCGTCCAGTACGGACGCAGCTTTTTTTTGCTTCGGATTATGTGTCGAAGATGTTTCAGGCGAAATGTTGATCGATGCGCTAATCGATCCGCAGGCCGACCTTGATGGTCACCTGCCAGTAAGCGACCTTGTCGTTTTCGATCTGGCCCCGCGTTGATGTCACTTCGAACCAGTGCAGGTTGCGCAGTGTTTTCGACGCTTTTGTAATCGCGGTGCTGATTGCGTCGTCGATCGATTTGGTCGATGAGCCGGTCAGTTCGATTTGTTTGTAGACGTGTTCTGACATGAACTTCCTCCTTTGACCTTCGTTGGTGTGCAAAAAAAGTATAGGCAATGGATCGCTGCTGACGTCCTTCGTATCAGCGAGTCATCTCGCACATCGCGTGCCCGATATGCCGCGGCGAGGCGAGGCCGTTATGATGTCCGCGCAACTCAATCCGAAATCTGAAGAGGCCTGAAAGTGGAAATTGGTTTTTGCGGTCCCGGTCTGATGGGCGCGCCGATGATCCGGCATCTGCTGCGCGCGGGGCACACCGTGCATGTCTGGAATCGCACGCGCGCCAAGGCGGAAGCGCTGCTGGCGGACGGCGCCAAGGTGGTCGATGCGCCGCGCGACTTGGCCTCCCGTTGCGAGGTTGTGCTGCTGTGCGTTGCGGATGCGGCGGCGGTGGAGGAAACGGTGTTCGGTGCGCAGGGGCTGCTAAGTCTCGACGCGGCAGGGCCGGGACGTGTGCGCTGGATCGTCGATCACTCGAGTATTCCGCCGGCTGCGACGAAGGCGTTCGCGCACCGTGCGGCGACGGTTGCCGGCGTGAGCGCGGCCACTGCGGGTAAGTCGGGCGGCGGCACGGGGCAAGAGCCCGAGGGTGAGCGCACGGCACGTGTCGGCTGGATCGACGCGCCCGTATCCGGCGGGGTTGCGGGTGCCACAGCGGGCACGCTGGCGATCATGGCGGGCGGCGCTGCAGCGGACGTCGAGGCGGTGACGCCGCTCCTCGGCGCATACTCATCCCGCCTCACGCACATGGGCGAGGTCGGCGCGGGGCAAACTACCAAACTCTGCAATCAGGCTATCGTCACGGCAACCGTCGCGGCGATTGCCGAGGCGGTGAGCCTCGCGCAACGCAGCGGCATCGATGCCGCGAAGCTCACGCAAGGTCTGGCAGGCGGTTGGGCCGACTCGGTGCTGCTGCAGATTTTCGTGCCGCGTATGACGCAAAGCGGCCTCGCGCCGATCGGCGCATTCCGCACCTTCCAGAAAGACGTCGATACGGTCGCCGCGACGGCCTATGAGACCGGCACGCCGATGCCGGTTTCGTCGACGGTCCAGCAATTGCTGCGACTCGGCGCGGCGATGGGGCTTGCCGAGGCCGATCTGTCGGCCTTCATCGACGTTTTGCAGACGCCGCGCGGCGGCTAGAAGGAAGGCCGGCAATGTGAACGTAGCGTGAACGTAAGATGAACGCGACGTCAAAACACGTGGGCACGGCACGCGTGTGGGTTGAATCCACGATAACCTGCTAAAATATTAGGTTGTTCGCCGATATCACATTCAAAGGACGTGTCGTGCTGTCTACCGCCAATATCACCATGCAATTCGGGCCAAAGCCCCTCTTCGAGAATATCTCGGTCAAATTCGGGGGAGGGAACCGCTATGGCCTGATCGGTGCGAATGGCTGCGGCAAGTCCACCTTCATGAAGATCCTGGGTAGCGATCTGGAACCGAGTTCCGGCAACGTGATGCTCGAACCGAACATCCGTCTCGGCAAGCTGCGCCAGGATCAGTTCGCGTACGAAGAAGTGCGCGTGCTCGACGTCGTGATGATGGGCCACGCCGAAATGTGGGCCGCGATGACCGAGCGCGATGCGATCTACGCGAACCCGGACGCCACCGACGACGACTACATGCACGCCGCCGAACTCGAAGCGAAGTTCGCCGAGTACGACGGCTACACCGCCGAAGCGCGCGCGGGCGAACTGCTGCTCGGCATCGGCATCGCGATCGAAGACCACAACGGCCCGATGAGCAACGTGGCTCCTGGCTGGAAACTGCGCGTGCTGCTCGCGCAGGCGCTGTTCTCGAAGCCGGACGTGCTGCTGCTGGACGAACCGACCAACAACCTGGACATCAACTCGATCCGTTGGCTGGAAGACATCCTCAACCAGTACAACTCGACGATGATCATCATCTCGCACGATCGTCACTTTTTGAACCAGGTCTGCACGCACATGGCCGACATGGACTTCGGCACGCTGAAGGTCTATCCGGGCAATTACGACGACTACATGCTGGCCAGCACGCAGGCGCGCGAGCGTCAGCAGAACGCCAACGCCAAGGCGAAGGAACGTGTCGCCGACCTGCAGGATTTCGTGCGCCGGTTCTCGGCGAACAAGTCGAAAGCGCGTCAGGCAACCAGCCGTCTGAAGATGATCGACAAGATCAAGATCGAGGAATTCAAGCCGTCGTCGCGGCAGAACCCGTTCATCCGCTTCGAGTACGAGAAGAAGCTGCACAACATTGCTGTGGTGGCGGACAAGATCTCGAAGAAGTACGAGCGCTCGATCTTCAACGATTTCAGCATCAGCGTGCAGCCGGGCGAGCGTATCGCCATCATCGGCGAGAACGGCGCGGGTAAGACCACGCTGCTGCGCTCGCTGCTTGGCAAGCTGGCGCTGGACCACGGCACTGTGAAATGGGCCGAGAACGCGAACATCGGTTACATGCCGCAGGATACGTACGAAGAATTCCCGGACGACGTCACGCTGATGGACTGGATCGACGGCTATCGCCAGGAAGGCGACGACGAGCAGATGGTGCGCGGCACGCTCGGCCGTCTGCTGTTCAATGCAGACGATATCCGCAAGTCGGTCAAGGTGCTCTCCGGCGGTGAGAAGGGCCGCATGATCTGGGGCAAGCTGATGCTGGGCCGCCATAACGTGATGCTGATGGACGAGCCGACCAACCACATGGACATGGAGTCGATCGAGTCGCTGCAGATCGCGCTCGACAAGTTCGAAGGCACGCTGATTTTCGTGTCCCACGACCGCGAGTTTGTGAGCGGCCTCGCGAACCGGATCATCGAAGTGAAGACCGACGGCACGCTGAACGACTTCGGCGGCAACTACGAAGAGTTCCTGACGAGCCAGGGCGTGCAGTAAGCGCGCCTCGCTTCGAGGTGTAGCGTCAAGCAAAGCCCGCTTCTTTGAAGCGGGCTTTTTTCATGGCGCGCGACTTACATTCCGATTGCAGCTTGTCCGGGCGCAACGGGCCCGTCTATCCGCAAACTCACAGATTCGCAGGCTCTGCAACGGAAGAGCCGTGGATTTCACTGTGAACTGAGTGGCGTCAACGAACTGGACGCAAAACCATCCTGAAAAACAGGTTCATTGATGCAGCGCAACGCATGCGCCGCCCTACGACGGATTATCAGCGTTTCGATAGTCCACCCATCGGGTCGTCAATGCTTACCTCTCACTCGTTCCCACCGCTTGTCATCCGCGGCCGCTCGCTGCTTCCGATCGTACAGGGCGGCATGGGCGTCGGCATTTCAGCCCACCGGCTGGCAGGCAGCGTCGCTCGCGAAGGTGCACTCGGCACCATCGCAAGCATCGACCTGCGCCATCACCATCCCGATCTGGTCGAACTGTGCAGGCAATCTCCTGACCGGGCCACGCTCGAACAGGCGAACCTCACCGCGCTGGCCCGTGAAATTCACGCTGCCAAAGCCCTCGCCGAAGGCCACGGCATGGTCGCCGTCAACGTAATGAAGGCCGTCAACGCGCAAGCCGACTATGTGCGCATCGCCTGCGAGAACGGCGCTGACGCAATCGTCATGGGCGCGGGTCTGCCGCTCGACTTGCCGGACATGACTCAAGGCCATGACATCGCGCTGATCCCGATTCTGTCGGACAGCCGCGGTGTCTCGCTGGTGCTGAAGAAGTGGATGAAAAAGGGCCGCTTGCCCGACGCGGTCGTGATCGAACATCCGGCTCACGCGGGTGGCCATCTTGGCGTGACCAACCTCGCCGACCTGCAAGATCCGCGCTTCGATTTCTTGCGCGTACTCGAGGAGCTCGATGCGGTATTCGTCTCGCTCGGCCTGAGTCGTAAGGACGTGCCTTTGATCGTTGCGGGTGGCATCAATAGTCATAAAGCCGTGCGCGAACTGCTGGGCGCGGGTGCCAGCGGTGTGCAGCTCGGCACGCCTTTCGCCGTTACCGAAGAAGGCGATGCGCATCCGAACTTCAAGCGTGTGCTGGCCGAGGCGACGCCTGACGACATCGTCGAATTTGTCAGCGTGACGGGGCTGCCTGCGCGCGCCGTGAAAACGCCGTGGCTGATGCGCTATCTGCGCCATGAAACGAAAATTCGCGACAAGATCGGTGCGCTCAAGCATGTTTGTCCAACCGCGCTTGAATGCCTCAGCGTCTGCGGTTGGCGTGACGGTGTCGAGAAGTTCGGCCACTTCTGCATTGACACGCGACTCGCCGCGGCATTGCGTGGCGACGTGGCCAATGGCCTGTTCTTTCGTGGTCGCGAAGCCTTGCCATTCGGCACGGCCATTCGCAGCGTCCACGACCTGATCGAACTGTTGCTGACCGGTGCGACGCGACCTGCTGTCGCAGGGCAATGGGCGCTCTCGCCAGGTTGACGCGGGTCAACGCGAAGCCTGGAGGGACCTTCGACAATCCCCACAAGCAAACAAACACTCGGGGAAGCTCATGAAGCACTCACTCAGGAACAGAATCAAGGCCGTGGCCGTCGCGTCGTGTCTGTTAGGCGCAGGGGCACTGGCGCAGCAGGCGCAGGCCGCCGGTGACGACCCGATCAGCGGCATCCATGCCGGCGACGTGCTGGTGCGTTTGCGCGCAATCAGCATCATGCCTGACGTGGGGACCAACCAGTCGCTGTCGGCGCTCAACGTGGGCGTCAACAATGCCATCGTGCCCGAGCTGGATCTGACCTACATGATCCGCGATTACCTGGGCGTCGAGCTGATTCTCGGCACGTCGCGCCATCAACTGACATCGAGCCTGGGCAATCTCGGCGGCGTGAACGTCTTGCCGCCCACATTGCTGCTGCAATATCACTTCAACCACGCGGGGCGTATCCGTCCGTATGTCGGTGCGGGGATGAACTACACGTTGTTCTATAACAACGGCCTCAACGCAGGCGGTCAGCCGATCTCGATCACCAACCACAGCTTCGGTCCTGCATTGCAGGCCGGTGTGGACGTACAGGTGAGCAAGTCGCTGTTTGTCAACGCGGATATCAAGAAGATCTGGATGCACACCGACGCTTCGCTGGGCGGGCAATCGCTTGGCCGGCTGAATATCGATCCGTTGGTGGTGGGTTTGGGCGTCGGTATGCGGTTCTGATTTCCGCGCTCGAGAGGTAGCGCCTGTCGTGCAAGAACGCCGGAGTTTCCGGCGTTCTTTTATTGCGGTTCCGGTTTCAATCGAGAGACGAATATCGCCGACAGGCAGGCCAGTGCAGGCGACCGCTGCGCGAGGAGGCTATAACTTGTCGTTCTTGAAACGCATCGCCGTGCCGTCCTGCTCGATGCGTACCCACACGGCGAGCTTTTCCTCGTCACTCAGGAACACCCAATTGGACACTTCGGCGGCGGTGCGGCCGCAGCCTTTGCAGACTTCGTCAAACAGCGTGGAACAGACGCCGATGCACGGGCTGTCGGGAAGATCGTGGAGATTCGAAGCCATCGGAAACCTTGGGGCGGAGAAGCGGAGTTGCGCTATGTTAACCGATGCAGCGAACGCGCTCCGGCGTCGCGCTCGTCGTGGCACAGATGCACGCGCGGTTGGCCGCATTTGCAGTCATGTCCGTCCGGATTCGGATCAAGCCCCTCAGCGCGCCATGCTGTACCGGATCCGCGCTGTTCAGGGCTGGCGGTCGTTGTAGTCGAACAGGTCACAAGAAGATGTTCGGAGCATGCTTACAAAATGACTGCATCTGCCAAACGCCAAACGCCGACAGCCACACCAGTTCACCGTCGAGCGTGGCGACGACAGCCGGCAGCCAGGTCAGTGTGAGTCACGCCGTGCCGTCTTCAAATCTCTCCGCACCTATGGAGCGCCGTGGTGCGTCGGCCGGCTTACGCCGCTACCCAGGTTAGCCGCACGGCATAAAATTCGCGGAAAGCGGCCGCTGACGGCAACCCTGATACAAGCCGGGTGCGGCGAAGCCACCACAACGTGACAATGAGGTAACAGCTGAGGCTGTCACTGGTGTTTTTTTCGGGTAGACACACGCCGATAACCCGCTAAAATTGCGCCCATTTTGTAGCGGCGCGGCTTGCGCTGTACCGTTTGCGCGACATCCCAGCATTTTTTTTGGTGCGCGCAATAATTAATGGTAGTTTTCGGGTTTTTCAGGGGAGCCGCGCGCGGTGTGCCGCGGCGTGGGTGAAGACGGCCGGCTCAGGCCGGTCAGGATCGGAGAACGGGATGAAAAGACGGGTAGTGGTGCAGGTGGCGGCGCTGGTCTTGTGCGCAACGCCGTGGTTGACGGCCGCTGCGAAAGATACGCGGCTGAACGTGTATAACTGGTCCGATTACATTGCCAAGGACACGATTCCGAACTTCACCAAGCAGACCGGCGTCCAGGTCCAGTACGACAACTACGACAGCGACGACACGCTGCAAGCCAAGCTGCTCACCGGCAATTCGGGTTACGACATCGTCGTGCCGACCAGCAATTACGCCGGCAAGCAGATCGCCGCTGGCATCTTCGCGCCGCTCGACAAATCGAAGCTGCCGAACCTCAAATACCTCGACCCGTCGCTGATGGCCCTCGTGGCCGGCGCCGACCCGGGCAACAAGTACTCGGTACCCTGGGCATACGGCACGACCGGCCTCGCCTACAACGTCACCAAGGCGCAGCAGATCCTCGGCAAGAATGTGCCGCTCGACAACTGGGACATCCTCTTCAAGCCGGAAAACATTTCGAAGCTGAAGACCTGCGGTGTGTCCGTGCTCGACGCGCCGGACCAGATGTTCGCCGCCGCGCTGCACTATATCGGCAAGGATCCGATGAGCACGAATCCGGCCGACTACCGTGCCGCGCTCGAGATGATGAAGAAGATCCGTCCGTACATCACGCAGTTCAACTCGTCGGGCTACATCAACGACCTGGTCGGCGGGGACGTGTGCTTCGCGTATGGCTGGTCGGGCGACGTCGTGATCGCCAAGCATCGCGCGCTCGAGGCGAAGAAGCCCTACAAGATCGAGTACTACATTCCGAAGGGCGGCGCTCCGGTGTGGTTCGACGTCATGGCGATCCCGAAGGACGCGAAGAACAAGGAAGCCGCGCTCGAGTGGATCAACTACATCGAAACGCCGCAGGTCCATGCCGCGATCACCAACGCCGTCTACTATCCGAGCGCCAACCTCGAAGCGCGCAAGTACGTGGATAAGGACGTGGCGAACGACCCGGCCGTGTACCCGTCGCCTGAGGTCATCAAGACGCTGTTCCTGTTGAAGCCGCTGCCGCCGGAAATCCAGCGCCTGCAAACGCGGCTGTGGACTGAATTCAAGTCCGGCCGCTGATTCGCAGCCGGAGTGAACGGGTAAGTATCATCAAGAAGCCCTCGGTGTCCACCGGGGGCTTTGTTCGTCAAAAGCCGGAGTAAAGCATTGTGATGAGTAGTGATCAGTCGGGCGCGCTGGCAGGGACCGCCGCACCGTTTCCGGGGCTGAACGCCCAGGCGGGCGACGCAGCAGAGAATTTCGTGCAGATCGTCGACATCGTGAAGAAGTTCGGCGAGACCGTGGCGGTGAAAGGGGTCAACCTGTCGGTGAAAAAGGGCGAGCTATTTGCGCTGCTCGGCAGTTCCGGCTGTGGCAAATCGACCTTGTTGCGCATGCTGGCCGGCCTCGAATCGATCACCTCGGGCAAGATCCTGATCGACGGTGAAGACCTTGCCCAGTTGCCGCCTTATCGGCGGCCGGTCAACATGATGTTCCAGTCGTACGCCCTGTTTCCGCATATGACTGTCGATGCCAACGTCGCGTTCGGCCTGAAGCAGGAAGGCGTGCCGAAATCCGAACTGAAAGACCGCGTGCAGAACGCGCTCGATCTCGTGCAGATGGGCCGCTTTGCGAAGCGCAAGCCGCATCAGCTCTCCGGCGGCCAGCAGCAGCGTGTGGCGCTCGCGCGCTCGCTCGTCAAGCGGCCAAAGCTGTTGCTGCTCGACGAACCGATGTCCGCGCTCGACAAACAGATCCGTCAGCGCACGCAGATCGAGCTGGTCAACATTCTCGACA
Source organism: Paraburkholderia fungorum (assembly GCF_003610895.1). GTDB lineage: Bacteria > Pseudomonadota > Gammaproteobacteria > Burkholderiales > Burkholderiaceae > Paraburkholderia > Paraburkholderia fungorum_B. Next base: position 326,880 of record NZ_MCAS01000045.1, read on the forward strand.
AGGTCGGCGTGACCTGCATGATGGTGACGCACGATCAGGAAGAGGCGATGACGATGGCGGACCGTCTTGCCGTGATGAGTGAAGGCGAGATCATCCAGCTTGGCACGCCGCATGAAGTGTACGAGTATCCGAACAGCCGTTTTTCGGCCGAATTCATCGGCTCGACCAATCTGTTCGACGGCAACGTCGTCGAAGACGAACCCGATCACGTGTTCATCGAAACGCCCGACCTGCCGGTCCGTCTCTATGTGAGCCACGGCATCACCGGACCGCTCGGCATGCCGGTGACGATCTCGGTGCGGCCCGAGCGCATCGCGCTGACGCGTAAACCGCCCGAAGGCACATACAACTGGGGCAAGGGCGTGGTGACGAACGTCGCCTATATGGGCGGCTACTCGCTGTATCACGTGAAGCTCGATGCCGGCAAAACGGTGATCGCCAACGTGACGAGCCTTGCCTTGACGGAGATCGATCCGCCCACCTGGGGCGACGAAGTGTATGTGCGCTGGAGCGCATCGGCCGGCGTGGTGTTGACGACATGAAGAGCCCGATCCGTTCCCTTGCATCATGGCCGGTGCGCCGCTTCAATCTGACTGGCCGCACGGCGGTGGTGGCCGGTCCGTTCATCTGGTTGCTACTGTTTTTCCTTGTGCCGTTCCTGCTGGTCGTGAAGATCAGCTTTGCCGATTTGCAGCTCGGCATTCCGCCCTATACGGAACTCACCACGTATACGGACGGCGTGATTCACGTCGCGCTGGACCTGTCGCACTATGCGTTTTTGTTGACCGACAGCCTCTATTTCGCGACTTATGTGAATTCGGTGGTGGTCGCGGCGGTGTCCACGCTGCTGTGTCTGCTGATCGGTTATCCCATGGCGTACTACATTGCGCGATCGAGTCCGGCGAGCCGCAATCTGCTGATGATGGCGGTGATGTTGCCGTTCTGGACGTCGTTTCTGATTCGCGTGTATGCATGGATCGGTATCCTGAAGAACAATGGCTTGCTGAACAACTTCCTGATGTCGGTCGGGCTGATTCATACGCCGATCGAGCTGTATCACACGAACACCGCGGTTTATATCGGCATGGTGTATTCATACCTGCCGTTCCTCGTGATGCCGCTTTACGCGCACCTGGTGAAGATGGACATGACATTGCTGGAAGCCGCTTACGATCTCGGCGCGAAGCCGTGGCGAGCGTTCTGGCAGATCACTTTGCCGCTCTCGAAGAACGGCATCATCGCCGGTTGTTTGCTGGTGTTCATTCCGGCGGTAGGCGAGTACGTGATTCCGGAATTGCTGGGCGGCGCCAACACGCTGATGATTGGCCGTGTGATGTGGAATGAATTTTTCGACAATGCCGATTGGCCGATGGCGTCTGCCGTGACGTGCGCGATGGTGTTGTTGTTATTGGTGCCGATGGCGTTTTTCCAGTACGCGCAGGCGAAGGCGATGGAGGAAAGACGCTGATGAAGCCGAACCGGATTTTGCAGTTCATTGCCTTGGGGATCGGGTTTCTGTTTCTCTACATTCCGATCGTGAGTCTGATTGTGTATTCGTTCAACGAATCGCAGCTGGTCACGGTATGGACGCGGTTTTCGACGCGCTGGTATGCGGCGTTGTTGCAGGACGACGAGTTGATTGCTGCCGCGTGGCTGTCGTTGCGCGTGGCGTTGCTGACGGCGTTTGCTTCGGTGATTATCGGCACGTGGGCCGGGTTTGTTTTGGCACGTATGGGGCGGTTTCGTGGCTTTACCCTCTATACCGGGATGATCAACGCGCCGCTCGTGATTCCCGAGGTCATTCAGGGGATTTCGCTGCTGTTGCTGTTCATCGAAATGGCCAAGTGGTTGGGGTGGCCCGCGGGGCGCGGTATTTTCACGATCTGGATCGGCCATGTGATGTTGTGTATTTCCTACGTGGCTATCATCGTGCAGTCGCGTGTGAAGGAGCTGAATCCCTCGCTTGAAGAAGCCGCGCTTGATCTTGGGGCGACGCCGATCAAGGTGTTTTTCTTCATTACGTTGCCGTTGATTTCGCAGGCTCTGGTTTCTGGGTGGTTGTTGTCGTTTACCTTGTCGATCGACGATCTGGTTTTGTCGGCGTTCCTGTCAGGGCCTGGGTCGACGACGTTGCCGCTGGTTGTGTTTTCCCGTGTCCGGCTTGGGTTGAATCCGGAGATGAATGCGTTGGCTACGTTGTTTATTGCTGTTGTGACGGTTGGGGTTGTGTTGGCTAATTATTTTATGCAGCGGGCTGAGAGGAAGAGGGCTGTTATGGCGGTGTAGGTTTTTTTTTCGTCTGCGCGGCGCTTTGGTTGTTTGCTTATGGCGTTGGCCTTTCCTTGTTTTGTTAGTGGTTTATTAGTGTTGCCCCTGTGCGGGGCGGCACTTACTTTCTTTGCCGCCGCAAAGAAAGATAAGCAAAGAAAGCGGCTCACACCGCCAGCTCATAAGTGGGTCCCCCGCACAGCCACGGCAGTGGTGCATCTGGAATCCGTGCTCTCGCACATTCGGCTTTAGTGACACAGGGCTCATCAGCTCCCACTCCGCACTGCGTGCGTCGCGGATGGGTCTGCATGGGAAACCAGGGGCGTCGACGCGTGGTGGGTAGTCGGCGGTTTTATGAAGGACCGTTCGGCGCGCGAAGCGCCGCCGGAAGTATGACTGCTGTGTCACCAGGGCGGAATGTGCGAGGGCACGGATTCCAGATGCACCACTACCCCCTCCAAGCCAGGGGACCCGCTTATGAGCTGGCGGTGTGAGCCGCTTTCTTTGCTTATCTTTCTTTGCGGCGGCAAAGAAAGTAAGTGTGTAGTGGTCCAATGGTCCTGGACACCTCTAAAGGGGATAATTCTCCAACTGAGGTGAGAGATGAGCAGACGGAACATAACTGACGAATTCAAGGCTGAAGCGGTGCAACTGGTGGTTGCCCAGGGCTATTCATTCTCCAAGGCCTGTGAGGCGCTGGGCGTAGGAGACACGGCCTTGCGGCGATGGGTTGCGCAGTGGCGGGCCGAACAGGCTGAGCCGCCGCGCACTGAGATTCAGGTCAAGGCCGACCAGCGACGCATCCGGGAACTGGAGGCGCGGGTGATCGAGCTCGAAAGGGAGCGCGAGATCCTAAAAAAGTCCACGGCCTTCTTCGTCAAGGAAATGGATCGCTCATCGAAGTGATCCATTCGCTGAAGAAGGCCTGGCCGGTGAGCGTGATGTGCGAGCTGCTGAAGGTGCCTCGAAGCAGCTATTACGCCGTTTCCACACGGCCCGCCAGAGTTGCTGCTGCGCCCGCGCTGCTCAAGGCGGTGCGCGAAATTCACGGCGAAAGCCGCGCCAGCTATGGCAGTCGCAGAATGGCTCAGGCCTTGCAGCAGCGAGGCCACGCGATCGGGCGTTACCGTGCCCGATCGCTGATGCGCGAGGCACAACTGGCGGTGGCGCGACGACGAACGCACCGTTATCGCAAGACTGACGGTGAAGCGCTGGTGGCTCCCAACCTGCTTGAGCGTCGGTTCGAGCCGTCGTCGATCAATCAGGTATGGGCGGGCGATATTACGTACGTGAGAACGCTTCAGGGCTGGTCCTATCTGGCCATCGTGATGGATCTGTATTCACGCCGTATCGTCGGCTGGGCGTTTGCGCAACTGCCCGATACGGTACTGGTTATCAGGGCTTTGCAGCAGGCGCGCGAGCATCGACGGCCGCCACCGGGCCTGATGTTCCACTCGGATCAGGGATGCCAGTACACCAGCGCGCACTTCGTGAACGAGCTGAAGGCAAACGGCATCATCCAGAGCATGAGCAGAAAGGGGAACTGCTGGGATAACGCGCCGGTGGAGCGCTTCTTTAGAAGTCTCAAAAGCGAATGGATCGACGATAAAGGGTACCCCGACCACGCATATGCGGAACGCGACATCGGGGCCTACATCGACGACTTTTATAACTACAGGCGCATCCATTCAGCGGCAGACGGTCTGCCACCGGCACGAT
>NZ_MCAS01000046.1 GCF_003610895.1 Paraburkholderia fungorum
CGCACCACTTCCTGCTCCATGGCAGCGGGGGTCTTCGAGGGACTGCTGGCAGGGCGCCGCGATTGATCGGATAGCGCGTTCTCGCCGCGCCTGAGCCACTTGTAGCCGGTCTGCCGGCTGATGTTAAAGCGCTGGCACAGTTCGGTCATCGTCAGCGTGTCCTGACTGGCCAGATGAACAAATTCCTGTCGGAGGCTCATGGTGTCTCTTGCGTTCCAGGGCATGGTCGGGACCGGGCGTTTTAATACCCGGAAGTGTCAACCATGTCCCCGCACACCTGTCAGCTATGTCTCCGGTCTATACACTTGCCGCAAAGAAAAGTAGGCAAAAGAAAGCGGCTCAAACCGCCAGCTCTTAAGCGGGTCCCCCGCGCAGCCACGGTAGTGGTGCATCTGGAATCTGTGCTCTCGCACATTCGGCATCAGTGGCACAGCAGTCATGCTTCCGGCGGCGCTGCGCGCGCCGCGGCGGTTGTTCCAAAACAGTCCAGACATCTATTTCCGGGGTGCGGAGCGTCGGGTGCGACTTTGTCGCGCCCGACGCTCCCGGGTTACTTCCCCGTGTTGGCGACGATGAAGTCCTTTACGCGCTGGACGTCCGCCGGCAGTACCTCGAATCGCTGCGGTAGCGATTCCAGTCCCGAAAACGCAGCGGGACGCTCCGGTTCGCGCAGCAGCGCTTCGCGGATCGTTTCGCCAAACTTGATCGGTTGCGCCGTTTCCAGCACGATCATCGGGATGCCCGCCTGCAGATGCTCGCGAGCGACCTTCAGGCCGTCTGCCGTGTGCGTGTCAATCATCGTGTCGTAACGCTCGAAGACGTCGCGGATCGCATCCACGCGGTCCTCGTGGCTGCTGCGGCCCGACACGAAACCGAATTCCTGCACGCGCGCAAAATCGCCGCTCGCGGCGAGGTCGAAACCGCCCTTCTCTTCAACGTCGCGGAACAGTTGCAGCACGCGCGCCGGGTCGCGGCCCAGCAGGTCGAACACGAAACGCTCGAAGTTCGAGGCCTTCGAAATGTCCATGCTCGGGCTGCTCGTGTGATACGTCTCGGCCGCCTTGCGCACGCGGTAAATGCCCGTGCGGAAGAACTCGTCGAGCACATCGTTCTCATTCGTGGCAACCACCAGCTTCTCGATCGGCAAACCCATCATGCGTGCGATGTGACCGGCGCACACGTTGCCGAAATTGCCCGACGGCACCGTGAACGAAACACGTTCGTCGTTCGACTTCGTTGCGGCGAAGTAGCCCTTGAAGTAATACACGACCTGCGCCACGACGCGTGCCCAGTTGATCGAGTTGACCGTGCCGATCTTGTACTTCGCCTTGAACGCGTGGTCGTTCGAAACCGCCTTCACGATGTCCTGGGCGTCGTCGAACACACCTTCGACCGCGATGTTGAAAATGTTCGGGTCCTGCAGGCTGTACATCTGCGCAGTCTGGAACGCGCTCATCTTCTTGTGCGGCGAGAGCATGAACACGCTAATGCCCTTTTTGCCACGCATCGCATATTCCGCCGCGCTGCCGGTGTCGCCCGAAGTCGCGCCGAGAATGTTCAGCGTCTCGCCGTGCTTCGCCAGTGCGTATTCGAACAGGTTGCCGATCAACTGCATCGCCATGTCCTTGAACGCGAGCGTCGGGCCGTTCGACAACTCCAGCAGCGACAGTGGCGCGCCGTTCTCGACGCCCAGCGTCTTCAACGGAGTGATCTGCTCGGCGCTTTCGTCGTCGCGCACGTGGCAATACGTCTTTGCTGTGTAAGTCTTGCGCGTCAGCGCGCGCAGGTCCTCAGCAGGAATGTCGTCGCTGAATTTCGACAGGATCTCGAAGGCGAGGTCCGCGTACGGCAGCGTGCGCCAGCGCGCCAGTTCGTCGGCCGTGACGCGCGGATATTCGGCCGGCAGGTACAGGCCGCCGTCTTTCGCAAGACCGCCCAGCAGAATGTCGGAAAACGTATGACGCTCGCCGGCGCCGGCGCCGCGTGTAGAAAGGTAGTTCATAGTTCGGCCTAGTTCAGCGCTTCCATGCGCAGCTTCGTGACTTGCGAGACAACGGTCTTCAGCGCTTCGATCGTTTTGATCGCCGCGTTGACGTGCTTTTCAACCGTTTCGTGCGTAATCAGGATGATGTCGGTTTCGCCCTTGCCGTTCGCGTCGACCTGCTCCGATTCCTTCTGCAGCAACGCGTCGATCGAAATGCCGGTATCCGCCAGGATGCGCGTGATGTCAGCCAGCACGCCGGTCACGTCCGCCACTCGCAGACGCAGGTAGTAGCCGCTCGTCACGTCGTCGATCGAGAGGATCGGCGTGCTCGACAGGCTGTCCGGCTGGAACGCCAGATGCGGCACGCGATGCTCCGGGTCCGCCGTGTGCAGCCGCGTCACGTCGACCAGATCCGCCACCACGGCGGATGCCGTCGGCTCCGCGCCCGCGCCCTTGCCGTAGTACAGCGTCGTGCCGACCGCGTCGCCATGCACGACGACCGCGTTCATCGCGCCTTCCACGTTCGCGAGCAGGCGCTTCTCCGGAATCAGCGTGGGATGCACGCGCAACTCGATGCCCTTGTCCGTGCGACGCGCGATACCGAGCAGCTTGATGCGATAGCCGAGTTCTTCGGCGTATTTGATGTCGATTGCCGCCAGCTTGCTGATGCCTTCGACGTACGCCTTGTCGAATTGCACCGGCACGCCGAACGCGATCGCGCTCATGATCGTCGCCTTGTGGGCGGCGTCCACGCCTTCGATGTCGAAAGTCGGATCGGCTTCGGCGTAACCCAGTTCCTGCGCGGCTTTCAGGGCGGTCGCGAAATCGAGCCCGCGGTCGCGCATCTCCGAGAGGATGTAGTTCGTCGTGCCGTTGATGATGCCGGCGATGTACTGGATGCGATTGGCCGTGAGCCCCTCGCGCAGCGCCTTGATGATCGGAATGCCGCCCGCCACCGCCGCCTCGAACGACACCATCACGCCATTGGCGCGCGCCGCTTCGAAAATCTCCGTACCGTGCACGGCGAGCAGCGCCTTGTTGGCGGTAACCACATGCTTGCGGTTCTTGATCGCGCGCAGGACGAGATCGCGTGCCACGCCCGTGCCGCCGATCATTTCCGCCACGATATCGATCGACGGATCGTCCACCACCGCGTTGAAGTCGTCGGTCAGCGCCACGGTGCCGGCTTCACTGCCGAGCGCCGCGGTCGCCTTGGCGGGATTGCGCACGGCAATGCGTGCAATCTCAATGCCACGGCCCGCGCGGCGTTTGATTTCTTCCTGATTGCGGCGCAGTACCGTGAAGGTGCCGCTGCCTACCGTGCCGAAGCCCAGCAGTCCAACTTTGATCGGTTCCATGCAGCGTGTGTTTTCGAGTAAGTGATTAAAAGGAAACTGAGGCAACTCGGGCTGGCAGCGGCGCGCGCCCGGCGCGCCGTCCACCTCAAGCTGTGTGGCGTCTGCGGTAGCCGTCGAGGAAACGCGCGATCCGGTTGATCGAATCCGCGAGGTCGTCCACGTTCGGCAGGAACACGACGCGGAAGTGATCCGGCGTCTTCCAGTTGAAACCGGTGCCTTGCACCAGCAGCACGCGTTCTTCCAGCAGAAGGTCGAGGATGAACTGCTGGTCGTCCTGAATCGGATAAATCTTCGGATCGAGGCGCGGGAACATATACAGCGCCGCTTCCGGCTTGACGCAGCTCACGCCGGGGATGGCCGTCAGCATGTCATACGCGAGTTCACGCTGTTTGTACAGGCGCCCGCTCGGCACGATCAGATCGTTGATGCTTTGATAGCCGCCGAGCGCGGTCTGGATCGCGTACTGGCCGGGCACGTTCGGGCACAGGCGCATCGAGGCCAGAATGCCGAGCCCCTCAAAATAGTCTTTGCCATGACGGCGGTTCTCGCCCGTCAGACCCGAGATGAACATCCAGCCGGCGCGGTAGCCGCACGAACGGTAACTCTTCGAGAGGCTATTGAATGTGACAGTGAGCACATCTTCGGAGAGCGCGGCCATCGACGTGTGCTTCTTGCCGTCGTAGACGATCTTGTCGTAGACCTCGTCGGCGAAAATCACGAGGCCGTGCTGGCGGGCGATCTCGATCAGGCCGAGCAGCAGTTCGTCCGAGTACAGCGCGCCGGTCGGGTTGTTCGGATTGATGACGACGAGCGCACGCGTATTCGGCGTGATTTTCGCGCGAATGTCATCCAGATCGGGCATCCAGCTGTTCGATTCGTCGCAGATGTAATGCACGGGCGTGCCGCCCGACAGGCTGACACCGGCGGTCCACAACGGGTAGTCCGGCGCGGGCAGCAGTACTTCGTCGCCGTCGTTCAGGAGACCCTGCAGCGCCATCACGATCAGCTCGGAGGCGCCATTGCCGATGTAGATGTCGTCCAGTTCGACGCCGTGCACGCCCTTCTGCTGCGTGTAGTGCATGATCGCCTTGCGCGCGGCGAACACCCCCTTGGAATCGGAGTAGCCCGACGAGCCCGGCAGATTCAGAATCATGTCCTGAATGATTTCATCCGGCGCGTCGAAACCGAACGGCGCCAGATTGCCGATGTTCAGCTTGATGATGCGATGGCCCTCTTCTTCGAGCCGCTTTGCGTGTTCGAGGACGGGCCCGCGAATGTCGTAGCAGACATTCAACAACTTGTTGGATTTGAGAATCGGTTTCACGGCGGGCACTTCATCCTGTTGATGGGCTTGGGCGAAAGGGCTGGGACCAAAAAACCGGACCCAGGCAAATCCGCCGACACGGGGAATTATGGTGCGGCACGCCCGCCAGACACGGATCGGACCGCCAGACGCGGATTGAGCCGGCTTGCTGGACTGCTCGGGCGCGCCGTCGGCGGATTGCGCCGACGTTGCAGCCAAACAGACCCAAAGCAGGCAAAAACAATCGAAAAACAGACAAAAAACAGGCAGAACCGCGCCGGTAGCCGGTGAACCGCGCCCGTGCCCTCAGCGCGGCTTATGGCAGCAAATGAGGCAGCAAATGAGGCAACACCCGGGGGCACCCACGGCGACACTTCAGCGAGGGGCGCCGCCAAGCGGCTAAAAAGTTATAATTTAGCGGATTTTGGCCGACTTCCGCAATGCACCAACCGCAACGGCAAGCCTTTTCGGCCGCTTCTGTGCCATTCGCGTGTCGCACTCGCGTCAAACCGCCCTGCCTCCGTTCTGCCCGGTCAGGCCGCCAACACGCATGATGTCTCACGACGACCTCGGAAAACGAATTTGAAATTACATCAGGATTCCAGCGGCGCCCTCAACACCGTCACCGGCTACGGCGCCGACTATGTCGAAATCAATCTGGTGCGCCATTCGGGCAGCATTCTCGTGCTGCCGGAAGCGCCAGTCATTCCCTGGCCCGTCACCTCTTTCGAGGACCTGAGCGCCGAACATTTCGCCATGCTGGTGGATGCCGCGCCGGAAGTGGTCATATTCGGCAGCGGCGAGCGGCTGCGCTTCCCGCATCCACGCCTGACCGCGGCGCTCACCGCCAAGCGCATCGGCGTCGAAACAATGGACTTCAAGGCCGCCTGCCGCACCTACAACATTCTGATGGCCGAGGGCCGCAAGGTCGCGGCCGCGTTGCTGATCGAAGCGTAGCGGCGCCACGCGAGCGCAGCGTAGCCGGCGCTGCGGCATTGCGTTGCCGTGCTTGATCTGCCGTGCGGACAGGGCCCGCCACGCACGGCATCCGTCGCGCGCGGCCAGCGGACCGGCGCCAGCGCTCGCCGCATCCCGGCCGATAACGTACACTGCGCGCCATTGGCGCCAAGCCGGCAATCGCCCTTCCCAAATAACACCGCCTCGCCGCTCACGCGGCGTCGCCAAAAAGGTTGAAATCCATGAACGATACGCCGACAAGGCTACCGCTCAATCGCACCACGATCCTGCTGCTGGTGCTGGCCCTCGCCGTGATCTGGTTCGTGCCGCTCGGCTGGCGTCACCTGCTGCCGAGCGACGAAGGCCGCTACGCCGAAATGGCGCGCGAAATGTTCGTCACCGGTGACTGGATCACACCGCGCTACAACGGCTACAAGTATTTCGAGAAACCACCGCTGCAAACCTGGGCGAACGCGCTCACGTTCGCGTGGTTCGGCATCGGCGAATGGCAGGCGCGGCTATACACCGCACTGACGGGCTTTGCCGGCGTGCTGTTGATCGGCTTCACCGGTGCGCGCGTGTTCAACACGGCGACCGGCGTGTTCGCGGCGATCGTGCTGGCCACGTCGCCCTACTGGAACCTGATGGGCCACTTCAACACGCTCGACATGGGCCTGTCGTTCTGGATGGAGCTGGCGCTCTGCGCGTTGCTGCTGGCGCAGCGCCCCAACCTGCCGGGCGCGAGCGTGCGGGCATGGATGTGGGTGTGCTGGGGATCGATGGCGCTCGCAGTGCTGTCCAAGGGCCTTGTCGGCCTGATCCTGCCCGGTGCCGTGCTCGTGCTGTACACCCTGGCCGCGCGCGACTGGGCCGTGTGGAAGCGTCTGCATCTGATCGGCGGCCTGATTGTGTTCTTCGCGATCGTCACGCCGTGGTTCGTGCTGGTGCAGCAGCGCAACCCGGAATTCCTGAACTTCTTCTTCATCGTTCAGCAGTTCAAGCGCTATCTGACCCCTGAGCAGAACCGCCCGGGACCGTTCTACTACTTCGTGCCGGTGCTCCTGGTCGGCTTCCTGCCGTGGTTGTCGGTCACCCTGCAGAGTTTTCGCCATGCCTGGCGTCTGCCGCGCCAGCCGAACGGCTTCGCGCCGGTCACGCTGATGCTGGTCTGGACCGCGTTCATCTTCCTGTTCTTCAGCGCGTCCCACTCCAAGCTGCTCTCCTATACGCTGCCGATCGCGCCGCCGATCGCGCTGGTCATCGGCATGTACCTGCCGCTCGTCACGCGTGACCAGTTGCGCCGCCATCTGGCGGGCTATGCGCTGTTCCTCGTGGTAGCCGCGTTTGCCGCGCTGTTCATGTCGCGCTTCGGCAACGCGCGCAACCCCACTGAGCTGTACGTCGAATACCGCGTCTGGGTACTGGCGGCGCTCGGTGTCGCTTTCGTGTTCACGTTGTTCGCGCTGTGGCTGAACCGCCGCAGCCGCGCCGGCACGCTCGGCGCCATCGCGAGCTTTGGCGCGGCGTGGCTGCTGCTCGGCACGATTGCCGGCACGGGTCACGAAGTGTTCGGCCGCCTGAGCTCCGGCGCGCCGCTCGCACCGGCGATCAAGGCCGAGATCGCCAGGCTGCCGGCCAACACGCCGTTCTACTCGGTTGGCGTGCTCGACCACACGCTGCCGTTCTACGTCGACCATACGATGATCATGGTCGAACATCCTGACGAACTGGCGTTCGGCATATCCGTCGAACCGCAGAAATGGGTGCCCACGGTCGACGCATGGATCGAACGCTGGAAGGCCGACCGCTATGCGCTGGCGCTGATCCCGCCGTCGACTTACGACCGGCTGCTCAAAGAGGGGCTGCCGATGCAGGTAATCGCGCGCGACTCGCGCCGGGTGGTGGTGGCCAAGCCTGCGGCGGTGTCCACGCCCACGTCCGGCGCGGCGGCACAAGGCGCACCGGCCCAGGATCCAGCCACGCCAGTGGAAAAACCACAATAATGACCCCATCTCAGGGATTGACCGTTCGATGAACCCAATTTCGCTCTTTTGTATCCTCGCCGGCGTCACGTTGAACGCCGGTGCGCAGTTGCTGCTCAAAGCCGGAACGAATGCCGTTGGACACTTCGAATTCACCCGTGCGAACATCCTGCCCATCGCCTTTCGCCTCGCGACACAGCCGCCGATCATCGGCGGCCTCGCCTGCTACGTGGTCAGCGTGGTCGTGTGGGTAGTCGGCCTCTCGCGGGTGGACGTATCGATTGCCTATCCGATGTTGTCGCTCGGATACGTCGTCAACGCGTTCGCGGCGTGGTATCTATTCGGCGAAGTGATGTCGGTACAGAAGCTGGTGGGCATCGGCGTCATCCTGATCGGCGTCGTCGTGCTGGCGCGCAGCTAGGCTGCCATGCCCCCGGCTGCGCTGTGCCGGGCATGATTTATTACCGTTTATTGCGGTCGCCGGCGCGGGCTCTGCGAGAATGCCGGCTGCAAAGATGTCGTAAGCCGGGCACGGCCGCCGGCTCAGCAACACTTAAGTCTCGCCGCGGTAAGCTTGGCGGTTGCGCCCTTTTTTAGTCATGGCCTTGGGTTTGCGGGTAGTTTGTGATCTACTTCGCGCCCTTCGGGTTGTGCCCCTTTCAATCGAGCGAAGCATTCATGAGCCAGTCAACAGTTCCGTTTTTGCCGTTTGTCAAACCTGAGATCGATGAAGAAACGATCCAGGGCGTCGCCGACGTGCTCCGCTCCGGTTGGATCACAACCGGCCCGCAGAACCAGAAATTCGAAGCGGCGTTGTCCGAATTCTGCGGCGGCCGCCCGGTGCGCACGTTCAACTCCGGCACGGCGACGCTCGAAATCGGGCTGCGGATCGCCGGTGTGGGCGAAGGCGACGAGGTCATCACCAGTCCCGCTTCGTGGGTCGCGACCAGCAATGTGGTCTACGAGACCGGCGCGACGCCGGTGTTCGCCGACATTGATCCGGTGACCCGCAACATCGACCTCGACCTGCTGGAAAAGGCCATCACGCCTCGCACCAAGGCGATCATTCCGGTCTACCTGTCAGGCCTGCCGGTCGACATGGACCGGCTGTATGCGATTGCCCGCGCCCACAAGCTGCGCGTGATCGAAGACGCCGCGCAGGCGTTCGGCTCGACGTGGAAAGGCGAGCGCATCGGCAAGCTCGGCGACATGGTCTCGTTCAGCTTCCACGCGAACAAGAATCTGACCTCGATCGAAGGCGGCGCCCTGGTGCTGAACAACGAAGAAGAAGCGATCCTCGCGCAGAAGTACCGCCTGCAAGGCATCACCCGCACCGGCTTCGACGGCATGGACTGCGACGTGCTGGGCGGCAAGTACAACCTGACGGACGTCGCCGCGCGCGTCGGCCTCGGGCAACTGCCGCATCTGGCGCGCTTCCTCGCGCAACGCAAGAAACTCGTGCGCGCCTATTTCGCGGGGTTCGAAGGCAGCGCGGCGGTCAAGCTGGGCATCGGCCTGCCGTTTGCCGACTTCGAAAACAGCAACTGGCACATGTTCCAGATCACGCTGCCGCTCGAAAAACTGTCGATCGACCGCGCCGGGTTCATGGGTGAGCTGAAAGCGCGCGGCATCGGTTCGGGCGTGCACTACCCGGCGATTCACCTGTTCTCGCTGTACCGTGCGCGCGGCTTCAAGGAAGGCATGTTCCCGCACGCGGAGCGCTTCGGCGCCACCACCGTCACGCTGCCGCTGTTCACGCTGATGAACGAGGGCGACGTGGAGCGCGTCTGCCGCGCGGTCAATGAAATTTGCGAACAATACGGAAAATAAGCGGAAATGATTTATTCGGAACATCGCGCCGTCGCACCGGAAGTGTCGATCATCATCCCGGTGTACAACGAGGAAGCCGGGCTGGCCGCGCTGTTCGCGCGCCTCTACCCGGCGCTCGACGCGCTCGGCACCGGCTATGAAGTGATCTTCATCAACGACGGCAGCCGCGACAAATCCGCCGCCCTGCTCGCCGAGCAGTTCCGCGCGCGGCCCGACACCACCCGCGTGATCCTGCTGAACGGCAACTACGGCCAGCACATGGCGATTCTGGCGGGCTTCGAGCAATCGCGCGGCGAGATCGTCATCACGCTCGACGCCGACCTGCAGAATCCGCCGGAAGAAATCGGCAAGCTGGTCAACAAGATGCGTGAAGGCTACGACTATGTCGGCACGATCCGCCTGCAACGCCAGGACAGCCTGTGGCGCCGCAAGGCCTCGCGCGCGATGAACCGTCTGCGCGAACGCATCACCCGGATCAAGATGACCGACCAGGGCTGCATGCTGCGCGCCTACAGCCGCCACATCATCGACACGATCAACCGTTGTGGCGAGATCAACACGTTCATTCCGGCGCTGGCCTACACCTTCGCGCAGAATCCGGTCGAAATCGAAGTCGCGCACGAAGAGCGTTTTGCCGGCGAATCGAAGTACTCGCTTTACAGCCTGATCCGTTTGAATTTCGACCTGGTCACCGGTTTTTCGGTAGTGCCGCTGCAATGGCTGTCGTTCATCGGCGTGATTCTGTCGCTCGGCTCCGCGGCGTTGTTCGTGCTGCTGCTGATTCGCCGCTTCATCGTCGGCGCGGAAGTGCAAGGTGTATTCACGCTCTTCGCCATTACCTTCTTCCTGCTCGGCGTGATCATCTTCGCGTTGGGCCTGCTGGGTGAATACATCGGCCGGATTTATCAGCAGGTACGCGCGCGTCCGCGTTATCTGGTGCAGACGATTCTCGAGCAGCGCGACGGCACCACCGTGACCGAGGCGCCGCGCCAGGGCGTGGTGCAGGCCGTGCAGGCCGCGCCGCTGATCGATCAGGGCCCGAATCCATGAAGCCGCGTGCCGTCGTATTCGCGTATCACAACGTCGGCGTGCGCTGCCTGCAGGTGCTGCTCGCGCGCGGCGTCGACGTGGCGCTGGTCGTCACGCACGAAGACAGCCCAAGCGAAAACATCTGGTTCGGCAGTGTCGCCTCGGTTGCGGCCGAGCACGGCATTCCCGTCGTCACGCCGGCCGATCCGAAAACTCCGGAACTGCGCGCCGCCGTAAGCGCCGCGCGGCCAGATTTCATCTTCTCGTTCTACTACCGCCACATGTTGCCGGTCGACCTGCTGGCGCTCGCCGCACGGGGCGCTTACAACATGCACGGCTCGCTCCTGCCGAAATACCGCGGCCGCGTGCCGACCAACTGGGCGGTGATCCACGGCGAAACCGAAACCGGCGCGACGCTGCACGAGATGGCCGCCAAGCCCGACGCGGGCGCGATCATCGCGCAGACGCCGGTGCCGATTCTGCCCGACGATACCGCCGCGCAGGTGTTCGACAAGGTCACCGTGGCCGCCGAACAGACCCTGTGGCGCGTGCTCCCGGCTCTGCTTGCGGGCGAAGCGCCGCATCTGCCGAACGATCTGTCGCATGGCAGCTATTACGGCGGCCGCAAGCCGGAAGACGGCCGGATCGACTGGACGCAATCCGCCCAGCAGGTCTACAACCTGATCCGCGCGGTCGCGCCGCCCTATCCCGGCGCGTTTACCGACCTCGCGGGTCATCGCTTCATCATCGCCCGTGCGCGCCTCGCCGCGCCTGGCGCGCTTCGCTCGGATTTGCCGCCGGGCCTGCACGTAAGCGATAATGCCGTTTTCGCGATATGCGGCGACGGCCGCTCGATCGCCATCCGCGAATTACGGCACCAGCGTGACGGCAACGAAACCGTTGTCGCCCCTGACGAATTCGCCCAGCTCATCCAAACTCCCCTCCAAATTCCCCGTTACTCATGAAAAAAGTCCTGATTCTGGGTGTGAACGGCTTCATCGGCCATCACCTGTCCAAACGCATTCTCGAAACGACCGATTGGGAAGTCTTCGGGATGGACATGCAGACCGAACGTCTGGGCGACCTGATCAACCATGAGCGGATGCACTTCTTCGAAGGCGACATCACGATCAACAAGGAGTGGGTCGAGTATCACATCAAGAAGTGCGATGTGATCCTGCCGCTGGTCGCGATCGCCACGCCCGCCACGTACGTGAAACAGCCGCTGCGCGTGTTCGAACTCGACTTCGAAGCGAACCTGCCGATCGTGCGTTCGGCCGTCAAGTACGGCAAGCACCTCGTGTTCCCGTCGACCTCCGAGGTCTACGGCATGTGCACGGACGAGCAGTTCGATCCGGAAGAGTCGCAACTCTCGTACGGCCCGATCAACAAGCCGCGCTGGATCTACGCGTGCTCGAAGCAGTTGATGGACCGCGTGATCTGGGGTTACGGCATGGAAGGCCTGAACTTCACGCTGTTCCGCCCGTTCAACTGGATCGGCCCGGGCCTCGATTCGATCTACACGCCGAAGGAAGGCAGCTCGCGCGTGGTCACGCAGTTCCTCGGCCATATCGTGCGTGGCGAGAACATCAGCCTGGTTGACGGCGGCGCACAAAAACGCGCGTTCACGGATATCGACGACGGCATCGGCGCGCTGATGAAGATCATCGAGAACAAGGACGGTGTCGCCACGGGCAAGATCTACAACATCGGCAACCCGACCAACAACTTCTCGGTGCGCGAGCTCGCGCACAAGATGCTGACGCTGGCCGCCGAATTCCCGGAATACGCCGACCTCGCGAAGCAGGTGCAACTGGTCGAAACGTCCTCGGGCGCGTACTACGGCACGGGCTATCAGGACGTGCAGAACCGCGTGCCGAAGATCGACAACACGATGCAGGAACTCGGCTGGGCGCCGAAATCGACCTTCGACGAAGCGCTGCGCAAGATTTTCGAAGCGTACCGCGGCCACGTTGCCGAAGCGCGTGCTCTCGTCGAACAACAATAAGGCCTGATCCTTGGCTCGCATCGTCCTGAAGATCGACGTCGACACGCTGCGCGGCACCCGCGAAGGCGTGCCGAATCTCGCCCGTATCTTCGACCGCTTCAAGGCGCGCGCCACTTTCCTCTTCAGCCTCGGGCCCGACCATACCGGTTGGGCGATGCGCCGCGTGTTGCGGCCGGGTTTTCTGAAGAAGGTGTCGCGCACGTCGGTGGTCGAACATTACGGCATCAAGCAATTGATGTATGGCGTGCTGCTGCCCGGGCCCGACATCGGCGTGAAGACCGCGGCGGAAATGCGCGCGATTCATGAAGCCGGTTTCGAATGTGGCATCCATACGTGGGACCACGTCTACTGGCAGGACAATGTGCGCTCGCAAGACCGCGAGTGGACCGAGAAGCAGATGCAGAAGAGCTTCAACCGCTTTGTCGCGATTTTCGGCGCACCGCCCGCCACCCATGGCGCGGCGGGCTGGCAGATGAACAGTCATGCGTTCGAGCAGATCGACGCGTGGGGCATGCGTTACGCGTCCGATGGGCGCGGCCATTCGCCGTATCTGCCGGTGGTCGGCGGCAGGCAGCTGTCGCATGTGCAAATGCCCACCACGCTACCCACGCTCGACGAAGTGCTCGGTGTGGATGGGGTCGACGAGCACAGCGTCGCCGCATGGATGCTGAAGCACACGGAGAACAATCCGCACGATCAGGTGTTCACGCTGCACGCGGAACTCGAAGGACAAAAGCTCGCGCCGATTTTCGAACAGTTGCTGGAAGGCTGGCGCGCGCAAGGCCACACCTTCGCAACCATGGGTGATTACTACGCCACGCTGGACCGCGGCACGCTGCCATCGTACCCTGTTACGTGGGGCGAAATTCCAGGCCGCTCCGGCGAGTTGATTGTCCAGCCCTGACTGGCCCCAGACGCGTGCCGGTCTCGCGACCCGGCCGCCGCGCGAGCCTGGATCACGCACCAGCCGCCTCCCCCAAAGCCTCGATGCCAGGCCAGCGCCACAGCAGTTGCAGAAGCCAATGCAAGTACTGTGGCGACGGCCATAACAACCGGAGAACCTCGTGTCCATCGCAGTCGACCAACCCGTCCCCGACTTTACCGCTCCCGCTACCGGTGGCGATATCACGCTGTCCAAGCTGCGGGGCAAGAAGGTGGTGCTGTATTTTTATCCGAAAGACAACACGCCGGGCTGCACGACCGAAAGCCTGGAATTCCGCGATCTGTACCCCAAGTTCAAGAAGGCCGGCGCGGAGATTGTCGGCGTATCGCGCGACCCGATGCACTCGCATGACAAATTCAAGGCCAAGCTCGAATTGCCGTTTCCGTTGATCTCGGATCCGGAAGAAACGCTGTGCACGCTCTTCAATGTCATGAAATTGAAGAAAATGTATGGCAAAGAAGTACGTGGGATCGAACGCTCCACGTTCCTGATCGACGCTGCAGGCGTGCTGCGCCAGGCGTGGCGCGGCGTGAAAGTGCCAGGGCATGTCGATGACATTCTGGAGGCTGTACAAGCGCTTTGAGGCGCGTTATATTGGGTTCCAATGAGTGCCTGTCCACCCCACACTTTTCGCAGCTGCGCCGGACTTGACGGCCGTTTTTCCGGTTCCGTCGAAGTCGTGAGGGGCAACGCGATAACCGAAGGCGAGCCGCTTGTCCCGTACGCCGGGGCGGCGGCTTTTTTAATTGCGCGCAGCCGTTCGTTTACTCGGCCACGCGTTTCCGTTAAGGAGCCGATCGAAGACCAGGCGAACCGGCATCTCTAGACCGAATGCGCGCCTCCGGACGCAAACTGCGTGCACACATACTGGCACCGGCAGAATGCGACAGGCGGCGCACGAAATGTGACCCGATTATTTCGAGGGAAACCATGCCTTTGCCTACCCCCCCCAGCAAGCTCGGCAATCTCCTGCCGCCTGACGAATACAAGGCCAAAGCCGCCACGCCGGCGCGCTCTGCCGCGAAGAAACAGACGGTCGTTGGGGAGTCCGCGGAATCGGCCGATTACGGCCGCGCGAACGTCGCCACGCCGATGGCGCACGCAGCCAACGCCGCGACCACTTTGCGGCCCGTGCCGGCATCGTCGGCCTCCCCTGTTGCGTCTGCATCCGCCGAGCAAGCTGCACCGGCGCGTGGACGCAAATCGAAGCAGACCGCCGCATTGCTGCAACCGGTTCCCGCTGCCCGCCCGCAGGCCGAACCGGCTGCATCTGCCACACCCGCTGCCACACCCGCGGCCAAATCGCAGCCGGTCGTCGCACGCGCGCCAAGCGCGAAAGACCCGGCCGCCAGCACGCCCGCAGCCGTAGCCCCCAGCACGCGCGGCACCAGCAAGAAGCGCGGCGCGTCCACCGACCCGCTCGAAATGCAGAAGCTGTTCGTGCTCGACACGAACGTGCTGATGCACGATCCAAGCTGCCTGTTCCGTTTCGAGGAACACGACGTCTATCTGCCGATGATGACGTTGGAAGAACTCGACAACCACAAGAAGGGCATGTCGGAAGTCGCGCGTAACGCTCGCCAGGTGAGCCGCACGCTGGACGCGTTGGTGGCGAATGCCGGCAACATCTCGGACGGCATTTCGCTGGCGCGTCTCGGTAGCCGTGAGGCGTCCGGGCGCCTGTACTTCCAGACCAAGCTCAACGCCATCGAGCCGGTCGAAGGTCTGCCGGAAGGCAAGGCCGACAACCAGATTCTCGGCGTGGTGCGTGCGCTGCAGCGCGACCGGATGGATCGCCAGGTCGTGCTGGTGTCGAAAGACATCAACATGCGCATCAAGGCGCATGCGCTCGGTCTGCCTGCGGAAGATTACTTCAACGACCAGGTGCTCGAAGACAGCGATCTGCTGTACTCGGGCATCCGCGCGCTGCCGCAGGATTTCTGGACCAAGCACGCCAAGGGCATGGAGAGCTGGCAGGACACCAAAACCGGCACCACGTATTACCGCGTGACGGGACCGCTGTGCGCCTCGATGCTGGTGAACGAGTTCGTCTATCTCGAGCCGCAGAACGGCGAGCCGGCGTTTCACGCGCTGGTGCGCGAGCTGAACGGCAAGACGGCGCTGCTGCAGACCTTGCGCGACTACGGCCACCACAAGAACAACGTGTGGGGCATCACGGCGCGCAATCGCGAGCAGAATTTCGCGCTGAACCTGCTGATGAACCCGGAAATCGACTTCGTCACGCTGCTGGGTCAAGCCGGTACCGGCAAGACGCTGGTCGCGCTCGCGGCGGGTCTCGCCCAGGTGCTGGACGACAAGCGCTACAACGAGATCATCGTGACGCGTGCAACCGTGCCGGTCGGTGAAGACATCGGTTTCCTGCCGGGTACGGAAGAGGAAAAAATGCAGCCGTGGATGGGTGCATTCGACGACAACCTCGAAGTCCTGCAGAAAACCGACGACGCCGCCGGCGAATGGGGGCGCGCTGCGACGCAGGAACTGATCCGCTCGCGCCTGAAGGTCAAGAGCATGAACTTCATGCGCGGCCGCACGTTCGTGGACAAGTATCTGATCATCGACGAGGCGCAAAACCTCACGCCGAAGCAGATGAAGACGCTTGTCACGCGCGCAGGTCCCGGCACGAAGATCATTTGTCTCGGCAACATCGCGCAGATCGATACGCCCTACCTGACGGAAGGCAGCTCGGGTCTGACGTACGTGGTCGACCGCTTCAAGGGCTGGGCGCACAGCGGGCACGTGACGCTGGCGCGCGGCGAACGTTCGCGCCTCGCGGATTACGCGTCGGAAATTCTTTAAGTTTCAACGCGTTAGCTTTAGTACAAAGCCGTGTTCGGGTCAGCCCGGACACGGCTTTTTTATTCGGCGCGCGTTCACGGCGGGCAACACTTAGCGCGCAAACTTCAAGTAATTTATCAAGAATTCTTGCCTGAGCTACGATTGACGGGCTACCATCCCGAAATCGTCCGCCATTAAACGAGCGTTTACCGCTCACTTCGTCTTCATGCGCCGACTCGCGTTCTCGCTACTGACCGTTTTGCTGCTCGCCGCTTGCGCCGGCGCGCCGCAAAAGACGTCGCGCGGGCCGGGTTCGTCGGTTGTGGTGACGAACGGCGCTTATCATGCGCCGCCGCCAGGCTTCCCCAATTTCGTCGACCACAGCATCGGGCGTGAGGAAATCTCCATCCAGGCGATGAGTCTGGTCGGTATTCCATACCGCTGGGGTGGCAATACGCCCGATAGCGGCTTCGATTGCAGCGGATTGGTTCGCTATGTGGTGTCGCGCGCCGCCTCCGTCAATCTGCCGCGCACCACTGCGGACATGAGCGGCCGCGGCGAATCGATCGAGCCGGATCAAATCGCACCGGGCGATCTTATTTTCTTCAACACCACCGGGCGTGCGCATTCGCATGTCGGCATTTATGTGGGCAAGCTGCGCTTCGTCAATGCGCCGTCGACGGGTGGCACCGTACGGCTCGACTATTTGACCAATCCCTATTGGGCCAAGCGCTTCGACGGCATTCGCCGCGTGGCGGCGCCGGCTCTAACGCCTGCGCCGTTCGATGCACCGAGCTATCAGGCAGCGGCGCCTCAACCCGAACGTGTCGCGCCGGTGGCTCAAACTCAGGCGACGCCGGCTTATGGGGGCACTGCGCCGGCAACCCAATCCTCGGGTTTTGCGGCAGCCCCTGTTGCAACGCAGGCTTCCGGCTATGCGGCGAATTCGGCGGCTCCGGAGCAACCGGCTCGTGTCGCCGCGGCCATTCGTGCGCCGCTGACTGCGAGCGGCCAACCTGCGGTAGCGACTGCCGCGGCGCCAGCGCCTCAAGCTGATCCGTTTGAACCGCCGCCGCCCGGCATGAGCGCCGCGCAGATGCAAGCGCGTGCGGCAGGCGCGGTGTCTCCGGCGCCGCAGCCAGCGGCGCAAGCGAGCGCGTACGACACTGCCGCGAGCACCACGATCCAGCAGACGGCGACTGCGCGCACCGAGCCGCCAACGGCTGCCTCCCGCGCGCCAGATCCGATCGACGCCGCTGCCGATGCATTCGAGCCACCGCCACCCGCTTCAGTCGCCGCACGCCAGGCTCAACAAGCTCAGCAGGCGGACGGGAACGCCGGTGTGCGGATCATGCGCGCCTCGACCGCATCACGCGGCAGCATCCCTGCCCCCACGCAAACCACCGACGACCCGATCGCGCGTTTCGCCAACGGCAATTTCTAGGGACATCGAGCAAACTCGTCGTGGCTTGTGGCGCCAGCAGTAGCTTGTGGCGCCATGGCTCGCCGCATCGCCCAGATCAGGTCACTGAGCTGAACTGAACTGAGCTCAGCGCAAAACGCCCACACTTCGCACCTCGCCCCCGCCCATCCCCGCTGCGCTGCCGATCTGCTATCGTCATCGATATTCTTCCGACAGCAGGTGGTGACGATGGATCTCGGGCTGAAAGACAAGGTGGTGTTGATCACGGGCGGCAGCAAAGGCATCGGGTTCGCCTGCGCCCGGGCGTTCGCTCTCGAGGGGGCGAAGGTAGCGATCGTTTCACGCGACCCCGCCAATCTCGCGCGTGCTTACGAACAGTTGAAACAGGAAGGTCTGAACGTGCATCGGACCCGGGCCGACCTGCACGAACCGCACAGTGCGGCGGACATCGTCGAGGAAGTCAGCACCGCAGTCGGCCCCATCGACGTGCTGATCAACAGCGCCGGCGCAGCCCGCCGCTACGACCCCGAAACGCTGGATGCCGATGCGTTTCGCGCGACCATGGAAGCCAAGTATTTCCCCTACATCTACCCGCAACAGGAAGTGCTCAAGCGCATGGCCGAGCGCGTGAAGGCCGGCGGCGGCGCACCCGGCACGATCGTCAACATCATCGGCATGGGTGGCAAGATCGCGAGCGACATTCATATCGCCGGTGGCGCCGCAAATGCCGCGCTGATGCTCGCCACTGTCGGCCTCGCTCACTACTACGCGCGCTACGGCATTCGTATCAACGCGATCAATCCAGGTTCGACGCTGACCGAGCGCGTCGAAGAAGCGGTCAAACTGGAAGCGTCGCAGCAAGGCATCGAAAGCGCGGACGCGTTAGCGCGCGGGCAAGCCAAAGTGCCGCTCGGACGCTATGCAAAACCGGAAGAAATCGCTGATGTCGCGCTCTTTCTGGCGAGCCGCCGCGCGAGCTACGTGACGGGCGCAATCGTCCCGATGGATGGAGGCAGCGCACCGCTGATCTGAGCGGCGCGCTTTATTTGCAGCTTTAGGGGTGTGAGGCCCGGTGCCTTTGGCGCCGGACTCCGGGACAGCGCTTTGAAGCCTGAAAGGCGGACGGCGTTTGTCGTCCGCACTGCATTACAGGAAGCGGTGGCCGAGCCACCAGGCAGCCGCGGAGAGCGCCGCGGAAGCGGGGATTGTCAGAATCCACGCCCAGACGATGTTGCCGGCCACGCCCCAGCGCACCGCGCTCAGCTTCTGCGTCGCGCCGACACCAACGATCGCGCCGGTAATCGTATGCGTGGTGGACACCGGAATGCCGAGCCATGACGCGGTGAACAGCGTAATCGCCCCACCCGTCTCGGCGCAAAAACCACCGACTGGCTTCAGCTTGGTGATCTTCTGACCCATCGTGCGCACAATCCGCCAGCCACCGAATAAGGTGCCGATGCCCATCGACAGATAGCAGCCGCCGATCACCCACAGCGGCGGAGCGTCCGCGATCGACGACGCGTAACCAGTTGCGATCAGCAGCATCCAGATGATGCCGATGGTTTTCTGTGCGTCGTTACCGCCGTGGCCAAGGCTGTACAAGCCTGCGGAGACCAGTTGCAGACGCCGGAAGCGCCGGTCGACCTTGCTGGGCGGCGTGCGGAAATATATCCACGACACGGCCAGCATGAAGAAAGAGCCAAGGACGAAACCGAGCAGCGGAGAGATGAAAATGAACGCAACCGTCTTCATCAATCCGTCGATATTGAGCGAACCCCAACCCGACTTGGCCAGCGCCGCGCCCACCAGCCCGCCGATCAGCGCGTGCGACGAGCTCGATGGGATACCGTAATGCCACGTGATGATGTTCCAGCCGATCGCACCGACCAGCGCGCCGAAAATGACGTAGTGGTCGACGATTCCCGGATCAATCGTGCCCTTGCCGACCGTTTGCGCCACTTTCAGGTGAAACACGAAATACGCGATAACGTTGAAAGCCGCTGCGAAGGCCACGGCCTGCTGCGGCTTCAGCACACCGGTCGACACGACCGTGGCGATCGAATTCGCCGCGTCGTGGAAGCCGTTCATGAAGTCGAAAATCAGTGCGACGGCGACCAGGCCGGCGACGACCCAGATAGCAAGTTGTATCGATTGCATTATGCGTTTTCCAGCACGATGCCTTCGATGATGTTCGCCACGTCTTCACACTTGTCGGTGATCGTTTCGAGCAGTTCGTAGATCGCCTTCAGCTTGATCAGCGTCTTGACGTTGTCTTCTTCACGGAAAAGTTTCGACATGGCCGAACGCAGCACGCGGTCGGCTTCCGATTCCAGACGGTCGATTTCCTCGCATGCTTTCAGGATCTGGCTCGCCTGCTTCATATCCGACAGCAGGCTGACGGCGAACTGCACGCGCTCCGAGGTCGCCGTGCAGATGTGGGCCAACTGGCTCGCTTCGGAAGTCACTGCCTGCACGTCGTACAGCGAAATGGCGGTGGCGACGTCTTCCATCAGATCGAGGATGTCGTCCATCGTGGTGATCAACTTGTGGATCTCGTCGCGGTCGAGCGGCGTGATGAAGGTCTTGTGCAGCAGGTCGATGGCTTCGTGCGTAAGCTTGTCAGCGGCCTTTTCGGCTTTCTGCACGTTTTGCTTATGGGTTTCGGCGTCCTGGAGATTGTCGATCAGCAGCTCGAGTTCACGGCTTGCTGAGACGATGCACGTTGCGTGCGCATTGAAAATTTCAAAGAACTTGCCCTCGGTGGGCATGAATCGACCGAACATTGGGATCCCGAAAATTGGTCACATTATGGCTGACATAAAACCGCCACATTGTACCGTTCCGGGATCGATGTCGCACTTTTGAAAGCGTCGTTACAACACGCCCAGCAGTTACCTCTTTACTCGCTGTAGAAATTCTGCGCGCCGGCAAAATTATCGAACTTCGTGAATTGACCATGGAACGTGAGCCGAACAGGGCCGATCGGACCATTCCGCTGCTTACCGATGATAATCTCCGCCGTGCCCTTGTCCGGGCTATCCGGGTTGTACACCTCGTCGCGATAGATGAACAGAATCACGTCCGCATCCTGTTCGATAGCGCCGGATTCGCGCAAGTCGGACATGATGGGCCGCTTGTTCGGGCGCTGTTCAAGACCGCGGTTAAGCTGCGACAACGCAATCACCGGCACATCGAGTTCTTTGGCGAGACTCTTGAGCGAACGCGAGATTTCCGAGATTTCGGTTGCACGGTTTTCGCCCGACGACGACCCGCTCATCAGCTGCAAATAGTCGATGATGATCAGGCCCAGCTTGCCGCACTGGCGCGACAGGCGACGCGCGCGCGAGCGCAGTTCCATCGGGTTCAAACCACCGGTTTCGTCGATGAAAATCTGCGCCTCGCTCATTTTCTGCACCGCGTGCGTGAGCTTCGGCCAGTCCTCGTCGGTCAGACGGCCCGTGCGCATGCGGTGCTGGTCGAGCCGGCCAACCGAGCCCAGCATACGCATGGTGAGTTGCGAGCCCGGCATTTCCATGGAGAACACCGCGACCGGCAGGCCATACTCCACCGCCACGTATTCGCCGACGTTCATCGAAAACGCCGTTTTACCCATTGACGGGCGGCCCGCCACGATGATCAGCTCGCCGCCGTGCATACCGGAGGTCATGCGGTCCAGATCGACGAAGCCCGTCGGCGTGCCGGTCACGTCGCTCGGATTGGCGGTGTGATACAGCGTGTCGATCCGCTCCACCACCTCGGTGAGGAGTGGCCCGATCTCCAGGAAGCCCTGCGTGCCGCGCGCGCCGTCTTCCGCGATCGAAAACACCTTCGATTCCGCCTCGTCCAGCAACTGGCGGACTTCCTTGCCCTGCGGATTGAAAGCGTCGGCGGAAATTTCGTCAGCCACAGATACGAGGCGGCGCAATACCGCACGATCGCGCACGATTTCCGCGTAGCGGCGGATATTGGCCGCGCTCGGCGTGTTCTGCGCCAGCGCGTTCAGGTACGCTAGACCGCCGACCTCTTCTGCCTTGCCCGAGGTGCCGAGCGCCTCATACACCGTAATCACGTCGGCTGGACGCGTCGCCGCGATCAGCTTGCCGATGTGCTCAAAAATGATGCGGTGGTCGTATCGGTAAAAATCGCTCTGCGACAGGAAGTCGGCGATGCGGTCCCATGCCGCGTTGTCGAGCAGCAGGCCGCCCAGCACCGACTGCTCGGCTTCGATCGAATGCGGCGGGACTTTCAGCGACTCGATTTGGGGATCTTTGGACGGTGCGTTCATGGAGAGGAATTATCGGGTAAATGCGCGCGGAGGGAAATCAAAAACCGATACTTCGGTACATCGGAAACGGGCAATAAAAAAGGCAGGGGCCGGTCACCCGGCCCCTGCCTTTCGCCAGCAACGTCCTGGCAGATACGTATCTGGTGCTTAGACGTGTTCGCCGATCACAGCCACGTTCACATCGACAACAACGTCGGTGTGCAGCGAGATCTGAACAGCGTGTTCGCCAACCAGCTTCAGCGGGCCTTCCGGCAGGCGCACTTGCGCCTTTTCCACTGCGAAGCCGAGCTTGACCAGTGCGTCAGCGATGTCGGCGTTCGTCACCGAACCAAACAGACGGCCGTCAACGCCAGCCTTCTGATTGATCTGAACCGTCGAGCCTGCCAGCTTTTCGCCTTGAGCTTGAGCAGCAGCCAGCTTTTCAGCGGCGATCTTTTCGAGTTCAGCACGGCGAACTTCGAATTCAGCCAGGGCTTCCTTCGTTGCACGGCGAGCTTGCTTGTTCGGGATCAGGAAGTTACGTGCGTAACCGTCCTTGACCTTCACGATATCGCCCAGGTTGCCCAGATTGACGACTTTTTCCAGAAGAATGATTTGCATTCGGATGCTCCTTATCGCGTCGTCGGGTTAGGCCTTGTGCTGGTCGGTGTACGGCACCAGCGCGAGGAAACGTGCGCGCTTGATTGCCGTATCCAGCTGGCGTTGATAGTGCGACTTCGTACCCGTGAGACGCGCCGGCGTGATCTTGCCGTTTTCGCCGATGAAGTCCTTCAGCGTTTCGAGGTCCTTGTAGTCGATGTGATCGACGCCAGCGGCCGTGAAACGGCAGAACTTCTTGCGCTTGAAGAGCGGATTTTGTTGCTGACGACGCTTGTCGAATTTCTTACCAGTCGGGCGGGGCATGTTCAGTCCTTTCCAATGTCCTGCAATTCTGTGATGTGAAATACCAGTGTTCTTGCGTTGCGGTGCTTTTTTGCCAGAAAGCCTGTGAAGAGCGTTTCCACGCCCATCTGACAGCCTTCCAGCTTACCGCTCGCCTCGCCCGCGGCTACCGCCTGCATGGTCAGTTCGACTTGCCGGGCAATACCGGCTTCGACGACTTCCGTGCGGTGGTGCAACGTGCAGCCTGCAATCGGAACGCCGGCGGGGGTATACCGCACCGGTTCGCGTTCAACGACGCTGGCCGTGAGTTGCAGCCGATTCATGTAACCTTGGTCGAGGGCAACGCTTGATCTGGTAGCTTAAATAGTGTGTCTTAAGCCTGCGCTTCGGACGGTTGCGTAGCAGCCGACTTCTTGGCTTCTTCGCGCTGCACTTCCTTCATCATCGGCGACGGGCCGGTTTCGGCCTTCTTCATCTTGACGATCAGGTGACGCAGAACAGCGTCGTTGAACTTGAATGCGTGTTCCAGCTCGTCGAGCGTGGCTTGATCGCATTCGATGTTCATGCAGACGTAGTGAGCCTTGGCGAGTTTCTCGATCATGTAGGCCAGTTGGCGACGGCCCCAGTCTTCGATACGGTGGATCTGGCCACCGTGCGAGGTGATCGTGGACTTGTAACGCTCGATCATTGCGGGCACTTGCTCGCTTTGATCCGGGTGCACGATAAATACGATTTCGTAATGACGCATATTCACTCCTTGTGCTTACTTGTGGATATAAGCCACCCGGGCGTCGGAACCGGTGTGGCAAGTGAGAAGCCAAAGAGTGTAACCCGATTAGGGCCGGGTTGCAAGATATCCCGTTAAAACGACACCCGAATCGGGTGTGTTTTCAAGGGTTTAGGACGAAGCGGACGCGCGAGCGCCACGCCTCTCAGTCCAGAAATATACCCGCCGGATCGCGCACGCGCGGCCCGCTCAGCCTCCCTCGGTCTGCTCGCTGCCGCCCGCCAGGCGGGCCTTCAGCGCCGTTTCGAGTCCGCTGAGCGCGTCCGGCGCGGCATCGGTGACAGCCCACCAGGTCATCCCCTGCGCGTTCCAGTGCGCCAGCGAGTAACCCTCGCGGGTTTGCGTCATCGAAGGCCCAGCGTCGGCGGAACGTGCTTGCGGAAACACGTAGACGTCGATGACGTGCTTCTGATAGCGGTACACCAGCACCGCCACCCGCTGATGTCCGATGTAATCCAGGCGGCCGCCTTCAAGCGGAAAACCGTTCGCCGCGAGGTCCTCGACCGGTGGTGAATAGTCGATCCGGCCGTTGAACCACGGTTTGACCGTGTGCCGGTCGGTCGAAATGACGTCGATATCGTGGCCGGACATCTGCGCCCGAACATGGCTTTCGACCAGTTCATCGGCAAACGGGCTGCCTTCCGCGGGACGATGCAGGCTCATTGTCACGCCCGTCGCGGCCGCACCGAGCGCGATCACGAGCGCGACGAGCCAGCCCTGCCCGATCGTTGCGCCGCTGCCCCCGCCCCCGCCCGGCCGGCCCAGCGCGCGAGGCGGGCGCAGCCAGCCATTCAGCCAGTTGCCGAGCCAGCTTCCCTTCGGCCGCGGCTGGGTGGTGGCCCGCGGCGCCTCGATGGGCTCGTCGACGGCGCTCCCGCCTGCCGGGAGGGCAGCGAGAATCCGCGCCCGCAGGGCATCCGGCGCGCGGTGATACGGCTGTGCGCGCAGCGACTTGCCAAGCGCATGGAGGTTTTCGCTTTCGCGCCGGCAGGCATCGCAAGTTTCGATGTGCTGCTGGACGCGCTGGGCGTCCGGCGCGGGCAATTCGTGGTCGGCGTTCGCATCGAGGAGCGGCCGCGCTTCGTTACAGTCCATCTGGCGTCTCCTGAGCTAAGCCGGCGCCACTTGCGCCGGGGTTGGTGGATGGGCGGCCGTTGGAGGCTGCCCGCAATGGTGTGACCGAGGCGGTGGGCGTCGTGCACGCGCCTGACGTCGCGGCGCGCGGCGCACCGCCTGCTTCCTGCTTCGCGCCCAGCAGCGCGGCCAGCTTGCGCCGGCCCCGCGCGAGCCGCGACATCACCGTGCCGATCGGGACATCGGCCACCATCGCGATCTCGCGATAACCCATTTCTTCGAGCTCCCGCAGGATCAGCACTTCGCGGTATTCGACCGGCAACTGCGCGAGCGCGTCGTGCACGAGCTTCGTATCCTCGTCGCGGATCAGGAGCGCCTGCGGATCCGCCCCGCCCGCGCTCCAGCCGTCGAAGACCGCGTCGTCCATGGTGTCGTCGAACTCGACCATTTCGTGCGACGACGCGCGCCGCCGCCACTCCGTGTACCAGGTGCGGCGCACGATCGCGAGCAGCCACGGCCGCGCCGAGTCGCCCCGGAAGGTATCGAAGAAACGGAACGCGCGCATGAACGCTTCCTGCACCACGTCGTCGGCGTCGTTGGCGTTACCGCACAGCCAGCGCGCAAGGTTGTACGCGGCGTCGAGATGCGGCAAAGCCAGCTGCTGAAAGCGGCGGCTTCTTGCTGCATCGGCGTCGGCATCGACGGGAGCGCGGACGGGCGCGCGGGCCGCGTCTGAATCGGTTTGGACCACCTGGGCCCTCCAGGGCATTGCGGCTAGGCTGTGTGACTCGTTCTCACTGGCTCATCCTGCATAACCGGCTACATGTCCAGTTTATTCCCGCCTCCAGCTCGAATCCGATTATTTGAGCGCTTGCAGCTGTTGTTCCGGGCCGCTCGGGCCACTAATAAGCCGGGCGATTCCAGTAATCCTCGCTGGCATACACCTCTTTCAGATAATCGATGAAGTAGCGCACCTTGGCCGGCACATAACGCTGCTGCGGATAGACCGCCAGAATGTCGTAGTCGGGCAGCGCGAATTCGTCCAGCACGGTTTCCAGTTCGCCGCGCGCCAGTTGCTGCTGGATTTCCCATGTGGAGCGCCAGCCGAGCCCGAGCCCCTCGGACACCCAGCGGTGCAGCAATTCGCCGTCGTTACAGTCGAGCGTGCCGCCCACTCGCACCGTCGCCAGCTTACCGTTGCGGCGAAAGTACCAGCCGCGGTTCTGGCCGCCTTGCAGGTTGAACGCGAGGCAGTTGTGCTGCGGCAGATCTTCGAGCGTTTTCGGCTTGCCATATTTGCGGAAATATTCCGGCGTACCGCACACCACGCGCCGGTTCGACGCCAGCTTCACCGCGACGAAATTCGGATCGACCGCGCCGCCGATCCGGATCGACAGGTCATAACCCTCGCGCACCAGATCCACGACCCGGTCGGTCAGGTTAAACGACACCTGCAATTCCGGTTTGTCGGCGAGGAAAGCCGGCGCGAGCGGCGCAACGTGCTTGCGCCCGAATGCGGCCGGCGCCGACACGATCAGATGGCCGTTCACCGCGCGCCGGCCGGCGCTCAGTTCGTTTTCCGCCTGGTCCCATTCGGTGAGCAGGCCGCGGCAGCGCTCGAGAAACGCCGCGCCGTCTTCGCTGACCACGAGGCGCCGCGTCGAGCGGTACATCAGCTTTACGCCGAGGCGCTTTTCGAGCGCGTCGATGCGGCGTCCGAGAATCACCGGCGACACGCCCTCTTCCAGCGCGGCCGCGGCGAGACTGCCCGCGTCGGCGACGCGCACGAAAGTTTCGATCTGTTTGAAGCGGTCCATTTTTGTCTCCTGTGTCGACCGGAGTTAGCGCTTTAGTGCTTACTCCGGTCCCACGCAAGCGGGTTGCAACCGCCTTGTGTCGACCGGAGTTAGCGCTTTAGCTGTCGACCAGAGTTGGCGCTTCAGCGCTTACTCTGGTCCCATGCAAAGCTCTTACTCCGCCCCCACGCAAGCGGGTTGCAACCCGCCTTGCACACCGCCAGCGCCCCGAGCGCCAACGCATTCCATACTTTTTGTTTCGAAATAAGCGACCTGGACTGATCTTATCAAACCTTTAGGTGGAGCCTACAGTTCGATCAACACCTTTTGGTTTGCACATCCGTCAGCGAATTCGTTACCCCACTTATTCGCCCACCTCAGACATTCAGGAGACATTCATGGCCAAGATGAGAGCCGTCGACGCAGCCGTGCTGGTGCTCGAAAAAGAAGGCATCAACACCGCATTCGGCGTTCCGGGCGCAGCAATCAACCCGTTCTACTCGGCCATGCGCAAGGCAGGCAGCATCAGCCACGTGCTGGCACGTCACGTCGAAGGTGCATCGCACATGGCCGAAGGCTATACGCGCGCCCAGCCGGGCAACATCGGCGTGTGTATCGGCACCTCGGGCCCCGCCGGCACCGACATGATCACCGGTTTGTACTCCGCGCAGGCTGACTCGATTCCTATTCTGGCTATCACGGGCCAGGCACCGCGCGCGCGTCTGTACAAGGAAGACTTCCAGGCCGTCGATATCGAATCGATCGCCAAGCCGGTCACCAAGTGGGCCGTCACCGTGCGCGAACCGGCGCTGGTGCCGCGCGTGTTCCAGCAGGCTTTCCATCTGATGCGCTCGGGCCGTCCGGGTCCCGTGCTGGTCGACCTGCCGATCGACGTGCAACTCGCCGAGATCGAATTCGACATCGACACGTACGAACCGCTGCCGGTCTACAAGCCGAAAGCGACGCGCAAGCAGATCGAAGCCGCACTCACGCTGCTGAACAACTCGGACAAGCCGTTGATCGTCTCGGGTGGCGGCGTGCTGAACGCAGCCGCTGAAGACCTGCTGGTGGAATTCGCTGAAACCGTGGGCGTGCCGGTGATCCCGACGCTGATGTCGTGGGGCGCGATCCCTGACGACCATCCGCTGATGGCCGGCATGGTCGGTTTGCAGACTTCGCACCGCTACGGCAACGCGACGATGCTCGCCTCCGACTTCGTGCTCGGCATCGGCAATCGTTGGGCGAACCGTCATACGGGCAGCGTCGAGGTGTACACCAAGGGCCGTAAGTTCGTGCACGTGGACATCGAGCCGACGCAGATTGGCCGCGTCTTCGGACCGGATCTCGGCATCGTGTCGGACGCGAAAGCCGCGCTCGAACTGTTCGTCGAAGTCGCTAAGGAATGGAAAGCCGCCGGCAAGCTCAAGGACCGCAGCGCGTGGGTCGCCGATTGCCAGCAACGCAAGCAGACGATGCACCGCAAGACGCACTTCGACAACGTGCCGATGAAGCCGCAGCGCGTGTACGAAGAGATGAACCAGGTGTTCGGCCGCGATACGTGCTACGTGAGCACGATCGGCTTGTCGCAGATCGCCGGCGCGCAATTCCTGCACGTCTACAAGGCGCGTAACTGGATCAACTGCGGCCAGGCAGGCCCGCTCGGCTGGACGATTCCGGCAGCGCTCGGCGTGCGCGCAGCCGACCCGCAACGTCCGATCGTCGCACTCTCGGGCGACTACGACTTCCAGTTCATGATCGAAGAACTGGCAGCGGGCGCGCAATTCAAGCTGCCGTACGTGCATGTGGTGGTGAACAACTCATACCTCGGTTTGATCCGTCAGGCACAGCGCGCGTTCGATATGGACTTCTGCGTGCAGCTCGGCTTCGAGAACATCAACTCGCCGGAAACGAACGGCTACGGCGTGGACCACGTCGCGGTTGCCGAAGGCCTGGGTTGCAAGGCGATTCGCGTGTTCAAGCCGGAAGAACTCAAGCCCGCGCTGCTGAAGGCGCAATCGATGCTCTCCGAGTTCAACGTGCCGGTGATCGTCGAAGTGATCCTCGAACGTGTGACCAACATTTCGATGGGCACCGAGATCGACGCGATCAACGAGTTCGAAGATCTGGCCGAGAAGCGCGAAGACGCGCCGACGGCAATCAGCATGCTCGACTGAGCGTCCTGACGCTTTGAAGCGCGCGTCGATTCGCACGCTGACCTGATAAGCATCACATGAGCGCGGCGCGGCATTGCCGACGCCGTCTCATGAACTTATTTCACTGACCGACCAGCGAGACACCAGCACCATGCCGAAATTTGCAGCAAATCTCACCATGCTGTTCAACGAAGTTCCGTTCCTCGAGCGCTTCGCCGCAGCGTCGGACGCGGGCTTCAACGCCGTCGAATTCCTGTTTCCGTATCCGTATCAGATCGCCGAATTGAGCGAACGTCTGCAGCAAAACCGTCTGAAGCTCGTCTTGCACAACCTGCCCGCGGGTAATTGGGAAGCGGGTGAACGCGGCATCGCATGCCTGCCGGATCGCGTGGGCGAGTTTCAGGAAGGCGTCGGCCGTGCGATCGAATACGCAACGGCTTTGAAGGTGCCGCAACTGAACTGCCTCGTCGGCATTCCGACCGCGGGCGTCGATGCGGACAAGGCGCGTTCGACGATCGTCGACAACCTGCGCTTCGCCGCGGGCGAACTGAAGAAAGCCGGCATCAAGCTGCTGGTCGAGCCGTGCAATTCGTACGACATCCCCGGCTTCGCGCTGAACCGTTCCGGCGAAGGCCTCGATGTGATTCGCGCGGTGGGCTCGGACAATCTGTTCCTGCAATACGACATCTATCACATGCAACGGATGGAAGGCGAACTCGCGGCGACGATCAAAAAGAACCTGCCGCAGATCGCGCACATCCAGCTCGCCGACAACCCGGGCCGCAACGAACCGGGCACCGGCGAGATCAACTACCCGTTCCTGTTCGATCTGCTCGATTCGCTCGGCTACGAAGGCTACGTCGGTTGCGAATACAAGCCGCGCACGACCACTGCCGCCGGCCTCGGCTGGGTGCAAAGCGTGGCCGGGCAAACCCGCGGCGCAGCCCACGCCGCAGCCTGAGCGATCCGTCGATCGCATCAGGCATACCACCCCAAACAACACTGGAGATTTAGACACATGGCAAAGATCGGTTTCATCGGCCTCGGCATCATGGGCGCGCACATGGCGCGCAACCTCATCAAGGGCGGTCACACGCTGTTCGTGAATGGCGCGTATCCGGTGCCGGAAGATCTGAGCAAGAGCGCGAGCGTAGTCGCCAATTCGACCGCCGTGGCACAAGCCGCCGACGTCGTCATCATCATGGTGCCGGACACGCCTGACGTCGCCAACGTGCTGTTCGCCGACGACGGCGTCGCCGCCGGCCTCACGCAAGGCAAGCTCGTGATCGACATGAGCTCGATCTCGCCGCTCGACACGCAAGCCTTCGCGAAGAAGGTCAATGCGCTCGGCGCCGACTACCTCGATGCGCCGGTGTCCGGCGGCGAAGTCGGCGCGCGTGAAGCGTCGCTGACGATCATGGTGGGCGGTCCGGAAAAGGCTTTCGCTGCCGCCAAGCCGCTGTTCGATCTGATGGGCAAGAACATCTCGCTGATCGGCGACAACGGTGCGGGTCAAACCTGCAAGGTCGCGAACCAGATCATCGTCGCGCTGAACATCGAAGCCGTGGCCGAGGCGCTGCTGTTCGCTTCGCGCTCGGGCGCCGATCCGGAACGTGTGCGCAAGGCGCTGATGGGCGGCTTCGCTTCGTCGCGCATCCTCGAAGTGCATGGCGAGCGCATGACCAAGCGTACCTTCGATCCGGGCTTCCGCATCGAGCTGCATCAGAAGGATCTGAACCTCGCACTGGACGGCGCGCGCAAGCTCGGCATCGCCCTGCCGCACACAGCCAGCGCACAACAACTGTTCAGCGTGTGCGCAGCCAACGGCGGCAAGGCATGGGATCACTCGGCGATGGTGCGCGCACTGGAAATCATGGCGAACTACGAAGTCGCGCAAGCGCCGGGTAGCGAAGCCAAGGCTGCCTGATACACCTCCTGCGAAGGCCGGTTGCACGCGGGTTACGCGCACGCAGATTCACGCGCGGACCCGCCGTATCAGAACAAACCGCAACTGCGACAGGCCAATCAGGGAGTAGATAGCGGGCGTCATACGCGGCACATAAAAAAAACATGAAGCAGACACACAGATTGCCGTGATCGTTGCATCGTCATGGCAATCGCAGGTGGGGCGCCCGGTTCGTCGTGCAGTATCGGCGGCGGAACGGGCAAATCGTGCCGCTCTGGGCTGAGAGCGGCAAGTGGGGTCCGCAGCGGCACCCGGCGGCGCCGGGGAAGCCTTGGTCGGTCAGACGTCGTCGTCGGGTGTCCGGCTGTCGGATTTCAAAGTTATGCGTTTTCCGCCATTCTCTCGCAGCGGCTGCATCATGCATGCCGCCTGCCTGCAGCTCTCTTTGCAGGTCTGCTCACACGTGGGCTCGCAAGTCCGCTTGCATTTGCTTGCAACTGCACGCCCAGGTCACGACCTTTTTTGACACATCGGTCCGCGCTTTTCTCCTACACTCGTTGAGTCTGGTTGCTGGCGTCTTGGCGATCACGTGCGGCTTGCCGGTCATCGCAGCGCATGTGCTCCTGCTCTGTTTCATTCGCCCGATTGCAACCAGCGTTCAACCCGTGAGCGAAATGTGCTTGCGCCGGTAACCCATCTGCAAAGGATTCAGAATGAGCATCTTTGGTGACATCGTAAACAAGCTCTTCGGCAAAGCGAAGCCCGACCAGCCTGCGCCTGCGGTTGAGCCGACACCGGATCCGGCAGCGGCACAAGCTGCTGCGCCTGACGCGGCACTGGCGCCCGCGCCGCTGGCCGACGTCGACGTCGCTGCCGTCATGGACCAGTTCGTGAGCGAGAGCGGGCAAACCTTGAACTGGCGCACCTCGATCGTCGACACGCTGAAAGCGCTCGGCGTCGACAGCAGCCTCGAGCATCGCAAGCAACTCGCGCAGGAGCTGAAGTACAGCGGCGACACGAATGATTCGGCGAGCATGAACATCTGGCTGCACAAACAGGTGATGCAAGCATTGGCCGCGAATGGCGGGAAGTTGCCTCCGGATCTGGCGTCCTGAGTGCGGGTTGGCGCCATCTGCTGGCGCCGTGTATTTTCACCGACAGCGATAAAACCTTAAGCTGAAACGACAACGCGGCGCCCGGGTCGATGACCTGGGCGCCGCGTTGTCATTCAGGCGTCAAACGCTGGACACGGTTCTGACTTCGAACCGCTGCGCTCGCGCTACATCAATCAGTACGTATCGAAAGTCTTCTGCAACGCAACCGGCCCGGTACCGCCCGCGGCCAGTGCGAGCATCAGCAGGACCCGCGCCTTGTACGGATTGAGCGAACCCGCGCTGACAAAACCAAGCGCATCGTCCGCAGCCGCGCCGTTGCGCATGACGTGACCTGAGCCCACCCGCGACGAGCGCACCACCGCTACACCCTGCGAGGCCGCATCGGCCAATGCCTGTTGCATCGAAGCGTGAATCGAGCCATTGCCGGTGCCCGCCACCACGATGCCGCGCACCCCGGCTGCCACCAACGCATCCACGGCGATCCGCGAGACGCCGGCATAGCTCGCGACAATTTCCACGTGCGGCCACTTCGCGCCGATCACGAATTCGGTTGCAAGCGTATGCGCACGCACCACGCTGCGCTGAAATTCGACGCGACCGTCCTGCACCCAGCCAAGCGCGCCGATCTCCGGCGACTGGAAGGCATCGACCGCATACGTGCTCGTCTTGACCACGTCGCGTGCGCTGTGAATCCTGTTGTTGAACGCCACCAGCACGCCCTGCCCGCGCGAACCCGCGTTCGCCGCAACCGTCACGGCATTCAGCAGATTCAACGGACCATCGGCGGACAGCGCCGAGGCCGGACGCATGGCCGCGGTCAGCACGACCGGCTTGTCCGACTTGATGGTCAGATGCAGCAGATAAGCGGTTTCTTCGAGCGTATCGGTGCCATGCGTGACCACCACGCCATCGATATCGCTGTCAGCGAGCAGCGTGTTGATGCGTTGTGCGAGCGTGGTCCACAGCGACATCTCCATGTCTTTACTGTCGACGCTGGCAATCTGCTCGGGCGCGATCCGCGCGACCGTGGACAAAGCCGGCACCACGGCCAGCAATTGATCGACGCCGACCACACCCGCCTGGTAGCCGGACGTGTTGGTGGCGTCCGCGGCCGCCCCGGCGATCGTGCCGCCGGTTGCCAGCACGGCGATGCGCGGCAGCCGGGGCGTTGCGCCTTGGTTGGAAGGCGTCGCGGAAGAAGAAGTCAGAGTATTCATGGCGGCGATTGTAAGCGATGTGCCGCGCGCCGCCATGCGTCAAAAAAGCGGATACCCGTTCGTTTTGAGTTAAGCCTTCGCCTCAAACCGCCTCGCGCAGTTGCGCGGCGATTTCCGCTTCATTCAACTGCGGCGCGAACATTTCGATCAGCCGGTACGCATACGCGCGCAGGAACGCGCCCTTGCGCAAGCCGACCCGCGTCGTGCTGGCTTCGAACAGGTGCTGCGTATCCAGCGCGACCAGTTCCGTGTCGCGCTTCGGATCGTAGGCCATGGCCGCGACCACGCCGATGCCCATGCCGAGTTCGACATACGTCTTGATCACGTCGGCGTCGATTGCGGTCAACACGACGTCGGGCAATGCACCCGCTTTCGCGAACGCCTGGTCGATGTGCGAGCGGCCCGTAAAGTCCTGGTCATACGTGACGATCGGGAATTCCGCGATCTCGTCGAGCGTGAGATTCTCGCGGCCCACCAGCGGATGGTCCTTCGGCACCACCACGATGTGATGCCACGAGTAGCACGGAAACGTGACGATGTCCGGAAAGCGGTCGAGCGCCTCGGTCGAAATGCCGATGTCCGCTTCGCCGTTGATGATCATCTGGGCGATCTGTTGCGGGCTGCCCTGGCGCAACGCCAGGTGCACCTTCGGGAACACCTCGGTGAATTGACGGATCACCTTCGGCAGCGCATAGCGCGCCTGCGTGTGGGTAGTCGCCACAACGAGGTGGCCGCTGTCCTGATCGGCGTACTGGCGCGCGACGCGGCGCAGATTCTCCGCGTCGAGCAACATCCGCTCGATCAGCTGGTGCACCGCCTTGCCGGGCTCGGTGAGGCCCGTCAGACGCTTGCCGCGGCGGATGAAAATATCCACGCCGAGCTCGTCTTCCAGATCCTTGATCTGTTTCGATACGCCCGACTGCGACGTGTACAACACGTTGGCCACCTCGGTCAGATTCATGTTCTGACGCACGGCCTCGCGCACAAAGCGCAATTGCTGAAAATTCATCTGTATGTCTCCGGTTAAGCCAGAGTTGAGTTATTAGAGTTTGATTGAAACGCCGAGTGTTGTTGTGCTGCTTACCGTGCGGCCTGTGCCGCCTGTCCCGCTTATTGCGCCGGAAATACGCGCAGTGCGCGCGGCACGGCCGTCACGCCGTCGCCGATCGCCAGTTGCAGATCGCGCCACGATTCGCGGTCGAGCTCCGCCTCGAGCACATGACCCTCACGGCCCGCCAGTTCCACGCGCACCGAGCCGCCGAGCGTCACCACACGCCGCACGTCGACCACAATGCCTTCGCGGTGGCCAGATGCCTGAGGATACAACTGCAGATCGTGCGGCCGCACATAGGCGAATGCCGGCCCGCTGAAATCGGCCTTGATCGCGACCGGCAGCGCCGCGCCGTCGACCACGAAGCCGCTCGCATCCACCTTGCCATGCAGACGATTCGCCGCGCCCAGAAACTCGTAGACGAACGAGGTTTGCGGGTGGTCGTACACGTCCTGCGGACTGCCCACCTGCTCCACGTGCCCGCGATTCAACACGACGATGCGGTCGGCCACTTCGAGCGCTTCTTCCTGGTCGTGCGTGACGAAAATCGTCGAGATATGCAGATCGTCATGCAAGCGACGCAACCAGCTGCGCAACTCCTTGCGCACCTTCGCATCCAGCGCCCCGAACGGTTCGTCGAGCAGCAGGACCTTCGGTTCGACAGCCAGCGCGCGCGCCAACGCAATCCGCTGCCGCTGACCGCCCGACAATTCCGACGGATAGCGTTGCGCGAGCCAGTCGAGTTGCACGAGCTTCAGCAGTTCATGCACCTTCTCGCGAATCACCGCTTCCGAAGGCCGTTCGCGGCGCGGCTTCACACGCAAGCCGAACGCGACGTTCTCGAATACCGTCATATGGCGGAACAGCGCGTAATGCTGGAATACGAAACCGACCTCACGCTCACGCGCACCGACCGTCGCGACGTCCTGGCCTTGCAGCACGACCTGGCCGCCGTCCGCGTATTCGAGACCCGCGATCACCCGCAACAAGGTGGTCTTGCCACAACCCGACGGCCCGAGCAGCGCAACCAGTTCACCCGGCGGAAAGTCGAGCGAAACGTTATCGAGCGCGACGAAATCGCCGAAGCGCTTCTGCAGGTTACGAACGGTGATACCCATTACAGCTCTCCTTGCTTGAGCGGGTGCTGGACTGCATTTTTCGACACGTACGCCGGATTGGCGGACTGTGAAGCAGACTGTGAAGCAAACGATGAGGCGGACGCCGGCACGGCTGGCCCTGCATACGCCGGCACGTCGCGCGCGGCGGACAGCTCCGCCGACATATGGCGCTCGGCGAGCAGCTTCAGACCGAGCGTCACGAGCGCCAGCAGAGCCAGCACCGACGCCACGGCGAACGCCGCCGAGAAGTTGTATTCGTTGTAGAGGATTTCGACATGCAGCGGCATCGTGTCGGTCTGGCCGCGAATGTGGCCGGACACCACGGATACCGCGCCGAACTCGCCCATTGCCCGCGCATTGCACAGAATCACGCCGTACAGCAGACCCCATTTGACGTTCGGCAGCGTGACACGGCGGAAGATCTGCCAGCCCGACGCGCCGAGCACGTGTGCGGCTTCTTCTTCGTCGTTGCCTTGCGCCTGCATCAGCGGAATCAGCTCACGTGCGACGAACGGGAACGTGACGAAAATCGTGGCAAGCACAATCCCCGGCACCGCGAAGATGATCTGCACGTTGTGGTCCTGCAGCCACGGGCCGAACCAGCCCTGCGCGCCGAACATCAGCACATAGATCAAACCGGAAATCACCGGCGAGACCGAGAACGGCAGATCGATCAAGGTGGTCAGCAATGCCTTGCCGCGGAACTCGAACTTGGCGATACACCAGGACGCCGCGAGACCGAACACGAGATTCAGCGGCACCGCGATCGCGGCCGTAATCACGGTGAGCTTGATGGCCGACAGCGCATCCGGATCGGCCAGCGATTCCAGATAGAAGCCGATGCCCTTGTTCAAGGCCTGGTAGAACACGGCGACGAGCGGTACGACCAGAAACAGCGTGAGAAACAGCAGCGCGATGCCGGTCAGAATCCAGCGCACAACGGGCGGCTCGGTGACCGGGTCGGGCCGGCGCGCGACATTGAGCGGCGCGCGCGGCGCCACGGCAACCGCGGCGGCATCCGCGCCATTCAGGGAGTTGCGGCTCATTGCACACCTCCGCCGACACCGATCGCCGCCACACTCGCGGCAGCGGGCGCCGGGCCTGCGCCGCCGCGGCTCGTGCGGCGCTGCAGATACCATTGCAAGGTGTTGATGAAGAGCAGCATCAGGAACGAGACGACCAGCATGACCACGGCGAGCGCCGTCGCGCCGGCGTAGTCGTATTGTTCGAGCTTGGTAATGATCAGCAGCGACGTGATTTCCGATTTCATCGGCACGTTGCCGGCGATGAAAATCACCGACCCGTATTCGCCGAGCGCCCGCGCGAACGCCAGCGCGAAGCCTGTCAGCAAGGCCGGGAACACGGCCGGCAGCACCACGCGGCGAAACGTCAGCCAGCGCGAGGCGCCGAGGCAGGCGGCCGCCTCTTCCTGCTCGCGCTCGAATTCTTCAAGCACCGGCTGCACGGTTCGCACCACAAAGGGCAAACCGATGAAGGTCAGTGCGACCAGCACGCCGGCCGGCGTGAAGGCGATCTTGATGCCGAGCGGTTCGAGAAACTGTCCGATCCAGCCATTGCCCGCGTACACCGCCGCAAGCGAAATGCCGGCCACGGAAGTCGGCAACGCAAACGGCAGATCGACCACCGCATCGACGATGCGTTTGAACGGGAACGTATAGCGCACCAGCACCCACGCGACCAGAAAACCGAACACTGCGTTGATCAGCGCGCCGCCGAGAGCCGAGAAAAACGTCAGGCGATACGACGCGAGCACGCGCGGCGAACTGACCGCGCGCACGAACTGGGCCCAGTCGAGCGTCGCGGTCTTGAGAAAGGTCGCCGCAAGCGGAATCAGCACCACGAGGCTCAGATAAGCCACCGTGATGCCGAGTGTCAGGCCAAAACCGGGCAAGGCGCTCGGTTTTCGGAAGGTCAACGTCGTCATGCTCAGTACTCTTTCAGGGTTGAAACCGGCGGCTCTTTTCCGGCCGTCTGGCTGGCCAAAAAGCGCGCCGGGTGGGCGCGCTTTCTGGCGGGGTGCGGCTAACGTCTACAGGCGGCATCCTGCTGTGGCGTCTAACCGCGCACGTCGTCCGACTGGGTGCCCATTACTGCGGCGAGTAAATCGAATCGAACACGCCGCCGTCGGCAAAGTGCGTCTTCTGCGCATTCGCCCAACCGCCGAACGAATCGTCCACCGTGTACAGCTTCAGCTTCGGAAACTTCGAGGTCAGCTCGGCCGGCACCTTGCTCGAACGCGGACGGTAAAAATTCTTCGCCGCGATTTCCTGGCCTTGCTCGCTGTACAGGAAGTTCAGATACGCTTCGGCGAGCTTGCGCGTGCCGTGCTTGTCGACCACCTTGTCCACCACCGCTACCGGCGGCTCGGCCAGAATGCTTACCGACGGCACGACGATTTCAAACTTGTCCGGACCGAACTCCTTCAGCGAAAGGAACGCTTCGTTTTCCCACGCAATCAGCACGTCGCCGATACCGCGCTGGACGAAGCTGGTGGTCGCGCCACGCGCGCCCGAATCCAGCACGCCGGCATTCTTATAGAGCTTGCCGACGAATTCCTTCGCCTTCTGGTCGTTGCCGCCCGGCTGATGTTCGGCGTAGGCCCACGCTGCCAGATAGTTCCAGCGCGCGCCGCCCGAGGTTTTCGGATTCGGCGTGACGATCGAAACGCCCGGCTTGATCAGATCGTCCCAATCCTTGATGTGCTTCGGGTTGCCCTTGCGCACGAGAAACACGATCGTCGAGGTGTACGGCGAAGCGTTGTCCGGCAAACGCTTTTGCCAGCCTTTGTCGAGCAGCCCCTTGTTCGCCAGCGCGTCGATGTCGTAGGCGAGCGCCAGCGTCACCACATCGGCCTGCAAACCGTCCAGCACCGAACGCGCCTGCGCACCCGAGCCGCCATGCGACTGCTTGAAGGTGACCGTCTCACCCGTTTTCGCCTTCCACTCCTTGCCGAATGCCTGGTTGACGTCCTGATACAGCTCGCGCGTCGGGTCGTACGACACGTTCAGCAGCGTCGTGTCGGCCGCATGCGCCGAGCTCATGACGCCGGCCGCGCTAATCGTGCCGAGCGCGCCGAATGCGAGCGCCGCGATGAGTTTTCTGGTCTTGCCTGCCAGTCCCGTGCCCTGATGGTTCATGCCAACTTTCTCCGCGTGGTGGTCCGCTGAAACAGCGTGTAGTGTTGTTTTGCGTCGCGGTCACGTGCACATGAGCGCCAACTCGAAGGGCAGTCTATCGAAGAGCTTTCATCATTAAAAATAATGTTTCTTCATTCTTTAATACGCAAAAGTGGTAATGACGGCCGGATAAGGCGTTGCGGCACGAAAACAGGTGTTATGACGTCCATTTGCGGCGCTGGAGCGCCACCCCAGGCCACGAACTTAAAGTAAAGCTTGAATTGCGCCGAATACTGTATAAAAATACAGTCACCTGTTCATACATACAGTGGCGCCATGACCAAACTCACCGCACGACAGCAGCAGGTTTTCGATTTGATCCGCCGGGCCATCGAACGCACCGGATTTCCGCCCACGCGGGCGGAAATCGCCGCCGAGCTGGGGTTCAGCTCGGCCAACTCGGCAGAAGAACATTTGCGGGCGCTGGCTCGCAAAGGCGTGATCGAGCTCGCGGCCGGTGCCTCGCGCGGCATCCGGCTGCTTGGCGGGGCGGAAGATTCGCCGTACCAGTTCACGCTACCGCACGCCAGCATCATGCAGCTGTCGCTGCCGCTGATCGGGCGCGTTGCGGCCGGTAGCCCGATCCTCGCGCAGGAACATATCTCGCAGCACTACGCGTGCGACCCGGCCCTGTTCTCGAGCAAGCCGGACTACCTGCTGAAAGTACGCGGGCTGTCCATGC
Source organism: Paraburkholderia fungorum (assembly GCF_003610895.1). Taxonomy (GTDB): domain Bacteria; phylum Pseudomonadota; class Gammaproteobacteria; order Burkholderiales; family Burkholderiaceae; genus Paraburkholderia; species Paraburkholderia fungorum_B. Next base: position 38,877 of record NZ_MCAS01000046.1, read on the forward strand.
GCGACGCGGGCATCTTCGACGGCGACCTGCTCGCGGTGCAGAAGAAAAGCGAAGCGAAAGACGGCCAGATCATCATCGCGCGGCTTGGCGACGACGTGACGGTCAAGCGCCTGAAGCGCCGGCCGAACGGCATCGAGTTGATCGCTGAGAACCCCGATTACGACAACATTTTCGTTGAAACCGGCAGTGCGGACTTCGCGCTCGAAGGTATCGCTGTCGGGCTGATCCGCCCGGGCGAGTTCTAAGCCTGAGCGCGCGCCCACCCAAGACTGCCTCAACGTTGAATCGCCTGGAGAGACTCATGGAACGCCTTGCCCGTCTGCTGCCTTTTCGCCAGTTCGGTCGTCTGCGCCATCTGCGCAAGCTGGTGCCCTGTTCGCTGATAGAGGCGTCCCCGGCCAGTACTCCATCGCTATCGCTGTTCGACGCGCCCGTAGGCGGTGCGGGCTTGCCTTCTTCGTTGCCGGCTTTTGCGCGCGTGTCGTTGAATTCAGGGCTGAATACGGCTGAACCCGCGCGCCGGGCGCCGGTGCGTGTCTACCACGGGCCGTCGCGGCTGATCATGGTCGGCACGGTAGACGCCGTGTGCCGCATGATCGATCGTTGCATCGCCGACGAAGCCAACGTGCACGGCGCGGTGTTCGAGTCATAAGCAACACGGCGCGCGGAGCGCATTCCACTGCCGCCGTGCGTCGCGCAACGTTCGGCTGAAGGTTTTCCGGCCTCCGGCCCTCTTCGAATGTCACCTCAGCTGGGATCGTTTTCGCGTGGTTGCGGTCCACCTTAGATCGCACTTGATGGAGAGTCCCACTCGATGGCAGTTTCAACTCGCACGAAGCGCAGCGCCATCCGGCCGTTGATCGTCACTTTGATTGTGATTGTGGTGATCGCCGCGTTGGGGTTCGGTTATGCGTCGCCCTACATCGCGCTGAATAATCTCAAGCGCGCGGCGGATGCGCGCGATGCGCAAACCGTCAATGAATACGTCGATTTTCCCGCGTTGCGCGAGAGCCTGAAGCAGCAGGTCACTGGCTTGCTCACGCGCCGGCTCGACGCGCATGGCAACGGCAATCCGTTCGCGGCGATTGGCGCAATGATCGGTGTGGCCCTGATCGGTCCGCTGGTAGACGCTTATGCGACACCCGACGGTGTGGCGGCATTGCTGAACGGCATGCCGCCGCGTGGCAACCCGGGTGAACGGCCACCGGTTCCATCTGCCACGCCGGCGCCGTCCCCTGCTGTTGCCGGCAGTACGGCCAACGGCACGGCCAATGGCGAGAGCAACGCCACACCACCGCAGCCGCCGCAAACCACGGCGGGTTATCGCGGCTTCAACGAGTTCGTCGTCACTTATCAGCACGGTGCCGGTGACGCGCGTTACTCGGCGATCTTGCAGCGCGAAGGCTTATTCACATGGAAGCTGGCCGCGGTCAATCTGAACGAGTGATCGCCTGGGGAGCGCTATCGGTTGGAACGAATCGCGATCTGGCCGACGCGGTCGCCCTGAACGAGCGACCGGCCGGTCACGCGGCTCGTTCAACCGAATCCGCACGCTCCCCGTCTGGCGTCAAGCCGCCGCTTGCTGCTGCTCCTGCGCCGAAGAGCATGCCACCAGAATGCTGCACGATATCCGATCGAGCAGCGGGGTATTTCCCGCGCCCATCCACCATCGCGATAGCCCGGTGCGGCACCGGTGACCGACCACCACGAGGTCGACATGCAGTTCATTGGCGAGGTTGGCAATCTCGTCGATCGGATGGCCAAACGCAAAATGCCCTTGCGCGACCACGCCGCGTTCGGTGAGCCAGTCCACCCCTTCCTGCAGGATGTCGCGGGCTGTCTTTTCGAAACTGCCACAGGCCACATCGGTGAGCAGACCCGCGCTTTGCGCAATGCTCGAACGCATATCGACCACTGACAACAAGTGCGTTTCGGCCTTCAGATCCAACGCCAGATCGGCGCCGCAACGCAACGCTTTGCGGCCTTCGCGCGAGCCGTCGTAGCACAACAGGATTTTTTGGTAGCTCGCCATGATTTATCTCCCATCCCGCGAGGAACGCGGTCTGAATGAATCATGGTGCGCCGCAATTCAGGTTGCAAGGGATGGAAAACGCTAAGTGCGCCCTAAACCGGTGCGTGCTGGATTCGCGCCCGGTTTGGGCCGCTCGCGCACCTATGCCGCAGCGCAAGAAACACCTTCCGGCGCATGCTGGGGCTGTCAACACCTCGCCGCCGATGCCATAGAATGAGCGGCCTTACCGGCTATTTCCATCTTTTCCCGGAGCCTCGATCGATCCATGTCTGAAGCCGCCATTGAATTCCATCAGGTTAAGAAAAGTTACGGCGAAAAGACGGTAGTCGACGGACTGTCGTTTCATGTCAACGTCGGCGAATGTTTCGGCCTGCTCGGTCCGAATGGCGCAGGCAAGACCACCACGTTGCGCATGCTGCTCGGCATCGCCGCGCCGGACGCCGGTGCGATCCGCCTGTGCGGCGAGCCGATTCCGGGCCGCGCGCGTGTTGCGCGAGCGCGTGTTGGCGTCGTGCCGCAGTTCGACAATCTCGATCCCGATTTCACGGTGCGCGAAAACCTGCTGGTATTCGGCCGCTACTTCGGTCTGAGCGCCGCGCAATGCCGCGCGATGGTGCCGTCGCTGCTCGAATTCGCGCGCCTCGAAAGCAAAGCGGATGCACGCGTGAGCGAGCTGTCGGGTGGCATGAAGCGGCGCCTCACGCTGGCTCGCGCGCTCGTCAACGATCCCGACGTGCTGATCATGGATGAGCCCACTACCGGCCTCGATCCGCAGGCGCGCCATCTGATCTGGGAGCGGCTGCGCTCGCTGCTGGCGCGCGGCAAGACCATCCTGCTGACCACGCACTTCATGGAAGAAGCCGAACGGCTGTGCCATCGCCTGTGCGTCATCGAGGAAGGACGCAAGATCGCCGAAGGCGCGCCGCGCGCGTTGATCGCATCTGAAATTGGCTGCGACGTGATAGAGATTTTCGGACCGGACCCGGTGGCATTGCGCGATGAATTGGCGCCGTTTGTCGAGCGCACCGAGATCAGTGGCGAAACACTCTTCTGCTATGTGAACGACCCCCAGCCGGTGCATGCGCGACTCAAGCAACGCGCCGATCTGCGCTATCTGCATCGCCCGGCGAATCTGGAAGATGTGTTCCTGCGTCTGACTGGGCGCGAGATGCAGGATTGACGCGAAGCGGCACTGGCCCGGCTCGCATCCTCTACAGCTATAACGACACGCCTCGAGACACGCAATGGACACACGCACCTACGAACCCCACGGCGAGACGCCGCCGAAGCAGGAAACCTTCGCCGCTTTCCCCGCCAACGCGGTCAACTGGATTGCGGTGTGGCGCCGCAACTATCTTGTCTGGAAGAAGCTCGCGATTGCCTCGATGTTCGGCAATCTTGCCGATCCGATGATCTATCTGTTCGGGCTTGGTTTCGGGCTTGGGTTGATGGTCGGACATGTCGACGGCGTGTCGTATATCGCGTTTCTCGCTGCGGGCACCGTGGCATCGAGCGTGATGATGTCGGCCAGTTTTGAATCGATGTATTCGGGGTTTTCGCGCATGCACGTACAGCGCACGTGGGAGGCGATCATGCATACGCCGCTGACGCTCGGCGACATCGTGCTCGGCGAGGTGGTGTGGGCGGGTAGCAAGTCGATGTTATCGGGCGCGGCAATCATGCTGGTGGCGGGAGTGCTCGGCTACGCGAATTTTCCGTCGATGTTGCTGGCGTTGCCGGTGATCGTGCTGACGGGGCTCGCGTTCGCGAGTATCGCGATGGTGGTGACGGCGCTGGCTCCGTCGTATGACTTCTTTATGTTTTACCAGACGTTGGTGTTGACGCCGATGTTGCTGTTGTCCGGGGTGTTTTTTCCCGTTTCGCAGTTGCCCGCTGCCGCGCGGGCCGTGACTGAGGTTTTGCCTTTGGCGCATGCTGTCGATCTGATTCGGCCGGCTATGCTGGGGCGGCCTGTCGATGGCGCGGTTTGGCACGTTGCCGTGCTGGTGGCATATGCGGTGGGTGGGTTTGTTGTTTCAGCGGTTTTGTTTCGGCGCAGGATGATGAAGTGAGGGATGGGGTTGGGGTTTTCTTGTTCTGACTTCTTTGGCCTTTTCTTGCTTTTTTAGTGGTCTGGGCGTTTGGGCGCCTGCGGCGTTGGCCTTTCCTTGTTGTGTTAATGGTCTATTAGTGTTGCCCCTGTGCGGGGCGGCACTTACTTTCTTTGCCGCCGCAAAGAAAGATAAGCAAAGAAAGCGGCTCACCCCGCCAGCTCATAAGCGGGTCCCCCGCGCAGCCACGGTAGTGGTGCATCTGGAATCCGTGTTCTCGCACATTCGGCGTTAGTGACAAGGGCGTCATACTTCCGACGGCGCTGCGCGCGCCGAACGGTTCTTCATAAAACCACCCACCACGCGTTTGCTCTTGCGGTTTGTGTCGGTCCCTGACTCGTCGGTGTATCGCAGCTGCTGATACGACTGCGGCCGTGCCATGAATGCGACGCATCGGCATTTCAAGCGTCCGCTCCCACGGTTTGCCCAGTTCCCTGGCTAGTCGTTGCATCGCCGCGGCAGGCACAACTGTGGCCGTGCCGTAAATGCAACGCAGCGACATTTCAAGCGTCCGCTCCCACGATTTGCCCAGTTCCCGGGCTAGTCGTTGCATCGCCGCGGCAGGCACAACTGCGGCCGCCGTAAATACAATGCATCGACATACCATTCGAAGTGGGGGTTCGCCAACAAGTGCGGGAGCGCCTCGCCGAGGCGAAGCCGATGGTCCCCACCGAGCTCAACCGAAGCCGAGGGTTTCCCTGGCAGACCCATCCGCGACGCACGCAGTGCGGAGTGGGAGCTGATGAGCCCTGTG
>NZ_MCAS01000047.1 GCF_003610895.1 Paraburkholderia fungorum
TCCCGCTTCCCGTGCCCCGGCGTCCGGAGCACGAAAGAGCGAGATTCTAGCGAGCCAGACCGGGCCTTGCAAGCGTTATTTTGATACCTATGGATTGCGCCGGGACTGGTGCAAAAATTGGGCGCAAAAACTGAAATGATCTGAAATGAATGAGCGGCACAACAAGTGCCGCAGCAGGCTCACCCGCAGGATCGACTGGGAACTACCTCATTCACGCGGCCACGCGCTTTTGCATCATCACACGCTCGACGACGCCCAGATAATGATCGAGGCTCGGCGTTGCACGGTTCTCTTCTTTCGCTCGATCGTCCCACCTGCGCAGACGCAATGCGTCTTCCGCGTAGGGCTTCTGCAGGAACGTCTCAGCCTCCTCCTTGCTGAAGATGCCGCCTTGCAATTCCAGGCTGCGCACCGAATCGGCGGAAAGCTGGCCGAAGTACGTAGAGTCGATCGCACAGAGGCAGCGTTTGGCGTCGACGTGCAGCCGGATCGGCTCCAACACCGCGTCCGACAACACCGGCCGCAAGAACGGCAGCGCGAAATACTGATGCAGATCGTCGATGCCCCGCTCCGTCGGCGTCTCGCCTTGCAGATTGAGCAGATGGCCAAGGTCATGCAGAAACGCTGCGGCAACGAGCTCTTCGTGGGCCCCCGCCTCTTCCGCCAACGCGCCGCTTTGCAACGCATGCTCAAGCTGCGTCACCGGCTCGCCGCTATAGGCGAGGCTGCCATATTGCTCAAACAACGAACGGATGTCGTTCAGACTCAATGCCACGCTGTTACTCCCACGGTAATGAAAAGGTCTTCAGGTTGGTGAAGCTCTTCATCGCCTCCTGAACACCTTCCTTATAGCCGAGCCCGGAATCCTTGATGCCGCCAAACGGCGTCAGCTCGATCCGGTAACCCGGCACTTCCCACACGTTGACTGTCCCAACCCGCAATTCGTTGATGAAACGTGTGATCGCATCCTGCCGGTTCGTACACACCCCGGATGACAACCCGAACGGCGTGCCGTTACTGATACGGATAGCGTCGTCGAGCGTATCGAAGGTGATGATCGGCGACACCGGGCCGAACGTTTCCTCGCGCACCAGCGTCATGGACGGGTCGACACCATCCAGCACCGTCGGCGAGTAAAGCGCGCCGTCACGCTGGTTGCCGATTCGCAGGCGCGCGCCGGCCGCTACCGCCTCGTTCACACGCGCTTCGAATAGCTGCGCGGCGGCGGCGTCGATCACGGTGCCCATCTGATTGCTTGCGTCGAACGGATCGCCGTAGGTCCAGGCGCGCGTCTTCTCCACGACCAGATCGGTGAAGTCAGCCGCGATGCTCTTTTGCACCAGCATCCGCTTGACTGCCGTACACCGCTGCCCGGAGTTCTTATACGAGCCCTGTACGGCAAGCGTCGCCGCACGCTCGAGATCGGCGTCTTCGAGCACGATCAGCGGATCGTTGCCGCCCAGCTCCAGCACGACGCGCCGATAGGCCGCCTTCGCCGCGATATATTTGCCAATCGCCACGCCGCCCGTGAACGTCACGAGTTCCGCCAGAGGATGCGTGATCAGTTCGTCGGCGATTTCGCGCGGATCGCCGGTGAGCACCTGCAGCATCGGCGCCGGCAAACCCGCTTCATAAAGAATGTCCGCCAGATAGAACGCCGACAAAGGCACCTTCTCCGACGGCTTGAGCAGCACCCGATTATTCGTCGCGACCGCCGGCGCAATCTTGTGCGCGACCTGGTTCATCGGGTGGTTAAACGGCGTGATCGCCACGATCACGCCCGCCAGCGGCTCACGCTGCGAAAACACACGGCGCGGCTTGCCATGCGGCGTGAGATCGCAGGAAAAACTCTGCCCGTCGTCGCGCAAGGCCTCGATCGAGGCGAACTTGAACACGTCGGCGACGCGGCCGATCTCGTAGCGCGAATCCTGCTTCGACAAACCCGACTCGAGCGAAATCAGGTCCGAGGCTTCCTCGGTCCGCTCGCGCAGCAATGCCGCCGCGCGCTCGAGAATCTGCGAACGCTCGTAGCGTGTGAGTTTCGCCTGATACGCGGCGGCGTATTCGAACGCGGCGCGCACGTCGTCGACGCTCGCCAGCGGGACCGTGCCCACCCGCGTCCCACTAAAAGGATCGAGCACGTCGAGCGTGCGCGGGCGGCTCGCGCGCTCGCCCTTGAGCCGCAACGCCTCGGCCCGGAATGCCGGATGATCCCGCAGCACGGCGTTCATGATGCCGACACGTGATTCAATGCAACGTCGAAGATATCGAAGTTGCGCAGCCGCTTGCCGTCCTTACCGGCGGGCAACGCTTCGACGCGGCGATTGAACAGCAGCGGCACTTCCTGCTCGGAGATCCCGCCGTGCGAACGCAGCGGCACGGTCAGCCCGGACAGATCGTGCTCATCGCGACACGTGCCGAGCACCACGTGCCGGGTGCTGACTACGACGATATCGCCCACGCGGTCGTTCGGCAGCTCGAAGCGCTCGCATGCGGCGCGATTGTCGAGCACCACTTCGATCCCCGGCAAAACGCTGATCCGCCCGATCACCTGTGCAACGCTCACGTCGTGCGGCAGGTAAATCGTCGCGAACGAACCGAGCGCGCCGTGATGCACGACATAGGGATCGGTAATCGGCAAAATGACACGGGCGCGGCGGCCACCCAGCCAATCGTCCAGCACATCCTGCAGATAGATCACGTTCGGCTCGCCGGTCTTCGGGTCGTGCTTGGCGTTCATGCCGTGGTCGGCGGTCAGGCCGATCACCCAGCCGAGCGCGTCGAGCCTGGCGAGGTAACGGTCCATCATCGCGTAGAAGGCGTTCGCGCCTTCGGTGCCGGGCGCCCATTTGTGCTGGATGTAATCGGTGGTCGACAGATACATCAGGTCAAGCTTGCGGGTTTCAGCCAGCCGCACGCCGGCGGCAAACACGAATTCGGACAACCCCGCGCTATACACATCCGGCACCGGCAAGCCGACCAGGTCGAGTACTTCGTCGATGCCGTTTTCTTCACTAGTCACCTTGTCGGCTTTCTCCGCCGAGAAGCAGATGCCCTTCAATTGCCAGCCGAGCAGCCGGCGCAGCTTGTCTTTCGCGGTGACCACGGCGACCGCGGCGCCGGCTTGCGCCGCGGCGGCCAGCAAGGTCCCCGCGCGCAGGTAGGCGGGGTCGTTCATCATCACTTCCGCGCCTTCGCCGCCGTTCGCGTCCGGGTCCCAGAAGTAGTTGCCGCAAATCCCGTGCACCGAGGGCGGCACGCCGCAGACGATCGAGAGATTGTTCGGGTTGGTGAACGACGGAATCACGCAATCGCCCTTGAAGGCCGCGCCGCCTTCGAGCATCTTGCCGATGAAAGGCGCGACGCCCGCTGCGGCGGCGGCTTCGAGGTAATCGTATTCACAGCCGTCGACGCACACCACGACGGTCGGTTGCACAGGCAGCCGGTAGCCGCGGCCATTGACTTCGATCGTACGTTCGCTTGCATTTGCCATCATTACCTTCCATGCGTTGAGAGCACGTGTGCTCCAATCAATCCGTTGCGGCCAGCCTCAATCACCCGACACCGCCGACACCTGCATCGCGCCCAGCACTTGCGCCGTCTCGCACGCCTCATGCGCACGCTGCAGGCCGCCATTCACGTGCGCGTGCATCAACGCCGCAGCCTGCTCCGCGTCGCGCGAGGCCAGCGCGGTCAGAATCGCGCGATGCTCGGCGAGCGAACGCTCCATCGCGTCGGCGTGCACCACCAGCGCGGCACGGCGAAACAGGCTCAGTTCGCCCACCAGCCTTCGATACGTCTCATACAGCTTGCCGTTGCCCGAGGCCGCCACGATCGCGTCGTGAAACGCCACATTGGCGCGCGCGTAGGCATCGTGATCCTGGGCGTCGAGCGCCGCGCGCATCGTGTCCAGCCACTCGCGCAGCCCGGCAAGCTTGCGTGCATCGATACGCGAAGCCAGCATCCGGCACGCCGCCTCCTCGAGCACCGCGCGCACGGCATAAATCTCGTCCGCCTCCGCCAGCGACACCGTTCGCACGAACACACCGCGATTTTTCTCGGTGCGCACAAGGCCCGCCTGTTCCAGCGCGCGAAACGCCTCACGCACCGGCCCGCGCGACACCTGCAAACGCGTGGCCCAATCGGCTTCGTTGAGTTTGTCGCCGGGTGCGAGCGCTCCTTCGATGATGTGCCGTTCGATTTCGTCACGGACCAACGTCGTCAGCGAATGCCTACGCACAACGTCGATCGGGTCGACGGAAGCAGTTTGCATATTTTCGGTCATTTTGACAAATTTCGCCACATCGATATGTGTTTGCGCGCCGCCGCTCGGCAAGCGCACACAAACACAACGATCAAAGAGTGCCCGTCAATCCACTCGACGACGCGGCACACGTGCCGCAATCAGCAACAGCGCGGCAAGCGAGACCAGCAGCAGAATCAGCGACAACGCGGAGGCCGGCAGGTAGTAACCGCGCTCCACCTGCCCGACCACGACGATCGGCACCGTCGCGAAGCCCGGCGGGTACACGGTGAGCGTGGCGCCGAGTTCGCCGAGCGAGAGCGCGAAGCCGAGTGCGAGGCTCGCGCGGATCGCCGGCACCAGTTGCGGCAGCACGACACGGCGCAGCACCATCGAGGGCGGCGCCCCCAGACTCGCTGCCGCCTCGCGCAGAATGGTCAGTTCCGGGCGCAACGCCGCGGCCGCGCAGCGGTAGCAGAACGGCAGCACCAGCGCGAGCTGCACGAACACGACGATGGCCGCCGAGCTCGACAGATCGAGCGGACGCTTGTGGTACGCGATCAACACGGCGAGCCCAAGCACCACGCTCGGCACGCCGTTGGGCATCATCGCGATGGTGTCGACCAATGCGCCGAGACCGCGCCGGTCGCGGCCTTCGAGCGCCAGAGCCAACCACAGTCCGAGAATCGTGCCGAGTACGGCGACGCCCATGCCGACTTCGAGGCTGGTTGTCAGCGCGTCGAAGTCGCTGGAGCCAAGCCGCTCGAACCAGCGCATGCTGAGGCTGTCCGGAAAGATGGTGCCCGACCAGTGTCCGGCCACGCTCGAGAGCGCGACCACCAGCACCGGCAGGACAAACAGCCAGAAACACAGCAACGCGGCAAAACCGAGAAACAGACCGCCGAGCACGCGCACCGGCAGACTGCGGCGCACCGGCCGCGCCTTCTTGTGCATGACCGGCAAAACAGTCGGGTCGAGTTCAACGGCCATGGCCCGCTCCTTTCACCTTGCGACGGTTGACCTGGCGGTACAACGCGTACAGAGACAAAGACATGATCAGCATCACCACCGCGCCGGCGGCGGCGGTCGGCAGATCGAGATCGACGGTCGCGGAACTGTAGATCGCGACCGGCAGCGTGATCAGATGCGCGCTGCCGAGCACGAGCAGAATGCCGAACTCGTTTAGCGTCAGCAGAAAACACAGGATCGTGCCCGCGGCGATGCCCGGCCACGCGAGCGGCAGAATCACCTTGAGCGCGACCATCCAGCCGCCGGCTCCAAGACTGCGGGCGGCTTCGATCAGGCGCATGTCGAGCGTGGCGAACGAAGCGAGCGTCGGACGCACGACGAACGGCGCATAGAAGACCACTTCCGCGAGAATCACGCCGCCCACGCCGAACAGGAAGTTGAGCGGCGGCGCCTGGAGATGAAACAGCTGCTGCAAGGCGATGCTGACCGAGCCTTGCGAGCCATACAGAAAGATCAGCGTGAAGGCGACCAGAAACGACGGGAACGCGACGAACAGTTCCAGGAAACGGGTGACCATGCGGGCGCCGGGAAACGGCTTGAAGAACAGGAGCGCCGCAAGGCCAATGCCGAGCAACGATGCAAGCCCGGCACTCACGAACAGGATCCATAGCGTCGTGCCGACCACACCGCTCGTTTCCGGATTACTGAAGAACGTCGAGTAGGCCTGCAGGCTCAACCCGTGCGGCCCGGTGAAACTCAGCAGCACCAGACGCACGAGCGGATAAATCACCAGCGGCCCCAGCACGACGACGGCGAGGAACAGCAGGTGCCATTGGGCCGCGCGTTCGCGGCGCTTCACCGCCGCCGTGTGCGAGGCCGCGCTCGCGCTGCGGCGGGCGTCGGCGGCCGCGTTGAGCGGATTGGGGGTATCAGGGGTTGATAAGGACGACATCGTCAGCCTCATAACGCAGGGAAACACGCGCGCCCTTCTCCGGCATCATGCCTTGGCCGCGCTGCATGGTGACGAGCACGGGCTCGTTGGGCATCGCGTCCAGAACGACCGACACCGACAACACCGCGCCATACCATTCGACCGACGTAATCGCGCCGTGCAACTGTCCCTCACCGAGCGGGACGATCCGCAGCGCTTCCGGACGCAGGCAGGCCACCCGTTCGCGTTCGTTGTAGCGCACGTCGTCCATGGCGAATGCGACTTGCGGCGGCAGCAGATTGGCTGCGCCCAGATAGCGCGCGACGAAACCGTCGTTCGGCGTGTCGTACAACTGCTGCGGCGTGCCGAGTTGCGCGATGCGGCCTTCGCGCATCAGCAGGGTGCGGTCGGACAGCACCAGCGCGTCGTCCTGATCGTGCGTCACGCAGACGATCGTCAGATTCGGCAGGCGCTCGTGCAAGGCCTTCAGTTCGGAGCGCACCGAAGCGCGCAGATTGGCGTCGAGCGCGGAAAGCGGCTCGTCGAGCAGCAGCACGTCGGGCTCGATCACGAGCGCACGCGCGAGAGCCACACGCTGCTGCATGCCTCCCGACAATTGCGCGGGCATGTGATGACCGGCGTCGCCCAGTTGCACGAGCTTCAACGCATCGGCAACCCGTCGAGCGATATCTTTCGACGCCGTGCGGCGCGCGCGCAATCCGAAGGCCACATTGTCGAACACCGACAGATGCGGGAACAGCGCGTAGCTCTGAAACAGCAGGCCGAGATTGCGCTTATGCGGCGGCACATGCGTCAGGTCGTGACCGGCAACGGTCAAGGTGCCCGACAGTCCGTCCGCTTCAATGAACCCGGCAATGAAGCGCAACAGCGTGGTCTTGCCGCAACCGCTGCGGCCGAGCACGGTGAGTAATTCGCCGCGTTGAATGGTCAGAGACAGATCGTCGAGCACGGTGCGCGTTCCGAAGCGCACGCTCAGATGGTCGATCTGCACGCCGCCCGGCGTGTTCGAACGCGCGGCGTCGAGCGCGTCCGGTGAGGCGCCGAGCGCGCCGGGGTGAGCAAGACTGGCCGTATTCACCGGGTTCATCCTCCAACTAGATTAATGCTGATACGGCGCCCCGCACGGATGCCGGAAGCGCCGCCTGACTCAATGACCAACCGTCCTGCTTACTTCGGCTTGACGACTTCGAGTTGCTTGCCCGACGAACCGATCACGTCGCTCTTCCAGCGTGCCGTCCAGTCAGCCTTCTTCGCCATCACCTGCGTCCAGTCCACCGGAATCAGCGTCACGCCAGCGATCGCCTGCTTGACTGCTTCGCCGTTCTTGCCGGCGAGCGGCACGTCGGTGCGGCCCGGAATACCGAAGATGTCCGGCACCTTGGCTTGCACGTCGGTCGACATCAGGTAGTCGATCAGCTTCTTGCCCGCAGCCTGGTTCGGACCGTTCTTGATCAGGCCGATCGCGTACGGCAGCTGGAAGGTGGTCGGCTTGCCGCCGGCGCTGGCTGCGAGGAAGATCGGCTTGAGCGACAGGCCGCCATTGGCCGCGTCGTCCAGATCCATCTGCAGGTCGCCGTTGGCGAAGGCGATTTCGTTGCGCGAGAGCAGCACGTCGAGGTAGCCGGTGCCCTTGGTGTGGAACTTGGCGCTTTCTTCGAGCTTCTTCAGGTAGTCGAACGCCTTGTCTTCACCCATCAGCGACGTGGTCAGGATGATCACGGCCATGCCGTCGCCAGCCGTGGCCGGGTTCGAGTAGGCGACCTTGCCCGTGTAGTCCGGGTGCAGCAGATCGGCGAACGTCTTCGGCTGGTTCTTCGTGACGTCCGGGTTGATCGCGAACGAGAAGTAATTGTTCACGAAGGTCGCCCATGCACCGTTCGGCGCCTTGGCAATCGCCGGCACGTTCTTGTAGTTGGCGCTCTGATAAGCCTGCAGCAGGCCGGACTGGTCGGCTTGCTGGATAAACGGCGGCAACGTGACGAGCACGTCGGCCTTCGGCTGATCCTTCTCGATGGTGGCGCGGTTCACCACTTCACCGCTGCCTGCCGTGACGATGTTGACCTTCACGCCTTCCTTCTTTTCGAAGGCCGGCAGCACATCCTTGTAGAGGTTTTCGAGGCCGTCGGCGGTGTACAGCACCACCGCGTCGGCCGCGTGAGCCTGCATCGCCGTGCCGCCGAACGCTGCCGCGGCGATCAGCGCCGGCAATAGTTTGCGTGCGAAGCCAACCGTGGCATGAAGGGAATTCGTCTTTGTCATGTCGCTCTCTCCGAAAGGCAAAAAACCAGACGGTCGGGATAACCCGATACCTGTTGTGATTGAACGGCGGTGCGCGCCGTGCCGCTTGCGTGTTGCCCGCAGCCAGTTGTCATGCAGTTTCGCGCGGATTGCAGATTGCTGACAACTTTGCCGCTTCTTCTCCAGCCTGACTTACAGCTCACCTACGACACTCGCGCTGCCAGCCTTGCCTGAACGGGCACAGCAAGGATTACAGGTTTCCATGACAACGCCATGACTATTCTGGCAAATTCCAAAAATTGACACAATTCGCCAATAACATCCAAACTAAACTTCTCGTTGCCCTGCCGGGCGACGGACATTCATCTGCTGATGGAGGCTAGTGTGATTCTTGGAAACGACCCAATCCTGCTGACCCCGGGGCCGCTCTCCACCTCGCCGCAAACCCGCGAGGCCATGCTGCGCGACTGGGGCTCGTGGGACGCCGCGTTCAACCGCATGACCCATAGCGTGTGCGCCGAGCTCGTGACGATCGTCCGTGGCGAAAACGACTATGTGTGCGTGCCGCTTCAAGGCAGCGGCACCTTTGCGGTCGAAGCCGCACTCGGCACGCTGGTGCCGCGTCAAGGCTGTGTGCTGGTTCCGAACAACGGCGCGTATTGTGCCCGTCTGATCCGGATATTGCAGCGTATGGGAATCGCTTACGACGAACTGGCGCTGCGCGAGGACGAGCCGGTCAGCGCATCCGCCATCGAAGATGCCTTCAATCGCAATTCGCGTATCAGTCACGTCGCGCAGGTCCATCTGGAAACGAGTACCGGTTTGCTCAATCCGCTCGACGATATCGCCGCGGTATGTCAGCGGCACGGCAAAAGCCTGATCGTCGACGCCATGAGCTCGTTCGGCGCCTTGCCGATCGACCTGCGGCGCGGCGGCATCGACGCGCTGATCTCGGCCAGCGGCAAATGTCTGGAAGGCGTGCCGGGGATGGGTTTCGTGATTGTGCGGCGCAGCGTGCTGGAACAGAGCGAGGGGCGCTCGCCGTCGCTCGCGCTGGACCTGCACGATCAATACGTCTATATGGAGAAGACGACACAGTGGCGCTTCACGCCGCCCACTCACGTGGTCGCGGCTTTGCGGCAGGCACTCGATCAATTCGTCGCGCAAGGGGGACAACCGGCGCGCGGCGCGCGCTACCAGCAGAACTGCGCGGCGCTGGTAAGCGACATGAAAGCACTCGGCTTCGAGCCGTTTCTGAAGCCCGAAGTGCAGGCGCCGGTGATCGTCACGTTTCACGTGCCGCGCGATCCTGCATGGAATTTTCCGGACTTCTACGCTGCGGTGCGCGAAGCCGGCTACGTGCTGTATCCGGGCAAGCTCACGCAAGTGGAAACGTTCCGCGTGGGTTGCATCGGCGCGATCGATGCGAACGAGCTGCACAACGCGGTGGCGGCGATCGGCCGTACGCTGCAACAGCTGGGGATTCGCGTGAAGTGACGTGCCATGCCATGCAGCGCCCCATGGCGGCTGAGGTGCACGAGGCTTTCGCTCTCATGCACCCGGTGTGCTGGCCGCCAAGGCTGCTCAGGCGATCAGGATTTCCGGCCCGTGCGCCGTGATCGCCTTGCCGAGCGCCTTCTCCGGCGCCAGTTCGGTGACCAGATAGCGAGCCGATTCGATGCCGTTGATGCGCACCGGCGTCACGCGCCCAAACTTTGAGTGATCGGCGACCACCACCACCGTGTCGGCGGCGGCGATCATGCGGCTGCGCACTTCGGCGGCCATGCGGCTGTAGTCGGTCAGGTAGCCGTCCGGCGAAATGCCGCCCGCGCCGATAAAGGCAAAGTCCGCGTGGTACTGCGTCAACTGATGGACCGTGTCGAGGCCGAAGGTGGCGTCTTCGATATCCGACAGCTCGCCGCCGAGCAGCGTGATGCGGTTGTCGTTGCGGCGGCCGAGCAGCAGCGCGATACGCCAGTCGTTCGTATAGACCGAAAGGCGATGGCGGTCGAGCAATGCCCGGGCCACGGCCTGGGTCGTGCTGCCGGAATCGATGATCAGCGAGGCGCCGTCCGGCACGAATTCGGCCGCGCGCTCGCCGATCGCCCGCTTGGCGCCGGCGTTGGCGGCTTCGCGCGTATCGAGATCGGGCTCGCGCCGGTCGCTCGAGAGCGCGCCGCCGTGGGTCGTGACCAGCAGACCGCGCCCGGCCAGCGCGTTCAGATCGCGGCGGATCGTCTCGCGCGACACGTTCAGTTCGCGCACCAGTTCAGCAACCGAGAGCGCGCCGGTTTTGGCGACTTGCGCCAGGATGTATTGGTGACGTTGTTCTGCGAGCATCTGTTGAGGGCCGGAAGCCGGCACGCTTGGGTTTCGCCACGGGTGGAAGGCCGGCGTATTGTATTACGCGCGGCGTGGGGATGCTCCCCCTCGCGCGCTTACCTGCTAACCTGACAGGTCTCGCCGAGCGCCGACACCTGTCGATACCGTAAGTAGCCTGTCAACCGAACGACCGATGCCGCCACTGTTTCGCCGCTTACTGTTGCTGTTCCACGCGTTGCGTTACGGCGCACGCCTGCTCTGGCTGGCCGCCCCAGCCGAGCACAAGCTGCACTGGATGATCGAGCTGGTCGGCCGCGTGCATGCGTCCGGGGGCGGCCGCGAACGCCTGCACGGCGTACTGCCGGCGCTCGGACCGCTCGCGAGCCGCTTCGCGCAGACCCTGGCTGAACGGCCCGAACTCGCGACCGGCACGCTGCACGACGCCATCGACGCCATCGACCACCTCGAGACCCCACTGCCGCCCCAGGAATCCGAACAGGCTCTGGCACGCGCATTCGGCCGGCCGCTTGCCACGATTTTCAGCGCGGTCGACCTGGTGCCGGTGCGCGGCGGGTTTGCCGAACAGACGCACTTCGCGCGGCTCATCGTGCCGGTCAACGGCCATAGCGAAGTGGCCATCAAACTGGTGCGGGCCGATCAGTTGCAGCAGATCGGCGACGAACTCGCACTTCTGCGCTGGGTCGCGCGCTGGCTGGAGAAACTGTCCGGCTCGGCTCGCCGCCTGCAAGTGCGTGCGCTGGCGCAAACCTTCACCGACGACATCCTGCGCCGCTTCGATCTGCGTGCCGAAGCCGCCAATCTGAGCCAGACCGGCCATCACTTCGACGGCGACAGGCGCATCGTCGTGCCGAACGTCATCTGGGACTTGTGCACCAATCACACGCTGACGATGCAGCGCATCAGCACCTTGCCCGCCAGCGACCTCCCCGGCCTGCACGCGCATCACATCAAGCTCGCGCCGCTGGCCGCGCATATCGTGGAGGTGGTCACTGAACAGGCATTCGAGCACGGCTTCTTTCACGCGACACTCGATGCACGCCGGGTGCGCGTGAGCGTCGAACCGGACACGCTGGGACGCCTTGTGCTGGCGGAGTTCTCGATCATGTCGAGCCTGTCGACCGGCGAGCGCGAATTCTTCGTGCACGGCGCAACCGCGCTCTTCAACCAGGACTACGGCCGGCTTGCCGAACTGCATCGCGATGCCGGGCACGTGCCGCACGACACGCGCGCGGAGATGCTCGAAGCCGAATTGCGCACCCGCGCCGAAGCTCACTTCGCAGCCGAGCCGGAAGACCGGTCGGCGGGTTCGCTGTTTCATCATCTGTTGCACGCGGTGCACCCGTTCGACGGCGCCGTGCCCGGCCGGCTCGCCACCGCCCAGCGCTCGTTCCAGCAGGCCGAGATGCTGGCGCGCGCGCTGCATCCGGGCGTCGATACGTGGAACGTCGCCCGCAATGTGCTGGCGGGAATCGCGCGGCGCGACATGGATCACCGCGGCTGGATCAAGCGCATCTCGCGCGAGTTGCCGCATCTGGCGCATATGCTGCCGCGCGTGCCGCAACTGGCTGTGCGCTACCTGCAACATGAACACGATCGTGCCCGCACGCCGCAGCAGAATGCGCAGCTGTTGCTGGACATCAGCCGTGAATATCGGCGCACGCGCAGGTTGCTGTGGGCCTGCGTGGTATGCGGCGGCCTGCTCGGCGCGGGGACGGTCTTGTTGATGTGGTGATATTCATGTGGTGACATTCAAGCGGTGGTGAACGCGTCGAGGCCTGGTTCGTGCAATCTGCCATTGAGCCCGCGCCCGTGATTGCAGCTTCGAACAAGACGCGCCTCAAGTGGCCCGGCAAGATGGCGGCTTTTCACGTCACCCCACTCCGATGCTTGTTTCCTCAATCGCCGCCGTCTTCGTCGTGTTGTGGTCGACCGGTTTCGTGGTCGCCCGGGCGATCACGCCCTATGCCGATCCCAATCTGTTCCTGCTCGCGCGCTTTGGCGGCACCGCGCTGATATTCGCGCTTGCCGCATTCGCCGCACGCGCCGTGTGGCCGAGCGGCCGCGATCTCGGCAAGCACCTGCTCGCGGGCGCGCTGCTGCAGGGCGTCTACCTCGGCGCGGGCTACTGGGCCGTCGCGCAGGGCTTGAGCGCCGGGGTGATGGCACTGCTCGGCGCGCTGCAGCCGCTCGCAACGGCAGCCGTTGCAGCGCCACTGTTTGGCGAACGTCTGTCGAAGCGCGGCTGGACCGGCATGGCGCTCGGCCTCGCCGGCGTCATGCTGGTGCTCGAACCGAAACTCGCCGCGGCCGCGCCGTCCGCCCAACACGGTAACGCGCCGCCGTGGCTGGTCGTGTTCATCTCGATCGTCGCGGTCGGCGCGATCACTGCGGGCACGCTGTTTCAGAAAACGTCGCTGGCGAAAGCCGATATTCGCAGTGCCAGCGCGGTGCAGAATTTCGGCGCGGCAGTGGTTGCGGCGATTCTTGCACTGGCGCTCGGTGAGCATCGCTGGATTGCATCAGCCACTTTGTGGGGGGCGCTTCTATGGGGCATCGTGATGCTGTCGGGAATCAGCGTCACTTTGCTGGTGTGGATGGTCAGGCGCGGCGATGCTGCACGCGCCACCGCGCTGATGTTTCTCGCGCCGCCGCTCGCCGCGCTCGAAGGCTATGTCGGCTTCGGCGAAACGCTGCTGCCGGTGCAGATCGCCGGATTCGGGGTGGCGCTGGTGGGTGTGCTGCTGGCGCGCTCGTGATGGTTTGATCGGCGCGCCCGCGGGTCAATCCGCCGTGTCGGCGCCGGCCGGCACTTTTGCGCGCACCTTGCTGCCCGGGGCCGGAGCCCAGGCCGGCCGGCTCTTGCGCTCGGAATCCACCACGACGATGTAGCGCCCCGCCCATGGCGTCACCTGACGGTCGCTTTTCAACACCCACAGCGATTTGCCGGATTCGACGAGCGCGGCATATTCGGCGTCGAGAATGCCGTAATGGTCGATAAAGGCATTCAGCGACGCGGGAATCCGCACGCACCCCTTCGAATGGCGAATCCCGAGCAGCGGCTCGAGGCGGTCCGGGTCGGTGGCGTGCATCTGGAAACGCATCTGCGACATGCCGCCCTTGCCCCAACCCCGTTCGCCCTGAGCCCAGCCGAGATCGAAGATCCGCATGTCGCGCTTGCCGTAGCCGCGAATGTGGTTCTCGTTCAGCGTACCTTCCGAGCGGAAATCCATGTTAGATGGAGTATGTTCGAACACGCCGAGCGGCGTGATGAAGTGGTCGTACTCGCCGGGCCGGCCCGTTGAAACCGGCGCCGCGCCGATCATCTGCCAGCTATCCGAAGGGACTGCCCGGAAATAGATGAACAGCGCCTGAACGTTGGCGTTACGGTCCACCATCACGACATACTCACCCGACAGATTGCCGAGCATGTGCTCGTTCAATGCGGTTTGCAGGCGATCGGCATAGGCGCGCTGCTCTGCGGCCGGTACTTTCAGCCGACGTGTCACGTCTTGCGCGAACACATCCCGCAGCAGGAACGCACGACGCGGATCAACCACGCCGGCCGCGTCGGGTGCGGCAACGGCCGATGCGTCGACGGCAACTGCCGCACGCCTCGCCGCCACGGATGCCGGGGCCCGCACGGACTGCGTACCCGAGGCTGGAGCCGTGCCCGACGCCGCAATCGCGACGCTCCATGACAGCGCACAAAAAGCGGCCGCAGACGCGCGCGTCAGATAGCGCGCGGCATGAACTGCGCGCGCGAAACGCGACACAGAGAGTAAATCCGACATACACACCATTTGAGTTAGACGATCTACCGATGCGGAAGTGCTACGGTCCGGTGCAGCCTGGCGAGGCCAATTGAGGTAGTTCATCGCGTATTTGAGCAAACCTGATTATTATTGATTGCTCGCCGGCTCATGCGGCGCCTGGAACCAGGATGTTACTAAGCACACTGGCCCCTGTCGATGAAGAATCGGCCAGTTCACCCATATCACTGTATTGACCGTCAATATCCAGCAATCCGCGCAGCAGTTTAAAAGCTGCTCAAAGTAAATTTAACGTCGATATTTGCAATAAAACCGCGAGACCGATTTGTCACATCATGCCCGCGGAACCACGCCGTTCGCGGGCGCCACTCGTGCCATCCGCGTGAGCGTTCATCGCCGACACTCGCGCCACCGCATATGGAGAAAAGAGGAACATGACGCAACAAGACTCAAGCGCACGCCAGGCAAGCATTGTGGCGGAAATGCACATCGCCGCCGAGTTCGACGCCGCACAGGAAATCGAGCGGCGGGTCGCTTTTCTGGCGAATTATCTGCGCGCTAGCGGCCTGAAAACCTATGTTCTCGGCATTAGCGGCGGCGTCGATTCGACTACTGCCGGGCGGCTTGCACAACTCGCGGTGGAACGGCTGCGCGCCGAACATTACGACGCGCGTTTCGTCGCGATCCGTTTGCCGTACGGCGTGCAAAAAGATGAGGCCGACGCGCAGCAGGCCCTGAACTTCATTCGCGCGGACGAAAATCTCACCATCGACATCCAACCCGCCGCCGACGCAATGCTCGCCGCGCTGGGTAATAGCGGCGTGCGATTCAACGACGACGCACAGCAGGATTTCATCCACGGCAATATCAAGGCGCGGCAGCGCATGATCGCGCAATACGCGGTAGCCGGCGCGCGCGCGGGCGTGGTGATCGGCACAGACCATGCGGCCGAGTCGGTGATGGGATTTTTCACGAAATTCGGCGATGGTGGCGCCGATGTGTTGCCGCTCACCGGCCTGAACAAGCGTCGTGTGCGTGCACTATCCAAAGCCTTGGGCGCACCCGAAGCGCTAGCGCACAAGGTGCCGACCGCCGACCTCGAAATGCTGCGCCCACTGCGGCCGGACGAGGACGCATACGGCATCCCGTACGACGACATCGACGATTTTCTGGAAGGCAAGCCGGTGAGCGCCGCCGCGCGCGAGACGATCCTGCGTTTCTACGATGTCACGCGGCACAAACGGGCGTTGCCCTACACGCCGTTCGATTGTCCGGTGAAGACAGGCGGGGCATGAAAGAAGCGATGTAAAGACACGCCGTAAAGACACGCTGTAAAGACCCTTAAGCGCGGGGAGGATGCGCATGACAAATGCGCCGCACGCAGTGCATTCTTCCCAGCTTAAGTGTTCAGCAAACGCGGTGAATTGGGAGGCGCTCAGTGCGCGGGCGGCGACGTGTCGTCGCTGAACAGATCGGCGCTCGCCTCGAGCGCCAGACCGCCTAAATGCTTGCCCTGAATCTGCCGCGCAATCACTTCGCCCACATAGGGCACGTTCGCGTCCAGTTCGACGGTGGCATAAGCGCCAGGTTTGCCGGCGTCGACCACCTCGACGTTTTTCGCATAATGCCCGAGCTCACGTTTGAGGAATTCCCGCACTTCCTGCGCGCTGCACGATTCCGCGATATTGCGCACGATCAGGTTCATGCCGCCTACCCTCGACGCCCGCTACGATCCGCGGCATGCACCCGCACCGGGC
Organism: Paraburkholderia fungorum; assembly: GCF_003610895.1. Taxonomy (GTDB): domain Bacteria; phylum Pseudomonadota; class Gammaproteobacteria; order Burkholderiales; family Burkholderiaceae; genus Paraburkholderia; species Paraburkholderia fungorum_B. Next base: position 16,273 of record NZ_MCAS01000047.1, read on the forward strand.
GCAACGCAGCGCGCTGTTTCGCCTGAGCCGCCGCGAGTTGGCGGATCAATGCAGCGCCGGCCGCAGCCAAAGCAGCCAATGACAGATAGAAGGCAATCATTTAAATCTCCCCTTCGAATTTCGTCCTGTTTTCAGGATAGCCACAATCGACAACAAAAGCGATGCGACACAATGTCATAAAAGACGGACTTTAAAACTTCCGTTAATGCACTGTACCTGCGCACTGTACCTGAATAAGCAGCGGTAAAAACAGCAAAACACATGTTCATTCAGTGACGCAGTCACGGCACACGCGCCAGACGCGGACGCTGGGCGCAAAAACCGGGCCGCGAACCGGGCCGTGATACGCATCGTCGCCGGCATCCTGCGGGGGACGTACGCAAAAGGCGGACTGATCGCACGGATCAGTCCGCTTTTTGCACGTTGGCCGCGCTCACCCACCATGCATTCTTGCCCTGCGGGACATGCACCAGTACGGCGGACGGATCGTCGACGCCATCGTCGGCGATTTCACACACCGGCAAGCCGTCCGGCAGGTGCTTCACCTCGCCGGCCGCCTGGAACAGCGCGACGCGCTGCGCGCTCAGCGGTCGCAGTTGCCGGTACACGTCGAAACTGATTGCCGCGGGCACGTCGCCGCGAATCAGCAGCGGCTCGGCGCTGCCGCAGCGCGCGGGTTCGGCGGCAAGCACTGTGGCGCTGCCGAACAGACAGCCGCAAGTAAGCGCCAGTGTGGCAAGGCGTGAGTGGGTCATGGTGATTCTCCGGGAGTAAGTTGAAGCAGCGCACTGCTGGCGGCACGACTGAATACACGCGAATGAACAACCAGGCCAACATGGGCGGAGGCAGGCGGCCTCATGGCGCGCTGTCGCGACCATCGCCCCGGCCGTTGCTGTCGCCAGTCGCGACGTCGAGACGGCTCACATCGCAAGACGCCTGGCTGAATCCCGAGTAGACCACCGACCAGTTGCCGACAATCGCCGCTTGCGCCTCAGCGAGGCTCAGCTTCCCTTCACAAACGCAGCGTTTGAGCATGACCGCGGCGCGCGCCTTGCGACGCTCACCCTGCGGGCCTGCCCACGGCAGAAGATCGAGATTGGAGGCAGCGTTTGGCGAGCCGCCGAGTACAACGGGCACGCGCCTGTCCAGTGCGAAAGCCGGACCGTTGTCGGCATCGATGCCGCGCGCGGCCAGCATGCGGTCCTTGTGAGCCATCAGTTGATCGAACGGTGGAGCGACCGTGTCCGCATAGCCGGGTCGGCAAATCGTTTCGCCGATTGACTCCTGCGTGACGCGCTCATCGAGCATCGCCGCATCCTGAGCCCAGACTTGACCGACGCGCAATGCGAGTACGACAGTGCAGCCGAACAGAATCGCGAAACGCATCTTGCGCGCAGGACGCGCGGCGCCGCACCGGCGCGTGAGCGTCGACTGGATTGCCTGATATGCCCTGCTGGTTGCGTCGCTGCAATGGGTGATGCAACGCCTGTCTGCAATGCCTGCGTTCATTCGTCGGCGCGCCGGTAACGGCGCGCAATAGTTCAATTCGCAGGTCAATTAAAACACATTCAATATTCGTGTGTGAAAAGGCGTACATGCGCAATCGGGCGAGGATGCACCTCGATGCGCTCACAAAGGGTTGCCGGCGCTGTCTTGCCCGGCGTGAATGCGCGATGCAAGACAGCGCCGGATCGCAGGGCAAAGACAACGCCGCTGCCTGCATGCCGGCCACCCAAAGCGCCGGCGGCAGGCCACCTCAACCGGGTTTCGCCACCCGAGCCTGCAAGGCACGAATACGCCCGAGCGCCTGAGTATTGGACACGGTTGCGTCATACATCTTGGACAGATCCGCTTTGAGCGCGGTGCGCGAGCCGCCGTCGAGATACACCATATGTCCCGACGGATAAAAACGCGCCGACAGATTCTGCCGGACCTGCTGACTAACAAGCGGCATTTGCTGCAGATCGATCACGGTCTGATAGAACGGCGTGACGTAATCGAAGAAACCGTTCGCCGACAAAACCTTCAGGTCGGGGTTGAGCGCCATCACGGCGGCAAGATCGCCGGCGGTGTACAGAATGACGTTGCCCTTGGCGTCGAGCCCCTTCTGCGCGCCGGTCGGATCGATGTGGCTGAAGTCCCAATACTGGAATGCCTGATCGTTGAGGTCCGTGAACGCCGAATTCGACGTGTACTTCAACTGCTCATTCAGATACACGTTCCACATCGTCGTATAGACGCCCGTCACCGCGGTCATGGTCGGATCGTTGCCGCCCGAATTCGGGTCGATCTTGCCCGCAATGCCAGTGTTGATCGCCGTCACGCGGCCGTCGTACTCGCCAAGCGCGAGACCCTGCGCTTTCAGCAGCGTGGTCAAGAACAGCGAATTGCCGCGGCTGTCGTACGACGCGATGTCGATGCTCCAGGCGAGCAAGGTAGTTTTGTCGATCCCGGTGTACTCGCTGAGTTTTTCGACAGTGGCTGAATCCGTCGTCGGAAATTTGCGCAGCGCCGCCAGATAGTCGGTGCGCGCGAATTGCGCGACCTCTTCGGCAAACGTGCCGAGGTCGGTGGGCCGCGGCGCGATGCCGAGTTTCTTGTGATACCACGCATCCGCTGAGGCCGTGGGCAGCGCGCCGACCGGGTTGCCGGCCTGCGTGTAGTCGAGAATCGACGATTGCAGCGTGATGCCGTTCAGATCGACGCCGTCTTCATGCAGCCGGTACGCCAGCACGCAACTGCGTGCCGTGCCATAAGACTCGCCATACAGGTACTTCGGCGAATTCCAGCGATTGTTCTTGGTGAGAAAGCGTTTGATGAACTGTTTGATCGAGTCCGCGTCCTGGTCGACACCCCAGAAGGCGCGGTTCGTCTTCGGCGCAATGGCCGCCGAGTAGCCCGTGCCGACCGGATTGATGAAAACGAGGTCGCTCTTGTCGAGCAGACTGTCCGGGTTGTCTTCCATCGAGTACGGTGCGGGCGGCGTGAAGCCCGGCATCGAGGTCTTGATACGGCGCGGCGCGAACGAGCCCAGCAGCACGAACACCGAAGACGAACCCGGGCCGCCGTTGTAGAAGAACGTTACCGGGCGCGTTTCCTCCTTCTGGTTGTCCTGCGTGAACGCGACGTAGAACATTTTGGCTTCAGGCTGCGAGCTGCTCGGATCGACGATCACGAGGTGGCCCACTGTCGCCGTGTAATTGATTTTCTGGCCGCCGATCGTAGTCGAATGATGCGTAATCGCAGCGGCTTCAGTAGTGTCGGTGACGGAGTCGTCCGGCCCGTTACCATAAGCAACCGGATCGAAGAACGGCTGATCGCCTGTTTTGTGCGACGCCCCGGCGGCCGTGGCGGGCGAAGCATGTGTGTTGTGTGACGACTGCGGACTAACGGAAGCTGACTCGGTGTTCGTCATGATCGCTCCATGGGTTCGTTAACGTCTTGATCTGTCTTGGTGTGTCTCGATGTGCCTGGGTGTATCTCAATGCGTCCTGGTTACCCTGATGTCTCTTGTGTGTCCTGCGTTGCCAGCGTCTCCTGAAACCGCACGCCGCACCGCCCGCGACCTGAACGCGGCGCACCGCGGGGTCGACGCGGACAGCCGGTGGCGCCTGGGCCGGCAATCCGCGAGGCGCGAGGCGCCACCCGAAACAATCCGCGAGTCTTCAGACTATAGTGCGGCCGCCACCTTCTGACCATTGGGGCTGCCAAGCCCCGTGCACGCATCCCAGCCCGGCGACGCGGCGAAGCTGCCGTTGTTGCCTTGGGTAATGTCGTTAAACGCGCCCGGCGCCTTATACAGTTTCGGATTGATAAAACCAGCCGGTTGCCCTTTCGCCGCGTTGATCCGCGCAATCAAGGCCGCCCACAGCGGCGCAACCGCGCTGGTGCCGCCGACCACCGTCTGCGTGCCGTCGATCAACACGCTATAGCCGGTAACAGGCGATGCATCGCCGGCCACGTCCGGCACGCCCCGCCCGCTGAGCGCCTTTTTTGCGCCGCTTGATGACGTAACCGACAAGCCTTGTTGCCACACGGGAACCGGAAAGGCCCGGCTCACGCCGCCGCCGCTCGCGCCGCCTTGCGCGCCGTCGTTCCACACCACCTCATGCGAGATCGAGGTGCCCGACGCCGTCAGGCTCGTGCCGCCGCATGCCAGCACGTAAGGACTCGATGCCGGAAAATCGACCTGATCACTGCCCGAACCGTCGCTCGAACCGCTGTCGCCCGATGCCGCGCAAACCGTCACACCCAAGGCTGCCGCCGTTTGCAGCAGGTTGTTGAACGCCTGCAGCGACTGGCTGGTCCAGTTCGACTCCGGGCCGCCCCAACTGATCGAGATGACCGTGGGTTTGTTGGTCGTGTCATGCACCGCGGTGCTCACCGCGTCGATGAAACCGGCGTCGCTGTTCTGCGTGAAATACACCGCGATCGTCGCGCCTGGCACAATCGCGCCGACGATTTCGATGTCGAGCGTGACTTCGCCATCGGGCCCGTTCGGGTCGCCGCTCGGCTGATTGCTCCCCTCGTCGACGCCGACCGCTGTCACTTTCGGTGAAGCGACGCCAAGGCTCGCAAAGTAAGTCTTGAGGTCGGACGTGTTGTAGCCGCCCCCAAGCTCGATGATGCCGACACATTCGCCGCTGCCGTCGCCCCGCGGAAACTGATACAGCGAAGCGAGTTGCGGTGGCGCGAAGGAAACCTGATGTCCTTTAGCCGGCTGAAACGGCGGCCGGATGCGAAAGTGCGGGCGCGCCTGCGGCCGGTTATCGAGCCCGAGCACGGCTTGCACGATGCCGTGCAGATCGTCCGGCACGCTGATCGTGCCCGTGCGGCCGCGGAACTGACCCGCCGTGTGATGCTGGTAATGCTCGAGTTTGACGCCGAACGCGGTCTGGAACTGCGCGATCGTGCCGCCCAGCAGCACCTGGCGCGCGGCCGGATCTTCCCGCACCACCGTCAAGCCGTGTGCGACGGCAAAGGCTTTGACCTTCGCGATGTCTTCCGGCGCGGCGCCGTATTCTTTTGCAAACGCCTCGCGCGACAAAGGCTTGACGCCTGGATCGCCTGCCTCGATCTTGCTCATCAGCGCGTCGAACTGCGCCTGCCGCTGACGGCGCAGTATCACGAAAACCTCGATCCGTTCAGCCGGATCGCATTGCCCAACGACCGTCGAACCTTGCACTGCCGTTCGCTCGCTTCCCGGCAGCGGTTGTCTATTGACCATGGTGTCGATTCTCCTGTTAGCGTGACGGCACGGGCCGCGGGGTTGACCCCACGCACGGCACGCGCCTGCACGAACTCGCCGCCTCGCGCCCGGCGGCTTGATGTTTCAAGAACTTCGCCAAACCATCCGACCGATGCATTCGAACACAGTTCCGGTATCTGCGGCAGTTGTCCGAATGGCTAACGCCGGGGGGATCAATGCGCATCGCGCAATACCCGCGCTATGATGCTGAAGCGGCAATCCAGCCGTCGCAACGCCTCGCGCGCCACCCGCGCGCACGATCGAAGAATCAGAGGAACCCCATGTCAATTTCAATGTATCAAGCGTCACTGCCCGTGCTGGTGCGCGGCATGACCAACCTGCAAGTCATCCTCGGCAAAGCCGAGGCGCACGCTGCCGAGAAACAGATCGACCCGTCTGTGTTTACGAGCGCACGGCTCGCACCGGACATGCTGCCGCTGGTGCGCCAGGTCTATATCGTCAGCGACACGGCGAAGGGTTGCGCCGCCCGTCTGGCCGGCGTCGAAGCGCCGAAGTACGACGACGTCGAGCAGACGTTCGACGAACTCGATGCCCGCCTTCAAAAGACGATTGATTACCTGAAGGAATTCAATGCGCAGCAGATCGACGGATCGGAAGAACGGCCGATCACACTGAAAATGCGCAGCGGCCCGATCGAGTTCACGGGCTTGTCATATCTGCTCGGTTTCGTGTTGCCGAACTTCTTTTTTCACGTCACGACGGCGTATGACATTCTGCGTCACAACGGTGTCGAACTCGGCAAGCTCGATTATCTGGGCGGCATCAAATAACACGTGCAGGCACGCGATTGCCACATAAGCAGCACGTGCACACACGTGGGCTCGACATGCCCGGGTGTGAACTTCGCAGGAAACGCGTCAAACGCGCGGCTGGAATGCAATGATCGCCATGCCGGCCAGTGTGAATGCCACACCGGCCGCGTCCCACAGCGTGGGGCGCACCTTGTCGACGCACCATAGCCACGCGATCGCCACCGCCACGTACACACCGCCGTAAGCCGCATACACGCGGCCTGCGGCGGTGCCGTGCAGCGTCAGCAGCCAGGCGAACAAGGCGAGACTCAGCGCGCCGGGCACCAGCAGCCAGATGGAGCTCCCCTCCTTCAGCCAGCGCCAGGGCAAATAGCACCCGACGATTTCGGCAATGGCGGTCACGGCATAAAGCAGAAACGTTTTCATCGACAGGTTGAAGCAAGTAGTTGTGTTGACGCGAGACTGTGCGCGGCAGTTTATCGGTTTTATTAACACAACCACTTTGCATGCGGGATTGCACGTGTCACAGCCGCCGCATCAAGCCCCCATTCGCTACCCGTCATGAACTTCGCGCCGCCCTGTACCGGTGTCTGGCACGTGCGGCAGTCAATCCAGAGAAAGCCGCAACGCAAAGCCGATCAACGCTGCCGAGAAAGTCCAGCGCTGCAGTGTTTGCGCGAGAGGATGAGCCCGCATCCAGCTGGCAATGCGCGCCGCGCCAATCGCGTACATGGCGTCGAAACACGCGCCGATCGCGAGCAACACCAGACCCAGCTCGATCATCTGCAGCGCCACCGGTCCGGCCTCGGGACGCACGAACTGCGGCAGGAGCACCGAGCAGAACAGCAGCGCTTTCGGGTTCAACAGGTTGGTCAGCAGGCCCTTCACGAAAGCGGCACGCAGCGGCTGCGATTCGCCACCGGCCGTGCCGCCTTCAGGCAACGCGAATACGGGTGAGCGGAAGATCTGGACGCCGACCCACGCGAGATAAACCGCGCCGCCGTAGCGCACCACGTCATACAACCAGGGCGCACTGCGTAACAGCGCCGCTACCCCGCATGCCGACAGCGTGACGTGTGTTGCCCTCGCCAACCCGAGACCACCGGCCGCCGCGAAGCCGCTGCGCGCGCCACGTCCGATACTGGTCTGCAGAATCAGTGCCATGTCGGGCCCAGGCACCGCGTAGACCACAAACAACGCAGCGATATAGACGATCAGAAGGTGTGCGGAAATCATGGAAGCCTCTTGTTTTTAAGGGCTCTATCTTGCTACCGTCGAAGGAGGGTTTGCTGGCGAAATACAGGAGAACGGGGTTCAATTTTGGAGGAATACGCTAATATTCCCCTCCCGCATCAGGTTTTCCGCCAACACACGGTAAATGTCCCAAAGCCATGACAACTGACCTCGACAAGACGGACCGCGCGATCCTCGCCGCGCTGCAGAACGACGGCCGCATGTCGAATGCACGGCTCGCCGAGATGGTCGGCCTGAGCGAGACGCCTTGCGCCCGCCGCCTCAAGCGCCTCGAAAACGAAGGCTATATCGACCAGTACCGCGCAATGCTGTCGCGCTCCGCACTCGGCCTCGGCGTGGTCGCGTTCGTCTACGTGCGTTTTGCCGTGCACGACCGCGCGGTGGCTACCCGTTTCGAACGCGAGGTGCAGGCCATGCCGCGAATTCTGGCCTGCCACAACGTGTCGGGCAGCGCCGATTACATTCTGCAGGTGGTGGCGCGCGACCTCGACGACTACGGCACCTTCATGCGCGACGAGATGCGCAGCCTGCCGGGCGTGACGTCGGTGGAATCGGCCTTGTCGCTGCGGGAAGTCAAGGCTAACGGCGGGTTGCCGCTGTCCTGAACGCGGACATGGCATAGTCACGCATTTGATACGGCGCGAGCCGACCAGACGAGTACGGAGTTCTCATGGATCACGAAAAGGCGAGAGCCGAAGAAACTGCCGCGATGGAGCGCGTCTTGACCGCAACCAAACGGGTGCAGTCGGCCTTCGCGTCGCTGCAATCGCAATTCCCGCCGGCCGGCAGCGGCCAGCCTTCGCAGTTCGCGCTGCAAACGTTCGACGCCGCATTGCAGGAACTTGAAGACGCCCAGGCCGCATTCGACGAATTGCTCGGCGATCTGCTTGACGGCAATCGCTGAGTGGCATAGCTGCTCCATTCACTGCGTAGCTGCGGCGTAGTACGCGAGCGATGGCGGTCTTCAGTTGCATCGAAGCGGCCATCGCGTCATTCGGAGTGGCGAACCGGACCTGACCGTTAGTTGCGTATCGATGCGCTGGGCGTGGACTCCCGCAAATTCGTACGCGCCCCGCACTGCCTTGCCGATCAGTGCGTTGCGCCTCCCTCGCCCTCTTTCAGATGCCGCTCACGACTCCGCTGTCGGTCACGCTTCATCTCTCGTGATTTCCGGCTCACACAGAATCGGAAAGTTGACCGAGTTCGCGACATAGCACTTCTCATGCGCCACATGATGCAAATGCCCTGCGAGTTCGAGATCGCCACCTGCCTGAATAACGACCTGCGGGCGCAAAACGATCTGCGAAAAACGCCCCTGCTCCGGACTATCGAGCATCGTGCCTTCGGCATTGTCGCGATAGCTCAGAACGACGATGCCCGCATCCGAGCAAAGATGCAGATACCAGAGCTTGTGGCAGGCAGACGCCGAGGCGACCAGCAGATCTTCCGGATTCCACCGCTTCGCGTCGCCGAGAAACGCCGCGTCTGATGATCCGGGAATGTCAGGCTTGCTCCCCGCAGAGATGATGTGGTCCCGCCCATATTCACGGTATCCCGAGGTGCCGCTGCCGCGGTTGCCCGTCCACCGCACCGATACCGCGTATTTGTGCTCGCCGTACGCCATGTCACTCTCCTTGTTGTTGACCCGAAACTGAATTCGCACCACAGGCATTCTATATGTGCACATCCAATTTGGTATACCATTATTCCAAATGACAAGGACTCACCGCACATGGAACACAAACTGGATTCGACGGCCGACGCCATCGCCGTCTCGCTGCGCGAACTCATCGCGACCGGCGAACTGGAGGACGGCGCACGGCTGGTCGAGCGCGAACTCGCCGATCGATTCGGGGTGAGCCGGGTACCGATGAGGGAGGCCATACAGAAACTCGAAGGCGAAGGTCTGGTCGAGTTGATGCGCAATCGCGGCGCCGTCGTGCGGACCCTGACAGAGTCCGACCTGGACGAGATCTACGGCCTGCGCATGTTGCTCGAGGGGGACGCCGTCTTCCACGCGGTCAAACGCATGGACAGCGAGACGTTATCGCGCGCCGAACTCGTTCACCGGCTTCTGGGAGACGCCGATACCGCGCAACGACAGGGCGAATTGAATCGCGAGTTTCATGAGCTGCTGTACCGCCCCTGCCCCAACGGCCGGCAGTTGAAAGCGATCCGTGAATTGCGCGCCCAAGTGGAGCGCTACGAACGTTTGCAAAGCACCTTGCTTGCCGACACCCTGGCCTTCCAGGACGAGCATCTCAGGATTCTCGAAGCATGCGAGAGCGGTAACGCCCGCCTTGCGCGATCGATGACGGTGGAACATCTGGCGTCGGCCAAGCGTATCGTTTTGCAACTGGTTCGAGCTGAGTGACGATTACTGTCCGAATGCTCTTCCCGTCACATTGGGCGCTCGCGGATCCGGGCTCATATTCAGGCTGGTCCCGTTCGCCCGCATGTTGTTGAGCACCGGACCCGACCCCACGTTGCCGGTCCCGCCAAGCGCAGGTGAACTGCCCACCGTACCGAGACCCGGCGTTGGGTTCGTGCCTGGCGTGCCGGTCCCCGAACTCATAGCCTGCCCCGCGCCATTGGCGCCCCCGGCCTGCAAACCGCCCGCCCCATTGGCCCCGAGGTTGGCCGACTGGGCATAGGCCACGCTCATCAGCCCCATCGCCAACACCGTCGTTAAAACACCCTTTGTCGCGATTTTCATAGTCCACTCCGTGATGCCGTCGAATTGCCCGGCCGAACGCCTCACACCGACCAGCCACGCTCGGAAAGGAAACCGGTCAAACAGTAAGACCAGCCGCCGGGCACGTTTGTTCATCGCCGAAACGCAGGCATTGACCGGTGATCGGCGATAATCCACGGCTCTTTTTTCTCGCCGACACCATGACAAAACCCGCCTTCGCCCCCTTCCAGGAATTGGCTTCGATCCTGTTGCCCCATGCGTACGACGATAACGGCGACGGCTCGCATGACACCTCGCATCTGCAGCGCGTCTGGAAGAACGCCGCGGCCATCCAGTCAGAAGAAGGCGGCGACGCACAGGTACTGTTCGCCTCGACGCTGCTGCACGATTGCGTCGCGGTAGAGAAGAATTCGCCGCTGCGCGCACAGGCTTCGCGCCTGTCAGCAGAAAAGGCGGCGCGCGTCCTCGCGTCGCTCGGCTGGTCGGACGCAAAAGTTCAGGCTGCAGCTCACGCGGTCGAGGCGCATAGCTTTTCGGCGGGCGTCGCGCCGACCACGCTGGAGGCAAAAACGCTGCAGGATGCCGACCGGCTCGACGCGATCGGCATGCTGGGGGTCGCGCGCTGCTTTTACGTGGCCGGCCGGATGGGACGTGCCCTGTACGACCCAGCCGACCCGCACGCAACAGCGCGTCCTTTGGACGACACGGCGTACACGCTCGACCATTTCCACACCAAGCTGTTGAAACTGGCATCCGGTTTCCAGACGACGACCGGCGCGCGCCTCGCCAAGATTCGCCATGACCGTCTGCAGCGTTTCCTCGACGAATTTACCGACGAGATCTGAGCGAAGCGATTGTCGTCGGCAAGTTGTACAAATGCTTACAAAGCAGCATGCGATCGGCGTACACCGGCGGCGCTGCTGCGGCGTTATTGCAGGCATCTACCCGCGGAGCCCGCAATGAACACCAACCTCACACCCAGCAACCCGCAACGCAATCGCATTCACCCGCTGATCGCCGGCGCGGCCGTGGCCGTCATTCTTGCGAGCGCCACCGGCATCGCGGCGATGACCGGCCTTCTGCCCACCTCGCACGCCGTAACGGAGCCCGCGCAGCCAGTCAGCGCGATCGCGGCGCAGGTCGCGAGTGCTCCGGTTGCGCCGGCCCAATTGCCCCAGTCTCAGCAACCGGCTCAGCAAACCGTCCAGCAGGCCGCACCCGTACGTCCGCGCGTCCATCACCCGCACAGCACGCCCGCCGCGGAAGCGCCGAGGTACGCAAACAATCAGGGCTACCAGGCACCGTATCAAGCCGCGCCGGCACGACCGGTCGCCGACCCTTATGCGGGCGAAGTCGTCGCCATCAATACGGTTGAGGCGCCTGAGCCGACCACCGGCCTCGGCGCACTGGGCGGCGCGGTCGCGGGCGGGCTCGTCGGCAACCAGATCGGCGGCGGACGCGGCAAGATTCTCACCACCATCGCGGGGGTTGTGGGCGGGGGCCTCGCCGGCAACGGCATCGAGCACGCCGTGCGCAAGCAGACCAGCTATCAGGTCCAGGTCCGCATGCAGGACGGCAGCTATCGCAACTTCAATTACCCGACTCAGCCGGACGTCCAGATCGGCGAGCGGGTTCGCGTATCCGGCGATTCGCTGACGGCTTCGTGAGGTCCGCGGCCGGTATTTCACCGGCTGCCTGTCTGCGAGAATGTGGGGAAACGTCGTGCGCGTTATGATCAACCGTTAGTCCAGAACGGCTGATCGCGCACGATGGAGCACGCCTACATCCACCTTTTGCATCTGCTTGCCGGTCATCCGGCGTGGACACTCACGGTCATCTTCCTTGCGGCCTTCCTGGAAGCTATCGCTGTCATCGGCACCTTCGTCCCGGGCAGCACGGCCATGTTTCTCGCGGGTGCGCTGGTCGGCACCGGCTCGCTGAGCCTCGGCTGGGTATTCCTGTCGGCAATCGCCGGCGCCATCGCCGGGGACGGCATGAGCTTCTGGATCGGCACGCGCTATAAGGCCAGAATCGTGCAGCTCTGGCCGTTTCGCACCCATCCCCAGGTCCTCGAAGCCGGTCACCGCTACTTTCAGAAACACGGCGCCAAAAGCGTCGTGTTTGCCCGCTTCATCGGACCATTGCGGGCGATCGTGCCGGTGGTGGCGGGCATGCTGGGCATGACGCCGGCGCGCTTCTACGCGATGAACGTGCTGTCGGCGCTGCTGTGGGCGCCCGCACATATCCTGCCGGGGGTGGTATTCGGCGCCTCGATTTTGCTCGCCGGCGCGGTGTCGTTCCGCCTCGTTGTCGTCATCGCGTTGCTGGTGGGCATCGTCTGGCTGAGTTTTCGCGCGATGGGGTTCCTGCTCTCGCATGCCAGCGCGTGGTCGAGCGCGGCGGGCCGCTATCTGGGAAGCTGGGCCTGCCGCCATCCCGGCCCGTTCGGCCGGCTCGCGCGGAGGTTGCTGGACCCCGAACAGCCGGATGCCAGCAGCGTCATCGTGACGTCGCTGATCGTGCTGGTGTCGGGCGCGCTCTTCTTCGGCGTTCTCGAAGACGTCATCAGCGGCGACCCGCTGGTCGGCGTCGATCTTTCCGTCTATCACTTCCTTCAGTCGGTGCGCACGCCCTGGAGCGACACCGTTCTTGCGGGGCTCGCCACGCTCGGCAGCGTCTTCACGCTGACTGCGCTGGTCGCGACGGTGGTGGTGTGGATGCTGGTGGAACGGCGTTGGCGCACTATCGGTTACTGGCTCGCCGCGGTGGTGTTTTCACAACTACTGATCCTCGCCTTGCAGTTCGCCATGCACCGCGCGCCGCCCAATGAACTGCTGTCCGACGCCTACGTGTTTCCGAGCAACCACGTCGCCGCGACGGTGATCGTCTACGGGTTCCTCGCATTCCTGCTCGCACGGCGGGTCGGCATGCTGGAAGGCTTGTTCGTGGCGACCGCGAGTACGGTCGTCGTGTTCGTGATCGCGCTGGCGGGACTTTACTTCGGCCGATACTGGCTCTCCGACGCGATCGGCGGCGCCGCGCTTGCATACATCTGGGTGGCCATCGTCGCGCTCACGGCCATGTTGCGGCATCCGGAGGTGCCGCCCTCACGCGGCTTCATGCCGGTCCTGGTTCTGGTGGTGATGCTGGTGAGCGTGGGCGTGCAACTGAGCGTGAATCCACCCGTGCCGCCGCCGGACAACGCGCTGCGCCCACCGCCCGTGATGGTGACGCAGGCGCAGTGGACCGAGTCGGTTTCGAAGACATTACCCTGCTATCGCTCCGATATGGGCGGCGATCGCAAGGAGCCGCTCACGTTGCAATGGGTGTCGAACCTCGATTCAATCCGGGGACAACTGCGCGCGCAGGGATGGATCGAAGGCACCGATCTGTCCGCGCATAGCCTGCTCTCGCTCGCCTCGCCGAATGTGGCGGCGGTATCGCTGCCGGTTTTGCCGAAGCTGAACAATGGCGTGCCCTCGTCGCTGGTCTTCATGCGTCCTGGCAGCGCGCGCGACGAGCGCGACGTCCTGCGCTTCTGGCCGAGCGGCTATACCGTGGATAACGGTGCGTCGAGCGCTCCGCTGTGGGTCGGCGCTTTCGCGCACGAGCGGCTCTCCCGGGCATCGTGGCCGATCAACATCCTGCGGGTCGACAAAGAAGTGTCGTCATTCGATGCTCACGCAAAAACGAGCGCCGGCCTCGCCGCGTCGCTCGTGGCCAGAGTGAGTTGCCATGGCGTACCGGTGTCGCTGCTGGCCTCTCCGGTGGAATGAGCAGCGGTTTTCCTGAGTTTGCCTGGTTCTGCCTGGTTTTGCCTTGATCGGCATGCTCGCCGCAATTCCGCAGAAATCACCCTGCGTTCAATCACTTGGCGACGTTGGCCTGGACTTGTCCACAAGGATATGAACATTTTCTGTGGATAACCTGAGCGATGCCATTCGCGGATTCGGATCATGATCCGGGGCATAAACCTCGCGGGGAAATTCGCTGTCGTTACTGGCGACGTGTCGATGAGGTCGCACGCGAAACAAGGCTTGCGTCATATCGACCTGACGATGCCACGATGGCATCGATATGCATCGTACTCCTCATGTCGTTGACCTCTTCATTGCAAAGAAAATTTCACCTGTTGGCGTGGTGCAAGATAGCGCGCCAGGCTCGACAGCATCGATTGTTGCTGCGTGACCGGGCTCATTCCGATTCCAATTGCCAGACCCATCATCACCGCCTAAACTGCACCGGGGTGATGCAGTGCGGCACAGAGCATAACAATGCTCAATCAATGATTTTTCTGCCGCGCGAGGTCACCAGATGCTTGTGCCGCAATGTCATTTCGCCGTCAACACCCGCAACCCAGCTAATCGGAGGCGCAGAAGATGGAACATAAACGCGAGAAATACGAGCGGCTGGTCGCTTTCGCCACGACGCTGCCGCCATTGCCAACCGCCGTCGCGCACCCATGCGATCACGATTCCTTGTCCTCCGTGATCGAAGCCGCCCGCCTTGGTCTGATTGCGCCGATACTCGTGGCGCCGCGCGCCAAGCTCGAAGCGGCCGCGCGAGAAGGCAAGCTTGACCTCGGCGATCTGCCCATCGTCGACGTGCCGCACAGTCATGCGGCAGCAGAAATCGCCGTGCAACTCGTGCATGAAGGCAAGGCAGAAGCGCTGATGAAAGGCTCGCTGCACACGGACGAACTGATGGCCGCGGTGGTCGCGCGAGGCACAGGGTTACGCACCGAGCGGCGCGTCAGCCATTGCTTCGTGATGGACGTGCCCGGCCGCGCGGATGCCCTGATCATCACCGACGCGGCGGTGAACATCTCGCCGACACTCGACGAAAAACGCGATATCGTGCAGAACGCGATCGACCTCGCCCACGCATTGCGTTTTCCGGCCGCGAGAGTGGCGATCCTCTCCGCGATGGAAACCGTGAACTCCAAAGTGCCGTCGACGCTCGACGCCGCCGCGCTATGCAAAATGGCTGACCGCCAGCAGATTACGGGCGGTATTCTCGACGGCCCGCTCGCTCTCGACAACGCAATCAGTGAAGAGGCCGCGAAAATCAAAGGCATCTCGTCGCCTGTGGCCGGCCATGCCAACGTGCTGGTCGTACCGGACCTCGAATCCGGCAATCTGCTCGCCAAGAGCCTGTCGTTTCTCGCCGGTGCGGATGCCGCCGGCATCGTGCTGGGCGCGAAGGTGCCCATCATCCTCACCAGCCGCGCCGATTCGGTGATCACACGGCTTGCGTCATGCGCAGTCGCGTCGCTCGTCGCGCTCGCGCGGCGCGAGAAGTCTGCCGCCGCCATCGTCTGAAAAGGGGCTCACGCATGGACGTCATTCTGGTCATCAATGCGGGGTCTTCCAGCATCAAGTTTCACGCGTTCTCCGCACGCGACGGCAAACTCGACCCCATCGCCGGCGGCAAGATCGAAGAGATCTACACCAACCCGCACTTTCAGGTCAAACGGCAAGACGGCGAGATCGTCGAAGACAAGCGCTGGCCAGCAGGTGAACGTCTTGGCCATGACAATGCGATCGCATTCCTGCTGGAATGGCTTCGCGCGCACGCAGGCGACGCGCGCCTCGTCGCCGTCGGCCACCGCGTCGTGCATGGCGGCGAACGTTACTCAGCGCCCGTGCGTATCGACGCGAATGTGCTCGCCGAACTCGAGGCGCTCATTCCGCTTGCGCCGCTGCATCAGCCTCACAACCTGGCGGCGATCCGCTCGATCGCGGCGCGTGATCCGCAGGTGCCGCAAATCGCCTGCTTCGACACCGCGTTCCACCATACCCAGCCCGCCGTGGCGACCCGCTTTGCGCTACCGCCCGAAATCACACAGCGCGGCGTGCGGCGTTATGGGTTTCACGGTCTCTCGTATGAGTACATCGCGAGCGTTCTGCCGCAATACGACGAACGCGCTGCGTACGGCAAGACAGTCGTGCTGCATCTCGGCAACGGCGCAAGCATGACGGCACTGCATCACGGCAGGAGTATCGCCAGTACGATGGGCTTCACCGCAGTCGAAGGGCTGGTCATGGGCACACGCTCGGGAAGCCTGGATCCCGGCGTGGTGCTGTGGATGATGGAGGAGGCGCACATGGATGCGCATGCGATAGAAACCATGCTCTACAAGCGCTCGGGCTTGCTGGGCGTCTCCGGTATTTCGAGCGACATGCGCACCCTGCTCACCAGCGACGCACCCGCGGCCGCCGAAGCCATCGACCTCCTCTGCTACCGGATCTCGCGCGAACTCGGTTCGCTCGCCGCCGCACTCGGCGGGATCGACGCCATCGTCTTCACGGCCGGTATCGGCGAATATGCGGCGCCCGTGCGCGAACGCGTGTGTCGCGCGGCCGCATGGCTGGGTGTCTCACTCGATACGCAGGCGAATGCGCAGCACGGACCGCGCATCAGCGATCCGCAAAGCGCCGTCGACGTCTGGGTTATTCCGACCAACGAAGAGCTGATGATCGCGAGGCACGCGCTGCACCGGTTGGAGAGTTAAGCGTGGACACGCTTTCTGTCCTGACTTTCGCGGAGCCGAAGGTGTTGATTGTTGGCATTGCGAACGAGCATTCAATCATCCACGAATGCGCACGACCATTCCGCGAACTCGGAGCGGAACTATCCGCCACCTGTTTGAACAATAAAGCGAAGGCCTACGTTGAACCACACGTAAGGGAATCGCAGCCCGATCTTTATGCAGAGTGAAAGCGCTCGCGTTTCAGCTCGGGCTGCGAGCGGCAACGTTGAGCAAGTGTAGCCGGCGTAGCCACCCATCGCTCAATAGGTGTGTCCCAACTGGAAGTAGAGGTTGCTGCGACCGCCCGGCGCAAACGCGACACCGAAATAGATCGGCCCGAACGAACTGGTCACACTGGTGAAGAACGTGATGCTGCGCTTGAGCGGTCCGCCGCCGTATTGAACGGGACCGTCCCACACGTTGCCGGCTTCGAGGCTCAGACCGGCGAAAAGCGCATGGAAGGGCGACGCGGCAAACGTCATCAGCTCGTTCATGTACGTCACCTGGCCGTAGAGCATCGAATTGCCCGCCAGTTGATCGGCTGCATAGGCGGACAGATGCTGGAAGCCGCCGAGCGTGAAGCCGAATGGATCGACCGGGTTGGTGTTCTGGAAGTCCTTGCCAGCTTCAATACTGGCATTGATGCTTTGACGCCCGTAGCTCGCCGCCACCAGCGCTTTGCCATAGAGCTCGGTGAAGGTGTTCTGGGGCTGCGCGAAAAGTGAGCGTTCCGCGCGCGCTTCGAAGTAGTAGCCCTTGCGTGCAAAGCGCGAATCGTCCAGCTGGTCAATGACAAGGCGTGCGCGTGCCGTGAACTCGCGCCCGTAGATGTCGGGAAAGAACAGGCCAGCGTCGTTGCCATTGTCATCGGTATTCTCAAAGTTGTATTGCGGCGACGCGAAACCATGCGCATACGCAACACCTATCCGGAAGTCACCCAGGTTGGAGAGCGGCAGACCAAAATCCAGGCCGGCGCGTTCGGTCTGCTGCTGATATTGAGTGAGTTTGATATACGGATCGTCCTGGAAGACATTCGCATAGCTGCGCCGGAACTCCAGATAGGGCGCGACGTAGTAGCCATACGAATCCGAGAGCGGCTGGCGTAATTCGCCATGAAAGAACAACAGGTCGCTGCCCACCGTGGCATCCACGAGCCCTTCGAGCCCGGAGGGTGTCAACCACGGCCGGCGATAGCCCAGATGCAGGCGGAAACCCCCTTCGTCCGAGGAACTGGCCGACAGGCCGACACCGAACAGCAGGAAATTCGGTCCCCACGGTTTGTCGCGGGCATCGACGACGAGCGTGTGATTGTCGCCGTCGTTGACCAGTTGCTGCGTGACGCTTTCGAAGTCGCCTGCCGTGGTGAGCGCAAGCAGATCCTTGTTGAGCGACTTCGGATCGTAGACGTCGCCCGGGTGCACGTGCAGCGCTTCGAGGATGCGCCGCTCGGACACCGCGCCGTGCGACTTCACCGCGATGCGGGTAACCCGTACGGGCTTGGCGGCAGGCGTCGTGTGCGCGGCGCGCCATGCCGCGTACTGTTCCGGCGACAACGCGAGATGCTGCAGTCTGGGCAATGCTGCGCGCGCCGCGGCCTCCCCTGCCGCAATTGCCTGCGGGGCATTAGCGAAGTCGGTAAAGCTCAACGAACCAAGCGACGGTTCGATCAGCACGTCATTGGCATCGAGCTGTTCACGCTGGCGCGCAACGTTCTGGTGAATCAGGATGCCGATCATCTGCTGCAGCACGTCCGCGGGAGAGGCGAGTGCGTCGAGCGGGCGTAGCGGCGAACCGATATCGACCGCAATCACCACTTGCGCGCCCATGTCACGAGCGGTTTCGATGGGCAGGTTGCTGACGAGGCCGCCGTCGACCAGTGTCCGGCCGTCTACCTCGGCGGGCGCGAACAAACCCGGCAGCGCGATACTGGCGCGGATGGCTTGCGGCAACGAGCCGTTCTCGAGCACGACCTTCTGGCCGGTCTGCAGGTCCGTGGCAATCGCCCGAAACGGGATCGGCAACTGGTTGAACGAGGCAATCCCTGAACTCGCTGCGGTCCAATCCTGCAGCAAGGCCTGCAAACGGTTACCTTGCACGAGTCCTGCCGGCAGCTTGAAGCCCTTGTGGTCGAAGCCTAACGAGAGGCTGCCGGCGTAGAGCCGCTCGTCTTCGCGTTGCGATTGCGGCAGATCCGCGCGCTCGGTCACGTCGAAGGCGATATCGGCCAGATTGATCTGCGCGAGACGCGTTTCCATTTCCTGCGCAGTCATGCCGCTCGCGTACAGGCCACCCACCACCGAACCCATGCTCGTGGCGGCGATACAGTCGACCGGAATGTGGTTGTCTTCGAGCACCTTCAGCACGCCCAGGTGCGCGTAGCCGCGCGCGCCGCCACCCGAGAGCACGAGGCCAATCGATTGCCGATTGGCCGGGCCTCCGTCGACCGTGCACGCCTTGTCGACAGCACTCGCTTGCCGGGGCAGTACAGCCAGACATAGCATCACGATGAGCGCGCCTGATCCGCGCAGACAACGATCAACAAGGCGATGTGAAACGGATGCGGCCATTCCCGGCTCTTTTTTGTGTGCTTTTGGCGCGGTCATACCATGAAATAGTTAGTAAAGCGGAATATTATGTGAAATTAGATCCTGTCTTATCGCCGCTTGCGAGCTGGATTGCAGGAAGAGAGCTTCCGCCTCGCCCCCTCATGACGCGATCCCGGACTTTAACCGATCTGGCCTGGCTGTGCAGACCCCTAAATGCAGTCTTGATACGGTTCGCGAATAAATTGAATCGCCTCATGAAGAAGCCTACAAACAGTTGAATGTTGCGCAAGCAAACCGAAAGCTCGCGCGGGCGTTGTCAACTTGTCGAGACGGAGGCTGAAAGGGCGCGGGAGAGGTCGTCCCTCAGAAAACGCAGGATGGAGTTCGGGTGACTTCGGTGATTTTGTGAGGCGCGCCGAATCGCGCCGCGCTCGAAGAACAACTCTTCGGTGCCGCGCAAGCTCAACTGGGGGAAATACTGCCGAGCTGCGCAACTGATGGCGCCGGCTGAGAAACGATGAGCGTGACGGCGCGATTTCGATTCTTTCATCGCGTCATCTTACGCAGCCAACTTCACAACCTGACAACGCCCGGCCGGGCGCGGCGTGCGCGACGCCCGGCCCGTGCGGTCAGCGTAACCGTTCAAACGGAAGACATGCCCTGCGCAAGTGCCGTAACCTGACTGACCGAAAGCGCGCCGCGATAGATCCGGAACTCGTCGACGAGGCCGTTGAAATACGGATCCGTTGAATACTGCGAACGTCCGATCCAGTTCTGCGCTGTCGGACCGAGGCGCCACGGCGCAAACGGAACGTTGCTCAAGCTGTTCACTGCCGCGCCGTTTATGTAGAGCGTTAGTGTCGTGCCTGACAGCGTAACCGCCACGTGCGTCCATTGGCCTGCCGGCAATGCCGCAGTGCCGTCGAGCCGATATTCGCCGTAGGCCCCGTTGGTCGTGATCGCAAAGCGCACACGATTATCCGGGCCGCCCTTGGGCGACAAGTATAAATAGCGTCCCGTGCCGGCGCCGAAATCGAACACGCGCTGCCACGCTGCGCCGCCGTTCCAGCACACCCATGCCGCGACCGTGAAATCCGCCACATCAGCGACGAGGTCGTTGGGCAAGCTCACGTAACCGCTCGAACCGTCGAACGAAACTGCGCCATTGGATTTTCCGGCCGCATGCGTGACCCCACCGACGAGTGTGCCTGCATGACCGTTGCCACTCGAATCGGCGGCGGTGCCGCTGGTTTCGTCGAACTTCAACCAGGTATGCAACTGCACCCCGTTGACAGCGATGGCTTCGGCCGAGTTCGCGCTCTCGCCCGACGGCGTCTGAGCGCTCACGACGTAGTACCAGGTGCCCGGCGACGGACTGTCGGTGTACATCAGGGAATCGGTGACGCCGCGAGCGATCGTCGCGTACGGGCCGCCGGAGTTTGCCGCGCGCTTCACGTTGTAGCTCGTGCCGTTGGCAACGCCCCACCACGACAGCACAACCTGTCCCGCGCCCGGCCGTGCGGTCAGCCCGCTCGGTGCGACGGCCGGCGCAACGGGGTCGCGGGTAAAAGTCAACGTGCCGTACCCCAACTGATCGAATGCCCCGCTCGCGCCACCGGTTGGGCCGCCTTCCGGCTGGACTTGCGCAGCCATCTTCTGCGCCCAGGGCGCCGCCAACCCTTTCCGATTGACGTAGTGGTTGTACACGAGCGCCCAACACGAGCGAAGGGTCGGTTGCGAGGCCGTCGAAAGCTGTGTCTGCGAGACGTCCTTGTTGGTGTAGGTCAGGTAAGGAACCGTGTAGATCGTCGTGCCGTCCGGCTCATACAGATTGGACTTCGCGACATACTCCGCGCCGGCGAGGAAGCGATTGTTGTCGTAGCCGTACAGATCGATGCCCTGGTTCCAGGCCATCTCGCAGATCGCGCCGCCGAGCGCGATGCCAAGCGTGGTGTGCCCCTGGTCGCGGCCGGTCTCCTGCCATTGTCCAAGGTAGCCCGGATGCAGGTAATAGACGGCCTGTCTGATCGCGCCGTTGCCGGGACCGTAGAGGAAGTAATTGACCGCCTGGTCGAACAGCGCATGGTCGTCGCACAGCACGCCGATTGCCATGATCGAAGCGATGTTGCAAAGATCCCAGTTGGCCCAGTAATGCGTGATGTCTGTCCCGTTATGGCGATTCAGGAAGTCGTTGTTGATCGGATAGAAGACGTTCTTCATCATCGACTGGAATGCGGCGAGGTCCGCTGCCGACAGGCCGGAGTAACTTCGCATGATTTCGCCGACGATCGCAAACTCGTAGCCGTAGATGCCCGCGGCAAGATCCTGGTTCGTGTCGCCCGTGACCTGCTGCAACGTCGAAGACCATCCGTTCATGATCTTCACGGCTGTGTCAGCGTGTGTCTTACTGCCAGTCACCTTCCAGTACACCGCATTGGCATAGGCGGCCGCGATGTTCTGCATCAGATGCGGATAACTGCCGCCCGTCGCGGTGCGCGTGATCACGGACTGTGCGAGGAGTGTCTGATTCGTGTTCGAATGCCCGTTTGTGGTCAGCGCCTGCCAGCCGTCGTACCACGGTGCAGCCTGCGCGCCGACCTTGGCCGCCATCCGGTCGAAGTCCGACTGCAGATGCAGTAGGCCAGGATGCACGAAGGCCGCGCTTGTGGAGACGGCGGTCTCGCCAGTCGCGGTTCGAACGAGCGTGTCGTTCGCTGCCATGGCCAAGGCTCGCGCCGCGCCCGTGCTCTCTCCTGCTGAAGCGATCGAACCCTCTCCACCGCATGCCGATAGCGCTAGCGCGCCGAGGCTGTACAGAAACGTACGCCGTGAAATGGCCGTGCTCCCGTCATCGTGCCCGGCGCCTGGTCCGCTCTTCTGGGTATTGGCCAAAAATGCTCTCCTTCGGTTCAAATAGTGTATGAGGTGATGTGCCGGCGCAAACGTTTGCTCTTCGGCCGAGGTAACTGGGAGAAAAGACGTGCAGCCTTAATAACGGCTCGTGCAATAGAAGGCTTTAGGAAGAAATCTGATTTTCTTCAAGCAACGCAGGTGACCATGTTTTGCATAACGAAATAACGATTTGGAACTCAAGTTTACGCTTCGCCGTGGGAACGAAAAATCCGATCTCGCGAAGCTCGACCTCAGGGACGCCGCCATGGCCTCGTCCCGAATGCAGTTCTTACCGCTTCCATATCCATGACGCTCCAGACGGCCAGCGCGAGCACAGATTGCCTGTGCAGACCGGATCAGCGAACGACGGTCGCACCGGTGCCGTGCGTCCGATGATCGCCACCCAAATGTTGTCCGTCCAAAGAAGCCGCGCTGTGCGTGATGCCCATGCCGTTTTCTCGGCAATATTGAGGCCAGGTATAGGAACGCTCCGATGTATTGCACACGAGATGTGCATCACGCGGGCGAGCTCACTTCTGCGCAATGTAGCTTGGCCACGATGACAGCCGTCGTCTATCAGGATTTCCTGATTTCCTCGTGAGGTTATGTGCAATCCCGATGAAGGAGACGGGCGATTGCTGAACAACAACCGGGCGCGCCCCGCGACGAAACATGGGCACGTCAACGCCGACTAAGACCGCGCGGGAGGTGTCGCGACTACCCGAAATACCGCCACCACAGAACGCAGTCGCCCTACCTGTTCGTCGAGCGACGCCGCAGCTGCGGCCGCCTGCTCCACCAGTGCAGCATTCTGCTGCGTCACTTCATCCATCAGCGACACCGCACGGCTGACCTGGTCAATGCCCGTGCTCTGCTCCTCCGACGCGGAGGTAATCTCGCTCATGATGCCGGTTACCCGGTGAATCGACTGTTCGATCTCGGCCATCCGACTGCCGGCTACCTCGACCAGCCGGGTGCCGCCGCTGACATTAGCCACTGACGCCTGGATCAGGCTCTTGATGTCTTTCGCAGCCGAGGCGCTGCGTTGTGCAAGGGCGCGAACTTCGCCTGCTACGACAGCGAAACCGCGCCCCTCCTCGCCCGCCCGCGCCGCCTCGACAGCGGCATTGAGCGCAAGGATGTTGGTCTGGAAGGCAATCCCTTCGATAACCGAGGTGATCTCCGCGATTTTTTTCGACTCGCTCTCGATCTGCTTCATCGTCCCGACTACTTCCTGCACCGCGGAACCCCCGCGCGCCGTGGTCTCTGTCGCCGCGTTGGCAAGCCCACTCGCCTGTCGCGCGCTGTCCGCATTCTGCTTAACGTTCGCCGTAATCTGCTCCATGCTGGCGGCCGTTTCCTGCAATGACGCCGCCTGCTTCTCGGTGCGTTGGGACAGATCCAGGTTGCCTTGGGCGATTTCGCCTGAGCCCGTTGCGATCGAATGACTCACTGACTGGATCTCGGACACGATGGCCGCGAGCTTTGACTTCATGTCGTTCAGCACGTACAGCAGGCTGCCCGGCGGCGCCCTTCCCACTTCGACGTCGATGGCCAGATTGCCGCCTGCAATTTGCGTGGCGATATGGGTCGCATAAGCCGGGTCCCCGCCGAGCGCCCTGTTCACGCTGCGTATCGCGGCCCATGCGATCGCGCCGATCGCAACGAAGATGCCGGCTGCAATGGAACCGAGAACGATGACGAGCTTCATGAACGCTGCGTTGATATCGTCATAGAAGAAACCGGTACCGATCCACCAGTCCCAATCGGGTATCGCAACCACGCCTTGCAACTTCGGCTCCGGGGTTGCATCAGGAGTGCGCTTTACGAGCACGTCGACAAGCGCAAAATGCGAGGCCGCCATGCCCGCACGATAGGCCTCGCTGTCGGTCAATCCTGTGGTGGTTTTATTGCCCTTGGCTCTCGTGCCGATGAACCGGGCAATCGGGTGGACCAGATTCACGCCATCGGCCGTGGTGACCCAGTAATAGCTTTTCGTGTTCGCGTTAAGTTGGGAGAGTGCGTCTTTAGCTGCCTGTTGAGCCTGGTCGCGCGTCAGCACGCCACGCGACTGCAGATCGCGGTAGTGATCGACAAGATGCTCGGCCTTCGTCAGAAGAATGACGATCTCCTCCCTCCGACTGTCCACAAGCGAGCTGCGCACGGTCTGAACAGCGGTTGCGGCAACGAGTACAACGCCGAACAAGGCGGCGGCAACCAGGATCAGCAACTTTGTGGACAACTTCATGCGAACGCCCCAATTTGATAACTATCTGCGCGTCTAACGGCAATTTCGACATGTTTCTTTAAGACTACCAAGTGTCGCCACCGACTGCGATAGCGACAGTCCGACCAGGCCTTGCGTTGAAGCCTTGCTCGAGTACGGCGCCGTGATATGTCCCATTCATCCGATGTCCCGGCAACGCGCATTGCCGTCGGACCAAGACGTATCGGAAGATATTGCCGTGGCGGAGCAACGCTGCGCCGCCACGCCATGCTCCTAGAAGCGGTGAATAATGCCCACGCCTGCCGCGAACTGGCTGCGTGACGAAGACGGCGCGCCGTTCTGACCGTCGCCGATATCGGCCGTTGCATTGATGATGCTCGTGGCCGTGCCGGCCTTGTTCGGCGCGAGAGTCTGGCCACCCGCACGCTGGTAAGCCTCCAGCGCATACAGGCCGGTCCGCTTGGACAGACTGTAGTACTGCGAGAGATTGAACTGCTGATAGCTCGCCGCGCTCGTAATGCCGTTCGCCTGCGTCGCACGCGTGTAGCTGTAGCCGGCAGCCAGATCCAGTGCCGTCAGCGGCTTGTAGTGCAGCACTGCGCCAGCCGTGTTGAAGATCGCCTCGTTGTGGAACGCCGAGTTCACGCCCGGGATGTATTGCACGTTCGAATACGAGAACGAGATGTCCCATTGCGAGCTGAACGCATAGCCGCCCGTCACGGCAACGCGCTGCTGCGCCTGCGCCGTCTGATAGCCGTTGTTGATGCCCGACACCGCCGTCTGCGCACCGCCATTCGAGGTCGTGGAGTTAGGATCCCACGCACCGCCGCCCACCGCCGCGTTATTGATGCGCTGGTAGCCTGCCGCGATCCCGAACGGGCCGTTCAGGTACTGAACCGCCGCGCTGTACGTCGAACCGGCATTGGTGCTGCCCGCCACGCCGCCCAGCGAGTACGAACCGCTCACCGTCAGGCCATGCATGCTCGGCGACGTGTACACCAGCGAGTTATTCGCGCGGTACAGCGTATCCAGCGAATCGATATCGCCCGGGTGTGCGCCGTAAGCGCCCGTCAGCCACGTAGTCGGGCTATAGGGCGACAGCAGCGTGTAGTACGACGTGTACTGGCGCCCTGCGGTCAGCGAACCGTAGGTGGCATTGGTCACGCCGACGTACGCCTGACGGTTGAACGCCAGACCGGAAACGGATTGCGCGCCGGTTGCGCTGTTGAAGCCCTCTTCCAACTGGAAGATCGCCTTCGTGCCGCCGCCCAGATCTTCACCGCCCTTCAGGCCGAAGCGGCTGCCCGCCCAGATGCCGTTCACCATCTTGATCACCGAACGGCCCCCCGACGTCGAACCCAGCGACGTCTGGCTGCTCTGATAGCCGATCCCCGTATCGACGACGCCGTACAACGTCACGCTGCTCTGAGCGTGCGCGCCGAGGGCGACCAACCCAAGGGCCGAGGTTGC
>NZ_MCAS01000048.1 GCF_003610895.1 Paraburkholderia fungorum
GCGATGAGCGAGCCCTGGAAGCGCTTTGAGCACGACCAGCCCAACGTACTCTGGCAGATGGACTTCAAGGGGCACTTCGAGACCCTCGGGAAGGAGCGCTGCAGCCCCCTGACGGTACTGGACGATCACTCGCGCTTCAGCATCCTGCTGCGCGCCTGTGGCCCCACCGACACCGCTACCGTGCAGGCAGGCTTAAGGGAGGCGTTTGGGCATTACGGCCTGCCGTTGCGCATCAACACCGATAACGGCTCGCCGTGGGGCTCGCCCGGCAGTCCGGGGCAGCTTACCGAGCTGGCCGTCTGGCTGATCCGGCTGGGCATCCGCATCAGCTACAGCCGGCCGTATCACCCGCAGACCAACGGCAAGGATGAGCGGTTTCACCGGACGCTGAAGGCAGAAGTGCTGAACGGACGAAGCTTCGCTACGCAGGAGCACGTGCAGCAGGAACTGGACCGCTGGCGCACCATATATAACTGCGAGCGCCCGCATGAAGCGATCGGCATGGATACACCGATCAGCCGTTACAAGCCGAGCCCGCGGGCGTATCCATCAGCGCTGCAGGAGCCAGAGTACGGCCCGGATGACGTGGTGCTGCGGGTCAAATCCGACGGCCGGCTACGCTTTGAAGGACGGCATCTCAAGGTCTCGAATGCTCTTTATGGGCTGCCGGTTGCAGCACGCGCAAAGCCGGGCGAAGACGGCGTATTTGAATTCTGGTTTGCACATCACCGCATCCTCACCCTTGACCTGAGGAGCGAGAATCGCTGACCATAAAGTGTCAATGATGTCCCCGCACGTTTGTCAATCATGTCCCCGGTCTATACACCGCCGCAAAGAAAGATAAGCAAAGAAAGCGGCTCAAACCGCCAGCTCATAAGCGGGTCCCCCGCGCAGCCACGGTAGTGGTGCATCTGGAATCCGTGCTCCCGCACATTCAGCGCTAGTGACAAGGGCGTCATACTTCCGGCGGCGCTGCGCGCGCCGACGCGCAGTTTGAGAACCAGCGCGTTTTCCGGCACCTCGCCGAGGCGAAGCCGATGGCCCCCGCTACGCGAAACGAAGCGCCCGGTTTCCGTGGCAGACCCATCCGCGACGCACGCAGTGCGGAGTGGGAGCTGATGAGTGCTTTGTCACTCGCGCGGAGTGTGCGGGAGCACTGATTCCAGATGCACCACTACCGTGGCTGTGCGGGGGCCCCGCTTATGAGCTGGCGGTTTGAGCCGCTTTCTTTTGCCTATCTTTTCTTTGCGGCAGGCAAAGAAAAGTAGGTGCCGCCCCGCACAGGGGCAACACTAATAGACCACTAAAAATTCAAGGAAAGGCCAAAAAAACCAGAACAAAAAAGGGCCAAAAACCCAGAACCAAGAAAACCCCAACACTCTAAAAAAACTCGCCGAGAAGGCAAAACCCCCAGTCCCCACGCACCAACAACCCTAACAAACCCCCATCTCCCCCTTGCAATTCTGTAAAATTCGCGCACACGCGCTACAGGACTGCAGGCCCTCCTGCGACACCTCGATACGCGTGTTGTGAAGGCGGCGCCACGACCGCTACCTCCGTTTAAAGACAAGGAAAGAGAACAGCATGACCGACCTATCCGACCAAACCGTGGCCACGGCTCACGACGCACACGACACCCGGCGCCGCATCTTCGCGATCGTTGGCGCTTCATCGGGCAACCTCGTCGAGTGGTTCGACTTTTACGTGTACTCGTTCTGTGCGCTGTACTTCGCGCCGGCCTTCTTCCCGAGCGGCAACACCACCACGCAGTTGCTCAACACCGCGGGCGTCTTTGCCGCGGGCTTCCTGATGCGCCCGATCGGCGGCTGGTTCTTCGGCCGGCTCGCCGACAAGCACGGCCGCAAAACCGCGATGATGGTGTCGGTGTTCATGATGTGCGGCGGCTCGCTGGTGATCGCGGTGCTCCCCACCTATGCGCAGATCGGCGCCCTGGCGCCGGCGCTCCTGCTGGTCGCACGCCTGTTCCAGGGCCTGTCGGTGGGCGGCGAGTACGGCACCAGCGCCACCTACATGAGTGAAGTCGCGCTCAAGGGCCGCCGCGGCTTCTTCGCGTCGTTCCAGTACGTCACGCTGATCGGCGGCCAGTTGTGCGCGCTGCTGGTGCTGGTGATCCTTCAACAAACCCTCTCCACCGAAGAGCTGAAAGCGTGGGGTTGGCGCGTGCCGTTTGTGATCGGCGCGTTGGCGGCACTGGTCGCGCTGTATCTGCGTAAATCGCTCGAAGAAACCACCACGGCTGAAACGCGACAGCGCAAGGAAGCCGGCACCTTGCGCGGTTTGTGGCTGCACAAGGGTGCATTCGC
Organism: Paraburkholderia fungorum; assembly: GCF_003610895.1. GTDB lineage: Bacteria > Pseudomonadota > Gammaproteobacteria > Burkholderiales > Burkholderiaceae > Paraburkholderia > Paraburkholderia fungorum_B. The sequence continues at coordinate 2,325 of NZ_MCAS01000048.1, forward strand.
GACGGTGCTCGGCTTTACGGCCGGCGGCTCGCTGATTTTTTACACGTTCACCACGTACATGCAGAAGTACCTGGTCAACACGGCCGGTATGCACGCCAAGACGGCAAGCAACGTGATGACCGCGGCGCTGTTCGTCTACATGATCATGCAGCCGGCGTTCGGGGCCTTGTCGGATCGTATCGGCCGGCGCCGGTCGATGCTGTTTTTCGGCTTCTTCGCGACCATCGGCACGGTGCCCCTGCTGCATGCCCTGAAAGACGTGACGAGCCCGTACGCGGCCTTCGGCCTCGTGGTCGTGGCGCTGGCGATCGTCAGCTTCTATACGTCGATCAGCGGCCTGATCAAGGCCGAAATGTTCCCGCCGGAAGTGCGCGCGCTTGGCGTGGGGTTGTCGTATGCGGTGGCCAATGCGATCTTCGGCGGCTCGGCGGAATACGTCGCGCTGTGGCTGAAGTCGGTGGGCAACGAGACGATGTTCTACTGGTATGTGACCGTGCTGTGCGCGATCGCCGGCCTCGTGTCGCTGCGCATGCGCGATCCTTCGAAAGAAGGGTATCTGCGTCACGAGCCTTGAGCGTGAGCGGCACGCTCGAACAGCGCGCATGAGCGCTGCTTGAGAACGGCGGCCAGGGGCAACCCGGCCGCCGTTTTTTTATCTCACCGATCTGCACGGCGAGCGCTGCAAGCACGGCGCATGCTCATGCTCATGCCACCACGATCTCCGTGCCCAGCGCATGCAGCAGATCGCGCAGCGTCTCGGCTTGCGCCATCTTCGCGTCGCTGCGCAAATGAATCTGCACGGCTCGCCCCGCAATTCCATCGACGGGGTGCGCAAGCCATAACTCCACGGCCAGTCCCAATCCTTCCGGCTGATTGACGACGACCGGCTCGATCACACGCGGCTTGAAACAGGCACTGTCGGACATGGCAAATCACCTCGACGCTGATGACGGTTCGAGTCTCATCCTAATCAGCCGCACGCGCGCGACCAAGCGACAAATACGCGTTTGCTAATGAGCGGATGCTTAGCAGAAAACGCGCTTATTACAGGAGCATTTCTTGGTTCGGGGCGCGTGGCGCCGCTGCTAAGGTGACGCCATGCGTGGCCATCGGTCGCTCTTCGTGCTTGCGAAAGCATGGCGGCGGATTTGCGACGGATATCGCCAACACGCATCCGTTTCTGAAACAGCGCATATGCATCGCATACAAACAAAGAGATCCATAAAAATGAAATCGAAATTACTCGCTGCCTGGCTAGTGACCATGACGGGGCTGACGATGACGGTCCCGGGCTTGGCCCATGCCGATCGTCTGGACGACATCAGGAAAGCAGGCGTGCTGCGCGTCGCAACCTTCGACAGCAATCCGCCGTTCGGTTATGTCGATGCAAGCAGCAACCACATCGTCGGCCTCGATGTCGACTACGCGAAGGCCATTGCCGACAAGCTCGGTGTGAAGCTCGAACTGCAGCCGACCAATCCTGCCAACCGCATTCCATTCCTCGCGTCGAAGAAAGTGGACCTGGTGCTCGCCAACTTCACGATCACCGACGAGCGCGCCAAGCAGGTCGATTTCAGCATTCCGTATTTCTCGTCGGGCCAGCAATTTCTGGCCAAGAAGGGCGTGCTGAAGTCGCCGGATCAGATCAACAGCCTGCGGGTGGGCGCTGACAAGGGCACCACCAACGAGATCACGTTGCGCGAGAAATTCCCGCAAGCCACGATCGTCGCGTACGACGACACGCCGTTCGCATTTGCGGCACTGCGCGCGGGCAATGTGCAGGCAATCACGCAGGACGGTCCGAAGCTGGTCGGCCTGCTCGCCAACGTACCAGACAAGCAGAACTACGAGATCCCGGCGTTCACGATTTCGAACGACTACATGGGCGTCGGCATTCCGAAGGGCGAGACGCGTCTCGTCGGCTTTGTGAACGATACGCTCAAAGGACTGGAAGCCGACGGCTCGGCCGCGAAGATCTACAACCGCTGGTTCGGTCCGCAAACGAAGACGCCGCTCGCACGCATCTTCAGGATCGGCGACAAGACCTGATCTCCGTGCCGCTGCAGCACCCAGGAATGAACGGGCACAGGGGTAACGTGCCCGTCGGCATTTTCGAAAGAATGGTTTTATAAACGCAGGTTTAACGATGCAGGCGTGGCTCGCTCCAAAGTATCTGACGTGGCTGTGGCAAGGCTTCGGCGTCACCGTGGGTCTTGCGTTGACGGCGGCGCTCGCGGCCACCCTGGCGGGTTTCGTGCTGGCGATCGCGCGTCATGCCCGGTACGGCTGGCTGCGCCGTGCAACGACCACGTATGTGCTGGTGTTTCGCAATACGCCGTTGCTGGTGCAACTGTTCTTCTGGTACTTCGGCGCGGCCACGCTGATGCCCGACGCAATGATGCAATGGCTGAACATGCCGCATGGCGTGCAGCTCGGCGCGTATGCGTTGCGCTGGCCGTCGTTCGAGTTTGTCGCCGGCTGGGTCGGGCTCACGTGTTATACGGCAGCGTTCATCGCCGAGGAGTTTCAGGCCGGTTTGCGCGGTGTACCGGCAGGTCAGCATGCCGCGGCCGCAGCCCTGGGTCTCACACCATTGCAGGCCTTCCGCTACGTCGTACTGCCGCAAGCCGTGCGCATTTCGCTGCCGCCGCTCTTCGGCCAATACATGAACCTCGTGAAAAATTCGTCGCTGACCATGGCAATCGGTCTTGCCGAATTGTCGTATGCCTCGCGTCAGGTCGAGACGGAGAGCTTCAAAACTTTCGAGGCATTCGGTGTGGCAACCGTGTTGTACATCGTCGCCATCGCGGTGATCGAAGCCGTTTCGCATACGGTGACGCACGCGCGCGAGCGTTCATTCGCGAGGCGCTGAGCATGACGTGGTCGCTGTTCGCCAATAATTTGCCGTATCTGCTGGTCGGCGCTTTTCCACAGGGACCGCTCGGTGGCGCGGCGCTTACGCTGGTGCTTGCACTGTGTTCCGCGCTTGCTTCGGCGGTGCTCGGTGTCGCGGGCGGTGTTGCGCTGACCATGGCAGGGCGCGTTGCCCGCATCCCCTTGCTGCTCGTGATTGGCTTCTTTCGCGCGATTCCTGTGCTGATGCTGATCTTCTGGACTTATTTCCTGCTGCCGGTGGTTTTTCATGTCGATGTGCCCGGACTCGCGACGGTCGTCTGCGCGCTCTCGCTGATCGGCGGTGCGTACCTTGCGCACTCGGTGCACGCGGGCATTCGCGCGGTGGGCGACGGGCAGTGGCAAGCCGGATTGTCGCTCGGCCTCACGCGGATGCAAACGCTGCGCTACGTGTTGCTGCCTCAGGCAATGCGCATCATGGCGCCTTCGTTCGTGAATCAATGGGTGTCGCTGGTGAAGGACACCTCCCTTGCGTATATCGTCGGCGTTGGGGAGTTGTCGTTCGTCGCGACGCAGGTGAGCAATCGGCTGATGGTCTATCCCGCGCAGATATTTTTGCTCGTCGGCTTCATCTATCTTGTGCTGTGCACGGCGCTTGACCGCGTCGCCACGTATGCGTTGACGCGGCGCAGGCGTATCGTGCGGCCGCTCGCGCCGGCTGCTACTCAGGTATTGTCCGGCGACTGACTGTCGCGCCCAGCTGCGGCGGCAGTCAGATCAGCTCGGACCGGTCGGTCACGATGTCGGTAACGAGCTCCGTCACAGCGGCCGCCGGCTCGGCGACGACAGCCGATGCCGCTGCGGCCACACCGGATGCTGCCGCAGCTACACCTGTCACCGCTGCGTGCTGCCGCAGGTTCACAGCCGCGCGTGAGAGCATCAGCAGGTGGTAATAAAACCGCATGCTCAAACCGTAGTTGTAGGCAAAGAGATGCGTGAACAGGATCTTCAAACCGGGCGCCGCTTGCTGATTCTTCGCGTGAACCGAGACGACAATCGGCGCGAGCCGGCGCAACGCCAGCTTGCGTGACGGTTCCAGTTGCGGCGGCAGGTTCAGCGCCTTGACGAACGCATACGCGCTGACGGGCGCGGAACCTGTCGTGCCGCGCGTGCTATGCGAGATCGAGGTCGCCGTCTTCCGGTATACGGACACATATTCATGCAGATAGAACACCTCGCGCGCCGCGAGACAGAGTTCGGTGCCGAACACGAAATCGCAACACGTGCCGTACTGATCCGTGTAGCCGATCCGTTTAACCAGGTCGGCGTTGGCCATCCAGCCGTTGTTCGGGAACATCTGGATCAGGCCGGTTCTGCCGGGCAAGGGCTGCAAGCCTTCGGCGTCTCTTGTGCGGCGGAACGCGATGTTCAGACGCGTGCTCGCGTCGAGGTCGATGGTGCCGTTGTGATCGGCCTCATACTGGTCGGCGAATGCGACTTCCAGTTGTGGGTGAAGTGCCCATAGCGACACGAGTTTTTCGACTCCGTCGGTGGTGAGCAGATCGTCGTCGTGAATCAGCAGGATCTTGTCGCCGCGAGCGCGCTCGAACAGGCTCGCGACATTGCGGGCCTGGCCGAGCGGCGGCTGGTTCATCACGTAGCGGATGCGTGGGTCGTTTGGATAGCGCTGCGCGATCAGTTGCTGGGTGCGTTGGTCCTTTGAATCGTCGCCGATCACGATCTCGAGGTCGCCGTAGGTCTGCTCGAGGCATGAATCGATGCAGGCGGCGATCAACTCGGGCCGATTGCAGGTTGGCAGGCAGATGGAAACCCTGGGAGCCGGATGGGACTTGGGGGAGAAGGTGAACACAGGCGTCTCCTTTCTTCTCTGTTGAGGGGCGGCAGCCGGTTCGTTGTGTGCACACCTTGCTGCATGCAGAAAAATAGGTGATTACAGGGAAAAAATAATCTGTAATAAATCGGAAAAAATGTCTGCGCTGTGAAAGCGGTTCGAAGGGGAGGATTTGTGCGGGTTTGAGGCCAAAACGTAGGAAAGGTGTTTGAGGTTTTTTTTGCCTGTTCGGCGGTTGTTTGGTTGTTTGTATGCCTGTGGCGTTGGGCTTGGCTTGTGCTGGGTTCTTCTTTGGCCTTTCCTTGTTTTGTTCGTGGGTTGTTTTTGGCTGTTTGCCTGTGGCGTTGGCCTTTCCTTGAATTGTTAATGGTTTATTAGTGTTGCCCCTGTGCGGGGCGGCACTTACTTTCTTTGCCGCCGCAAAGAAAGATAAGCAAAGAAAGCGGCTCACACCGCCAGCTCATAAGCGGGTCCCCCGCACAGCCACGGTAGTGGTGCATCTGGAATCTGTGTTCTCGCACACTCCGCGTTAGCGACAAGGCGCTCATCCGCTCCCACTCCGCACTGCGTGCGTCGCGGATGGGTCTGCATGGGAAACCGGTGGCTTCGTTTCGGGTAGCGGGGGCCGCAGTCGTATCAGCAGCTGCGATGCACCGACGAGCCAGGGACCGAGACAAACCGCAAGAGCAAACGCGCGATGGGTGGTTTTATGAAGAACCGTTCGGCGCGCGCAGCGCCGCCGGAAGTATGACGCCCTTGTCACTAACGCCGAATGTGCGAGAACACTGATTCCAGATGCACCACTACCGTGGCTGTGCGGGGGCCCCGCTTATGAGCTGGCGGTGTGAGCCGCTTTCTTTGCTTATCTTTCTTTGCGGCGGCAAAGAAAGTAAGTGCCGCCCCGCACAGGGGCAACACTAATAAACCACGAACACAACAAGGAAAGGCCAACGCCATAAAAGCACAGCCAAACCCGCCCACGAACAATTCAAGGAAAGACCAAAGAAGAACCCAGCACAAGACAAGCCCAACACCGCAGGCATACAAACAGACAAACAGCCAACCAACCGCCGAGCAGGCAAAAAAACCAACCCCTCACTTCAACCCACAGCGCCCTCGCGCCCCAAACCCCCACCCCCCATCACCGACACAATAAAATCAAAAAACGCCCTTACCTTGGCCGGCGGCTGATGCCGCGAAGGATAAAGCGCGTAAAGCGGATAAACCCCATCCGCCCAATCGGGAAACAGTTCAACCAGTTTGCCGCTGGTGAGCAACGACTCGACCCCAAGCGCGAGAACCTGAGCGACACCCTGGCCCGCGGCGCACACACTATGCAAAGTGCCAACGTCATTGATAGTCAAGCGACCCTGCGGCGTAATCGCGATCTTCTTGCGCCCACGATGAAACTCCCAATTGAACGGGTAACCCGTCAGCGGATCGCGAAACTTGATGCACACATGCTTGCCGCTTTCGAGCTCCGCAGGGCTCGCCGGATGGCCATGCTTCTTCAGATACGACGGCGCAGCCACCGTCATAATCCGCGTGTCGATCAGCTTGCGTGCAATCAGCGTCGAAACCGGAGGCGTGCCAAAGCGGATCGCCAGATCGAAACCGTCAGCGACCATATCGCCTAACTGGTCGCGCGTGATCAACTCGAGTTGCAGATCGGGATGCTTGTCGATGAAGCCCCCCAGTCTCTGTCCCAGCACGAGACGCGAAAACAGCGGGTCCATGCTCACGCGCAAACGCCCGCGTATCGCCGTGGCGCCCTGTGCCGCGGTTGCGGCCGCTTCCTCGAGCCCACCCAGCAGCGGGACGATCTGTTCGTAAAAGCGCCGGCCCTCGTCAGTCAGCGTGACCGAACGAGTGGTGCGGTCAAAGAGCCGGATGCCAAGGCGCGTTTCCAGCCGCGCAACCGAACGGCTAACCCCGGATTGCGACATATCGAGTGCTTCGCCTGCCGCCGCAAAACTACCGCAGTCGACGATCGCCGTCAGCACGCCCATGCCGTTCAGCATGCGCTCGTCAAATGGCATGTGATATTCCTTTGTTATGCATTAATGCGTGACATGCTAACGCGAAATATCGTTTGAATTCATACGTGGGTATCGGGAAACACCGGTCATTGGAGCGCATCAATGACGCTGCATCATGAGTGGAATAAGCGCCACGCTACCGCGTCAGGCATACGCGCTGCGCCGATCTGGATGACTTGACCAGATGTGCCGTGGAAAGGGGCTCTCGTTATGCAACAGGCATATCGGTGCCAATCGGCGGAGAACGCGATCAAGCCGCGAGTTTTTATTATCGATTTTGCCGATTGATCGAATATTGCAGGCGCCACCATCGAGGAGGCGTGCGTTTGAACGAACCAGGAGAAGGATTTTCCGGCACCCGGCTGCCGGATCGAGTGGCGCTGCTCAGCGTCCCGTGCCCTGCGTCGCTTGCCGGCGCACCTCGCGCGTGACGGGCGCCTCGTCGAGATGGCGAAATATCCACGCCGACACCAGCGTGATGACGCCCACGCACACGAAGCTCAGGCGGAAGCCGAGCGCCGTCGATCCCCATTGCGCCGAGAACAGATTCACGAGGCCGCCGCCGATCGAGACGCCCAGCCCGATCGCCAGCATCTGCACCATCGAAAAGAGACTGTTGCCGCTGCCGGCGTCTTCATGCGAGAGACCTTTGAGCGTGACGCTGTTCATCGCCGCGAATTGCATGGAGTTGGCGCCGCCGAACACGGCCAGAATCACGATCCCGACGATCAGCGGCGTACTGCGCGTGATTAATGCGAGCGCAACGATGGACGAACCCACGATCACCGTGTTGACGAGCAGGAAGGCGTCATAGCCATAGCGGCGCACGAGTGGCGCAATCCAGCGTTTGGTGAGGGTGCCGGCCAGGGCGGCGGGCAGCATCATCAGGCCGGAATGCAGCGGTGTGTAGCCAAGCTGCAATTGCAGCAGCAAAGGCACGAGGAATGGCACGGCGCTCGAGCCGATGCGGCATACCAGGTTGCCGATCAGTCCGACACTGAAATTCGGTTCGCGAAAGAGCGCGAGTTTGAATAGGGGATTGCTGCGGCGCCTCGCATGCGGAATGTAGGCGAGCGCGCTGGCCACGGCGAGCGCGAAGAGCGCTGCCGACCAGGCTGCGCGGTGCGAAGGGACCGGCGCGTCGACGGCCAGCGAAAACGCGATCATGCACAGCGACAGCAACCCACAACCGACGAAGTCGAACGGCGGCGCCTGGGTTTCGCCATGCGCCGGCAAGAACCGCTGCACCGCGTAGAGTCCCAAGGCGCCGATCGGCACGTTGATCAGGAAAATCCAGTGCCATGTAATGGCCTGGACGAACCAGCCGCCTAGCGTCGGACCGGCGATCGGCCCCAACTGGCCGGCAATCGAAATGAACGCGAGCGCCGACACGTATTGTTCGCTCGAAACACTGCGCAGCACGGCGAGCCGGCCGATCGGCAACAGCATCGAGCCGCCGAGCCCTTGCAGGACCCGCGCCAGCACCAGCTGGCCGAGCGTATGCGCGCTCGCGCAGCAGATCGATCCAAGCACGAAGATGAGAATCGCCGCAAAGTACACGCGCCGTGTGCCGAAGCGATCGGCGAGCCAGCCCGACGCGGGCGTGAGCATCGCCATTGTCAGCGTGTAGGCGACCACGATCGGTTGCATCGCGAGCGGCGCGACGTTGAGGCTCCTCGCGATCGACGGCAACGCGGTGTTGACGATCGTCGTGTCGAGCGACTGCATGAAAAAGCCGGCGGCGACGATCCAGAGTAGCGCTGTCTGGGCGGAATCCTTGTTCATATTCAAATGAGCGACAGGGCGGTGGCGGGGACAGAACGGCGGCCCATGCTCGAAACAATCGTTGGGGGGATGGCGTCATGATATTGACATCGCCGTCAATCGGGAACCCTGCTGAGGGCGTTGACTGTTATCGACTTTGCCGATAACCAGGCTCACAATGAAGCATGCTCAATCCCATCTGGCTCAAGACGTTCACAACGGTGGCAGCCTGCCATAGCTTCACCGAGGCGGGACGGCAACTCGATCTCACGCAGTCGAGCGTCAGCGAACATATCCGGCGACTCGAAGAGAGCGTGGGACGGCGCCTGTTCGTGCGCGACACCCATTCGCTCGCCATGACCCCGGACGGCGAGGCCATGCTCGCGCACGCCAGCGTGATCCTGCAGGCGCTCGCCCGGGCCGAGTCGCAGTTTCGTGCACCGCGCCTGAAAGGGCGCGTGCGGCTAGGCTCATCGGACGACGTTGCGCTCGGGCCGTTACCCACGGTGCTGGCGGCGTTTCGCGACGCGCATCCCGATGTCGAACTGGAAATCACGATTGGGATGACGGGCAAGCTGTATGAATTGCTGGACGCCGGCTCGATCGATCTGCTGGTCGGCAAGCGGCGCCTGGGTGACCGCCGCGGCGTGCCGCTTTTCACGGGGCGGCTGGAGTGGCTGGCGCGCACGGGTACGCTGGTCGACCTCAGCCAGCCGCTGCCGCTGATTCTGGTTGCTGAGCCGAGCGTGACGCGCGCCGTGGTGCTCGATGCGCTCGCCGAAGCCGGTTTTAGCTGGCAGGTGGTGTGCACGAGCAGCAGCCACTCGGGCTGTATTGCGGCCGCGCGCGGCGGGCTCGGCATCACGGTTCGTCCGCAGTACTTAGCGGCGCGGGGGCTGACGCCGCCGCTCAACGCGGCCAGTCTGCCGACGCTGCCGTCAGTGGAATTTATCGCACTGGCCGCCAAACGGCTGAGCCGTCCGGCGGGCACGTTGCTGCAATTGCTGTATGAAAGCGATTTACGTGGTTCGTGGATTGGCGAATGAAGCCGCACGGCCGCACCATGAGCGGATGGCGTGATCGGCGGTGCCGTTCCACCACCGTTCAAGCCTAAGCAGGCAGAGCCGCCGCCAACGCGTCGAATTCCGCGCCCCACGCCGCGCGCCATGCCTGGCGGGTTGCTGCGTCGACCCATGCACCATCGATGCCGTTCAGCATGAACTGCCGCAACTCGGCGATGCTGAAGCCAAAATGGCTGTACATCAATTGCCATGCCTCACTCGGCGTTACTTTGTGCAGTGTCGGGTCGTCGGTGTTGGGATGGATTTTCAGGCCCAGACCCGGCATGCGCCGTATCGGATGCTGTTCTGCCCAGACTTCCGGCGCAAGCGTGCGCAAATAGTAGGAGTTGGTCGGCACCACGGTGAATACGATGCCGCGTTCAGCGTAAAGCGCCGCCAACTGCGGGTTGTCGACGAGCGTATAGCCGTGATCGATCCGGTCGCATTGCAGCAGGTCGACGGCGGTTTCGACATTGCGCCACGGCATGCCGAATTCGCCCGCATGCGCGGTCGTCCTGAAGCCTGCATTGCGCGCATTGCGATACGCCTTCCAGAACATCTCAGGCGGCCTGTCGTTCTCGCGGTAGTCGATACCGAGGCCCGCCACTTCGTCCGCGCGATGCGCGCACATCCAGTCGACCAGTGCCACCGCTTCGTCGGGATCGGCTTCGCGATCGATGCTCGGAATCAGCCGCGCGCTGATGCCGAAATCGCGCGCGGCGTCGCGAATCGCGGTGACGATGGCCGCTTGCGCATCCGCATAGGGAATCTTCGAGACGCGCACCGTACCGGTAGGATTCCAGAAGAATTCGCTATGACGCACCTGGTGCGCGGCGGCATCGGCGAGATACTCGTAGGTAATGCGGTGCAGGTCGTCTGCCTGCGTGAGCAGATGCTCGTCGAGCGCGCGCAGTACGCGCAGCACGCCAACCGGCTTTTCACCGCGTGTGTAGAAGGCGTCGATCTCGTCGCGCTCGATCGGCGCACGGCTCTTTTCGGCGAGCGCAATGAAAGTCTCGTGGCGTACCGCGCCCAGCAGATGGCAATGCAATTCGACCTTCGGCAGCGCCGTGAAGAAGGCGTGGTGAGCATCGGTGAGCGCAATGCCGAGGCGCGATGCGGGCACATTGCCCAGTGTCTCTTTCATGTCGGTATGGTTTTCGGTAGTGCGTAAAACTCGACGCAAATTCAGTTTAGTGCAAATGCAGAATGAAAACGTGTAGCCAGGTTGAGCAGGCAGGCGGTGTCGCCAGGCCGATCAACTCAGGCACGGCGTTCAATGCGGTTTGACCACGGTATAGAAGTAATAGCCGAGCGGCACGGCCAGCACATAGAGGCCCCACGGCACTTCACGGAAACGTCCGGCTAGCAGTTTGACGAGGACATAGCAGAGCAAACCGCCAGCGATGCCGGTGCCGAAGCTGTTCGACATCAGCGTGAGCAGCACCATCGAAAGAACGGGCAGCGAGTCGCTGAAGTCGTCGAAATGCGTATGGCGAATCGTGCTGAACATCGACAATCCGATCAGGATCAGTGCGGGTGCGGTCGCTTCTTTCGGAATCGCCAGCGCAACCGGCACGAACAGCAGCATCAGGGCGAACATTGCGGCTGCGGCGAGCGAGGAGAGGCCGGTACGTCCACCCGCCTCAACGCCTGCGGCGGATTCCACCAATGCGGTCAACGCCGGAATACCGAACACCGGACCGAGCGTCGCGGCAATCGAATCGACGAGAAACGGGCGGTTGATGTTCGGCAGATTCGCGTTTTCGTCGAGCAGGTCCGCTTTGGCGCCGACCGCGAGCGTGGTGCCGAGCGTCGAGAAAAACTCCGCCGCGAAGAACACGAACAGATACGGAATCGAGGCCACGCTCAGGGCGCTCGCAATGTCGAGCTTGAAGGCGATCGGTGCGATGCTGTGCGGCCACGACAGAAACGAGGCGGGCATGTGCGTCACGCCAAGCGGCACACCGGCGGCCGCCGCAATCAGGATTGCCCACAGAATCGCACCAGGTACGCGGCGCCCTTGCAGCACGACAGCCGCGCCGAGGCCGATCAGGGCCACCAGGGTGCCGGGCCGCGAGAAATCGCCGAGCGCGAGCGCATTGGTCTTCGCGTTGGCGATCACCATCCCGGCGTTGCGGAAGCCGAGCACCGCGATGAACAAACCGATCGACGCGCCGAGCCCAAGCTTGATCTGCGCGGGTATCAGGCGCACCACGAGGCTGCGTGCGCCCACCAGGGTCAGGATCAGGAACAGCACGCCGGACACGAACGCAATGCCGAGGCCCGTTTGCCATGCGACATGTTCGCCTGCGAGCGTAATACCCAGAATCACCGAGCCGCCGATACCGGGTCCCACCAGAAACGGCAGATTGGCGTAGAGCGCCATCAGCACCGTGCTCAGCACGAACACGAGAATCGTCGCGGTAGTTGCCGCGCCGCGATCCATGCCGCCCGCCGACAGCAGTGACGGAATCACCACCAGCAGATACGCGGCGGCGAGAAACGACGTGATGCCGGCGATCGCTTCGATACGCACGCTGGTCTTGCGCCCGGCGAGGGCAAAACGCCGTTCCAGCCAGCCGCCGCGTGCCACGTGTGCCGGATTGTTGGTGTTCGGCATTGAAGATTCGTTATTGATCAATTGATTCATCCTGTAACCACGCATTTATACTGCTGCGCATTGCGTCGATGCATTGCTCTCCATGACCGACCGTTCGTCCCTGCTGCCCGCGCTCACGCTGCGGCAAATCCAGTACTTCGTCACGCTTGCGCATGCGCGCAGCTTCACGCAGGCCGCGCAGTCGCTCGCCCTGACGCAGCCTGCGTTGACGGCGGCGATCCGGCAGATCGAGTTCCTGCTCGGCGGCCCGCTGTTCGCGCGCTCCGCGCATCGGCTCACGCTCACGCATGCGGGCGCCAGCGTCCTGCCGCTCGCTGAGCGTCTGCTCAATCAGGCGCGCGGCACCTTCGACGATATGGCGAGCACCTTTGCCGAACGCGTGCAGACGGTGCGCATCGGACTGATTCCGTCGGCTGCGGCACGCCTGTTGCCCGCGCTCGTCTCGTTGCGCGCACGGCAACCGTCGCTCCGCTTCACGCTGAACGACATGCCGAACACCGCCTTGATCGATGCGGTGCGCCAGGGCGCGGCCGATTTCGGCGTGGGCGTGCATGAACCCGATGCGTCCGCCGCGGGCAACGACGGTGAAGCCGCGCTGCGCTACCAGGACCTGTTCGAGGATCAGATCGTGGTGGTGGTGCGGCGCGACGATCCGCTCGCGCAGAAGAAGAGCCTTGCGTGGGCGAGACTCGTGGGCCGCGATCTGGCGGTGTTCATGCGCGGCAGCGTGAGCGACGCGCTGCAGCGCACCGGCGGGGCCGAGGGTTTGCAATTGACGGTTGCGTACCGCGTCGAGTACACGGAGCCGTTGTACGAACTCGTGCGCCATCGCCTCGCGATCGCGGTGCTGCCCAGTCTCTACACCATGCATCTGCACGATGCGGAGCTGGTCGCCTTGCGCCTCGACAAGCCGCGCGTCACCCGTTCGATCGCGCTGATTTCGCTCGACGGCGACGATCGCGGCCCGCACGTGCGGGCTTGCCGTGAATGGATCGCCGCGCATATCTGACACAACCCACGTGGATCGCACGAGCGATTGCACGGCCAATGTCGAGCCTTTCATGATCTCGCGGCGTGTCCCGCTCACGGCAGCGTGGCGAGCCGCGCACGCAGGGCGGCATAAAAACCGTCCGCGTCGACTTCGGTGATCCAGGTCGCGTTCGGCTTGCGGCCACTGTGCCCGCTCCAGTCCACCACGGTTTCACCGAGCGTCCATTCGCCGACGGTCTCGATCATCACATTGACTTCGCGGCCCTTGAAGAGCGACGGGTCGATCAGGTAGCCGGTCGCGCAAGGGTCGTACATGGGCGCTTCCTCGATGCCGCGGCGTCCCTTCTGATACGCAACTTCTGCGGCCATGATGTCGGCGGCCATCGTGCCGCAGCGATTGCCGAGCGCGCGAATCGGCGCGATCCGTGCCGGCGTGATGGGCGCTTTCACGGCGACGTCGCGCGGCAGCACGACGATCGGCACGCCGCTCGCAAACACCACTTGCGCGGCCTGCGGGTCGACGTAGATATTGAATTCGGCGGCGGGCGTGATGTTGCCGCGTTCGAAGAAAGCGCCGCCCATCAGCACGATTTCGCGGATGCCGTCGCGGATCTCCGGTGCTTCGATGAGCGCGCTGGCGAGGTTGGTCAACGGTCCGATGGCGCACAGCGTCACGCTATGGGGCGGCGCCGCTCGCAAGGTGTCGATCAGAAAGGCCACCGCGTGTTGCGGCGCGAGGGGGGCGAGCGGTTCGTGCAGCGGCACGCCGTCGAGACCGGTCTTGCCATGCACATTGGCGGCCGTGATCAGTTCGCGCGTGAGCGGTCGCGGGCAGCCCGCGTACACCGGCAGCGACTGCGTGTACCCGGCCCAGTCGCGCACGATGCGGGCATTGCGTTCGGTGAGATTGAGCGGCACGTTGCCCGCAACCGTCGTGATAGCGCGCACGTCGAGCCGGTCGCTCGCCCCGAGGGCGAACATGATGGCAATCGCGTCGTCCTGACCGGGATCGCAATCGATGATCACGCTGTGGCGCGTGCCGCTTTGCAAGGCGCCGGTGCCCGACGAGGACGTGCCGCTTGCCGCGTTGGCGGCGCTAGTACTCCCCGCGGCACCGCCTGACGCCGCGCTTGCAAAGAGCGGCCACGCCGAGGCGCCCGCCGCCAGTCCCATAGCCGTGCGCAGAAACGCACGCCGTTCTTGTGCCGGATCGAAAGAGGTCGTCATGGTCAGAATACGTGGCGCATGCCGACCGTCGCGATCATCTGACGTATGCCGGTGGATTGAGCGTAGGCAAAAATCTGCGCGTGTTGCGCGTCGCCGGCGGCTTGCTGCGCGATCACCGTCAGCGCGACGTCGGTCCGTTTCGAGAGGAAATAGTCGGCTTGCAGATTGACCTGATGCCATTTGGGGCTCGTGTTGATCACATCGTATTTGCCGTCGGTGAACGCATACGCTGCGCCGAGAATGAACGCGGGGCTCACGTGATAGTTCAGGTTCAGGTTGTAGTTCTGCAAATGCAGATGCGAACCGTCGAGATAATCGTAGCGGACATCGGTGAAAAGCGCTGCAAATTGCGCGGGGCCAACCGTATAGAAGCCGCCCGTGCCGAAGATGCGCTGCTTGCTCGCATACGCGGCCGGATGCAGTGCGCTCTTCGCGAAGATCAGCAGCGAGGACGCGTAGTCGTTCGAAATCGCGCCATCCGGATTGGTCGCGCTGAACGGGTTGTTGTATTGCGCGTAAACCACGCTCCATTTCAGCGGTCCGTTTTCGTAACCGGCGCCGAAGCTGTACGCGTTGTTGTTGGCAAAGCCGGTGGCATTGCTGAAACCATATTCGGCCGTGGCTTTCAGGCCGCGATAGTCGGGTGTCACGTACTTCACCGCATTCTGCACGCGAATGTCGTTATAGCCGTTGTCGTTGTCGCCGATATTCACGCCGTTGCTCGCGATGATCACGGGGCCGACGTAGTCGTGCACCGTGTCGTACTGACGGCCGAAGGTCAACGTACCGAATTTCTTGCTGGAGAGCCCGACGAACGCTTGCCGGCCGAACTCGCGGCCGTTTTGCGACGCGGTGCCGGTCATGACGTTAAAGCCGTTTTCAAGCTGGAAAATCGCGGTGGTGCCGCCGCCCAGATCTTCGATGCCCTTCAGGCCCCAGCGCGGATTCTGGTTGGTCCCCGACAGTGCCTGCCACGCGTTCTTGCCGCCCTGATTGGTCGCATAGCCGACGCCCGCCGAAATCAGGCCGTACAGCGTCACGCTGCTTTGCGCATGGGCGGCGCTGGAAAGCGCGCCGGCGATCGCGAGAGGGGCGAACTTGAGTAGTTTCATCGTGGTCCAGTAGCGGGAAAGGAGGGCGCCGAGCACACGGCGCATTCGAACTGGGCTCGACTATACGAACTCGTCGGCTATAAAAATAATGTTGTTTTTTTATAGTTCTATAAAATAAATCTATTCAATCAGGCTAACGCCGACCACGGGCGCTGCCAGGGTGAGCGTCCTTGTCGCCTGTAATGGCATCGTTGCCGGGCCCCGGTCGATTCTGTATGGTGGGTTATCGATCTACCCAACGAGATATTCCATGACGACCGCCACAGACCCGCTTGCGCTTCCGATTCGCTCCGATGTGCTGATCGTGGGCGCGGGCCCCGTGGGCCTCTTTGCCGCGTTCGAAGCGGGTGTGATTGGCCTGTCGTGCCAGATCGTCGATGCGCTCGACAAGGTCGGCGGACAATGCACGGAGCTCTATCCGGACAAGCCGATTTACGATATTCCCGCGATTCCGTCATGTACCGCGCGCGAACTGGTCGAGCGTTTGCTGGTGCAATGCAAGCCGTTCGATGTACCGATCCATCTCGAGCAACGGGTCGAGTCGGTCGAGCAGCGCGACGACGGGCGCTGGACTGTGCATACCAATCGCGGCCTCGTATTCGACGTGGCGGCCATTCTGCTTGCCGCCGGCAATGGTGCGTTCGTGCCGCAAAAACTGGCGCTGGCCGAAGCCGTGCCGCTGGAGTCGCGCCAGGTGCACTACAGCGTGCAACGTCTCGCCGATTTCGCCGGCAAGACGGTGGTGGTGGCCGGCGGCGGCGATTCCGCGCTCGACTGGGCGTTGGCTTTGCGCGAGGTCGCGCGGCGCGTGACGCTGGTGCATCGCCGCAACGGATTCAGCGCGGCGAATTCGAGCGTCGAGTCGATGCGGCGGGCCGTCGAGGCAGGGGAGATGGACTTTGTCGTCGGCGCGATTGCGGGGCTCAACGTCGAGGGCGACGCGTTGAAATCGATCGCGCTGCGCCATATCGAAGGCGAAACGCAGCTCGATACCGAGCAGCTCGTGGTGCTGTACGGCCTCGTCGCCGATCTCGGGCCGATCGCGCAATGGAATCTGTCGATTCACGGCGGCCGCGTCGATGTGGATACATCCAACTATGAAAGCTCGCGGCCCGGCATTTTCGCGGTCGGCGACATCGCCAACTATCCGAACAAGCAGAAGCTGATTCTGTCCGGTTTTCATGAGGCGTCGTTGGCGCTACGCAAGGCCTACGCATACGCGTATCCGGAGAAGAAGCGGGTGCACGTCCATTCCAGTTATGACGCCAAGCTGGCGGAAAAGGTGGGAGCAGCGGTCTGACAGACGGCTGCACGGTCCAGCCGGCGCGGCCGGCGGCGTTGCGCGCTGCGCGCTGCGCTCAGCGAGCATCGGCTACGCGTAGCGGATTCGTCTGCAGATTCCTCGCTTCCGTCATACGTCCATAAATCTGACATCAGCAAATTTATTGTTGACAGTATCTGACTTCGCAGATATATTGATCTTAACCAACGCGGAGCCATCCATGGACCATTACACGCCAGAGAGTTTCAACGTCACGCAGAGCGTGGGGTTCGCCATCAACAAGGCGCGCAACGTGCTGATTACGGAAATGGATGCGGCGCTCAAAGAGCTGGATATCACCAGCCAGCAAATGGGCATCCTGTTGTCGCTGAATCGCGGCATTGCGGCCACGCCGTTCGAGCTATCCAAATTGCTCGGTATCGACACGGGTTTGATGACACGCATGCTGGACAAGCTTGAAACCAAAGGTTTGCTGGAACGTTCGCGCAGCATTGAAGACCGGCGCGTCGTCAATCTGAAGCTGACGAAGGAGGGTGACAAGGTTGCCGCGCATCTTCCGCAGATTGTTCCGGTGGTATTGAACGGGCGGTTGAAGCGATTCACCAGAACCGAATTCGAGGAGTTGCTGCGCCTGCTGAACAAGTTTCTCGAAGACTAGCAAGCGACGAGGCAAAGACGCTGCGCAGGAGTGCAGCCATTTTTTTAATCTAATATCTGACAGGTCAGAAAATGATGTCACAGTTAAATCGGCAGGCAGCCGGGTCGCGAGTCGCGAAGGTCGGCGTGACGGTGATCTTCGCGGCGGTGCTGTCGGCTTGCGCTAACTACGCAGGCATCTCGAGCGACAAGCAGATGGCACAGCCGCAGGCGTACGCGACTCAGCAAAGCATTCCCACGGATCACGGCCATTGGCCCGCCGCCAACTGGGCCGATCAATTCGGTGACGCGCAACTGCAGGCCTTGCTGGTCGAAGCGCTGAAGGGCAATCCGTCGGTCGAACAGGCACGGGCGCGGGTTGCCGCGGCCGCCGCGTATAGCGACACGGCGAAGGCCAGCACGATGCCTCAAGTCGGCGCCACCTATTCGTTTACGCGCCAGCAGTATTCGGGTACAGCGCTGGTGCCGCCGCCGTATGGCGGGTCATGGCAATCGGAGAACCAGGGCTTGTTGTCAGCCTCCTACGATCTGGACTTGTGGGGCAAGAATCGCGAAGCACTCAAAGCCTCGCTGTCTCAACTGCAGGCGAGCGAGGCGGATGCCGAAGTCGTGAGGTTGTCGCTGAGCTCGGCAATGGCGCGGGCCTATAACCAGCTCGCCCGTCTGTACGCGTTGCGCGACATCGCGCAACAGGAGATCACGCAACGCGAGCAGATCGACCGCATCACCGCCGGCCGCATCGCTACCGGTCTCGATACGGAGGTCGAGCGCAAGACGGCGCAAGCGAACCTCGCCACCAGCCGCGCCAGCCTGGCTTCGCTCGATGGCGCCATCCTCACCACGCGCTATCAACTGGCTGCATTGCTCGGCGCCGGTCCAGACCGTGGCCTCACGATTGCGCGGCCGACGCTCGGGATCGGCGACGAAGTCCGTTTGCCGGACAACCTGCCCGCCGATCTGGTGAGCCGCCGCCCGGACCTGGTCGCCGCCAGATGGCGCGTCGACGCGCTCACGCACGACGTGAAGGAAGCCAAGGCCGAGTTCTATCCCGACATCAACCTGAGCGCCGCGATAGGTCTCGATGCCTTCGGCTTTGGCCGTTTCCTCACCGCGGCGAGCCGCACGGCATCCGCCGGTCCCGCGATCCATCTGCCGATCTTCGATGGCGGTCAGTTGCGCGCGCAGTTGAAGGGGCGCTATGCCGACTTCGACTATGCCGTCGCGACCTACAACCAGACGCTCGTCACCGCGCTCTCCGAAGTCGCGACCCAACTCGCGCAAATCCGTTCGACCGACGCGCAACTCGGCGACGCACAGGCTGCGCAAGACGCCGCGCGCGGTGCCGATCAGCTGGCGCTCACGCAATACAAGGCCGGTCTTGCGAATCAACTGACGGTACTGAATGCCGACACCACGGCGCTCGCCGCCGACCAGCAGGTCGCGAATCTGAAGATGAACCGCCGCGATCAGCAGATCGCGCTGGCTGCGGCGCTTGGCGGTGGCTATACCGATAGCGCTGAATCGAACCCACACGGCAGCGCGGCAGCATCAGCCGTTTCTGTGCAAACCAACCCCGTCGTCGCCGCCCGCTAAGGCGCCATCGCGACGCTTTGTTTTCTGTCAGGAGCCTCAAAATGAGCGACACGATCCATGCCGACCGCACGACGGCCGACGCAGACCAACCACAGCAAGTGCAGCAACCGCAGCAACCGCCGCAAGTGCAGCAACCGCAGCCGCCGGCGAGGCGCAAGCTGCTGCTCGCCTTGCTGGCCGCCACGGTCGTGGTGGCCGGCGCGGGCTACGGCGCCTACTACGTCACGAACGGCCAATACTATCAATCGACCGACGATGCCTACGTCAGCGGCAACCTCGTTCAACTGACGCCGCAGGTGAGCGGCACCGTGGTGGCGGTGAACGCCGACGACACGCAGATCATCAAGCAGGGCGCGCCGCTCGTGTCGCTCGATAACGCCGACGCGAAAGTCGCGCTAACGGATGCCGAAGCGACGCTCGGCCAGACCGTGAGGCAAGTCAGCGGCCTCTACGTGGACAACGATTTCTATGCGGCGACTGTCGCGCAACGTCAGTCCGATCTCGCGCGCGCCGAAGACGATCTCAAGCGACGCGAGGCCGTTGCGCAAACGGGCGCGGTGTCCGGTGAGGACATTGCCCATGCGCACGACGCCGTCAGTTCCGCTCAGGCTGCGCTGGATGCCGCGCGTCAGCAGGCGGAGGCCAATCATGCGCTGACCGACCGTACGTCGATCGAACAGCATCCGAACGTGCTGGCCGCCGCATCGAAAGTGCGCGAAGCCTACCTGAACTACGCGCGCGACACCTTGCCCGCGCCGGTGACGGGCTATGTGGCGCGCCGCTCGGTGCAGGTCGGTCAACGGGTGGCGCCAGGCACGCCGTTGATGGCGATCGTGCCGCTCGACGGCGTGTGGGTCGATGCGAACTTCAAGGAAGGCCAGTTGAGGCACATGCGCATCGGCCAGCCGGTCACGCTGACAGCCGACGTGTACGGTTCGGGCGTCAAGTATCACGGTCGCGTGCTGGGTTTCTCGGCGGGCACGGGGGCCGCCTTTGCCGTATTGCCCGCGCAGAACGCGACCGGCAACTGGATCAAGGTCGTACAGCGCCTCCCGGTGCGAATCCAGCTCGACCAGAGCGAACTGAACGCGCATCCATTGCGGATCGGACTGTCGATGCAAGTCGACGTTCAGACGCGCGATCAGTCGGGCTCCCAACTGGGCGCGGCCGTCGACACCCGTTATCGCACGGACGTATTCGCCGAATATGGCGCCAACGCTGACGCCGAAATTGCACGGATCATTGCGCAGAACATGCCGTTGACACGTGCGCTGGCATCAGGCGCCACGCAAAAGAACGCAGCACGGAAGGCCGGTTGAACGGGCGATCTATCGACGCTCAATTTTTTTGCCCAATTAACTGATAAGTCAGATATCTGTGTCCTTCGACAGGTGATGAAATGAATGGATCGACTAGTTCCGCCCCTTTGCCGCCATTGACCGGCGGCAAGCTCGTACTGGCGACGCTTGCCGTGGCTCTCGCCACGTTCATGAACGTGCTGGATTCGTCGATCGCGAACGTGGCGATTCCGACCATTGCGGGCAATCTTGGCGTGTCGGTAGATGAAGGGACGTGGGTGATTACGCTGTTCGCCGCCGCCAACGCGATTGCGATTCCTTTGACAGGCTGGCTCACGCAACGCGTCGGGCAAATCAGGCTATTCGTGTGGGCCATTCTGTTGTTCGTGATCTCGTCGTGGCTGTGCGGGATTGCGCCGACTTTGCCGATACTGCTCGCCGCGCGGATTGTGCAGGGTGCGGTGGCGGGGCCGTTGATTCCACTGTCGCAAGCCATTCTGCTCGGCTCGTATCCGAAGGAAAAGAGCTCGCATGCGCTCGCCTTGTGGGCCATGACGGCGACGGTCGGCCCGATCGCGGGTCCGGCGCTCGGCGGCTGGATTACGGATAGCTACTCCTGGTCGTGGATCTTCTATATCAACATTCCTGTCGGCATCTTTGCCGCAAGCGTGACGTGGGCGATCTACCGCAAGCGCGAAACGCCGACGAAGCGCTTGCCAATCGACAAGGTGGGGCTGATCTCGCTGATCGCATGGGTGGGCTCCTTGCAGATCATGCTCGACAAGGGCAAGGATCTCGACTGGTTCAACTCGCCCGTGATTGTTGCGTTGACCGTATTCGCGGCGATCAGCTTTGTGTTCTTTGTGATCTGGGAGTTGACCGAGAAGAATCCGATTATCGACTTGCGATTATTCGGAGGACGTAATTTCCTGGGCGGCACGATTGCAATTTCGGTGGCGTACGCCGTGTTCTTTTCCAATCTCGTGTTGTTGCCGCAGTGGATGCAGGAGTATCTGAACTACCGCTCGGTGGATGCGGGCCTCGTCACCGCGCCGCTCGGTATCTTTGCCGTGATTCTTGCGCCGGTGATGGCGAAGATCATGCCGAAGTCGGATCCGCGCGTGTTGGCGACGCTGGCGTTTCTGGGCTTTGCCGGGGTGTTTTTCATGCGCTCGTATTACACGACCGGCGTGGATACGTGGACGCTGGTCTTGCCGACCCTGCTGCAGGGTGTTCCAACAGCCTTGTTCTTTGTCCCGCTAACGGCGATCATTCTTTCCGGCCTTCCCATGGACAAAATTCCGGCCGCCGCGGGATTGTCGAACTTCGTGCGGGTGTTTGCGGGGGCAGTGGGTACGTCGCTTGCTGCTACGGGTTGGAATGACCGCACGATCTTGCATCATGCGCGGCTCGCCGAGCAAACCAGTGTGAACAATCCGGTGTTCACCTCCGCTCTGGACGCCGTGCAGGCTTCGCTCGGAGGAAGTACATCGCAGGCGCTGGCGTTCTTTGAACAGTCGTTGAATGCTCAGGCGGCCATGCTCGGCCTGAACGACATCTTCTGGCTTTCGGCTGTGATTTTCGTGGCGATCATTCCGTTGATCTGGGTGACGAAAGCGGACAGGTCGAGCGTGGCCGCGGCGGCGGGCGCCGGCGGGCATTGAGGGCTTGCAACGCTGTGCAACGCTTAGCGTGTTCGCTACGCGTTGCACAGGTTGTATAAGTTGCACAGGTTGAGCGATACGCGTGGTGTCGAGGCGGGCGTTTTCAGCGGTCGAGGCAATTGCGTCGACCAATAGGCAAGACATGAAACTGAGCCGGTGTATGCTGTTTGAACATACCAATAGACTCTTTTCACCATGAACGAAACTGACGCTCATCCCGCCAGTGATGAAGGCGGGGCTGCCAACGTAACGCCGGCGCTCCGGACGAACGCATCCCCTGCCGTCGATTACTGGTCGCTGGTTCAGTCGATTGAAGACTACGCAATCTTTCTGCTGGACCCGACCGGGCATATTGTCAGTTGGAACGTCGGCGCGCAGAAGCTGAAGGGGTACGCGCCGCACGAGATCATCGGCGCGCACTTTTCGCGGTTCTACACCGCCGAAGCCGTGGCGCGCGGCTGGCCTGACTACGAGTTGCAGCAGGCCGCACTGACCGGCCGCTTCGAGGACGAAGGCTGGCGGGTTCGCAAGGACGGCACGACGTTCTGGTCGAACGTCGTCATCACGGCGGTGCGCAACGAGGCGGGTGTGTTGACGGGGTTCGCCAAGATTACCCGCGATCTGACCGCGCAGCGTGAGTATCTGGAGGCGTTGCGGCAGAGTGAGGAGCGCTTTCGTCTGCTGGTCGACAACGTGAAAGACTACGCGATTTTCATGCTCGATCCGGATGGTTTCATCGTGAGCTGGAACGCGGGCGCCGCGCGCATCAAAGGCTATACGCGCGAAGAAATCGTCGGCCGGCATTTTTCGACGTTCTACACGCGCGAGGAAGCGGCGGCTGGCAAGCCTGCCCGCGAACTGGCGATCGCGAAGCAGCACGGCCGGGTCGAAGACGAAGGCTGGCGCGTGCGCAAGGACGGCACGACCTTCTGGGCCAACGTCAACATCACCGCTGTGTATGACGAATCGAACCGGCTGCGCGGCTTCGCCAAGGTCACGCGCGACCTGACCGAGCGCCGCGAGCGCGAAGAGCTGGAACGCTCCGGCGCCCGCTTGCGCAAATTCCTCGCCACGCTCGCCCACGAGCTGCGCAATCCGCTTGCGCCGGTGCGCAACGCGATCGGCGTGATGCAACTCGAGGCGGGCCTGAGCCCCACGATGGCACGCTCACGCGATCTGATTGACCGCCAGGTGGCCCACCTCACGCGCCTGGTCGACGATCTTCTCGACGTTGGCCGCATCATGTCGGACAAGGTCGAGTTGCGCATTGCGCGCGTCGATCTGTCTGAAGTGGCGGCACGCGCGATCGAAGCCGCACGGCCGTTTACCGATGCGCGGGAGCAGAGCGTGGCCACCCACATGCCGGCCGAGCCGCTTATCGTCAGCGGCGACACCACGCGGCTTGTGCAGGTGCTGCAGAACCTGCTGCATAACGCGTCGAAGTTTTCGCCGTCCGGCAGCCGTATCGAGATATTCGGCCGTATCGAACATCAGATGGCGGTGCTGGAAGTGCGCGACCACGGCCGCGGCATTCCCGTGCGTTCGCTCGATGCGATCTTCGAATTGTTCGTGCAGGAAAAGAATGGGCAAAGTCTTGGCGAGGGCGGCCTTGGCATCGGCCTCACGTTGTGCAAGTCGCTGGTCGAAATGCATGGCGGCAGCATCATCGCGAGCAGCGAAGGCGAGGGGCGCGGCAGTTCGTTCACATTCAGTTTGCCGCTTGCCGAGGCACTTTCTGAAACGCGGCCGGATCAGACGGGCGTCACGGAGTGCGCGGTGTTGCCGTTGCGAATTCTGCTGGTAGACGACAATCGCGACTCCGCCGACAGCCTCGCCATGCTGCTCGAACTCAAGGGCCACGAAGTCCGCATTGCCTATGACGGAGCGCAGGCGCTCGATGTCGCGCCGCGCCTCGCCCCGCACCTTGCGTTAATCGACCTTGCGATGCCGAAAATGGATGGTTTCGCGACGCTGGCGGGATTGCGCGCGCTGCCCGCGCTGGCCGGCACGGTGTTCGCGGCCATGACCGGCTTCGGTCACGCCGACGATCGCGAGCGCACGCGAGCGGCTGGTTTCGACGCTCATCTTGTCAAGCCGGTGGAACTCGCGCTATTCGAAGCGTTGCTGGAACAGGCGCAAGTGCGGCGCGGGCAACGCGGTTGAGGCTGGAGCCAGGGCGCACCTTCTTCTTGCTACCCTCGGCCGCCTCGCGAGATTTCCTCGCCGGCGCGATGCGGCATACGCAGCGTCACGGGAATCGAGGCGAACGAGCACAGGCCCACCACCAGGAACGCCGGCCAGAAATCCGACCACGTGATGCTCGGATGGCCATGCAGTACCCGCGAAATCTGCAGCACGATACCGCCTATCGTCACGCCCAAGCCGAGCGACATCTGCTGCACGACGCTGCCGAGACTCGTTGCGCGCCCCACATCGCGGCTGGCGATTTCCGCGTAGGTCAGCGAGTTGAGACTCGTGAATTGCAGCGCGGGGAAGAAGCCGCCGAGCAGGACGACGAACCAGATGATCCAGGTCGGCGTGCCGGGGAAAAACAGTCCGCACGCCGCAATCGCGATCCCCGAGAGCCCCGCGTTCACCACCAGCACCGAGCGGAAGCCGAACCGATGCAGCACGCGCGAGGCGAACGTGCGCATGAACATACCGCCGAACGCGGATGCGCAGGTGATGAGCCCGGACTCGAACGCGCTCATGCCGTGTCCTTCCTGCAGCATCAGCGGCAACAGAAAGGGCAAGGCCCCGAGGCCGATGCGAAACAGGGATCCGCCGAGCACGCTCGCCTGGAAGGTCGGCACTTTGAAAAAGCGCAGATCAAGCAGCGGAAATTCGACGCGCTGGGCGTACACCACGTAGCCGAGGAGCAGAACGGCGCCGCTTGCGCACATGCCGAACGCGTTCTGATTTGAGATCAACTCGCCGCCCACCAGCGACAGTCCGAGCAGAAGCAGCACCGCGCCGGCCGCCGACAGAAAGAAGCCGATCCAGTCGAGTGGGCCTGGATCCGGTTCGCGCGTGTTGGCGATATACCGGTTGGTCAGATAGATACCGAGAATACCGATCGGCACGTTGATGAAGAAGATCAGCCGCCAGTGCAGATAGGTGGTGATGAAGCCGCCGAGCAGCGGGCCGGCGGCCGGTCCGAGCAACGCGGGGACGCTCAGATAGTTCATTGCGCGGATGAAGTCGGACTTGCTCACCACCCGGAAGATGATGATCCGTCCGACCGGCACCATCATCGCGCCGCCGACACCTTGCACGAAGCGGGCGAGGGTGAAGGTGGGCAACGAGTTCGACGCCGCGCACAAAAGCGAGCCGGCCACGAAAATGCCGATCGCGGTGCGGAAAACCGTCCGCGCGCCGAAGCGGTCGGCGAGCCAGCCGCATACCGGGATAAAGACGCCGAGACCCAGCACGTAGCTCGTCACCGCGATTTTCAAGGTGACCGGATCGCGCCCGAAGTCGCGCGCCATGGCGGGCAGGGCCGTGACGATCACATTCGCATCGACGCTTTCCATGAACATCGCGCATGCGACGATAAGGGGCGCAATCAGAGCTTTCTCGACGACGGTCATGGGGAGCAGGCGATCTGCGGCGGATGGCCGCAGGCAAAGGCGTCATTATTGCACCTGTACGGTGCGGATGGTTAATTGTGCGCCGCCTGATGCCGTTCTTATTCAAGATTGCGCGGATCGCGGGTGTCCCCCTCACCCAACATGCTGAAGATGTTATTGATATTTGTTGCAGTGCGACACGAGAGGGCTATAATCGGGTTATTCCCTAGGTATAAACCCTATACAGGAGTCCGTCATGAACACCGCATCCAACACCGCCGCCGTCCGCACCGCACCCGCCGCCAACGCTACGTGGCTGGGCAAGCTTCGCGCGCTGGCCTTGCACGCGCTCAACCTGCATCTGCAAAACTGCGCCGTGCTTGCTGAAGCGCATCGCCGCCCGCAGTAAGCGTTCAGGCAAGCGCTGAAGCAGCGCTGAAGCAGCGCTCAAGCAGCGCTCAAGCAGCGGCCGGAATCTGGCGTTACCGGCCCCCAGCTTGAACATCAGCTAGTGCGCTACTTCGTGCGTTAGTCCCTGACGCGTGACGGAGCCGGGCGCTTCTCTTTGGTCGCTCGCGCGGACAGCGAGCTGATCAAAAGCGCCATCGACACCAGTCCCACCAGATACACGCCGGCCATCACCCAATCCTGTTCTGCCATCATCATTCCCCTTCAGTTACAGCTATTCCCGCTGCGAAATCCCGGCATTGCGCCGTGCTCTTGATCTCGATTACGGCAGGTGAAGCGAAAATCTTGATGGAGCAAATCAGCCTTTAAATCGGTGCGCGATCATCGCGATACCGAATTTTCGTCTCGTAATTTCAATAAGCGTTTAAAATCCCGTCCCCTGTCGAGCGTGATGCTCCTCGCGGTGCTCCTCTTCGGCACGGCGAATCAATCGGCAATTTCGACCGTTTTATTGGCGCATGCCGCGCTGTCATGCCGCGAGGCGTGTCCGGTTTCATTTGCCGCCAGGCTTAAACCCGACGAATTGACTGACATTGGCTAACGGTGTCAACCTTTTTGACACTTTGCCGTTATCCATTTGTAATCGCCAGAGTAAGGCGACGCCGTGGCAGACGACCCGTCGCCGCGACAGCTCCAGGCAAGGCCCGCATTGACCATGTTCCACCGAAATAACAACAGGTTCGACCGGCTAGGCGCGATGTTCGACCGAGTGTCCAGCGCACTTGGCAAGCGAAGCGTTCTCTCGCCCGTGCTCGCACTCGTCATTTGCGGGCTGCTGCTGGTCGTTTTGCAACATCTCTCGCAAGCGGTCGACTATCGCTCGGTCATGCGCCAGTTGCGCCACTTGACCGGGGGCGAGTGGGCCGCGGCGCTTGGCGCGACCGCGCTGAGCTATGTCGCGCTGGTCGGCCGCGACGCGGTCGGCTTGCGCTACCTCGGCGCCGCGGTGCCGCGCGCGGCGTTGTGGATCGGCGCGACGGCGGGCTCCGCGCTCGGCAACGCGACCGGCTTCGGCGCGTTGACGGGCGGTGCCGTGCGTGCGCGCGTCTACGGGGTGTCGAACGTGACGCCCGCACAGATCGGCCGCATGACCGTATTCACGAGCGTTTCACTGGCGCTCGCGCTGGTACTGATGACGGCGCTCGGCA
This sequence comes from Paraburkholderia fungorum, assembly GCF_003610895.1. Lineage (GTDB taxonomy): Bacteria > Pseudomonadota > Gammaproteobacteria > Burkholderiales > Burkholderiaceae > Paraburkholderia > Paraburkholderia fungorum_B. Next base: position 29,525 of record NZ_MCAS01000048.1, read on the forward strand.
TGGTGTGCCTCGCCGACTCGCTTGCGACCATGCTGCATCTGTCGCCGCTCACGCTGCGTTGGATTGGTGCGGTGCTGCTCGCCGTGCTCGGACTCGCGGCGGCCGCCTGCCGTCGCGAAACGCGTCCGATCCGCACACGCTGGCAGTGGCTATCGTTCGATATTCCGGCGCGCCGCGATCTGATTGCGCAAGTGGCGCTCGCCGTGCTCGACGTGGTGGCCGCCGGTCTCGCGTTGTGGGCGCTGCTGCCGCATGCGGACGTCGGCTTCGTGACCTTCATTACCGTCTATGCCGCCGCGATGCTGCTCGGCCTGATCGGCCACACGCCTGGCGGCGTCGGCGTATTCGAAGCCGCCATGGTGTTCACGCTGAACGGCAGCGTGCAAACGCATCAGATGGTCGCGGCGCTGCTCGCCTATCGTGCGATTTACTTCGGTGTCCCGCTGATCGTTTCGGCCGGACTGCTCGCCGGCTTCGAAGGCCGCGCGCTGAAAAGCCGTTTTCCGCTGCATCATGCGGCGGGCGCGTCGAAACTCGCGCCGCTGTTTCTGAGCCTGGTGACCTTCGTGGTCGGCAGCATGCTGGTGATTTCCAGCGCGACGCCCGCTTTCTGGCACCGCATCCGGATTCTGCGCGACGTGCTGCCGCTATGGGTGCTCGAAAGCTCGCAGATGCTATGCAGCGTGCTGGGCGTGCTGCTGTTGTTCGTCGCGCGAGGCTTGCTGCGGCGTCTGGATGCCGCGTGGTGGATGACTCTGCTGCTGGCGGTGCTGAGCCTCGGGCTGTCGTTGACCAAAGGACTCGCGTTCGTGGAAGCGGGCGTGCTCGGCACGCTGATCGCGCTGCTCTTGTCCACGCGCCGCCGTTTCAACCGTCATTCGTCGCTGTTTGCCGAGCGTTTTACGGTGGGCTGGCTGATGTCGGTGGGGATGGTGCTCGCGCTCGCCGTGTGGGTCATGCTGTTTGCTTTCCGCGACGTGCCCTATACACGCGACCTGTGGTGGCAATTTGCTTTCGACGAACGCGCCCCTCGCGCGTTGCGGGCGACGCTGGCCGCCAGCCTGTTCGCCGCGACGCTCGCGTTCTGGCAGTTGCTGCGCCCCGCAGCGGGCCGTTTCGTCATGCCTCCCGCGCAGGATCTGCAGGACGCCGCGCGCATTGTGCGGGCGCAGGAGCGCAGCGACGCCGGTCTTGCGCTGATGGGCGACAAGAGTTTTCTCTTTTCCGAATCGCGCGCGGCGTTCCTGATGTACGCGAAAAATGGCCGCACGTGGGCCGCGCTGCACGATCCGGTTGGCCCGCGCGAAGAGTGGGCCGGCCTGATCAGCAAATTTGTCGCGCTCGCGCACGCGCACGGCGGCCGTGCCGCGTTCTATCAGGTGCGCGCCAACGCCTTGCCGCTTTACCTCGATGCCGGCCTCACGCTGATGAAGCTGGGCGAAGAGGCCCACGTGGTGCTCGACGATTTCGACCTGAAGGGCTCGCATCGCGCGCATCTGCGCTATGCGCTCAAGCGTGGCGAGCGCGACGGCTTTACCGTCGAAGTGATCGATCAGGGCAATGTACCGGCGTCGCTCGACACGCTGCGCGAGATCTCCGACGGCTGGCTCGACAGCCGCGACGCGCGCGAAAAGAGCTTCTCCGTGGCCGCGTTCACCGACGAATATCTCGCCGCGCAATCCGTCATGCTGGTGCGCCAGAACGGCGAACCGGTAGCTTTCGTGACCTTCATGACGACCGATCTGAACACTGAAGCGACCGTCGGCGTGATGCGGCACGTGGAAAGCGCGTCGCCGTATGCGATGGAATATCTGTTCACCCAACTGGCGCTGCATCTGAAGCAGGCGGGTTTTCGCTCGCTCAGTCTCGGCATCGCGCCGCTCTCCGGCATGCAGCCGACGCCGCTCGCGTCGCGCTGGCATCGGCTGGCGGGTATCGTGTGGCGCTTCGGCGGCCGCTTCTATAACTTCCGCGGACTGCGAGCTTTCAAGAGCAAGTTCCAGCCGCATTGGGAGCCGCGCTATCTCGCGGCGTCGGGTTCGATGAGCGTGTTCTTCACGCTCGCGGACCTGTCATTGCTGGCAGGAGGCCGGCGTTCATGACATTGCATCCGTTTTTCAGGCTCGCCATTGCGGCGAGCCTTGTTGTTGGCAGCGCAACTGCTGTCGCCGCCACCGCCACCGTGTCCGGCGGCCGTTATGGTGACGTGACGGTGACGCAGCCGGTCGGCACTTTGCGCGGCCTCGTGGTGCTTTATTCTTCGGCTAGCGGCTGGAGTGCGGCCGACCAGCAAACCGCCGACGCGCTCGCCAAAGCGGGTGCCATGACGGTCGGCGTGGATACGGCGCGCTATGCGGCCAACCTGAGTGCGAAGAAAGAGGCTTGCCATCAACTGGTGGGCGATGCCGAAGCGCTGAGCCACCAGCTCGAACGGCAATCGCAATCGAGCCGCTATTTCGCGCCGATCGTCGCCGGTACGGGGCAGGGCGCGACGCTTGCGATGCATGTGCTCGAACAGGCGCCGTCGAATACGGTGGCCGGCGCGGTCTCGGTGGACGCCGAGCGCACTCTGGATCCGCGCTTTCAACCGTGCCCGCCGGACCCGACGATCATCCGCGACAAGGTGCCGGGTTTCGTCGAAAAGGCAACGCCTGGCAACGGTGATCGCGCGCAGCTCGTGGCGCTCGTGACGCGGCATTTGCAGACGACCTCGGTGAGCGAAGACGATGTCTCCGATCTGCCGCTGATCGAATTGCCGGCGGCGCGTCCGAACGGCTTGATGGCGGTTGTGATTTCCGGCGACGGCGGTTGGCGCGATCTCGACAAGACCATCTCGCTCGCCTTGCAGAAAGACGGCGTTTCGGTGATCGGCATCGACAGCCTGCGTTATTTCTGGAGCGAAAAGACGCCGGCGCAGACGAGCCGCGACCTCGCGCGTGTGATGCAGACTTACGGCGCGCGCTGGCACGCCGAGCATATCGCGCTCATCGGCTATTCGTTCGGCGCCGACGTGATGCCGTTCGCCTACAACCGCTTGCCTGAGGCGCTGCGTGCGAAGGTGTCGCTGATTGCGCTGCTGGGCTTTGCGCCCGACGCCGATTTCCAGATCCGTGTGGGTGGTTGGCTCGGTATGCCGGCAAGCGATAAGGCGTTGAAGGTGCAGCCCGAATTGACGCGCGTTCCGCCTGCAATCGTGCAGTGCTTCTACGGTGAGGAAGAGAAGGACACCTTGTGTCCGGCGCTCGCCCAAACCGGCGTCACGGTGATTCGCACGTCGGGCGATCATCACTTCGGGCGCGACTACAACGCGCTCGAACAGCGCATTCTGGAGCAGTTCAGGAAGCAAAGCGGCGTGCGTTGATGAGCCCGTCCACATGGCGCGCGTCGTCGGCAGCGGCGCGCGGCTCCTGGGTGATGGAAGCCGCCCGATCTGATGAACGGGATTAAAGGCGGGGATTGACAAAGACCGCCAAGTCAACGAAGATCAATCGCATGAACTGCCTCGACATCCGTATTGCGCTGATTATTAGCACCATTCATCGAATGGTGGGTTAGCGCGCGTCGAGTAGTAGTGACAATAACCCGCCCCACGAGGCGGGTTTTTTTATGTCCGCTTGCTGCCTGTCAGCTACCTGCCTCCTGGTGATCTCTCTGTTGATTTGCCCTTGCCGCACAGGAGCTTGCCTTGCCATCACACGAATCCAATCAGGGTGTCGAAGCCGCTGACAGCGTCGCGTTGCGTCACGACTACCTGAAGAAAATCCTGACCGCGCGCGTCTACGACGTGGCCCGCGAGACCGAGCTCGAACGTGCGCCGAACCTGTCGGCGCGGCTGTCCAATCCGGTCTATCTGAAGCGCGAGGACAACCAGCCGGTGTTCTCGTTCAAGGTGCGCGGCGCGTACAACAAGATGGCGCATATCCCGGCGGACGCGCTGGAGCGGGGCGTGATTACCGCCTCGGCAGGCAATCACGCGCAGGGCGTGGCGCTCTCGGCGGCCCGCATGGGCGTGAAGGCGATCATCGTCGTGCCGGTGACTACACCGCAGGTGAAGGTCGATGCGGTGCGCGCGCATGGCGGGGCGACGGTCGAGGTCGTGCAGTTTGGCGAGTCCTATAGCGACGCGTACGGACATGCCGTGAAGCTGCAGGAAGAACGCGGCCTGACGTTCGTGCACCCGTTCGACGATCCGTACGTGATCGCCGGCCAGGGCACGGTCGCGATGGAGATTCTCAGCCAGCATCAGGGTCCGATCCATGCGATCTTCGTGCCGATCGGCGGCGGTGGTCTCGCGGCAGGCGTGGCGGCGTATGTGAAATCGGTGCGCCCGGAGATCAGGGTGATTGGCGTGCAGACCGATGACTCGTGCGCGATGGCCGCCTCGCTGAAGGCGGGTGAACGCGTCACCCTGAACGAGGTCGGGCTGTTCTCGGACGGCACCGCGGTCAAGCTGGTGGGCGAGGAAACCTTCCGCCTGTGCAGCGATTATCTCGACGACGTGCTGCTCGTGAACACCGACGCGCTATGCGCGGCGATCAAGGACGTCTTCCAGGACACCCGCAGCGTGCTGGAGCCGGCCGGCGCGCTGGCCGTGGCGGGCGCCAAACAGTATGCCGAGCGCGAAGGTCTCGAAGGCCAGACGTTGATTGCGATCACGTCCGGCGCGAACATGAACTTCGACCGCATGCGTTTCGTGGCCGAGCGCGCCGAAGTCGGTGAAGCGCGTGAGGCGGTGTTCGCCGTGACGATTCCCGAGGAGCGCGGCAGCTTCCGCCGCTTCTGCGAACTGGTGGGCACGCGCAGCGTCACCGAGTTCAACTACCGGATTGCGGACGCGAATTCAGCGCATATCTTCGTCGGCGTGCAGATCAGGAATCGCAGCGAATCGGCGCAGATCGCGGGCGCCTTTGAAGCGCACGGCTTTGCCACCGTCGATCTGACCTTCGACGAACTGTCGAAGCAGCACATCCGCTACATGGTGGGCGGCCGCTCGCCGCTGGCGCATGACGAACGCCTGTTCCGCTTCGAGTTTCCAGAGCGGCCGGGCGCGCTGATGAAGTTCCTCTCGTCGATGGCGCCGAACTGGAATATCAGCCTGTTCCACTACCGCAACCAGGGCGCGGACTACAGTTCGATTCTGGTCGGCATCCAGGTGCCGGAGAGCGAGAACCGCGAGTTCGAGCGCTTTCTCGC
>NZ_MCAS01000049.1 GCF_003610895.1 Paraburkholderia fungorum
GCGCCTTCAAACCGAAGAAATCCGTCGCCCTGTCCGGCGTGACGGCGGGCAACACGGCGCTGTGCACGGTCGGCAAGACTGGCAACGATCTGCACTACCGCGGCTACGACATTCTGGACATCGCCGGCGCCTGCGAATTCGAAGAGATCGCCTATCTGCTGGTCCACGAAAAGCTGCCGACCCAGGCCGAACTGAGCGCCTACAAGACGAAGCTCAAGGCGCTGCGCGGCCTGCCCGCGAACGTCAAGGCCGCGCTGGAATGGATCCCGGCCGCCGCGCACCCGATGGACGTGATGCGCACCGGCGTCTCGGTGCTCGGCACCGTGCTGCCGGAGAAGGACGATCACAACCTGGCGGGCGCGCGCGATATCGCCGACAAGCTGATGGCCTCGCTCGGCTCGATGCTGCTGTACTGGTACCACTACTCGCACAACGGCAAGCGCATCGAAGTCGAAACCGACGACGACTCGATCGGCGGCCACTTCCTGCACCTGCTGCACGGCGTGGAGCCGTCGAAGGCGTGGGTCGACGCGATGCACGTGTCGCTGAACCTGTACGCCGAACATGAATTCAACGCCTCGACGTTCACTGGCCGCGTGATCGCGGGCACGGGCTCGGACATTTACTCGGCGATCACCGGCGCGATCGGCGCGCTGCGCGGCCCGAAGCACGGCGGCGCCAACGAAGTCGCGTTCGAAATCCAGTCGCGCTACCAGACGCCTGACGAAGCCGAAGCGGACATCCGCAGGCGCGTGGAAAACAAGGAAGTGGTGATCGGTTTCGGTCACCCGGTGTACACGATCTCCGACCCGCGCAACAAGGTCATCAAGGAAGTCGCGAAGAAGCTCTCGAAGGAAGCGGGCAACCTGAAGCTGTTCAGCATCGCCGAGCGGCTGGAAACCGTGATGGCGGACGCGAAGAAGATGTTCCCGAATCTCGACTGGTTCAGCGCGGTGTCGTATCACATGATGGGCGTGCCGACGGCGATGTTCACGCCGCTGTTCGTGATCGCCCGTACAGCGGGCTGGAGCGCGCACATCATCGAGCAACGGATCGACAACAAGATCATCCGGCCGAGCGCGAATTACACTGGTCCCGAGAATTTGAAGTACGTGCCGCTAAATAGGAGAAAATAGCGGTCGCTGTGCGCTTTCGAAGCGCGTGCAGTTCAACCTCGCGGTTCTCCAGATGGCCAACCGCGCACTGTTTAACTGAAACTAGATAGAAAGGTTTTCTCCATGAAAAAACTGATGATCGCCGCCGTGATTGGCGCCCTGTCCACGACGATGCTGACCGTCGCGACTGACGCCGCCGCGCAAACGGCGACCACCACCACGAAGCCGGCTGCCAAGGCTGTGCCGAAGCGCCCGCAACCGAAACGCCTGATCAAGCGCAAAGCCAACCCGGCCAAGGAAGCGAAGGTCGATCCGGTGCCGGACGGTGCGGTCAAGTGGTCGTGCAACGAAGGTCTGGCCTTCGATCTGAAGGGCGACATGAAGCGTGACCAGATCGTCACGGTTCACTGGGCGAACAAAAACTACAATCTGCCGCGCGAAGCGACCACCACGGGCGCAGACCGTTTCCACGACGCCGCATCGGGCATGGACCTGGTTGTGATCCCGACGAAGGCTATGTTGTTCTCGGATAAGGACAGCTCGCGTCTGGCCGACGAATGCAAGACGGCCGAGATGATCCAAGGTGCACCGGCTCCGACGCAATCGAACGCGATCAACAAGACCAACTGATCCGTTACATCAGGAAAGCTCCCCGATGTCCGCTCCGATTTCCAACGTGCGACCCGCCCCGGACTCCGTCCTGGTCGATATCGTCGATTACGTGCTGGATTTCCCGATCAACGGCACGCTTGCGCTGGATACCGCGCGTAACTGCCTGATCGACACGCTCGGTTGCGGACTCGAGGCGCTCACCTACCCGGCCTGCACCAAGCTGATGGGACCGATCGTGCCGGGCACGATCGTCCCCAACGGCGCGAAGGTGCCGGGCACGTCGTTCCAGCTGGACCCGGTTCAGGCCGCCTTCAACATTGGTGCGATGATCCGCTGGCTGGACTTCAACGACACTTGGCTGGCCGCTGAGTGGGGTCATCCGTCGGACAACCTCGGCGGGATTCTGGCAACGGCCGACTGGCTCTCGCGCAGTGCCATCGCAGCAGGCAAACAGCCGCTGACGATGAAAGACGTGTTGATCGGCATGATCAAGGCGCACGAAATTCAAGGCTGTATCGCACTCGAAAACTCGTTCAACAAAGTCGGGCTCGATCATGTATTGCTGGTGAAACTGGCTTCGACCGCGGTGGTCGGCCAGATGATCGGCTTGACGCGCGACGAGTTGATCAACGCGGTTTCGCAGGCGTTTGTCGATGGGCATGCGCTGCGCACCTACCGCCATGCGCCCAATACCGGCTCGCGCAAGTCGTGGGCCGCGGGCGATGCGACGTCGCGCGCCGTGCGCCTCGCGCTGATCGCGAAGACCGGCGAGATGGGTTATCCGTCGGTGCTGAGCGCGAAGACGTGGGGCTTTTACGATGTCCTCTTCAAGGGCAACGAGTTCAAGTTCCAGCGCCCGTACGGTTCGTACGTGATGGAAAACGTGCTGTTCAAGATCTCGTTCCCGGCTGAATTCCACGCGCAAACGGCGGTGGAAGCGGCGATGACATTGCATGCGCAACTCGCCGCTAACGGCAAGCGCGTCGAAGACATCCGGAAGATCACGATCCGTACCCATGAAGCCGCGATCCGCATCATCGACAAGAAAGGCCCCCTGAACAACCCGGCCGACCGCGATCATTGCATCCAGTACATGATCGCCGTGCCGTTGATCTTCGGCCGCCTGACGGCCGCGGATTATGAAGATTCGATCGCGCAGGACGCGCGCATCGATGTACTGCGCGCGAAGATGGAATGTGTCGAAGACGCGCAGTTCACGAAGGATTACCACGACCCGGAGAAGCGTTCGATCGCCAATGCACTGACGATCGAATTCAACGACGGGTCGACGTTCGACGAAGTTGTAGTCGAATACCCGATCGGTCATAAGCGTCGTCGCGAAGACGGGATTCCGTTGCTGGTCGAGAAGTTCAAGACCAACCTCGCGCGCCGCTTTCCGGTCAAGCAACAACTGGCGATTCTCGACGTGTCGCTGGATCAGGCAAGGCTCGAAGCCATGCCGGTCAATGAATACGTCGATCTGTACGTCATCTAGTCAAGTTCAGTACTGTAGTTCCGCGATCAAACCAAGGAAAACACCATGGCCCACAACCTCCACAAAACGCTCAAGGAATTCGACAGCGGTTCCGGCAAAGGCAAGTTCTACTCCCTGCCGCAACTCGGCAAGGCACTGAACATCAAGATCGACCGCCTGCCGGTTTCGATCCGAATCGTGCTGGAATCGGTGCTGCGTAACTACGACGGCAAGAAGATCGCCGAAGAACACATCGAGCAACTCGCGAACTGGAAGCCGACGGCTGCACGCGTCGACGAAATCCCGTTCGTGGTGTCGCGCGTCGTGCTGCAAGACTTTACCGGCGTGCCGCTGCTCGCCGACATCGCTGCGATGCGCGGTGTTGCGCAACGCGTCGGCAAGAACCCGAAGTCGATCGAACCGCTGGTCCCGGTCGATCTGGTGGTCGATCACTCGGTGCAGATCGATCACTTCCGCGAAAAGAACGCGCTCGACCTGAACATGAAACTGGAATTCCAGCGCAATAACGAGCGCTACCAGTTCATGAAGTGGGGCATGCAGGCATTCGACACGTTCAAGGTCGTCCCGCCGGGCGTGGGTATCGTTCACCAGGTGAACCTGGAATACCTCGCACGCGGCGTGCACAAGAAGGCCGAAGGCGCGGACACCGTGTACTACCCGGACTCGCTGGTCGGCACGGACAGCCACACCACCATGATCAACGGTATCGGCGTGGTGGGCTGGGGCGTGGGCGGTATCGAAGCTGAAGCCGGCATGCTCGGCCAGCCGGTGTACTTCCTGACGCCGGACGTGGTGGGCGTCGAACTGAAGGGCAAGCTGCGCGAAGGCCTGACGGCGACCGACCTGGTCCTGACCGTTACCGAACTGCTGCGTAAGGAAAAGGTTGTCGGCAAGTTCGTCGAGTTCTTCGGCGAAGGCACGAAGTCGCTGTCGCTGCCGGATCGCGCAACGATCGGCAACATGGCACCGGAATACGGCGCAACCATGGGCTTCTTCCCGGTCGACGAAAAAACCATCGACTACTTCAAGGGCACGGGCCGCACCGACGCAGAAATCTCCGCCTTCGAAAACTACTTCAAGGCGCAGGGTCTGTTCGGTATTCCTAAGGCTGGCCAGATCGACTACACCAAGGTCGTCACGCTGGATCTCGGCACCGTCACGCCGTCGCTGGCAGGTCCGAAGCGCCCGCAAGACCGTATTGAAATCGGTCACGTGAAGTCGACCTTCAGCGATCTGTTCTCGAAGCCGGTGGCAGAAAACGGCTTTGCGAAGAAGTCGGAAGATCTCGAAGCGCAATACACGACGAGCAACGGTGTGGACGTGAAGAACGGCGACATCCTGATCGCCGCGATCACGTCGTGCACGAACACGTCGAACCCGAGCGTGCTGCTGGCCGCTGGTCTGCTGGCGAAGAAGGCTGTCGAAGCGGGTCTGACGGTCGCTCCGCACATCAAGACTTCGCTCGCGCCGGGATCGCGCATCGTCACGGAATACCTGACGAAGACCGATCTGCTGAAGTACCTCGACAAGCTCGGTTTCACGCTCGCCGCTTACGGTTGCACGACCTGTATCGGTAACGCAGGCGACTTGACGCCGGAACTGAACGAAGCGATCACGAAGAACGACATCGTCGCGGCAGCGGTTCTGTCGGGCAACCGTAACTTCGAAGCGCGTATTCACCCGAACATCCGCGCCAACTTCCTGGCTTCGCCGCCGCTGGTGGTCGCTTACGCAATCGCCGGCAACATCACGCGTGACCTGATGACCGAACCGGTCGGAAAGGGCAAGGGCGGCAAGGACATCTACCTGGGCGACATTTGGCCGACCAGCGAAGAAGTCGACGCGCTGCTCAAGTTCGCGCTGGACGCAGACGCGTTCCGCAAGAACTACTCGCAGCTCACCAAGAAGGGCGACCTGTGGAGCAAGATTGAAGGCGAAGAAGGTCAAGTCTACGACTGGCCGAAGTCGACCTACATCGCTGAGCCGCCGTTCTTCGGCAATGACTTCTCGATGACGCCGGCTGACAGCATCCCGGCCGTCAAGAACGCGCGCGCACTGGGCATTTTCGGTGACTCGGTTACCACCGACCACATCAGCCCGGCCGGCTCGATCAAGGAAGACTCGCCGGCAGGCAAGTGGCTGAAGGCAAACGGCGTGCAGAAGGCCGACTTCAACAGCTACGGTTCGCGCCGCGGTAACCACGACGTGATGATGCGCGGTACGTTCGCGAACGTCCGGATCAAGAACCTGATGATCCCGGCGAAGGCAGACGGTACGCGCGTGGAAGGCGGCCTGACGATTCATCAGCCGAGCGGCGAACAGGAGTCGATCTATGACGCAGCGATGAAGTACATCGACGCAGGTACGCCGACCGTCGTGTTCGCAGGCGAAGAGTACGGCACGGGCTCGTCGCGTGACTGGGCTGCGAAGGGTACGCAACTGCTGGGCGTGAAGGCTGTGGTCGCACGCAGCTTCGAGCGGATTCACCGTTCGAACCTGGTCGGCATGGGCGTGCTGCCGCTGCAGTTCAAGGGAACGGATAGCGTGCAATCGCTGGGTATTACCGGCGAAGAAACGTTCGACGTCGAAGGTCTGGGCAATGACTTCAAGCCGCAACAGGAAGTGACGCTGGTGATTCGCGGTAAGGACGGTAAGGAGAAACGCGTGCAGGTTCTGCTGCGTATCGATACGCCGATCGAAGTGGATTACTACAAGCACGGCGGGATTCTGCCGTTCGTGCTGCGTTCGCTGCTGGCTGCTTAAGCGTAGCGACTACGCATGCAGTAACTGCGAGCTGTTTTGCAGGGGCTGCGTCCTGTGGAGGACGCAGCCGACTTTAGAAGCCCGGCTTTTGGCCGGGCTTTTTTTATGGTTTTTTACTTCTGATCTCGGCCTGCCTGGAACGCGCCGGGATTGTCAGTGATCCGGCGCTGGGTCATGCGAGCGCTCCAGTCGGTATCGCCCGGTGCAGGTACAGGCACGGCCGCGCGCGTGGTGACATGTGCGCGCTGCTGGGCGGCCCAGTTGAGCAACGCGGCCTTATCGAAGGTATCGCCTTCAGCGGATGCACGCGCGGTCCATTCAGGTTGCTTCGATACGGAGGGCCGTGTTGCCGGACGAGCCTTGCTGCTTAACGCGAGCCGCTCGTCGACATGCGCCTCAGTCATGCGTGCGACGGCGACTTTGCGCTCCACTATTGCCGGACGACTTGTCCCAGCTTCGCGGGTAGACGCTCGCGCGGTGGGCTGCTGCAAGGCGCGCTGCGACAGCTCCCGGCGTTCGCTCCGAAGCGCGACCTTCGGAGCGGTGTCGTCGTTCTTTGCGTGGCTCGCCGACGCCACTGTGGGCACCGCATAGTTTGGCCCGGAAGGCGCAAGCGCGACACTCACCGTCGTATGACGAGCCTCCGAACGCGCAGGCGCGACCTCTGCCGCTGCGTAACTCGTCGCGGAGCTTGGAGGCTTCGTCACTGCCGCGACGGAGCTTGGCGAGGATGCCGTCGGCACTGCGCTCGCGCGCAAAGGCACGCTCTGCGCATCCGTCTGAGTCTCCTCAACCGCCAACTGGGCCAACTTGACCGGCTCTTGCGAATGGTCAACGGATGCGCTGCTCCCCGCAGACACAACCGGCCGCGTAACGGCCAGCGTTGTCGCCTTCTCCGCGTCCCGAGTCGTGCATGTGACCAGCAACCACGCCAGCGCAATGCCGCAACCCAGGAAGATTGTCGCCCCGGCAACATAATCCGAGCGCGACGACCGCGGACGGACTTTGCCCATCTCAAGATAACGCTTCGCTTCAGCCATCTCCGCATCGAAACGATGGGCATCCGAGCGTTGCGGGGGCGCCTTGTAAAACAGAACGTGCCTCACGCCCGGAGGAAATGGACTCGTCCGCGCGGGTTGCGGCTTGCGTTGCACAGCGTCCTGAATCGCCTGTTGCGCTACGGTTCGTGCTGCGAGCTGAGGTCCGCGCTGCGCTGCGTCCCACGCCGCACGTCGTCGCGAGCCAAACGGCGGCGGCAAGCCGTCGAAGGGCCGCGGCTTCGGAATCGCCAGATCGCCTTCGATCAAGGCCAGCGGTCGGTTCATCGTAGGGTGCTCCGGGGTGGGACGATCTCTGTGTCTAATTGCGCGATCAAGGTCCGGGCACGCTCCGTGAGCGCGTCGATTGCACCGGCCTCGTGTTCCTGTGACGCGGCGCTGGCGCGACGCAGCGCTTCCATCAGACTGTGCGCACCAACGAGACCCACGGCTCCGCTCAATCTGTGCAGCAAGGTGCCCTGTTCATCATGATCGCGGTGGTGCCTCATTTCACTCAGACGCTTCAGGTCGTCGTCCATCGAATGGCGCCAACCGCTCAGGAATGTGGGAATATCGATACCTTCTTCGGACAGCGCATCGAGATAGCGTTGTTCGAAGGGTTCAGATGGAGCAATCGCGGCAGCTTCCTGCGACTGCGCGGCAAGGGCGAACAAAGGCGCCTGCGCATGACGAGCCGGTTCTGCAGACGGCCCCCATTGGTCAACAGCAAACGGCGCACTGAAGCTCGCGCATGTGCCGGAATCCGACCTGCTTGTGATGGAAAGCTCACCGTGCATACGCTGCGCAAGAATCTGGCAGAGCAGCTCGCAAGGATCAGAGTCGCCAAGGCGCTCTCCTGCGCACGCCTCATCAACGTTCGTTCCGAAAAGTTGCAGTTGTGCGGCACGCGCGGCTTTTTCACCGGTACCTGTCACGCTGATATCAATCCGCTGCGAGCCGGCATTCAACGGCACCGCCCGCACGACGAGTGCAATCTCTCCATGCGTGCCGGCTTGGATCGTGCGGTTTAGTAGATGGAAGAAGATCTGACCAAGCCGGGCGCTATCGGCGAGAATCCGCTCAGCGACTGTTTGATCGATGCTCGAGCTCAGGCGCAAGCCTCGCTGAGCCGCAGACGGCGACAACAGCGCAATGACGCCGTCGACGAGGTCCCGCACATTCGTCGCGCTTTCGTCGAGAACGAAAGTGCGCGACGAAAGCGGCGAAACATCCAACACGTCATGAAGCGTTTGCTTCCATGTGCGCACCGCAGATTGAATCACCGGCATCTGAGTGCGTTGAGCCGAAGGCGCGGCCGTCGTTTCGAACGATTCAAGCAGACGCGTCACTGCAATCAACGGCGCTTCCGCGTAAAGGCGGATCGCCCCGAGCAACCAGAGCCGCTCCTGCTTCGCGGCGGCGCTCGCCTCTGCAGAAGCCGTGGCGCGTGCGGCCTGCGCGCGCGCTTCAGCGGCATCACACCTGCGCGTCCATTCATTTTCGGCGTGGTGCTGTTTCTCAGCAGCACGCCTTAGCGCAGCGCGGGACAGACATGCACCAGCCAACGCAACGACTGCCGGCGCCGCGAGCGCAAAAAGCCACGTTTGTCGCTCGATCGCGGCATCACGTGCGCCTGCCGCCGGTTGGTTGAGCGCATTGCGGTTATCACTAGAAGGAGGCGCAAGAGACGCGCTAGCAGCGGTCTCCCCACGCGGATGAAGATCGTGGGCCGACTGCTCGAGTTGTTCCACTGCGTCGCGTGCAGCCAGCATTGCGAGCGCACGCGATTCGTCAACGTGCAGCGCATGCGGTGCGCCGTCGACTAACGGTGTCGCATTGGCGCGTATCGAAAGCATGCACAGCAACGCAAATGCAAAAAGGCACCCCAACACCGTCGCGAAACGGATCGAAGTCAGGCCGCCGTTGTAAGAGAAACCGTGAGAAAAATTGTAAAGGGAGCGCGGCACACGACGACGCGCGCCCATTGAAGAACCAGGCAGGCCCATTTTATTCATAGCCCACAACACTCAGTCGATTAGTCTGTGCAACGTTGCAAACTCAATCAGCGCAGCCAATGACGACAGCCCAAGCTTTTCCTGGATGCGGCTCTTGTACGTGCTCACCGTCTTGTCACTCATGAACAGCGCGTCACCAATCGCCTTGTTCGACATGCCTTTCGAAAGCATCTGCAAAATCACGAGTTCCTTGTCGGACAGCCGCGTCAATCTGTCTTCTTCATTTGCTGCGTTGGCGGACGGTGCGATACCGGATCCACTGGCCGTCACGGGAAACACCGTATAGCCGGCCAACACAGCCTCGACACCGCGCATGATCTCTTTCATCTCTTGCGACTTGGCGACGAAACCATGTACACCCGAACGCATCGCCCGCGGTGCGAACGTAGCCGGGTCCTGCCCCGATAGCACCAGCACGCGCATCGCCGAATGAGCCAGCTTGAGACGCGGAATGACATCGAGCCCACTGATGCGTGGGATATCGAGATCGAGGATCGCGAGTTCCGGTGTGTGTTGCCGGGCCATTTCCACAGCGGTTTGGCCGTTGTCGGCTTCGATGACTTCTTCAACGCCAAGCAGTTGCATGAGTTGCATCTTCATGACCAGCCGAAATGCAGGGTGATCGTCGATAACCAGAATTTTAGACATTTGTAGTATTCCTTATGAAACTATTCTCTTGCCACGTGGATGCTCACCGCCGGTAAGCCAAAGAGGCCGAATCTATTGAGAAAAATGCACACCATGTCCCCGCCTCACGGCGCGAGACTGCAGGAGATCGAGTTAAGGGGCTCGTAGCAGAGCCGTGATACAAAACGGGCTAGCCAGAATATCGAGCAGCTGCACGGCATCGGCACTCGGCCACGCCGAAGGTCACCCTTAACGCGCCGGCAAGCTAGGAAGCCCCGAGCACGAACTCGATCTCGACACGCCGGTTGGGCGCAAGGCATTGCACCAGCTCGTCGCGCTTCGTTTGACGACAGGTGACCAGTTGATTCGCGCTGCCTTGACCCTGTACCGTTATCGGCAAGGTTACGCCGTGATTGCCTAGATACTGCCGGACTGTCTGTGCACGCTGCAAAGAGAGGCTCTGATTGTAAGCATCGCTGCCGAGGCGATCGGCGTAGCCGGTGATCTTCAACTCGCGTATCGCGGGAACCTTCTTAAGACCTGTCACGACGTCGTCAAGATGGCGTTTCCCGGCCGGCAGAATCGCCCCCTCATCACCACCGTTGAAACTGAACAGCGAGTCGGCTCGTAGCGTAATTTTTTGCGGTGCTTGCGCCGCAGGTACCACCGTGTGTTTCGCTTGCGAACATTGCAGCGCCGTTTCCGCTGATTTCCGCAGGTTGTCCTGAACCGCCGGTAAGCGCTGTTCAGCGCTTGAGAAACTCCGCGTCCATGCGTCATGCCCAGCTTGCATGAGTTCGACTTCGGCACAGGCCAAGGGTTGCTGCGCCTGCGGGCATTGGGCAACCGCGGGGTCAGACTTGATGGTATTGACGATCTTCCACAGATCAGGACGCACCATCGACACGGTTCGCAACGCCGGATTGGCTGCAGATAACGGCGTGCCGTTTTCGAGGCTCATCGTAATCATTGCTGCCTGTCCGATTGCCTCTTCGACGAAGCCCCAGTGATCGTTAGCTTGCCGAGCCTGTTCGCCAGCGTCTAACCAGCACTGCGCCTTCGCGTGGAAATAATTGTCTTTGTCACCAGGCAATTGATTGAGCCGCCCTTGCAACGATGCCAGTGCGGTGCGGCTGCTGACGATCGGCGCGTAGGTGTCGATCCATTGCCTGTTGGCGGCGCCTGCGGCCTCGTCCTGCGAGGCGCCGATGCCGGTTCTTAGCACAGTGGCATCTTCAATGCCGAGCCGCTCACGCGCGGCATGGTCCGCGCAACCTGACAAGGCTAGCGCACACGCAAGGAGCGTTAATTGGAGTTTCATTGGATTTCTGCGTCAGACGCATCTTCTTTAGGATGGTTCTGAGTATGAGCAGACGCAGATACGCAGGGAATGGGAAAATTCTTAGAATGACATCAGAAAATTGAGGCTTTTAGGAAAAGCTCAGTGTCGAAGAACAATCGGGACATTTACGCGAGCCAGAATATCGCCACAATGCGGGGTCTGCCCCGTAGAGCAACAGCGCGTCGAACCTGCGGCGTGTGGCTATAGTGTGAGTCGGTCAATCCAATCAGCCTCGCAGCGCCTTACTTCGCGACGACGACGAGGCATCGCCTCTCCACTCACGCCTTTACCGCCCGCGCTGCATTCCTCCCCCGCAACCACTCCAGCGCCAGCAACAGGCAAGTCGAAAACACAATCAAAATCGTCGCCAGTGCGGCAATCGTCGGGCTGATGTTCTCGCGAATACCGGTGAACATTTGCCGCGGCAGCGTCGTCTGATCGGCGCCGGCTAGAAACAGAGTCACCACCACCTCGTCAAAGGAAGTCGCGAATGCAAACAGCGCGCCCGAAATCACACCCGGTGCAATCACCGGCAACGTGATGCGAAAAAACGTCTTAACCGGATTGGCACCCAGCGACAAACTCGCGCGCACCAGGTTGTAGTTGAAACCCTGCAACGTCGCCGCCACAGTTGTCACCACAAACGGCACACCGAGCGACGCATGCGCGAGAATCAGCCCGATATACGTGTTGGCCAGCCCCAGCGGCGCAAAGAACAGATACATACCGACGCCGACCACCACCACCGGCACGATCATCGGCGAAATCAGGATCGCCATCAGCAGCGCTTTGCCGCGAAAGTTCGCCTTGGTCAAGCCGATCGCAGCCAAAGTGCCGAGCACGGTCGCAACCACTGTGGCCGACGGTGCCACGATAAAACTATTCTTCGCTGCCATGCGCCATTCATCGGACGCGATCAGGTTTTGATACCAGCGCAGCGACCAACCCGGAATCGGATATACCAGAAACGTGCTCGACGAAAACGATAGCGGCACAATCGCCAGCACCGGCAAAATCAGATACAGCAGCGTCAGCACGGCAAGCGCGCGCAACGCGAAGTACCACACGCGTTCAACCAAGGACGTATGCGGTGCGAACAAGGGTTTGGCAAGTTTCATCGCGAGTAGGCTCCGTTCAGCCAATCAGCCGAGACTCAAGGACGAACGCGTAAAGCGCCCGTAGATGACGTACAGCACGAGCGTCGCGGCAAGCAGCAAACCACCGAGCGCACACGCCATGCCCCAATTGATCGTCACGTTGGTGAAGTACGCGACGTAATAGCTGACCATCTGATCGCCCGGACCGCCGAGCAATGCCGGCGTGATGTAGTAGCCGATCGCCAGAATGAATACGAGCAGTGCGCCCGCGCCGATACCCGGATAGGTCTGCGGCACATACACGCGCCAGAACGCGGCAAACGGATGGCTGCCGAGCGAGATCGCGGCACGCTGATACGTCGGCGGAATCGACTTCATCACGCTGTACAGCGGCAGGATCATGAACGGCAGCAAAATGTGCGTCATCGAGATGTACACGCCGGTGCGGTTGAACAGCAGCGACAACGGATCATGTAACAGCCCGCTCGCGATCAACGCCTTGTTCACCAGCCCTTCGCTTTGCAGAATCACGATCCATGCGGCAACACGCACGAGGATCGATGTCCAGAACGGAATCAGCACGAGAATCATCACCAGATTCGCACGACGATCCGATAGCGTCGAGATCCAGTACGCAAGCGGATAGCCGAGCAGCAACGCGAAAAAAGTCACGGCGGCGCCAATCACAAACGTGCGCTGAAACACAGCGAGATAAATCTGTTGATCTGGATCGGTCGGAATAATGTGGCCGAACGCGTCCTGCTTATGATCCAGTGAAGCCAGCAGATAGAACGGCGAATACGCGCCTGAATTCTTTGCAATCGCCTGCCAATAGGCAACGTCATTCCAGCGCTCGTCGAGTTCGACGAACTTCGCGTGAACCTGGGCAGGCGTGAGATTCAATGGCTTGCTGTTGTCGTCGACGAACGGCATCGCGCGCGCCGATTTCGCCACCAGCGAGCGGTAGCCGGGAATTTCGACGTTCAGGCGGCGTGCCAGCGCGCCCATGCCGTCGCTATCGGCGACCGCGGCGAGGTCCACAGCCAGGGCGGCATACGCTGCATCGGGAGGCGGTGTCTTGCGATCCCAACCGCGCAATGCATTCAGCGTATGCGGCAAGGCGCCAACCACTTCCGGATTCTGCGCGGCGCGCGTCAACAGCGCACCGATCGGTACAACGAAAATCAGCAGCAGAAAAATGGCGAGCGGGGCAATCAGCAACAGCGCCATCGCGCGCTTCTTCGCTTCCGCGGCCTTCAGTTCGCGCTTGAGCCGAACACTCGACTCAGGCGTTGAATCGGCGGCGATTGTCATCGTGGTCACACCCGTCTCCCTCACATCCGGCCGTTCGCGCACACCGCGAAGACCTACGCTTACGCTTCATGGCATCGATACGGCGCGGCTTCGGTAAAGAAAGCCGCGCCTTCTCACACCCAACTAGTTACTTCGAAGCCCACGACGAGAACCGTTGCTCCAGCTCATCACCATGGTCGGTCCAGAACGCAAGATTCTGCAGCACCGCGTTCTTGCCGTTAGCCGGCGAGTTCGGCAGATTGGCAAGCGTCTTCGCATCGAGTGCCTTGATTGCCGCCACATTCACGGGACCGTACGCAATGTTATGCGCGTAGTCCTGTTGCGGCTTCGACGAAAGCGAATACGCAATGTACTTCTCGGCCAGCGCCTTGTTCGGCGTGCCCTTCGGAATCGCCCAATAGTCGAGGTCGTAGATGCTGCCGTTCCAGACCACCTTGAGGTTCTTGCCTTCCTTCTGCGCGGCGTCGATGCGGCCGTTATAGGCGGTCGACATCACCACGTCACCCGCGACGAGGAATTGCGGCGGCTGCGCACCGGCTTCCCACCACTGGATATTCGGCTTCAGTTCGTCGAGCTTCTTGAACGCGCGGTCCTGGCCTTCCTTGGTGGCGAGTACCTTGTAGACATCCTTCGGCGGCACGCCGTCGGCCATCAGCGCAAATTCCAGGTTGTAGCGCGCGCCCTTGCGCATCGCACGCTTGCCGGGGAATTTCTTCACGTCCCAGAAGTCGGCCCAGCCCGTCGGCGCGGTTTTCAGTTTGTCGGCGTTATAGGCGAGTGCCGTCGACCACACGAAGAAACCCACGCCGCAGGTTTGCGGCGCTTCCGGAATCAGATCCGATTTTTTGGCGATCTTCGACCAGTCGAGCTTCTCGTACAGCCCTTCGTCGCAGCCACGGCCGATGTCGCCCGATTCGACTTCCACCACATCCCAGTTCACGTGCTTCGCTTCGACCATCGCCTTCACTTTGGCCTGCTCACCGTTATATTCGACGGCGGTCACCTTGTTGCTGGTTTGCGTTTCGAACGGCTGGTTGAATGCGACCTTTTGCGCGTCGCCATTCGCGCCGCCGAAGTTGACAACCGTCAGTTCGGCTGCATTGACCTGCGCGGCGCCCAGCGCGAGCGCCACAGCACCGACAGCGATGGCGCAGCGCGATTTCCCGATCTTGCTCATGGTGTGTTGCTCTCCTTTGGTGGTGTGCTTTCAACTTCAGCGAACTACGGTGCGACTTGTTATGTGCTGCCAACTCAACCAACTCGACCTGCCTGAATTTGACTCACTACGTTGAACCCACTGCGCAGAACGATCTGCATCGAACGAATTCTGTCGATCGTTACGCGCCAAACACCTTCACGCCCCTGCAAAAACCCGCAGGTGTTCGGGTGCAAACTCCAGTGCAACCGGCGCACCAGGCGCGAAGGTTTCGAGTGCATCGGTGCCGAGCGGCACCTTGACGAAGCACTCGTCCTGTTCCGGTAGGCCACAGCGCATACGTACGTGGTCGCCAAAATAGATCAGCCCGCGCGCTTCGCCGCTTAGCGCATTGGCGCCCGGTCGTGACGCACCATCCACCAGGTTAGCGAGCTTCATCCGCTCAGGCCGGATGCACGCAACCGCCGGCGTGCCCGCCCGCGCGCCGCCGATATTGCGTCCCGTGAGGCGCGTGCCGTCAATCAGATGAAACTCGCAGTACTCTCCATCGACGTTCGCAATCGTGCCGCGCAGCTTGTTGCTATCGCCGATGAAGTTCGCGACGAACTCATTGCACGGCGATTCGTACAAACGGTCGACAGTATCGAGTTGCTGCACGATGCCTTTATCGAACACGGCGACGCGGTCGGACATGGTCAGCGCTTCGCCCTGGTCATGCGTGACGTACACGAACGTGACGCCGAGCTTCTCGTGCAGTGATTTAAGTTCGTACTGCATATGCTCGCGCAACTGCTTGTCGAGTGCGCCGAGCGGCTCGTCCATCAGCACGAGCTTCGGCTCGAACACCAGCGCCCGCGCCAATGCAATACGTTGCTGCTGACCACCGGAAAGCTGCGCCGGATAACGTTTCGCGAAGCTCTCCATGCGCACCATCTTCAGTGCATTATTCGTGCGCTCGGCGCGCTCCTGAGCGGAGACCTTGCGTACGGTGAGCGGGTACGCGACGTTCTGCTCGACCGTCAAATGCGGAAATAAAGCGTAGTTCTGAAACACCATGCCGATGTTGCGCTTATGCGGCGGCACTGTATTGAGCAGCGTGCCGTCGAGCCAGATCTCGCCGCCGGTGGGAAATTCAAAACCCGCCAGCATCATCAGACACGTGGTTTTCCCTGATCCCGAAGGTCCGAGCAGCGTCAGGAATTCGCCTTGGTAGATATCCAGATCGAGCTGTTTGACGACCAGCGTTTCGCCGTCGTATGTCTTGCGCACACCTCGGAAGCTGACGATCACGTCATCGGTTTTCATGCCCTCGTCTCCTCTGCGGTCCGGCTGGCTCCCTCTGCAAAACAGCGGGATTGCATTAATTGCGTGGCTCACTATAGTCCCTTACGGTTCTACAATATGGAACCATTTCATTATTCCGGATAGAACCACTTGGACACTGTGATCTTGTCGGATTGGCTTGCCGCGAGGCTCGACCGAGCCGCCGCCGAACCGGTCTACAGACAAACGTTGCGGCTGATGCAGCAAGCCATCCTGACCGGCCAACTGCCGCCCGGCACCAAGCTGCCGAGTTCACGCACGCTCGCCGAAGACCTGGGTATCGCACGCAATACGGTGCTGCACGTCTACGATCAGTTGACTGCCGAAGGCTACGTAATCTCGACCACCGGCAGCGGCACTTATGTTGCGGACACGCGGCCAGATGCGGCGGCGATGAATGGGCGCACGAAGCCGGCGATGGCCAGCGTGGACGAGCATGAGGAAACGGCGCCGGAGCCGCCAAAGCGCGATCTCGGCGACCTCTCCACACGCGGACGCCGGCTCATCGATCAGGCAGGCGTCTCCGCCAAACAATGGGGAGCGTTCATGCCGGGCGTGCCCGACGTCGCCGAATTTCCGGCACGCACGTGGAGCCGCTTGCAGGCGCGGCTGTGGAAGGAGGCCAATCCCGATCTGCTGACCTACGCGCCCGGCGGCGGTTATCGGCCGTTAAGGCGCGCATTGTCCGATTACCTGCGCGTCGCGCGCTCGGTGAATTGCACCCCCGATCAGATCATCATCACGACGGGCATTCATCAGTCGATCGATCTGGCGGTGCGTTTATTGACTGACGTCGGCGATCGCGCATGGGTGGAAGAGCCGTGCTATTGGGGCGCGCGCAGCGTACTGCAATCGTCGGGGATCACATTGGTGCCTGTGCCGGTAGACGACGAAGGCCTCAATCCGCGCGAACAGGATATGCAGCAACCGCCGCGATTGGCGCTCGTCACGCCATCGCATCAATATCCACTCGGCATGGTGATGAGTCTCGCGCGCCGCCGCACGCTGCTCGAGTACGCGCGCCAGCACAACGTCTGGATTATTGAGGACGACTACGACAGCGAGTTCCGCTACGGCAGCCGTCCGCTGGCATCGTTGCAAGGACTCGACGACGCCGGCCAGGTCATCTACGTTGGCAGCCTGGGGAAGATGCTGTTTCCCGGCTTGCGGATCGGCTACATGATCGCGCCTGAGCATCTGGTGGATACGTTCCGTACGGGCGTGGCCGAACTGTATCGCGAAGGACAATTGATGCAGCAAGCGGTGATGACCGACTTCATCATGGACGGCCATCTCACCTCGCACGTTCGCCGTATGCGAGCACTCTACGGCGAGCGCCGGCAGATTCTGATCGACGCGATCACAACGCGTTTCGGCAACGAACTCGCGGTAATGGGCGACGAAGCGGGATTGCATCTGGTGCTAGGCCTGCCAGATCACGCGAATGATCGCGCGGTAACTGCCGCGGCCTACGACGCCGGCGTGATCGTGCGGCCGCTCACGGCCTACTACAGCAGCGAGACGTCCGCACGGCGCGGACTATTGCTGGGATACGCCTGCGTGGCGAACGAAAAGATCGGTCCGGCGTTCGACACACTCGCGCGGGTAATCGAGCAGACGGCGTTGAAGAGAAGGCCTACGCGCGCCGCTTAAGCGTGCACCACCGCGCAGCGGCATGGGTAGCGGTGCGCTGTGTCCACAACGACCTACGACACATTGCACCACGAAGCCGAGCTGACAAATACAGATCAGCTCGCCTCGCAACCCACAACGCCTGCCTCACTTCAGGCCGAAGTCCGCCCGCGTCGTCGCGCCCTTGTCCTTGATGCCATCCGCGTTCAGCTTCGGTGCGACGACAAACACGCGGCTGCTGTCGATCTTGCCTTCGAAATACTGCTGCACGGCTTGCGCCCGTTGCTGCGCGAGATCACGCAAGCTGGTGTCGTTGATCGGCGCGTTGGCGGCCATCGCGGCCTTCATCTCGTCGTCCGGCAGGCTCTTCGTCAGGCCGACAAAATTGCGCGGCTTCTTGAAGTCGGCCGCCTTGTAGGCCTTGGTCAAGTACTTGTCGTACTCCTTCGGATCCACGCTAATGGTCGACAGATCCACGCTCTCGCCATTGCCCACCACGTCCTTGATCTTCTGCTGCTTGACCTGGCGTTCCACGTATTGCGCCCGCAGACCAGGTTCGTCGACCGCCGGGTCGACGCGGCCAATCAGATCGATACGGATCGAACTCTTGTCGGCCAGCGCCTTCACGATGCTGTCGAGCTTCTTGTCCGCAGCGTCCGACAGTGTCGCCGAGCCAGGTTCGAATTCGACATAGCCCATCTCCTCGCCACTGCCGCCGAACGCATTGGCGATCAGCGAGAACGGCGCGGTCACGGCCTTCTGCAGCAGATTGAGCACCGCATGCCAGATCAAACCGCCAATGCTGAACTCAGGATTCGACAATGATCCCGACACCGGAAGGTTCACATCGATTTCGCCACGTGAGTTTTTCAGGAGCGAGATCGCGAGACGCACCGGCAGCTTGGTCGCCGTATTGTTGTCGACGTGATCGCCGAACGTGAGCTGGTCGATGAAAATGTGGTTGTTCGCGTTCAACTGATCGTTATCGAGCTTGTAGTGCAGATCGACGTTCAGCTTGCCCTTGGTGATCGGATACCCGGCGTATTTCGCCGAATACGGCGTGAGGTTGGTGAGTTCGATATCGTGCGCGCTCGCCGTCAGATCGAGCGCCGGTTTCGCGATCAATGGATTGACCGTGCCACGAATCGACAACGGGCCATTGGCCGCCAGTTTCGCGGCAATGTCCACGGGTGCCGGTGTGGTCGATTGCGTGCCGAACGCGCCGACCGTGCCTTGAATGCCGACCAGGTTCGCCGTGAAATTCGGTTTGATGAAGTTGTCGGTGTAGGTCACACGGCCCTGTTGCAGCACCAGTTGGCCGAAGTGCAGTTTGACGGGGCTTTGCGGCGGCGTTGCGGCCGTGACCGTGGTGGACGCAGCGGACGACGCCGGCACCGGCGCGGAGGCCACCTCCGGTGCCGATGCCGCTTGCGGCGTCAACGGCACCGGTTCCTTGCCACTCTTGTCGCGTGTCAGCGATTGCGCCGCGCCGCTTTCATGCGCCACGACGTCCTTGAGATTCAGCTTGCCTTGTGCGTCGAGCAGCACACGCCCATAGAACTTCGTGAACGTGACGCGGCCGGCGTCGACCACCGTGCCGTGCTCGTCATAGTCGGCTTTCAGGTTGGTCAGCGCGAGCGAGCCCCAACCCGCGAACGGATCGGATGTCGCCTTATCCAGCATCCGCACTTCGACCAGCGCGACATCGCCACGATAGGTTGCTTTCAACGCCTTCGCCTGGCTCAGCGCGAGATCTCCGTTCGCGTTGAGCAACGCGCTTGCGATCAGCGCATTCAGCTTGCTGCCGAAGTACGGTTCGAAGGCCGCCGCATCCAGGCGGTTCGCGTTCACTTTGACAGCCACCTTGAGCGGCGTCGCCGTGACATCGCCTTTTACGCCGAGCGTGCCCTTCTTGTTGAGCGTCGCTTGCAGATCGATCGGCAAGGGCTTGCTCAGATCGTCGCTGATCTGCTGCACCTTCAACTGCAGCGGCGTCACGCTCAGCTTCACGGGATTCGGCGTGGTGTTGTCGGTGAAATTCGCGGTTGCGTCTTTCAGGTTGAGTTCGCCGATCTTGTAGTGCCAGGCGGGGCCTTCCGCCTCTGCTTTCTTCGCCGCGTGGATCGCGGTGCGCTGCTGTTCGACCTGATGCGGACCGGCGAGCGCCGCGAGGTCGATGCTGCCGTCTTTCAGACGCTGCGCATTGACCACCAGCCCGGTTGTGTCGACACCGGTGATATCGGCCGTGCGTCCCGCCACGTCCACCTGCTTGACCGTCACTGTGCCTTGCGCGAGCGAGACCACAGGCGCCTTGCTGCCGCGCGCCGCGAGTTTGAGCGACTGCAGATCCAGTTGCGAATCGCTGACCATGACAGCGGCCGGCGACTTCGACCAGTTGGCATCGACGTTCACGTTGGCGGAAAGCGCGCCGTCAACGACTTGCGCCGCGGTCGCCGTGTCGAGATACGGCTGCAGCGGCGGCAACGGCAGCGACTTCAGATCGAGCTTCGCGCTGGCGGTCTTGGCGACAAGGCCGAACGCGCCGGCCACGCCAAGCGAGCCGGCAGTGTCCTTGAAGCCGGTATTGAGCGTGTAATGCGCGGGTGCGGTCGCGAGCGTCGAGAAATCCGTCAGCGTGACGGCCAGTTTTTGCAGACCGAGGTCGACCGGCCGCGAAGCGGCTTCGTCGTGAACGTTGATGGTGCCGTCGTTGATCGCAAGCTGTTTGATCGAGAGATCCAGAGGCTCGGCGGTTTTCCCGGTGGCACTTGCGCCGGATGCCGCGACTGGGGCGCTGGCAGCGTCTTTAGCCGTCGTGGCCCCCGGCGCCGCTGCGGATTCTCCTGCAGCGGGCGCGGGCGTGAACATCCGCTCGACGCTCAGCACACCGTCTTTGTCGCGTGCGAGGCTTGTGCTCGGCGCGTCGATGCGGATGTCGTCGAAGTGATACAGGTTCTTCAGCGGCTCGAGCGTCGCGGCAGCCACATGCACCGTGCGCGCCGCGAAGAACGGCGCCTTGCTCTGATCGCGCACGTCCACGTCGTTCAAATCGACGGTACCCGCCACGCGCAACGAAGGCGCGTCGTTGGACACCACGAAGTTGAGCTTCAGGTCGGTGGACAGTTTGCCGCTCTGCACAATCACCGGCAGCTTGGTCGGCGCGTAGGAAATCAGACGCGGAACGTCGAGCCCGTCGAAGCGCAGCGACACTTCCGATTCGCGCGACGCGGCAAACGGCTTGGTCTTGCCGTCGATAGCGAGCGGACTGCCGTCGATACGCGCACGCAGCAAGGGCTCGACGAAGATGTCCGTTTTCGAAGGCAGCGTGGCGATAAATGGAATACCCAGCTTCCATTGATCGATCACGTGTGTGACGCCAAGCAGCTTGTCGTCGAAAGTGATCTGGCCGTTTTCGAGGCGAATGTTCGACACCGAAAAGAGCGTCGGCTTGCTATCGGGCTTGGCCGGCTGCTTCGAGAATTTTTCGATCAGGTCGGTGAAATTGAAGCGCTGCGCATCATAGCGAACGATATGAAAACGCGGCGAATCAAGTTGCACTTCGTCGATGATCGGCGCTGCGCGAAACAGCGAACTCCACGAAGGCTTCACGATGAGCCGCGAAATATCGACGAAATCACCCGCGCCGCCACGTTCGCCGATATGCACGCGATCGGCTTCGAGTTTGAGCGTATACGGATTGAGCGCGATGCGGCCGATCGTGGCGGGCCGGTCGAGTTGTTTGCTGAGTTGCTGTTCGGCAATGTGGCGAATCAACGGCGGCGCCGCGAAAAAGCCCAGCAGACCGAACAATACGAGGAAGATCAGCAGACCGGTGATGACACGCCGGGTACGGCGTGACTGCGCGACATCGCGCACGGTCTGCATGGAAGAGGCGATTGATGCTTTGTTGAGGCTTGCCATGCTCGGTCTTGGGTAATGCGGCGGCAAGCCCGCCGCGAAACGAAAATCCCGCAAGCGGCAGTATAAGTGGTGAATCTTACGTGGGATAGCAATGTCAGGCGCAGCTTACACATTGTTGCATGCTGCAGCCGCTCATGTCCGCCGGCACGAGGCGGCGGACATGAGCGGATTTATGCGTCAGTCATGTGTGGCTGTCACAGTCGCGTCGCATATCGCCGATGCATTTCATCAGCGAGTTTCACTGCAGCCATTCACTGACGCACGACGGCCGGCGGTTGCCAGCTGCCGTCAGTCGCTTGCGGCTTCGGCGCGTACAGGCGCAACACCAGTTGCAGATCGGCGCGCGGCGCAGGCAGCCAATTGCCGCTCTTGCTGCGCACCGACGACACCGTTACGTCGAGCGAACCGTCGCGATTGCGGCGCGCGCCGTTGCGATCGCCAACCGCCAGACGCGCCGGCGCGCTTTCGCCCAACGCACCGTCCTTCGTGTAGGCGGTGATCGACCAGAAACCACGCACTGGCGGCAACTGGTTCGGCGCGAAGTGGATCACATAGCGGTTCGCGCCGTTGAGCGCATGACCGTCGCTGTCCTGGGTGACAACCGCGCGCACTTCATCGTCCTTCGTGCCGATGCCTGACTGGGTCGCCGCAGCGTATGCCCGCATCGCGTAGTCCGTGCCGTAGCTGCCGACGCCGTCACCAAACCAGCTCCAGCCGTTGCCGCTCAGCAGATTGGATGGCGGCGTGACGACGCGCTCGTGACCGTCGGCAAGACCCGCGGCAATCACATCGGGCGAGTTCGGCAGCTTCACCGGGTCGCCCGGCGTCACGCCGAAGTCGGAAAGGATTTTCAGCGCATGCGGGTCAGCCGGCGTCGGCGGGTTGTCCGACAACGCCTGCGCGAGCCGGCTGAAAAAGCCGTTCGCGTCGAGTGCGGCAACCTGCGCGGCCGGTGTGCCGGAAGCGGCTGCTGCGGCATCGGCGGCGGTACTGCGCGGCGGCGCAATCGACGCCGAGCGCGTACCTCCTGCGTAGACGCTCAGCGGCGCGACGCGAATGGCGCGCTGCAGCTTGCGCACCGCTGTGAGGTCGCGGGTGCCGTTCGACTGGATTCGCACGCTCACCCATGCGTTGCGGGTCGGCACGTCGACGCGCGTGACGCCCTTGGGCAAATCGCCCTGCCAGCCCGGGCCGACGAAGGCAATCGTTTGCGCCTTGATGCCTGCGGCGCGGGTGGTGAACTGTGAACTGGTCGACCACACCACGTTGGTCCACATGTCGAGCACGCGGGCATCGACATAGCGGCCACGCGAGTCGGGCAGCGACACGATCACCGGCTCGCTGCCGACGTCCAGCCAGCCGGTCGAATCGAGCGTATCGAGGCTCGGCTGCAGCGGATTGGCCGCGCCGATCGGCGGCAAGGCCTGCGCGTTGCGCAAGGTATTGAGCGGCGCCTGGCCCGGATCGGTGCCAACCGCCGCGTCGCGCGCGACACCCATCAGCACCAGCGGATAGCCGAACACATACGAATCGGCGACTTCGTCCTTGATCCAGCCGGTGGTTTTTTGCGTCGTGGACGGAGCCGACGCGCAACCGGCCAGAAATGCGAGGCCTGCGAGCGACGCGCAGGTCCAGTGAAGCGAAAACAGTTCTTGGCGATTTTTTATCATTCGTTCAGGTGGCAGAACGTGCGGTCCTAAGGGAGATGCCGGCGTGCGGCGAAACCTGTTTGCGCGGCCTCCCAAAGCCGAACGCAGCGAGTCCGCAGCTTGTGTTGCCGACAACATCGGGTTGTATCGTATCCTTGTTCGCCAGGCAAGCGCAAAGGCAGCAATAGCGCTTTGTAACGAACGCGCGAACATCATTTGCGGTACGTGTAACGGTTTTGTCACTCCCGAGCCGGTTTCTGCGTCGCTGGCCGTCCATCCTGGTCACTCGCCGTCTTTTTGTCCCCGGAGCGTTTTATGTATATGCCCGCCCATTTTGAAGAGAACCGTCCGGAGGTTCTCCACCGCCTGATCGCCGGGCAGCCGTTCGGCACGCTGGTTACCCATGGCCCGAACGGACTCGACGCGAACCATTTGCCGTTCGAATTCGACGCAAAACCCGTCCCCGGAGGGAGCGACACGCCCGCCCAAACCCACGGGACCCTCCGCGCCCACGTCGCCCGGGCCAACCCTGTCTGGCAGGAAGTCGCCGCCAACCCGGAAAC
This sequence comes from Paraburkholderia fungorum, assembly GCF_003610895.1. GTDB lineage: Bacteria > Pseudomonadota > Gammaproteobacteria > Burkholderiales > Burkholderiaceae > Paraburkholderia > Paraburkholderia fungorum_B. The sequence continues at coordinate 23,662 of NZ_MCAS01000049.1, forward strand.
CCTCGTCATTTTCCAGGGCCCCGCCGCCTATATCTCGCCGACCTGGTATCCGAGCAAGCACGAGACACATCGTCAGGTGCCGACTTACAACTATATGGTGGTGCATGCGCACGGCCGGATCGTCGTACACGAGGACGAAGCGTTCCTGCGCGGCCTCGTCGCGCGGCTCACCCGCAAGATGGAGGCAGGCGAGCCGGTGCCCTGGAAGATGGGCGACGCGCCGGCCGACTATATCGCCCAGATGCTGGGGGCGATCGTCGGTCTGGAGATCGAAGTCACGCGCCTGGTCGGCAAATGGAAACTCGGCCAGAACAAGGAAGCCGCCGACCGGCGCGGTGCAGCCGAAACCCTGCTGGCGCGCGCCAGCGACGAACAGAAAGCCGTTGGCCAGGCAATGCTGGACGCACCGCCGCCATTCTGAATCAGCTTTTTGGCCCATCGGCCTGATCAACCGTAGAGTGCGGCAAAAACATCCTTGACCTTCCCATCATGGGAAGGTCAATACTCGGTTCATGATGCGGCCCAATGCTGCGACGAGCCTTGCCTACCATGACCGAACTTGCCACGCCCCCGCGTCCCGCGGACGCTACACCCTCCAGAACCACCGAACTCGACATCGGCGGGATGACCTGCGCCTCGTGCGCGATGCGCGTCGAAAAGGCGCTTGCCAAAGTGCCGGGCGTCACGCGCGCCTCCGTGAATCTCGCCACTGAGAAGGCCAGTATCGACAGCGGCGTCGCGGTCGACCCCGAAACGCTGGCCGGCGCCGTGCGCAAGGCGGGCTATGAAGCCACGCTGTCTGTGCGTCCGGACGTGACGCTGCCGCCGCAAACCCAGCAAGTCACCGAACTGGCAATCGGCGGAATGACCTGCGCCGCATGCGCGATGCGCGTGGAGAAGGCGCTAGGGAAGGTGTCAGGCGTCGCGAGCGTATCGGTGAATCTGGCCACTGAAACGGCGACCGTCAAACCAGACCAGACAGGCGCAGATGCCGACCCCGACGCACTCATCGCAGCGGTCAGGAAAGCGGGCTACGAGGCGACGCTGATTGCGCCGCCGGACGCGCCGGCATCCGGCGCCGACGCTGCCGCCCTCGCCTCCGCCGCCGACAGCAAACGCAACCAGACGCGCCGCGAACTGGCTGCCGTGCTCGCCTCCGCCGTGCTGACGCTGCCGCTCGTCCTGCCGATGGTCGGCGAATGGTTCGGCTTGCATACGATGCTTTCCCCCTGGCTGCAATTCGGCCTCGCCTCGATCGTGCAGTTCGTGTTCGGCGCGCGCTTCTATCGCGCGGCCTACCGTGCGGTGCGGGCCGGCGCCGGGAACATGGACTTGCTGGTGGCGCTCGGTACGTCGGCGGCTTATGGGATCAGCGTCTACGAACTGGCGACTCATCGGGGCGACATGACGCATCTGTACTTCGAAGCATCGGCGGTGGTGATCACGCTGGTGCGCTTCGGCAAATGGCTCGAAGCGCGCGCCAAGCGGCAGACCACGGACGCGATTCGCGCGCTCAACGCGTTGCGCCCTGAGCGCGCGCGCATCCGCGTCGGCGCCGACGAACGGGAAGTGCCGCTCGCGCAAGTGCGAGTCGGCACGGTGGTGATCGTGCGTCCCGGCGAACGCGTGCCGGTCGACGGCGCGGTGCTCGAAGGCCGCACCCATATCGACGAATCGCTGATTACCGGCGAAAGCCTGCCGGTGCCGAAGCAGGCAGCCGATCCGGTTACCGCCGGTTCGATCAACGGCGAAGGCGCGATCGCGGTGACGACCACCGCGATCGGCGCGGAAACCACGCTTGCCCGAATCATCCGCCTCGTGGAAAGCGCGCAGGCAGAGAAGGCGCCGATCCAACGTCTGGTCGACCGCGTCAGCGAAATCTTCGTGCCGGCGATCCTGGCGATTGCGGCGCTCACGCTGGTGGGCTGGCTGATTGCCGGCGCCGGGGGCGAGACCGCGATTCTGAACGCGGTCGCCGTGCTGGTGATCGCCTGCCCGTGCGCGCTCGGACTCGCTACGCCCGCGGCCATCATGGCCGGCACCGGCGTAGCCGCGCGGCGCGGCGTGCTGATCAAGGACGCTGAGGCGCTGGAAACCGCGCATCGGGTGAATATCGTCGCATTCGACAAAACCGGCACGCTGACGCTCGGGCAACCGTCGGTCACGGCGTTCGAGGCGATCGGCGCGATCGGGCGCGACGAGGCGCTGGCGCTCGCCGCAGCCGTGCAGCGGCATAGCGATCATCCATTGGCGCGGGCCGTGGTGAAAGCGCATGAGGCACCCCAGGCGGACGATCCGCGAGACGGTAACGCAGTTGAAGAATTGCCCGCCAAGGTCGCGACGGGCTCGCGGCTCGCTCGCCTGACCGCAAGCGCTGCACGTGCAGTACCCGGACGCGGCGTGGAAGCCGAGGTCGATGGCCGTACTCTCGCGCTCGGCAGCACGCGCTGGCTCAACGAGCTCGGTATCGTGTTGCCGGCGCAATTCGCCGAGCGCGCAAAGCAGCTCGAAGCCGCCGGCAACACCGTCTCCTGGCTCATGCAGCGAGCGCCGCTTGCACCCGCCGCGCTCGCGCTGATCGCCTTCGGCGACACCGTCAAACCGAGCGCGCGCGCGGCCGTCGAGCGGCTCGCCCAAATGGGCATCAAAAGCGTGCTCGTCACCGGTGACAACCACGGTAGCGCGGAGAGCGTCGCCGAGGCGCTCGGCATCGCCGAATTCCATGCCGAAGTGCTGCCTGACGACAAGGCTCGTGTGATCCACGATCTGAAGATCCGTAGCGCCGGTATCGTCGCGATGGTGGGCGACGGCATCAACGACGCCCCCGCGCTCGCCGCCGCCGATATCGGCATCGCCATGGCCACCGGCACCGACGTCGCGATGCAGGCGGCCGGCATCACACTAATGCGCGGCGACCCGGCGCTGGTGGCCGACGCCATCGACATTTCGCGCCGGACCTGGCGCAAGATCCAGCAGAACCTGTTCTGGGCGTTCGTCTACAACCTGATCGGCATTCCGCTGGCCGCCTTCGGCTTGCTGAACCCGATGCTAGCCGGTGCGGCGATGGCGTTCTCCAGCGTCAGCGTCGTCACCAATGCACTCCTGCTGCGCACCTGGCGCGGTGCATCGGCACGTTGACGGCAATATACGTCGCTATATTACGAAAAGCCTTCAAAATCGTTAAAGATGTGTGCAATTCGGCCGTAATCATGACATTGGGGTAAACCATGCATTCGCATGGTTTACCCACCACATGTCTTCCTTTACGCCGAATACCCATGGAATTTCTCTCTTTGCGCCGCGCCAGTGTTGGCGCCCGGCTCGCCGTGCTGTCGTGCGCGCTGGTGGCGCTGATTTTTGCCGCTTTTACGTGGGCGCTCACGCGCAGCGCCGGCCAGCAGGTCAGCGATCAGGTGCTGCAACGCATCGCCGACAAAGACCGTTCGATCGCCGCGATGATCAGGCTGTTCGACGAGGCGCTTTCTGCGGAAGTCGATCGCTCGACGTCGCTGTTCGCAAGCTTCCTGCCCACCGGCTACACGCTCGACGAGAGTCAGAAAGTCGACGTCAACGGCGTCGCCACGCCAACCATCAAGGCCGGCGACAAAGTCCTGAACATGGACTTCTCGATTCCCGACCAGTTTCTCGAACGCAGCGGCGCGGTGGCCACCGTATTCGCTCGCAGTGGCGACGATTTCGTCCGCGTGACGACTTCCCTGAAGAAACAGGACGGCTCGCGCGCGATCGGCACGCTGCTCGACCGCAAGGGGCCCGCGTACGCGCCCATTCTCGCGAACAAATCGTATACAGGGCTTGCGGCGCTCTTTGGCAAGCGCTGGATTACCCAATATCGGCCGATCACGGACGCGAGCGGTCGCGTGATCGGCGCGCTGTTCGTCGGCGTGAACGTGGACAAGGAAATCCAGTCGGTCGAAGACGGCATCAACAAACTGAAAATCGGCGACAGCGGCTATTACTTCGTGGTCAACGCCTCGAAGGGCGCGGACCGCGGCAAGCTGATCGTGCACCCGGCGGCCGCCGGCCAGAATGCGGACAACGCAAATGCGCCGTATCAGCAAATGCTTGACATGAAGGAAGGCCAGCTCGAATTCAGCTCCGCCGACGCGACGCTCGGCGAGCGCGATGCGCGCGACAAATTCGTGTCGTTCATCACCGTGCCGCAATGGCAATGGCTGGTGGGCGGCGTCGCGCCGCGCGACGAGGTGATGGCGGAGGTGAGCGCCACGCGCAATAAATTCCTGCTGATCGGTTTCGCGCTGGTCGGCGCGTTCGCGATCGTGTTCCTGATCGCCGTGCGCCGTCTCGTGAGCCGTCCGCTCGATGAAGCCGCAAAGGCGTCCGAGCGCTTCGCCTCGGGCGATCTGAGTGTGCGTGTGGCCAAGGGCGTCAAGGGCGCGAATACGCGGGCCGACGAGATCGGCCGCTTGATGCAGTCGATCGACGGCATCGGTGAAGGCCTCGCGCGCATTGTTTCGCAAGTGCGCAATGCGTCGACGGACATGTCGGAAGGCACCGAAAAGATCGCCGCCGGCAGCGGCAACATTGCCGCGCGGATCGCCACGCAGGCGAGCAGCCTCGAAGAAACGGCGGCCAGCATGGAACAGATCACCTCGACTGTGCAGCAGAACGCCGACCATGCCGCTCAGGCCAACACGCTCGTCACGAACGCCGCGGACGCCGCGCTCGAAGGCGGCCGCGCTGTCGAACGCGTGGTCTCGACGATGGGCGAGATCAGCCGCTCGTCGCAGAAAATTGCCGAGATCACCAGCGTGATCGAAGGCATCGCGTTCCAGACCAATATCCTTGCATTGAACGCGGCCGTAGAAGCCGCGCGCGCCGGTGAGCACGGCAAGGGTTTTGCGGTGGTGGCCTCGGAAGTGCGTGCGCTCGCGCAACGCAGCGCGGCTTCGGTGAAGGAGATCGAGCAGTTGATCGCCGCGTCCACAGCGACCGTTCAAAGCGGCTTCCGGATCGCGGAAGAGGCCAGCTCGACGATGCAGGGCATCGTTCAACAGGTCGGCCAGGTGCGCGCCATCATGGCGGAGATCAGCGTCGCGTCACGCGAGCAGTCGGGCGGCATCGAGCAGGTCAATCTTGCCGTCACGCAGATCGGGGAAGCGACCCAGCAGAATGCGACGATTGTCGGCGAGGCGGAACTCGCGGCGGCCGAGTTGCGCGATCAGGCTGCGCGGCTTGCGCACGTGGTTAGCGTGTTCAAGCTGGAAGCGGGACGGGATTGAGCTAGTGTCAGTGTGCCGGTGCGCGCATTCTGCCGCGCACCGGCATTGGCCTGCGTCGTCGTCAAAACTCCACATCCAGTTCGTCGATCTCTTCCACTTCCTGTTGCGCATCCGCGATCCATTGCTGCATCTCCGGCAGCGCCATGATGCGCTGCCCGTAGTCGACAATGTCCGGATCCAGCCTGACGTCGTAGGTCACGAAGCGTGTCACCACCGGCGCGTACATCGCGTCCGCCGCGCTGCGCTCGCCGAACAGAAACGGACCGCCGTACTGCTTCAGGCACTCGCTCCAGATCGTCACGATGCGGTCGATATCCGATTGCGCCCGCGCCCACACCTTGAAGCCCGGAAAATGCGCTTTCAGATTCATCGGCAAGGCCGAACGCAGCGAAGCAAAACCCGAATGCATCTCGCCGCAAATCGAGCGGCAATGTGCTCGCGCGCGAATGTCTTTCGGCAAAAGCGCGGCCTCCGGTTTCAATTCGTTCAGATATTCGGCGATCGCCAGGGTGTCCCAGATCTTGATGCCGTCATGAAAGAGACACGGCACCAGGATCGACGGCGAAAGCAGCAGCAATTCAGCGCGTGCGGCGGGATCGTCGATCGGCATCACGATCTCTTCGAAAGGCAGACCGCTAAACTTCGTCAGCAACCAGCCCCGCAGCGACCACGACGAATAATTCTTGCTGCTGATGGTGAGCGTGGTATTCGCCATACGTTTCTCCTCCAGATGAGGCGTTCCGCCGGCGCCTGAGCATGCGCATGCACGTTGCCGTGCGTGGGTGCACCAAAGCGCGGCAAATTCGGCCCGCTTTCACAACTGGCGCAAATGCTATGCCAACGTGCAGGCACGGCCATGCCCGTGCAATCGCGCGATTGGCACATGACTTGCCTCTATTCGGGCTCCTTCCTTTTCTGCACTCGTGCGAAGGTTATGAACCTGTTCGCATATCCCACATACCAGGCTTTCGCCGACCTGATGCTGCCGATGCGGCACGGCGCGGCGCTGGTGAATCATTCGCTCGACGCGTGGCCCGCGTTTGGCGAGACGTCGCATGGCCGCTCGCTACGCGCAACCTGCGAATTGCTGACGCTCGCCGGACTCACGCCGGTCAGGCCGCCGTTCGACATCGACAGCGTGGTGACCGAAGGCCAAGCCGTGCGAATCGTCGAGGAAGTGGCCGCGCACACGCCGTTCTGTTCGCTGCTGCATTTCCGTAAGGATGCCTCCCTTTCGCATCCGCAGCCGCGCGTGCTGGTGATCGCGCCCATGTCCGGCCACTTCGCGACGCTGCTGCGTGGCACCGTTCGTACGATGCTGGCCGAACACGACGTCTACATCACCGATTGGCACAACCCGCGCGACGTGCCGCTGAGTCAGGGCCGCTTCGGCTTCGATGAATTCGTGCAGCACGTGATCGATTTCAGCGAGACGATCGGGCCGGGCGCGCACCTCCTGGCGGTGTGTCAGCCGACCGTCGCCGCGTTGGCCGCGGTCGCCCTCATGGCCGCCGACGACAATCCCGCGCAACCCGCCAGCATGACGCTGATGGCGGGTCCGCTCGACACGCGTATCAACCCGACACGCGTCAATGAGCTGGCTAAAAGCAAGCCGATCGAGTGGTTCGAGCAGAACCTGATCAGCGCGGTGCCGTTTGGTTTTGCGGGCGCGCATCGTCGCGTGTATCCCGGCTTCGTGCAGCTGACCGCGTTTATGTCGATGAACCTCGGCCGTCATCTCGACTCGTTCGAGACGATGCATTACGAGCGCGCCAAAGGCGATCCGGCGAAGGCCGACACGATCCGCACTTTCTACGAAGAATACTTCGCGACAATGGACCTGACGGCCGATTTCTATCTGGAGACGGTCGATACGGTTTTTCAACGACATGCACTGCCGTTGCATGAGCTCACGGTGGGGGAGCGGCTTGTGGAGCCTTCAAAAATCCGTCGCACGGCGCTGCTGACCGTGGAAGGCGAGAAGGACGATATCTGCGCGGTCGGGCAGACGCTCGCCGCGCAGGACATGTGCGACAAATTAAGGCCGTATCTAAAGACGCATCATGTGCAAACCGGCGTGGGGCATTACGGTGTATTCAACGGGCACCGGTGGGAGCGGCAAATTTATCCACGCGTGCGGGCGGTGATTTACGACAATGAACCGCGCGCGGTGGTGGCGAATTCGCGGGCGCGCACGATTCAGCCGGTGTCGGCGGCGGTGGCTTCCGAGGTGACGGCGGCCGCGCCGGCTGCTGCGGCAGTGGTCGATATCGTCACGGATACCCGCGTGACTGCCGCCACACCGAACGGAACCGGCTCCGCCGCGAAACCGCAACAGGCGTCACGAGCGCCGCGCCGGCGGCCACCCGCAACGCAATCGTGAGTCAAGCCGCGACGCCCTTCCACGGCTGCACCGCCGGCACGTCGCACGGACCTTCGACTTCGATGGATTTGAAGTCGGCCGGCGACACGATTTCGATGTACTCCATATCTTCCGAGTAATCGAACAGATAGTGGACGATGCCCGGCGCCTGGTGCACGCAATCGCCCGCGGCGACGAGCGTCTCCTTGTCGCCATACATGAACCGCGCCCAACCCTTCAGCATGATCACAATGTGGAAATCGGCCTCATGGCGGTGCCAACCCGTGCCTTGCTCTGGTGCGTGATTCGCCTTGACGAGTTGCGCGAGCACCTTGCCGCCGGTTGCCTGCGCGATGCCTAAATCACGGTACAGAAAAAAATCGCGCAGACCCTGATCCACGTAGGACGTGTCTTGCGGACGGACATGGCTGAACTGCGTGGCGAATTCGGTGGACATGATCGCGCTCCTCTTGAGTGAGCCGGCAGTTGAAAACGACGCGTTGAGCGTCGGTTGCAAGCATCAAGCGGGCCAGCTGGCGGCCTCCGGCTTTGCGTTTCGCTGGGGCGATCGGGTGGCCTCACTCCGCATTGCGCGGCACGAGGCGCTTCAAACGTTCTGATGCTTATGCTGTCGGGCGGAACATCTGGAACATCTCGCCGATTTCTGCGTAGTCCGCACGGTAGCCGGCGCGCATGATCGGCTGCGCGGCGTGGGTGTCGAACAGACCGTCTTTCAGGTAGGCCTCGTTGATGTGGACACCCACCACCTGCCCGAGCGACAGGTAGTTGTCCATTGGCTTGCCCTCGAGCGTGTGAAGACGGACTACTTGCAGCAGCTTGCATTCGAGCGCAGCCGGCGATTCGGCAACATGCGGCACGGCGACATTGCGACCGGGTGCGGGCGTCAGGCCGGCGAGTTCGAATTCGTCGACGTGCGGCGCGACCGGTGCGGACGAACGGTTCATCTGTTCAGCGAGCGGCTTGCTGGACAGATTCCAGACGAATTCGCCGGTAGCTTCGATGTTGGCGATGCTGTCTTTACGGCCTTCGCTGCAGAAACCGATGATCGGCGGGAAGCTGGCGAACGCACCGAAGAAGCTGTAGGGCGCGAGGTTCAGGGTGCCGTCGGCGGCGCGTGAGGAAATCCAGCCGATCAGGCGCGGGGCGACGATGGCCTTGAACGGGTCGTGCGGGAGGCCGTGACCGGTGGCGGGGTCGTAGAAGTAGTGGGGCATGGTTGAGCGGTTGCGGTTTTTGGTCGGAACGGTGGTTATACAGCAGGACGCGTGACGTTGCTGGGCGCGGACGCAAGACGCCCGAGCCACCACGCTGTGATTCTGGATTCAGGATTAAGCCTTCGGAAAACCGCTAAAACACATGCAAGCCAGTCAAGGCGATTGACAGGGGGTGTCAGAATTTCCGTGTTCAAGGCGGGTTGAGAATTACACGGATGGTCGAACGAATCGGTCCTCATAAAGTATGGCGAACTGGTTCATGGCGGCCTTCCAGTCATGAGCCGCACGCCCCCAATCGGCAGTGATGTTACGCAATGCAAGCCAGATGAGCTTCGTCGCAGCCTCGTCGGTCGGGAAGTGGCCCCGCGTTTTGATGATCTTGCGCAACTGCGAGTTGATGTTCTCAATGGCGTTCGTCGTGTATATCACCTTGCGAACCGACGGTGGAAACGCAAAGAACGGAATTACGCGATCCCAGGCGTTGCGCCACGCCGCGCTGACCGGCGGGAATTTCTGCCCCCATGGCCCATCAGCAAATGCATCGAGTTCCGCCTGCGCCGCTTCCGCGCTGGGCGCGGTGTAGATCGGGCGGATCGCTGCGGCCAGGCCCCTGCGGTCCTTCCAGCTCGCGTAATCGAGGCTGTTGCGGATCAGGTGAACAATGCAGGTCTGCAGCGTGGTGGCCGGAAACACTGCCGCCAGCGCCTCGGGCATACCCTTCAGACCATCGGTGACGGCGATCAGGATGTCGTTGACGCCGCGCGTCCTGAGGTCGTTGAACACCTTCATCCAGAACTTGGCGCCCTCGGTGTTCTCGATCCACAGGCCGAGGATATCGCGTGTGCCGTCGGGAAGAATGCCCAGCGCAAGGTAGATCGCCTTGTTGCGCACCACGGCGTCTTCGCGGATCTTGACCCGCAATGCGTCGAAGAACACCACCGGATACATCGGCTCAAGCGGGCGGCCCTGCCAGGCCGTCACTTCGGCCATGACCTCGTCGGTAACCGAGCTGATGAAATCAGGCGAGACGTCGGTGCCATACTGTTCGAGCAGAAAGCCTTGTATCTCACGCACGGTCATACCCCGGGCATACATGGCGACGATCTTGTCATCGAAACCCGTGAAGCGCCGTTCGTGCTTGGGAATCAGCAGCGGTTCGAAACTACCGTCGCGATCGCGTGGGATCTCGATACGGATCGGACCGTCCTCGGTCAGGACTGTCTTGGCGCCCGTGCCATTGCGCTGATTGGTGACGGCCGCGGGCTTTGCAGCACCGGACGTGTAGCCGAGATGATGGCTCATCTCGCCACCCAGCGCCCGCTCGATCAGCGCCTTCTTCAAGGACAACGTCGCGGCGTTGATCGCTTCGGCCGTCATCGGCCCGTTGCCGAACTTCTCAAGCAGCTCAGCGGGGATCACCGGCAGTTCTGCCGGCGTAGCTTTCGGTTTGCGAGGCATAGGTTCTCCTGGGGAGAATGATATGCCTTGAACACGAAATTAATGACAGGCCC
>NZ_MCAS01000050.1 GCF_003610895.1 Paraburkholderia fungorum
TGTAGTGGTCCAATGGTCCTGGACACCTCTAAAGGGGATAATTCTCCAACTGAGGTGAGAGATGAGCAGACGGAACATAACTGACGAATTCAAGGCTGAAGCGGTGCAACTGGTGGTTGCCCAGGGCTATTCATTCTCCAAGGCCTGTGAGGCGCTGGGCGTAGGAGACACGGCCTTGCGGCGATGGGTTGCGCAGTGGCGGGCCGAACAGGCTGAGCCGCCGCGCACTGAGATTCAGGTCAAGGCCGACCAGCGACGCATCCGGGAACTGGAGGCGCGGGTGATCGAGCTCGAAAGGGAGCGCGAGATCCTAAAAAAGTCCACGGCCTTCTTCGTCAAGGAAATGGATCGCTCATCGAAGTGATCCATTCGCTGAAGAAGGCCTGGCCGGTGAGCGTGATGTGCGAGCTGCTGAAGGTGCCTCGAAGCAGCTATTACGCCGTTTCCACACGGCCCGCCAGAGTTGCTGCTGCGCCCGCGCTGCTCAAGGCGGTGCGCGAAATTCACGGCGAAAGCCGCGCCAGCTATGGCAGTCGCAGAATGGCTCAGGCCTTGCAGCAGCGAGGCCACGCGATCGGGCGTTACCGTGCCCGATCGCTGATGCGCGAGGCACAACTGGCGGTGGCGCGACGACGAACGCACCGTTATCGCAAGACTGACGGTGAAGCGCTGGTGGCTCCCAACCTGCTTGAGCGTCGGTTCGAGCCGTCGTCGATCAATCAGGTATGGGCGGGCGATATTACGTACGTGAGAACGCTTCAGGGCTGGTCCTATCTGGCCATCGTGATGGATCTGTATTCACGCCGTATCGTCGGCTGGGCGTTTGCGCAACTGCCCGATACGGTACTGGTTATCAGGGCTTTGCAGCAGGCGCGCGAGCATCGACGGCCGCCACCGGGCCTGATGTTCCACTCGGATCAGGGATGCCAGTACACCAGCGCGCACTTCGTGAACGAGCTGAAGGCAAACGGCATCATCCAGAGCATGAGCAGAAAGGGGAACTGCTGGGATAACGCGCCGGTGGAGCGCTTCTTTAGAAGTCTCAAAAGCGAATGGATCGACGATAAAGGGTACCCCGACCACGCATATGCGGAACGCGACATCGGGGCCTACATCGACGACTTTTATAACTACAGGCGCATCCATTCAGCGGCAGACGGTCTGCCACCGGCACGATACGAAGCTGCACTTTTTTAGAATTCACCTTTCGGGGTGTCCAGGTTTACTTGACCACTACAGTGCCGCCCCGCACAGGGGCAACACTAATAGACCAATAAGAAATCAAGGAAAGGCCAGCGCCGTAGGCATACAACCAAGCACCGCGCAGGCAAACCAACCCCTCCCTCTGGTATTCCCCTTTAGCATACCCACCACCCAATCTTTGATTACCGCCCCAGCAATCCCCCCCTTTAGACTCCTGCAAACACCCCAATCCAGCAGGAGACGTTGTGACTCTCACCCCGGCCGCCGCGCAGCGCGCTCAGCCATTGCTTCGCCATTACATCAATGGCGAATTCATCGCGACCGCGAACACCTTCCCCAATATCAGCCCGGTCGACGGCCGTGAACTCGCGCAAGTCTGCGAAGCCGACGCCGCAACCGTCGATGCCGCCGTCCGCGCCGCAGCCGCCGCTCAACGCGCCGGCTGGCGCAACACCAAACCGGCGGAGCGCGCGGACTGGCTGCATAAAATCGCCGACGGCATCGAAGCCCGGTTCGACGATTTCGTCGCGGCGGAAGTGGCCGACACCGGCCGCCCCGTCGAACAAGCCCGCAAGCTCGATATTGCCCGCGGTATCGCGAACTTCCGCACCTTCGCGGATCTTGTCCGCACCGCGAACAGCGAATTCTTCGAAACCCATGCAGCCGACGGCAGCGAACTGATCAACTACGTCACGCGCAAACCGCTCGGCGTAGTCGGCATCATCTCGCCCTGGAATCTGCCGCTGCTGCTGTTCACCTGGAAAGTGGCGCCGGCCCTCGCCATGGGCAACTGCGTCGTCGCCAAGCCCTCGGAAGAAACACCCAGCTCGGCCACGCTGCTCGCCGAAGTCATGCACGACATCGGCCTGCCGCCGGGCGTGTTCAACCTGATCCACGGCCATGGGCCGAACGCGGCCGGCGAGTTCCTGACCCGTCATCCGGACATCAGCGCGATCACGTTTACCGGCGAATCGCGTACCGGCAGCACGATCATGAAAACTGTGGCCGACGGCGTGAAAGAAATCTCCTTCGAACTCGGCGGCAAGAACGCAGCCGTGGTGTTTGCCGATGCGGACTTCGACGCGGCCGTGGCCGGTGTGCTCAAGTCGAGCTTCACGAATGCGGGCCAGGTCTGCCTGTGCAGCGAGCGCGTGTACGTCGAGCGGCCGATCTTCGAGCGCTTCGTCGCTGCATTGAAGGAGAAAACTGAGGCGCTGCAAGTCGGTGCGCCCGACGACCCCGCCACCACGATGGGTCCGCTGATCTCGCGCGGTCATCGTGAGAAGGTGCTGTCGTATTTCCGCCTGGCAGTGGAAGAGGGCGCAACGGTCGTGACCGGCGGCAACGTTCCTCAATTCGGCGATGCGCGCGATCAGGGCGCCTTCGTGATGCCGACCATCTGGACCGGTCTGTCCGACACGGCGCGCTGCGTCAAGGAAGAAATCTTTGGACCTGTGTGCCACATTGCCCCGTTCGACAGCGAAGACGAAGTGATCGGCCGCGTGAACGACAGTGCCTATGGCCTCGCCGCCAGCATCTGGACGACGCAACTGTCGCGCGGTCATCGCGTGGCGCGGCAGATCGAGACTGGCATCGTCTGGGTCAATGCCTGGTTCGTGCGCGATCTGCGCACACCGTTCGGCGGCACCAAACTGTCTGGTATCGGTCGTGAAGGCGGGCGTCATTCGCTCGATTTCTATTCGGAATTGACCAACGTTTGCGTGAGGATCGCATGAGCGAGATCGACCTGAACGCCGCGCAGCAGATCGCTTATGCACTCTGGCAAGCGCAGCAAAACGGCACACCGGTTGCGCCGGTACGCACTGTCATCGCGGAGCTCGGCGGCGATGCGCTCGAAGCCGCTTACGCGGTGCAGCGCCTCAATACCGAACGCAAGCTGGCGACTGGCCGGCGGCTCGTGGGCCGCAAGATCGGCCTGACGTCGAAAGCGGTGCAGGCGCAACTCGGTGTCGATCAACCGGATTTCGGCATGCTTTTCGACGATATGTCGATAGCCGACGGCGAAGAAATCGCGCTGTCGCGCACGCAGCAGCCCAAGGTGGAGGCGGAGATCGCGCTGGTGCTCGCTCACGATCTGCCGCACGAACTGCACACGGTAGCCGACCTGATCGGCGCAACGGCGTATGCGTTGCCCGCCATCGAGATCGTCGGCAGCCGGATTGCCAACTGGGATATCCGCTTGACGGACACCGTGGCCGACAACGCGTCGAGCGGTCTGTTCGTGCTCGGCAATCGCCCCGTCAAGCTCGATGCTTTCGACGCGATCAATTGCGGCATGGTCATGGAGCGGCGCGGCGATCAGGTGAGCGTGGGCGTTGGCGCGGCCTGTCTCGGCAATCCGTTCTACGCCGCCGTGTGGCTCGCCAACACCATGACCCGTGTCGGCGCGCCGTTGAAGGCGGGCGACATCGTGTTGACCGGCGCGCTTGGGCCGATGGTCGGCGTCAGCGCCGGTGATGTCTTCACCGCCCATATCGAAGGACTCGGCTCCGTGAGCGCGAGTTTTGCCCACCACGCGGAATCCGCATCGTGACCGGGAATGCCATGCACGAGAAGCAAGACAAAGCAGCCGTCGCCATCATCGGCTCCGGCAATATCGGCACCGATCTGATGATCAAGGTGCTGCGTAATGCGAAACACCTCGAAATGGGGGCGATGGTCGGTATCGACCCGGCCTCGGACGGCCTCGCGCGCGCCGAACGGCTCGGCGTGCCGACCACCGCGCAGGGGATCGAGGGTCTCGTGAGCATGCCGAACTTTGGCGACATTCGCATCGCGTTCGACGCGACGTCGGCAGGCGCACATCATCGCCACGCGGCCGTCCTGCGTGAACACGGCGTCACCGTGATCGATCTGACGCCGGCCGCGATCGGCCCGTTCGTGGTGCCGGTGGTGAATCTGTTCGCGCATCTGGACGCGCCAAACCTGAACATGGTCACCTGCGGCGGCCAGGCGACGATTCCAATCGTACACGCGGTATCGCGCGTGGCGCCGGTACGTTACGCGGAAATCGTCGCGTCGATTGCCAGCCGCTCGGCAGGTCCCGGAACGCGCGCCAATATCGACGAATTCACCGAGACCACTTCGAAGGCGATCGAAACGGTCGGCGGGGCGGCGCGCGGTAAGGCGATCATCGTGCTCAATCCGGCCGAGCCGCCGTTGATGATGCGCGACACCGTCTACTGCCTGACCGCAGAAGACGCCGATACCGGCGAAATCGAAAGCTCGATTCACGCGATGGTCGCGGCGGTGGCGAGTTATGTGCCCGGCTATCGTCTGAAGCAGGCGGTGCAGTTCGACCGTTATACGGCGGACAATCCGCTTGCCTTGCACGCGAACGAACGCCGCGCGGGCCTGAAGGTGAGCGTGTTCCTCGAAGTGGAGGGCGCCGCGCACTATCTGCCGTCCTATGCGGGGAATCTGGACATCATGACCTCGGCGGCGCTGGCCGCGGCCGAGCAGATCGCGGCCAGCCGCGTGGCAGCGTAAGAGCAACACGCAAAGGAAACACGCAATGACCGATAGCAACAAGAAAATCTACGTGTCGGACGTGACGCTGCGCGACGGCATGCATGCGATTCGCCATCAGTATTCGCTGGAAGACGCAGTGGCGATCGCGCAAGCGCTGGATGAAGCCGGCGTCGACAGTATCGAAGTCGCGCACGGCGATGGTCTCTCCGGTTCGAGCTTCAATTACGGATTCGGCGCGCACACCGATCTCGAGTGGATCGCGGCGGTGGCCGGCACGGTGAAGCGCGCACAAGTGGCGACGCTGCTGCTGCCCGGCATCGGCACCGTCCACGATCTGCGCGCGGCATACGACGCCGGCGCGCGTATCGTGCGGGTAGCCACGCACTGTACCGAAGCGGACATTTCGAAGCAGCACATCGAATACGCACGCTCGCTTGGCATGGACACAGTCGGCTTCCTGATGATGTCGCATATGACTACGCCCGACGCATTGGCGAAGCAGGCGAAGCTGATGGAAAGCTACGGCGCGCAATGCGTCTACGTGGTCGATTCGGGGGGCGCGCTGAATATGCGCGACGTCGCCGAACGGTTCGACGCCTTCAAGGCGGTGCTCGATCCGGCGACGCAAACGGGTATGCACGCGCATCACAATCTGTCGCTCGGGGTGGCGAATTCCGTGGTCGCGCTCGAACACGGTTGCGACCGCATCGATGCATCGCTGACCGGCATGGGCGCGGGCGCGGGCAACGCGCCGCTCGAAGTGTTCATTGCCGCGGTAGACCGGATGAAACTCAATCACGGCTGCGATGTGAAGAAGCTGATCGACGCCGCCGAAGATATCGTGCGTCCGTTGCAGGAGCGGCCGGTGCGCGTGGATCGCGAAACCCTGGCGCTCGGTTATGCCGGCGTGTATTCGAGCTTCCTGCGCCACACGGAAGCGGCCGCGGCGAAATACGGGCTGTCGGCCTTCGACATCATGGTCGAGCTCGGCCGCCGCCGTATGGTGGGCGGCCAGGAGGACATGATCGTCGACGTCGCGCTGGACATGCTGAAAGCACGCGAGCTCGCGCAGCAGGAGGCCGCATGATCGACCTCGACGCCCTTGCGCAACGTATCGACGACGCCGCGCGCCACGCGGAGCCGGTCGCGCAACTCACCACGTCCACGCCATTTTCGCTGGACGACGCGTACGGGATTCAGCGCGCGTCGATCGAGCGGCGCATTCATCGTGGCGAAAGCATGGTCGGCGTGAAGCTGGGTTTCACGAGCCGCGCGAAGATGATTCAGATGGGTGTGGACAGCCTGATCTGGGGCTGGCTCACCGACGCAATGCTGGACGAAGACGGCGGCCGTGTTGCGCTCGAGCGCTTCATTCATCCGCGCGTCGAGCCGGAAGTCTGCTTTCTGACGAGCCGCGAGATCGACCGTCCGCTGACCATGCTGGAAGCGTCGCGCTATCTGGAAGCGGTGGCGCCGGCAATGGAGATCATCGATTCGCGCTACCGCGATTTCAAGTTCACGCTAGAGGATGTGGTCGCCGATAACTGTTCCTCGGCGGGCCTGGTGATCGGTCCGTGGAGCCAACGTTTCGACGGCTTGCGCAATGCGGGCGTAACGATGCGAATCGACGGCCGTATCGTGCAGGCCGGCTCGACCGCGGCGATTCTCGGCGATCCGTTGCGCTCGATCGTGCAGGCCTCGCGCCTGATCGCGCAAAGCGGCCTGGTGTTGCCGGCCGGCTCGCTGATCATGGCGGGCGCCGCTACCGCCGCTCATCCGCTGCCCGCCGATGCGCACGTGCATTGCGTGGTCAACGGTCTCGGCAGCACTGAATTCACAACCTATCGACTCTCATGACCAACGAACCGACCATTCAGGGGCGCGTGGTGCCCGGCAAAGCCAAACCGCGTGGCCGTTTTCCTCACGTAACACGGGCTGGCGACTTCCTGTTCGTCTCCGGCACGAGTTCGCGTCGGCCTGACAATACGATTGCGGGCGCCTCGGCCGACGAACTTGGCACGGTGCAACTCGACATTCGTGAGCAGACGCGCGTGGTGATCGAGAACATTCGCGATATTCTTCAGAGTGAAGGCGCGGACCTGTCGAACCTCGTCGAGATCTCGTCGTTCCTCGTCAACATGAACGATTTCGGCGGCTACAACGCCGTGTACGGCGAGTATTTCGATGAAAGCGGTCCGACGCGCACCACGGTTGCCGTGCACCAGTTGCCTCATCCGCATTTGCTGATCGAGATGAAGGCGATTGCGTACACACCGAAAAAGTAATCACGCGTAGAAAACTAACGACAGAGACAGCCATGCTTACGTACGGCAAACCGTTCAATTTCCCGCGCTGGATCGACGATCACGCGCATCTGCTGAAACCGCCTGTCGGCAATCAGCAGGTGTGGCAGGACAGCGATTTCATCGTCACGGTGGTGGGTGGTCCGAACCATCGCACCGACTATCACGACGATCCGTTCGAGGAATTTTTCTATCAGCTGCGCGGCAACGCGTATCTGCATCTGTGGATCGACGGCAAGCGCGAACGCGTCGATCTGAAGGAAGGGGACGTTTTTCTGCTGCCGCCGCATGTGCGTCATTCGCCGCAACGGCCGGAGGCGGGCAGCGTCTGCCTCGTGATCGAGCGCCAACGCCCGCAAGGCGTCGTGGACGGCTTCGAATGGTATTGCGACGACTGTGGCCATCTCGTTCACCGCGTGGAGGTGCAACTGAAAAGCATCGTCAGCGATCTGCCGCCGCTTTTCAACGCCTTTTATGCCTCGGAAGAAAAACGCCGTTGCGCGCATTGCGGTCATGTCCACCCCGGCCGCGCCGTCTAAACAAACAGAATTACGATGACACTTCGAATCGACATGCATTCCCACTTCTTCCCGCCGATCACGCGCGAAGAGGCCGCACACCTCGACGCGCAACACGCGCCGTGGCTGAAGATCGACGCGGACGGCGAACGCGGCATGATCATGACCGGAGAGAAGAGCTTTCGCCCGGTGTATCGCGCGCTGTGGGATCCGGCCGCACGTATCGCCGAAATGGATGCACTCGGCGTCGACATCCAGTTGATGTGCGCGACACCGGTGATGTTCGGCTATCGCTACGACGCGGCCGCTGCACACGACTGGGCCGCGCGGATGAACGACCACGCGCTCGAACTGTGCGCGCATGCGCCGCATCGGCTGAAGGCGCTGGCGCAAGTGCCGTTGCAGGATATCGATCTCGCCTGCCGCGAGGCAACGCGCGCGCATCGCGCGGGACATCGCGGCGTGCAGATCGGCAATCACCTCGGCCCGCGCGATCTCGACGACGAACACCTCGTGACGTTTCTTTCGCACTGCGCGAACGACGGCATTCCGGTACTCGTGCATCCGTGGGACATGATGACCGACGGCCGCATGAAGAAATGGATGCTGCCGTGGCTTGTCGCGATGCCGGCGGAAACGCAATTGAGCATGGTGTCGCTGATTTTGTCGGGCGCATTCGAGCGGATTCCGAAATCGTTGAAACTGTGCTTCGCGCATGGCGGCGGCAGCTTCGCCTTTTTGCTCGGCCGCGTGCAGAACGCATGGGAGCAACGCGACATCGTGCGCGAGGATTGTCCGAATCCGCCGGTGTCGTATCTCGACCGCTTTTACGTGGATAGCGCGGTGTTCGACCAGGGGGCATTACGCCTGCTCGTCGACACGATGGGCGAAGACCATGTGCTGCTCGGCTCCGACTATCCGTTCCCGCTCGGCGAGCAGAAGATAGGTGACCTGGTCGCCAATCATCCGCAGCTGAGCGACACGGCGAAGACGAAGATTCTCGGCACCAATGCCCAGCGCTTTTTCGATTTGCCCTTGACGGTTGCACATGCCGCCTAGGCAGCAGAAACCTCAGACTTTGCAATAGCAACAAGACTACACAGGAAATTAGCCAGATGATCACCCGGGAACACTGCGCCGCGCTCGACGCCGCCGATACGTTGGCTCACTGCCGCGCGCGCTTCGATCTGCCCGCCGATACGATTTACCTCGACGGCAACTCGCTGGGTGCGATGCCCGCCAATGTGCCCGCGCGCATCGAACAGGCCCTGAAACAGGAATGGGCGCACGGTTTGATCCGCTCGTGGAACGACGCCGACTGGTATCCGGCGCCGCAGCGCACCGGCAACAAGATTGCGAAGCTGATCGGCGCGGGACCGGACGAAGTGATCGTCGCCGATTCGACTTCGGTGAATCTGTTCAAGGTGCTGATTGCGGCCACGCGCATGCGCCCGGGCCGCAACGTGATTCTCGCCGAGCGAACCAATTTCCCGACTGATGTGTATATCGCATCGAGCGTCGCCGAAATGACGGGGTGCGAGTTGCGTTGTGTCGATCCGGACGACATTGTCGCGGCGATCGACGATACCGTGGCGATCGTATCGCTTACGCACGTCAACTACAAAACCGGCAAGCGCTACGACATGGAGGCCGTGACGCGTCTTGCGCACGAGGCCGGCGCATTGATCGTATGGGACCTCTGTCACTCGGCGGGTGCGATGCCGGTGAACCTGAACCGCTGCGCCGCCGACTTCGCGGTGGGTTGC
This sequence comes from Paraburkholderia fungorum, assembly GCF_003610895.1. Taxonomy (GTDB): domain Bacteria; phylum Pseudomonadota; class Gammaproteobacteria; order Burkholderiales; family Burkholderiaceae; genus Paraburkholderia; species Paraburkholderia fungorum_B. The sequence goes on from NZ_MCAS01000050.1 coordinate 9,283, forward strand.
GGCTACAAGTATCTGAATGGCGGCCCGGGCGCACCGGCTTTCGTGTTCGTCGCGTCGCGCCATATCGAAGCGGTGCGTCAACCGTTGACCGGTTGGCACGGTCATTCGAAGCCGTTCGAGTTTACTCACGACTACGCGCCGCATCCGGGCATCGACCGCATGTTGACCGGCACCGCACCGCAACTCGGCGTCATCGCGCTGGAGAGTGCGCTGGAAGCATTCGACGGCGTCGATCTCGACGTGTTGCGCGAGAAGAGCGTGGCGCTCGGCAATCTGTTTATCGAGCTGACCGATCAGGAATTGCAGGGTCTCGGTTGCACGCTCGCGACGCCGCGCGCTGCCGAGCAACGTGGCAGCCAGGTATCGCTGGGTCACGCGCAAGGCTACGCGATCATGCAGGCGCTGATCGCGCGCAACGTGATCGGCGACTTCCGCGCGCCGGACATTTTGCGCTTCGGCTTTGCGCCGCTGTATGTGCGTTATGTCGATATCTGGGACACCATCGCGCAACTCAAGGACATTATCGCGACCGACGCCTGGAATACCGAAGAATTCAAGGCACGTAAATCGGTGACGTAATCGGTGGTGGAAGCGATGGGTTTGAGCACATCGGCTTAACGACGAGATTGATGACTCAGTGAGCAGACCAGCGCCGCGGTTCGGGCAAAGCAGCTAAGCCGACCGTGCGGCACCGGCGGTTGCGTCCATGTGCGCAACCGCATCCCAGGAGGAGACAGAACAATGACGCAAGAGCAGCGAGGCTTCGACACGATTGTCGAACGCGAGAAGGGGTTGCACCGTGGCTTATCGACGGGGCAGTTATCGATGATTGCGATTGGCGGCGCGATCGGCACGGGCCTGTTTCTCGGCAGTGGATTCGCGATCGGCTTTGCCGGTCCGAGCGTGCTGGTGAGTTACGCGATTGGCGCGTTGATCGCGCTGTTGTTGATGGGCTGCCTGGCCGAGATGACTGTAGCGCATCCGACATCGGGGTCGTTCGGCGCCTATGCCGAGCACTACATTGCGCCGTGGGCGGGATTTCTGGTGCGCTATGCGTACTGGTCGTCGATTGTGTTTGCGGTCGGCACGGAGGTGACGGCGATTGCCGTGTACATGAAGTACTGGTTTCCCGCGGTGCCTGGCTGGTACTGGATTGTGGGTTTTTCCGCGGCGCTGATCGGCATTAACTCGGTGAGCGTGAAGGTATTCGGCGCGGTCGAGTATGTGTTCTCGATGTTGAAGATCGTGGCGATTGTCGGTTTCATTTTGCTGGGCGCCTATGTGGTGTTCGGCGCGCCGGCGAACTCGGGGATCGGATTTGGCAATTACACGTCGCACGGCGGCTTCTTTCCGAAGGGCGTGTGGGGCATGTGGGTGGCGGTGATCGTATCGATTTTCAGCTATCTGAGCATCGAGATGATTGCGGTGGCGGCGGGCGAGGCACGCGATCCGCAGAAGGCGATTACGCGGGCGTTTCGCGCGACGATGTTCCGGCTGGTGTTCTTTTATTTGCTGACCTTGGCGTTGATGCTGGCGATCGTGCCTTGGAACGCGGCGGGTACGGATGAAAGCCCGTTCGTGCGGGTGATGGCGGCGACGCATGTACCTGGGGCCGCAGGCGTCATTAACTTTGTGATTCTGGTGGCGGCGTTGTCGGCGATGAACAGCCAGCTCTATATCACGACGCGGATGATGTTCAGTTTGTCGCGGGCCGGCTATGCGCCGCGGCGGCTGGGGGCTTTGAACGGTAAGGGTGTTCCGGTTGCTGCTCTTTGGCTTTCGACGATTGGCATCGCGTTGGCTACGGTGCTGAATGTGGTTTATCCGGATGCTTCGTTTGTGTTGATGATGTCGGTGTCGATGTTTGGTGCCATGTTCACCTGGTTGATGATCTTTGTTACGCACTTCTTTTTTCGCCATCAGCATAAGGGTGTGCCGTTGGCGTTCAGGATGTGGGGGTTTCCGGTTACTTCGCTGCTTGGCGCAGGGCTGATGGTGAGTGCGCTTGTTACTACGTGGTTTACGCGTGAGTTTCGGATGACGTTGGTGATTGGGGTGCCGTTTGTTTTTGTGTTGCTTGTTGTTTATTTTGTTTGGTATCGGGGGAGGGGTGGGGAGGCTGTGCGGGCCGAATTGGTGTGATGGTTTTTTTTTGCCTGCGCGGCGCTTGGTTGTGGTTTTATGATGTTGGCCTTTGCTTGTTCTGAATTCTTTGGCCTTTCCTTGATTTGCTATTGGTTTATTAGAGTTGCCCCTGTGCGGGGCGGCACTTACTTTCTTTGCCGCCGCAAAGAAAGATAAGCAAAGAAAGCGGCTCACCCCGCCAGCTCATAAGCGGGTCCCCCGCACAGTTGCGGTAGTGGTGCATCTGGAATCTGTGTTCTCGCACACTCCGCATTAGTGACAAGGGCGTCATACTTCCGGCGGCGCTGCGCGCGCCGAACGGTTCTTCATAAAACCACCCACCGCGCGTTTGCTCCCACGGTTTGTCCAGGTCACTGACTCGTCGTTGTATCGCAGCTGCTGATACGACTGCGGCCGTGCCATGAATGCGACGTATCGGCATTTCAAGCGTCCGCTCCCACGGTTTGCCCAGTTCCCTGGCTAGTCGTTGCATCGCCGCGGCAGGCACAACTGTGGCCGTGCCGTAAATGCAACGCAGCGACACTTCAAGCGTCTGCTCCCACGATTTGCCCAGTTCCCTGGCTAGTCGTTGCATCGCCGCGGCAGGCACAACTGCGGCCGCCGTAAATACAATGCATCGACATGCCATTCGAAGTGGGGGCTCGCCAGTAAGTGCGGGAGCGCCTCACCGAGGCGAAGCCGATGGTCCCCGCTACCCGAAATGAAGCCCCGGGTTTCCCATGCAGACCCATCCGCGACGCACGCAGTGCGGAGTGGGAGCGGATGAGCGCCTTGTCGCTAACGCGGAGTGTGCGAGAACACAGATTCCAGATGCACCACTACCGTGGCTGTGCGGGGGACCCACTTATGAGCTGGCGGTGTGAGCCGCTTTCTTTGCTTATCTTTCTTTGCGGCGGCAAAGAAAGTAAGTGCCGCCCCGCACAGGGGCAACGCTAATAAACCAATAGCAAATCAAGGAAAGGCCAAAACCATAAAACCACAACCAAAACAGACGACTAACACAGCAAGGAAAGGCACAAAGAGTAAGTGCCGCCCCGCACAGGGGCAACACTAATAAACCACTAACACAACAAGGAGAGGCCAAAGAAATCAGAACGAGGAAAGGCCAGCGCCATAGGCAAAGACCCAAAGCGCCGCGCAGGCAAAAAACCCCAAAAACCTTTCCCTTATTTAACCCCCAAAATCCACCGCGCAAACCTCTCAGCATCAGCATCCGAAATGGCATTGGCGGGCATCACCGCCCCAGTATTCCACTTCCCGGAACTCCCTTCCAACATACTCTTCTTAAGCTTCGCGACAGCATCAGAATCCCCCCGATACCGCTCAGCGACGGCCCGAAACGCTGGCCCGACCTTGGTCGTATCAATCGAATGACAAGCGCGGCAAGTCTGCTCGCTAGCAGAAACACCACTCCCAGTAGCAATCCCACCCTCCGCCGCCGCAGCGAAAGAGCCACAAAAAACCCCAGCTAGCGCAGCCAAAACCACAATCCCTCTCACCATGTCACCCCAGTAAAAAACAAAAAACCCCACCGGCGAAAACCGCCGGCAGGGCAAAGCGCTCAACAGACCATCATGAGGAAAGAAACCAACCCAATCGCGTTACCGCGGCGGCCACGGCTTGGCCGGCGCGCCAATCACCGGCTTACCCAACAACGGCGTCGACAACGCATACGCTCCGTTCTCGGTGAACGCCCAGATGATGTTGCGGTCGTACTCGGTGTAAATCGCCAGTACACCCTTGCCGAGGGTGTAATTCGGCAACTCGCTCTCGTCCGCCAAAGCCGGCACGAAGTACCCGGCAATCGTCGGCTTCTCCGGATTGCGTACGTCGAAAATCTGCACGCCGGCGTTGTAGAACGAATACGGAATCACGCCCTGGCGTGAGCCACCCGGCTGACCGATCGCGTTCGAACGCTTCGGACCAAAGTTGCCGCCGCGCTGGCAGAAACTCGTGAACGGCGCGCCCTCAGGCGGTGTCGGCTGCGGCAGCTTGCCCGCTACCTTCAGATGCGACGGATCGCGGGCGTCGACGATGAAAATGTCCTTGTACGGCTCATAGCAATCGCGGTTCATCGGGTAGCCGCTCGTCAGCACGAAACCCGTTCGGTCGTACTGGCTGACGTCGGCATTGTCGTACTCGGTACCGGCAAAGCTCGGCGCGGTATTCACGTTGCCGAGCACCTTCGGCTTCGCCGGGTTGGACAGGTCGAACGAATAAAGACCCAGGCCGCCCATCGCGCCGAAGCCGATCTTGCCACCTTGTTCCAAAGGCTTCGGCAGGAAGATTGGAATCCGCGAGCCCATCCACGAGGTGCGGTTGCCGGCGCGCGGATTCATCAGATAAGCCTGTTCGTCCGCTTCGTTGCCGAGTTTTTGCCCCGGCACCGAGATCTGCGAGACGAACTTCGGATCGGCGGGGTCCGACATGTCCCAGACCTGATAACCCGGCGAATACAGATAGTTCGGGTACTCGGTCAGCGCGTAGCTGTCGTCCGGTGCGGCCGACAGGATCATGTACTTGCCGCCGTAGTATTCCGGCGCATCGAGCGAGCCCGAACCTTGCTGTTGACCGATCGGCGCATCGGGATGCTTGTAGTCGGTGGTGCGCGTGGCGATCAGCTTCCATTGGCTCGGCAGCGGGCCGTCCATTTCGAAGACCTTGAAGCCCTTGAGCGAGTTGTAGTGACGCTGTGCTTCGACCTTGTCCGGCTGCTCGCTCTTGTCGGTCATCAGGCCATAGCGGCCGATTTCGAACGAGGCGACCAGCACCGGCTTGCCGAGCTTCTTGCTCCACACAATGGTGGCGCCGCCGAGGTAGTCATGCACATTGTTCGGGTCGAATTTCTCAGTCGGTCCCTTCGGTCCCCACGTGCCGCCCTGCGAGAATACGACCTTGCCGTTGGCGGGATCGGTGACGTCCATGATCCGCAGATAATCACGGTCGTGGATATAGAGGTAACGGCGTCCGTCGAAGTCGGCAATATTGTTCCAGGCGTGGAAGGGCGAATCGACGAGCGGGTAGAAGGCCAGAACCTTGACGTCCTTGGCATAGCTCTTCTTGTCCCACGTTGTCATTTCACCCGGGAAGTGCTGGCCTTGATGCACTTCGGGGGTGGCCTTGGGCCACACGAACTGGCCGGTTGCCGGGTCCATGCCGTAATCGACACCCGGCTTGAGCGGAGCAGGCCGGCGGTCCGGAGTAAGGCGCAGCCATTGGGCAAGGTAGGGGTCCTTGACACTCGGCGTGCCGGGCGTCACTTGTGCCGCGGAGGCTGCGGCGTCCGGCGCCGCGGCAGCCGGCGCATTTTCCGCGGCCGCACAAGCCGCCGCGGACACGAAAGTCAACAGGACGCCTGTTGCGAGAGTGGATTTCAGATTGCGTTTGCGAAGCATTGGCTTCCTCCTTTTTATATTAGAACGCGTGACGAATCCCGAACTGGAAACCGCTCGGATTCTGTCCGCCGTTCGGATACACCTGGAACGTGACCGGATAAGGGATAGGCACGTCGTGCTGGCTCTTCACGTGCGCGAAAGTGGCATACAGGTCGGTGCGTTTGGACAAACCGTAGATGTAGCCGATCACGCCGCCGGTCGCGCTGGAAATGCTCGTATTGTTGTCGTCGTGACGATGCACCACGCTCAGGTACAGACGATTGCGCCCGTCGATATTCCAGCGTGCGCCGATCTGCGCGTCCCATCCTTGCGAATTGAAGGCGACGTAAGGCGGATACGCGTAGTAGCCGTTGTACGTGTGATAGATAAACGTCGGTTCGAAACCGCCGAACTTGTAGACGGCGGAGAAATAGTTGTCGCGCGACGAATGGATCTGCGAGGACTTGAAGATATCGCGTGTGTACTGCAGCTCGCTCACGGCACCGAGGAAAATCGGCCCGTGCCGATAGTCGATACTGGTGCTCAGGAAACGCCCCGCGCGCGTGCTGTCGCCTACGCCGGTGGTCGCCATGATCCGGCCGGTGAAGCCGTAGAACGTCGGCGTCTTGTACTGGATCGCGTTATCCACGCGATACGAGGCGTAGAAGAACTCCATGTTGTTGACCATACTGAAGTCGGCGGCCCAGCTCGGATCGGCGTAGCCCGCAATCCAGTACGAGGGCGTGAATTGCCGTCCCATCGTCACTTCACCCCAGTTGCCTTTCAGGCCCACGAACGACTGGCGGAACTGCGTCGACTGCACGCCGGTGTTCGCGGAGAACATCGGTTCGATCGTGAACACGGCCTTGTTGCCGCCGCCCAGATCTTCGACCCCGCTCAGGTTGAAGCGCGAGTTGTTCAGACCGCCGCTCGACATGCGGGTCACGTTTCCGCCGGAACCGGAAGAGATCAGATGTTCGATGTTCATGTCGACATAGCCCGACAGCCAGACGCTCGACTGCGCGTGTGCGCCGGCGCAGGCAAGCATGAAGGCGCCGGACACGAGTGCTTTCTTTTTCATTCAGTCTCCAAACAGATCGTTGTTCTTTTCGTGAGAGAGAGTGCTGTCGTCGCGCGCGACAGCCGCGGGTAAGTCCTTTTTTGTCGTGTATACACAAACTGTGAAAAATTATACCCACGGCAAAATTTGGATTCCGAGCTTTATTTTTTTATACAAAACAGCGGTTTAGTTATAGCGGGTTCACCCGGATGGCATCTCTCGTCAAAACAGATGCCGGATTCCGGCTGCATAAGTCATCGCGGTGCCGGAGCCGGAGAGCTTGTCGTAGACGGTCAGCAGGTAAACATCGGTGCGTTTGGACAGGAAATAGTCGAGACCCGCGGAGCCGGTATTGCGGCCGGTGGCGGCGTTTTTCGGTGCGCTGCGGCGGGTGTACGCCCATTCGGCGAGGGCGCTGAGTTGCGAGGTCAGAGGCACCGAGAGGCCGGCTTCGTAGGTATGCGTGCCAATGTCGGTCGAATCGGTGCGCAGGCCTTGCAGTGCGCCATACAGTTTGAAGAGCGAAAAATCATAGGCGGCGCCGACGAGGTACGCGTTCTGTGTCGGCGACGCCACACCGGCGACCACGCGTGTGCGTTGTACGGTCGCGACAGCCGTGAGCGAGCCGCCTGCATAGAGCGTGGACAGTGCGGCGTTGTACGTGCCGTTCGCGCCCGCGAAACCGCCTGGCGCATACACGGCGGTGGTGGTCAGGCCGTTCAGATTGGGGCTGGTGTACTGAATGCCGTTGTTCCACACCGTGTCGCCCACAATCGCGCCACCGTAAGGCGTGGTGAAGGTCTGCATGACCAGCGGCGAGAACAGGATCGATGCCTGGAACGGATTGACCGCCTGCTCGGCGAGGTAGAGCAGGTTGGTGTGCCGCCCGAGCGTCACGCGTCCGAACGGTCCGGCGATACCGACATACGAATTGCGTCCCCAGAACGGATCGGCGGCGGTGCGGCCGACGCCGCCGTTGGTCGGCTGAAAGAAGCTCTCGAGCACGGCAATCGCGCGATAACCCGCGCCGAGCTCCTCGTTGACGCGAATGCCCCAGTAAGGCGCCGTCAATCCCGGACTCTGTTCGGCGATAGCGGCGGGCGGCCCGTTGCTGCGTTTGGTGCTGGCGATGTCGAGCCCGACAAGCCCATACAAGGTGACGGAGGTTTGCGCTTTTACCGCGTGGGACGCGAGTCCCCATGCGGCGGCGCAACTGAGCGCGAGCGCGCCCAACGATCGAACGTTCATGGCGAATCCTCTTGTGCAGTTGGGAACAACGGGGGAACAGCAAGACATCGGCGGGACATCGGCAGAACACCAGCGGAACGGCGACGACACAACGACGAGACAGCGACGAGACAGCGACAGGACGAGAACCGGATAGCAATGAAGCTCTGGGTGGCGGTGCGACGCCGCACCGCCACGTTTCAGGCCGCGCGCACCGCGAATTCGATGGGGGCGTGGGCGAAGTGCTGCGACAGACTGGCGAGCAGCGCGTCTCGTTGCGCGATCAACGAAGCGGGCGAGCGGCCCGCGATGTGCGGCGTGATCAGCACGCCCGGATGATCGAGCAGCGCGGCCGGCACCTCGGGTTCGTCTTCGATCACGTCGAGTCCCGCGCCCGCAATCGCGGCGTGCGCCAGCGCGTCGATCAACGCCTGCGTGTCGAGCACCGAGCCACGCGATACGTTCACCACGTAGCCGTTCGGCCCCAGCGCTTGCAACACCTCGCGATTGACCAGATGACGGGTCGCGGCGCCGCCGTTGCAGGCGATCACCAGAAAGTCGCTATCGGCGGCCAGTTCGGTGAGTACCCCGTAGTAGCGGCCTGGCGCGTCGCCATGCGGCTGACGTCCGTGATAGCCGAGCGTCATGTCGAAGCCCTGTGCGCGCGCCGCGATCAGCCGGCCGATGCGTCCCATGCCGACCAGCCCCAGGCGTGCCCCCGTCAGCGTGGGCCGCTCGGCGCGCGAGGCATGCCAATGCCCCGCGCGTACCGCGTCGGTGAGCGGCGCATAGCCGCGCGCGAGCGCGAGCAGCAGACCGATGGCGTGATCGGCGACGGTCGCCGCATTCGCGCCGGGCGCATGGGTCACCACGATGCCGCGCCGAGTGGCGCTGGCCAGGTCGACGTTCTCGTAGCCCGCACCGAACGCGCTGACGATCTCCAGCGCGGGCAGCGCGGCCATCTGCGCGCCGGACAACCCGGTCGAGCCGTTGGTCACCACGGCGCGCACGTTCACCGGGTCGACCCCGGCAGACAAGGCGTCGCCCCAGCCGCCGGGATGGTAGTGAAGCGTGTAGCCGCGCCGCAGCGCATCGAGCGTCGCGTCGGGCAGCGGGATCAGCGCCAGCACATGTATGCCGCCCGCGCCTGTCACAGCGCTCATACCTGTGGACCGGCAGCAGGCGCGACGTCCTTCACCGCGCCTTTCCAGCCGTTTTCGGTGATATCGAACACGGTGCCGTCCGGCATGCGGTACTTCACTTCATAGAACACGTTCGGATCTTTTTCGTGGCGTCCCGTGAGATACGTGCCGCCCGCCGCGACCACGCGCGCCGCCGTGTCTTCGACGCTGTCCACCCACATGCCGAAGTGGATTACGCCGCGTACGTCCTTTAGACCCGCGTAACCGGGGACGGTCTCGTCCTTGAAGTTGAGGAGCGCCACGTTCATCGTGCCGTCCGTCATATAGATGCCGCGCATCGCGTTGCCCGCGCGGCGCATGCCGAATGCCTGTTCGAAGAATTGCGCGGCGGCTTCGGGGTCTTCGACCGAAAGCGCGATGTGGCGGAGCTTGTCCATGAGATGTCCTTGGGTTGTTCCGGGTTGTCTTACAGATGAATCGCCTGTCGGCGTAGGGAGGGTTGTCGTGACTTTGAATCAAGTGTGTCCGCAACTTCACCAGGTATACTACGCATAACAAATGTATACACAAAAACGAATTGATATACCAGAATGGTTCTCATCCATGGGTCGACGCCGTTAGCGTCGATCCGCCGCACTGTATGAGGACCACCGATGCACACCTTGCAGGAACCGCTGGGTAGTCTTTCCGCCTCGCTCCGGCGGCGCTTCGCGCAGCTCGGACCGGTCTGGGGGCGCGATATCAATGCGCATCGCGATCTGGTGATCGAGGCGTATTCGCCGCTGGTGGCGGCGGCGCGCGATGCGGGCGAGCCGCTCGAGGTGGCGCGCGATATCGCATACGGCGGCCATGAGCGGCAACGTCTGGACGTGTTTGCCGCCGGGCAGACGCGGCAGGAGGGCAACGCCGACGTCGTGCTGTTCGTCCACGGCGGTGCGTTTTTGCGCGGCAGCAAGAGCTTCAACGGACTCATTTACGACAACGTCTCGCGCTGGTTCGCGCGGCAGGGCTGCGTCGCACTGAACGTCGAATACCGGCTCGCGCCTGAGGCGCCTTATCCCGCCGGCGCGGATGATGTCGCCGCCGCACTGGCGTGGGCACGGCAACACGTCGAGGAATTCGGCGGCAATCCACGAAGGATTTTTCTGGTCGGGCATTCGGCGGGCGGCGCGCATGTCGCCACCTATTTGTGCGATCCGTTGTATGCCGGGTTGCGTGAAGGTGCGCCGGCCGTCGCCGGTGCGGTGCTGATCAGCGCCCGGCTGGCTGCCGACGTGTTTCCCGATAACCCGAACGCAGCCGGCGTGCGCGCCTATTTCGGCGCGGACGAAACACGCTACGCCGAGCGTTCGCCGCTGACCCATGCGGCGCATTTCGACACGCCGCTGATGGTGGTGGTCGCCGAATACGAGAACCCTTATCTGGACGCCTACGGCGCGGCTTTCTTCGAGCGCGTTCTGCAAGCGCGTCGGCGTGCCGGTGACGCGGCGCCCCAACGCGCGCCGCGTTTTGTGCAGATGCCGCGGCACAACCACACATCGGTGGTCGCGCATTTCGATTCGGGCGAGACGTTGCTGGGCGACGCGATGCTCGATTTTTTCAGCGCGTGATCTTTCGCCTCCATGTCCACGTCTATCCGTCCAGCCAATCAGGAGATCCGCATGTCCGTCAGTCGTCCGTCTGCTTTTGCCAGGCCACGTGTATTCGCGCCGGTCGTCACGCCGTTTACGGCGGGGCTGGATGTCGATGCGCCGCGTTTCGTCGCGTTCTGCCGCTGGCTGGTCGGGCAGGGCGCCGGGCTCGCGCTGTTCGGCACGAATAGCGAAGCCAATTCGCTGAGTCTTGCCGAACGTCACGCGCTGCTGGATCAGGTGCTCGAAGCCGGTATCGATTCCGCGCACCTGTTGCCGGGCACCGGCGCATGCGCGCTGCCCGATGCCATTGCATTGACGCGCCACGCCGCCGAAGCCGGTTGCGCGGGCGCCTTGATGCTGCCGCCGTTCTTCTACCAAGGCGTGAGCGACGACGGGTTATTTGCCTACTACTCCGACGTGATTCAGGCGATCGGCTCGGATCAGTTGCGGGTGTTGCTGTATCACATCCCGCAGTTCACCGGCGTGCCGATCACGCACACGCTGATCGAGCGGCTGATCGCGGCGTATCCGCAAACCGTGGTGGGCATCAAGGATAGTTCGGGCGACTGGGCCAATACCGCGGCGATGCTGGAGAAGTTTCCCGGCTTCGCGGTGTTTCCCGCGTCCGAGGCCTTGCTTGGCAAAGCGTTGCCGCTAGGCGCGGCCGGTTGCATTTCGGCGACCGCGAATATTCAGCCGCATGCAATCGCCAGTCTGCTGAACGCGGCGACGCCGGAAGAAAGGGCGGTGTGGGAAGGCAAGGTCGCGACGGTTCGCCTCGCGGTGCAGGCGCAACCGATGATTCCCGCGCTGAAAAGCATCGTCGCGCACTTCGCGCACGATCCCGAATGGACGCGGGTGCGCCCGCCGCTCACGCCGATGAATCCGGCGCAGTCCGGCGCGCTGTTGCAGCAGCTTCAGTCATTGGATTTTTCGATGCCGTCGGTGGCATCGCTCGCGGCGGTGGCCGCGTGAACAGACAGCGGTTTCAGCCGGCGCATGGCCGGTGCCCGATACAGCCGGCGCCGCCTAGGCAAGCGGCGCAGTGCCTGCCGCGCCCGCATCGCCGCGCAGCGCGCCGCGTGTCAGACGCTTTCGCGCTCGGTGCGCTGGCGTTTGAGCCGGCCGAGCACGACGATCGACAGCCGTGCCGTGTGGTCGCGCATCGCGTTATACGCACGTTCCGGTTCGGAGTTGAGGATCGCGGAGACGATCTCGCGATGCTCGTCGGTTGCCGCCTCGAAACGCGACGGCGAAGCCGGCTGCGCGGCGCGAAAACCCGCCAGACGCTGCCGCTGAACGGACATGATCGACGCCAGCGATTTGCTTTGCGCGCCCTTGCAGATCAGTTCGTGGAATTCGCGATTGAGTTGGAAGTACTCCGTTTCATCGCCGCGCGCGATCGCGGCGTTCATTTCCGTCTGGAGCTCTTCGAGCTGTTTCTTCTCGACGAGGCTCATACGCTGCGCGCTCAACCGGCAGCACAGCGCCTCGAGTTCGCACATCGCTTCGAGCATGTCGGCCAGTTCGTCGATGCTGAACTGCGCGACCACCACGCCCTTGCGGGGCGTCAGTTCGACGAGGCCGCGCGCGGCGAGTTCGCGCAGCGCTTCGCGAATCGGTGTGCGCGAGGCATTGAAGCGTTCGGCGAGTGCCGCTTCTTCGAGCTTCTGGCCCGGTTCAAGCGTGCCTTCGATGATCTCGTCGCACAGCAGGCGGTAAATCTTGGAGGAGAGCGTCGTCATCGTGATGGTCGTGGGTTGAGCGAAACCGTGAGCAAGCGGCCCCATTATGCGCCAGCGGCCCAACCGCCTCAATCGCCACCGCGCATATCCGGCCTCTCTGGGCCCATGCAGTGTACGCGTGAACGTGTTCATGCCCCGATTGGTGTATACGAGGATTTTAATAAAAATACACAAATGACTGAATGTATACGAATTATCGAATCCTCGACCGCAGCTAACTAACCCCCTACAAACACAAAAAGCGAGGCAATACGTGACCTGGTTTGGTATCGCAACTTATGAAATGAACGGCCGCACGGCCACCGGTCTGGCGGTCGGCGACAAGCTGTACGACGCGCAGGCGGCGTTGCAGCAAACGGCTTCGGCGCTGCCGCTTGCCGACGTCGGCACATTGATCGCCGGGTGGGAGACGGGCGGCGCACCGGCTGTCGAGCAGCTCGAAGCGGCGGCGCGGGCCATCGAAGCGGGCACGCTCGACGTCGCGCCGCTTGCCGGCCATACGCTGCGCGTGCCGTACCAGCCGCGGCGCATTTTTGCGGCGGCGTCGAACTACTACGAACACGCGCGGGAGATGGGCACCGAGCTTGCGCCGCGTGAAGAGAGCACGCCGTACATGTTCATGAAGGCCGAAACGAGCGTGGTGCCGACGCTTGCCAACGTCGTGATTCCGCCGCACGCGGAGCGGGTCGATTGGGAAGTGGAGCTGGCCGTGGTGATCGGCAGGACCGGCCGCCATATCGCGAAAGAAGACGCCTACGACTACATTGCCGGCTACACGATACTCAACGACGTCAGCGCGCGCGACCTGAATCGCCGCTCCGACTATCCGTTCAAACACGACTGGTTTCGCGGCAAGAGTTTCGATACCTTTGGTCCACTCGGCCCCTGGTTCGTGCCGCGCGCGTGTATTGCCGAGCCGCAGAATCTGCGCATGCGTCTCGCGGTGAATGGCGAAATGATGCAGGACGGCAACACGTCCGAGATGATTTTCAACATCGCCGAGCAGATCGAATATCTATCGACCATCCTCACGCTGCAGCCGGGCGATCTGATCGCAACGGGTACGCCGACCGGCGTCGGCATGGGGCGCGGCATTTACCTGAAGGCGGGGGACGTGATGGTCGCATCGATCGACGGGATCGGGTCGATCGAGAATCCGCTGGTCGCCGGCTGAGCGTCGGCACGCTCGCGGCGCGTTTCCACTCACTCCACTCATAGACGGGAAATACGACATGTTGCAGCGGATACGGCGCGCGTTAGGACGGATGGTTCGGCCACTCAAACGGCAGGCCGCATTGAGCGCGGTGGCGCTGGCCGCCACGGCGCTTGTTACGAGTGCCCACGCGGCCGATAAAGTGCGCGTCAATCTGGCGTGGCTGCCGCAGGGCAGCACGGGCGGCATTCTGCTCGCCCAGGCAAAGGGCTATTACCGCGACGCGGGTCTCGACGTCAACGTGATGCGCGGATATGGCGGCCAGCGTACCGTCAATGAAGTGGATGAAGGTCTGTTCGAGTTCGGTTACGGCGACCCGGTCAGCGTGATGCTGAATCGCGCACATGGCGGCCATGCGGTGATGGTCGGCGCGATCAATACACGCTGGCCTGGTGCGATGTGTTATCTCGAGCGGCCCGGCTTCAAGGTGAACACGCTGAAGGATCTGTCGGGAATGACGCTTGGCGGCGGCGGCGCGTCGCCGGTGCAGAACATCATGCCCGCGTGGCTCAAGCAGAACGGCATGGCGCCTGATGCGATCAAGACCGTGCGCCTCGACCCGGCCGTGATCAATACCGCGCTGCTGCAAAAGCGCATCGACCTGTCGGAGTGCTGGGAAGGCGCGAGCCTGCCGGTGCAGGCCGCGTTGGCAAAGCGGGCCGGACAGCAGCTCGGCAAGGTTTTCTACCGGGATTTCGGTCTGGACATGATGGGCAACGGTATCGTCACGACCGATACCTTCGTGGCGCAGCATCCCGATGTGGTCAAGCGTTTTGTCGCTGCGACCTATCGCGGTTATGCGCTGATGCGCGAGCATCCGCAGGAAGCGGCCGATGCGATTGCCGGGCTCTATCCGGTGCTCGACAAGGCGATCCTGTTGCAGCAGATTGTCGAAACCAATGGGCTGATCGCCGACGATCCCGCGCAGCATAAGACCGGCTGGCTGCGTCCCGCACGCATGGATGCCACCGCCGCGTTCGTATCGCGCGCGTTCGGTACCGGCACGAAGGTGAAGGCGGGCGATCTCTATACGAATCAGTTTGTCGAATAAAACCGGGTAGACCTATTCGGGAGCGGCGCATCGTTTGAACGGCGCGTTCGTTCCAACCCGCTCACGTGAAACGTGGGCGTATCGCAACGATGTTGCAGGTGACCAAAGTAAGCGCGATGGGGCTCACGCCAGCCGACACGCTTACTCTGGTCGATAACGGAGACAGGCAATGAACAGTTTGCGTCCCAAGCGGCTTGGGCACATGGTGCTGATGGTGCGTGACATCAAGAAGTCCGCGCAGTTTTATACCGACGTGCTGGGCCTTAAAGTATCGGACTGGATCGGCGATCAGATGGTGTTTCTGCGCGCCGGCAGCGATCATCACGATCTCGCGCTCGCGCAACTGCCGAAAGATTCCGCCGACTTCAACGATCTGCCGCGCTATTCACGCCCTGGCCTCGAGCATTTCTCATATCTGATCGACAGCTACGAGGAGATGGAGCGCTCGGTGAAGGTCTTGCAGGAACACGGTGTCGAGATCGTACGCGGCATCGGCCGGCACGGTCCGGGCAACAACCTGTTCCTCGTTTTCAAGGACCCGGACGGCAACAACGTCGAGGTGTACTGTGAGATGACGCAGATCGGCGAGCGCGACGCGCACGAGCCGCAGGTGTGGGAGCGCACGATCGAATCGTTCGACCAGTATCGCTTCGAGCGCTTTGTCGTGCCGCCGCCACCGCATCTGGTGGCGCAAAAATCGGCGCAGGCGGCAGCGCAAGGTACGACACCGAGTGCGCCGCAAGACGCGACGAAAGACGTCAAAACCGATTCGCCCGATCACGAATAATTCGGAACCCTCATGAAGCGATTGATCGAAACCGTCTCGTTCTGGATCGTGATTGGCCTGATCTGGGAGTTCGGCGTGCGTTGGACGGGCACGCGCGACTATGTACTGCCGGCGCTGTCGCAGGTCTTTGCAGCCGGTTGGGAGATGCGTGGGCAGTTGCTCTCCGACACGCTGGCCACCGCGTGGGAAGTGTTCGCCGGCTTCGCGCTGGCGCTCGTCGGCGGCCTGACGATCGGCTTGCTCGCGAGCATGTCGAGCATCGCGCGGCGCACTTTGTTTCCGCTTGTCACCGCGTTGCAGAGCATGCCGAAGATCGCGCTCGCGCCGTTGCTGATCGTGTGGTTCGGCTACGGGTTTGCGTCGAAGCTGGCGGCGGCCGTGCTGTTCGCGTTCTTCCCGATCGTGATCGCGACGATGGGGGGCCTTGCCGGTGTGCCGCGCAATCTGGACGAGCATTTCCGGGCGCTCGGTGCCTCGCAGGCGAAGACCTTCTGGTATTTGCGTTTGCCCGCCGCCTTACCCGCGCTGATCGACGGTTTGAAGATCGCAATGCCGTTGGCGGTCATTGGGGCGATTGTCGGCGAGTTCATTGGTTCGGAGTCAGGGCTGGGGCATCTGATCGTGTTTGCGACGTCGAATGCGCAGACTGCGTTGTCGTTCGCCGCGATTCTGATGGTGACCGTGCTGGCTATGCTGTTTTACTGGGCCGTCGAACTGGTTTCGCGCGGCGTGTGGTGGAGAGGAGTGACGGTCTGATGGCACTGGTCGACAAGTTGCGTATTGTGCAGCGCGCCGCGGCAACCGGCGCACAGGTTCATCCTTTGCATCGTGACGAGGCGGCGCCCGCGCTGATTTCCGTCGAGCAGGTCGGCAAACGATTCGCCGCGCGGGGTGGGGCGGGGGCGTTCAGCGCGCTCGACGATGTGTCGATGCAGATTCGCCAGGGCGAGTTCGTATCGATTCTTGGGCCGAGCGGTTGTGGCAAGAGCACGTTGCTGCGGATGGTGGCGGGTCTGGTGCCAGCCGACGGTGGACGGATTCTGCTTGGCGCCGAGCCGATTGTCGCGCCTGTGCCGGATATTGGCGTGGTGTTTCAGACGAGCAACATGCTGCCCTGGCTGACGGTCGGGGCGAACATCCGCTTGGGCGCCAAGTTGCGGAATGTGCCGCGGGCGCAGGTCGAGGAGCGGCTTCCTGGATTGCTCGAGACTTTGGGATTGACGGCGTTTGCCGACCGGTATCCGCATGAGCTGTCTGGCGGGATGAGGCAGCGGGCCGCGATTGGGCAGATTCTGTTGCTCGAGCCACGGGTGATGTTGATGGATGAGCCGTTCGGCGCGCTGGATGCGTTGACGCGGGACCGGTTGAATGTCGAGCTTTTGCGGATCTGGCAGAGGAGCACGCTGACTGTTTTGCTGGTGACTCATAGTATTCATGAGGCGGTGTTTTTGTCTGATCGGGTGCTGGTGATGTCGGAGCGGCCGGGGCGGGTGATTCACGATGTGAAGATTGAGTTGGCGCGGCCTAGGGAACCTGATCAGGTTAAGGGTGATCCCCTGTACGGGGAGTATGTTTCGGGGCTTTCCAGGTTGATGGGGGTGTTTTAGGGGTTTTTTTTGCCTGGGCGGCGCTTTGGGTGTTTGCATATGGCGTTGGCCTTTTCTTGCTCTGGCTTCTTTGGCCTTTCCTTGATTTGTTATTGGTCTATTAGTGTTGCCCCTGTGCGGGGCGGCACTGTAGTGGTCAAGTAAACCTGGACACCCCGAAAGGTGAATTCTAAAAAAGTGCAGCTTCGTATCGTGCCGGTGGCAGACCGTCTGCCGCTGAATGGATGCGCCTGTAGTTATAAAAGTCGTCGATGTAGGCCCCGATGTCGCGTTCCGCATATGCGTGGTCGGGGTACCCTTTATCGTCGATCCATTCGCTTTTGAGACTTCTAAAGAAGCGCTCCACCGGCGCGTTATCCCAGCAGTTCCCCTTTCTGCTCATGCTCTGGATGATGCCGTTTGCCTTCAGCTCGTTCACGAAGTGCGCGCTGGTGTACTGGCATCCCTGATCCGAGTGGAACATCAGGCCCGGTGGCGGCCGTCGATGCTCGCGCGCCTGCTGCAAAGCCCTGATAACCAGTACCGTATCGGGCAGTTGCGCAAACGCCCAGCCGACGATACGGCGTGAATACAGATCCATCACGATGGCCAGATAGGACCAGCCCTGAAGCGTTCTCACGTACGTAATATCGCCCGCCCATACCTGATTGATCGACGACGGCTCGAACCGACGCTCAAGCAGGTTGGGAGCCACCAGCGCTTCACCGTCAGTCTTGCGATAACGGTGCGTTCGTCGTCGCGCCACCGCCAGTTGTGCCTCGCGCATCAGCGATCGGGCACGGTAACGCCCGATCGCGTGGCCTCGCTGCTGCAAGGCCTGAGCCATTCTGCGACTGCCATAGCTGGCGCGGCTTTCGCCGTGAATTTCGCGCACCGCCTTGAGCAGCGCGGGCGCAGCAGCAACTCTGGCGGGCCGTGTGGAAACGGCGTAATAGCTGCTTCGAGGCACCTTCAGCAGCTCGCACATCACGCTCACCGGCCAGGCCTTCTTCAGCGAATGGATCACTTCGATGAGCGATCCATTTCCTTGACGAAGAAGGCCGTGGACTTTTTTAGGATCTCGCGCTCCCTTTCGAGCTCGATCACCCGCGCCTCCAGTTCCCGGATGCGTCGCTGGTCGGCCTTGACCTGAATCTCAGTGCGCGGCGGCTCAGCCTGTTCGGCCCGCCACTGCGCAACCCATCGCCGCAAGGCCGTGTCTCCTACGCCCAGCGCCTCACAGGCCTTGGAGAATGAATAGCCCTGGGCAACCACCAGTTGCACCGCTTCAGCCTTGAATTCGTCAGTTATGTTCCGTCTGCTCATCTCTCACCTCAGTTGGAGAATTATCCCCTTTAGAGGTGTCCAGGACCATTGGACCACTACA
>NZ_MCAS01000051.1 GCF_003610895.1 Paraburkholderia fungorum
GTAAGCGGCTCACGCATGCCGTTCGTCCACGCGCGTGCACGTGAGGCATGATGGTGATCCGGACTTGCACTGTCAGATAGCGGGTGTCGGCGGACTGGCTGGCGGCTGCAGCTTGTCGGCCACGTGCCACGGTAGAAGCTCGTCGATGCGATTGATTTTGTGATCTGCGATGTGAGTTAGCACGTGGTCCAGATAGGCGCGCGGATCGATGTCGTTCAGTGCGCAGGTGCCGATTAGCGCGTACATCGCGGCTGCCCGTTCACCACCGCTGTCGGAGCCGGCGAATAAAAAGTTTTTCCGGCCCAGGCTTACACAACGCAACGCGTTTTCCGCGATGTTATTGTCGATCTCGAGCGTACCGTCTTCGCAATATAGCGTCAGGGCGCGCCACTGGTTAAGCGAGTAGTTGATCGCCTTGGCAGTGTCGGACTTCGACGACAACGTTTCGAGCTTGGCCTTGAGCCACGCTTCATAGATTTGAAGCAGTGGCCTGGCTTTCTCCTGCCGTATTCGTAGCCGTTCGGCCGCAGGCTTGCCGCGAATGGAGGCCTCGATGTCGTATAGCGCGCCAATGTATTCAAGTGCCTTTTGCGTCGTGTCGGACGGCGTGCGCACGTGGATGTCGTAGAACTTTCTCCTCGCGTGAGCATGACATGCCGCTTCAAGTACGGAGCCACCCAGGAACAGCTCATCGAAGCCCGCGTAAGCGTCCGCCTGCAGGGTCCCCCTGAAGCCGGCGAGATGAGTCTGAGGGTGGATGCCTTGCCTGTTCGGCGAGTATGCGAACCATACCGCAGCGGGTTGCGTCGACCCCGAGCGACGATCGTCGCGCACATAGACCCATAGCCGACCGGTGCGGGTCTTCCTGTTGCCCGGCGAGAGCACCGGGATTGGCGTGTCGTCCGCATGCAGCTTGGCGGCCGACACCGTATAGCGGCGCAGCGCCTCAATCAGCGGCGCGCACAACGCTTCGCATTGGCCGACCCAGCGACCCATGCTGGCCCGGTCGAGTGTCACGCCGTCGCGCGCCGCGATCGCCGATTGCCGATATAACGGCTGATGGTCTGCGTATTTCGAAACGAGGATGTCCGCCAGCAAGCTTGGATGGGCGATGCTCCGCTCGATCGGAAGGCCGGGCATCGGCGGCTGCCTGATGGTGCTGCAGCATGAGCAAACGAATTTGCGCCGGATCGTGCGAACGACTTTGAACGCCGCTGCGACCCGGGCGAGTTGCTCGGACACGTCCTCGCCGAGCACCTGCATCTGTTGACCGCAGTGCGGGCAACTCGATTCGGGCTCAAGCACATGATCCTCGCGCGAGAGGTGCGCAGGTAGCGCTTGTCTCGAAGCCGCTTCGTCCGTCGTTGCATTGGAGGAGGAAGCGTTTGCGCCTCGAGCTTGCGCACGCTCCACGTCTGCAACGCCCCGGCCGGCGGCCAGATCCTCGAGTTGGGTCTCGAGGGTCTCGATCTGCCGCTGCAACTGTTCGGACTTGCGGCCGAACTGCATGCGCCGAAGTTTGTCGATCTGCGCCTTAAGCTGCTCGATCTCGACATCGCGTTCAGCAAGCAGACTACGGGCCTCGACCAGCAAGGCCTTCAACAATTCGACATCGTCTGGAAGATCGGCGCCGTTCGACATACGCCGTAGTTTACGGGTCTGCCGCGCGGTTTACAACATCGATAACGCGGCGGTGCGACGGGGTTGTCGCCAATCGATGCCCTCGAGAAGCATCGACAGTTGTGCTGAACTCAGATGGACCTTCCCGCCGTCGGCCTGGGGCCAGATAAAACGGCCCCGCTCAAGCCGCTTCGCGAGAAGCCAGATTCCGTCCTCCGTTGCCCAGAGGATTTTTACGAGGTCGCCTCGGCGGCCCCGGAAGATGAAGACGTTGCCGCCCAGTGGATTCTCTTCAAGCGCCGTTTGTACCTTTGCGGCCAGCCCCTGGAACCCACACCGCATGTCGGTCACGCCCGCAGCGATCCAGATGCGCGTACCAACCGGCAGAGAGATCATGATCGCAGACTGCCCAGCACGGTACGCAGCATGTCAGCGTCGACCAGGCCGTCTACCTTAACCACCGCACGGCCGATGCGGATCTCGATCGTACCCCCAGGAGACGCCGGCTTCATCTCTGGCGCTTGCGGAACGCCCGAAGATGACGCAACGACCTGCGTCGGCGCGTCACTCAGCAGTACGACCGGGAGGAGGCTGGTAGACGGAGCTTGCTGCTCGGCAAGATATCGCCGCCGCCAGGTGTACAGCATGTTCGCGTTGATGCCATTCTCGCGGGCCAGTCTCGCGACCGAGACGCCCGGCTCGCACGCTGCCGCCGCCAGCCGGTCCCGAAGCTCTCGTGGGTAATTCGGACGGCCTGCTCGACTACCCGGCTTCTTCTCTGGAGACTCTGACAAAGTGGTGTCCATCAAATCGAAAATGATGGACATCACTTTGCTGTGTATCGCAGTAACCGCCTAGGACGGCCGGGACGAGCCCCTTACAAGTATCGCGACCCAAAGTCCGGTGCGACCTGGAGCGGACGCGGTCCGGCTCCGGCGTGGCTCGCCGGTGCGAAAGACCGCACGAAGTTTTTGATTGATGGCGCCAGTGCGGCGGCCGATGCGAAACTGGCGGTCACGAAGGCTGTTGCGAAGACGGCCTCGACGGCGAAGAGAACTGCTGCCAAGAAGGCCATGACCTCGAAGATGCCGGCTAAGAAGGCACCGACGAAAAAAGCGCCGCACGAGGGCGTAGCCATGTCCACGCCGGTGGTCAAATTCGAGTCTGGCGCCGAGTTGAAGGCCTAACCGTAGTTTCCAGGTGCGCGGTGGACCAGCGATTCTCTGGTTCCACCGGGTACACCAGACCGACGACGTTTTATTGCGCTTGTGCTGCCTGACTTTCCGCGGCTTGCTGTTGAGCGTGCCGCTTCGCAAGGTGTCTGTCGACCAAGCAGCCACCGACCGCATCAACCACTGCGTGGTGCCCCGCGTAATGCCCAGCGACCCCGCCTACCACCGCACCCTTGAGACAGCCTGCGGCGTTTGTCGTGCCCGCCGTTGCAAAGGCCAGCGTCGTTGCAAGCAAGGCGATTCGTATCGGGCTAATCTTCATTCGAAAGTACTCTGAGGTCGGACTTTTCGGATGTGTCGCTTTCCCGCGTCGTTTCAATACCCGCGCCAATCACGATGCTTGCGCCACTCGTGGTCACGCCATTCCTGGGGGCGCCATTCACGGGCTCGTCAGTCGTCACCACCGCCGTACGCGACGGCGACATGTGCCGTTAGCCGTACTGGGACAGATGCCATTTCGGCAGCAAATTTACCTCCCCACTAATGGCATCGCCGTAGTGGCAAAGGAAACACAAATTGCCGCCAACGTCGGATTCTTCCGCAAGTGTGCATTCACTTACATCACATGACTGCGCGCCAAACTGCTGGCAGTGCAGGCACCTATTACACCTTTATCAGTGGTCGGGCGTACAGCGCGTTTGGGCTCGAGCGGGTAGTTTGCAGCGACAGCGGCGACAAACTCGGTGAGGATGCAGATGACAACCATGTACTTGGCGCAAGACGGCAAGCTGGTGCGATTTGACCGCAAGGCATACGGACAGGAGAAGCAGTTGCAGGACCTCCTGTCAGCGTTTCCGGAGTTGCTCGCCGATGGTTTGCCCAGTTCGAACAATAACGACCGAACCAAGTGGCTGCGAGTGAAAGATGAGTTCCCTCTATCGGACGGCAACGGCAGCTCCCTTAGCGTGGACCATCTCTTCATCGACCGGGAAGGCATCCCAACGCTCGTCGAGGACAAACGCTCGGCAAATCCGGAGAACCGGCGCCAGGTTGTAGCCCAGATGCTGGATTACGCTTCCCTTATGGTGAGTTGTAGTGTGCGTGACATCCAAAACCAGTTCCGAGCTGACCGCCCGGTTGAAGCAGATACGCAACTGCTCGAGTTTCTTGGTGAGGAGGATGCCGACAATTTCTGGAAAACAGTCCAGACCAATCTGGAGGCAGGCCGGGTTCGGCTCGTATTTGTTGCCGACGAGATTCCTACGACCTTGCGCCGACTCATCGAATACCTCAATGAGCGGCTAGACGTCGAAGAGGTGGTGGGCATCGAGATACAGCGACTCGAGTGCGGTGAGCGCGAAGCATTTGTTCCGTCCGTTATTGGTCGCACTGCGCGAGCCGAAAGCCGAAAGTCTGCCGAGGCCGGAAAGGGAGCGTTACGTACCGTCGACGATTTCTTCGAACTGGTCCTCAACCGAGAAAAATTCGTGAAGGGAGGTATCAACAAGTCCGAATACAAGACTGCGATGCTCGCCAACCTCCAAAAGTTTCGCGACTGGGGTCAGCAACACGACTTGGAATTTGCTGTCGGCTCATCCTCTGGAGACAACCCTCGCTTGACATTGCGGCGCGCCAGCGGCCAGCCGCTTGTCGGAGTGCATGTCGACGGCGGTGTCTATGTACCGAGCAAGAGGTTGAAGACCGACCCTATCGCACTTGAAGATTTTGGCAAGCGCCTGCAATCGGAACTCGGCATAGCTCTTCCGCGCAATCTCGAGTGCGAACTCTGCAAACTTTTCGAGTTGCAGCCGCAGGCCTTAGACAAATTGCTAGCGCTAATATACGACGTCGCCTGAACGGAGGCCGCCTCGGGCAGCTGCTGCTGCACCGGTCAGCTCGGCCCAGCGATGACGGCTTGCGCCCAGGGGCCGAGCAACGCCAGCGTTCAAATGACGTGGCTTCATAAGCAATGGCCCCCCCGACCTGCTATCGGTTCTGCTAGCCAGGCCCAGAATCCGTGTGCGGAAGGCTGCCGTCGATGTGCGATTCCTGAAAACAGTATTGCAGCCAGAGTGGCAAAAACCGACTGGCTCGGCCGTCCTTCGCAGTCTGGGGATACGAGCACCGAGAAGCGCGGCGCGAAGCAAAGGAGTCGCTCGCAGTGACCGTTTGTCCGGAGCTCCATCGTGGCCGGCATCCTAGAATGGACAACCCGCTCAACCTGAAACTTCCTGCGCGTGCCAAACTACTTACCTGCCTTGTGGCGTCGCATCTGCTGGCCCCGCAACTCACCGGTATCTGCGACGACTAGGGCGGAAGACAGGCCCAGCAATCGCGAGCCATTGGCTATATGTCGGGCAAGGCCACTCTGCTTCCCCTTCGAAATTCGAGCTGGAAGCGACGGAGCCGCCCGAGCACCTCACAAATCAGAAAAAACCATGTCGCGCTGACGGACGCCTTTCTTCCGTTGCTCAAGGGCTTCCCTGAAGTGGTCGGAGACGAGCATTACGTTGCCGCCAAACTTGCTGCAATATGCAACGCATACGTCAAACCAGGCGGAATTCTTTTCCGAGTTATTGTGCAGCATTTGCGTCGCCTCTTCTAAAAGGTTCTTATGCTGTGTCCGCGCTTGCTCAAGTTCGGCCTGTAGCTGGGCGATTACTTCATCCCTTTGTTTGATGGCAGCCATTGCGGCCACACCGACCCCGACCAGTTCACCGAGGTCCTGGGTGCGTTGGGCGGCATTGATTCGCTTTTCGCTAGCAATCTCGTCCTCGAGAATATTGCGCTGCCAGTACGGCATTTCGTCCGTCATTTTTATCGTCCTTTTCTGATAACTGAAAGTGAGGTATAGCCAATACTACCGGCAAAAGCTCGAGCAGAACCTCAAGAACGGCGAAGTCGCTACTCTGGCTCAAAAAATCGAAAATCGGACAACTTGCGGAGCGATTGCCAAAACGCATCTGGGTATTCAAAACCCCTAACGGGATGAAAGGGTCTATTCAGTTGATTGGCTCGTTGCTCATCATCGATGAGCAACGAGTTGCGATAGATACTGAATCATTTGCTATGCCCCGTTCTCCTCTGAATCTGTGATTTACACGGACTCCAGTACCCCGGAGCTCATCCAGGAAGTCTCTGGCTTCTTCCTGTATCGATTCCACTCGGCGTTCGGTGCCAGCTTCAATGGCGATGCAGGCTATGGATTCGAATGTAGTTCACCGTCATCAAGGACCAGTTTGAACTTCAACGATTGCTGACCAAGACGTTGCGTCGCGAGATACTTCCTGGGAAGTTCAGAAGCGATAGCCTTGGACTCGAGCCCCCGGATTATTTACTATTCGTCAGCCAGGCCATGTTCGACGCCTCGTCTACGACCCGATAGATGAGGTAAGTTTCAAGGTCCGGAAACAGCGATTCAGCCAAGTAGGTGCGCTTCTCTTTGGAGGGGCGGCCCTCGGTGAATTTAGGATGCTCGCAGAGTACCTTGGCGTGCTCACGAACAAGCGCCTTCATTTTCTTGTCTTCTTCGTCTTCCTTGCACTCCCGCGCGACGTAGACCTGCGATTTGAGTTCCTCGGCCTGCTTCGCCAGTTCGGTGTACCACTCGGCATCGGCGTAAAGGGTGTGCAGCACGCCATCCACGATGAAGCTGGCCATCAGGCTACCAATCTCACCAACATGGCCCATCTTGTGAATGAACTGCTTGACTTTGGTATCGCGCATCAACGCCTTGTCATCTTCATCGTCTTCGTCAATGTCCCACCAACTCTCGAGGTCTTCCTGGGGGTCAAATGTCACTGCAAGTAGATACATTGCGGTTGGCTTACTGTGCGCCAACAAGTTCACGAACGCCTGGAAATCCAAGCTGACGCTATATGCCGCCGCTGCGGCAATCTTCACTACAGTTGGTACTACTAACGTGTTACCCTTCTCTGCGGCTGTCACGATTTGCGCACGTTGTTCATCCAATGTTACTTGCGACATTGCGAGGTCCCTTGGTTCGTTGGCCGATGATAGTTCGTTGATTACAGGTGCACGACATTGATAGCATCGCCCAATGTGTCGCGAGCGAGTGCTTCCATGTGATGGTGGTGGGTCAGGAAAATCACTTGGGTCTGTTTGGCAAGGGACGCCATTGCCCGCAGGCCCGCAGCCGACCGCGCGTCGTCATAATTGACGAACAGGTCGTCTGCAATGAACGGCAGCTTGGATGCCTGTTCCAGGCGAATTTCCAAAGCGGCCAAGCGTAGCGCCAAGAATAGCTGGTCGCGGGTGCCGTCGCTCATGCCCGAGATACCAACATGCTTGCCGTCAGGCCGACGCCCCTCCAGCACCATGGGTTGCTTGTCGAAGTCCACGACCAAGCGCTCAAAGGAACCCTGAGTCAGTTCCGCAAATATTGCGCTGGCCTTGACCAGCATTGGGCCTTGCTTATCCTGACGATAGCGGTCAATGGACCAGCGCAACAATCGGGCAGCAGTGAACACCTTCACGTAGCGCTCGGCCGCATCGGCCATCTTCGACAGGGCCTCTTGCCGCTGGCCCTCTGCCTGCGCCGCCGCATCCGAGCCGCCAATGGCCGTTACTGTGGACTCTGCGGTCGCCAGTTCAGCGGATAGCGTTCCCTGACGCTCGACGACAGTCATGAGGTCGCCGGACAGCGCGGCAATATCCGTGGCAATCTCCGGCAAGTTGGCCGCTGCAATCTCAGCCTCGATGTCTTGTCTCGACTGGCCATCTCCGCCCGTCGTCAGGTCGCGCCTTAGTCGGGCGTTTTCCTCCAGCAATCGACGCTTTTCATCGGATTGGGCGATGCATTCAGCCAAGGCCTCGCGAGTAGAAACTCCCGCCCGCGCCTTCAAAGGCTCAATGACGGCTTCTGCCTCTTGCTTGGTCTTCTCCAACTCCGCGACCTGCTGCTCCGCCCCCCTCAGCGCACCAGTTAGCCGCTCTCGTTCATCTCGAGCTTGATTGGCCAGTTGCACCTTGATGGCAAGTTGTTGCACCGCCTCCGCAGGCTCTTGGCCGTTTAGGGGCGCGGCAATAGCGCCGCACAATGCTTCAACATCCTCGGCAAACAAGGCGAGGTCTGCCATCATCGTATCGATGCGTTCCGCCTGAATCTGGCAAACCTTGCGTGCCTTTTCCTCGATTTCGCCAATCAATTCCAAGGCACCTTCTACAGTCCCGGTATCGTAGGCAGCGTCCAGTCCAGCACTCGACAGCGTGGAAGCCCAATCGTCAGCCCACGAGGCCGTCTCCTTTCTGGCCTCGACCAAGTCATCTTGGAGCGCCACGTAGACTTGGCGGGCCGTGACCAATTGACCATTCAGCGCGTCTCGACGCCCTTTGACGCCATCCGCTTCAGAAATAAGATGCTCGGCTTGAATGCACAGCGCGCTCAAGTTCTCAGCGTTCACCGGAGCAACCCCGTTCTCCTCAAGGACGGTGCGCAGCTCCTGAGTCGCGTCCGTCAGGGCATTCAACGCGGACCGAGAGTCCTTCTGAGCTTCAAGAAGCGAGTGGCCGCGCTCAAGCGCGACGTCCTTCTTGCGAATCCAGTCTAAAGCATCATCGAGCGGCAGACCGTCGAGGCCCGCTGCCGCAGTTAGCGCACTCCATTCGGAAGAGAAAGTGTCCAGCTGTCCTTTGGCTGCTTCTAGCTGGTACTCAAGGCGGGTTTGGATATGTTGCTGTCTTTCGAGCTCATTTTTGTGCGATTGAAGTTCGGTCACATCTTCGACGTTACTCAAATGCGTGTCTGCTAGCACATCCGCATCTTGCATCGCCGATTCGAACTGTTCGGCATCAGTCTCAAAATCGTCTGTCCGCTGTTTGACGGATGCCCATTTCTCATCGCGCTCAGCCCGCGCCTGCTCCACCATTGCATAGGTGGTCGGATGCCTCAGTTCCGTGAATTGATTGACCCGAAGCTCGGCTTCCCCGACAGCAGAAATCTGTTCCGACAGGTCCTTGGACAGGGATTCGACCTGTGCATCGAAGTTCTGCCGTTCCCGCAGTCGGCGTGCGAGAGCCTCGCCGGAGGGGAACTGGAGCTTTGACAGACCCTCGATGCCCATACGCCAAACGCCTAGGGCTCGCATGGCCGTCTCAAGCCCGGCATCGGCTCTTTCGACCAGGACACGTTGTTTTTCCTGAACCTGTGCGGGGTCGCCGAGGGATTGCGCCTTGCGCAATGCCGCCCGTAGACCAGCCGTTACCTTGACCTCGGACAAACTGCCCAACTGGACTTCAAGTGACTCAATATCGGCTTTTTTTGTTCGCTCAGAGGAGTCCGCCGCCTTGAGGGATTGTTCAATCCCGCTGGCTTTCCTCGCAAGGTCTCCGAGCTTGCGACGAATCAACAACGACGGCAGCATGAGCAGCAAGTCTTCTTCGGAATCGTAGGCCCATTTCAATTGGAGGCACGCGCGGCGAACCTCCCCCTGAAGCGCCTGAATTTCGCTTTTTCGTCGTTCGATGTCCCGCGCGTACGGTTCATACCGGCCGCGTCGCGTCTCAAGTGCGGCAATACGCTGCTCGGCGCTCAACAGGGATTCATCCACGGAAATCGCCGACAGCGATTCCCTGGCGGCAGCCACCTCGCCCTTGCGAATCTTCAACACGGCTTCCGCGCGAGCGATGTCGCGTTCTGCCTGGCTCAATGCTTGAGCTGCGTCTTCCGGCAGGTCGGTCGCTTCTTTCAGGAGTTCCAAGGCAGCATCGTTTTGACCGAGCGCGTCAATCAGTGGCGCCAGTCGACGCACACGCTCGAGCCGCGCTCGACGCATGTCGAGTTCGCGCCAATTGGTCCGCGCTGCCTCCAGAGATTCTCGTAACGTCTCGACAGCGCTGTTTGCGTCGGCCCAGACCTTCGTGCGAACCGAAGCTTTCTTGAGAGCACTATTTGCCAGGTCAAGCTGGTCAGCAGCGGCATAGTAAGCGCGCTCAGCCGATTTTCGGGGCGCCCAAAGCTTGTCGGCTTCTGCGGCCAGCTGGTCTCGCACTGTTCCGAGGCTCGCCACCCCTGCAGCTGACTGGAACAGGATTCGGCCGATGTCACTCTCAGCATTCAGGATGCCATTGCCGCCTTCAACAAGGCGGAAGTGGTCAAGCCCGAACATGCGGTCAAAAAAATCGCGGTCAATACCCCCCAAAAATGGCTCTAGTGCCAAATCGGGCAGCGCGCCGTTTGCTTGGGTTCTGAGTGTCTGCCGTTGAGCCTTGATTCGGACGAAGTCCAGTGACGTCTCGCCATTACTGACGGACGCGCCCAGTTTGAGCTCATTCAATGGATGCAAAAACCCATGCGGTGAGCGCACTGGAATGCCAAAGAGTAGGTCCAGAATCGCCGCTCTCAGAGTCGATTTGCCGGCCTCGTTCGGACCGACGACAAGATGAAAATCAGTTGTCGAGCCGGGGAACTCAAGAGACCGGTCAGAGAATTTGCCGAACTTGAGCAGGTCGAGTCGTTGGAAGCGCATAGCCGTTACTCCGTCTTCTCAAGATGGGCCAGCAGACCTGCACGCGCCTCATTGACCAGTGCGCTCAGATTCCCGGCTCTGATTTCGGGAAAATAAGCAATCATCTGTTGCAGCTCAGGCGGCGCCTTGGTCACTAGGCCGAGCAGTTCCTCCTGAAGTGCTTTCAAGAAATCTTCGTCGTCTTCGGCAGTCGCCAGCAATTCACTAAGGTCAGACAGTGCATCGTGTCGCGCCCTAATGGTCTCCCCGTCATCTTTCATGGCGGTCCGAACCCGCACTTTTTCAATCCACAACCGTTCGGATGCCAGCGCTGCAGCGACCCCCAGCACTTCCTGGCGGAGTTGAGCCTCTTCCCCGAACAGGTCTCCGTGCGCTGCCGATTCGCCAACCAACGTCACCCTCATGGCATAGGTCAGGCTGCCGCTGGCGTCATCCAGAAATTGGGTCAGCTCGCGTTCGACAGTTCGGACGGCCGCGACCAGCGATTCGCATGCGGAGACATCCACGACCAAGTCGTGCCACCGTAAAACGTCAACATACATGCGTTCAAGCGTTCGCTGGCCTGTGCTATCCACGCTCACCAGAACAGCACCCTTGGCCCCCGTTTCCCGAATATGCCGACCCTGGAGATTGCCAGGAAACACGATAGTCGAAGGTCCCTCCCAGACCCGATACTCGTGCACATGACCTAGGGCCCAGTAGTCGTAGCCCTTGGCATGCAACTCATCCAAACTGCAGGGAGCATAGGGGGCGTGCGCCGCATTGCCTTCAAGTGCCGTATGCAGCACCCCAATGTTGAACATGCCGGGTTCGGGCGCCGGATAGGTCGTGACCAGGTTTTCATACGTCGCCGCGTCTTTGAAGCTTCGACCGTGCAATGCCACCTTGAGATGCTCGATGCGGAAGGTTGAGCATTTCCTGGTCCCAAATCTGTAGACGT
This sequence comes from Paraburkholderia fungorum, assembly GCF_003610895.1. GTDB lineage: Bacteria > Pseudomonadota > Gammaproteobacteria > Burkholderiales > Burkholderiaceae > Paraburkholderia > Paraburkholderia fungorum_B. The sequence goes on from NZ_MCAS01000051.1 coordinate 11,220, forward strand.
TGTCCGGTAGCTGCAGTTGCTTGGTCATCTCGCTTTCGGCGTCGTGATTGCCGTAGAGGAGATACACCGGAATATTCGCTTTTTTCAGGCGTCCCATTTCCTTGGAAAAGTAGATGCCTGTGTTGTGGTCTTTCCACGGCCCGTCGTATAAGTCCCCTGCAATAATCATAAAGTCGACTTGTAGCTCAATGGCCTCACCGACCAGATTGGTAAACGCGGCGCGCGTTGCCCCTCTCAGCAGGTCTGCTGGGGCGTCCTGATAAGAGCTCAGCCCGACGAGGGGACTGTCGAGGTGTATGTCTGCCGCATGGATGAATCTCAAGATTTTCTCCGTTTAGGCTTTCTCGATAATCGGATTCAACTTATTTGGCGCGGGAAGAAAACCGACCCATCGTCGGCTAGACGGCCATGCAATCCATCAACCCCATGCACCGGCATCTCGGAAGGCGTCTTGAGAGCCATCTTCGCGCCGAGTTGCGCCGCGCCGAGGTATCTCACCGCGACAACGTACGCAATGAGCTCGCTAACTTCGCCGTAGCGCCCGGGGTGCTCCTCGTTGAACTTAACTAGGAGCCGTTTGGCCTCGCGGCGAAGTCGTAACACCGCTGACATATCGCCGCCCGTCGCTGAGTTGCTACTCTGGGCGAGGGCGTCTTTCCGTTTGCGAAGGGGTGTGGCGTAGTTGACGAGCGGGTCAATCAGTAACTCCGCAAGCGCATTGACTTGCGGAATGTGCTCCCGCATCCGAAGGAAAAGGAGCCGTGGTTGGTCAAGCGGCGGCGTCGCCGTCACCTCCTTCAGGACGTTGTCGAGGCCCTGAATCGGGTCCAGCAATGCGCCAAAGCCCCTACTAGCCTTCGTCATGTGCGTTGCCCCGAGTCGCTGACGCGACCTTCGGGCGTTCTAGTCAGCACTACACTCTCTCCGCCAATCAGCGTAGGGCGACGGCCCCGGCGCCAGATATGTAAGTGTTATTTTAATAGTTTGTTATATAAAAGAATCAACAGCCGAACGGACTATCCGTCGTCAGGACGCACACTATCGATTGCTGTCCAGGTTGGCTTCGTCCGTTGAGTTCCGAGGTTGAAGCGCCGCAGCAGTCATATATTCGCACGTGGCAGCGCCTATCGATTAGATTTAACCTCTCGCTGCACGGATGTCGTTGCGTCTTCCAACAACCAACAGCCTCCACGATTCGAGCTTCTCGATGTCCTCACTAAGTTCATCAGGTTGCGGAATAGGTAGCCTGCCAACCCGGACGGCGGCATCGTGCTCGAACTTCGAGCTTTTGGTCATCCCTGCTTCTATCGCGCGGTAGTCGTCGTCCGAGACGGTGACTTCTTTCAACTTCTGTGTCGAGACACCCTCGCCGAAGCGTTGAATCGCTCCATTGAAAAGGACCTCTTCCACGCATCGCTCCCAGGCAAGGCGTAAATCACCGTACGCACGCGCCGTGAGAGCGCGATGCCCGTCTTCGTCTCCAGTTGCATATGCCTTGCGAATCTCCACAAGCATCTGCCGGAGCTTGCCAACGCGATTTTTTGTCCCAAGCACGTCGAAGGGAAGTCCCTCGGAATGCGCGCCGAACCCATCGCCGGTACGGCGAATGTAGTTCGCCTGGAGCGTGGCTTCGAGCTCATCGGCCTTCTGCTCAAGAATGCACAGGAAATAGATGTCGTGCGTGAACACGATGACCTGCCGCTTGAGTGATTCTTCGACCAGGCGCTCCGCAACTTCCCAACGTCGGCGGTGGTCAAGTGACGAGACCGGGTCGTCGAAGACAATGCCGCCGCGCCCGCCACTGAGCTTGATTTCTGCGAGGAACGACGCGATAGCGATGGCACGCTGCTCGCCTTCACTGAGAATTGAAGCCGGCGTCGCGTTTCCCGGCAATTGGAGCGTGAGCTTGAATTGCGTTCGGCCGCCGGGCGATTCAGGCTTCATGACGACCTGCAGCTCATGACACTTCAACCTCCTGAGCTCATCGTTCAGCGCATCAGCCAATTCCTTACTTGCAAGCGTCCGGGACAGGTCAGTGGACTTTCGGGAAATCCCACGCGTGTCCGTGCCATCGATACATTTTTGCAACTTCGCGCAATACTCGTATTTCGAAATTGCCTCGAGCACGGCATCCTTCACCTCGCGAAGCTTGTACCTTGCGTCGAGTTCCGCTCGCTCGACGACCAGCTTTGCGCGAGCGGCCTCGTCGGCCGATGCTTCGAGGGTCTTTGCCTGAGTTTCCAGCGCGTCGGCAACCTCTCCGAGTCGGACAGCAGCGTCGTTCTGCGCTGCGGACACGCTTTCCCACTGCAGATTCCCCCCTGAGGCTAACAACACTTCGGATTGCCGGGTCTTCAAATTGGCTTCGGATTGCTCACAGAGCGGCAACAACTGTGCGTCCAGCGAGTTCAGCTCTTCTTTCAACGCCGCATCAATGGGGAATTCGAGCTTTGCGGTCTTTATCGCGTTGTACGCGTCCTTCGCCAAGTTTCGCGCGTCCTTCGCAGCTTGCTCAACCTTGTCCTTGATAAACGCATCGAAGCGGCCAAGCCTGCTTACACCTCCTGCGCCCAGCTCGTTCTGGCAGAGAGGACACTTCGCATCGTTCGGAAGCGCAAAAATCTCGTGGCCAGCGTGGGAGATGGCTGCGAAGTCACGAGCCGCTTCGAACAGCGTCTTCCACTCCTCGCCACCAGTGCCAGGCAGCTGACCCGGTTCACTTTGGAACGCTTCCGCGGCGGTGTCAGCGACTTTCTTCGCGGCGTTCGATTTGCCGATAAGCTCCTGGAGATTCTGGAGCTTTTCGACGGAGACAATCCCGAAGTTCGTCTCAATCTGCGTCTGCAGCCCCTTTACGCGGAGCACCTTGTTTCGAATCTCTCGGGCTTTCGTTTTCGGGTCCGCTTCGGAAAGCGTCTTCGCCAATACTTCTCGGCGTTCAACGTCATCGTCCGACAACTCGGCCAGCATCGCTATCTCTTCTCTGGTGGTCTTCTTGGAGATGCCGCTGAGCCCGCGACCAACGGCAGTGGTCTGATTGATTAGCGCAGAGTACGCGGCATCGCTCGGCGACGAGTCTCCCTTTTCTTTTGTCGCGCGGGTCTTCAGCCTCGTACAGAGGCTCACCAGCCCTTCGAGAATATCGAGCCCGTATGGCACGTAGGCAAAATCACCCTGGTTGTCGATATATGCCCGCGCGCAGTGGGTGTCGAAGATTGAGATGTCAGCCAACGGCACGGGCGGTTCCGCGCGATGCTTCCACAAAAAGTCGACCGCCGTGCCATCGACGATAGTCTCAAACACCGCTTGTGCAGTGCCGACATCCTTCGGGTCGAGGCGCGCGTTAGGGAGGATGGGTTCCCTTCGGTCCCGCGCGCGGCACGCCTGTTTGAAGATTCTGGAATAGCCAGATTTCCCGGCTCCATTTTCGCCGTAGATGACGGTCAGGCCAGTCGGCGAAATCGGGAGTCGGCCGCCTTGAACCAAGGCGTTGACATGCTGCAATTCCTTGACGGCGACAATCTGGACGAGTCGGGTGGGATTGGTCTGAGGGGCGACCTCGGCGCTCTCCAATTTCTTGGCCACTCGGCCATTCTCGTCAGGGATGCCGGCTTCAGCTTTGGCGAGCGCATAGATGTCCTCGATGTCCTCTGGCGACAGCTCGCGATTTACATACAGTCGGGCAATAGCGTCTTGCTGCCAAGCCGAAAGAGTCTTCGACCACTGGTAGATTTCTTGGATAATTGTCACTGGTCAAGACCCCTCGGAATTTATCGCGGCCGAAGTAGTTGCTTTGGTCGGTGCTTTGTTTGAAATGGGCGCCGTGATTTCGATGTTATACGTATGCTTACAAAGACGTATACCGGAAAAGCAATGATTTTTTGGCGAATGTTCTTGCAAACGTTTTTGACAAGACGACGAGACGCCGGGAGGCTATCGTCGGCAACGCCGGACAGTCGCCGATGCCCGGCTCGTGTTCGGGCATACTTTCCCAAGATTGGACTCGAGAAGAGCGGCGGCCTGCAGTTCAGGCGGAAAAGTGACGCCGGCATGATTACCCAGCACGCAGGGACCATATGCAACGTATGAAGACGCCGAATATTCGAACCTTCGACATGAAACTCGTCGATGACCTGTTCGAAATGAATGGCGGATATGTGCTCGATTTCTCCGACCGAACCATGGGTATCTTCTTCCTGGAAGAGTTCAATGTAGACATCGACGACCCCGCCTACCTTGATAACGGTACCTCCAAAGCAAAGCGCTTGAGGTGCTTTCTGAACAAGGTCGACTTGGTTACAGCCATTACGACGCTCAAAGCTCTGTGGAAATATCGCGAAGGCGTTCGGAAGTCGCAGGGTCGGGACGATTGGGTCATCAATGCTGAAGGACAGTTCCTTTCCCTGATTAACCGTCTCGAAGGCAAACCCGAGGGTACTGGTGCGAATCCGCCGCCCAAGCCGGCGCTCGATGGCCGCCGGATTCTGGCACTCAAGACCAAGCTTCTTGAGCTGTCAGCACTGCCTCCGCATCCGCGCGGCTACGCGTTTGAAGCATGGCTCAAAGAGGCGTTCGACTGCTTCGGCCTTGAAGCGCGGGAGCCGTTTCGCCATCGCGGCGAGCAGATAGACGGCAGCCTGGTGCTGCAAGGCGAAACCTATCTCGTCGAGGCGAAGTGGCAGTCCGCGCTTACTGGTGTGGCCGATTTACACGCTTTCCACGGGAAGCTGGAGCAGAAAGCCGCATGGGCCCGCGGCCTGTTTGTGAGCAACAGTGGGTTCACTCCGGACGGGTTAGCTGCCTTCGGTCGTGCGAAGCGCGTCATCTGTATGGATGGACTCGACCTGTTCGACGCCCTCGACAGACAGATTCCATTGAACCATGTGCTCGAACGGAAGGTTCGACGTGCCGCAGAATCTGGGCTTCCCTTCGAACGCGTTCGAGACCTTTTCGCCTGAGCGCAACCTGGAACGAGCTGCGCCGGCCGCGCGTTTATAGCCGCCTACCTGAGTGGAGTCATCGAATCGAAATCATCGTTGCGACGTATGTGCCCTCTGGCGAACCTTCGTCGGCAGGCTTACCGAGCAAGGCTATATTCAGAAGGAGCGGGTTCTCCATTGGCTCCCGCATCCAAGCACAGCGAACGCCGAGCGCTTCGCGTATTTCCTTGGCGGGAGGGTTCGGGCCAACCTACCCGTCAAAACCAGCGCCAACAATCTCGACGCGGCGCGCGACAACCTTTTGAATGCGGTTGCGGCGCTGACTTGAGAGCGCTCGCACATCGGGGACGCTTTCGTTGTGTGGGCGGCTGCCAAGCGGAGGGTTGCGCGGCGGGAGAGTATCTTTGGAGACGCGCGAAGCTGGCTGAAGCGGCGATGCTGGGGAGAGAGGCAGAACCGGCGGGAGGAGCTAGTGCGGCTGGGGAAGACCCGGCGCCGAAGCCCGGGGGCCAACGGAGGGGAAGGTTTCCCTGCCTTTGAGGCGTTTTCGAGGTGCCGCGCCCCAGTTCTATTAGTTCCCCTTAAGCCCCGTCCCGCCTTAGTTTGCGGGCGGTCCGAAGGCTTTAAGGAAAACTTTTGCAGTGAGCTTTAAGTAAAACTATTAGAACTTGCCACTAGTGCCACCAACCCCTCAACCTCACTCCACCGTCACCGACTTCGCCAGGTTCCGCGGCTTATCGACATCCGTCCCACGCGCACAAGCCGTGTGATACGCCAGCAGTTGCAGCGGCACCACGTGCAGAATCGGCGACAGCAAGCCGTAGTGCTCCGGCATCCGGATCACGTGCAGACCTTCATCGTTCACGATCCGGGTATCCGCGTCCGCGAACACGTAAAGCTCGCCGCCCCGCGCGCGCACTTCCTGAATATTCGACTTCAGCTTCTCCAGCAGCGCGTCATTCGGCGCCACCGTCACCACCGGCATCGCTTCGGTCACGAGCGCCAGCGGCCCGTGCTTCAACTCGCCGGCCGGATACGCTTCCGCATGGATATAGGAAATCTCCTTGAGCTTCAGCGCACCCTCGAGCGCGATCGGATAATGCAGCCCGCGCCCGAGGAATAACGCGTGCTCCTTGCGCGAAAACTCTTCCGACCACGCGATGATCTGCGGCTCCAGCGCCAGCACGCTATTCAACGCCGCCGGCAAGTGGCGCAACTGCTTCAGATACTCGGTTTCCTGCTCCGGGCTCAGTTGCCCACGCAGCTTCCCAAGTGTCGCGGCGAGCACGAAGAGCGCAACCAGTTGCGTCGTGAATGCCTTCGTCGACGCCACGCCGATCTCGCGACCCGCATGCGTCAGGAACGACAAGGCCGTCTGGCGTACCATCGCGCTCGTGCCGACGTTGCACACCGACAGCGTATGTTTATGCCCCAGCGACTGCGCATGCTTGAGTGCCGCCAGCGTGTCCGCCGTTTCGCCGGACTGCGAGATCACCACCACCAGCGACTTCGGATTCGGCACCGACTCCCGATAGCGATACTCGCTGGCAATTTCTACCTGGGTTGGGATCTTCGCGACCGACTCGAGCCAGTACTTCGCGGTCAGCCCCGAGTAGTAGCTCGTGCCGCACGCCAGAATCAGCAGATTATCGATGTCCGCGAACACCTTGTCGGCACCCTCGCCGAAGAGCGACGCGTCGAACGAATCGGCTTGCGGAATCGTGTCGGTAATCGCCCGCGGTTGCTCGAAAATTTCCTTCTGCATGAAGTGACGATACGGGCCGAGTTCGACCGCGCCGCCATACGCCGCGACCTGGCGCACTTCGCGCGGCGTTTCGTAGCCGTCACGATCGGCGATCCGCACACCCTCGAGCGACAGTTCGCAGACGTCGCCTTCCTCAAGGAAGATAAAGCGCTCGGTGCTGCCGGCAAGCGCCAACGCATCCGAAGCGAGGAAGTTTTCACCGTTGCCGAGCCCCACCACCAGCGGCGAACCTTGCCGCGCGCCGACCACGGTATGCGGCTGATCCTTGTGCAGCACCGCGATCGCGTAGGCGCCGTGCAGTTGGCCGACGGCTTCACGCACCGCCGCGAACAGGTCGCCGCGATACAGGCTGTGAATCAGGTGAGCGATAACCTCTGTGTCGGTCTGCGAGACAAACGTGTAACCGTTGCCACGCAGCATTTCCCGCAATGACTCGTAGTTTTCGATGATGCCGTTGTGTACCAACGCGAGCGTATCTTTCGAGAAAATCGGGTGGGCGTTGTCGGTCACCGGCGCGCCGTGCGTCGCCCAGCGCGTATGCGCGATACCCGTGATGCCCTCGAGGTGGTTTTCATGCACCTGCTCGTCCAGATCGGCCACGCGCGCGACGCTGCGCGCACGCTGCGGCCCGCCGTCGGCAAGAACGGCCACGCCGCAGGAATCGTAGCCGCGATACTCGAGGCGACGTAATCCTTCGATCAGAACGGGAACGATATTACGTTGCGCAACCGCACCAACAATCCCACACATGGCTTATTCCTTTTCAGTGAAGGGTTTCAGGGAGCGCGCTCCGCGCGCGCGTCACGCCCGTCAACTTTTCTTCTTGACCGGGCGTGCATAGCCCGGCTTGCTTGTTTGCGTCTTGTCGTTCAGCACCAGCATGCCTTCTTCGACATCTTTCCAGACCGTTGTGCCCGCCGCGATCGTCACGCCGCGCTTCACGCGCACGGGCGCCACGAGTTGCGTATCGGAGCCGACGAACACGTCGTCTTCGATGATCGTGCGGAATTTGTTCGCGCCGTCGTAGTTGCAGGTGATGGTACCCGCGCCGATATTCACGCGCGCGCCGATGTCCGCATCGCCGATATAGGTCAGATGGTTCGCTTTCGAGCCATGACCGAGCACCGCGTTCTTCACTTCGACGAAGTTGCCGACGTGCGATTCGTCCTGCAGCGACGCGCCCGGGCGCAGCCGCGCATAGGGGCCGAGCACGACGTTCGCGCCGACCTCGGCGCCTTCGATATGCGTGAACGCGTCGATACGCGTCCCGGCGCCAATCGTCGCGTTGCGGATCACGCAGTTCGGCCCGACGCTCACGTTGTCGGCCAGCGTGACGCGGCCTTCGAACACGCAGTTCACGTCGATCGAAACATCGCGGCCGCATTCGAGCGTGCCGCGCACGTCGAGACGGGCCGGGTCGGCCAGCGTCACGCCCGCGACCAGCAGCGTGTCGGCGACATTGCCCTGATAAATCCGTTCGAGTTCGGCAAGCTGCTGCTTGCTATTCACGCCTAGCGTTTCCCACTCTTCGTCAGGCTGGGTCGTGACGACTTCGAGACCCGCCTCGATCGCCATTTCGACCGCGTCGGTCAGGTAGAACTCACCTTGCGCGTTATCGTTCTTCAGCGCCGCGAGCCAGCCGCCAAGGCGCTCGGTCGGCGCGACGATGATGCCGGTGTTGATCTCGGCGATCTTGAGCTGCTCGGGCGTTGCGTCTTTCTGTTCAACGATGCGCGACACCTTGCCGTGCGGATCGCGCACGATGCGGCCGTAGCCACTGGGGTCCTCGAGCGTGACGGTGAGCACGCCGTAGCCGCCACGCCCCGCGCGATCGGTCAGCGCCTGCAGCGTGCCGGCGCGCGTGAGCGGCACGTCGCCGTACAGCACCAGCGTGGGTTCGGACGGATCGAGCAGGGGCAGCGCCTGTTGCACCGCGTGGCCCGTGCCGAGCTGCTGCTCCTGGGCGGCGAACTGGACGTCCGGCGCCGCTACCGCTTGACGTACGGCTTCGGCGCCATGACCGACCACCACGACCAGACGCGTGGGCTTGAGCGCACGGGCAGTGTCGATGACATGAGCGAGGAGCGGCCGGCCGGCCAGGGGATGGAGCACCTTGGGAAGCGCGGACCGCATGCGCTTACCGGTGCCTGCCGCCAAAATCACGATGTTCATGGCGTCGGCAATCAGACGAGTTTGGAGCCGACGATTCTATCATGCAGGCCATGACGACAAAGGCCGCTCACGCGGCCTTATTACCCTGCTGAATCACCCGGAAACCGTTGATTTCCGGGCACTTCACGGCTTGCTCACATATCGTCGAACTGCACGATCGAGATCGGCTTCGATCCGTTGAAGGTTGCGCCCTCGCCGGTATCGGTCGAACACGGCTCTTCGTCGAAGGCGATATCGCCTTGCGGATCGGCCTCGCCGCTTGCGCGCAGGCCGGCGAACGGGAACAGCTTGTGATCCATCAGGTGCGACGGCACGATGTTCGACAACGCATTGAACATATTCTCGATACGGCCCGGGAAACGCTTCTCCCAGTCGCGGATCAGCGCCTTCATTTCCGCGCGCTTCAGGTTCGGCTGGCTGCCGCACAAATTGCACGGAATGATCGGAAATTCGCGCAACTCCGCGTACTTTTCCAGATCGGTTTCCTTCACATAAGCGAGCGGACGAATCACGATGTTCTTGCCGTCGTCCGATTGCAGCTTGGGCGGCATGCCCTTCAGCTTGCCGCCGTAGAACATGTTCAGCAGCAGCGTTTGCAGGATGTCGTCACGATGATGACCGAGCGCGATCTTGGTCGCGCCGAGTTCGCCCGCCACGCGATACAGAATGCCGCGACGCAACCGCGAGCACAGCGAGCAGGTGGTCTTGCCCTCCGGCACCAGCCGCTTGACGATGCTGTAGGTATCCTGGTTCTCGATGTGAAACGGAATGTCGAGCTGCTTCAGATACTCAGGCAGCACGTGCTCCGGAAACCCCGGCTGTTTCTGGTCGAGATTGACCGCCACGATCTCGAAGTTGATCGGCGCGCGTTCGCGCAGCCGCATCAGGATTTCGAGCATCGCGTAACTGTCCTTGCCGCCCGACAGACAGACCATCACCTTGTCGCCGTCCTCGATCATGTTGAAGTCGACGATTGCCTCGCCAACCTGGCGCGCGAGCCGCTTGAACAGTTTGTTGTTCTCGTAGGCTTCTTTCTGCTCGCGGCGCGTGAGCGGCGTCTTACCCGCGGGGGCGTGCGCGGCCTCGCCGGCAGCAGGGGCCGCGGTGCCATTCAGGATTTCCTGGGCGTCCATGCTCAATCCTCTTTGATGCGGAAGACTTCGACGCCCACCGCGTCGCAATCTGGGTAAACGTCCGGCTTTTCGGTCGACACGCACACGGCGCGTACCTGCGGATGATCGAGCAGCGCCGCGACGAGGTCGTCGCAGAGCGTTTCCTGCAGGTGAATATGACCTTGTTCGACACGGCGCGCGATGGTCGAGCGCATGAAGTCGTAATCGACGACTTCGTGCAATTTGTCCTGAACCGGCGTGGACAGCGCGAGCGGCACGAACAGTTCGACGTTGATCACGACGCGCTGTTCGCCGCGCTTTTCGAAATCATGCACACCGATGTTGATGTGCACTTCGTAGTTGCGCAGAAAGAGCCGGCGGCAATCGGCGAGCCGGGGATGCGAAAGAGCGGCAAACATGTTCGTTCCAGTCGAAAAAAGCGTGCGGGGCACGCAAAGGGACGCTGCAACACGCGAACGGCCGTCAGCCTGAGCGGCCGGCCCGCACGCGCACTATTCAGGCGCCCGTCAAAAACATTACGTCGCGCGGCAGGGGCACCAGGTGCTGCCCGCCGTCGACTACCAGCGTCGTTCCGGTGACGCCCGCTGCATCGGCGAGATACAGCGCGGCGGCGACAATATCCTCCGGCCGCGACGCGCGGCCCAAAGGCGTAGTACGGTGAGCGGCTTCAAAATCTGCCGGCGTCTGGTCGCCGGACTGCATTGTCAGACCGGGGGCAAGCCCGACCACCCGCACTTTCGGCGCCAACGCCTGCGCGAGCGCAACCGTCGCTGTCTGCAACGCTGCTTTTGACAGCGTGTAGGACAGGTAGTCCGGATTCATGTTGTACAGCTTCTGGTCCAGCACATTGATGACCACGCCGCGCTGGCTTTCATCGGCGCGCGCGATTTCCGGCGTGGCCTCGAACAGCATGCGCGCCAGCACGAGCGGCGCGCCGAGATTCATCGCAGTGAGCTTCAGCAGCAGGTCGTAACCGACGTCAAGCGCAGTATCTTCCTCAAAGCGGGACGCGTTGTTCACAATACACGACGGACGGCCCAGCGCGGCCGTGCAGGCGGGCAAAAGCTGCCCGACCTGGGCCTCGTCGCCCAATTCCGCGTGCAAAGCCACCGCCCGGCGGCCCAGGGCGACGATTTCCGCGACCACCTGGTCGGCCTCCTCCCGCGATGCGCCGTAGTGGACTGCCACGTCCCAGCCACGCGCGGCAAAGCCGAGCGCGAGCGCGCGCCCGATGCGGCGGGCGGCGCCGGTAATCAGCACGATGCGCGGCGTTTCAGGCGCGCGGGCGGCGGTGTCCAGAGAAGCGGTCATTTACAATGCGGGAATGAATCCGAAAGCTCACCAACCCGATAGTTTACCTGCTCCCGGCCCGAGCGCGCTTGCGCAGTCCGAAGCGTTGGTCGCGCAGCTCCGCGCGGAACTCGCCGCGGCCGGCGGCTGGCTGCCGTTCGACCGCTACATGGAGCGCGCGCTTTACGCCCCGGGACTCGGCTATTACAGCGGTGGCGCCCGCAAATTCGGCTTGCGCGGCGACGACGGCAGCGACTTCGTGACGGCGCCGGAAATGTCGCCGCTCTTTGCGACAACGCTGGCGCGCCCGATCGCCGAGGCCTTGCAGGCCAGCGGCACGCGCGAAGTGATGGAATTTGGCGCCGGCACGGGCAAACTCGCCGCCGGCTTGCTGAGCGCGCTCGACGCGCTGGGCGTCGAATTCGACAGCTATTCGATCGTGGATTTGTCAGGTGAATTGCGTGAACGCCAACGCGAGACGATCGAAGCCGCGGCACCGGCGCTGGCCGGCAAAGTACGCTGGCTGGACGCATTGCCGGCCAGTTTCGAAGGCGTGGTAATCGGCAACGAGGTGTTGGACGCGATGCCGGTGCGGCTTTTCGCCTTCACCGGCGGCGCCTGGCACGAACGCGGCGTGGTGTGGCGCGATGAGGTTTTTGCGTTCGACGACCGTCCGCTGTCGGCGCCGGAGGACATTGCGTTTCTGGCGCAGATCGAAACTTCCGGCGACGACTACGTTACCGAAACACACGAGGCCGCCGTTGCATTCACGCGGACCATTTGCACGATGCTCGCGCGTGGCGCGGCGTTTTTTATCGACTACGGTTTTCCGCGTCACGAGTACTACCACGAGCAGCGCGCGCAGGGCACGTTGATGTGCCATTACCGGCACCGTGCGCATGGCGACCCGTTTGTGTATCCGGGCTTGCAGGACATTACGGCGCACGTGGAGTTTACCGGCATCGCTGAAGCCGGAGTCGATGCTGGCGCGGACTTACTGGGCTTCACTTCTCAAGCCCGGTTTTTGTTGAATGCGGGGATTACCGAGGCGTTATCGGCGCTCGATCCAGCGGACACGGCGAAGTTTTTGCCTGCGGCGAATGCGGTGCAAAAGTTGTTGTCCGAGGCGGAGATGGGTGAGCTGTTCAAGGTGATCGCGTTTTCGCGTGGACTGGATGACACGTTGCAGGCGTTTTCCGGCGGCGACCGGTCACATACCCTGTGATTTTTTGCCTTAGGGATTTGCGATGATCCGCTGGCTGTTGACTACATTTATTGCGGTGGCGGTGTTGTCGGCCTGCTGGCCGTGGCTCAGGAAGATTGGGATTGGGCGCATGCCTGGGGATGTTACGTTGCGGCTCTTTGGGCGGGAGTATCCGTTTCCGTTTATGTCGACGCTTGTGGTTTCTATGGTTTTGTCGCTGATCGCGAGGGTTTTGTAGTGGGGTTTTTTGCCTGCTCGGCGCTTTGTTGGTTGTGTGTTTTTGGTGTTGGTCTTTTCTTGATCTGTTTGTTTGCTCCGCGTGTTTTGTCTGTGCTTTTGTGGTTTTGGTCTTTCCTTGTTCTGGCTTCTTTGGCCTTTCCTTGTTTTGTTAGTGGTCTATTAGTGTTGCCCCTGTGCGGGGCGGCACTTACTTTCTTTGCCGCCGCAAAGAAAGATAAGCAAAGAAAGCGGCTCACACCGCCAGCTCATAAGTGGGTCCCCCGCGCAGCCACGGTAGTGGTGCATCTGGAATCGGTGCCCCCGCACATTCGGCCCTGGTGACAAGGCAGTCATACTTCCGGCGGCGCTGCGCGCGCCGAAGCCCATTCCAGAAAAACAATCAGTTATGCGAAGCACACCTTGGTTTCCCATGCAAACCTGTCCGCGACGCACGTAGTGCGGAGTGGGAGCGGATGAGTCCTTTGTCACTCGCGCGGAGTGTGC
>NZ_MCAS01000052.1 GCF_003610895.1 Paraburkholderia fungorum
CGAAGCGTTCTTGAGCTGCCACACCAGGTTGGCGAACGGCATGTCCAGATCGGAGTACACCTCCTGCGCCTTCGGATCGTCGTTGCCATGCAGCATTTCCACCCCTGCCGTAGCGTAGTCGGTCACCGGAATGCCCGCGCCCGCCAGCCGCTGCAGTCCTACCGTACGCTTGGCATCGCTAAACGTCCCCGATGCGTCGAGCACCACACGCGGATCGTAGCCCGCGGCCTTGAGCGACAGCGCCGGGAACGTGGCACACACCTCCAGCGAAACACCCGCGATCAGAATCTGCTTGCGCCCGGTCTTCTCGATGGCGGCCCGCACATTCGGATCGTCCCATGCATTGATCGAGGTCCGGCTGATCACCGGCACGCCCGGCAGCGCGGCTGTCAGTTCAGGGATCGTCGGACCCCACATGCCGTCGGGCATCGTGGCGGTGACAATCACCGGGATACCCAGCGTCTTCGCGGCTTTGGCCAGCGCCACCACGTTATGCTTGAGCTCACCGGTATCGATGTCGCGCACGCCGGTGAACAGGCCCACCTGGTGGTCGACCAGCACGAGCACCGTGTCGTCTCGCGACAGCAACGAGTACGGCGCGCCCGACGGGGCAACCGTCTTGATTGCAGGCGCGGCGCTGGCCGGCTGGATCGTGGCGGCGGAGGTCGCCACAATGGCGAGCGGGAGAATCACAGCTTTCAGGAGTTGATGGATTTTCATGGTCTTGATTCACGTTGGTATGGGATACGGCAGCGGACCTGAAGACGTCCCGCCGGACCGTCCGGAGCACATTTGCGCCGGGTTGAGATGAATCATATTTGCGCAACGACAATCGATAAATACGGTATTTCTCAACCTATCGTTGCCCACCGGAAACGATAAATGCGCAAATGAGAATCTCAGGCAGGAACGACTGGACGCAGGACGAATCCGTCATCTTCTGACCACCGCCGTGGCAGAGGCGCCCGACGTAAGCAAATCCCCTATCTCCCGCCCGATCATCGACTTCGAGTCGCGTTGCTCAACGCGCAGCGTCCCCTCACCTGGGCGTGACCGAGAGTCCTCACCTGGAGGACGTATTTGGCAACGCGTTTGCATCCCTTGAGACGCTCCGCTCATCTCCAGGCTGCGAATTTCCGACGCGTCTACGGACCCGGAAAACATCCCGATTGACCATCGAAGATAATTCACGCGGAGAAATATCCACGAAAAAAATTCGTGGATATTCAAGAAAATATATCGTTTTCACGAGTATTTATGGAGTTCTAGACTGCGTTCATAGCAGTTGTCTCGACGCAGACGCATGGCATGACGCCATGCCGTGGATGCTTGCCGCACAGAGACAGCGCCATTAAGACTTGCCTGGTGTCCGGCGGCCGTTCGGACCTTGCGCAATCGACGTATCGTCCAGGAGACCAGTCAATGAAGAAGTCACTTCCAGAACTTGCAGTGATCACCGCGTCTGGCGTCGACTTGCGCAGAAATAACGTCATCCCCCGCGACGTCATCGAAACTGGATTCAACGCACACGAGTCACGCGAAGAGTATGAAAGTCGCGAATAAATTCGGATTCCAAAATTCCAATTCTTGAGCGAGCGGTACACCGCAAAAAATGCATCTCGTTCCGAGACCTATAGAGTCAGTTGCCCGCCATGCCCATCGATAATTTTGTGCTCCATCCCGCACCTCCATTAGCCCCTGCCCTTCTTCTGGAGGCCTTTCAGAATGTGGCTACGCCGCACATCAGCGACAACCTGATGCGACTGGCTGGCGTCACCGGACTTCACCGCTTCCATCGCGAACGGAAACTTCTGGGAACGGCCGTTACCGTCAAGGTCAGGCCAGGAGACAACCTGCTGATATACAAGGCGCTGATGGAGATGTCACCCGGTCACGTCCTGATAGTGGATGGCGGCGGCGACGCGACCAACGCGCTAGTGGGCGAGCTGCTCATGTTGTATGCGCAACAGCGCGGCTGCGCCGGGTTCGTAATCGACGGCGCGGTTCGCGATACGGCTGCCTTCTACGATGCTGACTTCCCGTGTTATGCGCGTGGTGCATCGCACCGCGGGCCATATAAGCAAGGACCCGGCGCGATCAACGTGCCGGTTTCGGTGGGTGGGCACGTGGTGCATCCCGGCGACATCGTCGTCGGAGATGAGGATGGCGTAGTGACCTTCCCCGTGAGCGCGGCGCCGTCGCTTCTTGACGCCATACACAGAACTGCCGCTAACGAAGACGCCGTCAAGGCGGAGATTGCCACGGGTGCTGTGCATCAGAGTTGGCTCGACAGGATGCTTTCGTCTCACGGCTTGTTGTAGAGCGATTTCACATCTATTCAGGAGAACCACCGTGACCTTGCAACTTGCCAGTCGCCTCGGCACCGTTAAACCGGCCGCCACCATGGCTGCCAAACTCGTTGTCGACCGCTTGCGCGCTGCCGGCAAGACGATCGTGGATTTCACGATTGGGGAGCCCGATTTTCCTACGCCGGATCATATCGTCTCCGGCGGTATCACCGCGCTCTCGACAGGCAAGACTAAATACACCGCGCCGGGCGGCATCCAGCCGCTGCGCGAGGCCATAGCTCAAAAGCTGTTGCGCGAGAACGATCTACATTTCTCACCCGATGAGATCGTCGTGGGAGCCGGGGCCAAGCAGATCATCTACTCCGCACTTGGCGCCACGCTCAATGAGGGCGACGAGGTGATCGTACCTGCGCCCTACTGGATTTCCTATCCGGACATAGTCTCGCTGCATGGCGGCGTGCCCATTATCGTGCCGTGCGGTGTCGAGACCGGCTTTAAGCTCACACCTGTAGCACTAGAACGTGCGATCACACCAAGTACGCGCTGGTTGATCCTGAATAGTCCAGGCAATCCAACGGGCGCGGTCTATACCCGCGCTGAACTGGAAGGGCTTGCTTCTGTGCTGCGCGCCCATCCGCACGTTTGGGTAATGACCGACGAAATTTACGAGCATTTCGTCTATGGCGGCGCTGAGCACGTTTCTCTTCTGAACGCTGCCCTGGATCTCGCGCCCCGGACCCTGATCGTCAACGGCATGTCGAAGGCGTATGCAATGACCGGTTGGCGAGTGGGCTATGGTGCAGGTCCGCTGAAACTCGCCAAGGCGATCACGCTTCTGTCGGGTCAGACCACGAGTTGCGTGACGACGATGAGTCAGATCGCAGCGACAGTAGCGCTCAATGGCTCGCAAACCTGCGTGGAGGAGGCAGTTGCATTGTTCCACCAGCGCCGTGACCGGATGGTTGCACTGCTTGGCGGCATCCCCGGCCTGACATGCAACCCGCCTGACGGCGCGTTCTATGTATTTCCGAGCGTAAGCGGTCTGATCGGCGCGGTTACGCCGGAGGGCAAAACATTATTGTCAGATCTCGACGTGACGCTGTATTTTCTCGAACACGCGGGCGTTGCAGCAATCGACGGCAGCTCTTATGGCGCACCGTCATATCTGCGTATGTCGTTTGCGACCTCCATCGAGCAGATCGAGTTGGGTTGCAATGCGCTGAAGAAGGCCGTCGATGCTTGCACTTTCCCTCTATCCAAGAATACGGAGCAGTCCGATGCGTAAGTTCCTTCTTTTCGCTGCCATGTTCATGGCAGGCACCGTCATAGCCCACGCCGACGAACTGTCCGACATCAAGAGCCGGGGCGTCCTTGTCTGCGGCGTGTTCAGTGGTGCAGAACCTTTTGCATTTCAAGATCCCGCCTCGCGTGAATTGCGAGGTTATGACATCGACGTCTGCAAGGCCGTAGCAACACGGTTGGGTGTGAAACCAGAGTTCAAGGTGGTGTCGCTCGACGCGCGTATTCCTGAATTGCAGCAGGGGCGCGTCGATATTCTCGCTGCGGTGCTGGGATATACCGCGGCACGCGCCGAGCAGGTTTCCTTTAGCGACACCTACTTTGTGAGCCAGATGAAAATCGCGGTACTGCGGCAGGACGGCTTCAAGTCCGTCGCCAATCTGGCGGGCAAGCGCGTCGGTGCGGTCAGAGGGTCTAGTGCGATTGCTTTCCTGCGCAATGCACTACCGGGCGCAACCGTCGTGACCTATGAAGACGCCCCATCCGGCTACATGGCCCTGGCTCAGGGCAAGGTGAGCGGATTCGCCGCGACAGATGTGTCGCTGCATCGCTTTGCTCACAAACTCGGTGCCTCTACGCCGATTGACGTATTGGAGCCCGCTGTCGGCAGCGAATACTGGGGGTTAGGAATTCGCAAGGGTGAACCTGCTTTCGAGAAGACTGTTAATGCAACCCTGCAGGCAATGGACAAGTCAGGCGAGGTGGACACGATTTTCAACCGATGGATGGGTGCCGGCACGGAGTACCAGATGAAACGCAGTTTTTCCGTTGCCCCGATTCCGCAGAAGTAGACCGGACGAGACAAGATCATGTCGACCAGCTTGAATCTCGTCACATTCCTGACCATGGAGCACGTCGTCGAGTTGCTGCGGGGCTTGCGATTTACGATGATATTGGCTGCGGCGAGCTGGCTCCTGGCCGCCGTTGTGGGAATCCTGCTTGCCATGCTGCGCGAAGGTGGCGGGCGTCTGATCCAGCTGCTCGCAGCCGGCTTCGTAGCTTACCAGCGCAATGTTCCCGCGCTTGCCCATCTCATGCTGTGGTATTTCGGTGTGCCAAGCCTATTGCCGCGAGGTGCACAAACGTGGATCAACGCCAATAACGGCGAGATGATTCTGGCGTTCATTTCAATGGGGTTAAGTGTCGGCGCGTACTTCTGCGAAGACATCCGCAGCGGGTTGCGTTCCATACCCTATGGGCAGCAGGAGGCTTCGCGCGCAATCGGATTGAGCTACCTGCAGACGATGCGTTACGTCATCCTGCCGCAGGCACTGCGCATCGCGTTGCCGCCGCTTGTCAATCACACGGTGCTCCTCTTCAAGAATACGAGCCTTGCCATGGCTGTTGGCGCCACGGAACTCATGTATGCGGTACAGGAAATCCAGAACGAAACGTTCCGTACGTTCGACGCATACCTGGTTGCGACGATTATCTACCTGGCAGTCACGTTGGGCCTGATGGGCGCCGGCGTGCTGATCGCCAGACGCTACCGGATACCCGCGAGGTAACACATGATAGATATCCTCGCGACGTACGGGCCGTTGTTCCTGTTCGGCCCCTATCCGAATGGACCTCTTGGAGGGCTGGCACTTACGTTGGTGCTATCCGTGCTCGGCGTCGGCTTTGCGTTCCCGTTGAGCATCGTTCTTGCCCTGTTTCGAATCAGCCCTTACGCGGTCTTGAATTGGCCGGCCACCATGCTGGTCTACCTCGTGCGAGGCGTCCCGCTGATGCTGCTGGTGTTCTGGAGTTACTTCCTGGTACCGGCGTTCATAGGCCGCCCTGTCAGCGCATTCACGACGCTGGTGGTGACGCTGGTGGTGTACCAGGCCACGTACATGTCGGAAATCGTCAGAGCCGGCATCGAAGCGCTGCCGAAGGGGCAACTGGAAGCCGCGAGATCACTCGGCCTGAGTTATCGCCAGGCGATGCGAACGGTGATCCTGCCTCAGTCGTTGTTCAACATGTTACCGGCCCTTCTTAGCCAGTTTATTTCCACCGTCAAGGAAACATCGATCGGCTACGTCATCAGCGTACAGGAATTGACCTTCACGGCAAGCCAGGTCAATGCCAGTCTGCTGACGAGCCCGTTTGAGGTCTACCTGATTCTCTCGTTTATCTATTTCGTGGTGTGCTACGCACTAACGCAAGCCGCACAACGATTCGAGCGAGGCGTGATGCGCCGGCGCACCACTTTGTCAACGAAGGCAACCTATGGAACCCATGATCCAGTTCAACAAGGTTAACAAGTGGTACGGCCCGTACCATGCACTGGTTGACGTCACCGCGGAAGTGAGCCGTGGAGAGGTTGTGGTGGTGTGCGGTCCGTCGGGTTCCGGCAAGTCGACCCTGATCCGCACCGTCAATCGGCTGGAGGAAATCGAAGGAGGCACGATTGTCCTGGACGGCACGGATGCACATCGGCCGCGGCTGGATTTAAACCGCTTCCGTTCCCGCATTGGGTTCGTTTTCCAGAGTTTCAATCTGTTTCCTCACCTTTGCGTGCTGGACAACATTACGCTAGCGCCGGTAAAACTCGCCCGCAGGCCGGTGCGCGAAGCAAGGGAACAGGCGCTGGCGCTGCTTGAGCGCGTGGGTCTGGCAAACAAGGCGAATGCCTTCCCTCAGCAGCTCTCCGGTGGCCAGCAGCAGCGCGTGGCAATAGCGCGTGCACTTGCCATGGAACCGCCCGTGATGCTATTCGACGAGCCGACAAGCGCGCTGGATCCGGAGATGGTGGGCGAAGTGCTGAATGTTATGAAGTCGCTGGCGCGCGATGGCATGACAATGATGTGCGTCACGCATGAGATGGGCTTTGCGCGCGAAGTTGGCCATCGTGTCTGGTTCATGGATAACGGCAAAATCCTTGAGCAGGCAAAGCCCGATGAGTTCTTCCGGGCGCCATCGCATCCGCGCGCCCAGGCTTTTCTCTCCGATTTGCGTGCGCACTGAAATGCCCCAACTAACGTCAACAGACGAGCTTTCCGGTCGGCGCCAGCGAGTGCTCGTGGTCGGCGCGGGAATCATCGGGCTTGCTGTGGCCCTGCGGCTCCAGCACGACGGACATGGTGTAAGCATCGTTGACCGGGACGAGCCAATGAGCGGTTGCTCCGCCGGGAATGCAGGACACCTGACGGAGGCAAACATCTTTCCGCCACTATCGCTGGAGCTCCTGCTGCAGTTGCCCAGACTTCTGCTCATGCGCGATGGTCCGGTCGTGGTCCGGCCATCCTATGCGCTGCAGATGGCGGCATGGGTGCGGCACGCGTTGCCGACTCTGAATTCGCACACGAAAGAACGGATCGTTTCCACTCTGGCTGCGATGAGCCTGTCCGCGTATGAGGAGTTACGGCAGCTGGCACACCTCTCTGGCGCGCAGGATCTGCTGCATCGCGACGGGGCCATCTGTGCATTCAGGAGTCTCGAAACGTTGGACCGGAAAGCGGCAGCGCTAGCGGTCTGGCAAGCCAACGACATCAAAGTCGATCGCCTCGATGCTGATGAGCTTGCTGAAATGGAGCCGGCATTGTGCAGACCGCTCGCGGGGGGATTCTTCTTCCGGAACTCCGGTCGATGCAGCGATCCGAAGGAATTCGGCATGCGAATGTTTCGCAGACTCACGAATGCAGGCGCGACCTTTCACAAAACCCGCGTAGACGACGTGCAACGCACTGGCGACGGACTAAGGCTTGCAACCTCGTCCGGTCATTTGCAGGCGGATAAGGTCGTGCTGTGTGCGGGCTACGGTACTGGTGAATTGATCCGGCGCCTGGGGGGCACGGCACCGCTTGCATCCGAGCGGGGATACCACCTGATGCTGCCCCAACCTTCTATCACGCTTCGTCGCCCGGTCGCGTTTCCGGAGCACTATTTCATCGCAACGCCAATGGACAACGGTCTACGGCTTGGGGGAACAGCCGAATTCTCCCAACCGGATGCGCCGCCAGATTACCGGAGGGCGCATGCGATGCTCAGTCTGGTGCAACAGTACCTCCCGGGCACCCGTGGTACCGACGCTCAGCCGTGGATGGGTGTTCGCCCGTCGTTACCGGACGGATTGCCCGCCATTGGCGAGCTAGGTAGGCAGCCGGGCGTGTTCTATGCGTTCGGCCACGGACACACCGGGTTGACCTTATCCGGGATCACCGCTTCGTGTGTCTCTGCGCTTCTTGGCGGCGACGCACCAAGTTTCGACTTTAGTCCGCTGGATCTGAAACGTTTTGCGTGACTGCTTGTCACCCGCCGGACGCGAAGTCTGCAGTGACAAGTGAATGTTCGAGCGATGCATTCGCTTCTCGATCCCGGTGCCAACGTGCATCGGCCAACAAACTCAGGTTTTGGACGCGCTCATGAGAGTGCGCAATTTTCCGACGTCGATTGACTGTCGGAGTAACCATGAAAAAAGGAAACCGGTATGAACGACATCGTTAGAATCGACAGCAATCAGCGGATGAGCCGGGTGGTCAAGGCGGCAGGACTGGTGTTCGTCGGCGGCCTTACCTCAACTGACCGCACACTCGACGCAAAAGGACAAACTCAGGCAGTGCTCGAGAAGATTGACGGTTTTCTCGCACAGGCGGGTGTCGACAAGACCCGCCTGCTTTCCGCACAAGTATGGTTGGCAAACATCGATCGTGACTACGCCGCGATGAACGAAGTGTGGGACGCCTGGGTGGCGCCGGGTTGCGCACCGACGCGTGCAACGGTCGAGTCAAAGATGGGCTTGCCTGAGTTTCTGGTGGAAATCGCGGTGATCGCGCTGGCCTGATTCGCCGGCAGCGAAATTTTTATCTGATTCAAGGCGTCATGCCGAACGCGCGAAGTTGCATGATGCCTTGACCAGTTTTGCGATTTCATCGATACCCCGGTCGGCAGCCTCGGCACGATGCACGATGTAATAGTCGACCGGCGGTGTCGTGGGGCGCGTCTTCACCACTTGAAGCCTGCGCGCGAGGACTTCAGCCTGGTAGTACTCGAGCGGCAATGCGCTGATTCCGAGGCCGGCCAAAGTCAATTGTCCAAGCACGGGCAGACTGGTCGTCCTCAACGCCCGCTTGGGCGACACACCGTTACTCTCGAGCCAGTCGTCATAACGCCGCGAGACCGCCGAACTCGTGGATTGCATCAGTAAAGGGTATTCGGACAGCTTGTTAGCCGGCAGTGTCCGGGCAGGCACGTTAAGCAAAGGGCTCGCCATCCACGCAATCTTCACTGTGGTGGCAAAGATCGCCCGATAGCGCTTGTTCCAGTGCTTGTCCCCTGGAAGCACGACGAGGTCCAACGAGTTATCTTCAAGCTGGTCAAATAAATTACGTCCGGCATCGACGTTGGGTTCTACGACCAGACGAGGATGACGCTCTCTGAGAACAGCAATAAACCTGGGTAGCCAGGTCAATGCGCACAGCTCGGTTACGCCAATGCAGATGCGGCCGGAAAAGAAATCCTCTCCCTGAACCGCCGAAATCGTGTTCGACGTCAATTCGAGCATTTCCTCTGCGTGGCCCACAAGCGCCCGCCCCTTTGAGGTCAATGCGGGCATCTTCTGGCTACGATCGAAAAGCGTCGTGGCCAACGCGCTCTCCAGTTCAGCAACTCTCTTCGATATGGCCGATTGTGTCGTGTGCAGATGCGACGATGCCGCGCTAAAACTACCCAGCATGGCCGTCCAGTAGAAAGCCTCGATTTGCTTCAAGGTAATGTTCATGACGCGGTCTCCCGGATGGTCCGAGAACTATATCGCTTTGGTCGAATTTTTGTAGCGCTCCAGCCCGGCTAGCCGGCTGTCTGGAATGTAATCGGCAATACGTCTGTGGATGCCTGATGAGACCGGGCAATCGGAATCTGCTGCTATCGCAATCAGCATCTCGCCGCTTTGTCCGCACTATTCCAGACCTGCGAGATCGCGAGTAAAACAATAATCAGGAAGATGGGTAAACAGCTGAACAACACAATTCGCTGTGGTGAAAACCCAAGCGTCAGTAGAATCCCGCCGATTGCCGGGCCAATCACTGCGCCGACGCGGCCAGCTGCAGCGGCGCACCCAACGCCGTACGGGCGCAAAGCCGAGGGATACGCCGTGACTGCCAGTGTGGCTTGCCCGACGCAGGCAGTGGTTGTCCCCGCACCCACTCCAGCAAGAAGAAACAACACGGCACGTTGGTCAATGGTTAGCAATCCGAGACACGCAATGCACCCGATCGCGAGGCATGCCGTAAGGATCAGCGAGCGCGGCACGCCATATCGGCCGACAAGCAGCAACAGGAACAGATTCCCAGCGATACCGCCGATTGCGCCTGCCGTGGAACCTAAAGCCGCGTTCGCTGGAGAAAATCCGTACGACACCAGCAAGGTCGGTATCCAGAACATGAATTGATAGGTCACCAGAAAGGCAAGGAATGCGATGGACCAGATGAGCGCCGTTCCCAGCGCGAACGGATGCCGAAATAAAGCCGCGATACCGGATGACTGGCGCGCATCCGGCGAGTCGATGCGTACGGTTGAAACGTCCCCTTTCTGATTGTCTGTTCCACGCAGTGCGATCCAGACAAAAGGCAAGCACACGAGCGGCAGCACACCGCCGGTGATGAAAACCGACGGCCACCCATGACGGGCGATCAGTAGCGACGCCAGTAGTCCACCTACGGCGGAGCCCGCTGATAGTCCCGTGGTGGCGACGATGGTTGCCGCGGCGCGGGATCGCTCGCCGGCATGGTCGGCAGTACAGGAAATGGCAGCCGGTACAACCCAGCCAAGGGCGACAGCGGTGACAAATCGCATGACTGAGATACTTACGATCGAATCGGCAAGCGCGGTGCCGAGTGACAGCAACGCGAACGTCCCCATAGCGAGCACGATGAGCCGGCGCCGTCCTGCGCGTGCCACGAGGGCGCCGCTCGACACATAGCCGACCACCGCGCCGACACTCGTAGCGAGAAAGGCGGGGGTCAGCGCCGCGTGTGCGATGTGCCACTCGTGAGCGAGTGTCGGCGCGACGTACGCAATCGATGCGGTATCGAAACCATCCCCCGCCATCACGCAGAAGCAGACAAGGCTGACGATCCATAGCTTTGTATCGATGAGCGATGGCGCAGAGGCGATTTGTGCATGTGACACAGGTTTCATGACGTCTCTCTCTTTGTATGGTGTGGCAGACGACATACGCCGCGGCTACACAGAGTCTCTGTCGAACGACATCAGGAATGGCTCCGTGCCGGAAAAAGCACGCCACCCGGCGATGCCCGGCTGGCCGGTGCGAACGAAGTTCGTAACGCTTGCGCTAAAGCGTGACGCGAGCGGCTGCAACTCGTCGCGACTGAAACCTTCGAGCATGGGGGCATCGAACCAGTCAGCGAGATTGTTGAAGAAGAACGGCAGTTCAAGACAGTGTGGTGCATGCAGATAGGGTTGCCGAGTCTGCAGATCGAAGCGATAGGCAAATGCCTGCCCATGTCCGGCGTAATCACTCGCTATCGCCATCGCGGGCAATCCGAATATTTCTTCTGACAAGGCGTCAACCCACTGTGTATAAGGTGTTGCACCGGTCCTGCGTAAAGCGGCCTGACGATAGCGCAGGGTCGCGTCGTCGCCATGCGCATGCCGGTACCAGCCGAGGACGGACTCGGGCGTGCAATTGATTGACTCGGCTTGTTGCCAGAGGAACGAAGTGAATTCTTCGCGTGTAAAACCGACCATGATCTCGCGGCAGTGTGCGAGCCCGGCACAGTTATCCAGATCATCTATCCAGTCATGCAACAGCTCACCGTCCGCGTAAGGACGAAAGAGCGGCGCCACGGAGCCCGGCGCGGTGCGCTCGCGGGTGGCCGTCGCCACGGCTTCAAGGATACGTGCGGAGGGCTCCCGTGCGAGCGCAGCGACATCTGACACACCGAGAATCTGCATGACGTGGCGTGTTGCGTCGCCGACATCGTCCGGCACCGCACCCAGGCGCCCTGGGCAGCTCAGCATGATAGCGCGCCTGAAAAGACCCTTTGCGTCGTCGCATAGGGTGAGCAAACGTGTCAGTAAGGCTCCGGCGGACTGGCCCGACAGCGTAACGTTGGCCGCATCGCCACCAAACGCCTTGATATTCGAGGCGACCCAGCGCAGCGCAGCCAGCACGTCGCGCACCGTGTTGTTCGATGGCGCACCCGGGGCGTACAGGTTGCCCCAGATGCCGAGCCGGTAGTTGACAGTCACCACAACGATGTTGGCGTCGCGTGCCAGCGTACTACCGTCGTACCAGCGTGTGCCGCCACCTGAACTGAAACCGCCGCCATGCACGAACACGAGCACCGGAAGTCCTTGCGCATTGGGTGGGGCGAAAACGTTGACGGTGAATGCCTGAGCGGATTGTGGATAGGCATCGATGGCCGGGCCCATAACTGCCACGAGCCGGCTTTGTGGCTGCGTAAACACCGCGGGCAAGCCGCTGCAGTCGAGTGTGCCGTCCCACGCCGGGGCAGGCTCGACTTCGGCGAACGGGCCAAGTTCACCGGTGGCTGCGCCGTAAGGCACGCCGAGCCAGATTTCGACGCCGTCGCTCAGATGGCCGCGAACCTTGCCGGAATGGGTTTCGACAACAGGCGCAGGCTGGTTGGAGGAATTTTTCATGGTTATTGATCTGTTTGACTACCGGAGAAAATGAGAAAGAGAAAAAAGACGCCCATTGTCTAGAAAACGGTCTGGATACCTAATGAGGTCACGACCTGGTTACCGGAACTGGATGCGCCAGGCGTGCCGTTAATCTGCGCTCTCGCGCCCGGACCCGCCGCGCGTTGCGCGACGACTTCCGCGTATACCGTGGTGCGCCGGGAGAAGTTGTAATTGACGGTAGCCGCGAGACTCTGTGCATGTTTGTCCTGCAGCACCGCATTGCCATCCATGTAGGTGTACGTCAGACTTGTACCGATCGCGGGGGTGATATCAAAACCGACGGTTGCGTCGTAGGCGGCAATCTGGCCCCCGGTGGCGGTGTTCCTGGTCCAGGTGGCGAGTACAGCCAGCTTCCACGGCGCGGGGCGAATATTGGCGCCGATGCCGATATTGCGGATCCCGTCGCTGCCATTGTTGAGTTGTGGGTATTTGGCCATCGTGTAAGCCGCGCCGATACCCGCCAGCGCGGTGGAGTAATTCGCGCCGAAGCTGCTCGAAGACGAGGCGCCGAACCGCCCTGCCAGACCGCCGAAGCCGTACATTGCGCCAAACGTCAGTCCATTGAAGTTCGCCGAGGTGAACTTCACGCTATTGTTGAGCGCCTCGCCGTTGACACGGTCGAAGTCCATGTCCCCATTGCCACCGTACGGCACCCCGAAACCCGCAAACGGCCCCTGGTGGGCGCCGACAATACCTGCGTAGTACGCGCCGCTATATCCATCGATTGACAAATCGAACATGAAATCGCGATGAGAACCCGCAGTGAGCGTGCCCCATTGATTCGACAGACCAACGTAGGATTCGCGAGAAAACAGCGAACCGTTACCGCCGGCGTTAGCGCCGTTCGCGATGTTGAACATGGCCGAGAGTAGATAAACCGACTTCAGGCCATCACCAAGGTCTTCAGTGCCTCGCAGAAAGAACGTGTTCGGCCGCAAAACGCCGGCGGGGCTCATATAAGTCGACGCACTGCCGCCGACGTTAGTCGCATAGTTCAGACCGGCGCTGATCAGCCCTCCCAGTTCCACGCTGCTTTGCGCATGTGCGTGGGTGACGCTCAAGGCAAATGCAACAGCCGTCGCCGCCGAACATTTATCGAATATCCGCTGTTTTCCCACCGCTGCTCCGCTCGAAAAGGGTTGGTCGGGCCGCCGCGCGCTTGCCGATATAATCGGTTCCATGTGCTGCCTTCAGCGTGACTCCTCGCGGCCTTAACCCAAGTCTGCGGACACTCGGCACGCCAAAAAAACGAATTAACCGGCAAGGAGCATGAAGAAATGTCATGCCCGGGAAAACACTGAATGGAAGACACCAGAAAACGTGTGGGGCGCCTGAAAATGCGGCACCTTTCGGTGATCCACGAAATCGGGCGCACAGGCAGTCTGCAAAAGGCCAGTGAGCAACTGGCGCTGAGCCAGTCCGCGATTTCGAAGGCGCTGACCGAAGCGGAAGCGCTAATGGGAACGCAACTGTTCGAGCGCACGCCATTCGGCTCGCGTGCTACGTTGCAAGGTGAGGTGCTCATACGCTACAGCGCCAGGGTAATGGCCGACCTCGAGCGCGCGGAAGACGAGTGTCAGGCCTTGTCCCGAGGCGAGTCGGGCAAACTGACGATCGGGGTGTTTACACCGGTGGGCTGGTGGAAAGCTTTGTCGCGCTGCGTCGACGTATTCGGCAAAGTGGCTCCGCGGGTGGCTTTGACGCTGCGGCAGGCATCGATGGAGGAATTGCTATCCGAACTCGACGCGGGTGATGTCGACCTGATAATTGGCCGCTGGAACAAGAATAACAACGCCGGAAGTCTGCGCATCGAGCCGTTGTTCCACGACGGCGGTCCGGTGTTTGTCGGGCGCACGCATCATCCGCTTGTTGGCAAGGCGGTCACGCTCGAAGAAATGGTGGCGTTCCCGTGGTTCCTGCCGGAAGGACCGAGTGTGCTGCTGACGAATCTGCGCAATGCGCTGGATGCCGCGCGGGTACCGCTGCCGCATCGGGTGATCTACTCGCACGTCTACACGATCAATCTCGCGATTTGCGCGCAAACGGATACGATTGCCCTATTGCCAGGATTTGCGGTCGACGAAGTCGGCGCCATGTATGGATTGCGTAAGATCGGCTACGCCCCACTGTTCGGCACGCTTCCACTTTCGGCGATCTGGCGAGAGGAGAGTCCAGGACGGGAGGTGGCCGAGAACTTCGTCGCCCAGCTCAAGGCGATTTGTGCGGAAGGCGCGGGCTAGTCGCTAACGGCAGCCACGCGAGGTCCGCACGAACACGGTCAATCGATCAGGCCGCGCACTCAGTCTAATCGTTGCACCAGTAGACGAAACAACCAAATGACGCGGCGAGCGTTTTGCCGCGAGCAAAAATTATGGAAAACCGCCTACTCTTTGCGCCAGGACGCCATTGCCTGAAAGACGCCGTCACGTCTGACCAGTGCATGAAATAGCGCTGCTGCTATGTGAAGAACGATCAGCGCAAAGAAGCACAGCGCGAGAAATCTGTGCGCATTCCAGAGCAGCGTGTGCAGTTCGTTGCTGTGAGGCAAAAACGACGGCAGTCGAATGCCGGCCACAACAATGGGATAGTCCGCTGCGGACAGCATGCCCCAGCCGAGCAGCGGGAGTGCAATCATCAACGCGTAGAAAGCCACGTGCGAGAGATAAGCCGCAAGCTTCATCGGTTCAGGCATATCTGATGGCAGCGGCGGCGCACCTCGCGTAAGCCTGACCGCCAGCCGGATCAGCGCGAGCACGAGAATCAGCACGCCTAACGGTTTGTGAATCGAAACCAGCGTGAGATAGTCGGGACGAACGGTCGATACCATGCCGACCCCGATAAACAGCATCGACAGGATGCATATCGCCATAATCCAGTGCAAAGCGCGCTGTATCGGCGTAAAGCGCTTGTGGCTCGATGTCATGGCTTGACCCCTGCAGTGGGAACGTGCGGATAATCTTTGTCCTCGGCGCTCCGACGGTTGAACGACACCGAGTAGGCGGCCGAACGCGCAGCGGGGAACGGATCGTCAGAAACACGAATGCCCGCAGGAAGGACGGTCGGATCGAAGTTGAGATCACGGCATGGCCCATTGGCTTCGGGTTCGATGGCATTGACCACCAGCGTGCCAGCCTCCACTTTGCGGCGATCGTCGGGCCAGGCCTGGCTGGGATCGGCAGTTGGGTCACCCGGATTGGCGACGGTGACCACCATCGTCCAGCGTTGCGGCGCGCTGCTTACCCGCTGCATGATGTCCGAAGCAAGGAAGTCTGGGCCACGTTGCTTAAGATCGTCCGGAGAGACAGTCTCAGGTTTCGCTTCCGGCACGAAGGACCAGCGCACGACCTGGTCCTGTCCTTGGGCGTTCGTGAAGATAAAGCTGTTGAGGCTGTTATACCGCTCTTGTGCGTAAGATGCCGTCCAGGGCGCGCTGGTCGCCCACGCACCGAACCTCGCGAACTCCGGGTGGGCGGCGATGAAGTTTTTCATTGCATCGGGGTCGTCTTTTCGCGCCGACGCCTGCAGCAGCGCATAGAAGCCCTGGGGCGTCGCAACGGGGAAGAACGGTGCATCGATCATCGCCGAGCGCCACTCGTTTCCATCGGGCGTGACAACGCGCAGACTGAGGCCGCGAACGCGCACGGTGGCGTCTGTGGCTTTCGCATCCGGCGTGGCCAGATTGAAACGTCCTGTGACCTGATACGAACCCGGCGCAAACATCTGCGCCCTGGACAGCGTTGCTGCCGCGCCACTCGACTGGAACGTGCCGGTAAAACAGATGCCTTTGGCGTGGTTACGCCGGAAACCCAAAGCGGGTCCCCCAGGCGGCGCGAGGCCATTGACGATTTTTGCGGGGGTCAGGCGTTCTGGCGAAAGCCACCCCGCGGTGTAGGCGAAGGCAAGCACTACCACGGCAACGACAAGTGCGATCAGGGCCAGCGAACGCACGACGGAAACATTGGAGCTCGGTCTGTCGGTCATGGGACTCTCGATCAGGAGTGCGGGTAGCGAAAATCTAGCAGCATTATGAAACTCGTGCCACGAAGATGTCCGTCGAACCGGCGTTCGTCTCCCGCACCATCTCAACAAGGTTAAGACGAAGGAACGAATCCAACGCATTCGGGTTGGCCATGGCATCGCGGCTTGCCGCTTTGTCAGGCGCACAACCATCCAGCAGTTTGCGCACAGGCACTTCCATTTTCTTGCCTGTGAGCGTGTAAGGGATCTCATCGACCTGGAGCATCTGGTCGGGAACGTGGCGAGGGCTGCAGTCGTCGCGCAAACGCATTGCTATCTTTTTCCCAACCTCTTCGACCTGCTCGAAAGTCCGAGAGCCCTCAGTCGTGCCAATCCGCACACCCTGGCGATTCAACGTCGAGTCTGAGCGACCGTATTTGAGCCGATTGCTTCGCAAATTTGCGCTATCGCTGTGGCGCGGTAACTCGCGCTAGGCAACAACGGCCATCGTCGATTCCCTGACGATCAGTTCCGGACGAAGCACAACGTTGACGTGTGCATCCGAATCACCCTCCAGCGTATCCAGCATCAGATTCGCGGCACGCACACCCATTTCATAGAGGGGAATATGGACCGTGGTCATGGGCGGAAAAATGGAATCCATCAGAGGCATATCGTTAT
This sequence comes from Paraburkholderia fungorum, assembly GCF_003610895.1. Taxonomy (GTDB): domain Bacteria; phylum Pseudomonadota; class Gammaproteobacteria; order Burkholderiales; family Burkholderiaceae; genus Paraburkholderia; species Paraburkholderia fungorum_B. Next base: position 16,899 of record NZ_MCAS01000052.1, read on the forward strand.
GCCCCACGATCGAAACGTCCTGCGGGCATCGCAGTCCTCGCGCACGGAGTGCGTCATAGCAACCCAACGCCAGCAGATCGTTTGCAGCCACGATCCCGGTAATGCCTGGATGTTTGTCAAGAATGAAGTCGCACGCGAGGCGTCCCGCCTCCCGCGAATAGGCGGCGGTATCCGCGATGGGACACGTATTTTTTCTCAATCCGTGCAGTTTGATTGCGTCAAGGAAACCCTGACGCCGCTCGAAGCCCGTTGATAGCTCGCTCGGTCCGGCGACATGCGCCAGTCGCTTATGCCCTAGCTGGATCAGATGCGAGACGGCCAGGCTCATGGCCATATGGTTGTCGCTTACCACGCAGGAGACTCGACCGCTCTCTTCGCTTCGATTCACGACGACGATCGGCAACCCCTCCTCGAGACAATGTTCGAGAACCGGGTCCGTGCGCCCGGACGTGGCGAGAATCAACCCATCGACATGCCGGCCGACCATCTGGTCGATCACGAATCGCTGCCGCTCTTTGCCACCTTCGGCGTTGGCGATTAGTGGAATCAGCCCTTTCTTGGCGAGTTCGTCTTCAATCCCTCGCAAAATTGGCGGAAAAACAGGGTTGGTGATATCAGGCAAGACAACACCGATGATGCCGGATCGCTTGGTACGAAGCGTCGCGGCGATCCGGTTGGGCGAGTATTTGAGCTGTCGGGCGGCCTTCAACACTCTTTCGACCACATCCGCGCTGATCAGATGGCGCGTGTCTGGATTCATCACCCGGGAGACGGTGGATGAGTGCACGCCGATCGAATCAGCAAGTTCTCTGAGGGTGGCCCTCTTTTTTTGCGTCATAGGTATTTTTTGCGGAGAAAGATTCCGTGAGTCGATGCAGACATTCTACCCGGCGCCTGGCGAACCTCAGCAATTGATCCCTCTGCGGCTGCGCGCCCTCCCCGACGCCCGGCGCACCGCTTCGACCGTCCATCTTGCACATTCAGAAAAATAACCGCAATCGTTTGCACAAATTTCAAGATCCAACATCGGACTATCGATGGAAATTCACGCTGCTCGATCCACGGCAGCCTCAAATTAAGGCATTTTCCGGCAACCACTTAACAAGTACGGGTTCGTAAACCCTTATTTTTTAATGCAATCGATTGCATTAAATTGCCACCAAACTCGCAACGCTCTACGACCAGGAGAGACCACCAATGAAGTTCGAAGGGGAAATTTGCTGTTACGTCGCTAGCGGGGAGATGCTGACATGAGGCAGATCTGTTTCGCGGCAGTCCTCGGAGCAGTCTCGATCGCGCCAGTAGCCGCCGTCGCGGCCGACAGCGCGGTAACGCTTTTCGGCTACCTCAACACGGACATCGAGTACGTTCGCACAAGCGGCGGCCCGGGTGCCAGTTCAACCTGGCGGGAATCGAACAACCTGTCCTTCCTCGGCATAAAGGGAACGGAAGATCTGGGAGGCGGCTGGAATTCGTTCTTTCAGATTCAGGGCAACGTATTCCTGAATCGAGGCGCCGGCGGCGTTGCGGATCGCGATACGTACGTCGGCATCGGCGGACCGTACGGTCAGGTCTCGATGGGCTACCAATTGACACCCTATCGCGCATCGACGTGGATCCCGATCGACCCGTTCTATATGAACACCATTGCCGGCGCCAACAGCATCATGGGTAACGGTTTTTTCCCCGGCGGCAACGCGCAAGGCGATTCGTCGTTCGATCGTCGGCAGGCCAACAATATTTTCTACACCTCGCCGCTCTGGCACGGCCTGACCGCGCAGGTGATGTATTCCTTGCCCAACGAAAAGACCGCGACGCAAACGCCCTCGCTTCTTTCCACTGCGCTGTCCTACAGAACCGGATCGCTCTATCTGTCGTATGCCTATGAGCAGCACACGAGTTATTTTGCTCCGGGAACGATAGATACCGGCCATCGCTTCGGTGCTTCTTATGCGTTTGGTGCGCTGAGTGTGCGCGGCGCGGCGGAGCTTCTTCGCTACGAGCCAACCGCATCAACCTATCTGGCGCGCTGGGCATGGCAACTCGCGTCGGTTTATCAGCTTGCGAACAGCTCGTTTCGCGTTTCGTACATCCAGGCCCAGGCGGCAACCGGCAACTCAAAAATTGGCGTAGGCGGCATCGGCGCGGCGGGAGTCGATTCGGGAGCGAGACAGATCTCGGTTGGATACGAATACAACCTGTCGAAGCGAACGGGCGTTTATGCGGTCTTTAGCCGACTGATGAACAAATCCGGCACGTCATATAACTACTCGACCAATCCCGTGCCCGGAACGCCGACAGGGATGACACTGACAGGGTTCGGGATAGGTATGAGCCACAACTTCTAGCTGGCCCGGATGTGTGTCGCGTTACCGATGAAAAACTCATTCGACCAGGGACGACAGCTGCCGGGTAACAGCATCGCTGCCGTCACGTGACGTGCCGTCATGCCGGAATTTCAATTTCAACTCAAACCGGAGACTGCCTGAACGATGGCGTCTCCGGTTTTTCTTGAACTACGGTGCAGATGAAATCGCCGTCTCATCGTAAGCGACGATACTCCCCGCGCCTCGGCGCCCCCACTATCCCGCCGCAAAGCCGCCGTCCACCCAATTGGACGCTGCGTCTGTTCCCGCTTCCTTCAAATCCAGTGCCGTTATCTATACGCTAGGTACTGTAGTCGATCTTTTCATATCAGGAGCCGACGTTATCGACCCCGATCCATTCAATGGGAAACATTATGCTAGTCAAATCAATTCAAATATCTCGTCCGACGAACGGCGCTCCGTTCAATATCGGAAGGCATTTCTCCGCTACCAGCTTCAAGCAGCATCATTTCGGCGGTCTCATGGAACCGCTGCTGATGGTGGATGAGTTCCGCATGCGCGCACCGACTTTTGGCCCGCATCCACATGCAGGTTTCTCTGCAATAACGTACCTGTTCGAGGACTCAAAAAACCACTTTCTGAACCACGATTCGTTGGGGAATGATCGTGTCATCTCGCCTGGATCACTGCATTGGCTGGCTGCCGGCAGCGGCGTCGTACACGATGAGTGGCCTGGCACAGGCGCGGACCCTGAAGCTCACGGTCTGCAATTTTTCGTCAATCTGCCTGCCGGGAAACGACACATGAAGCCTTACGCCGTCCATCTGGAATCTGAAAACGTCCCGGTTCATCTGGACAGCGGTATTCGGGTACGTATCGTTGCCGGTGAACTTGCAGGTAAAAAATCGCCCGTGCAACTGCCGCAAGAGTTCTCGATCTTTGACGGATTTATGGAGCAAGGCTCCTCGATCGATCTGCCGAGTGTGCCGGATGGCGCGATCTGGCTCTATGCGATGGACGGAAACTTGCAGGTGAGCGCTGCCGGGCAGCCGATCGTTCTTCGCAAGGGTTTCGCGATTTCAATCGAGGCAGCCGGTGGCGTCAATACGATTTCCCTGACCGCGACGGAGCAGAGTCACTTTGTCATGATGTCCGGGGCTCCGGAAGAATGAAGCCAGACGCGAACGCCCGAGTGCACAGGTCCGGCTGCAACGCCGGTATCGTCCCAGTGCACCCGGGCTATTCGCAGGCAAGCTCGACACCTGCAACATTGCGGGCATTCGCCTCTCGCGTGATCAGTACCGTTCACAGCTACATGTTGGGTCAACGTGCGCTGTCCGCACTCACGTTACACGGAGCCTTCGCGCTGATAGCCTTTCGCACCGCCAAACAACGTCGCGCGCTGCGACCAGTCGTGCGTCTTTTCCCACAAACGCAGGACATCCACGGCTTCCTTGCGAAACTGTGCATCCTGCTCCGCGGTGGCTGTCACCGCCGTCAGCTCGAGGCGATGACCCGACGGATCGAAGAAATAGATCGAGTGCAGGAAATCGTCATGATTGGTCGGCCCCACAACCGGGATACCGCGTGCGATCAACGCTTCTTTTGCCCGGTCAACCGTCGCTTTGTCGGCGACGCGAAAAGCAAAATGCTGCACCCAGTCCGGGGTTCCCGCATCTCTACCTGACGGTTCCCCCGTGTCGTTGGGCAACTCGAAGAACGCAATGCAGGCACCGTCTTCCATTTCGAAGAAGATGTGAATGTGCGGGCTATATAGACCCGTCGAGGGCACGTGGTCCTCGCCCATCGCGTGAATGAACTTCAGGCCGAGCACTTCCGTGTAAAAGTCGACTGTCGCACGTGCGTCCCGGCAGCGAAACGCTGCGTGATGCAAGCCTTTGCAAAGCATGATGTTCTCTCCTTTCAGAAACGCCGCCCAGCCGCGATTTATCGCACCGCCGCTACGAAGCGCTGGTCGATATGACCGAAAGTGGACTGGCCGTCGCGGTCAATGTGCTCAATACGAACGCGATCCCCGAAGGCGAAGAACGGTGTCGATACCTTGCCGTCGCGCAATGTTTCGAGGGCCCGGATCTCACCAATGCAGCCGCACCCGACAGACTCATCCTCATTGGATACCGTGCCAAGTCCGACGATCGTGCCCGGCTCGAACGGCCGCGTTTGGGCGACATGGGCAATCAGGTCGCCATAGTGAAACGGTGTGTCGATGCCGGTATCGATGCTGCCAACCGTTTCGCCGCGCACCGAGCACTGCATCCTGCCGCCCACAAGGCCGTCGTGCCAGAGCACGCCCAATTCATCGGGTGTCACGGCAATGGGACCCAGGCTCGAAGGAGGTTTGCCGGTAAGAAAACCGAAGGTTCGCTTCAGCTCGGCGGGGATTAACGCGCGTAACGACACGTCATTGAGGAGCACGAACAGCCGGATGTAGGAACAGGCTTCCTGCGGGCTGACACCCATGGGAACATCGCCCGTCACTGCGGCGATCTCCGCTTCGAAGTCAATACCAAGGGCCTCTGACGGCAATGGAACATCGTCGTTCCAGCCAAGGAAGCCATGTGAAATACCCTGGTAGACCAGCGGCTTGTCCATCAGATCTTCGGGAAGCGCTTCGCCGCGAGCAGCGCGATTGCGCTTGATATGACTCACGTAAGCTGCGCCGTCAAGATATTGATAAGTGCGCGGCAACGGCGGCCCTACTTCGCTCCAGTCGACAGGCACAGCGCCTTCCGCGTGGCCCGCATTCAACGCCGCGTAGAGCGTTTCAAGCTGGGGAGCAATATCATTCCAATCGTCGAGTGCGGCCTGTAAAGTACGCGCAATGGAACCTGCACGTACGAAGTACCGCAGGTCTCGACTGACCACTATCAATTCACCGTCCCGTCCGGAACGCAATGACGCCAGCTTCATATCTGTTCAAGCTCCGATCCCAAGTTTCATCAAACGCGATTTTGTGCGTTTGATGATAGGTGCCGCATCGGGGCCTTCATCGCGGATTTCCACCTGCTGGACACGACCTGTGTCCAGGCATTCTGGAGGGGGTATCCCAGCCGTCCGGACGAGGACGCTATTCGCCCTCGCCGGATCGGCCTGTTTGTCACTTGCTCGAAGCGTTCTTGAGCTGCCACACCAGGTTGGCGAACGGCATGTCCAGATCGGAGTACACCTCCTGCGCCTTCGGATCGTCGTTGCCATGCAGCATTTCCACCCCTGCCGTAGCGTAGTCGGTCACCGGAATGCCCGCGCCCGCCAGCCGCTGCAGTCCTACCGTACGCTTGGCATCGCTAAACGTCCCCGATGCGTCGAGCACCACACGCGGATCGTAGCCCGCGGCCTTGAGCGACAGCGCCGGGAACGTGGCACACACCTCCAGCGAAACACCCGCGATCAGAATCTGCTTGCGCCCGGTCTTCTCGATGGCGGCCCGCACATTCGGATCGTCCCATGCATTGATCGAGGTCCGGCTGATCACCGGCACGCCCGGCAGCGCGGCTGTCAGTTCAGGGATCGTCGGACCCCACATGCCGTCGGGCATCGTGGCGGTGACAATCACCGGGATACCCAGCGTCTTCGCGGCTTTGGCCAGCGCCACCACGTTATGCTTGAGCTCACCGGTATCGATGTCGCGCACGCCGGTGAACAGGCCCACCTGGTGGTCGACCAGCACGAGCACCGTGTCGTCTCGCGACAGCAACGAGTACGGCGCGCCCGACGGGGCAACCGTCTTGATTGCAGGCGCGGCGCTGGCCGGCTGGATCGTGGCGGCGGAGGTCGCCACAATGGCGAGCGGGAGAATCACAGCTTTCAGGAGTTGATGGATTTTCATGGTCTTGATTCACGTTGGTATGGGATACGGCAGCGGACCTG
>NZ_MCAS01000053.1 GCF_003610895.1 Paraburkholderia fungorum
ATCGTGCCGGTGGCAGACCGTCTGCCGCTGAATGGATGCGCCTGTAGTTATAAAAGTCGTCGATGTAGGCCCCGATGTCGCGTTCCGCATATGCGTGGTCGGGGTACCCTTTATCGTCGATCCATTCGCTTTTGAGACTTCTAAAGAAGCGCTCCACCGGCGCGTTATCCCAGCAGTTCCCCTTTCTGCTCATGCTCTGGATGATGCCGTTTGCCTTCAGCTCGTTCACGAAGTGCGCGCTGGTGTACTGGCATCCCTGATCCGAGTGGAACATCAGGCCCGGTGGCGGCCGTCGATGCTCGCGCGCCTGCTGCAAAGCCCTGATAACCAGTACCGTATCGGGCAGTTGCGCAAACGCCCAGCCGACGATACGGCGTGAATACAGATCCATCACGATGGCCAGATAGGACCAGCCCTGAAGCGTTCTCACGTACGTAATATCGCCCGCCCATACCTGATTGATCGACGACGGCTCGAACCGACGCTCAAGCAGGTTGGGAGCCACCAGCGCTTCACCGTCAGTCTTGCGATAACGGTGCGTTCGTCGTCGCGCCACCGCCAGTTGTGCCTCGCGCATCAGCGATCGGGCACGGTAACGCCCGATCGCGTGGCCTCGCTGCTGCAAGGCCTGAGCCATTCTGCGACTGCCATAGCTGGCGCGGCTTTCGCCGTGAATTTCGCGCACCGCCTTGAGCAGCGCGGGCGCAGCAGCAACTCTGGCGGGCCGTGTGGAAACGGCGTAATAGCTGCTTCGAGGCACCTTCAGCAGCTCGCACATCACGCTCACCGGCCAGGCCTTCTTCAGCGAATGGATCACTTCGATGAGCGATCCATTTCCTTGACGAAGAAGGCCGTGGACTTTTTTAGGATCTCGCGCTCCCTTTCGAGCTCGATCACCCGCGCCTCCAGTTCCCGGATGCGTCGCTGGTCGGCCTTGACCTGAATCTCAGTGCGCGGCGGCTCAGCCTGTTCGGCCCGCCACTGCGCAACCCATCGCCGCAAGGCCGTGTCTCCTACGCCCAGCGCCTCACAGGCCTTGGAGAATGAATAGCCCTGGGCAACCACCAGTTGCACCGCTTCAGCCTTGAATTCGTCAGTTATGTTCCGTCTGCTCATCTCTCACCTCAGTTGGAGAATTATCCCCTTTAGAGGTGTCCAGGACCATTGGACCACTACAGTGCCGCCCCGCACAGGGGCGACACTAATAAACCACTAACACAACAAGGAAAGGCCAAAAAAGCCAGATCAACAAAACACCAAAAACATCAAACCAGAAAAAAACCAAAACCCAGCGCCCCGCGCCCCCTCAATCCTCATCATCCGTCCAAGGAATATCCACATCAGAAATAAACGCCACCGTTGCAAACGGCCCCCCATCCTGACGCCCGATCTTCCCATCCGCCCGCTGCCATTGCACCCTGAACACCGTGCCAGGATCATCGGCAATCAACCGCACCGTTCGAACCTCATCCGGATCCGCTTCCTCAACAGGGCCGTCGAGCGAAACCAGCAATTCCTGCGGCCACAGCCCATCGGTGGGATCGTAAATCTTGTCGCCGTCCGGAATCAGCGTAAATGCCTCCACGCCGATCGTCGCCGACGCCTCGGCAATCATCTTGCCCAACGCGCGTAGCAACGCCGTCGCCCGCGCCGAGTTGGCCTGGCGAATTGCAAGATCCCCGCGCGTCAGCGCCTGCTCAAGTTTAGGGTTGGTTTTTTGTTGCGCCATTCGATGTCCTGATTCCTATCGCTCTGTTATGCACGGCACGTTCATTCATCACGTACCGCTTTCCGTTTTTCGGGCTGAATCCTACCACTGGTGTGAGCCCCAGTATCACAAGCGGCGCCGCAAAGGCCCGCCAGCCCGCCCCGTCACCACAGTTTAGGTCGCGTTTCGCCGTCCGGCAGGGAGATTTGCCTTTCAGGAGGCCTTTCAGGAGGCCTTGCCGCGCTTTCGGGCCGGCTTCGGCGCCGCAGCATCCGCGGGCTTCGCGTCGCCGATTTCAGCAATCAGATGGTCGCGGAACGCCTTGACCGACGGCGGCAACTCCCGCCCGGCCATGGTCTGCACCTGGATGCTGCGCTGACGCATCTGCGGGTGCGTCAGCGGTATCGCGACAAAGCCGTCCTCGGCATAACGGTCGCGCACCGATAGCAGCCCCGTGAACATGATCGCCCCGGACTTCTGCGCGTAGCGGTACATCGCGCCACTATTGTTGCTGGTGAGATCGGGCTCGAGCAACACGCCTTCAAGCGCACAGGTAACGTCGATCAACTGCCGGATCGTCGTGCCGGGCTCCGGCAGCACCAGCGGATAGCGCCGCAGATCGGCAAGCGACACCCGCGCACGCGCGGCCAGCGGATGATCGGCGCGCAGCAGCGCCAGCACCGGCGCACGCTCGGTGTGCTCGACCTTGACGCCCTTTTCCGGTGCAAGACTGAACGTCAGCGCGAGATCGGCGTCGCCGTCGCGCACCCGGCGGGTCGCCTCGCCCGGCGCCACCACGGAAAGCGTGAAGTCGATCCCCGGGTAGTGGCCGCGGAACGCCGCCATGGCGCAGGGCAGAAAATCCGCGGCAAACCCCTCCGAGCTGGCGACCTTGATCATGCTGCCGTGCAACGCCTCGAGGCCACCGATCTCCTTCATCACATGCTCCGCCTCGAGCAGGCTGCGCTGCGCGTAGGCAAGCAGCCGCTCGCCCGCCTCGGAGAGCGACATGCCACGCGGCCGACGCTCGAACAGCGCAACGCCGAGATCGCTTTCGAGCCGCGCGATCTGCCGGCTGATCGCCGAAACGGCCACATGCAGCCGCGTGGACGCGTCGCTGATCGAACCCGTGCGAGCCACTTCAACGAAGTAGCGCAATGCGATGCCGTGCAATGAAAGTGCCATGAACGATGCCTATGCGGGTGGACGCGCAAGCGTATGCGAGCGCGCGCCGAGGTGCCGAGCTTTGCCTTTTCGGCAATGCAAGTTTCGAAACACGATCATTGTGACAAAAATAACGGCCTCCTAGAATCGTTTCGAAGCTGATGGCCGCGAACCAGACGTGCCACACAGGGCGCCACGTCGCCGCCATCCCCCGCACTCGCATCGGAGACAAACCTTGAGCCGCAACCAGGCCATCGAACACGCCACCCATCATTTCGAATCCGGCGCCTTTCTGGAGAACCTCAACCGTCGCGTGGGCTTTCGCACCGAGAGCCAGGAAAGCGACCGTGCCGCCACGCTGCTGTCCTATCTGATCGACGAAATCGCGCCCGAAGTCGAAGAACTCGGCTTCGGCACGCGCATTGTCGACAACCCGGCGCAAGGGTTCGGGCCGTTCCTGATCGCCAATCGCCACGAAGACGATCGCCTGCCTACCGTGCTGATCTACGGCCACGGCGACGTCGTGCGCGGCTACGACAGCCAGTGGCGTGCGCCGCTGACGCCCTGGGCCGTGACCGTCGAAGGCGAACGCTGGTATGGCCGGGGCACCGCCGACAACAAGGGCCAGCACTCGATCAACCTCGCGGCGCTCGCGAGCGTACTGGCCGCGCGCGGCGGCAAACTCGGCTTCAACGCGAAGCTGCTGATCGAAATGGGCGAGGAAACCGGCTCGCCAGGACTCGACGCGGTCTGCCACCAGCACAAACAGGAACTGGCCGCGGACGTGCTGATCGCCTCCGACGGTCCGCGTCTCGCCGCGCGCCGCCCCACCGTCTTCCTCGGCTCGCGTGGCTCGGTGAACTTCAAGCTCTCGCTGAATCTGCGCGACGGCGCGCACCACTCGGGCAATTGGGGCGGACTGTTGCGCAACCCGGCCACCGTGCTGGCAAATGCACTCGCCAGCCTGGTCGATGCCCGCGGCGTGATCGCTGTCGACGGCTTGCGTCCGCCGCCGATCCCCGAGGCCGTCCGCCGGGCGCTCGCCGATATCACGGTAGGCGGCGGCCCGGGCGACCCGGCCGTCGACGACAACTGGGGCGAGCCCGGCCTCACGCCGCCAGAACGCGTGTTCGGCTGGAACAGCTTCGAAGTGCTGGCCTTCAAGGCGGGCAATCCCGAGAACCCGGTCAATGCCATTCCGTCGTCGGCGTTCGCGCATTGCCAGTTGCGCTTTGTGGTCGGCACCGACTGGGAAAACCTGGCGCAGCACCTGCGCGCCCATCTGGACGCGCATGGTTTTTCGCTGGTCGAGATCGGCGTCGAGCGTGGAGCGCCGGCCACCCGTCTGAATCCCGACGACCCGTGGGTGACGTGGGCCATCGCCTCGCTGGAACAGACCACCGGCAAGAAAACAGCCGTACTGCCGAATCTCGGCGGCACGCTGCCCAACGAAGTATTCGCTGACACGCTCGGTCTGCCGACCATCTGGGTGCCGCATTCATACCCGGCCTGCTCGCAACACGCGCCGAACGAACATCTGCTCGGACCCGTGGTACGCGAAGGTCTGCAGATCATGGCGGGGCTGTTCTGGGATCTCGGCGAGAACGCGCCGCACGCGAGCGCAACACATCCAGAAGCCGCGGGCTGAGCGATCGACGCAGCACGTCTGCCGCTCATCCGATCTCCACTCGCCCTTCATTGGCCTTCATTGACCGTTCGCCCGCAGTTCCCTGCCAGCCGCATCCGCCACGAGGCACGCCCACGATGATCACGTCCACCCTGCAAGCCGGCGCCGCACGGCCGTCCGCCGCGAAAATCCATCGCATCATTCTCGCGGCGTCGATCGGCAATGCGCTTGAATGGTTCGACCTCGTCGTCTACGGTTTCTTCGCGGTCACGATCGCAAAGCTGTTCTTCCCGGCGCGCACCGAAGCGATCTCGTTGATGCTCACGCTCGGCACCTTCGGCATCTCGTACCTGATCCGCCCACTCGGCGGATTCGTGCTCGGTTCACTCGCGGACCGCGCGGGCCGCAAGGCGTCGCTGCTGCTGTCGATCGGCCTGATGATGATCGGCACCTTGACGATCGCCGTGATGCCACCGTATGCCGCAATCGGCGTGTGGGCGCCCGCCGGCATCATGCTGTCGCGGCTGGTCCAGGGATTCTCGGCGGGCGGCGAATTCGGCGCCTCCACCGCGTTTCTGGTCGAGCATGCCCCCGAGCGGCGCGGCTTCATGGGCAGTTGGCAGTTCGCGAGCCAGGGCCTCGCGACGCTGCTCGCCTCCGGTTTCGGCGCCTTGCTGACGAGCCAGCTCACGGCGGCGCAACTCGAATCCTGGGGCTGGCGTATTCCGTTTCTGTTCGGCCTCGTGATCGGCCCGGTCGGCTTCTATATCCGCCGCTACGTGGACGAAGGCGCCGAGTTCGACACGGAACCCAAAACGCGTACGCCGCTGCGCGATCTGTTCGGCGCGCAGAAGGTCCGTATGCTGCTCGCGGTCGGCTCGCTGGTGATTTCGACCGCGGCCAACTACATGATCCTGTACATGCCGACCTACGCGATCAAGCAACTGCACCTGCCCGCCTCGACCGGTTTCGCGGCCACGCTCGCCACAGGCATCGTGCTGACGGTGCTGACGCCGTTCGCCGGCCATCTATCCGACAGCGCAGGACGGATCCGCATCATGGCGGTTGCGGCGACGTTGATGTTGCTGACGGTCTATCCGGCCTTCATGTATATGAACGCGCATCCGTCGTTCACCACGATGCTGCTGGCCCTGATCTGGATCGGCGCATTGAAGGCGGCGTACTTCGGCGCGCTGCCCGCGCTGATGTCGGAGATTTTCCCGACGCAAACGCGCGCCACCGGTCTTGCGGCCAGCTACAACATCGGCGTGACGGTGTTCGGCGGCTTTGCGCCCTTCGTGATTACCTGGCTGATCGACGCGAGCGGCAACAAGCTCGCGCCCGGCTTCTATCTGATGTTCTGCGCGGTAGTGAGTTTGCTGGCGCTTTATGCGGTGCGCTCGAAGCTGAAGATTCGCTGAGCCTTCGTCAGGTGCGTTCGTTTGAGTCTGGGCGAGGTTGATCGAGTTCGAGGCAAGCAAGGCGGATCCACTCGCCTTGCCGCGCCCAAACTCCTCCGGTTGCCCCAGTTGCCCCAGTTGCCCCAGTTGCCCCAGTTGCCTTAGGGCGCCGGATTAGGCTGCAGTTCATGCAGCTTGTCGATTTCCGCGAGGGCTTCCGGCGAGAGTTTCACCTCGGCGCTGGCGATGTTTTCCTTCAACTGATCGAGCGATGTCGCGCCAATCAGATTACTCGTCACGAACGGCCGGCTGTTGACGAAGGCGAGCGCAAACTGCGCGGGCGACAAGCCGTGGCGCTTGGCCAGTTCCACATAGCGCGTGGTGGCCTGCACCGCTTGCGGCTTGCTATAGCGTTGAAAGCGCTCAAATAGCGAAATGCGGGCGCCTGCCGGACGCGCGCCGCCTTCATACTTGCCCGACAGCCAGCCGAAGGCCAACGGCGAATAGGCAAGCAAGCCGAGATTGTCGCGATGTGCATACTCGGACAAGCCCGCTTCGTAGGTGCGGTTCAACAGGCTATACGGGTTCTGGATGCTGACAATGCGCGGCAAGCCGAGCTTTTCCGCGGCGCGCAGAAACTGCGCGACACCCCAGGGCGTTTCGTTCGACACGCCGATATGGCGAATCTTGCCTGCCTTGACGAACTCGGCGAGCACCGACAGCGTTTCTTCGATCGGCACCGTGTAGGCGTCGTCGACCCATGGATACGCGGGGCGGCCAAACGTCATCGTGCTGCGATCCGGCCAGTGCAACTGGTACAGATCGACGTAGTCCGTTTGCAGGCGCTTCAGGCTGTCGTTCAGCGCTTCGGTCAGGTTCTTGCGGTCGAACTGGTTGCCCTCGCCGCGAATATGGCGCGGATTGTGTGGCTGACGCGCCGGGCCGGCGATCTTGGTGGCAAGCACGATCTTCTCGCGCGCGCCGCGATGCTGCGCGATCCACGTGCCGATATAGCGCTCGGTCGAACCTTGCGTCTCGGGGCGCGGCGGCACCGGGTACATTTCCGCCGCGTCGAGCAGATTGACGCCGTGATCGAGCGCGTAATCGATCTGCGCATGCGCTTCCTGCTCGGTGTTCTGCTCGCCCCACGTCATGGTGCCGAGACCGATCAGGCTAACCTTCACATCCGAGTCGCCGAGTCTGCGGTATTCCATCGAACCTGTCCTGTTGTCTGTAAAAGGAAAGCGCCGACGTTACCACGCCGGCGCAATGCCTGCAGCGCGGCTAAAATGCTGCTTCAGCAGCCGCTCACACTACCGCGCTCAACGCGCTTTGCGCCGACCCCTCAGCAATGAATCCCGAACACCTCGAACTGCTGGTTACGCGCGTGATGCCGTACGGCAAATACAAAGGCCGGCTGATCGCGGATCTGCCCGGCCACTATCTGAACTGGTTTGCGAGCCAGGGCTTCCCGCCGGGTGAAATCGGCCGGCTGCTGGCCTTGATGCACGAGATCGATCACAACGGTTTGTCGTCGCTGATCGAGCCTTTACGCAAGCGCTGAGAGCGACGCCTTCGGCAGATGCCAGCCGTAGGTCACCGCCAGCACGCGCAAGATGAAGCACACCGCGCCGCCGGCGAGCGCCGCGACGCCGGGCGGCAAGCCGGCGCGCCGCGCGAGCACCACAACGAATGCGCCTGCGAAGGCTGCGGTCGCGTAGATGTCGGCATGCAGCACGAGCGGCACGCGCGCCATCAACACGTCGCGGATCACGCCGCCGCCCACACCCGTGACAGTGCCCATCAGCATGGCGATAAACGGACGGATCCCGAACAGCAACGCTTTCTCGACGCCCGCCACCGCAAACAGCGCGAGACCGGCGGCGTCGAGCACGGTAATCAGCGCGACAGGAAACTGCTGGACGGTGGAATGGAAAACAAACGTGAGCAGGCCGGTGGCGAACGTCAACGCCGGGTAGCGCCAGTCGCGTATCGCGTTAGGCGGCGAATCGCCGATCAGCAGATCGCGGATCACCCCGCCGCCTAACGCCGCGACAAACGAGATCACCATCACACCCAGCAGATCGAGACCGCCGCGCATGGCACTGAGCGCACCCTCGATCGCGAACACAACCGTGCCGGCCAGATCGGCCGCCAGAACCAGCGCTTCGACGTTCGGCCTTATTTTTCGTATCGACAATGTCGGCATCGACGCATCACCCTTTTCATCCACGAGTAGCCGAAAAGGTATAGCGAAACGCCCAGCGCCTGGTGAAAAATTTGCGCCCTCGACCGACGCTGTGGGCGCTACGTGCGCCTGACGGCTATTTTGCGAGCCGGGGTCTGTCAAGCCCGCTTTCTCTGGGCAGGCAACCGATGGCGACCAGATGCACGAGCAGGCGATCCACCGCCTCTTCGATCGACACCCGATCGGTTTCGATCATCACATCGGGGTCGAGCGGCACATCGTACGGCCCCGAAATGCCGGTGAAATTGGGAATCTCGCCGCGCCGCGCACGCGCGTAGAGGCCTTTGACATCGCGCGCCTCACACACCGCCAGCGGCGCGTTCACGTAGACCTCGACGAACCCTTCGCCCACGATCTCGCGAGCCATGCGCCGATGTTCATGCTCAGGCGAGATCACCGCGGCAATCGCGATGAAGCCCTGCTGCATGAACAGTTCCGCGACATGCGCCACCCGCCGCAGATTTTCGGCGCGGTCTTCGGGCGTAAAGCCGAGGCCGGCGGTCAGGCCGCGCCGCAGCACGTCGCCGTCGAGCACGACCGAGCTTTGCCCTGCTCCCTTCAGACGCAGGTGCAACGCGTCGGCCAGGGTCGATTTACCGGCGCCGGACAAACCGGTCATCCATATGACGGCCCCGCGGATTGTGCTCATGACTTACGCTCCGTATCAATTGCCGGTGCCCCGGTATCCGCCGCAGGCGCGCTGAAACTCCCGGCCGGCGCCAACGCCGGTCCCAAACCGTCGAACAGCGGTTGCAGCAGCGCCTCGCGCGGCTGCCAGCGCCGTAGCGAGGTCTTGTAGATCGGGCGGCGCACCTGCGCCGCGCTGGCCGTATTCACCTGGCGCGCAGTCTGGTGAAACGACAGGCAACGCTCGTCCCAATCGAGTCCGCAATGCGCGAGCAAACGCCGGACATTGCCTTCGAGGTCGTCGACCAGTTCTTCATACTTGACTTCAATCATCGTGCCCTCGGGCAACACGCGTTGCCAATGCGCCATCAGCGCGTCGTACGCGCGGTAGTAGCGGCCCAGTTCACCCAGATCGTAACTGAACGGTACGTCATGAAAAATTCGAGAGAAAATCGACAGACAGCTTTGCAACGGCGAACGGCTGCTATGAATGAAGCGCGCGTTCGGCAACGCCAGGTGAATCAGCCCGACATTGATGAAATTGAACGGATATTTGTCGGTGAAGCGCGTGTAGCCCGACGCCGAGGTCGGCATTTCCGGCAGCGGCGTGCGCATGCGGCGCACATAGTCGGCGCCGAGCGTGCGCAGTTGCGTGGCGCCGACGCCCTCCAAAGCTTCGATATCGATGCGCAACGGGTCGTCTGAATCGCGGCCGATGCAATTCACCAGCGCCTCGCCGAAGTCCGTGCGCTCGCCCATGCCGAGAACCTGCGGATGACTCGCGAGAATCTGTTCGATCAGGGTCGAGCCGGAGCGCGGCATGCCGACAATAAAAGTCGGTGCGGCCGACGGATCGCCCAGACCGCGTTTGGCCTCCAGCACCTGGGCGGTGAGGAGTTCCGGCAAATGCGCGAACAGGCCGAGCGACGCGGCCTCGTCATAACGCACGCCGGCACGGTGCAAGGCATTGCCCTTCAGGAAATGATCGAACGAGGCATCGTTGCGGCCCACATCGGACAGCGCCTGACCATAGGCGAAGTGAAACTCCGCCTGATTGGCGGGCGTAAGCGTCCCGACATTGCCGGCGAATCGCTCGAGCGCGGCGAACACCGGATCGTCGGCGCTAAGGCGCTTGGATTGCACGAAGTTGCGGTAATACAGCGGCACCTGCGGAGCGGCTTCGATTGCGCGGCGATAGGCTTCGTGCGACTCGTCGAAACGGCCGAGCGCCTGCAGACAGTTGCCCATGTTGTTGTACGAGCCGTCGGCCTGCGGATTCAGCCGGACTGCGTCGCGATAGGCGTCGATCGCCTGCTCGAGCCGATGCATCTGCTCGAGCGACCAGCCGAGGCCATGACGCAGATTGGTATTGAGCGGATCGAGCGCGATCGCCTCGTGATAGCGAACCACGGCTTCGGGAAAGCGGTTCAGCACCGCAAGCGTTCCCGCGAGGTGCTCAAGGGCGGCACAGTCGGTGGGATCGAGCGCGCGCGCCGACTCGAAACATTGGAGCGCGGCCTCGAGTTCGCCGCGAGCGACGCAGGCGTCGCCTTGGGCACGCCATTCCGAGGCGGTCGCTGGCTGGGGATCGTGCTTCATTGACGGCCAGTTTTGTGCAGGCTTCGCATCAGGCGGCCCGGCAATGTGGGATACGTTCTTCTTCGTCCAGCGTCAGCACAGGCATGGTCTGGATTCAAAGGGGGAATTGTCTGACGCGAAAGTATCAGGCCCGCCCTACAGTTACGTTTCGAATATTTAACGAACTGTTACAGGCAGATGACTCTGTCATAGTCTGGAAGACTTGCCGCAACGCGCGACCGCTATGGCGTTGGATCGTCGCACAGACCCCATGGCGGCGTCGTGACGCTTGTGGCCGGTAATTTGCGGACACAAATCCCGCTGAACTCCCGGGCACAGTGTTTTTCTCATTCTTATACGAGGAGGCGGGAGAAAATCGTGAGCAGGCTTATTGCATCAGTCGCGATCCTGGCTGTGGCGGCAGCTCTCGCCGGGTGCGCTGTCGCACCGGGATATGGCTACGGGTACCCCTACTACTACCCGGGCTACGATTACGCATATGGACCGTACGGTGCGTATGGACCGGCTTACGGCACGGTCGACATCTGGGGCGGCTGGGGTGGCGCGTGCTGCTACTACCATGGGCACGGCGGCTACTGGCATGGCGGAGGGTGGCACGGCGGTGGCTGGCATGGTGGGAACGGCGGCTGGCACGGTGGCGGGGGCGGACACGGAGGCGGCGGCGGCAGTTCATGGAGCAGCGGCGGCGGCCAGGGCGGTCACGGGCACTAACGCCGGCTGTGCGGGTATCTTCAGGGTATCGATAGCATCCTGTTGAGAATCGCTATCAATACCCGGACCGACTGGATCAATCGTCAATCCTCCTTTCACGGCGTCGCGAATCCCCGCGCGACGCCCTGAGGTCATCATGCGGTCATCCCTCGCGCGCGACCTCGATTCGCGTTGTTGCTTCCACGATCTTGCCGCCTGACAACCGGATCACCCGGTCGGCCGTATCGAAGAACCGGTCGTCGTGCGAGATCACGATCAGTGTCTTGCCCTGCCGTTTCAGTTCCGGCAGGAACTCGTTATAAAACACGCGCCGGAAGGTGGGGTCCTGATCGGCGGCCCATTCGTCGAACATCATCACCGGCCGTTCTTCGAGCATCGCATGCACGAGCGCGAGCCGTTTGCGCTGGCCCGCCGACAGATCGATCGTCGAAAACACGCCGTCGCTGATCTTCACCTTGTGCGCAATCTCCAGATGTTCGAGCCACTTCTGGGCTCGCGCGATCATTTCCGGGTCGCGCGCGACGAGGTCGTCGAACAGGTAGTAATCGGAGAACACTGCGGAGAACATCTGCCGGTAGGCATCGATCTGTTCGGCCGGAACCGGCACGCCGTCGAGCAGCAACTGACCCGAGCCCGGACTGTACAAGCCGAGCAGGAGTTTGATCAGCGTGGTCTTGCCACAACCGTTTTCGCCGACGATAAACAGCGTCTCGCCGCGCTGGATCGTCAGATCGACCGGGCCGAGACTGAACGGCACGACATCGCCATTCGACGCATAGGTATAGCTCGCCGCGCGCAACGTGATGTCCTCGCGCACCGTCAGAGGTTCCTGCGCCTGCCCTTCCCTATCGTCGAGCAGATACGGCTCGCGGCTCGTGAATTGCGAGCTCAATTCCGCGATCCGCCGGAACGACACCTGCGCCTGACCGAGCGCAGGCAACGCGCTCGCCAGCTGATCGACCGGGCCGCGCACGTATAGCAGCACGATCACGAATCCGCTGATCACGCGCGGATCGACCCCGAGCCGGTATTGCGCCACCAGCAGCACGCCGATCACCGCAAAGAACAGCGTCGAACTCGCGGCGTCGGTGGCCCAGAATATGCGCATCGCGCGTGTCTTCAGATCGGCGATCGTATCGGCCGCGCCGGATAATTGCGCGCCATACACCCGCTCGCGCCGCTCGCGATTCAGACGCAACTCCTTCGCGCCTTCGGTGATCGCGCGGTACTGCTTCTGCAATTCGTCCTGCGCGCCTCGCACGCCTTCGTAGTGGCGCGTCCAGCGACGCGACGCATTGCGGTTGAAGAGCAGCCCCAGCGCGATCGCGGCTGCCGCGAGCACGAACAGCAGCGGCGAGAGCACCAGCATATAGACGACGCAGCCGATCACGATCGCGAATGCAATCGCGAATCCGGAGAAGTTGAACGTGAACGCGCTGACGGTATCGACGTCGCCGTTCAACGTCGCGATCAGCCGGTGCACCTTGTAGCGCTCGATTGCCGCAATCGGCGCGCAGACGATCCGCGCGGAAATGTCCTTGCGCAGCGCGGCGATGATCTGCTGTCCGATCATGCTGTTGCCGACCCCGGCCGCCGCGCGCCCAGCCAGCGTGACGAGACAGAGCACGACGAACAGCGCGATGGTGCGCCCGCTCGCGCCGCCCGGCGCATGCAGCCCGTCGTTGATGGTTGCCAGCAGCCACGCGGTGGACAGGCCGCCCATGCCGCCCATCAGCGTGGCAAACAGCGTCACGCGCCAGAACGGGCGCAGCAGGCGAATCAGTTCGTGCGAGAGACCCGGTTTCGAATCGGCCGCGTGTGTCGTGGAAGTGGAGGTCATCGCTTTCTTCATCGTAAGAGCCGTGTGGCGTTCAACGCACGTAACTCACCGGCTCGCCGGTGTCGGGATGGCGCATCACGCCCATTGAAATGCCGTAGATCGCCTGCAATTGCGCGGGCGTCAGAATCTCTTCCGGCGTGCCCTGCGCGATCAGCCTGCCGCCGTGCAGCGCGACGATTTCATCGCAATAGCGGGCGGCCATGTTGACGTCGTGCAGCACGACGATGATGCCGATGCCGCGTTCGGTCGAGAGCCGCTGCACCAGCGACAGCACCTCGACCTGATGCGCGACGTCGAGCGCGGAGATCGGTTCGTCGAGCAACAGATAGTCGGCGTCCTGTGCGATCAGCATCGCCAGCCAGACGCGCTGGCGCTCGCCGCCGGACAGCGTATCGACCAGCCGGTCGGCGAAACCGGTCACGTCGGTGAGCGCCATCGCCTCGTCGACTTTCGCGCGGTCGGCCTCGGTGAAGCGGCCCAGCGCGCCGCGCCACGGATAGCGGCCGAACGCAACCAGTTCACGCACCAGAATCCCCGCCGCCGAAGGCGTGTGCTGCGGCAGATACGCCAGTTTCTGCGCGAATACGCGCGTCGGCCATTGATCGAGCGGCTTGCCTTCGAACAGGATCTGACCGCCGCTGGCCGGCTGCTGCCGCGCGAGAATCTTGATCAGCGTGGACTTGCCGGAACCGTTGTGGCCAATCAGCCCGATCACGCGCCGCGCGGGCAGCGTCAACGTCAGCGAACGCAACAAGGTGCGCTCGGGCAGCGCGAAACTCACGTCGCGCAACTCGAAAATCGACGCATCGGACGCGTTTTGCGGTCCGTTCGAACCGGTCGTGGCGAGGCTCGCGCCGTCAGGCTTATCGCCTGTTTGGCTCGCTTGGCTCGCTTGTGGGCGAGACACGGGCAACGCAACCACATTCGCGGGTCGGGTCATAGGCTTTTTCCTGCAAAACGTCGGGTCGCGCGTGCGGTGTCGCGCATCGGGACCGTGAATCGGAGCTTCATGATTTTTGCTTCCACATCAGAATCAGAAAATACGGGCCGCCGATGAATGCGACCAGCAAGCCGGCCGGCACCTGATTCGGGAACAGCACATTGCGGCCGAGCCAGTCGGCGAGCACCATCAGCGCGGCGCCGATCAACGCGCCCGCGAGCGCTTGCGGCACCGCGCGGCGCAAGCCGAGGAGCCGCGCCATGTGTGGCGCCATCAATCCCACGAACGAGACCGGTCCGACAATCAGGGTGGCCGCCGCGGTGGCCAGCGCGCACAAGCCGAGCAAGGCCATCCGCACTGTCGGGACCGATACGCCGACTGCCCGCGCGGACTGTTCGCCGAGCGACAGAATCTCGAGGGCGCGCGCCGCGAACGGCAGCAAGCCGACGCTGATCGCGGCAACCACGCAGGCCGCCAGCGCGTCGGCACTTTGCACGCGATAGGTCGAACCCGCCATCCACGCCTGCAGGATCGGCATGCGTGGGTCGCCGCTCGTCAGCAGCACCGACACGACGCTGCCGGTCACGGTCGCCACCGCGATGCCGACCAGCACCAGCCGCTCCGGCGAGAAGGTGCTTTTGCGCGCCAGTGCGAACATCACGAGCAGTGTCGCCAGCGCGCCGGCCGCGCCGGTTCCGACACGCACCGCCTGTCCCGCCGACGGTGCGATAAAAAGCAGCGCGATCAACGCCAGCGACGCACCTGACGAAATGCCGAGCACTTCGGGGCTCGCCATCGGATTCGCGGTCAGCCGCTGGATCACGACACCCGCCACCGCCAGCATCACGCCCGCCGCCAGCGCCGCGGCGACGCGCGGCACGCGCAACACGAAGAGCGGCTGCACGTCGGCCCATTGCAACAGCCGCCAGCCCGACAGGCCGCGATTGAAATCCACCGCCAGCGTGGCGAGAACAACCAGCGCGAGCGCCGCCAGCACGAGCCAGCCCGCGTGCAATCTGCGCGGCGCCGACGCCCCATAGGAGCCCGGCGCGGGCTGCAACGCCGCGTCTTTCAGGAGCGGCAGCATCAGCAACAGCAACGGCGCGCCGAACAGCGCCGTCACCGCACCGGTCGGAATTTCCACGAACACGCGGCCGGCGAGTTGCGCGCCTTCGTCGGCGAGCCACAGCAGGCAGGCACCGATCACCGGCGACCAGATGAGCCGCTGCCGCAGCGTGCGAGCCCCGGCGAGCCGCGCGAGCACCGGACCGGCCAGTCCGATAAAGCCGATCACGCCGACGGCGCTCACCACCAGCGCGCTCAGCATCGAGGCGATCAGCAATGCGCCGGCGCGGATCGTGCGCAAGGGCAAGCCGACGCTGCGGGCACTTTCGTCGCCGAGTTCGAGCACGGCGAGCGCGTTCGACATCAACGCGACGATTGCCGCGACAACCGCGAGCCGTGCCACCAAGTATTGCGCAACCGCCCAGCCGTTCTGATTCAACGCGCCGCTCTGCCAGATGAACACCGACACGAGGCTCTGCCCGAAAAACAGCGCAAGCACCGACGTGAATGCACCCGTACACAGCGTGACCAGCAGGCCGCCGAGGATCATGCTCAAGGGTGAGAACGCGCGGCTCCACGAGACCGCCATCACCACGCCGACGCTTGCCAGCGCGCCTGCCAGCGCGACCCATTCGCGGCCGTGTATCAGCAGTTCCGGAAACCACAACGAGACGACCGAGAGCGACACGCTTGCCCCTGCCGACACGCCGAGCGTGGTCGGTTCCGCGAGCGGATTGCGCAACACATGCTGAAAAATCGCGCCTGCCAGCGCGAGCGCCGCGCCGCTCGCCAGCGCAACCGCCAGCCGTGGCAGCGTCGCGTAACGCAACGCGATCAGCGAGAGATCGTCGGACGACGCATCGGCGAGATGCCACAGCGTGCGCAAGGACGCGGACGGCAGTTGCAAGCTCAGCAGCCAGAGCGTCGCGGCGAGCGCCACGCCACCGAGCCCGGCCGCCATCAGCCACGGATGCGCGAGCGATCCGCGCGCGCGCTGCGCCACCACGAGGCCGGGCGTCATGCGGACCTCCGCGCCGTGATCGCCGCTGCAAAGTGATCCGCGAACTGGCGCGCGCTCGGCAGCGAGCCGAACACGTCGAACGGCCGGATCGGGTTCACGCGGCCTTCGCGAACCATCGGCAGACGGCTCCACACCGGACTCTCGGTCAGCGTATTCAACGCGGCCTGGGTCGATGCGCCGTAATCGATGTAGAGCAGCTCCGCCTGCGGCGACACGGCGAGTTGCTCGACACCGACCACCGCGCAGCCGTAGCCGTTGGTCTTGCCTTGCCACGCGTTGACGAAACCGAGCCGCTGCATCACGTCGGACACCACGCAGTTTTTTGCATAGATGAGGATATTGCTGCCGCCGGTATCGAGTTGCGTGACGAACACGGGGCGGCGTGACGGGTGATTCGCTAAACTGATCGAATCGCCGCCTAGTTTCGTTTTCAGTTCGGCGAAGCGCGCGTCGAGCTGGGCGATGTACGCGGCGCCCTCGCGCTCGCGTCCAATGACCCGCGCGAGCCGCATCATTTCAGCGCTCGAGCGTTCGACGATATTCGCGTGGCCGGCGCCGGAATAGATATCGAGCACGAAGACCGGCGCGATCCGTTCCAGCAGACCGCGCAGACTCGCGCTCATCGTTTCGATGACGATCAGTGAGGTCTTCAGTTCGCGCAGGACTTCGAGATTCGGCTCCGCCGGATACCCGCAATCGACGATACCGTCCGGCAAAGGCGGAAAACCGCCCATCGTCGCGTAAACGTCGAGCGCGCCGGCCGCCACCGGCTTCACATCGAGCGCGAGCAGCGTTTCGGTGCCGGGCCGGTCCGGGGTTGCGACACGCGGCGCGATCGCGGCGCCCGCAGACGCGGGCGTCGAGGCAAAAGCGCCTGCAACCGGTGCCATCAGCGGCATCAGCAGGGGCACCGTCAGCGGCACCGCCAACGCGCCGAGAAAGTCTCGCCGCGTCGTCATCGCGGCACTCCTGCCACCGCGCCGCCGTTAATGGTTGCCTCCAGCCGGATCGTGTCGTTGCGATCGGCATCGGCGGCTGCGCCGCTCGCGATGCCGGTGGCCAACGGCATGCGCAGCCAATCCTTGCTCGCATACCGTTGCGTGCCGGCGCTGAAATACGGCGAACCGGGATCGTCGGATTGCGCATCGGCCATCATCGTGTACGCAAGCGGACCGCCCTGCGCGTCCGGCTGTCCAAAGCCCACCGTTTGCATATAGCTGTTGCCGGCCAGGTCCGTGGCGTCGACGGAGGGTTTCGCGCGGTTCGCGCCGAATACGCACGCGGCCGTGAAATAGCCCGTTTCGCTGCACCCGCCATAGAGCGGAATGCGGCGGCCGTTTTCCGTGACGGACAATAACTCGCCGGTGCTCGCATCGGTCGCGACGCCCTGCTTTTGCAGATCGAGCACGGCCGCGCCAAGGGCCGCGCCGAGTCGCGCCGGATCGGTTTGCAATCCGCGCGGCGTGTTCAGCGGATCGGCGGGATCGAACTGGGTCGCGTAGAGTTTCGCATCGCCGATCTTTTCCGCACGCGACCAAAATGCACCCCACAATGGCGCGCCGCGCGATTGCGTCGCCCCGGTGTTGTCCCACGCACGCAGCACGCGGCACGCCACGCCGATGTCCACTTTGCGCGGTGCTTCCACGCCCGGGGCGCTCGCTGCGTTTGCTGCGTTTGCTGCGCTGGCTGCGTTTGCACCCGTGGCCGCTCCTGCCGCGTCGTTCGGCACATTGACCTCAATGCGATGCGCACTATCCTCGACACACACCTGCGCCAGCAACGCAGCCTTGAACAGTTCCGCCGACAGCACGCGGCTGTTCAAGGACAGACTGCGCACCGTCGCGCTGGTCGCGCCGCGCCCCGGCAAACCGTCGCTGCCCGCCATGCGCTGCGCGATCATCAGATGCCCGAGCCGCGCGCGCAATCCGGGTGCCTCCGGCGCGCCGCCAAAAATCCTCGGATAACCGGTGAGCGGTTGCGCGGGATTGGTCAGCCAGTAGCTGTTGTTCATGTTCGCGACGTAGTCGGTGCGCAGCAGGCTCGGCATGCTGCTCGCGGCGAACGCGCCCGGTTGCGCCGAACCGGCGTCGGTGCGCCAGTTGCACGAAGAACGCGAGCCGTCGAGTAGTGGCACGCCCGGCGCGCCTCTGGCGAACGCGGGCGCCAGCTTCGGCGCGCATTGCGCGGCGAGTTCGTCGGGAACATTCGGCACCGCGCCGATATCCGCGTACCACGCGCGACGATCGCCACGCCCGATCGCGAGCGTGTTGACCCACGGCACGGCGGCGAGGCGCCGTTGAATCGCGATGAAATCGTCGAGCGAGCGTGCCTGATCCCATTCGAGGAAGTTGCGGAACACCCGGAAGTTGTCCGCGTTGATGTCGCGGATCGCAAACGCCTGCTGCCCATTCCACGCAAACGCCGGCGACATCGCGCCGAGATTGACGAGCGGGCCGAAGCGCGTGCGATACAGCGTGCGCGTGCGTTTGACCAGCTGACCGTTCGGGTCGAGCACATCGATGGTGAGCGGCACCGCCGTCATCGGCTCTGGCTTGCCGTCGAACAGATACGTGGTCGGCTTGCCGGGCTGCAAGCTCAACTGAAACACGCCGAAGCGTCGCGCGCTCGATACCGTGTGGGTCCATGCCACCGAATCGTTGAAACCTATCATCACGAGCGGAACGCCGAGAAAGCCGGCGCCGCTGACGTTCAATTGGCCGGGGATCGTCAGTTGCTGCTGATAGAAACGGTCCGGGCCGCGCCAGAACCAATGAGGATTGCCGAACAGCAAGGGCTGGCCGTCGGGCGTGGCGTCGCCGCCGAACGCGATGCCGTTGCTGCCGAGTCCGACGTGCCCGCCTGCCTGAAAATACTGCCGCGACAAGGCACGCGCAGCGGCATCGAGCGATGCCGTCTGGATGCCGGACGTGGAGCGCCGCTGATCCGACGACGAGGTTTGAGCGTTCCCGGCGGGCGGCGCGGCCGTGGCGATTGCCGTGACGAACTGCGCGTACCCGCCAGCAAGGTTCGCCGCGTACAGACGACGGTAAATGTCCGCTTCGGTGATATCGGTCAACCACGCCTGCCCGCGACATGCCTGATATTGCCGGGCCGGTGCGCTGCCGTCGCGCACCGACTGCACGATCCGGTTGTAACCGGCCGCGAAGCCGCGCACCAGTTGCCGGATTTGCGGCGGTTGCGCCTGCCGGTAGGTCTCGACAACCTCGTTCGTATCGATCAGCCGGAAGAAGAAGTCGGCGTCGATGTTCTTCGGTTGACCGTACGTGGAATGCAAGGGCAAATGCGCGTCCGCGCCGAAATAACGCGAACGTTCACCGCGATACGTGACGAACGCATCGGCCATTGTGCACAGGTTGTCGCTCGCCTGCGCGAAGCCGACGCCATAGCCGAGACTGGTCCAGTCCGCGGCTTCGATATGCGGCACGCCGTCGGCCATCCGGCGAATCTGCACCTGGACGTGCTCGGGACGCGCGCTACTGCCGGCAGCGTTCGCGACGCCGCCGTTATCGCCCGACGCGCCGCCGGTCGTGCAGCCAACGCCGATCAGCGCGGCCAGTGCACCGGCGCCGATCGCCAGTACGGTCTTCAGTTTTTGCATGCTCCATCCGGTGACGCTGCGTGAGCGCAACGTCACCGTCCATTACGTAGAGTTAGTCCATCAGTTCATCGAGCAGCGACTTCATCTCGCGGACGTTGTCGTGCTGCTCACGTTGTGTGTTCGCGTGCAATGCTTCGCACTCCGCGGCGATTTCATGCAGTGTCGGCTTCAGGAACAGGGATGCTAGTGGAACATCCGTTTGCAGGTCGCGGAAAATTGCTCGCTGCGCTTTCATCGTCAATAACGAGTGTCCGCCGAGTTCGAAGAAATTGTCGTGACGGCCGATCCGCCCGATTCCCAGGATGTCTTGCCAGATTGCCGCGATAGCGCTTTCTGTTGGGTTTTGAGGCGGCTCGTAGGCCGTGGCGCGGTCCGCGGTTGTGCTTTGCTCGGGTGCGGGTAACGCCTTGCGATCCACCTTGCCGTTCGGACTCAGCGGCAGCGTGTCGAGCACGATAATCGTCGACGGGACCATGTGTCCGGGTAGCGCTTCGGCAAGCGCCTCACGCAGAGTGGACACCACAAGCGTTGTACGCGCGTTGGCGCTGACGTAAGCGATCAGGCGCGTACCCGTTGGTGATTCCTGCGCGATCACGACCGCTTCGCGCACATTGGCCTGCGCGAGAAGCTGTGCCTCGATCTCTCCGAGTTCGATCCGGAAACCGCGTATCTTGACCTGATGGTCGATCCGGCCCAGATACTCCAGTGCGCCATCCGCCCGCCAGCGGGCCAGATCACCCGTGCGGTAAAGACGCGCGCCCTCGGTCGAGAACGGGTCCGGCACGAAGCGCTCCGCCGTCAGCGCGGACCGGTTCAGGTAACCGCGCGCCAGCCCCGCTCCGCCCAGATACAGTTCACCTGCCACACCCACCGGCGTCATGTTCAGTGACGCGTCCAGCACCACCGTCTGCACGTTCGCGATCGGACGCCCGATCGGCGTGACCGTATCGTCCGCCTGGCAGGTCCAGTGCGTGACGTCGATGGCCGCTTCCGTCGGGCCGTACAGGTTGTAAAGCGCAGCTGCCGGCAGCGCGGCCAGAGCCCGGTCCTTCAACTCCGTGGACAACGCCTCGCCACTGCAGATCACACGCCTGAGGCCGGTGCACTGCTGCGCACCTTCGTAAGCAATGAACGCCTGCAGCATCGACGGCACGAAATGCAGTGTCGTCACCGCATGACGTCCGATCAGTTCAACCAGCTTCTGCGGATCGCGATGATCGTCCGGCGCGGCCACTGCCAGACGCGCGCCTGTCATCAGCGGCCAGAAGAACTCCCAGACCGAGACGTCGAAGCTGAATGGGGTTTTCTGCAGTACGGTGTCTGTAGCATCCAGCGCGTACGCCTGCTGCATCCACACCAGACGGTTGTACAGCGCGCTATGGCGGTTCGCCGCGCCCTTCGGCTGGCCTGTCGAGCCCGACGTGTAGATCACGTAGGCCAGGTTTTCGCCTCGCAGTTCAACGTCCGGGTTGTGCGACGGTTCGCCGGCCAGGTCGAGTGCGTCCAGTTCGAGCACCTCGATCGCATCCGACAGCGGCAGCGCATCGTGCACCCTACGCTGCGTCAGCAGCAGGGAAATCCCGCTGTCTGCCATCATGTACGCGAGTCGCGCTGCCGGATACGACGGATCGAACGGCACATAGGCGCCACCCGCTTTCATGATCGCGAGCAGCCCCACCACCATCTCCACCGAGCGCTCGACCGCAATCCCAACGCGCACATCCGGACCCACACCCTGTGCCGACAACCGGTGCGCCAGACGATTCGC
>NZ_MCAS01000054.1 GCF_003610895.1 Paraburkholderia fungorum
TTACTCGAGAATCTTAGCAACCACACCTGCGCCGACCGTACGGCCGCCTTCGCGGATTGCGAAGCGCAGACCTTCTTCCATCGCGATCGGGTTGATCAGCTTCACCGTGATCGACACGTTGTCGCCCGGCATGACCATTTCCTTGTCCTTCGGCAACTCGATCGAGCCCGTCACGTCCGTCGTACGGAAGTAGAACTGCGGACGATAGTTGTTGAAGAACGGCGTGTGGCGGCCGCCTTCGTCCTTGCTCAGCACGTACACTTCTGCCGTGAAATGCGTGTGCGGGTTGATCGAACCCGGCTTCGCCAGAACCTGGCCACGCTCCACGTCTTCACGCTTCGTGCCGCGCAGCAGGATACCCACGTTGTCGCCGGCCTGACCCTGGTCGAGCAGCTTGCGGAACATTTCCACGCCCGTGCACGTCGTCTTCACCGTCGGCTTGATACCGACGATTTCGATTTCTTCGCCGACCTTCACCACGCCGCGCTCAACGCGACCCGTCACCACCGTGCCGCGACCCGAGATCGAGAACACGTCTTCCACCGGCATCAGGAACGCACCGTCAACTGCGCGCTCCGGCGTCGGGATGTACGTGTCCAGCGCGTCGGCCAGGTTCATGATCGCCACTTCGCCCAGCTCGCCCGTGTCGCCTTCCAGCGCCAGCTTGGCCGAACCCTTGATGATCGGCGTGTCGTCGCCCGGGAAGTCGTACTTCGACAGAAGTTCGCGAACTTCCATCTCCACGAGCTCCAGCAGCTCAGCGTCGTCCACCATGTCGCACTTGTTCAGGAACACGATGATGTACGGAACGCCAACCTGACGCGCCAGCAGGATGTGCTCACGCGTTTGCGGCATCGGGCCGTCTGCTGCCGAGCACACCAGGATCGCGCCGTCCATCTGCGCTGCGCCCGTGATCATGTTCTTCACATAGTCAGCGTGGCCCGGGCAGTCGACGTGTGCGTAGTGGCGGTTAGCCGTTTCGTACTCGACGTGTGCCGTGTTGATCGTGATACCACGTGCCTTTTCTTCCGGCGCCGCGTCGATCTGGTCGTATGCCTTCGCTTCGCCGCCAAACTTCTTGGTCAGCACCGTCGTGATCGCTGCCGTCAGCGTGGTCTTGCCGTGGTCAACGTGACCGATCGTGCCGACGTTCACGTGCGGCTTGGTCCGTTCGAATTTACCTTTAGCCATGTTTCTCTTCTTTCAAAAAGTTAATCGTTGAATGACTTGCCGCGCGATTACTTCGACTTGGCGTTGATGATCGCTTCCGACACGTTACGCGGTGCTTCGGAGTAATGCTTGAACTCCATCGTGTACGTTGCACGACCTTGGGTCAGCGAACGCAGCGACGTCGAGTAGCCGAACATTTCCGACAGCGGCACTTCGGCGCGAACGATCTTGCCGCCGCCAACCATGTCGTCCATGCCCTGAACGATACCGCGACGACCCGACAGATCGCCCATCACGTTGCCCATGTAATCTTCAGGCGTTTCGACTTCCACAGCCATCATCGGTTCGAGGATGACCGGTTGAGCCTTGCGCATTGCTTCCTTGAACGCCATCGAACCGGCCATGCGGAACGCATTTTCGTTCGAGTCAACGTCGTGGTACGAACCGAACGTCAGGTGAACCTTCACGTCAACGACCGGGAAGC
The DNA here is from genome assembly GCF_003610895.1 of Paraburkholderia fungorum. Classification (GTDB taxonomy): domain Bacteria; phylum Pseudomonadota; class Gammaproteobacteria; order Burkholderiales; family Burkholderiaceae; genus Paraburkholderia; species Paraburkholderia fungorum_B. Next base: position 1,655 of record NZ_MCAS01000054.1, read on the forward strand.
CTGCCAGCACGCCAGCCTTCAGCGTTTCCTGGATGCCCTTGTCGACTGCCGGGATGTATTCACGCGGAATCACACCGCCCTTGATTTCGTCCAGGAATTCGTAGCCCTTGCCCTGCTCATTCGGCTCGAGCGTGATGACCGCGTGACCATACTGGCCGCGACCACCCGACTGCTTGACGAACTTGCCGTCGACGTCTTCCGCCTTGCCGCGAATCGTTTCACGATACGCCACTTGCGGCTTGCCGACGGTTGCTTCGACGCCGAATTCACGCTTCATCCGGTCAACCAGAATTTCCAGGTGGAGCTCGCCCATGCCCGAAATAATGGTTTGACCCGACTCTTCGTCCGTTTGAACGCGGAACGACGGATCTTCCTGAGCCAGACGGTTCAGCGCCAGACCCATTTTTTCCTGGTCCGGCTTCGTCTTCGGCTCAACAGCCTGCGAAATCACCGGCTCCGGGAAAATCATGCGCTCGAGCACGATCGGGTGCAGCGGATCGCACAGCGTGTCGCCCGTGGTCGCGTCTTTCAGGCCAACTGCAGCAGCGATGTCGCCTGCGTGCACTTCCTTGATTTCTTCGCGTTGGTTTGCGTGCATCAACAGAATACGACCGAGACGTTCCTTCTTGTCCTTGGTCGCGTTCAGCAGCGTGTCGCCCGATTTCGTCGTGCCCGAGTACACACGGAAGAAGATCAGCTGGCCGACAAACGGGTCGGTCATGATCTTGAATGCGAGGGACGAGAACTTCTCGTCGTCAGCTGCGCGACGCTCAGCCTTTTCACCGTTTTCGAGTTCGCCCGTAACCGGCGGAATATCGATCGGCGACGGCAGGAAGTCGAGCACGGCGTCCAGCATCCGTTGCACGCCCTTGTTCTTGAACGCGGTACCGCACAGCATCGGCTGGATTTCGCAAGCGATCGTACGGTCGCGCAGACCCTTGACGATTTCTGCTTCCGTCAATTCGCCTTCTTCGAGGTACTTGTTCATCAGGTCTTCGCTCGATTCAGCCGCGGCTTCGACCATCTTCTCGCGCCATTCATTGCACGTGTCGACGAGTTCTGCCGGGATTTCTTCGTACGAGAACTTGGTGCCCTGGGACGCTTCGTCCCAAATGATCGCCTTCATCTTCAGCAGATCGACCACACCCGTGAACGATTCTTCAGCGCCGATAGGCACCACGACCGGAACCGGGTTCGCCTTCAGACGCAGCTTGAGCTGGTCGTAGACCTTGAAGAAGTTCGCGCCGGTACGGTCCATCTTGTTGATGAACGCGAGACGGGGAACCTTGTACTTGTTAGCCTGGCGCCACACGGTTTCCGACTGGGGCTGCACGCCGCCCACTGCGCAATACACCATGCATGCGCCGTCGAGCACGCGCATCGAGCGCTCAACTTCAATCGTGAAGTCAACGTGGCCCGGGGTGTCGATGATGTTGATGCGGTGCTCAGCGCGGTCGCCGGCCATGCCTTTCCAGAATGCCGTGGTAGCAGCGGACGTGATCGTGATGCCGCGTTCCTGCTCCTGCTCCATCCAGTCCATGGTGGCAGCGCCGTCGTGAACTTCACCAATCTTGTGGTTCACGCCGGTGTAGAACAGGATGCGCTCGGTCGTCGTCGTTTTGCCGGCGTCGATGTGAGCGCTAATACCGATGTTACGGTAGCGCTCGATAGGTGTCTTGCGAGCCACTTTGATCCTCTATTGGGATGACGCGATGCGAGAAAATACCCATCGCGCTGTAACACAAACGGGCGAGGCGCTTTGTAAGCGCACCCGCCCGGAATTTCTTTCCGCTTTTTCTGCTAAACCCGGGTTCGGGAAGCTTAGAAACGGAAGTGCGAGAACGCCTTGTTGGCTTCTGCCATCCGGTGAACTTCGTCGCGCTTCTTCATCGCGCCGCCACGGCCTTCGGCCGCTTCGGAGAGTTCACCTGCCAGACGCAGGGCCATCGACTTCTCACTGCGCTTCTTCGCGGCTTCACGCAACCAACGCATCGCCAATGCCATACGACGCGACGGACGCACTTCGACCGGAACCTGATAGTTCGCACCACCAACGCGACGGCTCTTGACTTCGACCACCGGCTTGACGTTGTTGAGCGCTACCGTGAACACTTCCAGCGGGTCCTTGCCACCCTTGGTCTGGATCTGTTCGAAAGCACCGTACACGATACGCTCAGCAACCGACTTCTTGCCGGAGAGCATCAGCACGTTCATGAACTTTGCAACATCTACGTTACCGAATTTCGGATCCGGCAACACTTCCCGCTTGGGGACTTCGCGACGACGCGGCATGTTTCTTCCTTTACTTTTTCAGTTGGAGCTATTTTTAGCCCCGCGGCCACCAACTAACCCGATTCATCTCTAACGACTTACCAGCCTGGTCGGGTGACCACTTACTCGACAGCACCGGCGATTCCGGCACCACCGCTATTACCGCCTTTACAGGCGACCTGAAACTACACGGACCGGCTAATTACTTGCCGGCCTTAGCGCGCTTCGCACCGTACTTCGAGCGAGCTTGCTTACGATCCTTGACGCCCTGGGTATCCAGCGAGCCGCGAACCATGTGGTAACGCACACCCGGCAAGTCCTTAACACGGCCGCCGCGAATCAGCACGACCGAGTGTTCCTGCAGGTTGTGGCCTTCACCACCGATGTACGAAATAACTTCGAAGCCGTTCGTCAGACGAACCTTGGCAACCTTACGCAGTGCCGAGTTAGGCTTCTTAGGCGTCGTGGTGTACACACGGGTGCACACGCCGCGACGCTGGGGGCAGTCCTGCAAAGCCGGGCTCTTGCTCTTCGTCGTTTCCGACGCGCGGCCTTTGCGAACCAGTTGATTGATGGTTGGCATTGTTTATTCCTGAAATTGAACAAAATCGACGCATCTGTTTCCGGGCAAAGCAGAAACGATTGCGCATCGAACTTCCGGACCAAGGCGTCTGCGCACGAATTGACTCCGCAAGCAGGCATTCCAAGAACCGGAACCTAGCATAATAGTCCGGAAATGCTAAGCGAGTCAACAGGTTGCGATGGGGTGGCATTGTTTCGCACCCCTGCCGACCTCAACCCGTGTTCGCCGACGCTCAGTCGGCGGAGACGACTTCCAGCAACTCGTCGCCAAAACGGTCGAGTTTGCGGGCGCCCATGCCCGGAATACCGCGCAAATCCTCGAGGGAATCGGGTCCGTTGCGGGCAATTTCGGCCAGCGTGGCGTCGTGGAAAATGACGTAGGCGGGCACGCCGTCGCTTTTCGCCGTCTCCGTGCGCCAGGCACGCAGGCGTTCCCAGCGGGCGCGCTCGCGCGGCCCCATGCCGATGGTCGGGTCAGCGCGCTCGCTGGTGCGGCCGGACGACTGGCGGGTACGCGTGGGCTTCACGTAGCGGCGCATCGTCACGTTCTGCTCGCTCTTTAGCACCGCTTTCGCGGCCTCGGTCAGCACGAGCGAGCCGAAACCTTCGTGATCGACGGTGAGGTAGCCAAACGCGACGAGCTGGCGAAAGATGGCACGCCATTCCGGCTCGCCAAGAGCCGCGCCGATCCCAAAAGTGGTGAGCTTCTCGTGACCGCGTTGCAGGATCTTCTCGCTGCGGTTGCCACGCAGAATGTCGATCAGGTGCCCGGCGCCAAAGTGGAATCCACTCGCCCGCTGCGCGCGGAACACGCATGACAGCGCCATCTGCGCTTCGCGCGTAGCGTCCCATGTGTCGGGAGGTTCGAGACAGTTGTCGCAATTGCCGCACGGCTTGCTCAATTCGCCGAAATACGCGAGCAGCCGCACCCGGCGGCAGGTTGCCGCTTCGCACAGCCCAAGTAGCGCATCGAGCTTGCCGGTCTGCACGCGCTTATGCGCGTCGTCGGCATCGGACTCGTCGATCATCTTGCGCTGCTGCACGACGTCGCCCAGACCGTACGCCATCCACGCATTCGCCGGCATGCCGTCGCGGCCCGCGCGCCCGGTTTCCTGGTAGTAGCCTTCGACACTCTTCGGCAAATCGAGGTGAGCCACAAAGCGCACGTCCGGTTTGTCGATCCCCATGCCGAACGCGATCGTCGCGCACATCACGATGCCCTCCTCGCGCTGAAACATCTCCTGATGCTTCTGGCGGATTTCGAACTCCATGCCGGCGTGGTACGGCAACGCGCGCATCCCCTTCTCTTTCAGCCACTCGGCTGTTTCTTCGACCTTGCGGCGCGACAGGCAGTAGACAACGCCGGCGTCAGTCGTACCGTCTGGCTTCGAGTGTTCAGCGCGAATGAAGTCGAGCAGTTGCGTGCGCGCGTTGTCCTTTTCGACGATGCGATAACGAATGTTTGGCCGATCGAAGCTCGAGACAAAGATGCGCGCGTCATCGAGCGCGAGACGGTGGATGATTTCGTCGCGCGTGATCGCGTCGGCCGTCGCGGTGAGCGCGATGCGCGGCACGTTCGGAAAGCGCTCGTGCAGCACCGACAGCTGAATATATTCGGGACGGAAGTCGTGTCCCCATTGCGATACGCAGTGCGCTTCGTCAATGGCGAAGAGCCCGATGCGCGTGCGCTCGAGCAACTCCTGGAAACGAGGCGTCATCAATCGTTCCGGCGCCACATACAGCAGATCGATTTCGCCTTCGCGCAGCGCACGTTCGGTAGCCATCGCCTCCGCGCTCGACAGCGTCGAATTCAGATAAGCGGCGCGTACGCCGACCTCCTTGAGCGCGGCGACCTGATCCTGCATCAATGCGATCAGCGGGGACACCACGATCCCCGCTCCGCATCCAGCCTCGCGCCGCACGAGCGACGGAATCTGATAGCACAACGACTTGCCGCCCCCCGTCGGCATCAACACGAGGCAATCCCCGCCGCCGGCGACGTGCTCGACAATTTCGCCCTGCTGTCCTCTAAACGCGGGGTAACCGAAGACTTCGTTGAGGATTTCGAGCGGACGGGACATGAATTTGAGAGAAGCAGCGTAATGCCGGTGACACGAATTTTACCAACGCATTCGTGCTGCGCCCGCGCTTTGCAGAAACGTTAGCCGTTTGGCTGGCAAATCCACAAAACTGCACAAAATTAAGGCGCGCGCGGTCGGTGGGACAGGAGTAAATGCCAAAGCACTAACTCCTGTCGACAAAAAAAAGCCGCTCAGTCGAAACTGAGCGGCTTCGCTGGCTGGTGAGTCCCAGGCGGCTTGCGCCGCCGGGACTTACTCGCCTGAGTGCTGCTGTTCGGCGGCCGGGGTTTCCGGCGTACCGAATTCGAACGACTCTTCCGCTGCGATCTGATCGAAACGCTCGCGGTCGGACAGTTCCTTGCTCTTGCGTGCCTTGTGGAACGCGAGGCCTGTACCAGCCGGAATCAGACGACCCACGATCACGTTTTCCTTCAGCCCGCGCAAATCGTCGCGCTTGCCCATGATCGCCGCTTCGGTCAGCACGCGAGTCGTTTCCTGGAACGACGCCGCGGAGATGAACGAATCGGTCGACAGCGATGCCTTCGTAATACCGAGCAGCACGTTGTCGTAGGTTGCCGGGATCTTGCCTTCCGCAGCCATCCGGTCGTTTTCGTCGAGCATATCCGAGCGCTCGACCTGTTCGCCCATGATGAAGCGCGTGTCACCGTTATCGACGATCTGCACGCGGCGCAGCATCTGACGGACGATCACTTCAATGTGCTTGTCATTGATCTTCACGCCCTGCAGACGATACACGTCCTGCACTTCGTCAACGATGTAGCGCGCCAGCGCTTCGACGCCCTGCAGACGCAGAATGTCGTGCGGATCAGCCGGGCCGTCGACAATCATTTCGCCCTTGTTGACGACTTGACCATCGTGCACCAGAACCTGCTTTTCCTTCGCGATCAGGAACTCGTGCTGATTGCCTTCGAGGTCCGTAATAACGAGACGCTGCTTGCCCTTCGTGTCCTTACCGAACGACGTCGTGCCCGTGACTTCCGCCAGAATACCGGCGTCCTTCGGCGAGCGCGCTTCGAACAGTTCCGCCACACGCGGCAGACCACCGGTAATGTCGCGAGTCTTTTGCGATTCAACCGGGATCCGTGCGAGCACTTCACCAACCTGCACTTGCTGACCGTCCTTCACGGTGATCAGAGCGCCGACCTGGAAGCCGATCTGCACCGAGTGCTCGGTGTTCGGGATCTTGACTTCTTCGCCGTTCGCGTCGAGCAGTTTGACCTGCGGGCGCACCGTCTTCGACGCTTGCGAACCGCGACGCTTCACGTCGATCACGACCAGCGTGGAGAGACCCGTCACATCGTCGATCTGCTTGGCAACCGTCACGCCTTCTTCGACGTTTTCGAACTTCACCGTACCACCGTACTCGGTGATGATCGGACGCGTCATCGGATCCCACGTCGCCAGTTGCGTGCCGGCCTTGATCTGCGCGCCGTCCAGTTGCAACAGCGTCGCGCCGTACGGCACCTTGTGACGTTCACGCTCGCGGCCGTGGTCGTCGGTGATCATCGCTTCGCCCGAACGCGAGATGACGATCTGCTCGCCCTTCGCGTTGGTGACGTAACGCATCGTCGCCGTAAAACGCACCGTACCGTTCGACTTCGCTTCAACCGACGAAGCCACTGCTGCACGCGATGCCGCACCACCGATGTGGAACGTACGCATCGTGAGCTGCGTGCCCGGTTCACCGATCGACTGGGCAGCGATCACGCCAACTGCTTCGCCAACGTTGACCGACGAGCCACGACCCAGGTCGCGGCCATAGCAGGCTGCGCACAGACCGTAACGCGTTTCGCAAGTCAGCGGTGTACGCACGCGCACTTCGTCGATGCCGAGGCGTTCGATTTCTTCGACCGCGTCTTCGTCGAGCAAGGTGCCCGTTTCGTACAGCGTTTCCTGCGATTCCGGATTGACGACGTCAGCCACCGTCACGCGACCGAGGATACGGTCACGCAGCGCTTCGACGACTTCACCGCCTTCGACCAACGCCTTCATGGCGACGCCGTTGGACGTACCGCAATCGTCCTCGACCACCACCAGATCCTGCGTCACGTCGACGAGACGACGCGTCAGGTAACCCGAGTTTGCCGTCTTCAGTGCCGTATCAGCCAGACCCTTACGTGCACCGTGGGTCGAGATGAAGTACTGCAACACGTTCAGGCCTTCACGGAAGTTCGCCGTAATCGGCGTCTCGATGATCGAGCCGTCCGGCTTCGCCATCAGGCCACGCATACCGGCCAGCTGACGAATCTGAACCGCGGAACCACGAGCGCCCGAGTCCGCCATCATGTAGATGGAGTTGAACGATTCCTGACGCGTTTCGTTGCCGTCGCGGTCCGTCACCGGCTCCGTCGACAGCTGCTCCATCATCGCCTTGCCGACCGCTTCCGACGTTGCCGACCAGATGTCGACCACGTTGTTGTAACGTTCTTGCGACGTGACGAGACCCGACATGTACTGACGGTCGTATTCCTTCACCTTCTTCGCGGCGTCGCCGACGATGGTTTCCTTTTGCGGCGGCACGAGCATGTCGTCCACGCAAATCGAAATACCCGCGCGCGTTGCCAGACGGAAACCCGACTGCATCAACTGGTCGGCGAAAATCACCGTTTCGCGCAGACCGCACTTGCGGAACGCGGTGTTGATCAGACGCGAGATTTCCTTCTTCTTCAGCGGCTTGTTCAGCACCGAGAACGGCAGGCCCGGCGGCAGAATTTCCGACAGGATCGAACGGCCGACGGTCGTCGCGTACAGCGAGATCTTCGGCACGAACTTCGGCGCGCCTTCCGACGTGTCTTCGTTATGGACCATTTCAGTGATCCGCACGTTGACGCGCGAGGCCAGCTCGACTTCCTTGTTCTCGTAAGCACGCAGCGCTTCCGAGACGCCCGTGAACGTCAGGCCTTCACCCTTGGCGTTCACAGCTTCACGGGTCGCGTAGTACAGGCCGAGCACGATATCCTGCGACGGCACGATCGACGGATCGCCGTTGGCCGGGAACAGGATGTTGTTCGACGCCAGCATCAGCGTACGCGCTTCCATCTGCGCTTCGAGCGACAGCGGCACGTGCACAGCCATCTGGTCACCGTCGAAGTCGGCGTTGAACGCCGCGCAAACGAGCGGGTGCAGCTGGATAGCCTTACCTTCGATCAGCACCGGCTCGAAAGCCTGAATGCCAAGACGGTGAAGCGTAGGCGCGCGGTTCAGCATGACCGGATGCTCGCGGATCACCTCTTCGAGGATGTCCCACACCACGGCTGTCTGGTTCTCGACTTCCTTCTTCGCAGCCTTGATGGTGGTAGCAACACCCATCACTTCGAGCTTGTTGAAGATGAACGGCTTGAACAGTTCGAGCGCCATCAGCTTCGGCAGACCGCACTGATGCAGCTTGAGCGTCGGGCCGACCACGATCACCGAACGGCCCGAGTAGTCCACGCGCTTACCGAGCAAGTTCTGACGGAAACGACCGCCCTTACCCTTGATCATGTCAGCGAGCGACTTCAACGGACGCTTGTTCGCGCCGGTCATTGCCTTACCGCGACGACCGTTGTCGAGCAGCGAATCGACGGCTTCCTGCAGCATCCGCTTTTCGTTGCGGACGATGATTTCAGGCGCCTTCAGTTCGAGCAGACGCTTCAACCGGTTGTTACGGTTGATCACGCGGCGATACAGGTCGTTCAGGTCCGACGTCGCGAAACGGCCGCCATCCAGCGGCACCAGCGGACGCAGTTCCGGCGGCAGCACCGGCAGCACTTCGAGCACCATCCAGTCAGGCTTGATGCCCGAACGCTGGAAAGCCTCGAGCACCTTCAGGCGCTTCGCGTACTTCTTGATCTTCGCTTCCGAACCCGTGTTCTTGAGTTCGGTGCGCAGCATCTCGACCTGTTCGTCGATGTTGATCGCGCGCAGCAGTTCGCGAACGCCTTCCGCGCCCATCTCGGCACGGAATTCGTCACCGTACTCTTCGACCTTGTTGTAGTAATCCTCTTCCGTCATGATCTGCCGCGCTTTCAGCGGCGTCATGCCCGGATCGATCACCACGTATGCTTCGAAGTACAGCACGCGTTCGATGTCGCGCAGCGTCATGTCGAGCACCATGCCCAGACGCGACGGCAGCGACTTCAGGAACCAGATGTGAGCGACCGGCGAGGCCAACTCAATGTGGCCCATCCGTTCGCGACGCACCTTGGCGAGCGTCACTTCGACGCCGCACTTTTCACAGATCACGCCACGATGCTTCAGGCGCTTGTACTTGCCGCAAAGGCATTCGTAGTCTTTGATCGGTCCGAAAATCTTCGCGCAGAACAGACCATCGCGTTCCGGCTTGAACGTCCGGTAGTTGATGGTTTCCGGCTTCTTGACTTCACCGAACGACCACGAACGGATCTTGTCTGGTGAGGCCAGACCGATCTTGATTGCGTCAAAAACTTCAGGCTGTTGGACTTGCTTGAATAGATCGAGCAGAGCTTTCATTGCTTTCTCTCCGTAGTCCGATTAGTTGCGGTCGAGGTCGATGTCGATACCGAGCGAGCGGATTTCCTTCACCAACACGTTGAAGGATTCCGGCATGCCTGCATCGATCACGTGATCGCCCTTGACCAGGTTTTCATAAACCTTGGTCCGGCCCGCCACGTCGTCCGACTTCACCGTCAGCATTTCTTGCAGCACGTACGATGCGCCGTACGCTTCGAGCGCCCACACTTCCATTTCACCGAAACGCTGGCCACCGAACTGCGCCTTACCGCCCAACGGCTGCTGCGTCACGAGCGAGTACGGGCCCGTGGAACGCGCGTGCATCTTGTCGTCGACCAAGTGGTGCAGTTTCAGGTAGTGCATGTAACCGACAGTCACCGTACGTTCGAACATCTCACCCGTGCGGCCGTCATACAGACGCACCTGGTTCTTCGACGGCGTCATGCCGAGGTTCTTCGCAATGTCGTCCGGGAATGCCAGATCCAGCGCGCGCGACATTTCTTCTTCCGTCGCACCGTCGAACACCGGCGTTGCAAACGGAACGCCTTCGCGCAGGTTCTTCGCCAGTTCGACGATTTCGTCGTCCGTGAAGCTATCCAGCTCTTCGGCGCGGCCCGACTCGTTGTAGATCTTGGTCAGGAATTCGCGCAGTTCAGCGATCTTCGCCTGACGTTGCAGCATTTCTGCAATACGCCAGCCGAGACCCTTCGCGGCCCAACCCAGATGCACTTCGAGAACCTGGCCCACGTTCATCCGCGACGGCACGCCGAGCGGATTGAGCACGACGTCAGCCGGACGGCCATCGGCCATGTACGGCATGTCTTCGATCGGAACGATCTTCGACACCACACCCTTGTTACCGTGACGGCCGGCCATCTTGTCGCCAGGCTGCAGACGACGCTTCACAGCCAGATATACCTTGACCATCTTCAGCACGCCCGGCGGCAGTTCGTCGCCTTGCGTGAGTTTCTTGCGCTTTTCTTCGAACGCCAGATCGAACTGGTGACGCTTCTGTTCGATCGAGTCCTTGATCGCTTCGAGCTGTGCCGCTGCTTCTTCGTCCGCGAGGCGGATGTCGAACCAGTGGTAGTGGTCGAGATCTTCCAGGTAAGCCTGTTCGATCTTCGTACCCTTCGCGAGCTTCTTCGGACCACCGTTCGCAACCTTGCCGGTCAGCATACGTGCGAGACGCTGGAATGCATCGCCTTCCACGATACGCAGCTGGTCGTTCAGGTCCAGGCGATAACGCTTCAGTTCATCGTCGATGATCTGTTGCGCACGCTTGTCGCGCTGAATGCCTTCACGCGTGAACACTTGCACGTCGATGACCGTACCGCTCATGCCCGACGGCACGCGCAGCGACGTGTCCTTCACGTCCGAAGCCTTTTCACCGAAGATCGCGCGCAGCAGCTTTTCTTCCGGCGTCAGCTGGGTTTCGCCCTTCGGCGTGACCTTACCGACCAGCACGTCGCCTGCTTCGACTTCAGCGCCGATGTAGACGATGCCCGACTCGTCGAGACGGCCGAGTTGCACTTCAGCCAGGTTCGAGATGTCGCGCGTGATTTCTTCCGGTCCGAGCTTCGTATCGCGAGCAACGACGTTCAGTTCTTCGATGTGGATCGACGTGTAACGGTCGTCAGCAACCACCTTCTCCGAGATCAGGATCGAATCTTCGAAGTTGTAGCCGTTCCACGGCATGAACGCGACCAGCATGTTCTGGCCGAGAGCCAGTTCGCCGAGATCGGTCGATGCACCGTCAGCCAGCACGTCGCCACGCGACACGATATCGCCGACCTTCACGATCGGGCGCTGGTTGATGTTCGTGTTCTGGTTCGAACGCGTGTACTTGATCAGGTTGTAGATGTCCACGCCGACGTCGCCAGCAACAGCTTCATCGTCGTTCACGCGGATCACCATACGGCCTGCGTCGACGTAGTCGACCACACCACCGCGGAATGCCTGAACCGTCGTACCCGAGTCGACTGCCACCGTGCGTTCGATACCCGTACCGACCACAGCCTTTTCAGGACGCAGACACGGCACAGCCTGACGCTGCATGTTCGAACCCATCAATGCGCGGTTCGCGTCATCGTGCTCGAGGAACGGAATCAGCGATGCTGCCACCGACACGATCTGCGACGGCGCCACGTCCATGTACTGGATGCGGTCCGGCGTAACCATCAGCGTTTCGCCTGCTTCACGCGACGACACCAGTTCGTCGGTCAGCGAGCCGTCAGCAGCCACCGCCGCGTTCGCCTGAGCGATCACGTAACGGCCTTCTTCGATCGCCGACAGATAGTCGATCTGATCGGTCACCTTGCTGTCCACGACCTTGCGATACGGCGTTTCGAGGAAGCCGTATTCGTTCAGGTGCGCGTACAGTGCGAGCGAGTTGATCAGGCCGATGTTCGGACCTTCCGGCGTTTCAATCGGGCACACACGGCCATAGTGGGTCGGGTGCACGTCGCGGACTTCAAAGCCAGCGCGCTCACGCGTCAAACCGCCCGGGCCAAGTGCCGAAACACGGCGCTTGTGGGTGATTTCCGACAGCGGGTTCGTTTGGTCCATGAACTGCGACAGCTGCGACGAACCGAAGAACTCGCGAATCGCCGACGAAATCGGCTTCGAGTTGATCAGGTCGTGCGGCATCAGGTTTTCGCTTTCGGCCTGGCCGAGGCGTTCCTTCACAGCACGTTCGACACGCACGAGACCTGCGCGGAACTGGTTTTCCGCCAGTTCACCAACGCAACGCACACGACGATTGCCCAAGTGGTCGATGTCGTCCACTTCGCCCTTGCCGTTACGCAGCTCGACCAGAATCTTGATCGTGGCGAGAATGTCGTCGTCTTGCAGCGTCATCGGACCGACGATTTCGTCGCGACCGACACGGCGGTTGAACTTCATACGACCCACCTTGGACAGGTCGTATGCGTCTTCGCTATAGAACAGACGGTTGAACAGCGCCTCGACCGCTTCTTCGGTCGGCGGTTCGCCCGGACGCATCATGCGGTAGATCGCAATGCGTGCAGCCATCTTGTCCGCGGTTTCGTCGATGCGCAGCGTCGACGAGATGTACGGACCTTGATCCAGATCGTTCGTGTAGAGCGTCTGGATGTCTTTGATCTTCGATTCGCGAAGCTTTTCGAGGACGGTCTCGGTGATTTCGTCGTTCGCGTTAGCGATGACTTCACCGGTGTCGCCGTCAACAACGTTCTTCGCGAGCACGCGGCCGAGCAGATAGTCTTCCGGCACCGAAATGAACTTCGTCTTCGCGTTGTCGAGGTCGCGAATGTGCTTGGCGTTGATCCGCTTGTCCTTCTGGACGATCACGTTGCCATCACGGTCCGTGATGTCGAAACGCGCGACTTCACCGCGCAGACGCTCCGGCACGAATTCCATCTGCGCGCCTTCCGGCATCAGCGTGAAATTGTCGAACACGAAGAAGTTTGCGAGGATCTGTTCCGGCGTGAGGCCAATGGCCTTCAGCAGGATCGTGACCGGCATCTTGCGGCGACGGTCGACGCGGAAGTACAGCACGTCCTTCGGGTCGAACTCGAAATCGAGCCACGAACCGCGGTAAGGAATAATACGTGCCGAGAACAGGAGCTTGCCCGAGCTGTGCGTCTTGCCCTTGTCGTGTTCAAAGAACACGCCAGGCGAACGATGCAGCTGCGAAACGATCACACGTTCCGTGCCGTTGATGACGAACGAACCCGTCGGCGTCATGAGCGGAATTTCGCCCATGTACACTTCCTGTTCCTTCACTTCCTTGACGACCGGCTTGCTCGGCGATTCCTTGTCGAGCAGCACCAGACGCACTTTCGCGCGCAGTGCCGAGCAGTACGTCAAACCGCGCTGCTGACATTCCTTGATGTTGAATGCCGGCGGCGACAGCATGTAGCTGACAAACTCGAGACGCGCAAAACCGTTGTGCGAAACGATCGGAAAAACGGATGTAAACGCAGCTTGCAGGCCTTCCGGCTTGCGTTGCGTGGATGACGTGTCTGCTTGCAGAAACGTGCTGAATGATTCAAGCTGGGTAGCCAGCAGGAAAGGTACTTGGTGAACGATGGGGCGCTTCGCAAAACTCTTGCGAATACGCTTCTTCTCGGTGAAGGAATATTGCATACGATCTCCGAATCACGGCGGGCATTGTTGTCGAGGCAGGATACCTTGATGAGACAACCCGAGTGTTCACCGACTGAGACCCGATGGCCGTCCGATGGCTTGAACGAGCCTAGAAGCTTGGTGGTTGGCCGCTACCAACCGCTGGCTGACGGCAGCGGATGCCTATGTTGCCCGCTACCCGACCAAACTTGCCTTCTGCAGTCGCTTCAGAAGACAAAGAGAAACGCCGGTCAATGTTGCCGAAAGGCGGTTTTCTTTGGCTTCTGGGGTCCTTGTTCTTGCCGAAACAAGCTGGCAAAACCACGGCCCCCAACAAGCACAAAAAGGCCGGCGGTGGAAAACCGCCAGCCTTCGCACAACGCGCTGAAACTTACTTGATTTCAGCTTTCGCGCCGGCTTCTTCCAGCTTCTTCTTGGCTTCTTCAGCAGCAGCCTTCGGTACCGATTCCTTAACAGGCTTCGGTGCGCCGTCGACCAGGTCCTTCGCTTCCTTCAGGCCGAGACCCGTCAGTTCACGAACAGCCTTAATGACCGAAACCTTGTTCGCGCCGACTTCCGTCAGGTTGACCGTGAATTCGGTTTGCTCTTCAGCAGCAGCAGCAGCGCCGCCGCCTGCCGGGCCTGCCACTGCAACAGCAGCTGCCGACACGCCAAACTTTTCTTCGAACGCCTTGACCAGCTCGTTCAGTTCCAGAACCGACATCGAGCTTACTGCCTCGAGGATGTCATCTTTTGCGATTGCCATTTGAAATACTCCTAAATTGAATTCGGATACAGCCAGCGATCAATCACGCTCGACTGAAGTGCGTTACGCAGCGGTTTCTTCGCCTTGTTTCTTTTCTGCCAGCGCGGCCAGAGCGCGCGCAAAGCCGGAAACAGGTGCTTGCATAACGTACAACAGCTTGGAGAGCAGTTCTTCGCGGCTCGGGATGTTTGCCAGCGCTTGCACGCCAGCCTTGTCCATCACCTTGCCTTCGTAGGAACCAGCCTTGATGATCAACTTGTCATTGGTTTTGCCGAAGTCATTGACGACCTTAGCAGCAGCAATTGCATCTTCCGAGATGCCGTAGATCAGGGGACCAGTCATCTGCTCTGCCAGCGGAGCAAACGGGGTACCTTCGACAGCGCGACGCGCCAGCGTGTTCTTCAACACACGAAGGTAAACCTGTTGCTCACGCGCTTTCGCGCGCAGCTTGGTCAGATCGCCAACCGCGATTCCACGATACTCAGCCAGAACCACGGTCTGGGCTTTCGCGACTTGCGCGGCAACCTCAGCGACGACGGCCTGCTTGCTTTCTTTGTTAAGTGGCACGGTTAACCTCCAGATTCGATACACGCGGCGTGCGCCTTGTGTACCGCGTTCAATAACGGCGTCCGACCAGTCAGGAGTATTTCGACCGCCTGAGACCCACATTGCTGCGAATCTCAACCAGCTTCATCACTACAAAACCTTTTCGGGTTCGCCATCTGCGTTGGCTTTACATTAAGGGTTAGCCTGCCTGCTGCTTTCCCGCCAACGGTCTTTGACAACCGGCCGTTCGATGCAGACTGCCATCTTGCGACCGCCCAAAGCCCATAAAACCGCCTCGACTCACATCGAGGCGATGAAATTTATTACTGTGCTGCGATCGATGCCTGGTCGACGCGAACGCCAACACCCATCGTGCTCGACAGCGCGACCTTACGCAGGTACACGCCCTTGCTCGTTGCCGGCTTCGCTTTTTGCAGCGCGTCGACCAGAGCGTTCAGGTTGCTACGCAGAGCGGTCGGCTCGAACGAAGCACGGCCGATCGTGGCGTGGATGATACCGGCCTTGTCGACACGGAATTGCACCTGACCAGCCTTGGCGTTCTTGACCGCAGTCGCAACGTCCGGCGTAACCGTGCCAACCTTCGGGTTCGGCATCAGGCCACGCGGGCCGAGGATCTGACCGAGCGTACCGACAACACGCATCGTGTCCGGCGAAGCGATCACGATGTCGAAGTCCAGCTTGCCGGCCTTGACTTGTTCAGCCAGGTCTTCCATACCGACGACTTCTGCGCCGGCGGCACGAGCTTGCTCAGCCTTTTCGCCTTGCGCGAACACTGCCACACGAACCGACTTGCCGGTACCTGCCGGCAGGACGACCGAACCGCGAACCACTTGGTCCGACTTCTTCGCGTCGATGCCGAGTTGCACTGCAACGTCGATCGACTCGTCGAACTTCGCGCTTGCGCATTCCTTCACGAGCGACAGAGCTTCGTCGATCGCGTACAGCTTTTGACGATCAACCTTGGCTGCAAATGCTTGCAGACGCTTTGAAAGCTTAGCCATTTACACGCCCTCCACGGTGATGCCCATCGAGCGGGCGCTACCAGCGATCGTACGAACCGCTGCGTCCAGATCAGCTGCCGTCAGATCGGGCATCTTGGTCTTGGCGATGTCTTCAGCTTGAGCGCGGGTGATCGTGCCGACCTTGTCGGTATGCGGCTTGGCCGAACCCTTGTCGATCTTTGCTGCCTTCTTGATCAGAACCGTAGCCGGCGGCGTCTTCAGAACGAACGTGAAGCTCTTGTCCGCGAACGCCGTGATCACGACCGGAGTCGGCAGACCCGGTTCCAGTGCTTGAGTCTGCGCGTTGAACGCCTTGCAGAACTCCATGATGTTCAGGCCGCGTTGGCCCAGTGCCGGACCGACCGGCGGCGACGGGTTGGCTTTACCTGCAGGAATCTGCAGCTTGATAAAGCCGATGATTTTCTTTGCCATTTTGAGAACCTCTTAGGAACACCACCGTGCTACAAGTGGACGTTCAGTGAGTAGTAGCGCGCGTTCGCCGAAAAACAGACTACTTACGCTCCTCAACAGTCATTACGCGGACCGTAAGCGCGAAATACGGGACGCACCGAGTGGTGCGTCCCGTAGAATTCTTGATTACAACTTTTCGACCTGACCGAATTCCAACTCGACCGGAGTTGCGCGGCCAAAAATTGTAACGGAAACACGGACACGCGACTTTTCGTAGTTCACTTCTTCGACGCTTCCGTTGAAATCCGTGAACGGACCGTCCTTCACCCGCACCATCTCGCCAACTTCAAACAGGGTCTTCGGACGTGGCTTTTCCACGCCTTCCTGCATTTGCGACATGATCTTCTCGACTTCCCGCGGGGAAATCGGGCTCGGACGATTACGCGCACCGCCTACGAAACCCGTCACCTTTGCCGTGTTCTTCACGAGGTGCCACGTTTCGTCTGTCATTTCCATTTCCACAAGGACATAGCCCGGGAAGAAACGACGCTCGGTCACTGATTTATGACCGCCTTTTACCTCGACCACTTCTTCAGTCGGAACGAGGATCTGACCAAATTGGTCTTGCATGCCAGCACGTTCGATGCGCTCCTGAAGCGCACGTTGCACGCTCTTCTCCATGCCGGAGTAGGCGTGCACCACATACCAACGTTTGCCGCTCGGGGATGCCGGAGTATCGCTCATATCATTTCCAACCCAGAATCACCGAGAAAATCGCCCATTCGATGGATTTATCGCTAATCCAAAGAAAGATCGCCATTACGAACACAAAGCCGAACACTACGAGCGTTGTCTGGGTCGCCTCTTTACGAGTCGGCCAAACAACCTTACGAACTTCCTTGTACGAGTCTTTGGCGAAAGCGATGAAACCCTTGCCAGGCGCGGAGAGAAGACCGACTGCAACACCAGCGATAGCGCCAACAGCCAAGGCGGCTCCGCGGACGTACCATTCCTGGCCACTGAGCCAGAAGAACCCCACGAACCCGGCCAAGACCAACAATACGCCCGCGACGAGCATCAGCTTGTCGCCGGATGTATTTACAGTTTCGACGGAAGGATTCGCCATAACACCTTAACGAAGCGCCATATACGACGCGAGAGTTGGCAGGGGCAGAGGGAATCGAACCCCCAACCTTCGGTTTTGGAGACCGACGCTCTGCCAGTTGAGCTATACCCCTAAACCATTTTGGGGTTGACGACACCGCCAACCCCGAAACTACCGATCAACGAGAACTGTCTGGCGTTACTCGAGAATCTTAGCAACCACACCTGCGCCGACCGTACGGCCGCCTTCGCGGATTGCGAAGCGCAGACCTTCTTCCATCGCGATCGGGTTGATCAGCTTCACCGTGATCGACACGTTGTCGCCCGGCATGACCATTTCCTTGTCCTTCGGCAACTCGATCGAGCCCGTCACGTCCGTCGTACGGAAGTAGAACTGCGGACGATAGTTGTTGAAGAACGGCGTGTGGCGGCCGCCTTCGTCCTTGCTCAGCACGTACACTTCTGCCGTGAAATGCGTGTGCGGGTTGATCGAACCCGGCTTCGCCAGAACCTGGCCACGCTCCACGTCTTCACGCTTCGTGCCGCGCAGCAGGATACCCACGTTGTCGCCGGCCTGACCCTGGTCGAGCAGCTTGCGGAACATTTCCACGCCCGTGCACGTCGTCTTCACCGTCGGCTTGATACCGACGATTTCGATTTCTTCGCCGACCTTCACCACGCCGCGCTCAACGCGACCCGTCACCACCGTGCCGCGACCCGAGATCGAGAACACGTCTTCCACCGGCATCAGGAACGCACCGTCAACTGCGCGCTCCGGCGTCGGGATGTACGTGTCCAGCGCGTCGGCCAGGTTCATGATCGCCACTTCGCCCAGCTCGCCCGTGTCGCCTTCCAGCGCCAGCTTGGCCGAACCCTTGATGATCGGCGTGTCGTCGCCCGGGAAGTCGTACTTCGACAGAAGTTCGCGAACTTCCATCTCCACGAGCTCCAGCAGCTCAGCGTCGTCCACCATGTCGCACTTGTTCAGGAACACGATGATGTACGGAACGCCAACCTGACGCGCCAGCAGGATGTGCTCACGCGTTTGCGGCATCGGGCCGTCTGCTGCCGAGCACACCAGGATCGCGCCGTCCATCTGCGCTGCGCCCGTGATCATGTTCTTCACATAGTCAGCGTGGCCCGGGCAGTCGACGTGTGCGTAGTGGCGGTTAGCCGTTTCGTACTCGACGTGTGCCGTGTTGATCGTGATACCACGTGCCTTTTCTTCCGGCGCCGCGTCGATCTGGTCGTATGCCTTCGCTTCGCCGCCAAACTTCTTGGTCAGCACCGTCGTGATCGCTGCCGTCAGCGTGGTCTTGCCGTGGTCAACGTGACCGATCGTGCCGACGTTCACGTGCGGCTTGGTCCG
>NZ_MCAS01000055.1 GCF_003610895.1 Paraburkholderia fungorum
GGGGGTGTCAGAATTTCCGTGTTCAAGGCGGGTTGAGAATTACACGGATGGTCGAACGAATCGGTCCTCATAAAGTATGGCGAACTGGTTCATGGCGGCCTTCCAGTCATGAGCCGCACGCCCCCAATCGGCAGTGATGTTACGCAATGCAAGCCAGATGAGCTTCGTCGCAGCCTCGTCGGTCGGGAAGTGGCCCCGCGTTTTGATGATCTTGCGCAACTGCGAGTTGATGTTCTCAATGGCGTTCGTCGTGTATATCACCTTGCGAACCGACGGTGGAAACGCAAAGAACGGAATTACGCGATCCCAGGCGTTGCGCCACGCCGCGCTGACCGGCGGGAATTTCTGCCCCCATGGCCCATCAGCAAATGCATCGAGTTCCGCCTGCGCCGCTTCCGCGCTGGGCGCGGTGTAGATCGGGCGGATCGCTGCGGCCAGGCCCCTGCGGTCCTTCCAGCTCGCGTAATCGAGGCTGTTGCGGATCAGGTGAACAATGCAGGTCTGCAGCGTGGTGGCCGGAAACACTGCCGCCAGCGCCTCGGGCATACCCTTCAGACCATCGGTGACGGCGATCAGGATGTCGTTGACGCCGCGCGTCCTGAGGTCGTTGAACACCTTCATCCAGAACTTGGCGCCCTCGGTGTTCTCGATCCACAGGCCGAGGATATCGCGTGTGCCGTCGGGAAGAATGCCCAGCGCAAGGTAGATCGCCTTGTTGCGCACCACGGCGTCTTCGCGGATCTTGACCCGCAATGCGTCGAAGAACACCACCGGATACATCGGCTCAAGCGGGCGGCCCTGCCAGGCCGTCACTTCGGCCATGACCTCGTCGGTAACCGAGCTGATGAAATCAGGCGAGACGTCGGTGCCATACTGTTCGAGCAGAAAGCCTTGTATCTCACGCACGGTCATACCCCGGGCATACATGGCGACGATCTTGTCATCGAAACCCGTGAAGCGCCGTTCGTGCTTGGGAATCAGCAGCGGTTCGAAACTACCGTCGCGATCGCGTGGGATCTCGATACGGATCGGACCGTCCTCGGTCAGGACTGTCTTGGCGCCCGTGCCATTGCGCTGATTGGTGACGGCCGCGGGCTTTGCAGCACCGGACGTGTAGCCGAGATGATGGCTCATCTCGCCACCCAGCGCCCGCTCGATCAGCGCCTTCTTCAAGGACAACGTCGCGGCGTTGATCGCTTCGGCCGTCATCGGCCCGTTGCCGAACTTCTCAAGCAGCTCAGCGGGGATCACCGGCAGTTCTGCCGGCGTAGCTTTCGGTTTGCGAGGCATAGGTTCTCCTGGGGAGAATGATATGCCTTGAACACGAAATTAATGACAGGCCCGATTGACAGGTTTAAGCCTGTATATTTCATTTACAGCCTGTAGGCTGTATATCGATCTACACGGGCTTGCAACAGCTCCGCGTAGATCGGACATCGCTCGGGGTAAATCTCACGGAACATCGAAGAATGGACATAGACAGTAAGCAACTCAACGAGATCAGCAAATTTTTAAGCTACGTACTCCGCCATGAACCGCAGAGCATCGGCCTGCAACTCGACACGGAAGGTTGGGCCGATATCGAGAGCCTCATTGCAGGAGCGGCCAAGCAGGGTCGAACACTCGACCGGGCCATCATCCACGCCGTCGTATCGACTAACGACAAGAAACGTTTTGCCATATCCGAAGATGGTGCACGTATTCGCGCGGTACAAGGACATTCGACGCCTGCCGTACAACGCGAGTATGTCGAGACAGAGCCGCCAGAAACGCTTTATCACGGAACCGCAACGCGTTTTCTCGAATCGATTCGTGAGCAAGGGTTGAAGGCAGGCGCTCGTCACCATGTGCATCTCTCGGCGGATGAATCAACTGCCCTCGCGGTGGGAAAGCGATACGGCAGTCCTGTGATTCTTGAGATTCAAGCCTTGCGCATGTATCGGGAAGGTTTCAAATTTTTTCTGGCGGAGAATGGGGTCTGGCTCACCGACAGTGTTCCGACCAGGTTTTTTTAGTGTGCGCGGGGGAGTCGGTTTCTGAAGTCCAGATACATGCACAGAGCGCAGCACATCCTGCCTATTCTTTTTCGTCTACGCGCAACTGAAACTCGGGAGTGACGAAAAGGTCGCCCGTCGGTCCTTTCTCGGCCCGGTCGTAGGCACGTTCGGATTGAAAAAAGGCATCAACAGCCAGATGCGCCTTGACCGCTGAACGACTGGCCAGCACCGCATCGAAATTGTAAATTGTATCGGCTAGCTTGTCGGTCAACTGAAGATAAATCATTTCTTCTCCGAGTTCCTTCACGACCGCTGCTGGCGCACTCATCAGTCGATCCTTGCCAAATAGCTGAACATAGGGAGGGCCGAAGACGGTTCCCCAAAACACGTCCGGCAGCCAATGACGCAGTACGTGCGTCACAAGCATGAAGCGTTCGCCAAATGGGGTAGACGCACTGTCGAATGCAAAGTCCTTGTACCGTGCATTCGCAACATCAAGAATAGCGATGTCTGCTTCCGTACGTACGCTCAATGTTTCCAAGGCATGAACAAGTGAGTCCTGCTCCACCTCCGCCAGTTCCAAAGTCAAGTCAATGTTTGAGTGTGTATCGTTGACCATAGGCGACTTGCTACACCATCGGACAGAGAACGCCCCCTCGGCTTTTGGATACTTCTTACGTTGCCAGAAAACCGTTTCACATGTTCCTGCGGCAGGAACGAGGGCCTCGACATTTTGTGCATCGAACGTTTGATTGAGCGGTTCCCACCATCCCCATTTTTCTGGGAGGACATTCGGAAACACCTCCTCATAGGTGCGCACGGCCCTGAGAAAGTCCATTGGAGAGCGTAGCGACAGCGGACTTAACACGTTGACGCAGACCGGATCTTTAAATCTCATTCGAGGTTCCTCATGACTTACCCCACGGCGTGAACTTACCGGTGCCGGGATCGTACACTCGAATCGATCCTCCCGACCTATTGATAAGCGCCTGAAGCGGCCCGGAGATGGTCTGCGTGCGCAAGCACACAACCCGGACTACCCTCCGCAAAAACCGAAGACTTGTCGGTCGAAGCCGCACCGATCGCGCCGGCGCCCACCATCCCGAGGTCGCCGATCATGCTGTTCCCAAATGCTCGACCGAAGCTGCCTCCATACACCGCCGTGTCGATACCAGTAGTCACCAATCCTCGTTCAGCGATCGTGCCCAGTGATGCGAGTTGCGTTGGATCGGCGGTAATGGTCGTCTGCGCGGCCGCAGTGGGCGCGACGGCGCCGTTGCCTAGCGACTGAACGTGAACGTTGAGCGTGACATTGCCTTGCGCGGTGATCTGCCCATCCTTGTTCGACAGGGATCCGGCGGTAAGCGAGATCGAATTGCCCGCCGAAATCACGCCAGACGTCCCGGCCTGCTGAGTGGTGCTTGTCTGGTACATCGTTGGCAACGTAAAAGGTGCCATCGCAAGCGCGTGCGGGTCGGGTGCGGCACCGACATACCAGAGGTCCTGCGTCTGTCCATCCGGGCCCGTGGTGACCAGATACTTGTTAAGCCAGATGCACCCGCAACGTCACTAACCGCGACCAATCACCTGCTTGCGGCCTTCCTTGACTCGCGCCAGATGTGCCTCGTCCCATTCATAGAAACCAGCACCGCTGCGCACGCCGACGCGCCCCGCGTTGACCTGCGCTCTTAGCAGATCAAGCACGTCTTCGTCTTTCGCGAGTTCCGGCATCAGATGTGTGGAGATGTCGAGGAAGGTGTCGAGGCCGCCCATGTCCGCGCCCTCGAACGGTCCGACAATCCCCCATCGGCGTCCAAGCGACGCCTTCATGACCCGATCGACCACGTCGGGCGTGGCGGCCCCCGAGCGCACGATGTTCAACGCCTCGCGCAGCACCGCGAACTGCAGCCGGTTGCCGACAAAGCCCGGAATCGCTTTTGCCAGCACCACGGGCTCCATACCGATTGCACTCATCAACGCGGCGGTCTGCCTGGTGACTTCCGGCGCGGTAGCAGTGCCCGGCACCACTTCGACAAGCGGAATCATGTGCGGCGGATTCCAGAAGTGAGCGATCAGAAAACGCTCCTTCGCGCGCAACGGAGTGGCTAGTTGATCAGGCGGAAAACCGCTGGTATTGCTCGCGAGGATTGCATCGTCCGCCATCAACCCGGCTAGCGACGCATACAGGCGATGCTTCAGTTCAAGCACCTCGGGAATCGCCTCGATAACGAATTGCGCCGAAGCCATGACCTCGAGTTGCGCATGTGTCTCGATGCGTGCGAGTGCCGCCTGTTTGGCGGTGTCATCGATGCGTCCGGCGTCGATCAGTTCGTCGAGCACCGCTTGCGCCTTCGGCGCGACGCTCGCAAGACGCGCCGGGTCGACGTCGTGAACGATCGTCCGGTGCCCATGCAATGCACTTTGCGTCGCAATGCCGACGCCCATCAATCCCGTGCCCACTACCCCTATGACTGCCTTGTCCACGCCGCTCTCCCGCTGCCGTCGATGAAAGCGTTCAAGCATAGCGCAGCGCACCGTTTTGCAAGACTGAACGCAACAAAGCCGGTCTCCTGTGAAGGAGGACCGGCTTTGCGAACTTCACACCGCGACACGCGGCGCCGTCATACACGCATTAATAGCGCGGCGGCGGCGGACGACGGTCGTCGTGGTGGTGCGGATCGTAGTCGTGCGGATGATGGTGCATCCATTCGTCATGGGCCCAGTAGCGATGGCCGTCCCAGTAACGATCGCCATGCCAGCCGATGTTGATCGACACGTCTACCGGCATCAGGTGAGGTTGACCGTAAACCACCGGCCCCGGACCATTCTCAACGATCACCCGTTCCTGGGCGAACGCGCTGCCGGCCGCGATCAACGCGCCGCCTGCCAGCAGGGTTGCAATGATCGAACGCGACATCTTGTTAAAGGTTTTCATAGTGACCTCCCATGCAAAAGTTTCGTATCAAGCCGGCGTCCGTGTTTGGTCGGCATCGAACCGCGATTTCGGGTTCGGACCAGACGCCGTACGCTTGAAACCAACTGTAGCGGTGCAAACTGCATGAAGACGTGAGCACTTGTAAGCACACGTTTCGTAGAAAGGGACGGATGAAATGCCGTCTTTTTGGGGTTCGCCGCCCGTCTGCAGCCGATGCGCGACGGATCAACCGAATGGCAGGACGGCGCCGTGTCAGCCGCCGTTACACTCATTTCGGCCGGGAAATATTCGGAAAGACGAGGAATGAGGCGGTAAGCGCCCAAAAAACAAAAGCCACGGCTCGCGTTTCGCGGGCGGTGGCTTCAATGACACGAGCGCACTCAACGTGCGCGCCTATGCGCGGTGGTCCGCGCTCAGGCCTTACAAGCTTACTTTTAGTCGCTCAGCTTGATGCCGAACAACGTAGCTTGCGCTTTGCGCGCGCGCTCTGCTTCGCGGCTACGCGCTGCATACGAATAGTCCGAATCCAGCGGCAGATGGGGCGACGCAAAGAGGTCGCTGACCTTTTGGAACAATGCAAAAATGAAGCTCATGGCGACTCCCGGTTGGTTACTGCATTTGCTAGGGTTTTCCCTTAAGAAGCATTTTAGGGTTTTCCCTAGTAAAAAGCTAGTGCAATGCAGCAATTTCCCGGGTGTGGTGTGTTGCCACAGGGTTTTTGTCCATGGTGCGTCGCATCATGACAACGTCCCTTTTTTCATATTTGAGGGTCAAAACTTCCGCCTGCTGGAGCGTACGTGGCTGCGGCCGCCCGCTGCACGGGGGTTTTGCGCTCGTCACGCTTTGCGATGATTGACCAGGATGGCACCGACGGCGTCTGACGCCGCAGCCGGCTCTCGCCGGCGCGGCGGTCACTGAAGATCAGTGCGAATTGGCTGCTTTCGGCTTGTGCACGTGCTGGGCTCGCACGCTGCGTTTGACATGAGCCGGCGCGGCCGCGGCTGGCTGGAGCGCCGCGGTTGCCGCTGCATCAGAAGCGGCAGTGGCCGCCGCTGCGGTGGCCATCGCCATGTGAGTGTCGAGCAGACTGGCCATGGCGGCCTGCTGGTTCTGCATCATCTGTTCGATGCGGTGCTGCTGGGCGGTAGTTTCACGGGTCAGGCGCATCAGAAGCACGGTCTGCGTGATGCCGATCGCGACCGTCATCAGCAACGCACCCACCACGATCGACAACATCCATTTCATGCGGCGTGAATGGTCGGTCGCCGCGTGGCGTTGATCGGCAATCACGCCATACAGGGCGTCGACGGTATCGGCAAAGGCCGTCGCCCGCGCGCGGTCGAGCTCAGGCGCGGCGCGCAGCGCTGCTGCGGCAGCTTCGGCGCGCTGAGCTTCCCGGAAGGAGGGCGTTGCGAAACCCGCGCTGGCGTGTGTGGATGCAGATGCAGGCGCGCTCGTAGCCGACGACGCGGCCACATTGCCCGACGGCTTGACGCCCGGCTTCGACCCGGCAGTCACCGCGCCGGCTTCAGATTCCGGCGAAGAGAACGAACGCCCAATTCCAGCTTCGGATTCCGGCGAAGACGACGCGCGGTCCACTCCCGCATTCGCGGCTCCGGCATTTGTTGCCCCGCCATTCGCGGCTTCAGCCCCGGCGGCTTCTCGCGAGGCCGTCGTCGCCTTGGCAAAGGTCGCCGCAAAGCGCTGCGGCGGCACAGTCGGCTTGACGCCGCCCGAACTCGTGGCTGCGGCCGTATCCGCCGTCGTGGCGCCCGGTTCGGCCGCCTGGCGCAGCGCGGTCACGCTGCGCGCCACGGTCGCCGCCGCCATCGCAGGCGTGAGCGGCGTGACCACCTCACGCGCCGATGCCGCCGGCTTCTCTTCGGCCGGCGCGTCTGCGGGCGCCTGCGCATCCCCGAAAGCCAGCTCGCCGACCGGCAATGCCGGCGCCTCGACGGCCTCCGTCTCCAGCCCGCTCAATTGCGCATTCACGGGCACCGGTTCATCGGCCTTCGTGGCACGCGGCGCACGGCGCGCCGCTCTTGCCTCCAGCGACAAGCCATCGGCGTCGATCACGCCGACCGCGGCCAGCACCACATCGGGTAATTCGAAGCCATGCAGCGTGCCCTGCCGGACGTCGATGTTCATCGCCTCCAGCGTGGCGCGGGTGGGATCGTCAGGGAACAGGTCGAGCGTGCTGTCGTCGCGTGAGGCATCGCTCAGTTGCGCGAGACGTTGTGCCGAGCGCGCGGCGCGCGCCAGCTTGTTTTCAGTTTCGGTCGAGACGGTGGCCTGACGCCGCTTCTTCGAAGCGGCGCGCTGAGGCCGGGACTGCGTGGATGCTGCGGAATCTGCCATAGAGAAAAAAGCGGTCGTCGCCGGAAAGCGGGCGCCGAGCACCGCTCGTCAATGCCGTTGGAATTTTTCGAGACCGCATTGTCGCATGGCCGCCCGCCCCAGCCGAAGCCATTCGCCGACGTTTTTCCGTTTTTAAGACGACGCCTCGTCCTGCCGGAACTGCTTGACGCCATGCAACTGACGCAAGCGTGCGCAGATCGCTTCATATTCGGTATTCGACACGCGGTGCAAGGTGATGGTTACCTCGTCGCATTCCGGCGCGTCGTCGCTTTGTTGCATCACGAATTGCTTGACGCGCGGGCTCGCGGCGCCGAGTTCGTCGTGCAGCGAATGGAAGGTCAAGGTGCCGCGCTCGACGATCATCGTCAGCTGGCGCCGTTGCTTGACCGTGATGAAACGGCGCTCGAGCGGCTTGATCCCGGCAAGGATGATCAAAATGATGATGGTCGCGGCAATCGACGCCGTGTACAACCCGCCGCCGACCGCCAGCCCGATCGCCGCGACCGACCAGAGGCTTGCCGCCGTCGTCAGTCCGCGCACAATCTCGCCGCGCAGCAGGATCGAACCCGCGCCAAGAAAGCCGATGCCTGAGACTACCTGAGCGGCCATCCGGGACGGATCGAGCACGACATGGTCGCCCGTCAGCACTTCGGCGAAGCCATAGGCCGACACGATCATAATGAGCGCCGAACCCACGCAAACCAGCATATGCGTGCGCAACCCCGCGGCCCATGAAAGCCGTTCGCGCTCGAAGCCGATTACGCTGCCGAGCGCGGCGGCCAGCACCAGACGGGAAATGAGTTCAAGGTTCCCCAACATTGTTGTTCCTCCTTATCTGAAATTATTTGATGCGTATTGCATAACTGCGGCGGGGTGCCACCGGCAGCGGTTTGCTTTATGCTTGGCCGCACGCCGGTGCCCTGAGTGCGACAAGCCAAGTCCGCAGGCACCTTGAATGACCGCATTGATGACCGCCTTTGACCGACCGAACTATGCAGAGCATGCCCCCTTCCGATTCGACGATCACCCCCGCCGCCACACTGCGTGATCACTTCACTCGCGTGGTGCTGCCGCTGTGGCGCGGGCCAGGTTTCAACGCCACGCTGAAGCTGCCGTACGAAGCGGTCAGCGCCGAGGGCCCCGAGCCGTTGCCCGTGCAACGCTACCGGGCGATGGCGTGCGCGCGGCAATTGTTCGTGTTCTCGCAAGCGGGCGATGCGGCTCACGCCCAGGTGCTGTTCGACTCGCTGATCCACACCTTTCAGGACACGCGCCACGGCGGATGGTTCTTTAGCGTGGATGCGCAGGGTGCGCCGCTCGACACCACCAAAGACCTGTACACCCACGCATTCGTCGTGTTCGCCTGTGCGGTATATGGCGGCCGTTCGGGCAACAGGGACGCACTGGACGTCGTGCATCGCACGTCGGCGCTGATTCAGTCGCACTTCGCGGCCGCTGGCGACCTGTTCAACGCCGCGCTCACTGCGGACTTTGCCCGCGTGACCGGCACGCCGATCCAGAATCCGCTGATGCACCTCACCGAAGCCTGGCTGGCAGCTCGCCACGCCACGGGCGACATCGCCTTCGACGCCGCGCTGCAGCGTCTTGCCGGCGCCATCGCGCATCACTTCGTGCATGCGCCGACTGGCTGCGTCGCCGAATTGCCGATTGGCGCGGAAGATAACCGTCTGGAACCGGGCCACCAGTTCGAGTGGTTCTGGCTCGTCAAGCAGGCGGGCGCGCTATTCGAAGCGACCGGACTCGAAGAATCGCTGACGCGCGCTTTCCGCTTCGCCCAGCAATATGGCGTGGACGCGCAGACAGGCGGCGTATGCGCCTCGCTCGACGAAACCGGGCGAATCAAGGACGCCACCCAGCGGATCTGGGCTCAGACAGAATATCTGCGTGCCCTGGCGAGCCATGACGACCCCGCCGTGCTCGCCGCGCTGCCGCAACAGATCGAGCTTTTCCGGCACCGCTTCCTGCGTCCGCAGGGCTGGTTCGAATGCAAAACGGCCGCCGGTGACGTGGCGCGTGCCGACATGCCGTCGACCACCCCCTATCACCTCGCGACCGCCTATGACGCGTTGCCGGGCTGAACGCCGGCCGCCGTCTTCCGGGCACCGGCATTAAAGCCGACTGGCCGGTCAATCAATATGCTTCGCGTTGCCAGGGGCCCCAATCGGCGTCGGCAGTCTTGAATCGCGTGTAGGTCGCGCTTTGTCCGGTGGGGGTGTCCGAGATGTCGCCGTGCGGCTTTTTATCGGTGGTGTGAAGGGCAAAAGCCTGGTGATTTTCGGTGTCGATCGTGATGCGGCCGACTGGGTCCAGGGTGCCTTCTTGAGGTAAATTCGACTCCAATATCGCGAGATAAGGTGTCAAACGACTCCAGAACGAGGTAAGTTCTTCTTGCAAATAATGTGTCAATGTTTTTCCTGGAAAAGTAATACAAGCAGTTTACCCTACCGGCCGGAGCATCCCTGCAAAATGCTTTCCGGGCCCCAAAAGGGCCCAATCGGGGGAATACCCGAATACGGGTTGATTGGCGTCCATCATAAAGACGTGATACAACTCTCACTTCGCGCTCGATCTCACGTTGAGAAATAGCGGTCGCGAATGCAACACACAACATTTATTGGATCAAAAATGGCAACAGGTACTGTGAAGTGGTTTAACGATGCAAAGGGCTTTGGCTTCATCACGCCGGACGACGGCGGTGAAGATCTCTTCGCACACTTTTCGGAAGTTCAAGGCAGCGGCTTCAAGTCCCTGCAGGAAAACCAGAAGGTGACGTTCGAAGTTAAGCAAGGCCCGAAGGGCAAGCAGGCTGCGAACATCCAGCCGGCCTAAGTACCTTCCGGTACTTGAAGCACCCTTAGGCGCTCGCGTCTAATGCAAAATGGCCCGCTTTCGCGGGCCATTTTCTTTTGCGGATGCCCTCTTTTGGGGCGCCGCTGCCAGGTCTGTACAGCCCCTGTCCGACTCAGATTGCCCGTATGCCGGACAGCCCGAACGCGGCCGTTTGCCCGTGTAAATCGTCCATTTGTTGCATCCGCAACACAGTTTCCGAAATTTCGAAGACAGAGACCGCTTCCTTCAGTTGCTGCGTCTGCTGATGCAGTGAAGCTGCCGCTGCAGCGGCTTGTTCGACGAGTGCCGCGTTCTGCTGCGTCATCTCGTCCATCTGCACCACCGCCTGGTTGACCTGCTCGATGCCCGTGCTCTGCTCGAGCGACGACGCGCTGATTTCCGCCATCATCTGGGTGACGCGCGAGATCGACGCGGAAACGTTGCTCATCGCTTCGCCGGCATGCTCGACCAGCGTTGAGCCGCCCTGAATCTCGGCGACCGATTCGCTGATCAACGTCTTGATTTCCTTGGCCGACTGCGCGCTACGCTGGGCCAAGCCGCGCACCTCGCCCGCCACCACGGCAAAGCCACGGCCCTGCTCGCCCGCGCGGGCGGCTTCGACGGCCGCGTTCAACGCGAGAATATTGGTCTGGAACGCAATGCCGTCGATCACTGAAATGATCTCGGCGATCTTGTCCGAGCTTTGCGCGATGCCGCGCATCTTGTCGACCACCTCGTTGACCACCTGGCTGCCGCGCGAGGTCGCCTCGAGCGCGGTTTCTGCAAGCGCATTGGCTTCGCGAGCGTGATCGGCGTTCTGGCGCACCGTGGCGGTCAATTCCTCCATGCTCGACGCAGTTTCTTCGAGCGACGCCGCCTGGTTTTCCGTGCGAGCCGACAAATCGGCGTTGCCGGTCGCGATTTCGTCGGCACCGAGGTGAATCGAGTCGGCGGATTCGCGCACGGTTTGCACGGTACGCGCCACGCTCGCCTGCATTTTCGCGAGACCCGAGAACAGCCGGCCGATCTCGTTGCTGCCACGCGAAGCGATCGGCTGGTCGAGACGCCCTTGCGCGATGCGGTCGAAGTGACGGCCGGCTTCTTCCAGCGGCGCCACTACGCCCTTGCGAAGCGCGGCATACACGCCGACCGTGCCCGCCACCAGGAGCAGCAGGATCGCGATGCTGACGGCGCGGAACATCGCCATGCGGCTGTCGATCGAATCGATCGACGCCCGGCTCGCCGCCGTGCCGAATTGCACGAAATTATGCGACTCGCCGAGATAGGCGTCCTGGAAGCCCTGGGTGGGCTGATCCAGAAACGCCTGAATATTGTTCGAGTCGAGAAACTGCGCCAACTCCGTCAGCGCGTCGTGCAACTTCTTGTACTTCTCGGCCAGCGCGGTGGCGCGTGCCGTGTTTTCATCGCTGGTCTTCTGCGCGCTCATGAACGCGTTGAAGGATTGATCGGCGGCCGTCAGCTGTTCGCGGGCATGCTGCACGATGTCGGCCGGCTCACCGCCGCCGCGCACCATGCGCGTACCGGCGCGCGAGAGGTTGATGCGCGCATCCATCAGGTGCTGGGTCGTTTCATTGACCGCATCCACCTGCCTCAAGGCAATGTTCGACAGGTCGCCCACGTCGTCATGCGTGCGCGTGAGCGACCAGAACCCCAGCCCCACCGTGACAAGCTGAAAAACGCAGAACGCGGCCAGAACACACAACAGGCCGGATGCGACCTTGATCTTGCTGAACATCGTGAATACCTAAAGCAAAGAATGACGGGACCTACGTCAGGGTTAACGGCAAGCCTGAACTTTGCTGAAGATCAATTTCCCGAAAGATCGCCTTACATCCCCTTTTCCTCGGCCAACTCCGCAATTCTTGTTGTTTTGCGCAACAATGCCGCGCAGATATTTTGGATTCACCTTGACGCGATGCATCAGCGCTTCCTAGAGTGGGTAGGGACTGCACAATGCACGCCGGTGCAGATGCCACTACGGGCGACACCCGAAGGAATCACGATGACCGACATCCTCGACCGGGCGCGCGGCGCACTGCATGCCCAGCCCTTCAGCATGCTGCTAGGCACCGAGCTGATGCATACGGGCACCACCGAATTGACGCTATGCCTGCCGATCCGCGACGAATTGCGGCAACAGCATGGCTTCGTGCACGGCGGCGTTATCAGCTATCTCGCCGACAATGCGCTGACATTCGCTGGCGCGCTGTCGCTGGGTCCGAAGGTCGTGACGGGCGAGTACAAGATCAACTATCTGCGGCCGGTGGTGAACGGCACACTGATCGCGCGGGCGAGGGTGGTCTACGCGGGCCGGCTTCAGGCAACCTGCCAGTGCAACGTGTATGTGATGGATGGCGGCCGTGAGAAGCTCGTCGCGGTTGCACAGGGCACGATCAATCGCATCAGCGAAAACGGCGAGCACGAACAGGCAGGCTAAGCGAGCGAAAGGCGCGAAGCTTAGAAGAAAAAGAGAAAAGGCCGTTCCCGCATCGTGCGGGAACGGCCTTCGCTTTTCGCATCAACCACGCTTTTCAACCGGCGGGCGAATCACTCGGCCGCGTAGGTCTTTTGCGTTTGTTCGCCGAGACCTTCGATACCGAGGCGGATCGTCTGGCCCGGCTTCAGAAACACCGGATTCGGCTTCACGCCCATGCCGACACCCGGCGGCGTGCCGGTCGAAATCACGTCGCCCGGTTGCAGGCTCATGCACTGCGATACGTACGACACCAGCTTCGCCACGCCGAATACCATCGTCTTCGTGCTGCCGTTCTGATAGCGGTGGCCGTCCACTTCGAGCCACAGGCTCAGGTTCTGCGGATTGGCCACTTCATCGCGTGTCACGACCCACGGACCGATCGGGCCGAACGTATCAAAGCCCTTGCCCTTGTCCCACGTGCCGCCGCGTTCGATCTGCCATTCGCGCTCCGACACGTCGTTGATCACGCAGTAACCCGCGACATAATCGAGCGCGTTGGCTTCGTCGATATATTTCGCGGGCTTGCCGATCACCACGCCGAGTTCGACTTCCCAGTCGGTCTTCTTCGAGCCGCGCGGAATTTCCACGTCGTCGTTCGGGCCGCAGATCGCGCTCGTCCACTTGTTGAAAATCACGGGTTCCGACGGCACCGGCAGATTCGATTCGGCCGCGTGATCCGCGTAGTTCAGGCCGATACAGATGAACTTGCCGATCTTGCCGACACACGGACCGATACGCGGGTTGCCTTCCACAACCGGCAGCGAAGCCGGATCGAGCGCGCGCAGCCTGGCGAGGCTTTCGTCGGTCAGCGTGGCGCCGTCGATATCGCCAACCACCTTCGACAGATCGCGAATCTTGCCTTGGGCGTCGAGCAAGCCCGGCTTTTCCTGGCCTTTCGGCCCATAGCGAAGCAATTTCATCCTGGCACTTCCTTTCAGTGATAGTCGGTTCTTGTTTCGGGTCGCATTCGGGTTATTACTTCAGCGGGTGTCCAATGGGGACCCGCGCGCATCAGTTCGACCAGCCGCCGTCGATCACATGCGCGTGACCGGTAGTAAACGACGATTCGTCAGATGCGAGATACAGCGCCAACGCGGCGATCTCTTCCGGTTTGCCGATACGGCCCATCGGCTGACGCGCGACAAAGGCCGCCTGCACAGCCTCGAGCGTCGCGCCTTGCGCCTTGGCCTGCTCGACGATCCGCTGTTCGAGCGACGGTGAAGCCACCGTGCCCGGGCAGATCGCGTTACAGCGTACACCACGCGTAATGAAGTCTGCAGCGACAGACTTGGTCAGCCCGATCACCGCGGCTTTCGACGCGCTGTATGCAAAGCGGTTCGGCACACCCTTCACGCTCGACGCCGCCGACGACATATTGATGATCGACCCGCCGCCCTTCTCCAGCATGGCGGGTAAAAACGCGCGAATCATGCGGTACATGGCCTTCGCATTCAGGTCGAAGGCGAAGTCCCAATCTTCTTCACTGCATTCGAGGATGTTACCGGCGTGCACGAAGCCCGCGCAGTTGAACAGCACGTCGATCGAGCCGAGTTCGGCCGCCAGCGCCTTGATCGCCGCGTTGTCGCGCACGTCGAGCTTGCGCGCTTCGACCGGCTTGCCGGCGAGTCCGTCGATGCGGATATCGGTGGCGATCACGCGCGCGCCTTCGCGCGCGAATAGTTCCGCCGTGGCGAGACCAATGCCTTGTCCTGCCGCGGTGATCAGGGCCGTCTTGCCGGCCAGTCTTTGTGTCATCTACGACTCCAGTTGAATGGGCTTCTCTTGTCTTCGCAACGCATCTTCGTCACATCAAAGCCGATAAAACGCAGCGGCGTTGCCGCCAAAAACCGCCTCACGCTCGGCGTCGCTCAAAGACGCGAGCAACGTATTCGCCACCGAGTGCCAGATCAGATAATCGCCGTTCAGATCGAGCACCGGCCAGTCGCTGCCCCACATCAAACGCGCGGGGCCAAATGACTTCAGCAGATGATCGACGTACGGATGCAGCGTTTCTTCGGTCCAGCCAGGTGAGGCCTCCGTAACGAGACCCGAGAGCTTGCAATGCACTTGCGGCAGTTGAGCAAGCCGCTTAATCGCGTCGGCCCACGTTGGCCAACCCGCGCGACCGTAGCGGATCGGCGGCTTCGCACCGTGATCCACGACGATGCGCAACGCGGGAAAACGTGCCGCAAAAGTCTCGAAGTATTCGACATGCCGCGCGTAAATCAATGCGTCGAACGCAAGGTCGTGCGCGATCAACGTGTCGATTGCGGGCGCAAGATCCGGGTTGGCGATCCACGAGTCGTCCGGTAAATCCTGCAGCATCGGCCGCACGCCCTTGAACTTCGGCTCATGTGCAAGCGCTTCGATCACGGCCGGCGCGTTGGGCAACAGCAACGGCACCCAGCCCACCACGCCCGCAATCGAGGGTTCGTTGCGCGCGACGTCCAGCAAGTAACGGGTTTCATCGAGAGTGGGCGCCGCCTGCACTACCACCGTCCGCTCAATGCCCGCTGTTTCGCGCAACGGTTTGAGATCGGCGGGACCAAACGGCCGGTACAGGATCTTCAGCTCTGGCGTGAGCCACTCATAGTCGCCGCGAGCGGGATCCCAGTAATGCTGGTGCGCGTCGATAGGCATCGTCAAATCAATCCTCTGGCGCGGGCGCGCGGCTGTCGAGCAAGCCCTTGTCACGCAACGCGGACCACAACTCCGCGGGAATTGGCAACTCGAACGACGCGACGTTCTCACGCAATTCGCCGACACTGCGCGCGCCGGTCAACACCGTGGCGACCGCCGGATGCGCATACGGAAACTGCAAGGCCGCGGCGGCAAGCGGCACGCCATGCACGCGGCACACCGCTTCGAGCCGCGCGACGCGTTCGATGATTTCGCTCGGCGCGTCACCGTAGTTGAATTTCAGATCGCCGCCGACGCCGCGCGCCAGAATGCCCGAATTGAACGCGCCGCCTAACAGGATGCTGACGCCGCGTCGTTCACATGCTGGGAGCAGATCGTCGAGCGTGCTCTGTTCAAGCAGCGTATAACGGCCCGCGAGCAACGCGCAATCGATATCGAATTCAGCCATCGCGTCGAGTATGGCCGCGCCTTCATTAACGCCGAGCCCAACCGCCTTCACCGCGCCCGAGGAACGCAAATCGTCGAGCGCGCGAAAGCCGCCGCCTTCGGTCAGTTGCCGCCAGTAATGGGGGTTGTTGTCGCCATGCGTGACAACGCCGATATCGTGCACGAGAAGAATGTCGATATCGACAATGCCGAGGCGTTGCTGGCTGTCTTCGAACGAACGCAGAATGCCGTCGTGCGTGTAGTCGTAGATCGCCTGGAACGGCAACGGGTCTTGCCAGCCCTCGCTGCCGTCGTAGGGCGTGGTGCGCGGTACGAAGCGGCGCCCGACCTTGGTGGACAGCACGTATTCGCTGCGCGGATAGCCGCGCAGCGCGTCGCCCAGACGGTGCTCGGCCTTCGTGTGACCGTAGTGTGGCGCAGTGTCGAAAAAACGCACGCCGGCGTCCCACGCAGCGGCAATGGTCGCGTGCGCTTCTTCGTCGGACAGATCGCGATAGAGGCCGCCCAAAGGCGCCGTGCCGAGTCCCAATCCGCTCACTCGTAGTGCACGGCGGCCAATGCCGCGCCGCTGTTCGATCTTCGAACCGATCGTTGCCGTCATGGACCACGTCTCCTGTTTATGATGTTTTAACACGTGCTGACGATGTTTGCCCACCGCCCTGACGGTCGCTGCATCAATCACGGCTTCGCCGTCGATAGACAGGGTCGATAGGCCGGATTCGCTCAGTGCCGCGCGATCGCAACAACCTGATGCGGCGGCACCGCGTTCGATGGCAAGCAGGCCGGCCCCACCGGTTCAAAAGTCTTGTACGTCAGAATGAATTCCTGATGACCCAGCGTTTCAGATTTCGATGCCGCACCGAGCGACACCGCGACCGTTTGCTCGAACACTTCCCGGCCGACTTCGTCGAGTGTGCCGCGGCCTTCGAGAATGCGGCCTGCATCGACGTCCATATCGCCGGCGAGATTGCGGTACGTCGCGGGATTCGCGCAGACCTTGATGACCGGCGAGATCGCCGAGCCAACCACCGACCCACGTCCGGTTGTGAACAGAATCACATGCGCGCCGCAGGCGATCAGTTCGCCGATTTCCGCGTTGTCGCTAATGTTCGGAAAGCCGAAACGCGGCTCGCCGTCGGGTACGACGTCGAGAAGATAAAGGCCGCCGGTCGGCGGAACGTCCCCGGGTTTGATGATGCCGACAATCGGCGACGCGCCGCTTTTCGCATACGCGCCCAAAGATTTTTCCTCCTGCGTGGTGAGGCCACCGTCCGCATTGCCGACCGCAAAACTGCCATGCCCGAGGATCGAGTAGTAGCGCGCCGCCTTCGCCACGCACGCAACGATCTCATCGCCGAGATCCGGCCGTGCCGCGCGCGTTTTCATATGTAACTCACAGCCCACCAGTTCGCCGGTTTCTTCGAAGATACAAGTTGCGCCTGCGTCGATCAGATGATCGAACGCGCGGCCCACGGCCGGATTCGCGGTAATGCCGCTGGTGCCGTCCGAGCCGCCGCAGATCGTGCCGATCACCAGTTCGCTCAGCGCCATCGGCACCTTCTGCTGCGCGGCAAGTTGCTTGCGTGCGCCGCGAATCCAGTCGACGCCGTATTGAATCGTGCTGCGCGTGCCGCCTTTTTCCTGAATCGTCAGCACTTCCACGGGACGGCCGCTCGCGCGCACGACGTCGACGAGGTAGTGCTTGTTCATGCTCTCGCAGCCGAGCGACACAAACAGCACCGCACCTACGTTTGGATGGGTGGTAAGCCGTTCCAGCATCTTCTCGGCGTACCCATTCGGATAGCAGCCGGGAAAGCCGATCAGATGCACCGGCGGTTCGCGCTCGGCGGAGGGGTCGTCGAATGCATCGAA